>NZ_JAAXMM010000001.1 GCF_012276985.1 Agrobacterium sp. a22-2 | reverse complement strand
GGGCTGGGAGGGGAATCTTTCTCTCCTTGTAGGGCATGCCGGAAGGCAGGGCGGGTGTTGTGTGACCATCGAAAGAAACGATACGCCTCATGACCACGCTCAACCGCGATGAGATTGCCTCTGGACTGTCAGCTGCCGGCCACATTGCCGACGGTGAACTGGCGACCGCGATTTCGCTGATGGCCTTCCTCAAGCGGCCCCTGTTGCTGGAGGGCGAGGCGGGGGTCGGCAAGACGGCGGTGGCCGGCGCCCTGGCACGGCTTTACGACACAAGGCTGATCCGGCTGCAATGTTACGAGGGACTTGACCAGTCGGCCGCCCTTTACGAATGGAACTACCAGAGGCAACTGCTCGCCATCCAGGCCCATCGGGGCAGGGATGCGTCTGAGGTCGAGGACGCGATATTTTCTGAGAAATACCTGCTGGAGCGGCCGCTGCTTGCCGCAATCCGCCAGGAGGTGTCGCCGGTTCTGCTGATCGACGAGGTCGACCGCGCCGACGAGGAATTCGAGGCTTTCCTGCTGGAGATCCTCTCCGAATTCCAGGTGTCCATCCCCGAGCTCGGCACGATCCCGGCGCTGAGCATTCCCCATGTGATCCTCACCTCGAACGGCACCCGAGAGCTTTCGGATGCCCTGCGCCGTCGCTGCCTCTATCACTATGTCGATTATCCCGACGTCGATCGCGAGGCGCGCATCATCATGGCGCGGATTGCCGGCATCGGGGCGTCCCTGTCGCTGCAGATCGCCCGACTTGTCGAGTCCATCCGCAAGGAGGACCTGCGCAAGGTGCCGGGCGTTGCAGAAACCCTGGATTGGGCCGCGGCCCTTGTCGGGTTGCAGGTGCGCGATCTGCACGACGATCCGCAAGCCGTCCATGAGACCTTGCTCTGCCTGCTGAAGACCCATGAGGACAAGGCGCGTGTCACGCCCGAAGTGACAGCCAGGCTGCTGGGGAGGGTGGCATGAGCTGCTGCGGCGCGCCCTTGAAGCCTGAGGAACTGGATGCCGTCACGCAACTGGTTTCGGCCAGGCTTGCCGCCTTCCTCGAGACGCTGCGCGACAATGCCTTTGCGGTCGGCCTGTCGGAAGGCCGGGATGCCGAGCTGTTGATGGTCGGCGGTTATGCCCGCAAGCCGGGCCTGCTGCGCCAGGCCTTCAAGCAGCTGTTTTCCACCAGCCGTGCGGAGTGGGAACGGTTCGACGGCCTGTTCGATGCGTTCTGGCTCGGCCGGCGGGTTCGCTCGCGCAGCATGGTGTCCGGCTCCACCAGGCCGTCCGGCAGTCCGTCGCTGAAAACCCTGCAGGACAGGATTGCGCGGGAACAGGGTGGCAGCGTTGCCGATCAGGTGCCGTCCTCCGATGAGGCGGGCATCGACCAGGGCGGCGAAGGCCGGATGGAGGGCGCCTCGACGATCGAATCTTTGTCGTCAACCGATTTTCGCAAGCTGAGCAATCCCGACGACGTCGAAAAAGCCCATGCCATCGCGGCCCGTCTGGCAAAGGCCATGCGGGCCCGACTGACCAGGCGCGATATCGCCCGCCGGCGCGGTTACCGGATCGACCTGCGCCGCACCATTCACCGCGCCATCGGCCAGGGCGGCGTGCCCATCGTTCTGGTCAGGCGGCAGCGTCGCGAAAAGCCGCTCCGCCTCGTTCTGCTGCTCGATGCCTCGGGCTCCATGAGCCTCTATACCGGCCTGTTTCTGCGCTTCATCCATGGTGTGCTGGACGAATTCCGCGAAGCCGAGGCCTTTCTGTTCCACACCCGCCTGGCTCATGTGTCGGCGGCCATGCGGGAGCGCGACAGTGCCCGCGCGCTCGACCGGCTGCAGATGATGGCGGAAGGGGCCGGCGGCGGTACCAGGATCGGCGAATGTTTGTTCACGTTCAACCGCGCCTACGCCGCCCGCGTCATTCATTCGCGCACCTGCGTGATGATCGTCTCGGACGGCTACGAGACCGGCGATGCCGCCTTGCTCGGGGCCGAAATGGCAGCGCTTGGCCGGCGCTGCCAGCGCATTGTCTGGCTCAATCCGATGATCGGCTGGGAAGGCTATACGCCCGATGCCCGCGGTATAAAGGCGGCGCTGCCCCATGTCGATCTCTATGCGCCGGCCCACACGCTCGACAGCCTGGCGGCCCTGGAACCTTATCTGGCACGCTTGTGAAGGAGGATGCGATGACCGTGCATGTCGATGTGATGGATCTGGCAGCCCGCTTGAAAACCGCTGAACAGGCATTTGTCCTCGCCACCGTCGTGCGCACCGTGTCGGTCACGGCCGCCAAGGCCGGCGCCAAGGCCGTTATCCGCCCGGACGGCACGATTGCCGCCGGCTGGATCGGCGGCGGCTGTGCCCGAGGCGCCGTGCTGCGTGCCGCCAACGCGGCGCTGGCCGATGGCCAGGCACGGCTCGTCTCGGTCCAGCCGGGCGATCTTCTCGCCGATCTCGGCGTGCGGCCCGGCGACAGCCGCGACGGCGTGCAATTCGCCCGCAACATGTGCCCCAGCAAGGGATCCATGGACATCTTCATCGAGCCGGTCCTGCCGCGCCCGGCCTTGATGGTTTTCGGCGCCAGTCCGGTGGCCCTGGCTCTTGTCTCGCAGGCCCGCGCGCTCGGTTATCATGTCACGCTCGCGGCCCCCGCGGCGGATCTTTCGGAGCCGGCGGAGGCGGATCGATGGATCGACGGCTATGCATTTGAAAAAGATGCAAAGCCGCCGCGATTTATAGTAGTCTCCACGCAGGGAAGAGGAGACGAGGCGGCCCTGAAGGCGGCAGTGGAGACAAAGGCCGATTATTGCGGCTTTGTCGGCAGCCGTCGGAAAATGGCCGCCTTGCGGGAAAAGCTGACGGCAGACGGCGTGGATGCCGGCCTGCTGGACAGGGTCAAGGGGCCGGCGGGCCTCGATCTCGGCGCCATCACGCCGGACGAGATCGCGTTGTCGGTCCTGGCAGAAATCACAAGGCTTCGCCGTCGCGGTCAGCGCGGCGATGGACCGGACGAGGAATAAGGGAAGAGGAACAGTCAATGGATATGAACGGCAGTGAACGGATCGAAGCGTCCATAGAGGATGTGTGGCGGGCCTTGAACGATCCCGAATGTCTGCGGCAGGCCATCCCCGGTTGCGAAAGCCTGGAAAAGACGGCCGACAATGCAATGACCGCCAAAGTCGTGCTGAAGGTCGGGCCGATCAAGGCGAAGTTCGAAGGTTCGGTCGAGCTGAAGGATCTCAATCCGCCGCGGTCCTACACCATTGTCGGGGAAGGCAAGGGTGGCCTTGCCGGCTTTGCCAAGGGCGGTGCCGAGGTGTCCCTGGTCGAGGATGGTCCTTCGGCCACGATTCTGTCCTACACGGTCAAGGCGGAAGTCGGCGGCAAGATCGCCCAGCTCGGCAGCCGGTTGATCGATTCCACCGCCAAGAAGCTGGCCGGTGAATTCTTTGCCAAGTTCGGTACCCTTGCAGCAGGCGAGCAGGTCGCGACGTAATTCGCAGCAGGGCTACTTTTCGCAATAGCCTTCGCCGCAATCGTCTCTAGAATGAACTTTCTCCCCCAGAATTGAGGGGCGTGGGTCATGTGGATACGGTGCGGCGGACCATTGGCGCTGTGTCTGCATGGCCCGTGTCGGGGATGTCGATTCTCAATCGACGTCCGACCGCTTGCCACCATTGACGAAATCGGCAGCGAGCATTGTCTGGGATATTTCCGAAATGTCTATGCCATAGCCCTCACTCAACCTTGAGTATGCTCTGTAGACAATGGTTGACCCAGCGCCGGTTGTTGTGTCTTCCTCGGCATGGTATATGAGGATTTCTCATATTGTAGAACGGCCCCGGCTGCGGACCATCTTGATGAATTTCAGACGCGAACCCGGCTTCGAACCAAGGCGCAAACCATCGCAGGCACGGGCTCAAGCAACCGTGGCCGCAATCCTAGAAGCATCCGTTCGCATCCTGCGGACAGAGGGGCGCGCGGCCTTCAACACCAATAGGGTCGCCGAAGTCGCAGGCGTCAGCATCGGCACACTCTATGGATATTTTCCGGACAAGGATTCGATCAGCATCGCGCTGGCGAGGCAGATTCTTCATGAGGATCGCAGGTCGCTGACGGAGGCCGTCGACGGCGCAAGGAGCGAAGATGCGCTTCGGGTTCTGATCCGCACGCTGTTCGCGCGTCACCGCGCCGACCGAGACGTGCGGCGCGCGGTCATGAGTTTCTATATCTCGTCCGGTTTCGGCGCCGAGCACGACCGGTTGCTCGATGATGTCGTCGGGTCACTTGCCCGAAAATCGGGCCATCTGCTTGGACCCGACGTGCCGGCGATTGATCCGATCCGTTTGTTCGTCGTGTCGCGGGCGGTCTTCGGCGTTGCCCGTGCGTTGACCGAACAGGGAGAGGCCAGCGACCTGCCGCTTGAATCGCTGGAAAACGAAACGGTGGGGTTCGTCCGTGCCTATCTCCTCGGCTTCTCTCAGTCCGCCAATGCGAGCAGTTCCCCCGCTGAACCCTCCTGACGCACGCGATATTTTATTGGTTTCAACATCTTAAATCGGTTGCGACCGCATCGGACAAGCCGAGTAGGAGAAACTGAGTTTTCCTCGCATCATGTCGCAGGCGCTTCGGTGAGGTGTAGCCGCGACAAGAGGAGAGTTCAGCATGAACGACGATGGTAATCGGGTCACCCTGTCTGAACGGCAAATACCACGCCGCAGCCTCCTGAAAACAATGCTGGCTGCACCGCTCGTTCTGGCGGCGCCGACATTTGCCGCACTCGACATTGCTCGGGCCGCTGGTTCAATCTCTCCGAAAGGCGTTTTTACACCGGCGCCTGCCGCCGACAACCTCGCGATCGGAGCGCCGGCAGACCTGGGCATCGACTCCAAGGCTCTGCAAGCTATGCTGGAGGGCGTTCAGAGAAGTACGGCGAACATTCACAGCGTGCTCGTTCTGCGGCACGGAAAGTTGACGGCCGAACTGTACCGCCCAGGGTTCGACCGCTCGATCTACAGTCTGTGGGCCTCGCGGCGGCAGTTCGCACAAGCGGACCTTCATGACATGCGCTCGGTCAGCAAAAGCATCGTCGGGCTTCTGTACGGCATCCTCCTCGATCGCGGCGAGGTGCCGGGTATCGATACTTCGGTTTCATCGCTCTACCCGGAATGCACCGCCTTGAATGACACCGCGCGCCGCGCGATCTGTGTTCGCCATCTCCTGACAATGACGGCGGGATTGGAATGGACCGAACCCTCTCCTGTTCGCCGCGCCTCATCGACCGACGAGATCGGCCTCGCCCTCAGTCCATGTGCCTACAGCTACGTGTTTCAGCGCGACGTGGTCGCCCCGCCCGGAAAGCTGTTCACTTACAGCGGCGGCCTCACAGCAGTCCTCGCCGAGATCATGGAACGATCGACGAAACGTTCCCTCCGCCAGATCGCGGAACAAAACCTGTTTGTTCCGCTGGGCATCACCGATTGGGAATGGGTCGGAGACGTTTATGGCACGCCCATGGCTGCGATAGGCCTGCGGCTGAGGCCCCGTGAGCTTATGAAGCTTGGAGCGATGATGCTCGCGGGCGGTGAATGGCAGGGGCGGTCGGTCGTGCCTGTTGACTGGATTGCCCGATCGATCACGCCAAGCATCATGACTGCGCCCATCGGCGGCTATGGCTTCCAGTGGTGGTCGATGACGACGCGCTGGAAAGACAGAGACTTGTCCGTAACGGCAGCCATCGGAAACGGGGGACAGCGGCTTTTCCTGGTGCCGGACCTGGACCTCGCCGTCGTCACCACCGCTGGCGACTATGGTGATCCGGCCATAGCTGCACCCATGAATGCCATTCTTCATTCAGTCGTAACGACAATGTCCGCGTGACTCATCATCGTCCGACCGAGAGTCAAGCGATCGAGATATCGGGCTACAGCGCGGAATCGATGGTTCGTTGTGCCGCCCGGTATCAAGGTGAAATCCTGGAATGGAGGGCATCGAGTCGGACAATTGCCTGACTGGCGGACAGGGTGGGATTCGAACCCACGGTACGCTTTCACGCACACACGCGTTCCAGGCGTGCGCCTTAAACCACTCGGCCACCTGTCCGTAAAGCCGGTTGCTTCGCGTGTGAAACAAACCGTTGGAACGGCCGCGATATATACCGATGAATTCCGTGGGATCAACCGGAATCTGACAGTTTTCTGACGGTCTTGGATAAAACTTGCCGTGGTTCCATGTTGCGCAATTGCTCTGGCTGTCCATATTGGTTGCACGAACGGTTCATGCAGGCAGTAAACGGAGTGACGGGTGATCAGATTTCTCTTCCGGCTTCTCAGTCTGGTCGCCCTGGCAATCGCAGTGCTGGCTGCGGCGATCGACTCGATCGAATCCGTTGCCTCTTCCGAGGTCGTCATGACCTCCTTTGGAGCTGCTTGGGCGGATCTCAGTTCCTCAACGCTGGCCCTGGTTCAGACGGGCGTCGAACACTATATAGGGGCTTGGATCTGGCAGAACGGCGTCGCATGGGTGCTGGGTCAGCCGGCTTTTGCCGTGTTCCTGCTTTTGTCACTCTTTCTTTGGATGTGCGGTTACCGAAAGCCGTCCCTGGCGGGACGCTTTGCCGCCTGAGGAGCGATGGGCCGGTTCTGGAAATCCGCTGTGCGACAAATACGCAAGGAGGCGCAGATGTATGTGATCGATATGTTCAACAAAAAGACGACGATGCCGACCGTGGCAACGGCTCTTCCCGGTCGGGTAGAGCCGATCGCCACCGCTGTGACGCATTTCGTGTCCGGCCGGCCGTTGAAAGGCCCTTACCCCGAGGGCATGGCCACCGTTTATCTCGGCATGGGCTGCTTCTGGGGCGCCGAACGCCTGCTGTGGCAGATCCCGGGCGTCTGGGTAACGGCGGCCGGTTATGCCGGTGGCTACACGCCCAACCCGACCTATCAGGAAACGGTCACCGGCCTGACCGGTCATACCGAGGTCGTCAAAGTCGTTTTCGATCCGGCCACGGTAACCCTCGAAGCGTTGCTCAAGGTATTTTTCGAAGCCCACGATCCGACCCAGGGCATGCGCCAGGGCAATGATATCGGCACGACTTATCGGTCAGCCATTTATGTGGAGAACGCGGCGGATCTTGAAACGGCAAACCGTGTTCGCGACGCTTTCCAGGCGGCGCTGACTTCGGCCGGGCGCACATCCAAGGTAACCACCGAGATCATTCCGGCCCCGGAATTCTTCTATGCCGAGGACTATCATCAGCAATACCTCGCAAAAAATCCCAATGGCTATTGCGGGTTGCGCGGCATTGGCGTGTCCTGCCCGATCGGCTAGGTTTTGATCAGAAACCCGCTTGAAATGAGCCAATTTTGAGCGGGCTTGATGAAAAATCAGTCGTTTCTACAAATCTTTACCGGATGAAAAAAATCTGGTGAATTTTTTCTGGAGCCATGCAAGGATGACCCAAGTCCGACTGCCGAGGGGCTGTCGGGCGGGGTCGCAGACATGTCTGTTCAAGACGTGCGGGAGGACCTAAAAAAAGATCAATAGCAACAACAGGGCTGCACAATGAAAAAAACCGTCTTGAGTCTCTTTGCTTTGGCCGCGATGTCGGCAACGGCGCTCGCCGCAGACGTTAAGCCGGCGCTTGTCTACGGCACCGGCGGTAAATTCGACAAGTCGTTCAACGAAGCAGCCTATGCCGGCGCCGAGAAGTTCAAGGCCGAAACCGGTATCGACTACCGCGATTTCGAGCCGACCGGCGATACGCAGGGCGAGCAGGCAATCCGCAACTTCGCCTCCAAGGGCTTCAACCCGGTCGTCGCCGTGTCCTTCGCCTGGACCTCGGCTATCGAGAAGGTCGCCGCCGAATTCCCCGACACCAAGTTCGTCCTGGTCGATTCCGTTGTTGAACTGCCGAACGTGCGCTCGGTCGTCTACAAGGAAGAAGAAGGCTCCTTCCTCGTCGGCGTCCTCGCCGGCATGGCCTCGAAGTCCGGCAAGGTCGGCTTCGTCGGCGGCATGGACATTCCGCTGATCCGCAAGTTTGCCTGTGGTTACGAGCAGGGCGCGCGCGCTGCCAATGCCAAGATCGAAGTGTTCCAGAACATGACCGGCACGACCGGCGCTGCCTGGAACGACCCGGTCCGCGGCGGCGAACTCACCAAGAACCAGATCGACCAGGGTGCGGATGTCGTTTACGCGGCGGCCGGCGCCACCGGCCTCGGCGTTCTCCAGACCGCTGCCGACAACGGCAAGTTCTCGATCGGCGTCGATAGCAACCAGAACTACGTTCATCCGGGTTCGGTTCTGACCTCGATGGTCAAGCGCGTCGACTTGGCCGTCTACAATGCCTATACCGACACCAAGGCTGACAAGTTCACTGGCGGCGTTCAGTCGCTTGGCGTCAAGGAAGATGGCGTCGGCTATGCGCTGGACGAATACAATACCAAGCTCGTGACGGAAGAGATGAAGGCTGCTGTCGAAAAGGCCAAGGCCGATATTATCGCGGGAACCATCAAGGTCCACGATTATATGTCGGACAATTCCTGCCCGAAGTGATTTAATCCGAGGGCGCAAGGCGGGCAATTCCGTTTTGCGCCCTTTTCATGTCCGCCATTCGGAGCTTATCGACGTGAGCCAAGCGCCTGCCATCGAACTCATCGGCATCGAAAAGAGGTTCGGTGCAGTCCATGCCAACAAGAACATCAACCTGACCGTCGCCAAGGGCTCCATCCATGGCATCATCGGGGAAAACGGTGCCGGCAAGTCGACCCTGATGTCGATCCTCTACGGCTTCTATCACGCCGATGGTGGAACCATTAAGATCGATGGCAAGCCGATCCTCATTCGCGACAGCCAGGCGGCGATCGCTGCTGGCATCGGCATGGTCCACCAGCATTTCATGCTGGTCGAAAATTTCACTGTGGTTGAAAACCTGATGCTGGGTGCCGAAGGCGGGGCCTTCCTGGGCAAAGGCACGGCAGCGGCACGCGCCTCCTTGAAGCGCCTGGCCGACGATTACGGCCTCGAGGTCGATCCCGATGCGGTGGTCGAAGAGCTTGCCGTCGGCCTGCAGCAGCGCGTCGAAATTCTCAAAGCCATGTATCGCGGCGCCGAGATCCTGATCCTCGACGAGCCGACCGGCGTGCTGACGCCATCGGAGGCCGATCACCTCTTCAAGATCCTCGGCGTGCTGCGCGACCAAGGCAAGACGATCGTGCTGATCACCCATAAGCTGCGCGAAATCATGGCAATCACCGACACGGTGTCTGTCATGCGCCGCGGCGAAATGGTCGCCACCCGCAAGACCTCGGAAACCACGGTGGAGGAACTGGCGGAACTGATGGTCGGCCGCCGTGTCTTGCTGCATGTCGACAAGGGCGATGCCAAGCCGGGCGAGGTCTTCCTGTCGGTGCGTAATCTGACGGTCAAGGACGGTCGCGGCGTCACCATGGTCGACAACGTGTCCTTCGATGTGCGGCATGGCGAGATCGTCGGCATTGCGGGCGTCGCCGGCAACGGCCAGAGCGAGTTGCTGGAAGCGATTACCGGCATCCGCAAACCGACCTCCGGCGAAATTTTCATCGGCGGCCAGAACGTTGCCGGCCTCGACCCGGCTGCGCTGCGGTCGATCGGCCTTGCCCATATTCCCGAAGACCGCCACCATATGGGTCTGGTGCTGAGTTTCGAGGAAAGCGAGAACGCCATTCTCGGTTACCACCGCGATGAAAGATACGGCAAGGGCCTGATGCTGGACCCGGACGCCATTCGCAAGGCGGCCATCGAAGAGATCGAGAAATACGATATCCGCCCGCCCAATCCCCGTTTGAAGACCGCGAACTTTTCCGGCGGCAACCAGCAGAAGATCGTTGTCGCCCGCGAGATCGAGCGCGATCCGAAGCTGTTGATCGTCGGCCAGCCGACCCGCGGCGTCGATATCGGCGCGATCGAATTCATTCACAAGCGGATCATCGAGACGCGTGACGCAGGCAAGGCCATCCTGTTGGTGTCGGTTGAACTGGACGAGATTCGCTCGCTCTCGGACCGTATCCTGGTGATGTTCGCCGGAAAGATCGTCGGAGAGAAAATGCCGGATGCCGGCGAACAGACGCTTGGCCTGATGATGGCCGGCATTGCCGCGTGAGGACTTGATGAGCACCGCTTCCGTACCGCTTCCAAACTGGATCAATTACGCACTCCTGCCGGTCATCAACCTCATCCTGGCCTTCCTCATTTCCGGCCTGGTGGTCTGGATCATCGGCGAAAGCCCCTATGAGGCGCTCAAGCTGATGCTGCAGGGCGCGCTTGGCCGCGGCGAGGGCATTGGTTTCACCCTTTATTACGCCACCAACTTCATCTTCACCGGCCTGTCGGTGGCGGTGGCCATCCATGCCGGCCTGTTCAATATCGGTTCGGAAGGCCAGGCCTATATCGGCGGCTTGGGCGCGGCGCTGGTGGCGCTGGCCTTCGACCATTACGTGCCCTGGTATGTGACCATGCCCTTCGCGGTGATCGGTGCGGCGGTGTTTGGCGCTGCCTGGGCACTGATCCCCGCCTGGCTGCAGGCCAAGCGCGGCAGCCATATCGTCATCACCACCATCATGTTCAATTTCATCGGCGCCGCGCTGATGGTCTATCTTCTCGTCAACGTGCTGATCGTGCCTGGCAAGATGGCGCCTGAAACCCGCACCTTCCTGCCCGGCGGGCAATTGCCGAAGCTCGACTGGCTGATGGCGATGTTCGGCATGAAGCTCGGGCCGGCGCCGTTCAACGCCTCCTTCCTGATCGCGCTGGTCATGTGCGTCGTCATCTGGTTCCTGATCTGGCGCACCAAGTTCGGCTATGAAATGCGCACCATGGGCATCAGCCGGTCTGCCGCCGCCTATGCCGGCATTCCCTATGTCCGCACCGTCATCGTTACCATGCTGATCTCCGGCGGCCTTGCCGGCATGATGGCCCTCAACTCCGTGATGGGGGCCTCGGCCCGCCTGCAAGTGGAATTCGTCGGCGGTGCCGGCTTCGTCGGCATTGCCGTGTCGCTGATGGGCCGCAACCATCCGGTTGGCATCATCCTCGCTGCGATCCTGTTCGGCATTCTCTACCAGGGCGGCGCCGAACTCTCATTCGACATGCCCAACATCACCCGCGACATGATCGTCGTCATCCAGGGTCTGGTCATCCTGTTTGCCGGCGCGCTCGAATACATGTTCCGCCCGGCCATCGTCCGGGTCTACCAGCAATTCGTCGGAAAGGCGTGAGGGCAGGACCATGGACAATTTCGATATCTTCATCAGCATCCTCGGCTCCACCATCCGCCTGTCGATCCCGCTGATCTTCACCGCTCTCGCCGGTCTGTTCTCCGAGCGCGCCGGCATTTTCGACATCGGCCTTGAAGGCAAGATGCTGGCCGCCGCTTTCGCTTCGGCGGTTGCCGCCTATATGACCGGCTCCGCCTTCATCGGCCTTGCGACAGGCATCGGCGTATCGATCGCCCTGTCGCTGGTGCACGGTTTTGCCTCAATCACCAATCGCGGCAATCAGATCGTCTCGGGCGTCGCCATCAATTTCGTCGCCGCCGGTCTCACCATCGTTCTGGGGCAGGCCTGGTTCCGCCAGGGCGGCCGGACACCGCAATTGCCGCCCGAAGGTCGTTTTTCGCCGATCACCCTGCCAGGTGTCGACTTCATGCGCGACGTGCCGGTCATCGGCCCGCTTTATGCCAACGTCATCTCCGGCAACAACCTGCTCACCTATCTCGCCTTCCTCGCCGTGCCTCTGTCTTGGTGGGTGCTTTACCGCACGCGATTCGGCCTTCGCCTGCGCGCCGTTGGCGAGAACCCGGGCGCTGTCGACACAGCCGGCATTTCGGTCGTCTGGCTGCGCTACCGCGCCGTCATCGTCGCCGGCTTCCTTTGCGGCTTTTCCGGCACCTATCTGGCGATCGCCCAGTCGGCCGCCTTCATCAACAACATGTCGGCCGGCAAAGGCTATATCGCGCTCGCCGCGCTGATCTTTGCCAAATGGAAGCCGGTACCGGTGATGCTCGCCTGCCTGCTGTTCGGCTTTCTCGATGCGCTGGCCAACTTCATGCAGGGCAAATCCGTGCCGCTGATCGGTGAAGTGCCGGTGCAGATCTTCCAGGCGCTGCCCTATGTGCTGACCTGCATTCTGCTCGCCGGTTTCATCGGCGCCGCCAACCCGCCGAAGGCCGGCGGTGTCCCCTATGTCAAGGAGCGCTGAACCGATGTCTCACGATCTGTTCGAGGCCGCACGGGACGCCATGGCCTTTGCCCATGCGCCCTATTCGAAATTCCCGGTGGGTGCTGCCATCCGTGCCGATGATGGCCGGATCTATACTGGCGCCAACATCGAGAACCTGTCCTTCCCCCAGGGCTGGTGTGCCGAACCGACCGCGATCGGTTGCATGGTCATGGGCGGCGCCAGGAAGATCGTCGAGATGGCGGTGATCGCCGAGAAACTGGCGCTGTGCCCGCCCTGCGGCGGTTGCCGGCAGAAGATCGCCGAATTCGCCTCCGCCGATACCCGCATCTATCTCTGCGACGAGGCCGGCGTCAAAAAGACCCTGACCATGGACGAGCTTCTGCCCCTGAGCTTCAAGACGGACCTGCTCGGATGAGGGATGCGATCGACCTCCTGGTGGACAGGCTGAATGGCCTGATACCCCGCCATGCCGTGGTGCTCGGCTCCGGTCTCGGATCGCTCGTTGAAGAGGTCGCAGATCCTGTTCGTATTCCCTACGAGCAATTGCCCGGATTCCCGGTGAGCGGCGTCTCCGGCCATGCCGGCGAGCTGGTGGCGGGAACGATCGGTGGCGTTCCGGTGATCATGCTGGCCGGCCGCATCCATTATTATGAGAAGGGCGACGCCAATGCCATGCGCCTGCCGATCGAGGTGCTGAAGGGCCTTGGCGTGCAATCGCTGATCCTCACCAATTCGGCCGGCTCGCTGCGCGAGGATCTGCCGCCGGGCTCGGTCATGCAGATCGCCGATCACATCAATTTCTCCGGCCTCAATCCGCTGATCGGCGAGGGCAGCGACGATCGCTTCGTCGGCATGACCAGCGCCTACGACACGGACCTCTCCGAAGCCATGCGCAAGGCCGCAGCGATCGCCGGAATTCCGCTGGCCACAGGCGTCTATATGTGGTTCTCCGGACCAAGCTTCGAAACGCCGGCGGAAATCCGCATGGCACGCATTCTGGGTGCCGATGCGGTCGGCATGTCGACGGTGCCGGAAGTGATCCTCGCACGTTTTTTCGGCCTCCGGGTTGCCGCAGCCTCGGTTATCACCAATTATGGGGCTGGAATGACGGGCGCCGAACTCAGCCACGCCGAAACCAAGGACATGGCCCCGATTGGCGGAAAGCGACTTGCCGCGATCCTGAAAACGATGATCTCGGGCGGAGGACCACAGCTTGGATAGTCACGAATTGCGCGAGACCGCGTCTGTCGCACTGTCGCTTCTGGATCTCACCAATCTGAAGGACGACTGCACGCCGGCCGCCATAGAGGAACTCTGTGCCCGAGCCAGAACGCCGTTCGGCCACACGGCCGCCATCTGCATCTGGCCGCGCTTCGTGGCCCAGGCCCGCGGCATTCTTGGCAGCGATTCCCTGGTCCGCATTGCGACGGTCGTCAATTTTCCTTCAGGTGAACTCGATATTGCAACGGTCGTCGCGGAGACGGAACGCGCCGTGGCCGATGGTGCCGACGAGATCGACCTGGTCATCCCCTATCGCGCCCTGATGGCCGGCGACGAGGCGGCGGTCACATCAATGGTAACGGCGGTGCGCCAAGTCTGCCCGCCGCCGACGCTGCTGAAGACCATTCTGGAAACCGGCGAGTTGAAGGATAGCGCACTGATGCGCCAGGCCTCGGAACTCGCCATTGCCGCCGGCGCCGATTTCATCAAGACGTCGACCGGCAAGGTTGCCGTCAATGCGACGCTCGAGGCGACGGACATCATGCTGCGGGCGATCCGCGACAGCCGCCGCAAGGTCGGCTTCAAGCCGGCGGGCGGCATCTCAAGCGTTGCCGATGCCGCCCTCTATCTGCGGCTGGCCGATACCATCATGGGCGAGGACTGGGTCATGCCCTCCACCTTCCGCTTCGGGGCCTCCGGGCTTCTGGACGATATTCTCTCGATCCTCGGCGGCGGCCCGTCCATTGCCCAGGCCACAGGATATTGATGATGATTCCCCAGGAAATAATCAGGCGCAAACGCGACGGCGCCGTGTTGAGCGCCGCCGAAATTGCCGCCTTTATTGGCGCAATGAAGAGCGAGACCCTGTCCGAGGGGCAGATCGCCGCCTTCGCCATGGCGGTGTTCTTCCGCGGTATGAGCCGCGAGGAAACCGTGGCGCTGACGGTGGCCATGCGCGATTCCGGGGCCGTGCTGTCTTGGTCCGATATCGCCCGGCCGATCGCCGACAAACATTCGACCGGCGGTGTCGGCGACAACGTATCGCTGATGCTGGCGCCGATCGCCGCGGCCTGCGGGCTGGCTGTGCCGATGATATCAGGCCGTGGCCTCGGCCATACCGGCGGCACGCTCGACAAGCTGCAGTCGATCCCCGGCTATGACGTCATGCCGGACAATGCCACCTTCCATCGCACCGTCGAACAGGTCGGCTGTGCCATCATCGGCCAGACGGAGGACCTCGCGCCGGCCGACAGGCAGCTCTATGCCATCCGCGACGTGACCGCGACGGTGGAATCCGTGCCGCTGATCACCGCCTCCATCCTGTCGAAAAAGCTGGCCGCCGGCCTTCAGACGCTGGTGCTCGACGTCAAGGTCGGCAACGGCGCCTTCATGACCAGCCTGGAGGAAGCCGAAACGCTGGCCCGATCGCTCGTCGACGTGGCCAATGGCGCCGGCATGAAGACTTCGGCCGTCCTGACGGACATGAACCAGCCGCTGGCCGATGCCGCAGGCAATGCGCTGGAAGTGATAAACTGCGTGGATTTTCTGGCAGGCCGTAAGGCCGGAACGCGGCTTGAAGTCGTAACCCTGGCGCTGGGTGCCGAGATGCTGGTCAATGCCGGCGTGGTGGCTGACCGGGATGTGGCGGAAGCCCGCTGCCGTGAGGCCCTGTCGTCCGGTCGCGCCGCCGAGATTTTCAGCCGCATGGTTCATAGTCTCGGAGGCCCTGTCGATTTCATCGAGGATCCCTCGCATTACCTCGCCAGCCCGCCGGTGGAAATCCCGGTACTGGCGGCGCGCGACGGCTGGCTGTCGGCCTGCAGCACCCGGGCGATCGGCATGGCGGTCGTTGATCTGGGTGGCGGGCGTCGTCGTCCGTCGGATGGGATAGACCATCGCGTCGGCTTCAGCCGGCTGCTGCCGTTGGGAACAGAGGTCTCCAAGGGAGACCTGATCGGCATGGTGCATGCCGTCGATCCGGACGGCGGCGAGCGCGCCGCACAGGCCCTGAAGGCAAGCTATCAGATCAGCCAGCAACAGCCGCCTGTGTCGGACGTCATTCTCAAGCGCATATGACAGATGTCAGCGGCTAAGCCTTAGCACGTCGTTCTCAACGGCGTAGCTGCCGATCTGCTTGAGGAAACTCATGCCGATCAGCGTAGTCGACAGCGCCTTGTCGCGCAGCACCATGGCATCGACCTCCTCGACCCTGATGCCACCGATCTCGACGCGCCGGAGCGTCACATGGGCGGCTTCCGTCTTGCCATTGGCCGTGTTGACGGCATATTTGAAGTCCAGTGCGGTGGCGCCGTAGCCGAGGCGCCGCGCGGTCGTCTCGTTGAGCGCCACCAGCGAGGCGCCGGTGTCGATCATGCCCTCGACGGCTTTGCCGTTGATCCGGAAATCGCCGCGATAATGCCCCTGACGATCGGCGTCGAGCACGACGGTTCCGCCGGAAGACGTGCTGACCAGGGCCGTCTCGTCGGCCGATCCGCCGGCCGCACCGCCTGTGCCATCGGACACGTCCCGGCGGTTTTCCATCCTCTCGAAGACGGAGGGAACCTGCAGGGCGACGACGCTGACGACGGCCAGCACGACAAGACTGCGCATCAGCATGGTTTCGACACTCCCTTGGCAAAGGTTCGGCACGGTCCGATTCTGTCGGCGACAGTTTCAAAATACCGCTAACGGAGCAAACAAAACGGCCCGCAATGTCGGGATCGCGGGCCGGTTCGTGAAGGTGTGGTTAAGGAACCCGGAGCGTTTTGTGCCCAATTGAATGCTTTGCCGCTCGTCCGGCTCTATGCAGCAGATCCGGGCGCAAGCTGCCGCAAAGTTACTTCGTGCCGTACATGCGATCGCCGGCGTCGCCGAGACCGGGTACGATATAGCCCTTTTCGTTGAGATGGCTGTCGATCGAGGCGGTATAAACCGGCACGTCGGGATGCGCGTCGCGGAAATTCTTCAGGCCCTCCGGCGCCGCCAGCAGGCAGAGGAAGCGGATATTATGGGCGCCGCGTTCCTTCAGCTTGTCGATGGCGGCGATCGAGGAATTGCCGGTCGCCAGCATGGGGTCGACCACGATGATCAGGCGCTCGGCGACATCTTCCGGAGCCTTGAAGTAATACTCCACCGGCTGCAGCGTCTCATGGTCGCGGTAAACGCCGATATGCGAGACGCGGGCCGAGGGAACCAGCTCCAGCATACCTTCCAGAAGGCCGTTGCCGGCCCTGAGGATGGAGGCGAACACCAGCTTCTTGCCTTCGAGAACCGGCGCCTGCATTTCCATCAGCGGCGTCTCGATGGTCTCCATGGTCAGTTCGAGATCGCGGGTGATCTCATAGCAGAGTAAAGTCGAGATCTCGCGCAGCAGGCGACGAAAGCTCGCCGTCGAGGTTTCCTTGCGACGCATGATGGTCAGCTTGTGCTGAACGAGGGGGTGGTCGATGACTGTAACGCCGTCCATGAGAAAGCCTTCCGTTAAATCTATCCGTTGACCTTGTTTATTCACCGGAGTGCATAGGCTCGCAAGAAGCGAACCGCTGAATTATCGGGCCATCCCCAGCCACGGGTCCTTCAGAGCCTGGAAAGCAGGGAGTGCCGCGTCGAATCGTCCACGAAGGCCGCCTCTATGGACGTCCGCGTCATGGCGTTGATCTCTGCGTCGGAAAAACCCATCTCCTGCGACGCGATCCTGTATTCGTTGGCAAGCGACGTGTGGAAGAAAGGCGGATCATCAGAACTGAGTGTGACGCGAACGCCGGCATCGACGAAGGCGCGAAGCGGATGGTGCTTGTAATCCGCAAAGACCTTGAGGGCGATGTTGGAACCAGGGCAGACTTCCAGCACGGTGCCGAGATCGGCCAGCCGCTTGACCAGGTCCGGATCCTCGATCGCCCGCACACCGTGGCCGATGCGGGACGGTTTGACCAGGTCCAGCGCGTCGGCGACGCTGAAGGCGCCGCAGAGTTCGCCGGCATGAATGGTGATCCCAAGGCCTGCCTCCCGCACGATGTCGAAGGCGCGGGCATAGTCGGCGACGCGGCCCATGCGCTCCTCGCCGGCCATATTGAAGCCGGTGACCAGCGGATGACCGAGTTTCGCGGTGTATTCCGCCCGGCGGATGACGTTGTCAGGTCCCAGATGCCGTTCGCCGATGATCACCATGCGGCATTCGATGCCGGTCTTTTCGCGCGCTGACAGGATGCCGCTGGCCAACCCGGCGATATAGTGTTCAGCCGGCAATCCGACGGCCTCGCCGTGATCGGGCGAAATGAACAGCTCGCTATAGATCGTATTCGCCGCCGACAGCTCCAGAAGATAGGCTTCGGCAAGGGCGGCGTAATCCTCGGCCGTGCGAAAGACCGATGCCACGGCATCATAGCAGGCTATGAAGCTGGTGAAATCCTCCCAGACATAGACACCGTCGCGGATGAAATGGGACGTGTCGACGCCGTATATCTCCGCCTGCCGCAAGGTCAGCGCCGGCGGCGCCGCACCCTCGACATGGCAATGTAGTTCGGCTTTCTTCAGAAGGGCGGTCAAAGGAAGCTCCTGCCATAGGGGCCGGGTGTTATGCCGAGATGCGCGGCGACTGTGGCGCCGATATCGGCATAGGTGTCGCGCACCCCGATCGATCGTGAGCGGATGCCCGGACCGAAGGCGATGATCGGCACGCGTTCGCGCGTGTGATCGGTGCCGCGCCAGGTCGGATCGCAGCCATGATCGGCCGTGAGGATGACCATGTCGCCCGGCTTCAGTTTGCGGTGGACCTCGGGAAGCCGCAGGTCGAAAGCCTCAAGAGCTGCGGCATAACCGGCCACGTCGCGGCGGTGGCCGAACAGCATGTCGAAATCGACGAAATTGGTGAAGACCAGGTCGCCGTCTTCCGCCTCCTCCATCACCTTCAGCGTGGCATCCATCAGCGCCATATTGCCATTCGCCTTGATCACCCGCGTCACGCCCTGATGGGCGAAGATATCGCCGATCTTGCCGACCGCATGCACCTTACGTCCTGCATCGGTCAGCCGGTCGAGCAGCGTCGGTTCGGGCGGCAGCACGGAAAAGTCGCGGCGGTTGCCAGTGCGCTCGAAGGTGGCCGGCGTCTCGCCGATGAAGGGCCGGGCGATGACCCGGCCGATATTCAGCGGATCGACGAGCTTGCGGACGATCTGACAGAGCGCAATCAGCCGGTCGAGTCCGAAATGCGTCTCATGGGCGGCAATCTGGAAGACCGAATCCGACGATGTGTAACAGATCGGCTTGCCGGTGCGGATATGCTCCTCGCCAAGCCGGGCGATGATGTCGGTTCCCGAGGCATGGCAATTGCCCAGAATGCCGGGCAGGGAGGCCTGTTCGCAGATGGCCTCGACCAGGTCGGCCGGAAAGGCCTCATCCTCGTTGGAGAAATACCCCCAGTCGAACATCACGGGCGTACCGGCGATTTCCCAGTGGCCCGATGGCGTGTCCTTGCCGTGGGATATCTCGCTGGCCGCGCCGTGCAGGCCAAAAATCCGTTCCGGCACCGGCATGCCGGCCGGCAAGTCGCCGCTGGCCATCTTGGCAATATGGACAAGGCCAAGCGCCGACATGTTGGGCAGATGCAAGGGGCCGGTTCTCAAGCCAGTTCGGTCGGCGGCGCCCGCCGCGCAGAACTCTGCGATATGGCCGAAGGTGTTCGACCCATCGTCGCCGTATCGGGGCGCGTCCGGGGCGCCGCCGACGCCGAAGGAATCCAGTACGAAGAGAAATGCACGTGCCATTGTTCACCTGGAAGGCGAGGCCGGCGGTTGATCCGCGGGCCCGTTTCATCATCCGCCTTCAGGCGCATGAATATCCCGTCAGGTCGGGGTTGGCAAATTGCCCGCTGGCGGGATCAACTGCCTTGGCAGATTTCAGCAGTCGCCGCAGTCGATGGTCTCGCCGGTGCGCTGCTGGAAATAGTATTCGCGGTCGATGGTGACGGAGCGCGTTTCCTTGGCAGCGGCTCCGGGCAGGTACATCACCAGCGTATGTGGGACGCTAAGCTCCGTATGGACCATGAACACATCGGCAGACAGCATGTCGGAAGGGACGGCAACCGCACTGCCGGCAACATAGGGTGTCGTGCCGTTGGCGGCCCAGGACCAGGCGACCGTGGCGTTTGCCGAGCTGTCGACGGCGATTCCGGTAATCTTCAGGTCGATCGTCTGGCCTTCGGCAGCCGTGTCGAAGGGGGTGAAGATCGCGTTTGCGACGTCGGGCATCGTGGCGAGAAAGGCTTTGGTCACAGAACTCTGCTGCGCCACCAGATCGGCGATCGTCCCGGCGGTTCGTGTGGCGCGCTTGGCCACGCTGAAGCCGAGCGTCAGCTCGAACGCGCAGATGTAGACCACGAGCAGAAGCGGTGCGATCAGAGCGAATTCCACCCCACCGATCCCGTCGCGGTTCTCCTTGAGCCGCTTGAGGATATCGTAACCGGCACCGGCCAGCGCAGCGAGACGACCGCGGGGTGTGCGCGAAGTACCCGTTTGCTTCTCGGCGGATATCGTCACGGATAATCCTCATTCTGAAACGCCGAGGTCGCCACGATCAGGTAACCGGTATTCTCCTCTTCGCCGGGCATGCGGATATTGGTGATATAGGGGCGAACCAAGTCGGTGATCACGGTCCAGTGGTAATAGGCGCGAAGCATGTTGATGGTTTTGGGGCCACCCGGCGAATAGTCGAAGGTCGAAACGTCAAGCACGTCGGATACAACGGGGATGTCGTCCGGCATCTGCGCAAAAGTCGTGAAGTCGCGGACATCCAGATACAGCTTGGAGGGTGTTGCGATCTCCTCGTCGCTACACGAGATCATGATGGAGATTTCGTCGCAAAAAGCGGCCCGAAATTCCGTTTCCGACAGGTAGGTCGCCGTCCGCCCGGGGTCGCCGCTGATATTGCCGGTGCGTAGCTGCCGCGCCATGGTATCCGCCGCGGTCGCCACCAGCTGCTCGGCCGCAAAGGCCGCAAAGGTCTCAAGAATGGCGAAGACGATGAGGAAATAGGGAAAGGACAGGATCGCGAATTCGATCGCGGCCGCGCCGTCCCTGGATCTCAGCAGCGCTGTCCAGGAGCCGCTTCCGGATCCTGGTTTGCTCGCGTCGCCTTTCGTATCGTCATGATATGAAGTCATCGCATAAGGCCGGTTTCATCGAATTCGGCCGATGCTAGGTGCCAAGTCTTTATTTTCCGTTTCAATGGAAAGGCACAATTTACCGGAATGAAACTGTCAAATTCCATGCCGTTCAGAGGAAAACGCTCTTTGGTACGGCGCTGACGCTTAGTCCGACGAGGATGCGGCGTTAGCGGTATCGGAATGCTGTTCGCAGTTCGGCGTGCAGGACAGCACGGTACGCTGCGTCTGCTTGAATACGCGTACGGAATTTCCTTCATCGATGGAAACAAGAATGCGCTCGTCGACGATCGCATTGCCTTCGCTGTCCAGCAGAACCAGATTCGTTGTGCCGAAGCTGCGGCCGGTGAGCACGATCGTCTTGGAATCGGCGACCGTTGCATCGGCGACTTTCGAATTCCCGACAATCACTTTGCTGACGGGCCGGTCTAGCTTGAGGACTCGCGCGTGATCCATATAGACGCGCAACAGATCGTCCTCGGCCCGCACGGGGCCGCAGACGCCGACCGCGGCAAGCATGATGCCGAGGGATAATTGTGCGAAGCCGCCGCGAGACAACATCAGGTCAGCCTTTTGAAGCGTATTTCCGAGCGTATGATCCTTCGAGGATGATGGGGATTGGTGAATGAACCGTTAAGGAAGCGCAAAATCGCACAGCGGCGGCCGTTATGCGGGCACTCAGGGCGCTGGTCGGACCGCCAGGGCTCGTCGAACGTTGTTCGATCGGATCAGGTAAGATGTTGATATCGCAGTATATTTATAGGCGGTATATTGCCGGCGTCACGGATATGTCGATTCTTAACGATCGGATTGACAGGCCGTTTACCAATACCTGCACCAGCGCCTCCTTAACCTCTTGGTAACTCTTTTTCTTAAGCCGATGGCAATGGCCGCTCTGTAATTTGCAGTCATCCGATCAACGGAAACAGTTGACGGCGGTGCTGAACAACATTGTGGAGTAGGAGAGTAACATGACCAAGATTTTCGCACGTTTCTTCAAGGACGAGTCCGGTGCAACTGCAATCGAATACGGCCTCATCGCCGCCCTGATTTCCGTCGCCCTGATCACCGGCGCTTCGACGCTCGGCAACGCCCTGGACGACCAGTTCGCCGACCTAGCCACCAAGCTGGACAACAACTAATACAGTCCCTGCCGATTTGTTCGGCATCGGCAATCCAAGGCCGCTCTCGGCAAGAGGGCGGTCTTTTATCGTTGAGCAACGCGGAAACAGCTGCAGGCGCCTTGGGTCTAGACCGACAAAACACTGATAGTCACACCTCCGCGATTTGCATTTCCTTAAGCGAAGCCCGCTACGATCAGCGGGTCTTGGTCGGGAGCATGCCCATGGTAGAAGCCATCGTTTTCGTGATTTTCCCGCTCTGCCTGACATTGGCGGCCTTCACGGACTTTCTGGAGATGACGATTCCCAATCGCATCCCCGTAGTGCTTCTCGGCGCTTTCGCCATTGCCGCACCCCTGGCAGGCCTCGGTGTTACCGATATTGGATTTCACCTTCTCGCCGGTCTGGTCGTTTTCGCGGTGTGTTTCGCGCTCTTCGCATTCAATGTCATGGGCGGCGGCGATGCCAAGCTGCTGACAGCTGCAGCCGTGTGGTTCGGCCTCAACCTGTCCCTGGTGTCTTTCCTGGTCAACGTCGCTTATATAGGCGGAGCGCTGACCCTGCTGATCTTGCTGCTGCGCGCACGCTCCAATACGATGATGGCCATCGGCCTGCCGCTGCCGGGTTCGATCCTCCATGCAAAGAAGATTCCTTACGGCATCGCCATCGGCATTGCCGGCCTGTTGACCTATCCGCAGTCACCCCTGGTCCTCTGGGCCATGCAGCCCTGAGCAAAGTCGCCGGACGGTAAGCTTGCATTAACCAAAATTGTAAGCGCCTTATTAACCATAATTACACCAATTGCTGATCATTCTGGCCGCAGAGAACCCGACGTCTCTCGCAAGGAAAGATCATGAAACCCGCCCGCATCATCATTCTCGCAGTAGCCATCGTGGCGGCAGGTTTGGCCGGCCTCCTGGCTATGCGCCTGACAGGCACCAAATCGGTGATCGTGCAGCAGGCAGATTCGGTGATCAAGAAAGAGCCGACGATCAACGTGCTGGTGGCCGCGGCCAATCTGCCGGTCGGTTCGCGCCTTAATGATGACTCCATGCGCTGGATGCCCTGGCCGGAGGGAAGCCTTGTCGAAGGCTTCATCACCGAAAACACCCGGCCGGAAGCATTGAAGGAACTGAACGGCGTCGTGGTGCGGCTGCCGCTCTTCGAAGGTGAGCCGCTGCGCCGCGAGAAGATCGCCGATTCCTCAAGCCGCATCATGTCGTCGCTGTTGCCATCCGGAAAACGTGCCGTCGCCACCGAAATTTCGGTCGCCACCGGCGCCGGCGGTTTCATCCTGCCCAACGACCGCGTCGACGTCATCATGGTGCGCAAGGGCGACGACAACAATTTCCTGACCGAGCAGGTGCTGTCCAACGTCCGTGTTTTGGCGGTCGACCAGCAGATAGAGGAGAAGGGCGACGGTTCGAAGACGGTCGTCGGCACGACGGCAACGCTGGAACTGACGCCGGATCAGGCCAAGGTCATCACGGTCGCCCAGCAGATGGCCGAGCGCCTGTCGCTGGCACTGCGTTCGGTGGCCGATGCGCAGGAGGAAGACACGACGGCCGCCGACTACCTGCTCAGCGGCGGATCCGGTGCGCCGATGATCCAGGTCATCAAATCCGGCGAGATCGTCAAGAATTCGGGAGCGGAGCAACAACAATGAGCGGGCGGACACAGATGAGCGGTCGTGGTCGGAAAATTCGCGCTTCGGTGGCCGGAACCCTTGCGTTCAGCCTCACATTCTGCGGTCTCCCCGGCGAGCGGTTTCAGACCTTCACGGCCATCCGTCCTGCGAATGCCGGATCGGAAGCCGTCATCAAGATCAATCAATCGGGTCCCGGCGCACGCCGAACCGTTAAACTCGGCCTCAACAAGGCCTTGGTGATCGATCTCCCCGAAGACGCCCACGACATTCTTGTGGCCGATCCGGAAATGGCCGATGCCGTGACAAGGACATCGCGCCGTATCTACCTTTTCGGCAAGACGGTCGGTCAGACCAATATCTTCATTTTTGGGTCGGACGGCAGCGAGATCGTCAGCCTCGACATCCAGATCGAGCGAGACATCGAGGGCCTGGAAGCCAATCTGAGCCGTTTTCTGCCTGAATCCGACATCAAGGTCGAGATCATTTCAGACAACATCGTGCTGACCGGAACCGTCCGCACACCGCAGGATGCCGCCCGCGCAGAAAGCCTGGCCAATGCCTTCCTGCAGGGCGGTGAGGCAACGACCCGCAACGAGACGGCGACGGCATCGAGCGACAGTGGTGATGCGGCGGTGGCGATCTTTGCCGAAGAGCGCCAAGTCTCGCAGATCGTCAATCTGCTGACAATTGAAGGTGAAGACCAGGTGACGTTGAAAGTCACGGTGGCGGAAGTCAGCCGGCAGGTGCTGAAGCAACTGGGGGTCAGTGCGACAGCTTCCGACGGCACGAGCGGCATCAGCTATGCGAATCCGTCGAACCTTGGCAATGCCGTCGATGTGGGCGGCACGGCGTCGATATCGAAGACGATCGGCAACTTCGGAATCAGCGCCTATGTCAATGCCATGGAGCAGGCGGGTGTCATGAAGACCCTGGCCGAACCGAGCCTGACGGCCATTTCCGGCGAACAGGCGAAGTTCTACGTTGGCGGTGAATTCAGGCTGGCGGCAGAGCAGGAAATTGATACCGACGATGAAACTGGTGAGACAACTGTCACTCGAACCACGGAGACCGTGGATTACGGTATTGAGCTGAACTTTCGGCCTGTGGTCCTTTCGGCCGGCCGCATCAGCCTGAAGATCGAAACGAACGTTTCAGAACCGACCTACGAGGGTTCGGCTGTGACCGGCAACTCATATGCGGATATCCCCGGCTCGACCTATCTGTCGATCCGCAAGCGCGAAGCCTCGACAACCGTCGAACTGCCATCCGGCGGCTCGATCGTCATCGCCGGCCTCGTTCAGGACAATATCCGCCAGGCCATGTCCGGCCTGCCGGGCCTGTCGAAGATCCCGATCTTCGGCACCCTATTCCGCAGCAAGGACTTCGTCCGCAACGAGACCGAACTGGTCATCATCGCCACGCCATATCTGGTCCGTCCCGTGGCCCGCAACAAGCTGGCTCGTCCGGACGACAATTTCAACGCGGAAAACGATGCCGCAATGTACTTCCTCAATCGCGTCAACAAGGTCTACGGCCGCAAGGAAGCAGTCACTGGCCAGTATCACGGCGCCGTCGGGTTTATCTACAAATGAACCGGAGCCCGAAGATGAACACTCATAAAATCGCGCCCGAACCGGCAGAAGGTCTTCGTTCCATGCGTGTCACCAAAGCGACTTTCCGCACCTCGAACCTGAGGCAGGTCTTTCTGGCCGGCGCGGCGTTGGCGGCGGCTGCCGTGCTGACAGGTTGCGGAACCAGGGACGGCATGTCGACCGGCTCGATCCCGGACGACTATCGCACCCGCCATCCCATCGTGCTGACCGAAGTCGAGCATACTCTGGATATTCCTATGGCATCCGGTGACCGGAAACTGACGACGGGCACGCGGGATGCGATTTCCGGCTTTGCCCAGGACTATGTCGCCAGTTCTTCCGGCAATGTGCAGATCATGGTGCCCCAGGGCTCGGCCAATTCCGCTGCCGCCTCGCAGATGAGCCGCGAAATTCGCAAGCTCCTGGCCAACAAGGGCGTCTCGGCCGCCCGGATCGTCGAAACCGGCTACGCTGCAGGCGCCACCGGTGACGCGGCACCCGTTCGTTTGAGTTACGTGGCGACGACCGCCGTGACCAGCCAGTGCGGCGAGTGGCCGGAAGATCTGGCCAATGACACGATGATGAACCGCAACTGGCACAATTTCGGCTGCGCCAGCCAGAACAATCTCGCAGCCCAGATCGCCAACCCCATGGATCTCGTGGCACCACGCGGTATGACCCCGATCGACGCGACGCGACGCGCCACCGTGATCGGGCTCTATCGCGAAGGCTCGGAGACCGCCTCGGACTAGCTTGATGCTTGGGGTTGTTCGGGAACTATGAAGTCAGGATAGAACAATGAGTGCGATCGAATACGATATAGAGACCGGGTCCGGCCAGGGCGGTCGCGCGGACGAGACGGTGAAAACCGGCGATCTGGACAGCCTGCGCCCGCTTCCGCGTATTTCCGTTCATGCCTTCTGCGTCTCGGAATCGGTTCATCGCGTCATGGAGCAATGCGCCCATGATCGCCGGATGGCCAAGGTCACCTTGAGGATCACCAGCGGCAGCATTGCCGCGGCCGCCAATATGTTCTCGTCGGCGCCGACGCCCAATCTGATCATACTCGAAACCGATTGCGAGCCATCAAGCCTGCTACAGGAATTGGCACCACTCGCAGAGGTCTGCGATCCCACCACCCGCGTCATCGTGCTCGGTCGCTACAACGACATTCCGCTCTACCGGGACCTGATCCGCAGCGGCATTTCCGAATATATGGTCGCACCGGTGTCCATGGCGGATATCATGGCGGCGATTTCGACCATCTTCGTCGATCCGGAATCCGAGCCTCTGGGCCGCAGCATCGCCTTCATCGGCGCCAAGGGCGGTGTCGGCTCGTCCACCATCGCCCACAACTGCGCCTTCGGCATATCGAGCCTGTTTGCCTCCGAAACCATCCTCGCCGATCTCGACCTGCCCTATGGCACGGCCAACATCGATTTCGACCAGGATCCCGCCACCGGCATCGCCGAGGCGGTTTTTGCGCCGGAACGTCTGGACGAGGTCTTTCTGGATCGCCTGCTGACGACCTGCTCCCAGCACCTGTCGCTCCTGGCGGCGCCGTCCCTGCTCGACCGCGCCTACGATTTCGATCGCGGTGCCTTCCAGCCGGTTCTCGAGGTGCTGCAGCGCAGTGCGCCGGTCACGGTGCTCGACGTGCCGCATCTCTGGTCGGACTGGACCAGAATGGTGCTGTCGGATGCCGACGAAGTGGTGATCACCTGTGTCCCCGATCTGGCCAATCTGCGCAATGCCAAGAACCTGGTGGATGCGCTGAAGAAGCTCAGGCCGAACGATAAGCCCCCGCATTTCATCCTCAATCAGGTCGGGATGCCCAAGCGTCCGGAAATCGCCCCGGCTGATTTCTTCGAGCCGTTGGAAATCGAGCCGATCGCCATAATACCCTTTGATACCCAACTCTTCGGCAACGCGGCCAATAGCGGCCGCATGATCTCCGAAATCGACGCAAAGTCTCCGACCGCCGAAACCTTTGCCCAGATCGCACATATCGTGACGGGCCGGGCAGCGGCCAAGAAGGCCAAGAAAAGCGGACTTGGAAAAATGCTCGGGCTTCTGAGCAAGAAATAGACCCTGGGGTCTTACGACAAAGTGGATTGTCCTTATGTTCGGTAAACGTGGAAGTGATGGTTTCGGCAAAGCGGGTGGTGGGGCAACGGTCCCGCCGACCCTGTCGGCGCCGGTTGCTCCCGCTCCTCAAAGAACGGAAAGCGTCTCCGAGATCGTTCGCGAGGAGGGTGCGGCGCGCCAGCAGGTGCAGCCGCCACCGATGCAGACGCCGGCCCGCAAGCGTCAGGCCCGCACCCAGGACTATTACGACACCAAGAGCCAGGTCTTCTCGGCACTGATCGACACGATCGATCTGTCACAGTTGGCCAAGCTCGACGGTGAAAGCGCCCGCGAAGAAATCCGTGATATCGTCAACGACATCATCACGATCAAGAATTTCGCCATGTCGATTTCCGAGCAGGAAGAACTGCTCGAAGACATCTGCAACGACGTTTTGGGCTACGGACCGCTGGAGCCGCTTCTGGCCCGCGACGACATTTCCGATATCATGGTCAACGGGTCCGGACAGACCTTCATCGAAGTCGCCGGCAAGACCATCGAATCCGACATCCGCTTCCGCGACAATAGCCAGCTTTTGTCCATCTGCCAGCGCATCGTCAGCCAGGTCGGCCGTCGAGTCGACGAATCGAGCCCGATCTGCGACGCGCGTCTGCCGGACGGCTCGCGCGTCAACGTCATCGCACCACCGCTCGCCATCGACGGTCCGGCGCTGACGATTCGTAAGTTCAAGAAGGACAAGCTCAATCTCGACCAGCTGGTGAAGTTTGGGGCGATCACGCCGGAAGGCGCCGATGTCCTGCAGATCATCGGGCGTGTCCGCTGCAACGTGGTCATTTCCGGCGGCACCGGCTCGGGCAAGACCACGCTGCTCAACTGCCTGACCCGCTATATCGATGCCGACGAGCGCATCATCACCTGCGAAGACACCGCCGAACTGCAACTGCAACAGCCCCATGTGGTGCGGCTCGAAACCCGTCCGCCGAATATCGAAGGCGAAGGCGAGATCACCATGCGCGATCTCGTCAAGAACTGCCTGCGTATGCGCCCCGAACGCATCATCGTCGGCGAAGTGCGCGGACCGGAAGTCTTCGACCTGCTGCAGGCGATGAACACCGGCCACGATGGCTCGATGGGTACGATCCATGCCAATACGCCGCGCGAATGCCTGAGCCGCATGGAATCGATGATCGCCATGGGCGGTTTTACCCTGCCGGCCAAGACGGTGCGCGAGATCATTGCCGGTTCCGTCGATGTCATTATCCAGGCGGCCCGCCTGCGCGACGGTTCCCGCCGTATAACGCACATTACCGAAGTCATCGGCATGGAGGGCGACGTGATCGTCACCCAGGATCTGATGCGCTACGAAATGGACGGCGAGGATATGAACGGCAAGATCATCGGCCACCATATGTCGACGGGCATCGGCAAGCCGAATTTCTGGGATCGCGCCCGCTATTACAACGAAGAGCGGCGGCTGGCGGCGGCGCTTGATGCCATGGAACTGAAATCCAGCGGAGTATGACGGCGATGTTCGGAGTGGACCCGATTGTCTTGGCCATCGTCGCCCTTGTCGCGATCGCAGCGGGTGCCGTTGCTTATGGTTTCCTGTTTTCCAGCATCGAGGCCGACAAGAAGACGTCGAGTCGCCTGAACCGGGTCAAATCCGCCGAGACCGACCTCAACAAGGTCAAGGCGGCACGCGATAGGGTCCAGGAACTGTCCAAGCGCCGCAAGTCGGTGCAGGACACGTTGAAGGACATGGAGCGCAAGCAAGCCGAAAAGACCAAGAAGGCGGCTAAACTCAACTTGAAGTCGCGCCTGGTACAGGCCGGCCTGTCCATCTCGACGGTAAAGTTCTACGTGTTCAGCGTCATCTTCGGCCTTATTGTTCTCGTCGGATCGTTCATCGGAGGATTGCCGCTTCTCGTCACCTTCGGCGTCGCCTTCGTGGCCGGTGCCGGACTGCCACGCTGGCTGGTCGGTTTTCTCATCAAGCGGCGCCAGAACAAATTCCTGTCGGAATTTCCCAATTCCCTTGATGTGATGGTGCGGTCGATCAAGTCGGGCCTGCCGCTGAACGATGCGTTGCGCCTGATCGCGGCCGAAGGCCAGGAGCCGGTCAGAGGCGAGTTTCGCCGCGTGGTGGAATCCCAGCAGGTGGGCCTGAGCGTTCCCGAGGCCTGCACGCGCATGATGAACACCATGCCGCTGCAGGAGGTTAATTTCTTCGCGATCGTCATTGCCATCCAGTCCCAGGCCGGCGGCAACCTGTCCGAGGCGCTGTCCAACCTGTCCCGTGTCCTGCGCGACCGCAAGAAGATGAAGGCCAAGGTCAGCGCACTTTCGATGGAAGCCAAGGCTTCGGCCGCCATTATCGGCTCCTTGCCTTTCGTGGTGACGCTGCTCGTCTACCTGACATCGCCCGGCTACATCATGATCCTGTTTACCGATCCGCGCGGCCACATGATCCTCGGCGTGTCGCTGGTTTGGATGAGCATCGGCATTCTGGTGATGCGCAACATGATCAACTTCGACATCTGAGGAAGCGACAGAGCCATGTCCCAGGAACTTGCATCCCGGCTGACCGATCCAGGCATGATCCTGGCCGTTCTTGTGGCCATCGCCGTATTTGCGACGCTCTACACCTTCGCGATCCCCTATTTCGAACGGGGCGATCTCGACAAGCGCATGAGGGCCGTTTCGACCGAGCGCGAACAGATCCGCGCCCGCGAGAGGGCCCGTATGAATGCCGAAAGCTCCCATGGCAAGGCGTCGCTGAGGGCTAACAACAACCAGTCGGTCCGCCAGATCGTCGAGCGTTTCAACCTGCGCAAGGCGCTGGTGGATGACGGCACGATGGACAAGCTGCGCGCTGCCGGCTTTCGCACGCAGAACGCCCTCAACATCTTCCTGGTAGCGCGCTTTCTCCTGCCCTTCCTGTTTCTGGCCGGAGCCGTGGTCTGGATCTTCGTACTGGGCAATCTTGCCGAAAGGCCGTTTGGCATTCGCATTCTGGCAGCCGTCGTCGCGGCCTATATCGGCTTCTATCTGCCGAATATCTACATTTCGAACCGCATGGCCAAGCGTCAGCTGTCGATCAAGCGGGCTTGGCCCGACGCGCTCGACCTGATGCTGATCTGCGTCGAATCCGGCATTTCCATCGAGGCGGCCATGCGCCGCGTGGCCGAGGAAATTGCCAGCCAATCGGCGGAACTGGCCGAGGAAATGGTGCTGACGACCGCCGAACTCTCTTTCCTGCAGGACCGCCGCACGGCGCTCGAAAACCTCGGCACCCGTACCCAGCTCGACGGGGTGAAGAGCGTCACGCAGGCGCTCATTCAGGCCGAGCGCTACGGCACGCCGATCGCCCAGGCGCTACGCGTCCTGGCCCAGGAAGGCCGTGACGAACGCATGAACGAGGCCGAGAAAAAAGCGGCTGCCCTGCCGCCGAAGCTGACCGTGCCGATGATCCTGTTCTTCCTGCCCGTCCTGGTTGCCGTCATCCTCGGTCCGGCCGGCATCCAGGTCTCCGATCGCTTCTAACCGCTGCGGTCTTGCCAAGGTGGGCGGCCAACCGTAAACTTGCCTCCCGCGTGACTGGCGAATGAGATGGACGACCATCGGGAAGCGCGGGCAAGCAGAATGCCGCTCGCCTGGGCTGTGAACGCCAAACCCGAACGGAGGGCTGCATGTCTTCGTCGATTGTCATCCTGGGAATTCTGACTGCCATACTGATCGGGGCGATGAGCCCCGGCCCCAGCTTCGTGCTCGTCTCCCACACCGCCATCAGGCAGTCGCGCGCCGCAGGCCTTGCCACAGCGCTCGGCATGGGGGCCGGCGGTGCCATCTTTGCAGCTCTTGCCCTGGCGGGCCTCAGCGCGCTGCTGGTTCGGGTCGAATGGCTTCATCTTGCGTTGAAGGTGCTTGGTGGCCTTTATCTGCTCTATCTTGCCAGCCGATTGTGGCGCGGCGCGGCCGAACCGCTGGCGATGGACATGCCCGAGCAGGGCAGGGGCCGGTCCCCGTTGCGCAGCTTCCTGCTCGGCTTGACGACGCAGCTCAGCAATCCGAAGACGGCCGTGATATATGCCAGCATCTTCGTGGCCTTCCTTCCCGCCGATCCGGACATGTCGCTGCTGGTGACCCTGCCGCCGGCCGTGTTCGTCGTGGAGGCGGGATGGTATGCGCTGGTCGCGCTGGTGTTTTCGGCGACGGTGGCCCGTATCGCCTATGGCAAGGCGAAAGCCTGGATCGATCGCACGGCAGCTCTTGTCATGGCAGGGCTTGGTGCCCGGCTGATCTTTGAAAGTGTGCGTACGCGGCTGGCCTGACGGATCGTGCCGGGCGCCTTTCTCGTGGAGCGCCGGCCCTTGGCCGATCAGTTGGTGTTCTTGGTATCCGTGTCCTTGGCCGCGAGCTGCTTCCAGGAGTTTTGTTGGGCCAGCATGGAGCGCAGGTAGGCCACATTGGCGTCTGCCTGCTGCGGCGACAGCTCCCGGCGGGCGATCTGCTCAGCCTCCGGGAAGCGTCCTTGGAGCCCGACCACCAGCGCCAGGTTCTGACGCACCCGGCTGTCGGCTGTCGGCTGTTCGGAGGCCGAGCGCAGGTAGGTTTCGGCGGTCCTGAGGTCGCCGGAAAGCACGTAGGACATGCCGAGATTGGACAGCACCGTCGGGTCGTTCGGCTGGATGTCGAGCGCCATGCGGTAGCGGCCTCTGGCTTCGGCGGAGCGGCCAAGCTGGTCAAGCACAGCCCCTTCTGCGGAGTAGAGCCTCCAGTCCGGCCGGTCGGGCGTCTGGGCACGGCCGATCGTGCCGAGCGCCTGTTCCAGCTGGCCTGCCGCGGCCTGCGCCTTGCCGTAGGCGGCCAGAACCTCGCGGTCGGACGGATGGGCGATCGCCACCTGCTGCATAACGGCAAGCGCCTGGCTCTGGCGACCGGTCATCTGCAGGATATTGGCATAGGAAAGGCCGGTGTTGCGGTCCTTCGGATTGGCCTCATAGGCCTTGCCGATGCTGGCCGAAGCGCTGGCGAGCTGGGTCGCATTCATCTGGTCATAGGCTCTGGTCGTCTTCGGAACCGAACCGGTCTTGATGTTGTCGTGATTGCGGGTCGACGAACAGCTGGCAAGGGACAGGGCGACAAGTGCCGTGCAGGCGCAGGCAAGCATTTTGCGTCTGTAGCGAGGTGAGGTTTCCCGAGCGGCCATGCAAGTCAATCCTGGTTCCGGTTCATGGGCCGCGGAAAATTCGGTGACGAAGGAAGCGGCGCAATCTCCACTCAAGCAATAATCTGTTAACCCTAACGGAGTGTTAATGCAGGCGTTCGCAGCGCATTTCCGGGAAGGCAGGACATGGTCCCCTATCATTACATTGAAAGACAGTCTCCGTTCACCAGCAAAGGCGGAACGACCCTTCCGATCTTTGCGGTCACGCCGGCCCATGTCGAGACAGGCACGATCGACCCCATCGCCCTTGATTGGGCCAGGAAGGCCGGCTTTCGCGCTGAAGCCGGCACGGTTCTGCTGATCCCGACGGAGGACGGCCACCTCGGCGGCGCCTTGTTCGGGCTCGGCGCCAATCCGTCCGAAAGTCCGTTTCTCACCGGTAAACTGGCCCGGTCGCTGCCGGCCGGCGACTGGCACATCGAGACCGCCCCCCTGACCGCCAATCGCTTGCTTCTGGGTTACGGCCTCGGCAGCTACAGTTTCGATCGCTATCGGTCGGAAAGGCCCGCCGCGCCGAAGCTGATGATCCCACAGGATGCCGATGCTGCCGATATCAAGCGCCAGCTTGCCGGCGTTTTCCTGGCGCGTGACCTGATCAACACGCCGACCAACGACATGGGGCCTGCCGAACTTGAAGGCGCATTCCGCGCGCTGGCTGCCCATTACAAGGCGGAGGTCTCGGTCATCACCGGCGATGAGTTGCTGGCGCAGAATTTTCCGCTCGTCCACACCGTCGGCCGCGCCAGCGCCCAGGCGCCCCGCCTGCTCGACATGCGTTGGGGCAAGAAGGGCCACAAGAAGATCACGTTGGTCGGCAAGGGCGTATGCTTCGACACCGGCGGTCTCGATATCAAGCCCAGTTCGGGCATGTTGCTGATGAAGAAGGACATGGGGGGTGCTGCCAACGTGCTCGGACTGGCCCTGATGATCATGGACGCCAAGCTCAAGGTGGACCTGCGGGTCATCGTCCCGGCGGTCGAGAATTCCATCTCCGGCAACGCGTTCCGCCCCGGCGACATCTATCGCAGCCGCAAGGGCCTGACCGTGCAGATCGACAATACCGATGCCGAAGGCCGCCTGATCCTGGCCGATGCGCTGAGCTACGCCGATGAGGATGAGCCGGACCTGTTGATCGACATGGCGACGTTGACCGGCGCTGCCCGCGTCGCGCTGGGACCCGATCTGCCGCCCTTCTTCACCAATGACGACCATTTTGCCCTCGATCTGGCCGAGGCGAGCCTGGAGACGGACGATCCGCTTTGGCGGCTGCCGCTGCACATGGGCTACGACAAGCTGATCCGCTCACAGATCGCCGACCTGACCAACGCTCCGGCTGGTGGCATGGCCGGCGCCATCACGGCCGCCCTGTTCCTCAAGCGGTTCGTCACGAAGACGCCGACCTGGGCGCATTTCGACATTTATGGCTGGGCGCCGGCGGAGCGCGCTCACAGCCCGGTCGGCGGCGAGGCACAAGGGATCCGGGCGCTTTATCGCCACATCCGTGGCATTCTCTAGCCGAGCTTGCAAAACGGACGGCGTTGGCCGTAAATGAAACGGCGACGTAACGACACCGGAGCTTGGGATGAGCGTGGAACTGACGGCCACAGCGGCGCTGGGGCTTTGGCATCATGTGACGCTACGCCAGGTTCAGCAGGACGGCCGCGATCTTACCTTGCGGCAATTGGCGATCCTGCTGCATATTTATCTGGTGCCGCCGCCCCACACGGTGCGCGGTCTTGCCGCCACGCTGGATGTCACCAAGCCGGTGATCACCCGGGCGCTCAATACGATGGGGGAGATGGGGCTGGTCGACCGGGTGCGCGACGAGCGCGACCGGCGCAATGTCATCATCAAGCGCACGGTCGGCGGCGCCCTCTATCTCGAAAAGCTCGGCGACCTGATCATCGATCAGGGCCGCAAGATGAAGACGTGAGAAGACGATGACCCTTGACCGCAGGCTGAATGCCTTCAGACCGGATCTTGCCGATGCTGCCCTTGAAGGCGTGGTCGAGGCCGAGCGCTACGCTTCCGGCATGCCAGCGCGCATTGCCGTGCCCGTTGCTGGCCTGCGCCGCCGCCCAGATCCGCAGGCAGGCATCGATACGGAAATCCTGTTTGGCGAAGATGTCGTGATATTCGACAAGGCCGACGGCTGGGCCTGGGTTCAGGCCGCGGCCGACGGCTATGTCGGCTATGTGCCGGAAGCCGTACTTGTCGAAGGCGCGCCGGCCCCCACCCATCGCGTCACGGTTCCCAGAACGTTCGTCTATCCCGGTCCGGACCTGCGATTTCCCGCATCGGCGGCCCTCTCCATGGGCAGCCGTCTTGTGGTGGTCGGCGAGACCGAGACCCGCGGCACCCGCTATTGTCTGCTTGCCGACGGAAGAGCTGTAATTGCCAACCATTGCCGGCGGGTGGAGGAGCCCGTTGCCGGCGACTATGTGGCGGTCGCGGCCCGCTTTCTGGAAACGCCCTATCTCTGGGGCGGCCGCTCCGGCTTCGGCATAGACTGTTCCGGCCTTGTCCAGTTGGCCCTGATGATGGTGGGCAAGACCGCGCCGCGGGATTCCGACATGCAGGCGCAAGGGCTGGGTATCGCCATCGATCGCGACCAGCTTCGCCGCGGCGATCTGGTCTTCTGGAGAGGTCACGCCGGCATCATGGAGGATGACGAAACGCTGCTGCATGCCAACGGCCATACGATGACTGTGGCACGCGAGAATTTCGAGGCGGCCGTCCAGCGCATCGGCTGGCTCTACGAGCAACCGACCGGATACCGCAGACCGCTCTGAGGTGTCGGCCGCACCCTTTAATCGCGCCGCCGCCCATATTATATCGAAGGTGACGGCGGAGAACGCGAAGACATGGTTCCAGATCCTCTGCTTGTCTGCCGGGAAAGGGTCGATGATGAATGGACGACGACTGTTGACGCTTCTGGCCCTGTCGCTGGCCGTGATGGGCAGCGCTGATGCAGGGTCGTTTGCCAAGGACCGACAGATCTACGCCTACAAGGATCTTCCAGGCGTCGTGCCACCCGACCAGCTGCCGGACACAAGCTACAAATGCACGACGGCCACGACCTTCGTGCGGGGCCATCGTGGCTCGATATTTTTCGCCGATGGAATGCCCGTGCTGGTCTATCAATGCACCGACGGCACGTTCACCTATCAGGGCAGCAATCCGCCCATCTCGAAAGAGTGGATGCCGGGTATCAATCCGCGCACAATTCCGGAATGAGACGTGCCGTGTAACGGCGCCGGCATCGGGGCGGGGACGAAGCGTTTGCATTGCAAGACAGGTTAGATACTAATGACATACCGGGCGGGGCGGAGCAGGAGTGCAGTCCATGGCATGTGTGAAGGGCGGTCGGATTGTGTCGTGCTTCCGAGCCTCGACGTCTCCCTATGATTAGGTGGACACGCTTCTTCCCGACCGCTTCCATTGGCGTTTACCTCATGGCCATGGCGGTGCTGACCACATTGCCGCTGCTTGGCTTCGTCATTTTCCTGCTTGCCGAGCTGGAGAGCAACGAGAAGCAGACCTTGCGGCGTGAGACCGCACAGGATGCGCAGGCCATTGGTCGCAGTGTGGAACGCAAGCTCCAGGATATGGCGACGACGCTGCGTCTTCTTTCGACATCTCCAGAGCTGAAGACCGGTGACCTGGCGGCATTTCATGATCGCACCGCGCCGGGGCTGAAAGCCGACTCGCTCTACATGCTGCTTGTCCAGGCCGATGGAGCGCAGCTGATGAATACGCGCGTGCCGTACGGCACGAAACTCGGCAAGATGGCGAATATTCCGGCGCTTCAATCCGCGCTCGCTTCCGGCAATATTGAAGTGTCGGATATCTTTTTCGGCACGACCGGCAAGCAATGGGTCTTCAATGTCACCATGCCGCTGCCGCCGGGGCTGTCCTCGGCTGGCGTGGCAATGGTGCTGACGCAAGGGGCTGGAGATCTTGCCAGTCTGACGGCAACCGATGCCTTGCCGGCCGGTTGGTCGGCGGCGGTCGTGGATGCCTTTGGGCATGTCGTGGTGTCGAGCGGTCCGGACAATCGCAGCTCAGGGGCGGAATTCCCCCCGTACATGCTGGCGCTGATGACCGGTTCCAATGACAGCGCCGTGGTGCCCGGCGACGGGCCGGAAATGATGCTCGGCTATGCCAAGCTGCCGGGCTGGTCGTGGAATGTCGTCGTCTGGGGACCGACCTCATCGGCCCAGGCACCGCTTCTGAGCACTTGGCGGCAATTGATCCTGGGTAGCCTGTTGCTGCTCGGCCTGGGGTTGGCCATCGCCTGGGCCGCCGCCCAGCAGCTGCGCCGATCCATAAGGCAGATCGCCGACATGGCGGAACGGATCGGCGAGGGCGAGATCGTCTCGCCGGTGATGACCCGCGTGAGTGAGGCAAACCAGGTGGCCATAGCCCTCTCCAACGCCTCTTTCGACCGTAGTCAGGCCGAGGAGAGGGTCCATTTCATCCTGCACGAGCTGGTTCACCGCACCAAGAACATCCTGACGCTGGTTCAGGCGATGATGCGCCAGCTGGCGCGCGATGCCACCAGTATCGACCAGTACCAGAAGGATGTCAGCAGCCGGCTGTCCGGACTTGCCGGCTCCATAGAGGCGCTTGCCAAACAGCAATGGGGCGGCATTCCGATCTCTGAGGTTGTCGACCTGCAGATTTCGACGGTCCTCGGGTCCTGCGACCGGGTCGAGCGGCGTGGCGAGGATTTGACGCTGAATGCCAATGCCGTGCAGAATCTTGGCATGGTCTTTCATGAGCTGACCACCAACTCCGTCAAATACGGCGCGCTTTCCGTGCCCGAGGGCCGGGTCGTGGTGGAATGGAAGACCGGGTTGGACGAGGCTGGCGAGCAGTCGATGCTGACGGTCACTTGGACGGAGGCCGGCGGACCACCCGTGACGCCGCCCACTCGGCGCGGTTTCGGCTCGACGGTGATCGAGCGTCACGCCGCCGCCGCGTTCCGCGGCAAGGCCGCCCTGACATTCGAGCCGGATGGTCTGCGCTGGAGCCTGACAGGCCCGCAGCAGGCGTTCGAAGTGGGGCAAGAGCCCGCCGGGGTCGAGTCAGCCGCGGATGTCGGTCAATAGCCTCGCCGCGTGAACCGTAAGGCCGACGGGGCATTCCTCACGTGGATAGCCATGGATGGTTAGCTGTCGAGCAGGCTCAGCGGATCGGCACCGAAAAGCCAGGCATGTCCGCCGGCAAGCAGCCATATCGTCAAAAGGGCGGTCAGCGTTGCTGCTAGCACCATGGCGGCGTCGACCCGCAGGCGCTCGCCTGCGGACAGGATCGCTGAGAGTGGCAGAAGCGGAGCGTTTTCGGCCAGGCTTTGCCATTGCCTGCCGAGCCGCTGCCTTGCCCGCCTGTCCAGCATGGCCATGCCGGCAAGCGAGAACAGGGCGAAGCCGCCGAACAGCAAGAGCGAGCGCAGGTCGCCGTTTGCCACGAGATGGCCGAGCGACCAGAGCAGAAAGCCCCAGAGCACCGGATGCCGCGTGACACTGGCAATGGCGCCGGGTGTGCCGCATTGGCGCAGCGTGATCGACAGCGGATTGGGACTGAAGAGCCCGGCCAGGACGAGAAATAGACCGGCCGGGGCAGCGATCAGCGTCAGATGCCCCTGCCAGGGTCGCGGATCCCAGAGCGCGATATAGTCAGTGTTGAGGGCGGCATGGAACAGCCATGCCAGAACGGCGATCGAGACAAGGGAATAGAGGCTGAGATAAGTGCGCCGGCCGGCGACGGCGATCAGGGACTGGCGGATCGCAGGTACGGCCGGAACGGAATGCAACACCAGGAAAAGGCCGAAGGCGAGAACAAACTCCGTCATGGCATGGGTCCTTCAGGAATGCAGCGTCGGCTGGTACAGGGAGTTGATCAGTTCCCGCTCGCTGGCGATGTGCCGCCGGACGCATTCGAAGAAGCCGCGCAGCATGTAGCCGACGGTTTCGAAGGAGAGGCGGCACCGCCCGGCGAGCATGGCTTGCAATGTCAGGGCGATTTCTTCCGCGCCGCTGCGGTCGCAGCGATGTTCGCCTTTCAGCCGCTCGATCATCAGGGCCGAAAAGCAGGAGCCGGCACGTGCCGTCAGCTCTGGATAAAGCGTGTCCTCCTCCACCGCCTGGGCCTGCGACAGAAGCGGCACGATATCGGCAGCGACCTCGCGGCAGAGCGCCTCGTCGACGCTGAAGGGCAGGGAATCGGCAAGATCCTCCAGTCTCTGGCAGAGGGTTAGAAGCGCGCCGTGGTTTTTCTCGATCGTGTGCAGCCCATCGGCAAGTCGGGTATCCGGCATGGCAGTGATCCTCACTGTTCGATGAAAAGCACGGCGGCGATTGCCAGCGAGGCGAGCACCGCGGAGATCGTGCCGGTTCGCTGCAGCACGCCCATCCGGTAAAGGGTCAGCGAAAAGCCGATGATGACCGGCGTCGCAACGGAAAGGCCGATCTGGGCATCTGTCATGGGATCAATCTCCTGTTTCCGCAGATCCTAATAAGAGCGACGCCGCCCTTCTTTGTGCTGACGCAAAGAGCAGGCCCGCCGGCTGCTCTATTCCTCGCCCCTGACGATATGCGGAGAGGCGATATGGCTGAGGCAAGTGCCGTTACAGGTTTGGAAGACGAGAGCGAGGAAGCGGATGCGTTTCTTCTCTGGGTTCTGGCCTTCAGCGAGCTGATCGCCTTCGGCATTCTGCTCGGTGCTTTCCTGGTTATGTCGGTCACCCATGCTGAGGCCTTCGCGGTCGCCCGGCTGCACCTCAATCCCGGCCTCGCCGCTGCCAATACGCTGATCCTGCTGACCAGCGGCTGGCAGGCAGCCCTTGCCGCGCGGGCCGGCGCCAGCCTGCCGGAAAGACGCCGCGGCCTGATCATCGCTGCCCTGTTCGGGTTCGCCTTTGCAGCCGTCAAGATCTATGAATATGCCGGCGAGATCCGCTTTGCCGGAGAAGAAACCTTCCAGGCCTTTTTCGAGCTCTATTTCCTCGTCACCGGCTTCCACCTGATGCATGTCGTCTTCGGCGCTCTGGTCCTGCTGCTCGTCGCCTGGCGGCCCTCCCGGTCGAATACCGCGCTGATCACCACGCTTTGGCATGTGATCGATATCGTCTGGATCGTCATGTTCCCGCTGATCTACCTGTCGTGATGCCATGACCCGCATCTCCGTTGCCCGTCTCAATCGCAGTTTCGCCGTGCTGATCGCGCTGGCGCTCGCCAGCATCGCGTGCGCCTGGTGGGGCGGTGGCTCCGCCTTTGCGACCGTGGTTATTCTGGCGATCGCCACCGTCAAGGCGCGCCTCGTCATCCTGGATTTCATGGGGTTGCGGCAGGCCGGGGGACCCGTGCGCCTTGCCCTCATCGCCTGGCCCGTCTTCTTTGCCTTGGCGGCGCTCAGCAGACTGGCTCTGTCGACGTTTTGAGCGCGACCGTTCAGTTGTTTGCCGAAACGCAAAGAAGGGCGTCCGTTAATCTCTAGAACGGTCTCGTCCCGGAAGATGCGGTTGTCCCGCCATCGCCGAATGTTCGGCCGGGACGGGGGATTTGAAAAGGCCGGTACGCGCTTGGCCGCCCTCCGCGGAAACGAAAGGACCATGGGATGGCAGAGCGCCTAACCAAGACAGGAGCCCGCAATGTCTTTTACGGCGGGTCCATTTTCTTCTTCACGATCTTCGTGGGCCTGACGGCCCACAGCCATTATTACATCAGGACGGTCTCCACCAACGAGGTGACGATGACCGACGGCGTCGCCCGCGGCAAGCATGTCTGGGAGAAGAACGCCTGCATCAACTGTCACACACTGCTTGGGGAAGGGGCCTATTTCGCGCCCGAACTCGGCAATGTCTGGAAGCGCTGGGGCGGCGAAAGCGATCCGACCAGTGCCCGCGATACGTTGAAAAGCTGGATGGCCGCGCAGCCCTCCGGCGCCGAGGGCCGCCGGCAGATGCCGCAGTTCAATCTCACCGAACAGGAACTGAACGATCTGGCCGATTTCCTCGAATGGACGAGCACGATCAAGACCCAGAACTGGCCGCCGAACGAGGCCGGCTGAGCCGCGGGATCAAGGAGACAAAGACATGAAATATCAAACCCAGAAGGTCGCAATGCTCTACTTCTACGGAGCGCTCGGCCTATTCCTCGCCCAGGTCCTGTTCGGCGTACTGGCCGGCACGGTCTATGTCCTGCCCAATACGCTCTCCGAGCTGTTGCCCTTCAACATCGTGCGCATGATCCACACCAATGCGCTGATCGTCTGGCTGCTCATGGGTTTCATGGGCGCCACCTACTATCTGATCCCGGAAGAAGCCGAAACAGAACTCTATAGCCCGAAGCTCGCCATCGTGCAGTTCTGGCTCTTTCTGGTGGCGGCGGCGGTCGCTGTAGTCGGCTATCTCTTCCATATCCACGAGGGTCGCGAGTTTCTCGAACAGCCTTTCGCCATCAAGATCGGCATCGTCGTCGTCATGCTGATGTTCCTGTTCAACATCACGCTGACCGTGCTCAAGGGTCGCAAGACGGTCGTCACCAACATCCTGATCTTCGGCCTTTGGGGCGTGGCGATCTTCTTCCTCTTCGCCTTCTACAATCCGACCAATCTGGCCCTCGACAAGATGTACTGGTGGTATGTCGTCCATCTCTGGGTCGAAGGCGTCTGGGAACTGATCATGGCCTCGGTTCTGGCCTTCCTGATGATCAAGCTCAACGGCATCGACCGCGAAGTCGTCGAGAAATGGCTTTATGTCATCGTCGGCCTTGCCTTGTTCTCGGGCATTCTCGGCACCGGCCACCACTATTACTGGATCGGCGCGCCGGGCTACTGGCAGTGGATCGGTTCGCTGTTCTCGACGCTCGAAGTCGCACCGTTCTTCACCATGGTGATCTTCACCTTCGTGATGAGCTGGAAGGCCGGTCGCAAGCATCCCAACAAGGCAGCGCTGCTGTGGTCGATCGGCTGCTCGGTCATGGCCTTCTTCGGCGCCGGCGTCTGGGGCTTCCTGCACACCCTGTCGTCGATCAACTACTACACCCACGGCACGCAGGTTACTGCCGCCCACGGCCATCTCGCCTTCTTCGGCGCCTATGTCATGCTGAATCTCGCGATCATGGCCTATGCGATCCCGGAAATCCGCGGTCGCCAGCCCTATAACCAATGGCTGTCGATCGTCAGCTTCTGGATGATGTGCACGGCCATGTCGGTGATGACCTTCGCCCTGACCTTTGCCGGCGTGTTGCAGGTCCATCTCCAGCGCGTTCTCGGAGAGAGCTTCATGGTCGTCCAGGACCAACTTGCTTTGTTCTACTGGGTGCGCCTCGGTTCCGGTGTCGTGGTGCTGGTCTCGGCATTGATGTTCATCTGGGCCGTGCTGATGCCCGGCAAGGAACGGGCTCCTGCCTTCGGCGTCGCCGAACCCGCTGAGTAGCATTGCCTTCCTCCTCTTCCCTCTTCGGGGAGAGGAGGTCTCCTGATGCAGTCCCTTATCCACGCCTTTGCCCAGAATATCCCAAAGGAAAACCCCATGAACGTGATGCTCAAGACTGCCCTCGCGGTTGCAGACATTCCCGCCTATTCGCCGAACGGCAACGAATGCGTGCTGTTCGAGACCGCCTGGACGCGGCAACTGCCGCTGCTTCTCAAGGGGCCGACCGGCTGCGGCAAGACCCGTTTCGTCAGCCACATGGCCGCAAAGCTGGGCCTGCCGCTGTCCACCGTGTCCTGCCACGATGATCTTGCCGCCGCGGATCTGACCGGCCGCTACCTGCTGAAGGGCGGCGACACCGTCTGGGTCGACGGACCGCTGACCCGCGCCGTGCGCGAGGGTGGCATCTGCTATCTCGACGAGATTGTGGAGGCCCGCAAGGACGTGGCCGTCGTGCTGCACCCCTTGACCGACGACCGGCGCATCCTGCCGTTGGAGCGGACCGGCGAACAGCTGGAAGCACCTCCCGGCTTCATGCTGGTGGTGTCCTACAATCCTGGCTACCAGAACCTTCTGAAGACGCTGAAGCCGTCCACCCGCCAGCGCTTTGTCGCCATCGAATTCGATTTCCTGCCGCGTGATCGCGAGATTGCTGTGGTCTCGGCCGAAAGCGGCCTTGCCGAAGCGCAGGTCGCGCCGCTGGTCGAGCTCGCCCGCCGCCTGCGTGCCTTGAAGGGCCATGATCTGGAAGAAGGCGTCTCCACCCGCCTGCTGGTCTATTGCGCCAGCCTTATCGATGCCGGCCTGCCGCTGCGCGATGCCGTACTGTCGGCCATGATCGAGCCGCTGACCGACGAACGCGATGTGCGCGCCGCCCTTCTGGAAGTCGCCGACGCCGTGATCCGCTGAGGAGGCTACCATGCTGGATTTTCTCGAACTGGAAGAAACCGTCGGTCGCGCCTGGCATCATCTTGCCGGCAACACGCGCACCTGGCCGCGATATCCCGACGCGTCCGTGACGCTGGAGGACATCCAGCCGGTGCTGGCCGTCTGCTTTCGCGGTTTTGGTGGTGAGGGCGCGGTACAGATTGCGCCGGCCCGTGGGCGAACCTCCGGTCACCGGTTGAAAATCCGCCAGCGGCTGGGCCTTGGGGAAGAAAAGCTCGTCCAGCCCGGCCGCGACCACGCCACGCTGATGCTACCTCTGGAGATCGATCTTTTTCCGCAGGTCGAGCTCAACCGCGACCTCTATCTCTGGCTTGCCGCAGCCATGGCGACGATGCCGCTCGATCTTTCGGCGGTCAGCGATCCGCTGGCGCGGGATCTGAAAGCCATCGCCGATGCGGATGTGCTGGTCGCTGCCGTGATCAAGGCCTTTCCGGGCATGGCACGGCGCTACCAGCGGCTTTGCCTGGCGGTTCTGACGGAACGCCGCCGTGGCAGCCTTCCGGGCATCGAGCGCCAGGTCGAAACCCGCATCATCAATCTCCTGCAGAAGGGAGCCGGCCTGATGGGAGAGGCCATGCCGGTCATCTTCCCGCATCGCGCGCCGCCAGGCTACCTGCCGATGCTGCCGGTTCCGCTCTGGCCCGACACGCTGGTGCGCGGCGAAAGCGAGGCGCGAACCGAGCAGGATGTGCCGGCAACCTCCGCCGAGCAGCGTGCCATGGCCACCGGTCGCCATATTGCGCTGCGTGAAAAGAGCGACGGTCGCGACAAGGAGCGCAGCCCCTTCATTCTCAACCGGTTCGAGAAGATCCTCGCCATGGCCGAAATGGTCAATGTCGACCGGCCGGGAGACGACAGCGACGATCACGACGCGGCTGCTGCTGACGAGCTGGACGACATGACGCTCGGCGAGCGCAAGGGGCGGCCTTCGGCGCGTTTTCGCTTCGATCTCGACCTTCCACCGGAGGCCCTCGACCGGACGCCGCTCAAAGCCGAACTGAGCTATCCGGAATGGGATTACCGCCGCAATGCCTATCTCAAGGACTATTGCCGCGTCGTGGCAGGCCCGGCGCCCGAGACGGGAGAAACCATGCTGCCCGATGCGGCCACGCAGGGACTGATCCGCCGCGTCAAACGGCAGTTCGAGGTGTTACGGCCCCGTCATGAAGTTCTGCGGGCACAGATCGACGGTGCCGATCTCGATCTCGATGCCGTGGTCAGGGCCCGCACCGATCTGAAGGCCGGCGGCGAAGGCAGCGACCGCATTCATCTGATGAGCCGGCCGCGCGCCCATGACCTGGCGGTCACCATTCTGGTGGATGTGTCGCTGTCGACGGATGCCTGGTTCGACAATCGCCGCGTTCTCGATGTCGAGAAGGAGGCGCTGCTGGTGCTTGCCCATGGTCTTTCGGCCTGCGGCGACAATCATTCCATCCTCACCTTCACGTCGCGCCGCCGCTCCTGGGTGCGGGTCGAGACCGTCAAGGATTTCGCCGAGCCGATGAGCCCGGCGGTCGAGGCGCGGATCGGGGCGCTGAAGCCCGGCTATTATACAAGAATAGGGGCTGCGATCCGCCACGCCGCGGCCAAGCTGCGCGAGCAGCCCAACCGGCGGCACCTGCTCCTGGTGCTGACCGACGGCAAGCCGAATGACGTCGATCACTATGAGGGGCGGTTTGCGCTGGAGGATAGCCGCCGCGCCGTCGGCGACGCGCGGCGCTCCGGTGTCGGCGTCTTCGGCGTGACCGTCGACCGCGAGGCCCAGGCCTATATCCCGGCGATCTTCGGTCAGAACGGCTATGCCATCGTTTCCCATATCGCCCGGCTGCCGGCGGCGCTGCCGGCGATCTACCGCAGTCTTGCCGGATAAGGCGGAGGCAGGATTGCGGAAAAAGGAAAGGCCCGGCAAATGGGGTTTGCCGGGCCTTTTCTGTGTCAGGTTAGAGCCGCCTCAGGCTGCCTTGGAATAGCTGCGGGCAGACTGGTCGAGATAGGCATCGAAGGCGGCGGCCACGGCGCGGATGATGAAACGGCAATCCTTGCGCACATCAAGCATTCCGCCGGAAAACGACAGGACACCGTCTTCCTTGAGCTGTTTCAGGGCAACATTGCCGCTCAGCAGAAAATCGTCCGCAAAGCCGTGGTCAGCCGACAGGCCGGCGATATCGGCCCTGAAATCGCACATCAGCCGTTCGATCACGGCAGCGCGAAGGCCATCCTCGGGGCTCAGCCGGTAACCCTTGGCGGTCGCCAACTGGCCGGAAACGACCCGCTGCGCATATTGGCCGATCGCCACCTCGTTCTGCACATAGCCGTTTGCCGTCCGGCCGATCGCCGAGGCGCCAAGTCCGATCAGCGTCTTGCAGGCATCGGTGGTATAGCCCTGGAAATTGCGGTGCAGGCGACCGGTTGCCGCCGCCTGCGCCAGGTCGTCAGCGGGCAGCGCGAAATGGTCGAGCCCGATTTGGCTGTAACCGGCGGCAACGAGCGTATCGGCGATGGCTTCCGCCTGGGCATTGCGGGCCCGCATATCCGGCAGCGCATTTTCGTCGATCAGCCTCTGGTGCTTCTTGAAGGAGGGGATATGGGCATAGCCGAACACGGCGAAACGGTCCGGCTTCATCGCAATGGCCGCCTTGGCGGTGTCGATGCAGGAGGACACGGTCTGATGCGGCAGGCCGTAGATCAGGTCGAAATTGATGCTGTGCACGCCGTTTGCCCGCAACCCTTGGACAGCGTCCGCCGTCTCCTCGATGGATTGAATGCGATTGATCGCTTTTTGCACCACTGGATCGAAGCTCTGCACGCCGAGGCTGGCGCGCGCCACACCGGCCGCCCCCAGTGCCTCGCTCATCTCGATCGTCAGGCGTCTGGGATCGATTTCCACGGCGATCTCGGATTTTTCGGACAGATCGAAATGCTGTTTCAAAAACGCGGTCAGATCGAGGAATTCTTCCGGCTGCATGATGGTCGGCGTGCCGCCGCCGAAATGCACCTGGCCGACCTGAAGGCGCTTGCCGGCGGCGTGACTCACCGTCCTGATCTCGGCTTTCAGCCCGTCGAGATAGTCCATGATCGGCTGGTCTTTCGTGGTGATCGAGGTGTGACAGCCGCAATACCAGCACATCGAGCGGCAGAAGGGGATGTGCAGATAGAGCGAGATGGCCTCATCGGCCGGGATCGCCGCCAGCCAGTCGCCATAGGTGCCGGCGCCGATACCCGGCGAAAAGCGCGGGGCAGTGGGATAGCTGGTATAGCGCGGCAGGCGGGCGTCGCCATATTTCTCGATGAGGTTTTTCTGCATGGGAACAAGGCTCCGGTTGATACGTGTCCGAAGTCTAAGGGGCCCGACCCGATTGCTCTTTGTTAAATCCCAAGCAGCGCGACGAAAGCCGCCTGCCTTTCCGAAACTTGTTTGCGCAGCGACAAATTGTCCCTTGCTGGATCCGTCTAGGGTTCGATCACCGGCTGGGGCCGGCCGTATCCATGTTCCTTTTGGCCCGAAGAGAGATTAACACGACCATGACAGACACCCAGTCCAAGCCGCTGATCGACGTTCGCATCATTCCGCCGGCCGAGCGCCATCCGAAGATCTTCGGCATGCTCAATGCCCTGGCACCGGGAGGATCGATGCTGATCACCAGCGATCACGATCCGCGTCCCTTGCATTATCAGCTGCAGGCCAACTATCCCGGCATCTTCGACTGGGATTATCTGGAGCAGGGGCCGGACGTCTGGCGCGTCGAGATTGCGCGGATGAAGAGCGATGGATGTGATTGCTGCTGCGGCAGTGATCACTGACAGGCATAGGGATGGGGCGCACCATGGTAGATGCTGGAGGCTGACATGCCGGGTGCGACCCTGTCCCGCTGGACCATGAGTTATTTTGCCGCCGCCTGCCTGTTCCTGGCTCTGGGCGAGGCGCTGATCGCGGCAGGCTATGGCTATCCGCAGGCAACGCTTGAAGCCCCGGAAACGCTGGGCGTCGTTCATCTCGTCACCGCCGGCTGGCTCGGTCTTTTGATGTCGGGTGCTCTGCTGCAGTTTGTGCCTGTGCTGGTCGCAAAGCCGCTGCGGGGTGACCGGCTTGCTCTTCCGGCCCTGCTGCTGATCGTGCTCGGCGATACCGCCCTGGTCTCGGGCTTCGGTGGTCTTGCCGCACAACGGACCAATGCGCCTTTCGTTCTGGTCGGTGGCGCGCTCACGCTTTCCACCGGCTATCTGCTGGTGGCGGCCATGCTCGCCGCGACGCTCTGGCAGGCAAGGCCCCTGCCGCTGGTCGGCCGCTTCGTCGCCGTCGGTCTCGTTTCCCTGGGCCTGACCGTGATGCTCGGCACTGGTTTCGGATTTCTCCTTTCCGGATATGACGTTCCCGATTGGCTGGCCGGGCTGTTGCCGGACGGCGTGATCCTGCATGTAGCGTTGGGTCTGGGTGGCTGGATGAGCTTTTCCGCCATTGGTGTCAGCTACCGGCTGCTGTCGATGTTTCTCCTGACGCCAGAGGTGGACCGGCGCACCAGCCGAACCGTCTGGTGGGCGGGCACACTCGCCTTGCTGGCGGTCGCTCTTTGCGCCGCGGCTCTGGTCGGCGGGCTGGACCGGCCGTTGATGCCGCTGGCTGCCGCCCTGATGCTCGGGCTGCTGGCGACGGCGCTTTACAGCGGCGATCTGCTGTCGATCTATCGGGCGCGCCGGCGTCGGCATATGGAGTTGAACAGTCTTGCCAGTGTCGGTGCCTTTGGCGCTCTTTTTGTATCCGTCACCTTGCTCGTCGTCATGACCCTCCTCGGCAGGCCCGCCGAGGGTGCCGCGCCCGTCGTCTATCTCGTCATCTTCGGCTGGCTGAGCGGCCTTGGCCTTGCCCAGCTCTACAAGATCACACCGTTCCTGACCTGGCTCGAATGCTACGGCCCGCTGCTGGGCCGGGTCCAAACGCCGCGCGTCCAGGATCTCGTCAGGGAACGCCGCGCCTCTGTCTGGTTTGCCCTGTTCTATGCCGGCGTGGCCGCGGCAACGACGGCGCTCTACCTTGGCTGGCCACCCGTCTTCCGCGCGGGTGCCGCCCTTCAATTCGCCACCACACTGGCGCTCATCGTCGAATATGCCCGCGCCCGCCTGCTCTGCGACGTGCCCGCGGCATTGCGCTTGCCCTCAGGCGCGATCCGTCCCGATCTCTTTCTGCCAACCCCCGACCCCAGGAGGCAACCATGACGCCATCCCACAAGGAACTCGATGTCCGCCCCGTTCTGCGCAATGGCGGCGAACCCTTCCACGATATCATGGAGGCGGTGCAATCGCTGGCACCCGGTCAGGGTTTCAAGCTGATTGCCACCTTCAAGCCGGAGCCGCTCTTCCGCGTCATGGGAAAACGCGGCTTCACCCATAGCGCCACCGAGATCGGCAATGGCGATTGGGAAGTGCTGTTCACGCCGGAACCCGGCGGCGTTGCCGATGTCGCTGCCTCCACCAGTGCCGAGATGCCGCAGGTCTGGCCAGATCCGGAATGGCATCTCGACCTGACCGATCTCGATCCACCCGAACCGATGACCCGTATTCTCGCCAAGACCGAACAGATGGAGCCCGGCGAGGTGCTGTTTGCGGTCCTGTCGCGAGAACCTGTTTTCCTGATGCCCGAGCTTGAAAAGCGCGGTCATCAGTGGGTCGGCAATTTCGATGAAACCGGCACGTCCTATCGTATGCTGGTCCGGGTCGGACGGGGCAAGGCGTGACGGCAATGTCGGACGGTCTGCAGGCGGCGGTACGCGACGCGCTGCGGTCGATCATCGATCCGGAAATCGGCGGCAATATCGTCGATCTCGGATTGATCTATGACGTGCAGGTGCTGCCGGACGACGTCGTGCATGTCTCAATGACCACTACGGTCAAGGGCTGCCCGGCGGCAGGCTTCCTGAAAGACGCCGTGCAGGCCTGCGCCGGCGGCGTGCCGGGTGTGCGGCAGGTGGATGTGGCTCTGACCTATGATCCGCCCTGGACGCCCGACCGGATCACGGAGACGGTATCTGCCTGATCCGCAACGACAACAAAGCCCGGCATCGATGCCGGGCTTTTCGCATTGTGGGATTTCTACAGCGCGCGTCGCGTGATGGCCAGCATCGGGCCGTATTCCAGGCTGAACAGCAGGAAGGCGAGCATCCAGGCGATGCCTGCCGCCGCGTAGAGTGTCATCGCGTAATCCGGAAAGACCTCGCCCAGCGGCCGCAGCAGGGCGGCAAGAAACAGCGCGCAATAGGAGCACGTCGTCATGATCGAGGCGCTCAGCGCCCGGCCGGTATGGCCACGCGTCGCCCGCGTCATGACAGCCAGCATCATGGAGGCGACAACGCCGACCGTCAGCACATGCAGGACGGAAGTGGCGTTCATCAGCTCGAAGGCACCCAACGCGATCGACAGGAAGCCGAGCGGGATGAAGCCATAGGCGATGTGCAGGACGAACAGCAAAGGTTCCGCAACGACGCTCATGCCGCGCCAGCGAGATAGCCGGATCGTCTGCAGCCCTGCGGCAGCAAGGGCGGCAACGGCCGTCAGAGGCTGGTCGGGTGCACCGATCCAGCAGGCGAGTGCCCCGGCGCCGGCGAGAATGGCAACCGTGTCGAAGCGATTGTAGGGCACGGGGAAGGAACTGACGCCGCGCTGGTTCAGCCAGTTGCGGCAGAAACTCGGAATGATCCGGCCGCCGACGATCATGATCAGGGTCACATAGGCGCCGATCGCCAGCCTCGCCGCATAGCCGGCATGCTCGCCGAGGATTGTTTCGACATGGAAGCAGCCATTGGCGAGCGACAGCGCCGTCAGTGCACCCACCATCTTCAGGTCCTTCCATTTGCGCCCGGCAATGATCTCCCGGGCGCAGATGACAAGCAGCGCCGGCAGGAAGGCTCCGTCGATCACCGCGGCTGGCACGATTCCGATCGGATCGGGGTAGAGCAGCGCCAGGCGGCCCGCGACCCAAAGAGCAAAGAGAGCGATCAGCGGCCGGCCCGACACGGGCAGCCGGCCTGTCCAGTTCGGCACGGCGGTCAGCAGGAAGCCGGCCAGCACGGCCGGCGCGAAACCGAACAGCATTTCGTGGGCATGCCAGTGTGACGCGCCATAGTCGCCACCGACCGCAAGTCCCAAGAACAGCGCGGCGATCCACAGCGCCATGGCGACGATGGCATGGAGGGCTGCGCCGAGGAAGAAGGGCCGGAACCCGTAGGAAAACAGAACCGGCCCGGTTCTGGCAAGCCCGCGCGGCACCGCCCGGCTGATCGTCTTTGTCGTCGTCGGATTCTCGCTCATGTCATGCTCCATCAGAGTATCTTTGACATTTGTCTAGGAATATCGACGCCTTTGTTCTTTGCGCGGACGCAAGCAGGGGCTGGTTTATGCATGTCTCGGAAGAAACGGCGTCCTGTGAGTTTGATGTCCTGCCAAAATGACGCAGCCCCTTGCCCGGGTTATTTGTGCTGGCTCAAAGAGCAATTTCGGAACGGGCTTACAACCAAAACAACAGAGCGAAACCGCGCTCCGTTCTTTCCAAAAGGAGACTTTCCGATGACTGAGCAGTTGCAGATGACCCGCCGCACGATCTTGGCCGGTGCGGCGTTTGCCGGCGCTCTGGCGCCGATCATCACAAATTCCCAGGCCCAGGCCGCTGGCGCCGCCGTGAAAGTGGCACCGGTCGATGTATCGACCTTGCCGCGCCAGAAGGTCGAACTCGTCCGTCCGCCCTTCGTTCACGCCCACACCCAGAAGGCCGAAGGTGGCCCCAAGGTCGTTGAGTTCACCATGACGATCGAGGAAAAGAAGATCATCGTCGACGACAGGGGCACCGAAGTTAACGCCATGACCTTCAACGGCTCGGTTCCCGGCCCGCTAATGGTGGTCCATCAGGACGATTATGTCGAACTGACGCTGATCAACCCCGATACCAATACGCTGCAGCACAACATCGACTTCCATTCGGCCACGGGTGCCCTGGGCGGCGGCGCGCTGACGGTCGTCAATCCCGGTGAACGGACGGTGCTACGCTTCAAGGCCACCAAGGCCGGTGTCTTTGTCTACCATTGCGCACCTCCCGGCATGGTTCCGTGGCACGTCACTTCGGGCATGAACGGCGCCATCATGGTTTTGCCGCGCGAAGGCCTGACCGATGGTCATGGCAAAGAGCTTGTCTATGACAAGATTTATTATGTCGGCGAGCAGGACTTCTATGTTCCGAAGGATGAGAAGGGCGAATTCAAGAAGTATGAGAGCGCCGGCGACGCCTATCCGGAAGTGCTGGAAGTCATGCGCAGCCTGACCCCGAGCCACATCGTCTTCAATGGTGCCATCGGCGCCCTGACCGGCGAGAATGCCCTGAAGGCCGCCGTCGGCGAAAAGGTGCTGATCGTCCATTCGCAGGCCAACCGCGATACCCGTCCGCATCTGATCGGCGGTCACGGCGACTATGTCTGGGCGACCGGCAAGTTCCGCAACGCGCCGGACCGCGATCAGGAAACCTGGTTCATTCCGGGCGGTACAGCCGGCGCCGCGTTCTACACGTTCGAGCAGCCGGGCATCTACGCCTATGTCAACCACAACCTGATCGAGGCATTCGAACTGGGTGCCGCCGCCCACTTCACCGTAACCGGCGATTGGAACGACGATCTGATGACCTCGGTCATGGCGCCATCGGCCACCTGATCGCTCGACACTTCGCAGACGCCCCGCTCTCAAAGCCGCAGGGCGTCTGCAGAACCCCTGATCCCCCCGTTCGGCGCATCGGACCTGATGCGAAACGCAACAAAGGCTCCGGCGACAGATCCGGGAGGCTCCAATGGCATCGCTCGCACGACATGAGACCGTATCGACCGCTTCCGTGGTCGTGCCGCTCGCCTTGTTGCTGGTGCTCGGCGGCGCACTGGCGGTGCAGACCGGCCTCATCGATCTGACCGCCGCGACCTTGCCGGGTCCGCAGACCGTCGTCATCCAACCGCGCGAGGTCACCTATCGGGCAGCCGGCGATTTCTACAAGAACGACATGCCCGTCGATGGGCCTCTCCTGACCGAATGGGTCGCCAAACCGTTGGAGATCATGAAGTACCAGGTGAGCGTCAGCGAATACGGACGCTGCGTCGATGCGGGAGCCTGCACCGCTCCGGAACTCGCGGAAGAAGCCCGCGCTGCGGACTTTCCGGTAACCGGCGTCAACTACGACGACGCCAGTGACTATGCCCGCTGGCTGTCGCAGCAGACCGGTGAGGTCTGGCGGTTGCCGACCGACGCACAACTGGCCTTTGCCGCCGGCTCGAAATTCCCCGACGATGCCTTGGGCGTCGATCCGGATAGTCGCAACCCGGCTTTGCGCTGGCTTGCCGACTACAAACGCGAGGCGGCGCGCAAGGCATCGCTCGATCCTCACCCCCTGCGTCAGGGACAATTTGGCGAGAACGAACTCGGTCTGGTCGATTTTGGCGGAAATGTCTGGGAATGGACCACGACCTGCAGTCGTCGCTTCAATCTGGAGGACGGGTTCGCCGATGGCGGAACGAGCGGCGTTTGCGGCGTGTTCGTCACCGTCGGCAAGCATCGTTCGCCGATGAGTTCGTTTATCCGCGATCCCAAGAGCGGCGGCTGCTCGGTTGGTGCGCCACCCGACAACCTCGGGTTCCGGCTTGTGAGGGACGACAGGTGGTATGCGCCGGTTCTCTTTGCATTTGTCAAATAAGCTCTCTAGTCTTCCCCCGCTGGCGACACGGTCGCCGGTGGCAGACGTTCCGCACTGTTCTTCGAGCGCAGCATCATGGTAGGAACGCTGCTGACGGGAGACGAGAGGAATGCGGCGTTGAAAATAGACCGGGCTGTGGTCAAGAGCCTGCCTTTGTTCGACAAGATGAGCGATGACGATCTCGACGCTCTGCTTTCGCGCGCGACATCGCGGCGCGTGGCTCCGGGTGAGGCTGTCTTCGAGCAGGGCCGACCGGCCACCAATTTCTACCTGCTGCTGCATGGCCGCCTCAAGGTCACCCAGGTGACGGAAGACGGCCAGCAGATCATCGTGCGCGTCGTGCATCCGGGTGATCTGTTCGGCTTTGCCCGCGCCCTGCAGCGCACCGATTATCCCGGCACCGCCATTGCCGCTGCCGACAGCGTCACGCTGTGCTGGGCAACCGACCTCTGGCCGAGCTTCGTCGAGCACAATCCGCGCCTTGCCGTCAGCGCCATGCAAACGATCGGCCAGCGCCTGGAAGAGGCCCACACCCGCATCCGGGAGATGTCGACCGAGGAGGTCGAGCGGCGCGTCGCCCATGCCGTCCTGCGGCTGACCAAGACCGCCGGGCGCAAGGAGGGCGAAGGCATCCGCATCGATTTCCCGATTTCCCGACAGGATATTGCCGAAATGACCGGCACCACGCTGCACACCGTGTCGCGTATCCTCAGCGCCTGGGAGGCCAAAGGGCTGGTGGAGGGCGGTCGCCAGAAACTGCTGATCTGCGATCTCGCCGGCCTGGCATTGCTGGCCGACACCCCCAAGGAATAGCCGCGGCGCGTGATGTCTGCAGACGTCGGGCGCGGGTCCTATAATTCCGCGGGAAAGCCCGGTGCGCGCAGATCCGTACCGACGGCATCCTCAAGCAGCTTGACGACCTGGGACGACCAGGCGCTGCCGCCATAGGTGGATCGGGCGCGGATGAAGGTCTGCAGCGCCTGTGAGGCAAGGTCGAGCGGCACGCCGAATTCCTTGCCGAAGCCGAGTGCGAAACCCAGGTCCTTGACCGCGAGATCCATGGTGAAATTGATGTTGTAGCTGCCGTTCAGGATCACCTGGCCTTCGGTCTCGTGCACGAAGCTGTTGCCGGAGCTGGCCTTGATGATGTTGAAGGCATCGGTGAGGTCGATGCCGCCCTTCTTGGCCAGCATCAGCGCTTCGCCGGTCGCCAGCAGGTGGATGAAGGCCAGCATGTTGGTGATGACCTTGATGACCGCGGCCTTGCCGAGCGGCCCGGCGTGAAAGATCTCGCCGCCCATGGCCTGCAAGGCCGGCAGGTGCAGATCGTAGAGGTCGCGGTCGCCGCCGGCAATCACCGTGATGTCGCCGGCCGCCGCCCGGTGAACGCCGCCGGTGACCGGCGCCTCCATCATCCGCACGCCCTTTTCCGAGGCCACCGCCGCCAGCCGTTCGACGGCGGCGTGATCCAGCGTACTCATCTCGATCCAGGTGGATCCCGGCCTCAAACCGGCGAGAACACCGCTTGGCGCCGTCAGCACGTTTTCCGATACAGCGGGCGAGGGCAGGCAGGTGATCACGGCATCGACCTCTTCGGCGAGCGAGCGTGGATCGTCGGCCCAGCGCGCGCCGCGCGCTATCAGCTCTTCGGCTTTCGAGCGATCCGTATCATGAACCGTCAGCGCAAAACCCTCGCGCAACAGGCTGCCGGCCAGAAAACCGCCGAGATGTCCAAGTCCGATAAAACCGTAGCGCATGCCGTTCTCTCCAGTCAGGAATTGATGAGTCGATCCCGTATTAGGCCGCGTCCTCGAGAATCATCGTCGCGCCCTTTTCCGCCACCATCATCGTGGGCGCATTGATGTTGCCCGCCGTCACGTTCGGGAAGATCGAGGCATCGACCACGCGTAGCCCCTCCACCCCATGCACCCGCAGTCGCGCATCGACCACCGAGGTTGCCGCATCCGGCCCCATCGCGCAGCTGCCGCACAGGTGGTAGATCGAGCTGCTATTAGTGCGGAAATAGTCGAGCAGCTGCTCGTCGCTTGTGGCCGCGGGCGAGGGCGAAACCTCTTCCTCGATCAGTCTCCTCAAGGCCGGCGCCTCGGCAATCCGCCGCACCAGCCGGCTGCCCTGCAGCACTTCGGCGACATCCCGTTCGGTCGAGAGATAGTTGGGTTGGATCAGGGCGGCGGCCTGGGCGTCACTGGAGCCGATGGCGATCCGACCCCGACTGGTCGGCCGGCAGGAATTAAAGGCGATCAGGAATCCTGGATAGGGCTCCGGCAGCATCGAGGCCCGGCGATTGACGGGGATGCGGTAGGACAGCGGGTTGAAATAGAGCTGGATATTCGGCCGGTCCTGTTCAGGCGTGCCGCGAAAGAAGCCGCCCGCCTGGTTGACGCTCATGGCAAACGGCCCCTTGCGGGTCAGCACATATTGCAGGCCGAGGGCTGCCTGGCCGAACAGGCTGCCGAACAGTCCGTTCAGCGTCGGCCGGTTGGCGCGGTAATAGAAACTGGCGCAGAGATGATCCTGCAGGTTCTCGCCGACCGCCGGCAGATGGCGCCTTACCGTTATACCGAGACTGGAGAGATGGATCGCTTCGCCGAGGCCGGAGAGCTGCATCAGTTTCGGCGTGTCCACGGCGCCCGCTGAAAGGATCACCTCGCGCCGCGCCTTGAAGGTCCGGAGCCTGCCGCGCTGCAGCACCTCGACGCCATCGACGCGCCCGTCCGGTGCATAGGTCAACCTCTGCGCCAGTGCGAAATGCTCGATCGAGAGGTTAGACCGATCCAGCGCCGGGCGCAAATATTCGGCGCTCGAATGGGAGCGAACACCGCGGCGCACATTGATGTCGTAGACCCCTGCACCTTCGATGTCTGCCCCGTTGAAATCGCCGTTCAGCGGCAATTGCAGCTCGCCGCAGGCGGTCAGGAATGCGTCGGTCACGGCATGGGTCATGCCGCGCATCGGCGTGACATGGATTGGCCCCTTGTCGCCATGCCAGCCCGAGGCACCTTTCTCATGGGTTTCCAGCGTCTTGAAATAGGGCAGCACATCGCTTGCGCCCCAGCCCGGATTGCCGGCCGTTTGCCAGTCGTCGAAATCGGCGGCGGCTCCCCGCACGAACACCATGGCATTGATCGAGCCGGAACCGCCCTGTACCTTGCCGCGCGGCACATAGATACGCCGGTCGTTGAGCTGTGTTTCCGGTTCGGTGGAATACATCCAGTTGACCGCCGGATTATAGTAGCTCTTGGCATAGCCGACCGGGATCTTGAACCAGAACGAGCTATCCCGGCCGCCGGCCTCCAGCAAGAGAACGCTGTATCGGCCGCTTTCGCTGAGCCGGCTGGCGAGGATGCAGCCGGCCGAGCCCGCGCCGACGATGACGAAATCGTAGATCATGGGGGTCTCGACCTTAGCCGCGGGCGGGCGCGAATTCCTTGATGTCGGCGGGCTCGGACGCCATCTGCAGATGCAGCCGGTCGCCCGTATAGGGCGAATGGGCCGCCACCACGTCGAGGTTGAGCTCGACGCCGAGCCCCGGATCGCGCGACGGGATCAGATAGCCGTCGTCGAACTGCAGCTTGGTCTTCAGAACTTCGGCATGGAATCCGCCGAAATCGATGATCGCCTCGTGGATCAGGAAATTGGGGCTTGCCGCAGAGAGTTGGATGCTGGCGGCAGCGCCGACCGGGCCGTTGTAGAGATGCGGCGCGATCTGCGCGTAGAAGGCTTCTGCCATGCCGGCGATCTTCTTGGCTTCCAGCAGCCCGCCGACGCGCGCCACATTCATCTGCAGGATCGAGGCGGCTCCCAGCTGCAGAATGCGCTGGAATTCATACTTGGTGGTCAGCCGTTCGCCGGTCGAGATCGGGATCGAGGTGGCCCGCGCCACTTCCGCCATGGCGGCCTCCTGGCCGGGCGGTACCGGCTCCTCGAACCACATCGGATCGTATTTCTCGAGCCGCTTGGCGAGCCGGATGGCCGAGGACGGCACCATCTGACCATGGGTGCCGAACAGGATATCGGCACTGCTGCCGATGGCGGCGCGGATCTTGCTGCAGAATTCTTCGCAACGGTCCATCACACCCAGCGACAGCTGATGGCCGGAATAATTGGTATAAGGCCCGGCCGGGTCGAACTTCAGCGCCGTGAAGCCCATGTCGACCATGCGAACCGCCTCTTCTGCCGCCAGATCCGGATCGCCGTAATCGTAGTCGCCGGCGGCATTCTTCGGGTAGAGATAGGTATAGGCCCTCAGCTTCTCATGCACGGTGCCGCCGAGCAGATCGGAGACCGGCCGGCCGGCCGCCTTGCCGATGATATCCCAGCAGGCGATCTCCAGGCCGGAGACGATGCCCATCATGGTCGGGTCGGGGCGTTGCGTGAAGCCGCTCGAATAGGCAGCCCGCCAGAAGCGCTCGATAGTGTGCGGGTCGTGACCCTCCAGATAGCGCTGGAAGACATCCTCGATCAGCGGCACCATGGCGCCGGGGTGGAAGGCGGTCGCATAGATCTCGCCCACCCCCTCGATGCCGCAATCAGTCTTCAGCTGCACGAAGATCCAGTACATGCCGCCGACATGCGGCGGCGGAACGGCGACGACATGGGTCCTGAGCTCTGCGATCTTCATGGGTGCCTCCGTTTGCGGGTTGTCGGTGGAAGTTGTTGGCGTGGCCTGGGACATGGCAGCGTCCCTCACCCTAGTATTTCATCACCACCAGCCGGGTCTGGGTGAATTCCAGCATGCCGTGTTTGCCGTCGTCGCCGCCAAGGCCGGATTTCTTCCAGCCGGCGTGGTAGCCTTGGTAAGGGTCGGCCGGAAAACGATTGATATAGAGTTCGCCCGCCTCGATCTCGTTGGCCGCCTGCAGGGCCTTGCGGTAGTTTTCGGTAAACAGCACCGAGGCAAGGCCGAACTGGTGATCGCTGGCCAGTTCCAGCGCCTCGTCGAAACTCCCATAGGGGATGACCGCCAGCACCGGTCCGAACACTTCCTCTCGCACGATCTCCATGTCCTGGCGGCAGGCCGACAGCAGTGTCGGTGGATAGAAATAGCCTGGACCATCAGGCACGATGCCACCCGCCTGCACCACGGCGCCCTCGGTCTTGGCCCGTTCGACCATGGCATGGATCCGGGCGCGCGACGCCTCGCTGGCCAGCGGTCCCATCCGGTCGGGACACTCGACCCGGTCGCCGAAGGCCCGGGCCACAAAGCCCACGCGTAACCGATCGAGCAGCGCGTCATGCACGCTTTCATGCACATAGAGCCGTTCGGCCGAGGTGCAGACCTGGCCGCAATGGGCTGTTTTGGCGGCCAGCACCATGCGGGCCACGGCATCGAGATCGGCATCCGGCTCGACGATCACAGGCGATTTGCCGCCGAGCTCCAGCGATGGCTTGGCGATATTGGTCCGGCAATAGTCGAGGACCGTCTGGCCGGCTGCCACGCTGCCGGTCAGCGTGATCATGCCGACTTTCGGCGCCGTGCACATCACGCGTGCCACGTCGTGGGTCATGGTCATGATATTGATCAGGCCGGCCGGCAGGTCGGCGTCCAGCACGGCTTGCGCGAAGGCGAAGGCCGAAGTCGGTGTGGTATTGCTTGGCCGCACGACCACGGCATTGCCGGTGATCAGCGCCGGCGCGATCTTGCGCACCAGCGTATAGATCGGGAAGTTGAACGGGATCAGGCAGGCGACGACGCCGATCGGCTCGCGCTTCAACAGCAGCGTCTCGTTCGGTGTATCGCTCTCGATCACCTCGCCCTCGATGCGCCGCGCCCATTCGGCATGATAGCGCATCAATTCGGCGCCATAGATCGCCTCGGACGTCGCGTCCGAAAGGCTCTTGCCGGATTCCAGCGCCAGCGTCGCGCCGATCCGTCCGGCATGGGCTTCCAGGGCATCCGCCAGCCGGCGCAGCGCATTGCCGCGCTCGATGGCGGTCAGTTTGCGCCAGGCCTTCTGCGCCTGTGCGGCAGATGCAACAGCCCGCAGCACATCGGCCTCGCCGGCAGCCGGCACACTGGCAAATACCGCGCCGGTTGCCGGATTGCGGACCTCGATGGCCTGGCTGTTCGACGCCGGTTCGAAGGCGCCGGCAATGAAATTGCGATAGGGTGACATGATACGCGGCCTGCTCCTTGCGCCGGGGCGGAGCCATCTCTTGATGTCAGCGCTCTCTTCCCGGTCGGCAATTTGGAACGCGGCGGGGCCGGCTTCGCAAGCGAGTAATTCTGTGGCTCAGCATTCCAAAATGGAATGCTTCAAGACCGGGCCTGCTGCACTTCTGTCTCTTCGGCAAGCCAGGCGCGAAAGGCGGTGACATTGGCGGCTTCCGGCTGGTCGGCCCGTGTGGTCAGCCAGTATGATTCATGGCCCTCCACCTCGACATCCAGCACCTGCACCAGGCGTCCGTCCTGCAAATGTTCGGCCACCATGAACCGGTCGGCAATAGTCACGCCAAGGCCGTTGCAGGCCGCCTCTATGGCAAGGTCGAGAAGGTCGAATTCCAATCCGCCGCTGGTGTCCGTGTCATGCAGGCCTGCCGCATCCAGCCAGTGCTGCCAGGTCAGGTAACGCTGGTCGGCCGAGGACAGCACATGCAGGAAGGTCAATCCCGCCAGATCGACCGAGCCGCTGCTGCTATCCCGTTTCAGTAGGCCCGGCGCGCAGACGGCGATATGGCGCTCGGTCATCAGCAGGCTGGATTTCAGCATCGGCCATTCGCCATCGCCGAAGCGGATGGCGCAATCGAGCAGGCTGCGCTCGGTCAGGCTGTCCTGCAGATCGGTGCTGATGCTGATCTCCATGTCGGGCAGCGCACGGCGCAGGCGACCGAGCCGCGGCATCAGCCAGCGCTTTGCGAAGGTCGGCGGCACGTTGATGCGCAGCCGGTGCCGGTTGCTCTTCTCCATGATGCCGCGCACCGCCAGTTCCACGTTGTGGAAGGCCTGATGCAGCACCGCCAGCAGCTCGGCACCCGACGGCGTCAGCTCCAGATGATGATGGTGGCGGATCAGCAGCGGTTCGCCCAGCTGTTCCTCGAGATTGCGCACCTGCCGGCTGACGGCGCTCTGGGTCAGGTTCAGCCGTTCGGCGGCGCGGGTGAAGCTGCGCGTCTGGCCGACGACCTCAAAGACTTTCATGGCCGAAAGTGCCGGCAGTTTGCGCATGCCCCGTCCTCTGCGGATCGCCCGATATCGCACCATCCCTACATCACGGCGCTATCAGTGGGGAGTCCCGTTCCGCTTCCGAATTGTCATACAAGGGGCTGGACAAGGGTGGAGTTCGATATTAGACGTAATGATATTACATTACTTAAAAACACGAGATCGAACCAAACTGCACTGCCCTTGACGAACGGACCGGCTTCATCGGCTCAACGGCTCCGGACATGAGCGCAAAACGGCAATCTTGACGGGATTACCCGACCGGCGCTAAGGGTAACGCGACGGTTCCCTGAAGGATGACTCCCAGGGGATTAATAGGGAACACGGTGCGGACGACCCGAAAGGGGCCAAGACCGTGGCTGCCCCCGCAACTGTAAGCGGAGCGGACCATCCTTGTGGCACAGACCAAGTGCCATGCCACTGCGAAAGCCGGAAGGGCCGACGTGGGAAGGCAGATGGAAAGCGACAATCCGCGAGCCAGGAGACCTGCCGTCAAGCCACAGATCCAACGTCAAGGGCGGGGAGCCCTGAACAGGAGTTGACATGACACATGCCCCAGCTGGCATCGGCCTCTTTTGCTTTTCATTTCATCGACCGGGACTATCAGGGCGCATTTTGACCTGATCGGCATGTGCCGTTTGCGGTTCGCAAGGATCGCTGCGGGCGCTCGTCGCCCCTGGCTCTGGTGCGCGCTTCAGACGGTTGCTCTTCCCGAGACCGGCCGCGGCAGACCTGCGCGCCGGGCTATCTCCCATATCAAATCAGAAGCGAATCTCCGATGCAGATCATGACCTTCCGCCACAGTACCCTTGCCGCCATATTGGCCGTCGCCGCCGCCTTTTCTGCGATGGGGGGCTCAACCGCCGTTGCGGCATCCACCACCTATCCCTTGACGCTTGAAAATTGCGGACGGTCGATCACCTTCGAAAAGGCGCCGTCGCGCACCGTATCGATCGGCCAGAGCAGCACGGAAATCCTCTATCTGCTGGGTCTTTCAGACAGGATGGTCGGCACCGCCGTCTGGCTCGGTCCGGTCCTGGCGGGCTATGAAGAGGCCAATGCCAAGGTCGAGCGCCTGGCCGACAACGACCCGAGCTTCGAAAGCGTCGTGGCGAAAAAGCCCGATCTGGTGACCACGCAATTCCAATGGCATGTCGGGCCGGAAGGCATTGTCGGAACGCCGGAACAGTTCGCTGAACTCTCCATCCCGGTCTATACGTCTCCGGCCGATTGCACGGCCAAGGACAATTCCGGAGGCGGCGATGGCGTGCGCCACAGTGCCTTCTCGATGGACTTGATCTACCAGGAGATCAGCGACATGGCGCGGGTCTTCGACGTTGAAGACAAAGGCGCTGAGGTGATTGCGACGCTCAAGCAGCGCGAAGCCGCCGCCCGCGCCAAGGTCGGAGCCGGCGATGGCAAGCTCTCTGCCGTCTTCTGGTTCTCCAGCGCTGAGCTCGCCATTGATCCCTATGTCGCCGGCCGCAACGGCGCGCCGGGTTATATCCTCTCGACCCTCGGCATCCGCAACATCATCTCCTCGGATGAGGAATGGCCGACGGTCGGATGGGAAACCGTGGCCAAGGCCGATCCGGCTATCATCGTCATCGGCAAGATGGATCGCCGCCGCTACCCGGCCGACGACTGGACCGTGAAGATGGAGTATCTGAAGTCGGATCCGGTGGTCAGCCTGATGCCGGCGGTCAAGGCGGACCATATCGTCGTCATGGATGCCCAGGCGATGAACCCGACGATCCGCACCATTGACGGCATCGAGACCTTGGCCGCGGCCGTGGCCGGTTTTGGTCTGGCGCGGTGAGGGGATCTCTCGCAACGGTCAATCGCATGGGCGCCGGTATCGCGGCGCTCCTGGTGCTGTTGGTGGCGCTCGGCCTGGGTGCCGCCATCGGCGAGACCGCCATTCCGTTCGGCACAGTCCTGAAAACCGTGGCCAATCGCCTCTGGTCGGCCGGCTATCCGCTGGATGCGATCGATGAGGGCGTCGTCTGGAACTATCGCCTCAGCCGCGCCGTGGTGGCGGCCTGCTGCGGGGCTGGCCTGTCGCTGTGCGGCGTCGTGCTGCAATCGCTGCTGCGCAATGCGCTGGCTGATCCCTATATCCTCGGCATTTCGGCCGGCGCCTCCAGCGGCGCCGTCAGCGTCGCCATTCTGGGTCTGGGCGCTGGTGCCCTGTCGCTGTCCGTCGGCGCCTTTCTCGGTGCGCTCATTGCCTTCGGCCTGGTGTCCCTTTTGGCGCTGAAAGCCGGCCGTGGCACGGGCGCCATCATCCTGGCCGGCATTGCCGGGTCGCAACTGTTCAACGCGCTGACCTCCTTCATCGTCACCAAATCGGCGAGCGCTGAGCAGGCCCGCGGCATCATGTTCTGGCTCCTCGGCAACTTGTCCGGCGTGCGCTGGCCGGATGCCATCCTGGCGGTGCCGGTGACGCTGGTCGGTCTCCTGATCTGCCTCTGGCATTCCCGGGCGCTCGATGCCTTCACCTTCGGTGCCGATTCCGCCGCCTCGCTCGGCATCCCCGTGCGCCGGGTCTACGGCGTGCTGATTGTCGTGGCCGCCCTGATCACCGCAGTCATGGTGTCGATCGTCGGTTCCATCGGCTTCGTCGGCCTGGTCATTCCCCATGCGGCGCGCTATTTCGCCGGTGTGCGCCATGGCGCGCTGCTGCCGGCAGCGGCCTTCATCGGCGCTGTTTTCATGATCGTCGCCGACATTCTCTCGCGCATCATCATTCCCGGTCAGGTCCTGCCGATCGGCGTGATCACCGCTCTGGTCGGAGCACCGGCCTTTGCCATCATCCTGGCCCGGGGGAGGGCAGCTTCATGATACTCTCGGCGCGCAATCTCGTCTGGTCGGCCGGCGGCCGGCGCATCGTCGACGATATCTCGTTCGACATCCGCCCCGGCGAGTTCCTCGGCATCATCGGTCCCAATGGTTCCGGCAAGACCAGCCTGATGTCGCTGCTGGCCGGCCTTCGGCCTCCGCAGTCGGGCACGGTCATGCTTGGCGAGCGCCCCCTGCCGGCGCTGTCACGCCGCGATATCGCAAGGCAGGTCGCGTTTGTCGAACAGCAGGCGGAAACCACTGAGCGCATCACCGCCCGGCAGGCGGTCGAACTCGGTCGCACGCCGCATCTGAGCGCCCTGTCGCCCTGGTCAAGGCGTGACGAGGAGATCGTGGCAGCCGCACTCGATGAGGTCGACATGTCCGGCTTTGCCGCCCGCCACTGGCACACCCTGTCGGGCGGTGAGCGCCAGCGGCTGCATATCGCCCGGGCGCTCGCCCAGGAGCCACAGATCCTGCTGTTGGACGAGCCGACCAACCATCTCGACATCCACCACCAGATCGGCCTTCTCGACCTGGTGCGCTCCCAGCCCCTGACGGTGGTCGCCGCCCTGCACGACCTCAATCATGCGGCGATGTTCTGCGATCGTCTTGCCGTGTTGCAGGCCGGCCGCCTGGTCGGCCTTGGAACGCCGCGCGACATGCTGACGCCGGATCGCATCCGCACCGTGTTCGGCGTCACGGCCAGTGTCGAGCTGGAGGCGGACGGCCTCTGCCATATCCGATACCAGCGGCCGGGTGAGGCATCTCCGATCGCCTCCCTGCGCGCCAGGGCCTGAAGGTTTGATACGATGAACGACACCTCTCTCTCCCGCCCCAATTTCCACCTGAAGGAGGAGATCCGCGATTATTGGTCGAAGCGGTCCGAGACCTTCGACCTTGCCTTCGGCCATCGCATTCCGCCCGGGCCGGAATTCGCTGCCTGGCAGCGACCGATTCGCGAGCAGTTGGGAACGGCACCTCTAAAGGTCTTGGAGCTTGCCTGCGGCACCGGCGAGGTGACGCGGCTGATCCACGATCTCGGCCATGACGTGACGGCGCTCGACTTCTCAGAGGCCATGCTGGCGGTCGCCCGCACCAAGCATGCCGGCAAGGATCGCCTGCGGTTCGTCCTGGCGGATGCCGAGGACACGCGGGAGCCGGCTGGCGTCTACGATGCCATCGTTTGCCGCCATCTCGTCTGGACGCTGACGGCGCCGGAGGAGGCCTTCCGGGAATGGCACCGGCTGCTGAAGCCCGGCGGCAAGCTGCTGGTTTTCGACGGCGATTGGGCAAAGCCCACCCGCCTTGGCCGTCTGGCATCTTTCCTGATCCGCCAACTCGACCGGATCATCGGTCCCGACAATCACTATGACGGCGCGCTCAGCGACCGGCATGCGGGCATCATGCGGGAACTGCCGTTTGGGCATGGGCTGACGAGCGACCGGCTGGAGCCTATGCTGAAGCAGGCCGGCTTCGGCCATACGGTTCGGCTTTCCCACGCACCGATTGCTGCCGCACAACGCCGGACGGCCAATCTGCGCAACCGGCTGCGGACATTGGTCTACCGCCGCTTCATTCTCTGCGCGGCGCGATGAGCCATGATGTCCCTGCGACAATCAGGCCATATTTGATCTTTGTTATTTGAGCTATGACAAAGAGCGAGGGCCGGAGGCGAACTATTACATTTGCCAACGGAGCCGATCCCGGCGCCCCTAAGCCCCAAGGAGTAAACGCGATGCGCAATGGTTTCAAACGTCTGGCGACGATGACAGCAATGCTGGCAGCCTTCACGGCGCCGGTTCTGGCCGCCGATTTCGAGGTACACATGCTGAACAAGGGTGCCGACGGCGGCGCCATGGTCTTCGAGCCGGCCGGCCTGAAGATTGCCGCTGGGGACAGCGTGACCTTCATTCCCACCGACAAGGGCCATAATGCCGAGGCGATCAAGGGCATGATTCCGGATGGCGCGGCCGAGTTCAAGGGCAAGATGAACGAGACCATCAAGGTCACCTTCGATGTCCCCGGTGCCTACGGCGTCAAATGCGCACCCCATGTCGGCATGGGCATGGTGGCCGCCATCGTGGTTGGCGATCCCGCCGCCAATCTCGAAGCCTTCAAGGCGGCCAAGCTGCCCAAGAAGGCCCGCGAACGCATGGATGCCGCGCTCGCCGCCGCCCAATAATCCCACGGCAAGATTTGATCTCAACAGGCTCGGAACCGACCGGTTTCGGGCCTGATACCATTGATGGGCAGGAGCGGGAATGGCGGCAGCCACCAATGGTCGCAGACGTCCATTTATGCCTCCGATCAATGGTGTGAATCCTTCCGGAGCACGGTATGTCCATCCTTGTGCGATAAGATCCTCTTATGTCGCACAAGCTGCACGGAATCAGCGGCTTAACGAAAACAACAGCGGCAACGGTCGTTCGAATCCCGTCAAGGCGAACGTGATTGTGCAGGATTCAGACGTCCGCAAGCGCCGCGCTTAACAACACGGTCACGCCGAGAACGTTGGAGGCATCAGATCTGCAGGTCAATGATTGATCCTTCAGTCTGCCTTATAGCGTTCGCGAGCCTGCATCACTTCGGCCCGATGCTGTACGGTCCAAGTGTGGAGCGCCCGAAGTGGTGCCTCCAAGGTGCGACCCAATGTCGAAATCTCATAAGCAACGGCGATCGGCGATAGGCTGATAATGCGCCGGTCGATAATTCCATTGGCCTCCATGCGCCTGAGACACTGTGTCAGTGCCTTCTGCGTGACGCCATCCAGCCGCCGTTTCAATTCATTAAAACGCAAGGGGCCGTCGCACAGCGCACCCAACACCAGGATCGACCATTTGCTGGCGATCTCATCGAGCAACAGCCGGTCCTCGACGAGGTTTTCATTCGCAGATTCGAGGGACAAGCTTTGCATGGGATACTCCAGGCTACCAGGTAGCATCAAGGTGCGTAATTGACTGCTAGTATACAGACTATACTTAAGGGCGCCTGACATGAAAAGGAGTTTTAAATGTCTGCCCAAAAATATGAGACCATCGCCGTCCACCGCGAAGGCGCTGCCGCCTGGGTGACGATCAACAATCCCCCTCTCAACATCCTTGATGCGCGCCTGATGACGGAGATCAACGATTTCGCCGGGCATGCTGCCAAGGACGACACGCTGACGGTAATTGTCTTCCAGAGCGCGGACCCGGACTTCTTCATTATCCATGGCGACATGAATTTCGTGAAACAGCCCGAAGCGCTGATGTCGCTTCAGCTCGGTGATCCAGGTACCGAGGGGCTGAACCCGATGATGCGGCTGCACGAGAGGCTTCGCGCTCTACCCCAGATTACGATCGGCAAGCTCGCCGGCTACGCACGGGGTGGCGGTGCGGAGTTCCTGTCGGCGCTTGATATGCGCTTTGCTGCCAGAGGGATTGGTGGCATCGCCCAGATGGAAGCCCTGATCGGAATTATTCCTGGTTCAGGTGGAACAGCCTATCTTCCCCAGCTTGTTGGGCGGGCCCGCAGCCTGGAAATTACCGTGGGTGCTGAACTCCTCGATGCCGACCTGGCTGAGCGTTATGGCTGGATAAACCGGGCACTTGCTCCGGAAGAACTCGATGCGTTTGTCGACGGTCTGGCCAAGGCAATCGCGTCACGGGCGCCGGGGGTCGTACGTGCTGCCAAGCAAGCGATCGATGCAAGTTCCAAAGACTTGACGCAAGCACTGCAGGTCAACAATGAACTGCTTGGCCAGACTTTTTCCGCGCCGATCGCGACGACACTCACTCTCGCCGCCCTGGAGGCAGGAGCGCAAACCCGTGAGGGCGAGAAGAAGCTGGAGGAAACGCTGTCTTCGTTGATCTGAACAGCCGCTGGCGGCATGACCGCCAGCGTGCTTCCACTCTCACCATTAAGGAGGACTATTGAGGTAGGGGCGAGGCGATATTCTAAAACCACGCCTGCAGGAGTTCCGGCGCCTTGAAATTCCCACATCATCTGAGCTCGTGCACAGAATGGGCCTACTGCAGCAGGAACAGCACGGCGCTCGTTACCAACATGCTGACCAGGAAATAGGGCGCGCTCACCATCGTGTAGTAGAACGGCCTGGGGAAATTGGGATTGATCGCGATGGTCATACACATCGCCAGGAGATAACCGACGCCGATCACCAGCCCGAACGACAGGACATCGGCAAGGGAGACAACGCCGGTCATGCGCATGATCGCGGCCGTCGTGACGATCATGACGATATTGCACACGAAGGGGCCAAGGATGGTCAGCATGTCCGGCTTGGCAGCCGGCATGGTCTCAGTTCTGTCATAGGCTGGAAGGGGCCGTTTGGGAGCTGACCTCGGCCTCGTCACGGCGAATATAGACCTATTTAAGTGACGGCAGACAGGTCCGTTGCCGTTGATGCTCAATGCCGCATGCGGATGACCTATCGCCCCGTCTTCTCGCGCCATTTCGCGTAGTCGGCCTGCGCCTTGTCCGATGTCGGTGGATAGAGGCCGATCACGGCGGCGCCGTCCAGCACCTGTTCCAGCACGAAATCCTCGAAGCTTTCCATGCCTGTGCATTCCTCTGCGATCTCGTCGGCGAGATGGGCGGGGATCACCATCACGCCGTCGCCGTCGCCCAGCATCACATCACCGGGAAAGACCGGCGCGTCGCCGCAAGAGATCGGCACGTTGATGTCCAGCGCCTCGTGCAGGGTGAGATTGGTCGGCGCCGACGGCCGCTGGTGATAGGCCGGCATGTCGAGCCGGCCGATACCTTCCGCATCGCGAAAGCCGCCATCGGAAACGACGCCGGCGCAGCCGCGCACGGCAAGCCGGGTGACGAGGATCGAACCGGCCGATGCTGCCCGCGGGTCCTTGCGGCTATCCATGACCAGGACATGGCCGGCCGGGCAGGTCTCCACCGCCACCCGTTGCGGATGGTCGGGATTGCGGAACACGGTGATGGCGTTGCGGTCCTCGCGTGCAGGGATGTAGCGTAGCGTGAAGGCCTGGCCCACCATGTTGACGCCCTTCCAGGCGACGGGATGAACATTCTGGATGAACTGGTTGCGCAGGCCGCGCTTGTAGAGAGCCGTCGCCACCGAGGCGGTGGAGACCTTCATGAGCTTGGCGCGGGTGGTTTCGGACAATACGTAATCGGACATCGAATGCTCCCGGTCTGGTCAGTTGATTGCCGGCTCATCGACCTTCGGGCCGAAATCCGTCTTGAGGAAGTCGAAGTCGCAGCCCTTGTCGGCCTGCTCGATATGCTTGGAGAACATCAGGCCGTAGCCGCGACCATAGCGCGGCGGCGTCGGCGTCCAGGCGGCGCGGCGGACTTCGAGCTCGTCGTCAGCCACCAGCATGTTGAGGCTGCGGGCGGGAATGTCCATCTCGACGATGTCGCCGGTCCTGAGCAGGGCGAGCGGGCCGCCGACATAGGCCTCGGGGGCCGCATGCAGCACGCAGGCGCCAAAGGATGTGCCCGACATGCGGGCATCGGAAATGCGCATCATGTCACGCAGGCCGAGCTTCAAGAGTGCCTTCGGCATGGGGATCATGCCCCATTCCGGCATGCCCGGCCCGCCCTGCGGCCCGGCATTGCGCAGCACCAGCACCGTGTCCGGCGTCAGCGGATAGTCGGGATCATCGATGATCTTCTTGAGCTCGGCATAGCTGTCGGCCACCAGCGCCGGCCCCTTGTGCCGATGGAATTTCGGATCGCAGGCGGCCGGCTTGATGACGGCGCCGTCGGGGCAAAGATTGCCCTTCAGCACGGCGAGCGAACCCTCGTGATAGACCGGGTTGGAGAGCGGGCGGATCACGTCCTCGTTCCAGATCTTCACGTCTTCCAGCCCCTCGGTCAGCGGCTTGCCGGCAACGGTAATCGCCGAGCTGTCGAGCTTGTCGCCGAGCTGCTTCATCAGCGCCCTGAGCCCGCCGGCATAGTAGAAATCCTCCATCAGGTAATTGCTGCCCGATGGCCTGATATTGGCGATGACCGGGGTGGTGCGGCCGATGCGGTCGAGATCATCGAGTTCGAGCGGAATGCCGGCACGGCGCGCCATGGCGATCACATGGATGATGGCATTGGTGGAACAGCCGGTCGCCATGGCCACGGTCACGGCATTCTCGACAGCCGCCGGTGTGACGATCCGGTCGGGCGTCAGGTCTTCCCAGATCATCTCGACAACCCGGCGGCCGCATTGCGTCGACATGCGCTGGTGGCCGGCATCCGCGGCTGGGATGGACGAGGCACCGGGCAGCGAAAGGCCCATCGCCTCTGCGATCGCCGTCATGGTCGAGGCGGTGCCCATGGTCATGCAATGGCCGTAGGAGCGGGCAATGCCGCCCTCGATACCCTGCCATTCCTCCTTCGAGATCGTGCCGGCGCGGCGCTCGTCCCAGTATTTGAAGCCGTCGGTGCCCGAACCCAGATACTTGCCGGCATAATTGCCGCGCAGCATCGGCCCGGCCGGCAGAAAGACGAAGGGCAGGCCCATGCTGAGTGCGCCCATGATCAGCGCCGGCGTGGTCTTGTCGCAGCCACCCATCAGCACCGCACCATCCACCGGATGCGAGCGCAGGAGTTCTTCCGCCTCCATGGCCAGCATGTTGCGATAGAGCATGGTGGTTGGCTTGACGAAATTCTCCGACAGCGACAGTGCCGGGAGTTCCATAGGAAAACCGCCGGCCTGCAGCACGCCACGTTTTACCCATTCCACCCGGTCCTTGAAATGCATGTGGCAGGGCTGGGCATCCGACCAGGTGTTGAGGATCGCGACGATCGGCCGTCCCTCCCAGTCAGCCGGATCGTAGCCCATCTGCATGGTCCTCGACCGATGGCCGAAGGAGCGCTGGTCGTCCGGCACCATCCAACGGGCCGATCGCAGTTGTTCGTAGGTTTTCCTTGAAGTCATGGACGTCTCCGGCCGGTCTGCGACCGCATTGGCTTCGCTTAGAAGCGGATTTCGTTGGATGCGATGAAGGTCTGCAGGGCTGCCTGCTGGGATGCATTGAGCGGCCAGGCGGAAGGCGGGCGGGTGGCGCCGCAGTCGTGGCCGATCACCGCAAGCGCTGCCTTGACGCCGGTGACATTGGTGCCGTTCAGCTCCTCGGCGCGGATCTCCTCGAAGGCCTTCATGCCGGCGATCAGGCGGTTGGCCTCGCGGTAGTCGCCCGCTTCCAGCGCCGCATGGATGGCGACCGAGCGTTCGGGCCAGACATTGATGAGGCCTGACGTGAAGCCGCGGGCGCCCACCGCATAGAAGGCCGGCGCCCAGACTTCTGCCAGTCCGCCGACCCAGATGATGCCGGGGTCGGTGGCGGCGATCGCCTCGGCCAGTTTCAGCGGATTGGGTGTCGCCCACTTGACGCCGATGACGGCAGGAAGGGCGCAGAGCTCCCTGATCGCCTTGATGCCGATCGCATCGTTGCGCAGGTAGAGCACGACGGGCAGACCGTCGGCCGCGTCGGCGACGGCCTTCACGTAGTCGACCAGGCCACGCGGTGCCGAAAACGGGTCCGGCGGCTGGTGGATCATCAGGGCTGCAGCGCCGGCCGCCCTTGAGGTCTTCGCCAGCCGGCAGGCATCGCGAAAACCCCGGCCGACACCTGCAATCAGCGGCGCGCGTCCGCCGACATGGTCCGCCGAGGCGCGGACCATGTCCTCGGCCTCGTCGACGGTGAGCGCATAGAATTCGCCGGTATTGCCGTTGGCGACGAGGATGTGCACCCCGGCAGCGATCGCCTTGTCGATGATCGGCTTCTGTCGGCGGGGATCGATCTCGCCATCGCCGTCATAGGGTGTCACGAGAATGCCCGATATGCCTGTGAGGGCCGTTTGCAGATCGGTTGTCATCGGCTTGTCGCTCCTTTTGTCATGGGGGTCCGGGTCATTCGGTGAAGGCTTCGTCGCGCTTGCGGCTGATCGAGGGCGCGAGCACGAGAGCAAGCACGACCACGGCCACCAGCAGCAATGAGAGGCTGAGCGGACTGCGGACGAAAATGGTCGGATCGCCTTGGCTGATCAGCATGGCGCGGCGCAGGTTCTCCTCCAGCATCGGTCCGAGGATGAAGCCGAGCAGCAGCGGTGCCGGTTCGAAGCGGAGCTTGAAGAGCGCAAAGCCGATGACGCTGAAGCCGGCCATGATGAACACGTCGAAGACGCTGTTGTTGATGCTGTAGGCGCCGATGCAGCAGAAGCCGATGATCGCCGGGAACAGCAGGTGATAGGGTATGGTGAGCATGCGCACCCACAGACCGATCAGCGGCAGGTTGAGGATCACCAGCATCAGGTTGCCCGTCCACATCGAGACGATCATGCCCCAGAACAGTTCCGGTTCCTCGGAAATCACGTTGGGGCCGGGCGTGATGCCCTGGATGATCATTGCGCCGACCATCAGTGCCATGACCGGATTGCCGGGAATGCCGAGCGTCAGCATCGGAATGAACGAGGTCTGCGCGCCGGCATTGTTGGCCGATTCCGGTGCCGCAACACCCTCGATCGCGCCCTTGCCGAATTCCGCACTATTGGGTGACACGCGCTTTTCCAGCGCATAGGCGGCGAAGGAGGACAGCATGGCGCCACCGCCCGGCAGCACGCCGAGCAGCGAGCCGAGCGCGGTGCCGCGCAGTACCGGGCCTCGGATACGCCGAAAATCCTCCCGGTTCAGCATCAGGCCGGTGACCTTGCTGACCCCGACCGAACGCTCATGCTCGTTCTCGAGATTGCGCAGGATCTCGCAGATGCCGAATATGCCCATGCTGACGGCGACGAAGTTGAGGCCGTCATAGAGCTGCGGAATGCCGAAGATGTAGCGCGGCGCGCCGCTTTCGACATCGGTGCCGACGGAGCCCAGGAGCAGGCCGAAGACGATCATGGCGAAGGCTTTCAGCAGCGAACCGCTGGCGAGCGCCACGGAGGCGACAAGGCCCAGCACCATCAGCGAGAAGTATTCGGCAGGTCCGAATTTCAAAGCCACGGCGGCGAGAGGCGGAGCGGCGACGGCCAGAAGCACGGTCGCGACGCTGCCTGCGAAGAAGGAGCCGAGGGCGGCTGTTGCCAGTGCCGCCCCGGCGCGCCCGCGACGGGCCATCTGGTAGCCATCGATCGCGGTGACGACGGACGAGCTTTCGCCCGGCAGGTTGATCAGAATCGCCGTGGTCGAGCCGCCATATTGGGCGCCGTAGAAGATGCCGGCCAGCATGATCAGCGCCGATTCCGGCTGCAGGCCGAAGGTGATCGGCAACAGCATGGCGATCGTCGCGGTCGGCCCGAGCCCCGGCAGTACGCCGATGGCGGTGCCGAGAAGGCAGCCGATGAAGCCATAGGCCAGATTCACCGGCTGGAAGGCGGTCGTGGCGCCGAGCCACAGGTCGGAAAAGATGTCCATTGCGAAACTCCCTGCAGGCGGTGTCGATCAGGTGCCGAGGAACGGGATCCATGGCCCGAAGGCGCTGACGGGAAGCGACAGAAGCCGCGTGAACAGCACGACCGAACAGATCGCCATGAAGAGTGCGAGCAGGATCGACTGGCGCCAGCCGGCATATTTGCTGGCATAGCTGACAGCGACGATCATGAGGAACATGGTCGGCGCGAGGCCGAGGCGCGAGAGCGCCAGCCCGAAGAAGCCAGGTGCCACGATCACCAGCGCAAAGGCCTTCCAGTTCATGGCCTCCACGTCTTCATCCTCGGCCTCGATGACGAGCGACTGTAGGACGATCAGTGCGCCGAGGCCGATCAGCAGCAGGCTCAGCATCACGGGGAAATAGCCGGGTCCCATCTGGAACGAGTTTCCGACATCGAGTTCCCGGCCGAACCAGATGAACAGTAGGCTGACGACGATCATCGTCACGCCGCCGAAGAAGTCGCGGCCGTTCTTGATCTTCAACATGGCTTCAGTATCCACAGGGGTCAGGAGGTTCCGGCCGGCGCGCCGCGCGCCGGCCGGTGGGGATGTCATTGCAGCGGGACGTTCGCCGCCTTGATGACTTCGGCCCATTTGTCCGTTTCGCCCTTGATGAAGGTGGCGAATTCCGCTGACGTATTGCCGACCGGTGTTGCGCCCATGCCCTTGATCTTCTCGGCCATTGCAGGCTCGTGAAGGATGGCCTGGACTTCCTTGCTGAGCTTCTCGACGATTTCTGGCGGGGTGCCGGGTGGTGCGAAGATGCCGTGCCAGGAGGTCGCCTCGAAACCGGGGATGACGCTGTCCATGGTCGGCACGTCGGGCAGCAGCGCTGCCTTGTCGAGGCTGGTAACCGCCAGCGCGCGCAGCTTGCCGGCCTTGACCTGCTGGGCGGCGGTCGGAATGTTGTCGAACATGAAGTCGATATGGCCGGCCACCACGTCCATGATCGCCTGGCTGCTGCCCTTGTAGGGCACATGGGTGATCTTGACCCCGGCCTTGGTGGCCAGAAGTTCGCCGGCGAGATGGATCGATGTTCCGACGCCAGAGGAAGCATAGGTGTGCTTGCCCGGTTCCTTCTTGAGTAGTTCGATGAGCTCCTCAACCGAATTGACCGGCAGCTTTTCCGGATTGACCACCAGAACATTGGGCATCCGAGCGATCAGCGACAACGGTGCAAAGCCTTTTTCCTTGTCGTACGGAAGGGACTTGAACAGGGTCTGGTTGATGGCGTTCGAACTGACCGTGCCCATGCCGATCGTGTATCCGTCCGGCGCGGCGCGTGCGAGTTCGCCCAGGCCGACATTGCCGCCAGCACCCGGCTTGTTCTCGACGATGAAACGCTGTCCCAGCCGCTGGTCCAACTGTTCGGCCACCAGGCGGCCGAAGGCATCGGTATTGCCACCGGCGGCAAAGGGAACGATGACCGTTACCGTCTTCGAGGGATAGTCCTGGGCGTGACCCGCAGTCGTTGTCACTGCACAGATCGATGCGGCCACCGCCGCCATTGTCATGAAACGCTTCAAAGACATGAATTCCTCCTCCCGTTTGGACGCTCGTGCGTCCTCTTGAAACCCGTTTCCCGGCTCCTCAACCGAAAAATGAAAGCGCTTCCATTTTATCAGCAAAATTTCGTCTCGCAAGACTTGGTATGGTTTCAATAAATCAATTAATTTCAGTATTTTGAACTGATATCAGAATCTTTTTTTATCGAAGGGCTTGCTAAAGGACAAAATGAAAGCGTAAATCATTTTGAACGGAGATGGCCATGACAAGACAGGACAGGAACAGCCGGTCGGAGCAATCCAGCCCGGTGACGCTGGCGGACATCGCCAAGCTGGCCGGCGTTTCGCCTGTCACCGTCTCGCGTGCCATCAACACGCCGAGCTTGGTGAAGCCGAAGACACTGGAGGCAATCGAGCGTGTCATCGCGCGCACCGGCTATGTGCCGAACCTGCTGGCTGGCGGGCTCGCATCGCGCCGCACCCGGCTGATTGCCGCCATCGTTCCCTCGGTGTCGAGCACCATCTTCGCCGAGGCGATCGAGGGGCTTAATGCGGAACTCGTCTCGGAAGGCTATCAGCTTTTGCTGGGCTTGTCGGGCTATGATCACCAGCGGGAGCTGGAACTGACCCGCGCCATTCTCGCGCGGCGGCCTGACGGCATCGTCCTGACGGGCATCACCCATCTGAAGGAAACGCGGGCGATGCTGACGGGCGCCGGCCTGCCGATCGTCGAGATCTGGGATTCCACGCCGTCGCCGCTCGATACCGCGGTGGGCTTCTCGCACTACGACGTCGGCGCACTTGTGGCGGAATACCTGATGGCCAGGGGCTATGACCGCTATGCCCAGATCGGCGCCAACGACCCGCGCGCGGTCCAGCGCCGTGACGGCTTCATCAACCGGCTGGCGGGCGTCGCCCCGGTGGAACTACCCGATATCGAAATGAGCTCTCCATCGACCTTCAGCGACGGACGGCAGGCGCTGGCGCAGCTGCTCGACCGCGGCGGCGGTTCGCTGGCGGTGTTCGGCAGTTCCGATGTCGTGGCTCATGGCGCGCTGACGGAGGCGATCGCCAGGGGATGCCGGATACCGGAGGATGTTGCGATCGTCGGTTTCGGCGATTTCGACTTCGCCCCGCATACCTTTCCTTCCCTGACGACGGTGCGCATCGACCGGCGCATGATCGGGACACAGGCGGCGCGATCGATCCTCCGGAAGCTATCCGGCGAGACGGTGGAACCGATGATTAGGATTGGGTTCGAGATTATCGAGAGACGCTCGGCATGAGATGGGCGAAAGCTGTAAGGCTTATTCTTCCATGGATAATGACCAGAAAGGTGTAAGTCGCCAGTTCGTATCCTTTCAAGGCGCCGGTTGGTTTTAACGGGCGCTTCGTGAGCGGTTTACCCGGCTGCCGGTCGCGAGAGTTCACGAGCTAGTTCCAGGAACGCTCTGACTCCGGCCGAGAGGTTTCGGCGTCCGGGGTAATACAGGCAAAGCCCCGGATACGGGGGCGTCCAATCTTCCAGAATACGGATGACGCGCTCCGCCTCGATATCCGGAAGGACATCTTGCTCAAAGAGGTAGCCCACACCGGCACCTTCAAGCACCGCAGTCCTCGTCAGGCTGGCTTCATCGAGCGCAATCGGTCCCCGCACATCAATGAGCACCTGCTCGCCGTCCTTCTCAAAACGCCATCTAAACAAGGAGCCGTCCGGCAACCGAACACGGATGCATCTGTGATTGAGAAGATCAGGAGGAACCATGGGCTTGCCATGCTGCTCGAAATACTCAGGAGAACCAACCACGGCGTGTCGTTGGGGTCGGCCGAGCGAAACGGCGATCATGTCGCTGGGAACGAGGCCTGCAACCCTGACGCCCAGATCGAAACCGTCCTTGACGATATCGACCATTTTTCCTTCGGTGACGATATCGATATTCATGTCGGGATAGCGGCGCAAAAACTCAAGCACGAGCGGTGAGATGATGGCGCGCGCCGCGAACGGCGCGGCGTTAATCCTTATCGTTCCGGAAGGCGTCTCGCGTTGCGAGCGCACCAGATCCAGAGCGGCATGGAGATCCTGCAGCGATGGCGCGACCTGCTGCATGAAGAGCCTGCCGGCATCCGTCAGCGACACGCTGCGCGTGGTGCGGTTGAACAATCGCACGCCGAGCCCCGCCTCAAGCCTGCCTATCGTGTGGCTCAGCGCGGTCGTCGACATGCCGAGATCAATGGCCGCTGCGCGGAATGTCCCGCGCCGGGCGATCGCAATGACGGATTCGAGTTCCTTTAGGCTGGCTTGTTCCATTGTCCCGATCTGTTCAATACGGCATGCCGGTTTATCCCACTTATTCATGCAATGGTCGAGCGCTAACTATCGGGTCAGATCATGAGGAGAAACAGGATGGATATGCCCGATATTGTGAACATGTACTTTGACGCAGACAGCCGCGGCGACGCGGATACGCTGTTGAACACCTTTGCGATGGAAGCCGTCGTCGAAGACGAGCGAGCTCGCCATCGGGGCGCCGTCGCAATCCGCGAATGGTGGGTGGCAGCGAAGGAGGCGACTCACTACGTTGCCGAACCTGTGGAATCCAGCGTGGAAGGCGACAAAGCGCTCGTCCGAGCCAGGGTGAGCGGCCAGTTTCCCGGCAGCCCGTTGGTGCTCACTCACGCCTTCACCATCAAGGACGACAAGATTGTCAGACTGGAGATCCTGAAATGACCGACTTTCTCAATCTGAGAGGCAAACGGGCCCTCATCACGGCTGGAACCAAGGGGGCGGGCGCTGCGACCGTCAGCCTGTTTCGAGAGCTCGGCGTAGAGGTGCTGACAACCGCTCGGGCCCGTCCGGAAAGCCTGTCGGAAGAGCTGTTCGTCGAGGCGGATCTGACCACCGAAGAGGGATGTGCAATCGTCGCAGAGGCCACGCGGCGGCGCCTTGGCGGCGTCGACGTCATCGTCCATATGCTGGGTGGCTCTTCAGCGGCCGGCGGTGGATTTTCTGCACTGTCGGAAGACGACTGGCATAAGGAGCTGTCGCTCAACCTCTTTCCAGCCGTTCGCCTGGATCGGCAACTGGTTCCGGACATGGTCGCCAGAGGAGCCGGCGTGGTGGTGCATGTCACATCCATCCAGAGAGTCCTGCCGCTTCCAGAATCGACGACGGCCTATGCTGCGGCCAAGGCAGCGCTTTCCACTTACAGCAAGGCGATGTCGAAGGAAGTTTCGCCCAAAGGTGTTCGTGTCGTTCGGGTGTCGCCGGGCTGGATCGAAACGGAAGCTTCGGTCCACCTTGCAGAGCGCTTGGCGAAGCAGGCCGGAACAGACCTTGAGGGCGGCAAAAAGATCATCATGGACGGGCTGGGCGGCATTCCGCTGGGGCGTCCGGCAAAGCCGGAAGAGGTCGCAAACCTGATTGCCTTCCTCGCCTCCGATCGGGCTGCTTCGATCACCGGTACAGAATACACGATTGATGGAGGGACAGTCCCCACGGCCTGAGCGCAGCACCTCCAGATCAGGCTGGCACGTCCCAGCCGCCGATCTGGGAATAGATCGCGTTACGCAGATAACGCACGTCGCGGTTCAGAGCGGCCAAGTCCTGCGGTGTCTGGGTCGAGGCAGCAAGCAAGGTGTCGCTGAGACAGCCTGCCTTGTGCTGCAATGCCCGGCCTTCGTCGGTCAATGCAATCAACACCTGGCGCTCGTTGCTCAGGTTTCTGGTCCTACGCAGCAGGCCGGATACCTCGAGGCGCTTTAGAAGCGGCGTCAGCGTGCTGGATTCCAGGGCAAGGGCGTTGGCAATGGCACCGACCGTTTGCCCGTCCTCGCCCCACAACACATTGAGTACGAGGTACTGCGGGTACGTCAGGCCCAATTCGTCAAGAAGAGGCTTGTAGGCACGCTGGATGGCAATGCCCGCTGTGTAAATTGCGTAGCACAATTGGTCGTGCAGAGGGGGCGGGTCGTTATGGTGTTCGGTCATTGTGAGCTCCTGTAGACCTCCATATAGCCCATGCAATACCAAAATTAAATATCGCGATAAGAATTATCTTGACGAGAAATCCAAAGTCTGACAACTTATGCATATCGCGATAACAATTATCGCAATTAACGAGGAGATAGCCATGACACGCAAGACCACGACCACTGTTGCTGCAATCGCAGCTGCCGCCGCATTGTCCGTTGCATTGCCGACGAACGCCGCCGACACCATTCCTCAAAACCAGTCCGTCAGAAATGTCGTGCTCGTCCATGGTGCTTTTGCCGACGGCTCCGGCTGGAAGGGTGTTTACGACAATCTGACAAAGCGCGGCTATCGCGTCACCATCGTCCAGAACCCTCTGACCTCTCTGGCAGACGACGTTGCGGCCACCAAGCGGGCGCTGGAGCGACAGGATGGTCCGGTCATTCTGGTCGGGCATTCGTGGGGTGGTACTGTCATCACAGAAGCCGGCGTCGATGCAAAGGTTGCAGGCCTCGTCTATGTCTCCGCTCTCTCCCCAGATGCCGGCGAAACGACGGCTCAACAATACGAAGGATTTGCTCCGGCATCTGAGTTCGTCATCGAAACCACGAAGGATGGTTTTGGATATGTCAGCCCGGAGAAGTTCAAGGCCGGTTTTGCGCATGACGTCAGCGATGCCGACGTTGCGTTGATGAGGGATGCACAGGTCCCGATCAACATGTCGGCGTTCGGCACGAAGCTCGAAAATGCTGCCTGGCGCACCAAGCCCAGCTGGGCTGTGATCGCGACCGAGGACAAGGCATTCGATCAGGCCATGCTGATCCACATGGCAGAGCGTATCAATGCCAAGATCACCAAGGTGTCGGCAAGCCACGCCCTGTTCATGACGCAGCCGAAGGTGGTTGCCGATACCATTGATGCGGCCGCCAAGGCCGTCTCGGCAAAGTAGAAATGATAGATACCGCGTCATCGGGACATTCCACACTGTCCCGATGACGGCTAGCAAGGTCTGTCCAACCAGGTGCCGCGGGGCCAGAGCGGGCACGCAAAGGCCGACGATCGCTGGCTGAGATCCATTGCGCGGCTTCGCCCTCGGGATCCCCAGCGTTTTCGCAATTTCCCCCAAAACATTCACGGAGGTAACCACGTGAAGCGGAATAGTCATGACCAGAATTCACCCGAAAATCCGTCCATTCCTCAGAGCGAGGTCGGTGATGTTTTCGACTTCATCGTCTGCGGCGCCGGGTCCAGTGGCTCCGTTGTTGCCGCGCGACTGGCAGAGGATGGAAACGCAAGCGTCCTCCTGCTCGAGGCAGGCGGGGACGATGCGGTCGAGACCGTTACAAACCCTGCGCAGTGGCCGCTCAATCTCGGCTCGATCCGGGACTGGGGTTTTGTCGGACAACCGGCACCTGGCCTAGACGGTCGACGTCTTCCTCTCAGCATGGGCAAAGGGCTCGGTGGCGGTTCGAGCATCAATGTCATGGTGTGGGCCAGAGGACACAAGGGAGATTGGGACCACTTTGCCGCTGAAGCCGGCGATGACGCGTGGGGCTATCAGTCTATCCTCGGCTACTATCGCCGGATCGAAGATTGGCAGGGCGCTCCGGACCCAACGCGTCGCGGCGTGGGAGGACCGGCCTATGTAGCGCAGCCGCAGGCGCCCCAACCGATCGCAGAGGCCTTGTTGCGTGCGGCATCCACTATCGGCATTCCCGTCTACGATAGCCCGAACGGTGAAATGATGGAGGGCCCGGGTGGCGCATCTCTCGCTGAACTGCGGATCCGGGATGGCAAGCGGGAGTCTGTCTTTGGATCCTATGTCCGCCCGCTCATATCGCGCCCAAACCTGACTGTGCTGACCGACGCACTGGTCACGCGCCTCATCTTCGATGGCAAGCGCGTGACGGGGGTCGAGGTTCTCGTCGATGATCAGCGACGTCAATTCACCGCGCGTTGCGAAACGGTACTGTCGCTAGGCGCAATCAACACTCCGAAAGTGTTGATGCAGTCTGGCATAGGTCCGGAAGATGAGCTGCAAGCCCACGGCATTCCCGTGGTTCAACACTTACCTGGCGTTGGGCGCAATCATCAGGATCACCTCGCATTCGGCTGCACCTGGGCATATCGAAAACCGGAAGCCGTCGGTGGTGGCGGCTGCGAAGCAAAACTCTACTGGAAAAGCGATACGCGTCTTGCCCAACCGGACATTCTTCAGTGCCAGTTGGAGTTCGCTGTGCCGTCACCGATTGAGACGGGCCTCGAAACGCCGGAACATGGCTGGACGATGTTTTCAGGGCTTGCGCAGCCAAAAAGCCGTGGCCGGTTGCGGCTCTCCGGCCCCAATATAAACGACTCCATCCTGATCGAGCCAAATTCTCTCAGTGAGCCGGAAGATATGGCTGCCGCCCTGGCCGCGGTCGAGTTGTGTCGAGAACTCGGAAATAGCAATGCCTTCACGCCGCTGGTGACAGGTGAGACGGCTCCCGGTGTGCGCGACAGATCGGGGATGATCGACTTTATCCGGCGTTCCGCCGTCACTTATTGGCATCAGTCCTGCACAGCCAAGATGGGACGCGACAGCATGTCTGTGGTCGACAACGAGCTCAAGGTGTACGGCGTCGATGGCCTTCGCATTGCAGACTCCTCGATCATGCCGCGTATTACCACCGGTAATACGATGGCGCCTTGCGTTGTCATTGGAGAGCGGGCGGCGGATCTCATTCGGACGACGCATAGCCTTCCGAACTTGATCGGAGGACTCACTCAGCCCATTTGATGAAGAGATTTATGTGAGCTCAGCGGCCAGCATACGCGGGCCGCTGAGCTTTTTGCGCAGTGCCGGGACGACGGTTCGTATTGGGTCAAGGCGGCCGATCGCAGCCCCGGAGGGATAGTGAATGTGATAGTCCCCACATTGTCTGGCCGAGATCGAGGCTTTCTGACAGGCGCTTGATCAGGCCTAGCCATCGGACCCCATGCTCGTACCGCGAGCAACATAGCGAACAATGGGGCGAAGAGCACTCACCAGAAGCTTCGATTATTCAATCCGTATATCCGTCTCCGCGTCGAACAGATGAATATGTTCCTGTTGGAAATCAAGTCCGATGGTCTGGCCGCTGGTTATGCAAGCACGTCCATTCATGACCACGACACATTCTGGTATCGTCGCGGTGGTGATGTAAGTCGTGGAGCCGGTCGATTCAACTAGACTGACGGGCACTTGTAGTGCCCCTTTGCCATCCTCGGCAATGTTGAGATGTTCGGGTCGCAAACCGACTACGAGCTTGCGATTGGCAGGAATGGCACGGTCCAGACCAATGGTCTGAGGCTGGCCAAGATCAAGGATGAGGCTTTTTCCGTCTGGCCCTGCCGTAGCCGGAATGAAGTTCATGGCTGGTGAACCGATAAATCCGGCAACGAACCGATTTACGGGCCGGTCGTAAAGCTTAAGCGGTTGCCCCTGCTGCTCGATCACGCCTTGGCGCATGACTACTACATGATCGGCCATCGTCATCGCTTCGATTTGGTCATGCGTGACATAAACCGATGTTGCCCCGAGCCGGTCATGGAGCGCTCTGATTTCCTTGCGCATATGGACGCGCAAGGCCGCGTCGAGGTTGGACAGGGGCTCGTCGAACAGGAAGGCCTTTGGGTTGCGGATAATGGCTCGGCTCATCGCCACGCGCTGTCGTTGTCCGCCGGAAAGCTCCCGAGGATAACGATGCAACAGGTTCGAAAGGCCGGTAATGGATGCCACATCCTCGGCCGCTTTCTTCGCCTCTGCCTTTTTGGTGCCGCGGATGCGCAGGCTATAGGTGAGGTTTTCCTCAACCGTCATGTGTGGATAGAGCGCATAGGACTGGAACACCATCGCCAGATCCCGCTTACGCGGCGGCACATTGTTCATTCGCTCACCGGCGATAACGAGATCGCCTGTGGAGATCGATTCAAGCCCGGCGAGTGAGCGTAGCAGCGTAGACTTGCCGCATCCGGATGGTCCAACAAGGGCAACGAAGGCACCTTTGCGGATGGTGAGGTCAATGTCCTTGAGCGCGTGGTAGGCGCCGTAATATTTGTTGACGCCCGACAATTCGATTTGATTGGTCATTTGAGAGCTCCCGATGTGAGGCCGGAAACGATGCGGCGCTGCAAAAGGATGAAAATCGCAAGGATCGGGGTCACATACATGGTCGCATAGGCCATTATGTTGTTCCATTCGCTGGTGTTTGGACCCATGAACGAGTTGAGACCGACGCTTGCGGGCTGCAATTCGATGTCCTGAATTATCGACTTCGAGTAAACGAACTCTCCGAATGCCTGCATGAAAATGAGAATGGCGCTGACAAGAATACCGTTTCGGGCAAGCGGCAGCACGATGTGGAAAAAAGCGCCGATGCGGGAGTTGCCATCGACCAACGCGGCCTCCTCAAGCTCCATTGGCACCGCCATGAAGGTCGCCCGCACCAGCACCACGAAGAACGGCATGCTCTTTGCCGCAATCGCCAGAATGACGGCAAAGCGCGGATAGTCCAGCAATCCGACCTGTGAAAACCCGACAAAGATCGGGGTGATCATCAAGGATGCGGGCAAGACCTGTAGCATCAGAATGAGGAAAAGGCCCACATCCACCCAGCCGTTACGATAACGCGCCAGCACATAGGCGCAGCCGGTGCCGAGAACGGCGATCAGCGCCACTGAGCCGAAGGCGATGAATGTCGAGTTCCACAGATAGCGGCCCATATTGCGGCTTTCCCAGACATAGACAAAGGTGTTCCACTGCGCTGTCGATGGCCAGAAGCTAGGCGGGCTGGCGAACATTTCCGAGCCGGTTTTCAGTGCCGTGATGTACATCCAGTAAAGCGGAAAAAGATAGATCGCCGCCATGATGAGGGCGATGGCGAGCATCAATCGATCTCGAGCGGTTTCACTCATCCGCGCACCTCATGACGTGTCGAGCGCACATAGACGATGGCTGCGAACATCACGAAGACAGTCATGATGACCGAAATCGTCGCTCCCTTGCCAAAGTCATATTGCCGGAAGGAAAGATCCCAGGCCCAATATTGGGCAACGTTGGAGGAATTGTTCGGTCCGCCATCGGTAATGGCGGCGAATAGGTCGAATTGTTGCAGGGTGAAGATCAGCCCAAGCGAAATGATTGCGCCGATCGTGGAGCGCATCATGGGCAAGGTGATCGTCCAGAAACGCTGCCACGCATTGGCGCCATCGAGTTCTGCCGCTTCATAAAGATCATCGGGAATGGCGAACAGACCTACCGACAACAAGATCATGTTGAAGGAGGTTCCGAGCCAGATATTGGCAAGGATGACGGCCCAAAGGGAGAAATTGGGGTCGGAGCGCCAGAAGATATTGCTTTCGATCAGGGCGCTCTCGCGCAGGAAAAAATTGAGTACGCCGAAATCACCGGAAAGGATCCAGTTCCAGATCGCGCCGACGACAAGCCCCGGCATGACCCAGGACACAAGAAACAGGCCTCGCAGCCACGAGGAGCCTGGAAAGCCCATCCAGAAAAACAGGGCAAGCCCAAACCCGACGAGAAATTGACCGGCAATAGAGCCAGCCACGAAGATGACGGTATTGTAAAAAATGAGCAGGGTTTCAGGTTGTTCGAAAAGATCGACGTAATTTTTGAAGCCGACGAACGGCCTGGTGATACTTCCAAGGCTGAACATGTCCACTTCCTGAAAGCTCATCAAGATGTTGTAGAGCAAGGGCAAGCCCGCCAGGATGAACAGAAAGATAAACGGTACTCCGATCAGACCGATGTCGAACCCTCGCCCATCTGTGATGCTGGAAAGTATCCTTTTCATAGAAACCTCATATGAACCGGCGAGGAGCTGCCAGACACCGAAGCATCAAGCAGCTCCTTCCGGGAGGAAAAGGTGGATGGCACGAATGCCATCGGTTTCTTGACGTAGACGTTGGCCTTAGCCTTCGATAAGCTTGATCTTCTCGGCAGCCTGATCGAGCGCTGCCTTAGGCTCCATTTGACCGGTCAGCGCTGCCTGGACGGCATCTTGAATCGCCTTGGAAATTTTCGGCCATTCCGGCGAAGGGCCGCGTGGCTTGGCATATTTCAGCTGTTCCACGAAGGTCTTGAGGGCCGCATCCTTGAGCACATTTCCGGTCGGCGGGATCGGCAGGTCGGAACGGGCGGGGATCTGGCCGAAATCCTTGTACATGGTGACGTCCTTGGAGGCGAAGAACTCAAGCGCCTTGAACGCCTCTTTCGGATGCTTGGTGTTGGAGAAAATCGCCCAGTTGTAGTCGCCCATGGCGGAAGAGCGCTCGGCACCTTGCTGCGGCACCGGCAAAAGCGCGGTTCCCCAGTCAAACTTGGCATCCGTCAGCATGCGGTCGATTTCCCAAGGGCCGGAAATGGCCATGGCGGCATTGCCCGCATTGAAAGTTGCCGTGGCATCCCACTGACTACGCGTCAACGTGTCAGGAGACGCCATTTTGCCGTCCAGCAATTGCTTCCAGATCGTCAGCGCCCTGACGGCCCCCTCGCTATTGATGGACTTGTAGGTTGCGCCACCCATTTGCGCCCAAGGCAGGAACTGGAAGGTGCCTTCCTCATTGGCCTTAGCCGAGAAAGTAATGCCGTAAACATTCTTGGACGGGTCTGTTAGCTTCTTGGCAGTTTCCAGCAACTCATCCCAGGTTTGCGGCGGTTTTTTCGGATCGAGACCAGCGGCCTTGAACAGGTCCTTGTTGTAGTAGAGCGCGATTGTGTTCGTAGCCTTCGGCACGCCGTAATATTTTCCGTCCCAGGTGGCGGAGGCGAGCGGTCCGGGGAAATAATTCTCCGGCTTGATAGCCGTCGATTTGGCAATCATCTCGGTGAGATCAAGAAAGGCTTTTCGCGACGCGAACATTGCATGATTGGGATTGTCGATCGTGATGATGTCGGGTGCGTTGCCTGTCGAATAGGCCCGCATCGCTTCGCTGACGACGTCATCGAACTGGATCTGGCGATACTCGATCTCGATGCCGTTTTTCTGGGCGTTGAATTCCTTGATAAGATTGGGGGCAGGCTGAATGTCGCGGTCGAGCGACCACAGCGTCAGCTTGACGTCTTCTGCTTGCGCGCCGAGCGCGAAGAGTGAAGTACTCGTTGCAAGCGCCGTTGCAACAGCAATCATATACGTGCGGATACCCATATTCTCCTCCTTTGTGGTTATCCCTATTTCCATGAGCCGGGACGCCAACCTCCTCCGTGGGAGTCCCTCGGATTGACCGACTTATACCGAATCGACGACGAAGCTGCCGCCACGCGCCTGCTTCAGATGGTTGAGGCCGTGGATCTGACCGGTCATTTCCAGTGCATCCCGATAGACCGGGTCGTGCCAGCCTTCGATGTCGATGGAGCCAGACCAGCCTGCCAGCCGTAGTTCGGAGATGATGTCCGTCCAGTTGCTGTCACCGAAACCCGGTGTCCGCATGAACACGAACGGATGTTTGCCGAAGATGCCGTGTTCACGGATAACGTTCCAGCGGATGGTCGCATCCTTGCCGTGTACGTGGAAGATTTTCGAAGCCCATTTCCGGATCTGCGGCAATGGATCGATCAGGTAGACCATCTGATGGCACGGCTCCCACTCAAGACCGATATTGTCTTCCGGTGTCTCGTTGAAGATCAGCTCCCAGGCGTCGGGGTTGTGCGCGATGTTCCAGTCACCAGTTGCCCAGTTGCCGTCCATCGCGCAATTTTCAAAGGCGATCTTCACACCCTTGTCGGCCGCGCGTTTGGCAAGCTCGCTCCAGATTTGCTTGTAGCGTGGCAGGCTGTCGGGCAATGGCTTGTTACGGATGCGACCGGTGAAACCGGCAACGCAGGTTGCGCCGAAGTGGTGCGCGTTGTCGATGCAATCTTTCCAGCCCTGGAGGGTCTGAAGGTCCATGTCGGTTTCTTCCAGCGGATTGCCGAACATGCCGATCGTCGAGATCGTGATGTCGCGGTCACCAATGGCATCGCGGCATCGCTTGCCGAGATCCGCGATGTCTTGACCATTGGTCGTCTGCCAGAAAAACGGCTCGAAACTTTCAAACCCCATGTCGGCGATCTGTGAAATGCGCTCAGCCGCCTGGCCCTTGGAGGCACTGACCATGGTGCCGATGCGAATGGACTGTCCCTGCTGATAACTCAATGTCGCGGTCCCTATGCTGCAATGTCGATGGGTTGGCCCGACTTGGCGCTTTCAATCGCGCCAAGCACCATGGCCAGGCTTTTGATATTGTCGTGGCTGACTGTCTCGGGTTCGCGCCCGGAACTGATGGCGTCGAGGAAATCGGCAATCACGCTGACATGGCCATGTGTTTCCTCGTCCTTTTCCGGGGGCGGCACGTCGATGGGCGTAAAACCATGCAGGAGCCCAGGCTCGGTCCCGGCGACGGCAGCCTTGAAGGTCTCTTCGCCATCCCAGGTCAGCATGCCTTTTGAGCCGACGATGCGCCAGGCGCTTTCCCAGCTTGTACGTTCGCCTTCGGCACACCAGGAGCCGCGATAGGTAAAGACCACCTCATCGGACAGCCTGAAAATGGCATTAGCTGCGGCGCCGTGGGTGTACCACGAGCCTGATGGATTGGTTTCGAGGCAATAGACCGATAGGGGCGACTTACCTGAAACGAAGCGTACGGCATCGAAAGTGTGAATAGCCATGTCGAGAAGCAGGACGTTGTCCATCTTTTCCCGGAAGCCCCCGAAATGCGGGCCTAGAAAGAAATCGCAATGAATGCCGGTAACCGAACCAATGGCACCGCTTTCCACCAGTCGGTGCATGCGGCGCACGCCTGAAATAAAGCGTCTGTTCTGAACGACTGCGTGGATACGGCCCGCTTTTCTGGCGGCGCGGCGCAAATCTTCTGCCTCTTCCATCGAAGTCGCCATCGGTTTTTCGCTCAGCACATGGCAAGCATGGGCAAGGCCGGTAGTGACGACCGAATGGCGGGCGACTGGGATAACGACATCGAAGAGAATATCGGGCCTTGTGTCGGCCAATACGGTGGGCAGATCAGTCCCGATGACGACCTGATGAAGATTGAACTCGTCAGCGATTGCCTGCGCCGTATTCCGATCCAGATCGACCAGACCGACGATGGTGACTGACTGTTGCATTTGCGGTGTGGTCTGCAACGCTCTAAGCCAGCCTTTGGCCATGGCTCCGCATCCACACAAAACGGCGTTGTATGTCACTGAAATCCTCCTGATACGGCAACCGAAACTCCTCTTCCGGTTCCCCGTAAACGTTTACGACACTATGGACAGGAGCCCGTTTTTGTCAATACTGTTTCCAAAATCGCTTTAGAACTGCGGAAAGGCACTTTATGAAGGGCATTCGCCAACTGGCAGAACATCTTGATATTTCTATCGGCACGGTCTCACGTGCGTTGAATGGAAAAGCCGATGTGAACGAAGAGACGCGTCGCCGTGTGCTCGAAGCGGCCGACAGGTTAGGCTATGTCGCAAATCAGTCGGGACGCTCTTTGCGCAAGGGATCGACCGGTGTCATTGGTTTTATGATGCAGACGGGTCCTGAGATTACCGGGCAGGGCGACACCTTCTTCATGAGTGTCTTTGATGGCGTTCAGACCGTCTTTGCCCGTCATAAACTCGATTTGGTAGCATTGCTCTGTTCATCCGACGAAGACCCGGACGCCTATCTCCAGCGCGTCGTTGCGCGCGGTTTTGCTGACGCCATCATTCTTTCCGCCACCCGTTTTCACGATGCCCGTTTCGAACTTCTTGCCAGACGTAATATTCCATTCATCACGCTGGGACGAAGCCAGACCGATGTTGGGCAGCCTTGGATCGATCTGGATTTCGAGGGCATGGCGGACGTCGCCATCGAAAGGTTGGTGAAGAACGGTCACCGGCACATCGGCCTGATCTGGCCGCATGGCGATCTCAATCTTGGTCATCTGTTCGTCCAGCGCTCTCGTGAGGTTCTTGGCCGGCACGGGCTGTGTTTGGCAGAAAATCACATCTTTCGTGCAACGCCGAGCGAAACGGGCGGCTATCACGTGGCTCACCAAATCATGGCCAGCGACCCCCGTCCGACTGCTGTCGTCCTCGTCAACGAAACGCTGGTGACGGGACTCTATCGCGGGCTCGAGGAGGGTGGATTGATGCCCGGAAAGGACATTGCCATCATCGGCCGACAGAGTTCGCAGGCGCAGTTCCTGAAACCAAGCCTTACCTGCTTCAGCCTTTCTCTCCGCGATCTTGGCATAAGCCTTGCCGAGGGCCTGTTGTCGGTCATGCCGGAATATAAGGTGCACTATCCCAATGCTATCAAACGCAAGGTGTGGCCAATGAACCTGATTGAAGGTGAGAGTGGCTAGGAGGCACCCGAGCGCCCCTGCGTCATGCAAAGGCTTCTCTGTTGATTGCCACTGAGAACTGACCCGGCGTGGCCTGATATTTCCATTGAGAATTGGCTCTGACGCACTTTTGCTGCTGTGCAGCCCCTACGATGCGCCAATCAAACGCGTCTGCAGCAGATCGAGTTTCGCTCTCCCGTACATCTGGCGTTTTATGAGCTTCAGTCGTGTGACCTGACCCTCAGTCTGCCCATTTGACCACGGCGAGATGATCGCATTTCTCACGACTGTGAGGTCTTTTTCAATTCCGCCAGCAAACGATCCGACCAGACTTTTCTTCGCAGCTTCAAGCCATTCGTCGAGCTTTCGTGATGCCTGGAGCGGATCATGGATTGGAAGTCACCAATGGCCGCGCGGGCAACCATTAACTCCGGAACGTTCACTTCTTCGACAGCTCCAGGATCGCCTCGTTCGTCTCCTGGCGGCGCAGATATCCCTCGTACTGTAGTTTCTCAGCGTAGGTCAAAAGCTTGGGATCAACGACATTGCTGCCGATCGCCTGCCTGATCTTACGCATCGACTTGCCGATTGCATCGAAAAACGCTCGGCTGGAATTCTCCATCAGGTGCCAACGATCATCGACCTGCTCAACATCAGGCAAGGCCTTTGCGATGGCCTCACCATATCGGAATCTGCGACAACACGGTGGCTGGTCCTTATGTGTTCAAGGCGTGCCACCGCGCGAACAATTGTAGCTGGGAGTGGAGTTGCCCCATAAACTCGGACAGGATCAGATTTCTGTTCAACGGTTTGAGAACTCACGCGGGGATCGATACCCCTGGTGCACGGCGGTCACTGCAGAGCCGTGTGTTGCCTACCGCCGTGCAGATGCGCCCAGATGCATCCCAACCCCCTAGAAATTGGCGATCGCTTCTCGTTACCTCACCTACTCACGCAACAGTAGCAAAGATCAACTCCGGGGCTGCAGCAGGGCCAGCACGACCGTCGATGCGGCCAGGATGGCGGTCAGAGTTAAGGGTCCCGTAGCGCCGTAAGTGTCTACGATATAGCCTCCAACGACCGCGCCAATCGTGATCGCTACCTGGAATGAGGTCACCATTAGGCTGCCCGCGGCCTCCAGCGCGTCGGGCGCGGCGCGGGACAGATTGGTTGGCAGCACCACCGGCGCCATGCCGAAGGCGAAGCCCCACAGCGCTGTGAAGCCGAAGGCAACGCCGATGTGCACGCCCCAAAGTACCAAAGCAAGCGCTGCAAACGCCATTAACGCGGCGGTGACTGCGAGGGCAATGCGGATATTGGCGTCGGCCATGCGACCACCGGCGATATTACCGATCACAGCGGCGATGCCAAATCCGAGCAGTGCCAGGGCAATCGGCCCGGTGGATAGCAGCGTAACCTGTTCGAGGAAGGGGCGCACATAGACCGAGCCAGCGAAGTGCCCCGTCATCAGCAAGAGGATAGCGAGCATGCCAATCTGAATGCCACGCCGCCGTGTCAGCCGGAAGACGTCGGCAAGGCTGTTGCTCGTGGTCGCGGGCAAGGTCGGCAGACTGAGCCACTGCAGCAACATGGCAAGGGCGGCCAGCCCCGCTGTCATGGCCATGGCTACGCGCCAACCCAACCAGTCGCTGATTAACGCACCCATCGACGGTGCGGCAATGGTAGCGAGCGAGACGCCCAGAGTGACGATAGCCATGCCCCGGCCTGTCGCATGGGCGCCAACCAGTCTTGCGACGACGGCAACTGAAAGCGCCCAGAAAGCGCTCAGCGCAATGCCAAGTCCTGCTCGACCTAACAATAAGAGCCAAAAATCGGTCGCAGTCGCTGCAAGAATGTTGGAACCGACCGCCAGGGCGCTCAGACCAACCAGCACCGTCTTGCGGTTCAGTCGGCCAATCAGGACATTGCTCAATATAGCCGTCACGGCGCCAACAGAAGCGGTGGCGGTAACGACCTGTCCGGCCATTCCCTCGCTGACGCCGAGATCACGCGCCATCGGGGTCAACAGGCCTGCCGGCATGAACTCGGCCGACACCAGAGCAAAGCTGGTGGCCGCCATCGAAAGGACCGCAAGCCAGGTGGCCGGGCTCCACGCGGCTGACATAGGGGCGTCGGTGTCCGTCAGCGCGCCTTCAAGCTGGAATGATGTGTCCGTCATTGAGATGTCTCCAAGAGTTGGAGATCTTCATAGACGAGTTTTGTCGGATGTTATGTATCCTGAAATCCGAAATCCATGTCTGTTCGTCCGGAAATTGTGCGACGCACAACGCCTGGCGAGACACCGGTAATGCGCTTGAACGCGCGCGCGAAGGACGCTTCGGACTCATAGCCCAACCGGGTGGCGACGTCGGCAACCGATGTGCCGCTTTGGCCCAACAACTCGCGGGCAAGCTGCATACGCAGACGGGCGAGATAGTGTGCCGCGCCTTCCCCTAAAACAGCGCTGAAGCGCTCCGCGAAAATCGAGCGCGATTGACCTGCCACGGCAGCGAGTCTTTCCAAGTTCCAGTTATGGCCGGGGTCTCGGTGCATGGCTGCCAGGGCGCGGCCGATATTGGGGTCGCGGATGGCGGCGAGCCAACCGATTGTCGGGGCGCCGGTGCAATTGACCCAGCAGCGGATGAGCCGCGCGGTGAGCAGGTCCGCCATTCGTGACAAGATGGTGGCGCTGCCCATCTGTGGATGGGTTGCCTCCGCCGTCATCGCCGCGAGCAGAGGGCCGACGATCGGGTCATTGCCGGCCACGTCACAGCCCTTGATGATTGGCGGCATCAAAGTGATCAAGGGATTGAGAGCACAAACGCCCAAGGCCATCGAACCGCAGAAAAGGGTGCTTGTTGCGCCTGTCCCTTCTCGCACCACTTCGCAAACGTTGGTCCCCAACTTGGTCACCTGACATCTGTCGAGAGAGTCGTCGGCAACATCTGGCGCACTGGCAAGTTTATGGGCGACGCCCTGCGGCAACAGCACCAGATCGCCATCGCGCAATTCCTGCCAGCCTAGCGCTGCCGTATGGATCCAGCATGGACCTTGGCTGACAAAGTGAAAACGAAGCAGCTGTTGTTGCGGAAAGGCGATGCTCCATGGGTGCCGGAGCTCGCAGCGGCTATAGTTGACGCCACTCAAGCGGAAGTCTTGCAGGACTTCGCTCAGTGCATCCACTGGAATATATGGCGAAGACGGTTGGGACGAACGGTCAAGCATTCGTGCATTATAGATGCTAAGCGTCCGGTAGGCAAATGGGAATCGAGGCCCGTAGATTTGCCATTCCAATCCCGTTCAGCGCCAAGGCGGGGCCAGACGAACGGCATCTGACAACGCAGCGTGCCTTGCTTCCAGTCCCGATCACTTTATGTCTAAGTCATTATTTTTCAGGATTTTTAAAGCCAAAAGAAGCGCGCAGGACCGTATCCTCTCAAGGCAGAGCCGACCGGCAGTGTCCACGCAGATGCGGAGATTGTTTCCGCATCTGCCTGGACGATGTGGATCAGCTATTCATCCGGGCGGCTATGCAGCTTCCCAAACCTGATTGAGGATTTTCGCCGCAAGTGCCGCCTTGTCCTGCGGTAGGAAGCGACCGTAGTGCTGCTGAACGACATCCGGCGTGTCCTGAATGGCGTAGCTCGCCTGCTCGTAAGACCCGGTCTGCTTGAGGATATGCGTTGCCAGAATATCCCGAAGATTATGCGGTCCGTGCGGGAGCAATCCCTTGATCGCTCCGCGGCCGGTATAGGGGTTGTAGATGCCATAGCGTTGGATCACGGTTCGCCAGGCTTCATAGAATTTGGCGGAATCGTATGCCGCGTCCAGACTGGTCGTCTTCACCGTCTTGACGAACAGGGTGCCGGGATCCTTTGCCGGACCGAGCAGCACACCGCGATGGCGATCGATATAGGCCTCAAGGTATTTGTAGAGGTCGAGCAGATCAGGCAGGATCAGCCGGAACGGCTTTTGTCCGAAGAAGGATGAGCCGGCGTTCTTGAAGGCGACCGACGGGATGAGGACCCATCCGTTCTCTCGATCGCTCCAGCGCAACTCACCGCATTTCATGTCTTCCAGCCGTCGCTCTGATGTCGGAAAATGCCCGCGCGGGCACAAGCGAAGCTGTCGAAGGTTCTTTTGCCGAAGTCCCAGATGCAGGCCAAGGCGGAGCAAAAGGAAAGAGCGGACCGCTTCGGCTGCTGCTCGAGGATAACGATCTTCATCCGGCATACGCTTCAGGATCTCATCTGTGATCTTGCGGTATTCCAACAGTGGGCTGTCGGCTTCAAGGACCACCATGATCGGCTCGAAGGGATCGCGATGCACACGCATGACCCGCTGGATTTCCTTCGAGCGATTGGCGACATGCCGGTGGAATGCATCGCATGCGCCGTGCCAGTCGCGAGACGCAAACTCTATCTCCTCCGGTGCGATCAGCCCTTCTATCGGTCTGACATTCTTTAGAAGGCCTGGATACTGACGGATCCAGCCGACTTCGGCACGGGTCAACGCCATTGCCACCATCAACATGTCTTCTTCCCACTTGGTATAGAAGCCGCGCCGCTGCTCGCGCCGCTGCAGGTACCAATCCCACACACCTGGGAAGATCAGCAGGTCAAAGGTCAGTTGGTTGAGCGGCACGCCGCGCCCTTTGACAACGCCGGCGGGCGAGGCGGCGAGCGCCCCGAACATCAGCCCGAGATGCTCGACCTTCTGCGATGCCGTTTCCTCGCCCCATACCCCGTTGCGTTGAAATACGATCGCCGTCAGCATCGATATCTTGAAGCGGATCAGATCGGCCATCTCCATAGCCAGTTGCGGCAGCGCATCGACGACGCCTGACAGGAAATCAGGATCTTCAAAGGTTTCCGTATTGTGCTGGTGCTCCCTGCAAAGCTGTGCGCGCGAGGCGACAGGGCTCCTCCGCCATAGGTGACGCCTGGAAACCGAATTGCATAGCGCTGTTTGATCGCCGCCGCCTGGTAGCGGCGATAGTCGGTTGAGCCGGAGATAATGACCCGGCGCACCCATTCGATGATTTCCTCCCCCTTGGAGAATGACAGCCTGCTGAAATCGTCCGGAAGATGCCAAGCAAGGCGCCGCCGAGCGGAAATAGGAGTGGACATTTAACAATCAATCCCCGAAGCATCCTGATGAGGTGCGGCGCATTTGCCTCCGCGGGCATGCATTGCCGCCTCAAAGATTTTCCTTCAGCAGAACCTCGATGCGGATCTTTTCCTGCGATGCGATCAGCTCGCGCTGCTCGAGCCTGGCGCGCATGATGCGGATGGCACTCCGCACGGCGTGGCTCGGATCCTGAGCGATAATCGCGTCAATCCGGTCATCCTTCAGCGCCTCCTCACTGAAGGGCGTTCGTTCATGGACCACGATCGTCAGTGCCCGCGGATCCTGGACCTCCTCGATCGCGATCAAAGGCGCCCGCGCCTCTGAACTCAGGACATAGACAGCCCGGACATCCGGATGGTTCTCAAGAAGTCGGCGGATGACCAGTCGCGCCCGTCTTTCATCACCATAGGTTTCCAGTGAAGGCAAGGAGACTAGGTGGGGAAACTGCTGGTTGACAATGCTGTCGAACCCAAGCCGGCGCTCGATACTGTCCTGCGCCATCATGGTGTCCGCGACGACCATGATCTTGCCCGACATATTTCCCAGGAACCGCCCGACGATCTTGCCGGCCGTTGCCCCGGCGGCAAAATTGTCGACGCCGACGAAATCCGCCGTCGGCAGCTTCTCCTGGCCGGAGAGGAATTGCACCACCTTGATGCCGCGCTCGATCAGGCGGGCCATGGCATCGCGCACCTGCGGTGATTCCGGCGCCATGATCGCCACCCCGTCGATCTGTTCGGGGTCGAGGGCGGCGAGATATTTCGCCAGCGCATGCGGATCACTCACCGACACCTGCACCACGTCGATATCCGTCAGGTCGCCGCGCAGCGCCTCGCGTGCCTCCACCACCTGGGCCAGCAGCTCCTGCAGATATTGGTCGCCGGAAAGCGGCAGCACGAAGCGGAAGCGATAGGTCCTGTTACGCGCCAGGTTCACGGCCGCCGGGTTGCGCACGAAGCCGATCCGGCCGATTGCCTCGTTGACCCGCCGCGCCGCCTTCTCGCTGACATTCGGCCGGTCGTTCAGCACGCGGTCGACCGTGGCAAGGCTCACTCCTGCAGCTTCCGCGAGGTCTTTGGCGGTGGGTCTCATGAGGCCTTTCGAATATCTGGGCGAGAGTGCTGTTGAAAGACTTCTCCAACAAATTCAAACGAAAAGCAAGAAATTGAGGTGCGCACCTCAAAATTAACTTGCTTTGAGGTGCGCACCTCAATTATAGAGGTTCCAGTGTCCAGCGAACCTGCCGTGCATCCGTCGCGCCCGTCGTTCGGCACGAGGAACCGGCAAGGGAAGGTCCGTCGGTTCGAGGAGATGCGCAGTGCATTTTTTTGCCCTGGAGGGGGCGTCGCACGTGTCCCGATGGAGGTCGGGATTTCGTTTAGGGAGGAGAACGTCATGACATCAGCATTCCTGAAATCGTCGGTCGCGGCCGGTACACTCGTCTGGGCCAGCTTGTCCGGCGCCGGCGCCGTCAAGGCCGAGGACCTGACCCTGTGCTGGGCGGCCTGGGATCCGGCCAATGCCCTGGTCGAACTGTCCAAAGACTTCGAGGCCAAGTCCGGCCACAAGATGAAATTCGAATTCGTGCCCTGGCCGAACTTTGCCGACCGCATGCTCAACGAACTCAATTCCGGCGGCAAGCTCTGCGACCTGATGATCGGCGACAGCCAGTGGATCGGTGGTGCCGCCGAGAATGGCCAGTATGTGAAGCTCAATGATTTCTTCCAAAAGGAAGGAATCAAGATGGAGGACTTCATCCCGGCGACCGTCGTCGGTTATGCCGAATGGCCGAAAAACTCGCCGAACTACTGGGCGCTGCCGGCTTTCGGCGACGTCGTCGGCTGGACCTATCGCAAGGACTGGTTCTCGCGTCCCGAACTGCAGGCCGAGTTCAAGACGAAATACGGCCGTGATCTGGCCGTGCCGAAGACTTTTGCCGAACTCAAGGACATCGCCGAGTTCTTTCAAGCGCGCGACATCGACGGCAAGAAGGTCTATGGCGCCGCGATCTACACCGAGCGCGGCTCGGAAGGCATCACCATGGGCGCCATGGATGTGCTCTATTCCTTCGGCTTCCAGTACGAAAACCCCGACAAGCCTTATGACCTCGAAGGCTTCGTCAACTCGCCGCAGTCGATCGCAGGTCTCGAATACTACAAGGCCCTCTACGATTGCTGCACGCCGCCCGGCTCTTCCGACACTTACATGTCGGAAAACATCGATGCGTACAAATCCGGCCAGGTCGCGCTGCAGATGAACTTCGCCTTCATCTGGCCGGGTATCCATGCCGACGCCAATGTCGGCGGTGACAAGTCGGGTTACTTCCCCAATCCGGCAGGCCCCGACGGCAAGCAGTTCGCCCAGCTCGGCGGCCAGGGCATCTCGGTGGTCGCGGCATCGTCCAAGCAGGATGCGGCGCTGGAATACATCAAGTGGTTCGCCCAGCCGGAAATCCAGAACAAGTGGTGGTCGCTCGGCGGTTATTCGGCCCTGCGCTCCGTTGTTGAGGATTCGGGCTTTGCCACCAGCCAGCCCTATGCCCAGACCTTCCTCGACTCCATGGCGATCGTGAAGGACTTCTGGGCCGAGCCGTCTTACGCCTCGCTGCTGCAGGCCTCCCAGAAGCGTTTCCACGACTACGTCGTGGCCGGCCAGGGAACCGCCAAGGAAGCGCTGGACGGGCTGGTCAAGGACTGGACCGAAGTCTTCGAGGACGAAGGCAAGCTCTGATCCGAGAAGCCTCGATCCGCCGAAGGCGGAGCTGATGCAATCGCGGGGCCGGTCGCCTGACCGGCCGGCCCTGCCGGATGCAACCCATACCCTGGGGGAAACCCATGTCCGACACTGCCATCGAGCGCATCGCCCGTGCCACGCCGCCGCCTGTGGCGAGACGCATCTCCGGTCTCTCGGACCGCGCCATTGCCTGGCTCTTCGTCACCCCGTCGATCGTGCTGCTGCTGGCGATCAACATCTTTCCGCTGATCTGGACCGTGCGGCTGAGCTTCACCAATTTTCGGGTCAATCGCCCGAACGAGGCACCGGAATTCGTCGGATTGCGCAACTATACCCGCATCCTGACCGATGGCGACATCTGGCTGACCATGCAGGCGACGGCCCATTTCCTGCTCTGGACCATCGCGCTCCAGGTGCTGATCGGCTTTTCGCTCGCCTACCTGATCAACAAGAAGTTTCGCGGCAACGACCTGTGGACCACCATCATTGTGCTGCCGATGATGCTCAGCCCCGCTGTCGTCGGCAATTTCTGGACCTTCCTCTACCAGCCGCAGATCGGCCTGTTCAACTACGTCATCAGCTTCTTCACCGGCATCGACCCTTCCGCCTTCTCGATGATCGGCGATGTCTCGCTGGCGCCCTGGGCGATCATCATCGTCGACACCTGGATGTGGACGCCCTTCGTCATGCTGATTTGCCTTGCCGGCCTGCGCTCGATTCCCGCCAGCATCTACGAGGCGGCCGAATGCGACCGCGCCAGCAAGTGGCGGCAGTTCTGGACCATCACCATTCCGCTGGTCCTGCCCTTCCTGATGCTGGCGATCCTGTTTCGCGGCATCGAGAACTTCAAGATGTTCGACCTCGTCGTGCAACTGACAGGCGGCGGCCCGGGCTCGATCACCGAGCTCACCTCGATCAACCTCAAGCGGGAAGCCTTCGAGAAGTGGCGCACGGGTTATGCCTCGGCCTACGCGGTCATTCTGTTCGTTACGGTTTTCGGACTCGCCTCGATCTATGTGAAGGCGCTGAACAAGGTGAAAGAACGATGAGCTATTCCGTCACCGAACCCTCTGTCCGCCAGAAGTGGTTCGCCGGCATCCTCGTGATCGTCTATGCCGTCGTCACCATCATGCCGCTGATCTGGATCATCACCACCGGCTTCAAGAGCCCATCGGATTCCATCGCCTATCCACCAAAGCTGCTCTTCCAGCCGACGCTGGAAGGTTATGTGAACCTCTTCACCACCCGCACCCGCGTCTCCGATGCCGATCTGGCAGCGCTGGGCGAGCCGAAGACCTGGTACGAGGCACTGGTGCGCCAGGACGGGCTCGTCATTGCCGGCCCCTCGCGCTTCGGCGAGCGCTTTACCAATTCGGTGATCATAGGCTTCGGCTCCACCTTGCTCTGCATCGTGCTCGGTACGGCTGCAGCCTACGCCTTCTCCCGCTTCAAGGTACCGTTCAAGGATGATCTGCTGTTCTTTATCCTCTCGACCCGGATGATGCCGCCGATCGCCGTCGCCATCCCGATCTTCCTGATGTACCGGTCGCTGGGCTTGAGCGACACCCATCTGGGTATGATCCTGCTCTATACAGCGGTCAATCTCTCGCTCTCGGTCTGGCTGCTGAAGGGCTTCATCGACGAAATCCCGATCGAATACGAGGAGGCGGCGCTGATCGACGGCTACACCCGCTTCCAGGCCTTCTACAAAGTGGTGCTGCCCCAGGCCGTCACAGGGATCGCCTCGACAGCGATCTTCTGCCTGATCTTCGCGTGGAACGAATATGCCTTCGCCGTGCTGCTCACCTCCGGCACTGCCCAGACCGCGCCGCCCTTCATCCCCACCATCATCGGGGTGAGCGGTCAGGACTGGCCGGCGGTCGCCGCCGGCGCCACGCTCTTCCTCATCCCGGTTGTCGTCTTCACCATCCTGTTGCGCAAGCATCTCCTGCGGGGAATTACCTTCGGAGCCGTCCGCAAATGAGCCGATTTCTCGAAGGCCTGCGCCGCCTGAGGCGCAATGAATGGGAATTGCTTGCCTCAGCGCTGATCGCGCTCGGCGTTGTTATGATGATGCAGCCCTTTGCGCTTGTCCTCTATTCCTGGTCTTTTCTCGTGACGCTGATCGGAACCGTGATGTTCATCATCGTCAGCCACTTTCCGGAGTAACCATGGCGCAGATCCGAATTGAGAACGTGCGCAAGGAGTTCGGCAGCTTCACCGCTGTCCAGTCCTCCAGCTTCACCATCGAGGATGGCGAATTCTTCATGCTGCTCGGCCCCTCCGGCTGCGGCAAGACCACGACTTTGCGCATGATGGCAGGACTGGAGCTGCCGACCAGCGGCGAGATTTACATTGACGGCGAGGAAGTTGGCATGAAGCCGGCGAGCCAGCGCGACATCGCCTTCGTCTTTCAGATGTTCGCGCTCTATCCGCACATGAATGTCCGCCGCAACATCTCCTATCCGCTCTTAAGCCAGGGCGTGCCGAAGACGGAGGTCAGGACACGCGTCGAGGAAGTTGCCCGCATCCTGAAGATCGAGGACATCCTCGACAAGCCGGTGGGTGGGCTGTCCGGCGGCGACCGCCAGCGCGTGGCGCTCGGCCGCGCCATCGTCCGCCGGCCCAAGGCCTTCTTCATGGACGAGCCGCTCGGCGCACTCGATGCCGAGTTCCGCGAGCACATGGCGGAAGAACTGCGGGCGCTGCATGACCGTATGGGCGCGACCACCGTCTATGTCACCCACGACCAGCTGGAAGCCATGCAGATGGGCGACAAGATCGTCGTCATGAACCATGGCGTCGTCGAGCAGTTCGGCCTGCCGCAGCAGATCTACGACTGGCCGGCGACCCGCTTCGTCGCCAATTTCATCGGCTCGCCCTCGATGAATTTTCTGGAGTTCGACGGCATGGTCGGCATCGGCAGCGATCACGTGACCCTCGACGGCCATCGCTTCGCCATTCCCGTCCTGCGTCAGGGCGCCGAGGGCCGGTTGACGCTCGGGGTCCGTCCCGAACACGTCCGCTTCTCCGACACCGCCCCCTATCGCGGAAGGGTCATTGCCACCGAATATCTTGGCACGACCCAGATCGTCACGCTCAAGACCGCCAACGGCGACATCAAGGCCCGCATCTCGTCCGCCGCATCGATCAAGGCCGGCGAGACGGTCGGGCTCGAATTCGACAGCCGGACGCTGACGGTCTTTGCCGGCGAGCGCGGCCATGCGCTTGTGTCGGCCGGCAATGAGGGAGTGCTGCGCCATGGCTGAGGTCACCCTGAACAACGTCACCAAGCGCTTCGGCGATCACCTCGCCCTCGACACTGTCTCGATGACGGTGCCGGACGGCTCCTTCGTCGTGCTGCTCGGGCCCACCGGGGCCGGCAAGACCACGACGCTGCGCCTGATTTCCGGCCTCGACCGGCCCGACAGCGGCGAGATCCTGATCGACGGCCGGCCGACGCAAGGGCTCACCCCGGCCGAACGCAACGTCGCCATGGTCTTCCAGCAATATTCGCTCTACCCGCACCTGACGGTCCGCGAAAACCTGGAATTCCCGCTGAAGTCGCCGCTGCTCCGAACCCCGAAAGACGAGATGGACCGCAAGGTGAAGGCCATCGCCGACGTCCTGCAGATCGCCCACAAGCTCGACAACAAGGCGACGGCTCTGTCCGGCGGCGAGATGCAGCGCGTCTCGATCGGTCGGGCGCTGGTGCGCAACCCGCAGATCTATCTGATGGACGAACCCTTGAGCTCGCTCGACGCTAAGCTTCGGGCGGACCTGCGCATCGAACTCAAGAACATCCAGGCCAATCTCGGCGCGACGCTGCTCTATGTCACCCATGACCAGGTCGAGGCGATGACCATGGCGACGCATGTCGGGGTGCTGCATCACGGGCGCCTCGTCCAGTTCGGCTCGCCGCGCGAAGTCTATGAACAACCGGTCAGCATCTATGCGGCGGCCCGCCTCGGCCAGCCGCGCATCAACATCCTGCCGGCCGATCTCTTTCCCGGTGCCCCGCCGCGGGCCGTCTCCATGGGCCTCAGGCCCGAGCATATCCGCCAGGGGGCAGGCGAGGAGAGCCTCGTTCACCGGGTCGAGCGGCTCGGCGACCAGACCCGTCTGCACCTGTCCTTCCGGGGAACCAACCTCGTTACGGTCACGGAGCCCCATACGGCCTTGCGCGATGGTGACATCGTCAAGATCGAACCCAGCAACCCGCTTTATTTCGACGCCGACGGCCTGCGCCTCGCATAAGGGAGTTTTCCAATGGCACAATTCATCAACAAGCGTGAAGACGTCGTCATCGAGGCCGTCGAAGGCCTGCTCGCAACCTCGGCCGTGCCGCTCGCAAGGCTGGACGGCTACCCGCACATCCGCGTCGTCGTGCGCGCCGATTGGGACCGCTCCAGGGTCGCGCTGGTCTCCGGCGGCGGCTCCGGCCACGAACCGGCCCATGCCGGCTTCGTCGGGGCGGGCATGCTCACCGCCGCCGTCTGCGGCGATGTCTTCGCCTCGCCGAGCGTCGACGCGGTACTAGCCGGTATCCTCGCCGTCACCGGCCCGGCCGGCTGCCTGCTGATCGTCAAGAACTACACTGGCGACCGGCTGAATTTCGGCCTCGCCGCGGAGCGCGCCCGCGCCTTCGGTCTCAACGTCAACATGGTCATCGTCGACGACGACATCGCGCTGCCGGACCTGCCCCAGGCCCGCGGTGTCGCCGGCACGCTCTTCGTCCACAAGATTGCCGGTGCTCTCGCCGAAAACGGCGCGGACCTCGATACCGTGACCGAGGCCGCCCGCCGCGTCATTTCCGGCACCCGCAGCATCGGCATGTCGCTCGACACCTGCACCGTGCCGGGCTCGCCCAAGGAGGATCGAATCCCGAAGGGCATGGCCGAGCTTGGCCTTGGTATCCATGGCGAGGCCGGCGTCGAGCAAGTGGATTATTCCGGCGCGCAATCGGCCATGGCTGCCGTCGCCCGGAAGCTCAAGGCCGCGGTCGGCGAGCGGAACCATGTGGCGCTGATCAACAATCTCGGTGGAACATCCGTTCTCGAAATGTCGGTTCTGACACACGAACTCATTCGATCGGAGATCGGTTCTCACGTAAGTCACGTTGTCGGGCCCGCCGCCATGATGACGTCGCTCGACATGCGCGGCTTCTCGATCTCACTTTATCCGGCTGACGACGAGGATCTTGCATGCCTTGCAATGCCTGTTGGTCCGTCCGCCTGGCCCGGCCTTGCCAAGGTTGACCCGGTGAGGGTCATGGGTCTTCCCGACGGGCTGACGCCGATCATGCCTCTTCCGTCAAACCACAAGCCGACGCGCGACTTTCTGGTGGATTGCTGTGAGGTCATGATTGCCGCGGAACAGAAGCTGAATGCTCTCGATGCAAAATCCGGGGACGGAGATACCGGTTCCACACTGGCGGGTGCCGCACGGGCGCTCATCAGTGCGATGGATCGCCTGCCGCTCTCCGATCACACGCAATTGCTGCGGGCAATCGGTCTCGAGCTCAGCCAAACCATGGGCGGTTCCTCCGGCGTCTTGCTCGCGATCTTCTTTGCCGCGGCTGGTGACGGAGCCTCGAGCGGTTTGCCCATGCGCGAAGCGTTGAAGGCAGGGCTTGGCCGGATGCAGGAAATTGGCGGAGCCAAGGTCGGCGACCGCACGATGGTGGATGCCCTCGCACCGGCTCTCGACAGTCTGAATGACGGCTTTTCGCAGGCCGCCAGTGCCGCTCGAAAGGGAGCGGACGGAACCGCTGGAATGAGCCGAGCCAAGGCCGGACGTGCAGCCTATGTCAACGCGCGACAACTCGAAGGTAACAATGATCCCGGGGCGGAGGCTGTGGCGCGCCTCTTCGAATTCCTGGCATCGCGCAAATCATGAAGGAACGGGCGCACCACGAGGTGGGGCTTGTCGCAAATTTCCGTCTTTAACCCTATGTTGGCCAGGGGAAGAGAAATTTCCGCCGGCCGGGGATATTCTGACATCCCTGAAAGTTTGCGACACGCCTGGAAAGATCATTGTGAGGGGGTCTGACAGAGACCTCGGCTGGTTGAAAGGCGATATTGGAGGATCGCGTTGGAGGGTGGACTCATGAAAGATTGGCAAACAACCGACGAGCGTTCCTGACGTCAGCCGTCTTCGAACCTTCCTTGATCCGGCCGAGAATATCTTCAAGCCTGCCGCGGGCGGCCCGCGCCATTCCTTCCCGCACGTCGAGTTCGGCGAGGCTTGTCGCGGCGCGGAGTTCCCATGCGAGTGCCGACTGACTGTTCGCAGTGTCGGCGGCATACTCCAATTGCGCCCGCGCACCCTCGAAGTCCCCGGCCTTGAACAAATGCAGTCCCGCAACACGCTGGAGTTCAGCGGTGCACCAGTGCGGATGCTCACGCCGTTCTTCGCTATCGAGCGCGGTCACCCACGCGATCGGCAAATCGGGCAGGATGGTCGCCAGGATGTGGCGATGGAGTCCGTCAAGACTGTCCTGATGCAGGATGATGGCGTCGTCTGCAAGCACGACACCATGTTTGAGGCGGTAGGCGGCGCTCTGATAGGTCCGCCCCCATTTGGCCCAGTAGCCGAGGTCGTTCTCCATCGCGATCTTGACGAGAAGAGCGGACAACGAACTCGCTTGCTCGATGTCGCCCACCCAGAACGCAAGAGGGATTATGGTCTGGCCCAGGCCATAGGATAAGCCGAGCAGATCGCCGGACAAACCAATCGTCATGGCTTCGTGCGCCAGGTCCAGAGCCGCGTCTGGTTGACCTACGAGCCATAGAAGGTTGGAAAAATTGGCTCTTGAAGCGACACCCTGTTTGTACATGAGATCCAGCTGAACATGGGCCGTCATTACGGCCCGGCTCCGGATGGCGGCTTTGCCGTGTTCGAGCGCCGATGTCAGATCGCCGTTTCGCCACATGCTTAACGCGACGATGCGTTGCGCCATTGCGTTTTGCGCCGCGTCCGAAGAACGCTCTGCAACGCCCTGAAACTCGCGGGCATAGGCCAGCGCTGCGCCATAGCGTGCTTGCGTTAGTCGGGTGCCAAACAACGCCCAGAGGCAATCAAGTAGACAGCTCGTTTCGTTTTCACGCCGCGCTACCTCGACGGTCTTGACCAGCAAGGGCTGGACCTTGGCCGATAGGCCAAGAGAATTGTACCATGCCTTGTGCAAGCTTGGCGCCAGCCAGATCAGGTCGGTGTCCGTAAAGTCCGGATCGGCGGACAGGATGTCAATCGCTTGCTCGATGACGAGCGCGTAGTCCTTGAGCATCGACAGTCGCAGCCACATGGGACCGCTGTCGACGATGAGACGGACCGCCTGACGGGAGTCGCCTTCCAGGCTCAGCCCCCAGTTTATCGCCCATCGAACGTCGGAAACCACGCTTCGAAGTTCGGCGCTTACCATGCTTTTTTCGGCCGTGGAGGTAACGTCGAGCTTCCGTGTCTTGGCGAGATAGCCAACCAGGTACTCGGCATGCCTCCGATATACATCGTTGGCATCGCATCGCTGCCTCAGTTTCGGCTCGCAGAATGCCCGCGTGGTTTCGAGCAGCCTATACAGGATGCGGTTGCCCGTCCTGCTGACGATGATCAGAGACTTGGTAATCAGGCCCGACAGCCTCCTCAGAATGACATCCGGTTCCATAGGCGAGACGACAATGGCTCCTTCCATTTCGAACTCGCCGCGGAACACACTGAGTGTCACGAGCAGGTCCCGCTCGTCATCACCCAGCATGTCGAAGCTCCATTCCAACATTGCCGTCAAGGTGCGATGCCTCGGCGGGGCAGACCGTCGCACTTCGCCAAGAATCGCGAATTGCTCATCAAGGATTTTGGATAGAGCGCCTACGCCGATCGCCTCTATTCGGGCCGCTGCCAGCTCGATCGCCAGAGGGATGCCGTCCAGCCGTCGGCATATATGGATCAGATCGATGACATCGTCGTTGTCGAGCGCCACGGTCTGGGCCGACGAGATGGCGCGTTCTGCCAGAAGCTCGACCGCAGGATATGCCATGGCGGCTTCCAGAGTCGGGAGAATGTCGTCTTCGCCCGGAAGCCCGAGGCCACCGAGCCGGACCGTTGCCTCTCCCTCCAACAGGAAGGGCTCCCGGCTGGTGGCCAGGACCCGCAGGGTCCCGACCCCCTTGAGGAGCCTCTCGACCAGGCCGGCTGTCACGTCAAGTACATGCTCGCAATTATCGAGAACAAGCAGTGTCGGTTCTTCCTTGAGGGCCCTGAGTATCCGTAGTTCGGGAGAAGCCTGGTCTCCTCCCTCCAGGTCGAGCACGGAAGCGATTGTGGCGGCGACGAAATCGGCCGAAGCCAGTGGCGCAAGGTCAACGAAGCAGATGCGGCGGCTGTCGTCATATGTCATGCACCAGCACGCCTCGACCGCCACACGGGTTTTGCCGATGCCGCCGGGGCCGACCAGGGTTACACACCGGTAGCGACCGATGCGCTCGATCGTTGCGCTCACGTCCTCACCGCGCCCCACTATTGTGCTCAGCGGCGAGACGAGGCCGATCGGTGTTTTGCCGAAATCGGATGCTCTTGACGGTGCGATGTCCGTCGTCAGGCTGGTTAGCGAATAACCGCGGCCAGGAGCGTTCGTTATGTGGGAGGTTTCTTCCTGACCCGCGTCGAGAAGTCTCCGCAAGGAGGACATCTGAACCCTCAGGTTAGCATCATCGACATGAATGCCGGGCCAACCGGCTCTCATCAGCTCGGCGTAGCCCACGGTCTCTCCTGGCCTCTGGACGAGAGCCTCCAGAAGGGCAATCGCGCGGCTCCCTATCTTTACCCGGACACCATCGCGCAGCAGAACGCCTCGTGCGGGATAGAAGGCGTATTCGCCGAACCTGATCTCGCGGTCGCCGCGCGGGCCCTTGTTCTCCTCTTCCGTTCCCATCGTCGCCCCACTTGGAACTCACCCAGCACCACGCCTCTGACGCTCTCTGGCGAAGTTTACTTCGACTCTTGCTCGGAGTCTCGCCTTTGATCGATCGAGCCTGCGATCGTGGAACCTGCGGTGACCGTGCGTGGCGTGGTGGCATTTTCCACACCGCTGCAATTCGGTACGGCGCTCCGCGATATTCTGATTTTCATCAATTTACGACGCTTTACTCGATTCACACCCCTAACCAAGCCACCGTCCAAGTTGTCGAAACAAAGCCAGTCACGCCTCGAGGGAGACGACCATGAACGACAAGGCCATCGCGCTGAACCTGGATGCCACCCGACGAGACCTCTTGATTGCGGCAGGCGCAGCGTTCGCGGTGGCGGCTCTTCCAAACCGGGCCTCCGCCGCTTCCCAATCCACCGAAACCAAAAAGGGGAAATCCATCATGTCCTTCATCAAGACCGAAGACGGTACTGAAATCTTCTACAAAGACTGGGGTGCTCGCGATGCCCAGCCAATCGTCTTCCATCATGGCTGGCCACTTTCTGCCGACGACTGGGACAATCAGATGATGTATTTTCTCGACAAGGGATTCCGTGTCATCGCCCACGATCGCCGCGGTCACGGTCGATCGACCCAGACCTATACAGGCAACGAGATGGACACCTATGCCGCCGACGTGGCGGAGTTGGCCGAGAAGCTCGACCTCAAGAACGCCATCCATGTTGGCCACTCGACGGGCGGCGGCGAGGTCGCGCACTACGTAGCCCGGGCCAAGCCCGGCCGTGTCGCCAAGGCCGTGCTGATCGGAGCTGTGCCGCCGATCATGGTCAAGTCCGAAAAGAACCCGGGCGGCTTGCCGATCGAGGTCTTCGATAGTTTCCGTGCAGCACTAGTCGCCAATCGTGCACAGTTCTTCCTCGATGTCCCGGCCGGCCCGTTCTACGGCTACAACCGTGAGGGTGCCAAGCCGAGCCAAGGGGTGATCGAGAACTGGTGGAGGCAGGGCATGATGGGCGGCGCCAAGGCGCATTACGACTGCATCAAGGCATTCTCCGAAACCGATTTTACCGAAGACCTGAAGAGGATCGAAGTCCCCGTCCTCATCATGCACGGCGACGATGACCAGATCGTGCCTTATGCAGACTCCGCGCCGCTCTCGGCCAAACTGCTAAAGAACGGCACGCTCAAAACCTACAAGGGTTTGCCGCACGGTTTGTGCACCACGCATCCGGAGATCATCAATCCGGACCTCCTCGACTTCATCAAGAGCTGAGGCGCGCACCGGACATTCAATGGCACGCCGCGCCGGGTTCGCCCAATCCGACGTCCACCGCACGGCGGTGACGGCTGCGGCGTGCCTATGCTGCTGCCGTATACTCTCAACAAGGGGAACGACAATGACCAAGACCATCATGCTCATCCACGGCGCCTGGCTCAATGCGAAAAGCTGGGAAGGCTTCAAGGCGCACTACGAAGCCAAAGGCCATACTGTTGTCGCGCCGAACTGGCCCTATGATGACCGCGACCCCGCCGAACTCCGGGCCAATCCGCATCCCAAGCTCAAGGAGATCGGGGTCAAAGGCATTGTTGACCATCTTGAGGCGGAAATCAGGAAACTGCCCGAGCAGCCTATCCTGATCGGTCATTCTGCCGGAGGCGTATTCACCCAGATCTTACTTGATCGCGGCTTCGGAGCTGCTGGCGTTGCCATCGATCCCGCGCCGACCACTGGCGTGCGGCTCGGCATCCACTCCATCGTTTCGGCCTTGCCCGTACTGGGCTCCTGGGGCAGTTGGGGCCGCGTCATGCACATGTCGCGCAAGTTCTTCGGCGCGCGCTTCGCAAACACGCTGCCGCCGGAGAAGGCAGACTACTACTACGATCGCTACATCGTACCCACCGCGGGCAAGGTTTACTGGGACGGAATCCTGACCTCCGTCGGCAAGATCCGCTGGGACAATCCGAGCCGTGCGCCGCTGCTCCTGATCGGCGGCGGCCTGGACCTGATCGCCGATGCCAGCATGACCAGGGCGATCTACGACAAACAGAAGCGTGCGCCATCTGAGACGGTTCTCAAAATTTTCGAGGATCGCTCACACTGGACCTGCGTCGATCCAGGCTGGGAGCAGGTTGCAGATTTCGCGCTCGATTGGGCAATGCGTCATGCCCGACCCGACACTGCGAATGTGGCGCGATTGGGTGTCACCAAGGCCGCCTGAACTATCCGGTGCGGGACGACCCATCGTCCCGCACCGTTTCACGGGGGAGCTTTCATGCGTATTCATCATTTCAATTGCGGTACGCATTGCCCATTCGGCGGTATGCTGTTCGACGGCCGCAGCCGCGGGTTCCACGCCGACATCTGCACGCATTGTGTGCTGCTCGAGACGGCAAACGGACTGGTGCTTGTGGATACCGGCTATGGCTTGCAGGACGTGTGGAAGTCCGGCCCACGCAGGCTTGCCCGTCTCTGGCCAGCTCTTCTCAACACGCAATTGCGTGAGGAGGATACAGCGATCCGTCAGGTTGAGGCGCTCGGCTACTGCGCGCGCGATGTGCGCCACATCGTCCTTACCCATCTTGATTTCGATCATGCCGGTGGGATCGAGGATTTTCCCGAAGCCCGCATTCACGTCATGGCCGCAGAGCGGTCGGCTGCGGAGGCGACACGGCTCAACTTCATCGCACGCCAGCGCTATCGGCCGTCGATGTGGGACAGCGTGCGGGATTGGCGGACCTATTCCGGGGGTGGCGAGAACTGGTTTGGCTTCGAGACCGTCCGTGCGTTGGACGGACTTCCTCCCGAGATACTGTTGGTCCCGCTCCGCGGCCACACCTTGGGACATACCGGCGTGGCGATCCGCGTGGAAAACGGATGGCTGTTTAATGCGGGCGACAGCTTCATGCATCACGACGAACTCGATGCCTTGACGCCCCGCAGCCCGGTGGGGCTGAAAATCTACCAGTCGATCATGAGCAGTGACCGGACCGCGCGGCTGGCCAACCAGGACAGGCTGCGTGCGCTCAACCGGGATTACGGTTCCTCGATAACCATCTTTGCTTCACATGACACCGCGCGGCTCGCACTTCTGAAGAACGCGACGGCCAGCGCAAACTGATCCTGAGTGTTCAATCAAGACGGTGGGAATCCAAATGACAGACAAGCCATTGACCCCTGTCTTCGTGCGCTTCTCGACCGTCCAAGGCCGCGGAGTAGACGGCATCAGCGTTCATTCCAGGCTTTCGCTGTCGGTGGACGCGATCCGCCGCGTGCGACACCGCGGGCGGACCGTCTTCCCTCAGGTCCGTCCCACCTTTTACAATTGCTGTCCAACTCCCCAAGGAGAGCCGAAATGAGATATGCACTCGCATTGTTCATGGTCCTGGTTTGGTCGCCATTCCAGGTCCTTGCCAAGGATTCCGCCGCGACCACTTCGACGAAATCGGTCGAAGTCGATGGTGTAAAACTCGCTTATCGTGAGGTCGGCTCTGGCGAGCCAATCGTCCTGTTCAACCGCCTCCGCGGCACATTGGACACCTGGGACCCTGCCTTCGTGGACGCGCTGGCCGAAGAGTACCGGGTCATCATGGTCGATTATTCCGGCGTCGGATATTCTGAGGGCAAACTCACGCCCGACATGGTTGTCATCGCAGACACGATGGCGGCTTTTGCCAAAGCGATAGACCTGGAGACATTCGATCTCGTTGGCTGGTCCTGGGGCGGCGCGCTTGCTCAGGTCTTCCTCATCAAACACCCCGCGATGGTTAAGCGTGCGGTATTGATCGGCACGAATCCTCCGGGCGAGAACGAGCATCCGATGCGCAAGGATTGGTTTGAGAGGGCGATCAAGCCCGTCAACGATCTCAACGACGAAGAAATCCTGTTTTTCGAGCCGGCCTACAAGGAAAGCTTGGTCGCCGCCGCGGCCTCGCATGAGCGCATCTATGCCCGCCAAGGGGTAACAGATCACATTCCCTCGACAATGGATGCGTTCAACGTCTTCTTCGCAGCTGCCCAGAAATATCACGAAGACAAGGAAGGCATCCGCCAGGCGCTTATGACCTCCGACGTGCCGATGCTGATCTTCTGCGGCGATAACGATCCAGGCACCCCTGCCGACAACTGGTTTCCACTCATCCGGACAATACCGCGCGGACAGCTTTTGATCATGCCCAGAGCCGGCCACGGACCGCAGCATCAATTCCCGCAGCTGTCCGCCGACTACATCCACGTATTCCTCAAAGGGGCGCTCTGAGACTTGCAATACGCATTTGGCGCGATCCTTCCCGCATCGGGCGTCGCGCGCCGCAGTCGTAATCCTGACATCTATATGCGGCACGCACGCCTTCGGCGGCCTGCAGGTAAACGACCGAGTGGAGGCGCCATGCTTCAGGTAAAGTTTAACAAAGCACGAAAGTCAGCCCCACAATGGGACCATTGTGGCCTTGATGAAAATTTGTAACACGCTCGATGAGGTGCAGCGCATCGAAACAAAAGTGGGACAGTCTACTGTCAGCAATCTGGCTTATTCTGATCCCGCAGATGAGATGCAGGCGCGGTTTTCGATGCAATACTGCCTTGCCACCGCGCTTCTTCAAGGCAGGCTTTCCTTGGCTGATTTCACGCGGGACGGCAACATTTGTCCGGCCAACGTGCCCGATCAGGGCATCACTGCCGCCATAAAATCTAAGTTAAATCAGATACCTATTCAAACCGCGGACACAGCGATGGTTCCAATCCTATCAAGGCGCTATGCTTTGAGGGTTTCAGCCGAAGAGCTGCTGCCGGCGAATGCACGACCACGGTCTTGCTTCTAACGCTATACCAGCGGCGTCGATCAGGGGATCGAGATCGGTTGCGCGGATCTACGTACCTTCACCGGAACGCCCTTATATGCTGGCGTTCCGGATTTTCTGTCGTAATCCGCCAGCGCGATGACCTGGTTCATTTCGGGGTAGTAGCCTGCCACCGAGCCAGGTGGAATATCGTAGGCAACGGCGGTAAATCCGGCAACGGTTTTGGTACCGCTCGCAGAGATCGCTTCGACGTCGATCAGATCGCCGTCTGCCAGGCCACGTGTTTCGAGGTCTTTCTGGCTCATGAAGATGACGTCGCGGCGGCCGAAGACGCCACGGTACCGGTCATCGAGGCCGTATATCGTGGTGTTGTACTGGTCGTGACTGCGGAGAGTGGTCAGCACAAGGGCATCGGGGTCGCGCAGGCGTGCATCCTCATCCAGGCCAGGTGCCACCAGAAACTCGGCCTTGCCGGACGGCGTATTCCACACGCGGCTCGACGCCGCGACCGTGAGACGGAAGCCACCGGGCGTCTTCACGCGTCTGTTGAAATCGTGGAAATCGGGAAACACAATCTCGATCTTGTCGCGGATCAACTTGTAGTCGCCTGCCATTTCCTCCCAATCAATGCCGTACCGGTCGCCAAGCGTTGCTTTGGCCATGCCGGCAACGATCCAGGGCTCCGAGCGCAGTTGGTCGCTGGGCGGTTTGAGGAAACCGCGTGACGCATGCACCATCGACATGGAATCCTCCACCGTGACCGATTGGCGGCCTGTCGCTTGCATGTCCAGATCCGTCCGGCCCAGAACCGGCAGGATGATCGACGTTTTTGCCAACAGCAGATGCGAGCGATTGAGCTTCGTGGCGAGATGGACGGCCAGGTCGAGCTTTCGCATGCCCGCGAATGTCGCTTCTGGATCCGACATGGCGACAGCGAGATTGCCGCCGAGACAGACAAGTGCTTTCGACCTGCCGTCGATAATGGCTTCGACGGCCTCTACGGCGTTGTGCCCCTTTTCCGAAGGCGGTCGAAAACCGAAGGCTCTTTCCATGCCGTCGAGAAGCGCGACATTTGGAATTTCCGTGATACCGACTGTCCTGTCGCCCTGCACGTTGGAGTGGCCGCGCAACGGGCATATACCGGCACCCTGCCGGCCGATATTGCCGCGCAGCATCAGAAAATTGGCGAGTTGCTGAACATTTGCGGTGCCATTGGCATGCTGGGTGATACCCATGCCATAGCAGAGGATGACGTTTTTGGCCTTAAGGTAGACATCGACAGCGCTGTCCAGCGCTTCCAGCGACAGGCCCGATTTTTCGACGATTTCAGACCATTCCGTGCGTTCGATATCGGTCTTCAGTTCCTCCAGTCCAACGGTGTGGGCCTCGATGAATTCACGGTCGAGCACGCCGGGTCCTCCGTCGGCGATGTCAGCCGCGTCGCGTTCGAAAATGCGCTTCATCAGGCCTTTGAGCGCGGCGAGATCGCCGCCGGTGCGAACCTGGTGATAGGCGGACGCAATCTGGGTCGACGACATCGTCGTCATCTCGATCGGATCCTGCGGTGCGGCGAACCGCTCCAGTGCGCGCTCCTTGAGCGGATTGAAGACCACGATGGGCACCCCCCGGCGTGACGCTTCGTGAAGCGTAGTCATCATGCGCGGATGGTTGGTCCCGGGATTGTGCCCGAACGAGAAGATCGCGTCGGCATGATCAAAATCCTCCAGCGTCACAGTGCCCTTGCCGACGCCGATCGACAGGGGCAGGCCGACGCTGGTGGCCTCATGGCACATGTTGGAACAGTCGGGGAAATTGTTGGTGCCATAGGCGCGCACGAAAAGCTGGAACAGGAATGCCGCCTCGTTCGAGGCCCTGCCGGACGTGTAGAATTCCGCCATGTCAGGGCTGGGCAAGCTGTTCAGTTCTGCGGCGATGCGGGCGAATGCAGCTTCCCATTCGATTGGTATATAGCGATCGCTCGCATGATCGTAGATCAGCGGATGCGTCAGCCGGCCCTGGTCTTCGAGCTTGTGGTCCGTCCACTCCCAGAGGTCGGTGACGGTATGGGCGGCGAAGAAATCCGGGCCGACACGCCTGGCGGTCGATTCCCAGGTGATCGCCTTGGCGCCATTCTCGCAGAACTCGAAGGAACTTGTATGCTTCGGATCGGGCCAGGCGCAGCCGGGGCAATCGAACCCCTCCGGCTGGTTTGCCTTCAGCAGTGTAGCAGCACCCTCTGCGATGATCTGTTGATGGGCGAGGGTTTTGGCCACGGCCTTGAGTGCGCCCCAACCGCCCGCCGGGGCCGTGTAACGCTCGATCCCATCCGGCCGCTTCTCGCTCATTGCAAACTCCCTTCACCGTGTTTCTACAGATCTAGCATCGAACCCATCGATGCGAACCTAGACCGATGTATAGGTCCGGGTAGACGTCCATTGGATGTGCGTGCAATGCCATTGGACATAGCTTGCTCTGATCAAGATTTGCGTTGGAGCAGGATTATGGAAAAGACCGAACAGATGCAGGCCAGGGCGGCAAGCGCCACCCGAAATGATGCGATCGGACAGGCTACGCTACTGGCCATGGCCGTCGCTGGCGGCATTGCAGTCGCGAACATCTATTACAACCAGCCGATGCTTGGCCTTATCGAGGCGGATTTCAGTCAACAGCCGATCACCGGCATGGTGCCGACGGCGACGCAGCTCGGCTATGCGCTCGGGTTGTTTTTGCTGCTGCCGCTCGGCGACCTCGTTAATCGGCGCCGCATGATCATTGGTCAGTTCCTGGTTCTGGCGGCAGCGCTGGCGCTCGCGGCACTTGCGCCGACGGCCTGGATGCTGATTGTAGCCTCAGTCATTGTCGGCACATGTTCCACTGTCGCCCAGCAGATCGTACCGTTCGCCGCATCTCTGGCAGCGCCGGAAAAGCGCGGCGCCACGATCGGCACAGTCATGGCGGGCGTTCTGTCGGGCATATTGTTCAGCCGCACCCTCTCGGGTTTCGTTGGCGAACATGCTGGCTGGCGGGAGATGTTCTGGATCGGGGTGCCGCTGGCGCTGTTTGCCGCCGGTCTCATGTATGCGATGCTTCCGCATCACCAGCCAACATCGACCTTGCGCTATCATCAGGCACTCCGGTCTCTCGGCCAGCTCTGGAAACGCCACCCGGCGTTGAGGGCCGCGACCGTCATTCAGGCATTGCTGTTTGCTTCGTTCACAGCCTTCTGGACAGTCCTGGCACTTTATCTCGCCGGGCCGAAGTTCCAGCTCGGTGCGGATGTCGCAGGTCTGTTCGGTGTCGTCGGTGCGGTCGGCATCTTTGCAGCGCCGCTGGCAGGCCGGGTCGCCGACACGCGGGGGCCGCATTTCGTGGTCTGGATGGGCGCGGGCCTGACGATCCTTGCCTGGCTGATCTTCGGCGTCTGGGCATCAATCGCTCCCCTGGTCGTCGGCGTCATCGTGCTCGATTTCGGCATACAGAGCGCACTCATCTCCAACCAGCACATCATCTATGCGCTTGAAGCCGATGCGCGCAGCCGACTCAATACCGTTTTTATGACCGGTATGTTCCTTGGCGGCGCCGCGGGCTCGGCGATGGCGACGTTCGCTTGGGGACAGGGTGGCTGGCCCTTCGTCAGCCTTCTTGGCGCGGCCCTTGGCATCGCAGCGTTCGCCATCAAGTTTATTCATCATCGCCGCCATCCGGCGGTTGTCGGGCACTGAGGTCAGGACGATGAACAAGCTACTTATCAGAATCGTCGGCGGTTCGCTCGCCGGCCTCTTCGCTGGCATCATGCTGCAGCAGGCTGGCCACGATGTTCGCATCTACGAGCGATCAAGGAACGGTCTGGCCGGGCGGGGAGCGGGCCTTGTCGGTCAGAGCGATCTGCTTCGCATTCTCAGGCTGATCGGTTGCGAGCATGTGGCACGCATCGGCGTGGTGGCAAAGGAACGCATCTATCTCGATCAGGACGGTAGTATCGCCCAGACCGTCAGTATGCCCCAGACACAAATCTCCTGGGATGTCCTGTTCGAAACCGTCGCGTCGCGTATCGCGCCCGAAACCTATTTCTTGGGCCGGGACGTCGTCGATGTGCTGGACGGCGAGAGCGGTGCGGAACTGATTTTTGGTGACGGGACGCGAGAGACAGCCGATCTTGTGATCGGCGCCGATGGCCTCGGTTCCGTGGTGCGTGGTGCGCTTAATCCAAAGGAGAATCAGAATCGCTATTCCGGCTATGTTGCTTGGCGCGGGTTGATCCCGGAAACCAGTCTGCCCTCTGCCGCCGCGCTGCTTCTCGACCGGTTTGCGTTCCATGTCCGGCCGGGCGTACACGCTCTCGGCTATCTTGTCCCCGGTTCGAAAGGAGAGATGAGCAGGGGCAGCCGTCGCTACAATTGGGTCTGGTACCGTAAGGTGCAGCCAAGCGACCTTGCCGGCACGTTCACCGATCTCGATCAGCGGATGCATACGTTTTCGCTGCCGCGCGGCGGCTTGTCGAACGACCGTCTGCAGGCCTTGCGCACCGATGCCGCACAAATGCTTCCGCCGCAATTCGCGCTGGCGGTTGCTGCCGAGCGAAGCCCGTCGATACAAGGTATTTTCGACTACGAGGCACCCCGTATGATCGGCCGATCCATCGTTCTGATCGGTGACGCCGCCTTTGTCGCGCGGCCGCACACCGCGATGGGCGTGTCGAAAGCAGCCGGCGATGTCATGGCGTTGAGCAACTGCCTGGCGTCTGCGGTTGACCTTCATGCCGCCCTGCGGCGGTTTGAGGCCGATCGTATCTCCGTTGGCCGGGAAATCGTTGCTTATGGTCGGCAGCTTGGCGCATCGGCAATTTGAGCGTCGACTGATCGTCTATCACGTCAGAGAATGACATTTCGACCCGCTGGCATCTGCCAGCGGGTCGTTTGATTTAGAATATTGGCGGGCGTTTCAGTTCGGGGTCTTCATCAGGCTGAGCGCAGCGTGGATCTGGGAGACAACGGCTGCACCTTCCCCGACTGCGGCCGCCACCCGCTTGGTCGATCCGGCCCGGACATCGCCGATGGCGAAAACGTTTGGTAGGCTGGTCTCCAGCGGCAGAGGACTGCGGGTGAAGCTGCACAGCGCATCGAAGGATTGTCCTGTAACGATGAAACCCTTGTCATCGGTATGGACGCGGTTGCTGATCCAGCCGGCGTTCGGATCGGCTCCGATAAAGAGAAAAAGGTGATGAAGTGACAGCTGTCGTTCGCTGTTATCCAGCCGGTTGCGCAGGGTGGCGGATTTCAAGCCGCCCGTGGGATCGCCCTCAATCGCATCCACTTCGCAGTGCATGTGCAGTTCGACATTGGGGAATGCCCTGATGCGGTCGATCAGATATTGCGACATCGTTTCTTCGAGCGCGCGCCGAACGACGAGATGGAGTTTCTTGACCTGAGGTGCGAGGAAAGCGATGGCCTGACCGGCCGAATTTCCCCCGCCGACCAGGGCGATTTCTTCGCCGGCGCAGAGTTTTGCCTCTATTGGAGAAGCCCAATAGGAGATGCCATTGCCCTCAAGGCTCTCGATGTTGGCGATTCCCGGACGCCGGTAATGCGCACCGGAGGCAATGACGATCGTTCGCGACGTCACGGCCTTTCCACCTGCGAGTTCCAGCGTCAGCACACCGGCATCGCGCTCGGGCGCGACCAGACTGTTGACTGCAACTGGCAAGACCATTTCCGCGCCGAATTTCAGTGCCTGGTTATAGGCGCGCCCGGCCAGCGCCTGTCCGGATATGCCGGTGGGGAAGCCGAGATAGTTTTCGATGCGTGAGGAAGCGCCTGCCTGTCCTCCTACCGAACGCTCGTCGATGACCATGACGTCAAGCCCTTCGGAGGCGGCATAGACGGCGGTGGCAAGGCCTGCCGGTCCGGCGCCGACAACGGCAACGTCATAGAGCTTTCCAGGCATGAGTTCCGGCGTCATGCCGAGGCATGCCGCTGCTTCCGCGTCGGTCGGGTTCTTCAGCACGGTACCATTGGGGCAGACCATCAGAGGAAGTTCTGTGACAAGGATGCCCAAGCGTTCGATCAGAGCACGGCCTTCGCCTTCGCTGGCAGAATCGAGCACGATATAGGGAAAGGCGCTGCGGGCGAGAAACCCTTGCAGGCGTAACAGCGCTGCATTCCCCGGAGCCCCGATCAGAACAGAACCCGCGCCGGAATCGATCAGACCAACGCGACGCAGGATAAAAGCCCGCATGATAATCTCGCCGACATCCGCTGAGCCGATCACCAGGGCGCGAAGATGAGCTGCATCGAACGCAACCGCGGTGCAACCGTCGGAGCCGGCCCGTGCACCTGCCAATGTCGGGCGGCCCGAGAGTTGATTGACTTCACCCGACAGTTGACCGGCGCCATGGGTTGTGATCGGCGCCTCATGCGACAGGCCTTCATGTCGAAAGACATCCATCGAACCTTCCAGCACCAGCCAGGCAGGCACCGCATGATCGCCGACCTTGTAGATAAATTCCCCGGCTTCGAAATGCTGCGGCGCGCCACTGGCAAAGCGTTTGGCCGTCTCGACCTGACGAGGGCTCAGCACCGGGAACATCTGGTGCTGTCTTGCGCTGAGATCCGCCATCAATTTTTCTCCTGGCTTGAAACGTGTCGAAAATGGCGTCGAGGATTTGAGGTGGTCTAGTAGTAGCGAGGTATGGGGCCACGCTGCGGTGTCTGGTCCGGCAGTTCGACCATGGTCTCGTCGACAAAACACCATCCCCAACCTTCCGGCGGATCGTAACCTTCTATGATCGGATGCTGCGTGGCATGGAAATGTGCGGTGGCGTGACGACCGGGAGATTGGTCGCAGCATCCGACATGGCCACACTCACGGCATAACCTGAGATGAAACCAAACCTGTCCTGTCTCCAGGCACTCCTCGCAGCCGAGCGTTTTGGGGCGAACCGTGCGGATCGTTGAAGTGTGCGAACAACCGTGCGACATGGATTTACTCCTCGTTGGCGTGGATCAGTGCTTCAGCGCCCGTTCGAGACACTGGACCAATTGGCTGAAATTCACGGGCTTGCCGAGAAAGGCAAAAGCGCCGCCACTCATCGCCGCCGCCCTTGTTTTGTTGTCGCTATAGGACGTCATGAAGATCATCGGGGGCTTCAGCATATCTTGTTCGTTCAGCACAGCCTGCAGCTCGAGCCCCGTGAGACCGGGCATTTTGACATCCACGAGCATGCAATCGATCGAGGCGCGATCCTGGGCTGCAAGATACTCTTCCGCGGACGTGAACAGCCGGCTCTGGTAACCGCAGGACAAAATGAGATCGTCAAGCGCTTCGCGGATCGACCGATCATCGTCGACGATAGCTATGACTGGTGTTTTGTACAATTTCTCTGGCCTTGCCGTGTTAGATCGACAACCCGGTATATGCACCTTTGAGACCGTTCCTTGTACCATACAAGGGTCTAGGTTTTTCCACTACAGACCAAGCAGTTCGGCCTTGCGGACAAGGTCTGCTACTGAGCGCGCCTCCATCTTGCGCATGACATTGCCGCGATGGAGTTTGACCGTGATCTCGCTGATGCCAAGGTTGAACGCAATCTGCTTGTTCATCAGTCCTTGCACGACGGCAGCCATGACCTCGTGTTCGCGACGGGTCAACGTCTTCGCGAGTTCGGATACGGCGCCATTGGCCGCAGATTGTAGGCGCAGGTCACGGTCTTTCTGAAACGCCACGGAGACGGCATCAAGGATATCCTGGTCCCGGAACGGTTTTGCCAGAAAATCCACCGCGCCGGCCTTCATCGCCCGCACAGTCATCGGTATGTCGCCATGGCCGGTCATGAAGATGATCGGCATCTGGTTACCAAGTTTTTCCAGATGAAGCTGGAAGTCCAGGCCATTGGCGCCGGGCAGTCTTACGTCGAGCAGGATGCAGCCCGGCCGCTTGAGGTCGGCATTATCAAGCAGGTCCTGAGCGCTTTCGAAGGCCTGCGCTACCGTTCGGACCGAAAGAAAGAGATCAACCAGCGCCTCTCGGATCGAGGGATCGTCATCCACGACGTAAACGACAGGCGTATCGTTGCTCGTGGTTTTGGCGGACTTTCTGGCATCATTCATGGGCAGCCTCCATCGGCACGATCATTTCGAACAGTGCGCCACCTTCGACGTGATTGCCGGCGCTCAATGTTCCGCCGCGGGCTTCGAGCATACCGCGGCAAATGGCAAGGCCCATGCCAAGGCCGGTTTCCTTGGTGGTGCAAAACGGCTTGAACAGCTTTTCCAGAATGTCGGCGCTCAGACCGGGGCCGTTGTCACGAACACTGACCCGAACGCCATGACCATCTGCCGGGTTGATCGATACCGAAATCCGTCGAAGCTCTTCCGGCGTTGCGGCCATGGCCTGAATGGCATTGGTGATCAGGTTGATCAGCACCTGCTGCAGCTCGATGCGAACCGCACTGACGTTGCTTATCCCGGGAGCCTCGCTGGTTTCGAATTTTATGCGATTTCTGGAAAGTTCGCTCTCCATCAAAGACTGCGTCTCGTTGACGAGATCGGCCAGTGACACGGGCTCAAGGACCGGCGTGCGCTCGCTCAACATCGACCGGGTGCTCTGGATGATGTCGCTGGCGCGTTGGCTATCGCGCACGATGCGCTCGGCCGAGCGGGAAACAGCCGCCAGATCCGGCGGGTCGCGGTCGAGCCAACGCTGCAGGGTCTGTGCATTGACGACAAGGGCGCCGAGCGGCTGGTTAAGTTCATGAGCGAGCGACGCCGACAGGGCGCCGACGGTGGCGGCGCGTGAGGCCAGCGCGAGTTCGGCCTGGGCCTCGAACAACGCCTTCTGGGCCAGCTCGCGCTCGGTGATGTCGAACATACCGACAATGACGCGGTTAAAGTTGGCAACGTCCATCGGAAAGCCCACAGTCAGCAGCACCAACTTGTTGGTCCCGTCGCTGGTGATGATCGTGCCCTTTCCCTCGAAATAGCTTTGGTTCTCGAAGATCGCAACCATCAGATCAAGAAACGTGGCGTCGTCCTGCGCAATGTAGCGCCGCATCGAGCCGGCATTCTGTGCACTGACATTGCCGAGAAGCTCCAACGCTGCGGCATTGGCAGCGACTGTCGGTATGCGTTCGATGCAATTGGCAATGAAGTCCGGATTGTCCCGCGCATAAGCACGCAGATCGGCGACACCCTGCGTCTTCAGTTTCATCAACAACGCTCGCACCTCGGAGTAGTCCCGCTCCCAAAGGGCGACGCGGCTCTGCTCAAAAATCGTCCGGTAGCGTTCTTCGCTACTCTGCAAGGCGACATTGGATTTTAAAAGATCATGACGCGCACGGTGGTTCCTTATGATCAGCGCACAGGTGATCAATATGGCAGCGACGGCCACGGCCAGGCGCAAAATTGCGGCAAGGTCGGCGTCTGTGCCGTGGGCCGCCGCGTAAGATAGTGTTGAAAGACCAACACAGACCGCCGTCAACAGCAACGTTCCCTTCTCTGTCAGCGTTTCCGCCGACAGAAGGAGCGTGATGACATAGAGCGTGGCGAGCGCACTGTGAATGTCGGTGAACGTATCGAGATAGAAGACCGTTAACGCCAGAGCGAATGCGAACGACAGAATGCCGATTTCGTAGCGTGCCGATAGCCGTCGTTTCGGGTTCACAAGTTCAAGCGAAGGCATGCAGGTTCCCACCTGGATATCGATCTTGGCATCAAGCCATCCCGCTGGAGAAAACGCAATTCTAAAATCCGCTATTCGCGTGTGAACTCAATCTGATAGGCGGTAAAAAAGAAAGACCATCCCAGGGCGGCTGGGATGGCCTCGATCGGATCGCGATATCCGCTGGTTCAGGGGAGGGGCTGAACCGTCAGGGCTTTGGTGCCCAGCATGTCTTCTTGGGAGGGGCTGAAGACATGCGATATCTAACCTCGGCCGAAGTGCTTTGAAACTATACATAGGTGTGGGGTCGACTAACCAAGCATTGGATGTTGAGGGTTCGCTGTTTCGTCTAAAAAGTCTCCAGCAGCCCGCTCAACCCAATGGAGACCATCATGGACCGCACGCTCGCTGAAAAACACCGCAAATCCCCGCTTGCAACACCGACAACGCTTGGCACAAACGCGACTGCCGATATATCCGGCGCACTGACGGCGCTTCTGGCCGATGTCTTCGCCCTCTACCTCAAGACCAAGAATTTCCATTGGCACATGAGCGGGCCGCATTTCCGCGACTATCACCTCATGCTCGATGAGCAGGGTGAGCAGATCTTCGCGATGACGGACGATATTGCTGAACGAGCTCGCAAGATCGGCGGCACGACCGTCCGTTCGATCGGTCATATTTCCAAGCTGCAGCGCCTGCTCGACAACGATGCTGATTTCGTGACGCCGGCCGACATGCTGGCTGAACTTCGCGAAGATAACCTTACGCTGGTTTCTCTGATGAAGGAGACCCACAATCTCTGCGACGAGCATGGCGATATCGCGACCGCCAGCCTGATTGAAAACTGGGTGGACGAGGCCGAGCGGCGCGCCTGGTTCCTGTTCGAGAGCACCCGCGGCGCCGAGTGAGCATGCCAGCCTGTCAAACGGCTATGTCGGCCGACAGCTATATAGCCGCCTCGACACTCGGAGACATCTCATGACCAGTGAATTTTCCCTTTCCCGTCGGCAGGTTCTGCTGACCGGCACCACGATTTCATTGGCTCTGGCCATCCCGGCTCTGGCTTCTGAAAAGAAAATTTCCCCTCATCAGCAAGGAATTGAACCAATGACCCATAGTTACGTGACCACCAAGGACGGCGTTGAAATCTTCTATAAGGATTGGGGTCCGAAGGACGCGCAGCCGATCGTGTTCCACCATGGTTGGCCATTGTCGTCCGACGACTGGGATGCCCAGATGCTGTTCTTTGTCAGCAAGGGTTACCGCGTCGTCGCCCATGATCGCCGCGGCCATGGCCGTTCGTCTCAGGTCAGCGACGGTCACGACATGGATCACTACGCCGCCGATGCCTCCGCCGTGGCTGAGCAGCTCGACCTGCGCAACGCCGTCCATATCGGCCATTCGACAGGCGGCGGCGAAGTCGCTCGTTACGTCGCCAAATATGGTCAACCGCAGGGCCGCGTCGCCAAGGCCATTCTTGTCAGCGCCGTTCCGCCGCTGATGGTCAAGACCGCAGCCAATCCTGATGGCACACCGATCGAAGTATTCGATGGTTTCCGTAACGCACTCGCAGCCAATCGCGCTCAGTTCTTCCTCGATGTTGCGTCCGGCCCATTTTACGGCTTCAACCGGGAAGGCGCGAAGGTCTCGCAAGGCGTGATCGACAATTGGTGGCGCCAGGGGATGATGGGCAGCGCTAAAGCTCATTATGACGGCATCAAGGCCTTTTCGGAGACCGACCAGACAGAAGACCTCAAGGCGATCACCGTGCCGATGCTGGTCACACAGGGCGATGACGACCAGATCGTTCCCTACAAGGACGCCGTGGAACTCCAGGCCAAGCTGCTGAAGAACAGCACGCTGAAAATCTACAAGGGCTTCCCGCACGGAATGCTGACCACGCATGCCGACGTGATCAATCCGGACCTGTTGGCCTTCATCAAGGCTTGATTGTTTCCCGAACCAATGGCGATACGGCGGCCCTTAAGGGCCGCCACAAATGCTAGTCCTCTCCAAGGCAAGGCAATTCCTGCAACTCGCAGCCCGTCAATATATGGCTCAGCACCACCGGCCAACCTTCGGGCGAACCATGTTCAAAATAAGCAATTTCAAGAAACTTGGTAGCAATTGTCTGCGTCAGCTACTCCGTAGCTGCTCAACCGCGGAACATTCAGTGCGGATGTAAGAACCGCGCAGAATTTATCTTGAGTGCCATCAACGCGTAGATACGTGATCCCGACATAGTCCTTGATGCCCTAGTTCGAACCGTCGCGGCCTTGTCCGAACTGCTTGCCGCCGCCGAAGGGCGACTTCGATGCTTTTTGCCGTCCGGATCGCGAGGATAGGCGACGAAGGAGCCATTCGGAAGCTCCACAGGCGCCCTCTTGACGAGCGTGCCCATTCTCACAAATCGGGCGCCACCCGCACCCGCACCCGCACCCGCGCCGCACCCGGCTCGGGTCCACCGGACCAGCGAAGGACAGGGCCTTATAGGCGTCCAACCGCAAAGTACAAAAGCCAGGCAGCTCTAGCCACTGGCAGCTAAGACTATGTCAGTCTGTATGCGCGAACATGGTCAATGAGCGCCCGCAGTTTGGGCGCCATATTACGGCGATTGGGGAAATAGAGGAAGAACCCTGGAAAGGGCGGCAGATAGTCGTCCAACGCAGTGATCAACTCGCCACGATCGATGTATGGGCGAAACGTTTCTTCCAACGCAAACGTAATACCGCCGCCAGCGAGCGCGGTCCGGACCATCAAATGCAGATCGTTTGTGGTAATTTGCGGCTCGACGGCAACGTCGAACGTTATGCCATCCTCCTCGAACTCCCATCGGTGCGGCGCGGCACTTGGAGATGGACGCCAACCGATACAGCGATGATTCACCAGTTCCCGAGGATGGCGGGGCGTTCCGTGGACCTTAAAATATCCCGGCGTCGCGACCACCACTTCTCTCTCTTCTTTGGTCAGTGGCACCGCGACCATGTCCTGCTCGATCACCTCACCCAGCCGGACTCCTGCATCGAAGCCGGCGGCTACGATATCGAAGATGTCGTCGGTCACCGTCACGTCGATCGTGATGCCGGGATGGGCCTCGGCGAAGGACGCGATCAGCGGGCCGGACAAAAATTGTTCCGCAATCGATGTGACCGCAATCCGCAGCAAACCACTGGGCCGGGCGTCCCCTGCCACGTTCTCGAAGGCAGATCTGACCTCGGCCATTGGCTGGGATAAGGTTTCGTGGAAGCGATTGCCCGCCTCGGTGAGCCGCACGCTGCGCGTCGTGCGGCTGACGAGCGCAATGCCGCAGATATCCTCAAGCCGTCTGATTCCCTGGCTTACGGCCGAGCGTGTGACGCCGAGGCGGTCGGCTGCCGCCCTGAAATTTCCCTCTTCGGCGACGGCCAGAAACATCGGCACCAGGTTTAGATCGATAGCCATTGTCGCATCCTGCTAACCAATCACGTTAGTGAAAAGGGAATACAAGCGACAATCGAATTTGTCTACCTATTGCCCGTGGCCGACAGTCGCCATCGCGGCACGGCAGGCAAGAACAACCGATCATCGAAGGAGATATTCCCATGACACACATCAAGATCAGACTCGCAGCAGCTTTGGCTCTTGGGATCTGCGCCGGACCTGTCGCTGCACAGGATAGCGCGTGCCCTCGGGAAGGCGCCGATGCTCCTCTCGCACTCCATGCCGACTGGATCATGAAGGGCTGGGAACGCCATGAAGGCGATGGCAATTTCGTGTTCGCAGAAAAGCTGAACCGGTATTACGACCTGGAAAACACCGAAGGCGTTTTTTACGACAATTTCGCGCCTGGCAGCACACAGCTCTTTGACAACTCGGCTCGCTACGGCGCCAACTGGGAGGCATTGCAGAACGCTGCCCGATCTGTTCGCCACGGCTTGACCGGAGGTCACGACGCGATCGTCGGCGACACCGTCGCTTCGACGACGCTTGGCTTCGTTGGCCGCATTGATCGGCTTGACGGCAAGGTGATCGCTTTTGATGGCCGCTCGCAGCTGGGCTGGGAATGCACCGCCGGCAAATGGAAGATCCGCCATGAACTGAACTACGCCTGGGTTGTCGAGCCCGAGACCATTCAGTCTTTTCTGGGCAAGACGGAGCCGGCGCAATGACGACCCCGACGCTCTCGCACCCTTATGTCGGCATGTGGGAGACCGCAGACGGTCGCATCCGGCACCAGTTGCTCCCGAATGGCCGCTACGACGAGGCGCGCGGGTCCCGCGAAAGCGCCTATCAAGGACGATACGAGGTGTCCGGAAACTATATCGAATATTGGGACGATACCGGCTTTACGGCCGACGGCGACTTTGTCGATGGCGTCCTGTACCACGCGGGAATGGTTCTCTATCGCAAGCGGTAGTCAGAACACCACGCCGGCATATCCATTGCCGGCGTGGTTCAATTTCTTTCGCTTGATGCGAACGGATGTGCCCGAGAAATTGGCTTCGCCAAGAGACAGGCAGAAATTCCTTCGTGGTCTTGCTCGAGCAAATCGGGGGCGAGAATTTTTTCGGGAGGGCGGTAGGCGAGCTTGCGCGCTTCTCGGAAGATCTGGCGCGGTTTCGACGTCGATGCGGATTTCTAAGAGTCAGAAAGGGCGGGCCTTATTTTCCTATCGGATGAAACCAGATGCTGCATTGCATCATTGATGGTGGTTGTGGGCGAAGATATGAACCGGGGCGTGTTCCATTGAAGCCCTAGGTCACCTTAAGGCAGCTCTGCCCGGTTGTAGGAAAGGATCGACATTGGCAAACATCGAAGGATCCGGTCAAAAGGTTTTGCCCCCAATCCCGGCTGTTACCGGGAAGCCCATTTATCGGGCGGCCCTCTTGCCTGAACTGGAAGAGGTCGTTGTAAGGCCCGAGCGGACGTCCCCGCTCGGGCTTGAACAGTATATCGCCGGTCGCACGCTTGTCAGTGGCGATAGTCCAGCGTGGACCGACATGTTCGTTCAGGTCTATTCCCGTCTCCACAAGCAGGAGCCTTTTCTGGTTCCCGCTGTTGCGGAACCCCTGATCGTCTGGGTCATGTCGGGAGAGGCCGTCGTCGAAGAGCGAGACCTCGACGGAGACTGGGTCGCAAACACAGTCTCCGTTGGCGACCTCTTCCTGACCCGCTCCCCCACGCCCTACGAGATGCGTTGGCGCGCGATCGGAGATGCGCCCTTCCAGGTCATGCATCTTTACCTCTCCGTTCCGCTGTTCGAGCGCGTCGCCTACGACGTTCTGGGCTGCGCCGCCCCTCCTGCACTGCGCGACATCTCCGGGGGCAAGGACACGCAGCTGTCACACCTTCTCGCATTGATCCATCAGGAGCTGACGTCTGAAGGGAAGGGGAACCATCTGTTCATCCAGGGCCTTGCCCAGACCCTCGCCGTGCATCTGACCCGGAATTATGTCGCGAGCGAAGCTCCCGACGATCGCCAAAATGCGCTTCCCGGCTTCAAGCTGCGTCGCGCCGTCGCCTACCTCGAAGAAAATCTAGCCGAGCCGTTCAATCTCGCGCAGCTTGCCGAAACGGTGGGGATGAGTGAATTCCATTTCAGTCGTCTGTTCAAAAAGGCGACCGGGCTCTCGCCCTCGCGCTACTTTATCCGTCAGCGCATAGCCCGGGCACAGCTTCTCCTGCAGGAGACGGATACAAGCATCATCGAGATCGGCATGTTGGTCGGCTATTCCAGCCCTAGCCACTTCGCCCAGGTCTTCCGTCGGGAAACCGGCCTGCCGCCGAGCCACTATCGGCGAGGCTAAATTTCGACCTTTCGCGATTTCGAGCAAGATCGCGACAGCGCCCGCAAAGGGCGAAAGATCGTTTCCGGGAGTGCCGCAACTACGCGGGCTGCGACGGCGATGAACAACGAGAGGGGTCTGCAGCATTGGTATGATTAGAACCTAAAGGCTCTTGTTTTGGCGAAACTCAGCCCGCACATTAAGTCACTGACAACGTTGCGCGGAAGTTCTAAGTGGCATGACTAACGAAGACATTGAGAGGATTTCCGCGTGGGTAGCGCAGCAAGGACTTCACGGAGCAAGCGAGTCCCTGTTGCTCGGTGGCTTTTGTGCAGCATGTCGTGATGCTGGTTTACCACTTGACCGCAGTCTTGCACTCATTGACACGCTGCATCCGGTTCACGAGGGACGCGCCTTTCGATGGGACAGTCAGCAAGTGGTGGAACCAGAGTTCGAGTACGGTCCTAGCAGTTCTGGAGACGCCTTCGAAAATTGGAAGCGCTCAGCCTTCTACTATCTCTGGGCCGGGAAGGAGTCTGAGGTCAGACGTCGTATCGGACGAGGAGATCCGACCGATTTCGCGATGCTCGACGACATGCGTAACTCCGGCCTTATAGACTTTGTGGCCTTCATCCATCGGTTTGAGAAGCAGGGGACCATTGGGGAGATGGACTGCTTCTTCTCTCACTTCGCGACTCGCGACCCCGGTGGTTTTTCTGATGTCGATCTTCAAAACCTTCGCAAGCTTTTGCCGGTTCTGGCATTGGCGATTAAAAGCACTGCGCTTGCGCGGATCGCAAGGACAATTGCCGAAGTCTATCTTGGGTACGACGCAGCACGAAAAGTCTTCGAAGGTAAAATCAACCGGGGCGCGGCGGAACGGATATCCGCAGCCCTGTGGTTCTCGGACCTTGCAAACTATACAAGAATTTCTGCCTCAGTATCGCCTGAGGAGATCATTCCTCTCCTGAATGATTACAGTGATGTGGTCATCTCAGCAGTCCATGAGGCTGGCGGGTCGGTCCTGAAATTAATCGGGGATGGCGTCCTGGCAATTTTCAGAGCGGATCGAGAGGTCGATGCGTGTGACGCCGCGTTGCAGGCCGAAAACCTCCTTCGTCTGAGGCTGAAATCCCTTAATACCCGTAGGACATCGGAAGGCCGTCCCACAACGGAAGTCTGTCTCGGGCTACATATCGGTGATGTCTTCTACGGGAATATCGGAAGCGAGGATCGGCTCGATTTCACTGTGATAGGTCCCGCAGTAAACGAGGTGAGCCGCATTGTCTCCATGTGTCGATCGTTGGATGTAAACCTACTAACGTCTTCAAACTTTGCAGACTGTATTGAGGGTCGCGATCGCCAGCGTCTCGCATGCGTAGGCCGTTTCGCATTAAAGGGCGTGGAGCGCTCGCAATTGCTCTACACTCTTGATACGCCCGATCACGCCCTCGGCTAAAAGCGAGTTTCCACCCGCGTTCAGCGCAGTTAGCGTGCCCGCATCGGTAGTTCCAGCCATAGACGCGTGGAACCCAGTCGTAGTTTGTCGCGTCTCGCCGAACATGCCCAATTTCTGAAAACGTATGATGGGCGCCTGCTACCAGATATCTTCGATCGGCCTCAGCAAAGGCGACAGCGCGCGTGGCCGCAGACCCATTCTGGTTTACGTCGAAGTCGGCAATGACTTTCGGCCGGCCCAGGTCTTCTGTCGAAACTGGCCTGCCGCCCAGCCACTATCGGCGAGGCTAGTTTTGGATCTGTCGCGATTTTGAGCAAGATCGCGACAGGTCGAGCAAGGCCCCGAGAGAAGGGCGCCGATGAACAGCTTAGCTTCCTCCTTGTCAAAACGAAACGCCCACCGCGGTGGTGGCTTCAAGACAAGGAGTGAAGACAATGACCAACCTGAACGGAAAGATCGCACTGGTCACCGGCGCATCGAGTGGCATTGGTGCTGCTACCGCCGTCAAGCTTGCTGAAGCCGGCGCAAAGGTCGGCCTGGCTGCCCGCCGCACCGAGAAGCTCGAGGACATCAAGAAGCAGATCGAAGCCAAGGGCGGTGAAGCTCTCGTGATCGAAATGGACGTGGTTGGCACGACCTCGGTCGAAGCGGGCGTCAAGAAGCTGGTCGATACCTATGGTTCGATCGACATCCTCGTCAACAATGCCGGTCTTATGCCTCTCTCCGATATCGATCAGTTCAAGGTCGACGAGTGGCAGCGAATGGTGGACGTGAACGTGAAGGGCCTGCTCAATACCACGGCCGCTGTTCTGCCCCAAATGATCAAGCAGCATTCCGGCCACATCTTCAACATGTCCTCGATCGCTGGCCGCAAGGTCTTCAAGGGTCTGTCGGTTTACTGCGCCACGAAACACGCGGTCACAGCCTTCTCCGACGGCCTGCGTATGGAAGTCGGCCAGAAGCACGGCATTCGCGTGACCTGCATCCAGCCGGGCGCGGTCGCCACCGAGCTCTACGATCACATCACCGATCCGGGCTATCGCAAGCAGATGGACGAGCTGGCCGGCCAGATGACCTTCCTTCAGGGCGAGGACATCGGCGACACCATCGTCTTCGCAGCCCAGGCCCCGGCTCATGTGGACGTCGCCGAGCTGTTCGTCCTGCCAGTAGAACAGGGCTGGTAACAGGCCGGCCCTGACGGGTCCCTGCTTCAACGCAGGGACCTCTCAAGGGAGATTGACATGAAGGAATTACCCGCATCTCAAGCGTATCGCCTGTTGGAGCCGGGCCCAATCGTCATGGTCTCCACCAGTGACAACGGCAAGCCCAACGTAATGACTATGGGCTTCCATATGATGATCCAGCACGCCCCACCGCTCATCGGTTGTGTCAACGGGCCCTGGGATCACAGCTATCGGGCTCTCCGGAAAACCGGAGAATGTGTCATCGCTGTACCCGGTCTCGATCTCGCTGAAACCGTTGTCGACGTTGGAAACTGTTCGGGGGATAGGGTGGACAAGTTTCAGAGGTTCGGCCTCAGGACGCGGCCCGCCAGCAACGTGTCCGCTCCGCTCCTCAGTGACTGCCTGGCCAACATCGAGTGCCGGGTTGTCGATACCAGGCTCTGCGACCCCTACAACCTCTTCATCCTTGAGGCGACGAGGATCTGGATCAACGAGAGCCGCAAAGAGCGTCGAATGCTGCATCACCGCGGCGACGGCACGTTCACCGTCGACGGCGGCACCCTCGACCTCAAAGACCGGATGGTCAAATGGCGCCACCTCCCGTGAAGGGCCAGGACCTCCAGAAGCCACAGAACTCAACCGGAAAGGAAAAACTATGTCTGCCTATCTCATCGTTGATCTCGACATTCACGACATGAAGTCGATCGAAGACTATCGGTCCAAGGCCTTGCCGCTCGTCGCCGAAGCCGGCGGCAAGCTTATCGCCATCGATGAAACCCCAATGGAGTTGGAAGGCTGGATAGCTACCAACATGCTCATCATCGAGTTCCCGGACAAGGACGCCATTCGTCAGCTCTTCGCATCACCGGAATATGCGCCGCTTGCGGCTCAGCGTCAGGCTGCGGCCGGATCGCGCATCATTGCGATCAACGGCGTCTGAATACTGCATCGGCTTTACCGAACAAGGAGACCCGAAATGGCTGAATTGACCAACGTGGCCTACTTCACCGCAAAGCCAGGCCGTTCTCAGGATCTGGGTGCCGAACTGCAGCAGCTCGTCACTCCCTCGCGCAAGGAGGAAGGCTGCCTGTGCTACGAGATCCACCAGTCCAATGACGTTCCCGACGTGTGGATGGTGCTCGAAGACTGGCGGCATGTATCCGACTTCAAACTGCATATGAGCACGCATTACGTCCAGGCTTTCATGGCGAAGGTCCCGGATCTGTGCGTCGAAGACGTGGAAATCTGCGGTTACCAGCAGCGGTCTCCGCAGGCCTGACCCAATAGCAGCCGGTTAGATCTTTCGAGAATAAAGCAAGGATCGCTGCCATGGCCCAATGCCCTCGAAAACACATCTCAGCACCTGGCGAACAGACGGAGCGCTCGTTTGGTATGTCGACATTGTGCAGTTCGTTCAGCAGCTTGGCGGGCCTTAATGGTCAAAAGATGCTGCTGCACTGATCGCGGGTTCGATTCCCTTCAAGACCCTCAATTGGGCAGACCCTTACCAAGGGCTGGTGTGGACTACGCGTTACGCCGCCAATTGCCAGGCGTGGTGCCGACGATACCTGCAAAGACGCGCGTGAAATGGCTTTGGTCCGCGAAGCCGCAGGCGATGGCAACTTCGGCGAGCGGAGTATTTGAGGCCCGCAGGAGGTCGCGGGCACGGTCTATTCGCTCACGAAGAACCCATTGATAAGGTGTCATACCGGTCGTCTCGCGAAAGGCGCGAATGAAATAGCCGCGCGACAGATTGCACATCTGCGCGACCGCGGAAATCGACACATTGCCATCGAGGTTTTCGAGAAGCAGACTTTTCGCCAGATCCTCATGCGCACGCGAAAGGCTACCCAATCTATCGGAGGCTTTCGCGGGCCGGCCGCCGTAGCGCTGAACCAGATAGGTGCCGATGGCCGTTGTCATCTGGTCAACGAATAGCGCGTTGGCCTCTTCTGGCTTTTCGAGTGACGGGACCAACGCGCGAGCGAGATTGGCAAGCACGATGTCTTTTGATGCGGTTTCGACTGACAGCGAGGTCACGCCGGACATCTCGGCATCATCGGCAATCTTGCCGAGGGACGCTGGCGAAATTTCAAACAACACGAAATCGAAAGGACCGCGGAGATCCGCCTTGTAGGTGTCCGAGAGATCGCGAATATAGATTGAGTTCTCGATAAATTCGTGGGTGGTCGCATGATGTTCGTGGAAGATGCGCCGCGTGTGGCCACCGAGCGAGGAAACCCCCACGACGAACCCTCGATCGCTTGCCGGTGTCATGACCTGATCGAGTTTAGTGTCGACCGTCGCCTTCCGAAAGATATCGATGTCTGAACCAGGCAGGCTTTGGTTGATCGACAACTGCTTCAACGAACACCCGAACCCGTCGGTCGAGTTTCCATTGGAAGATTGGTGGCGGTGGGGGAGAACTTGGACCACGACGCAGTTCTTTCATTTTTAGACACTCGAACACGGGACCTACCGGTTTTGGTAGCTTTCCCACACTAAGCTTGCCTCACGACAATTTGTTAAATCGGCCCGGCGAGGATCCTTTTGTTCAAGATGGACGTTTGAAACCTGTGTAGGAAATTTTGAAGCGCGGCATCTCGTCGGTACGGCTATACAGTCCCCAGCCAGGATGATCGAGACACATGTGAGTGAAGCGTTGACGGTCAGTGAGAGAATTGTGGCGTGTTTTGGGATTGATGCCGCAAGGACGCTGGTAATCAGGCCCCTTTGCGAAGCCAAGCTCGCTGTCGTCCATCTTGAGCACTCCTATGACAATGGCGAACATGCAGTCGTCCTGCCGGCTGATGACGCTTTTCTGGTCATGCTCTATCTCGTCGACGTTGATCATCGCGACATCCTGCCCGACGGAGCACGAACACCTCTGAAGACCTATTCCAGAGGCTCTATGTGTCTCATCAGTCTGAGGAATGGCGCCGCAATTTCGGTTCGTGGCCGCTTCGAAGCACTCGCGTTTCATATCCCAAGCGCGCTTTTTATCGAGCTCGCTGACGAAGCAGGCGAGCCGCGTATTGATGACCTCACAACCTGCCGCAGGATTAACGATCAGGTGGTCCGCAACATAGGCGGTGCGCTGATACCGATGTTCGACATGCCGGACGAGGTCAGGGATACACTGCTTCCTCATATCGGATTAGCGTTAAGCGCCCATCTTGCGCATCGTTACGGACGGTCCCCCATCCAGCACCTTTCGGCCACCGGTCAGTTGTCACCGCTGCAGGAAAAGCGCATCAAGGCGTACATAGCTGCGAACCTATCAGGCGGCACACCGGTCGATAAGATCGCCGAAGCGTGCGGGTTTTCAGTCGATGAGCTCTGTTCCGGATTTTTGAGCACGACCGGGCAGCCTGTTTCGGAATGGATTGCGTCATATCGAATGAGCAGAGCCCAATCGCAACTGAGCAGAACCGGTGAAACTATTGCCCGGATCGCCGAAGAGTGTGGGTTTCCGGACGAAAATGAATTCGTCGCAACCTTCACGAGGGCCGAGGGAGTACCTCCTGCGGTGTGGCGCTTGCGCAACCGACACTGACGGAAAAACCATCGAGCAGCATTGCTCTTGAGCTGAGCTTGAGAAAAGAAAACTCACGGTGATGGCCATATGGGTCGAGTTTGTGCGGCCGGATCCGGGTGCGGCCAAAATGGCCCCACCCGGACAGTCCCATTAAGCCTGGATAAATGCCAAGAGGTCGGCGTTCAGGACATCGGCGTGCGTTGTCAGCATGCCGTGCGGATAACCCTGATAGACCTTCAGGGTGCCATTTTGCACCAGCTTGACGGAAAGCTTGCCGGCGTTGTCGATAGGCACAACCTGATCGTCGTCGCCGTGCATAACGAGCGTCGGAACAGTGATGGCCTTCAGGTCTTCCGTCTGATCGGTCTCGGAAAAGGCCTTGATCCCGTCGTAATGGGCCTTGGCACTGCCCATCATGCCCTGCCGCCACCAATTCTGGATAACGCCCGGATAGACCTTGGCGTCAGGACGATTGAAACCATAGAACGGACCCGTGGGAAAATCGACGAAGAGCTGCGCGCGGTTCTCGGCGACGCCTTTGCGGATGCCATCGAACACGTCCATCGGCAGGCCGCCCGGATTTGTCTCGGTCTTGAGCATCAGCGGCGGAACGGCTGAAACCAGAACGGCCTTGGCGACGCGGCCGGCCGGCTGGCCGTATTTTGCCACATAACGAGCAACTTCGCCGCCGCCGGTCGAATGGCCGATATGAACCGCGTTCTTCAGATCGAGCGCTTCGACCACGGCGAAGGCATCGGCGGCATAGTGGTCCATGTCGTGACCGTCAGAAACTTGAGCAGAGCGCCCGTGACCACGGCGGTCATGGGCGACGACGCGGAAGCCCTTTGCCAGGAAGAATAGCATCTGTGCGTCCCAATCGTCCGAGGAGAGCGGCCAGCCATGGTGAAAGACGATCGGCTGGGCATCCTTCGGTCCCCAATCCTTGTAGAAAATTTCGACGCCGTCCTTGGTGGTGATATAGCCCATTGTAGTATCTCCTTTGGCTGAGGTGGTGGTCGAAGCAGCGTTGGCCGCCAGGCCAAACGATGCGGGAAGTACCATGGCGACTGCGGCGGCTGCTCCGGAAAGCAATGCGCTGCGGCGGGTGATGGAGGGGAAGTTCTCGGTCATTTTCGCGTACCGTGATCCTTTAATGGCTATGATTCGAGGGTAGGGGTGGATGCCGCTCTCCCGTGTTGCTAGGCGGCCCCCGGCCGGTTGATTGTCAGGAAATGCCGGACAACGGGCTTATCCGTTCCTGAGTGATAGGCGAGGACCTGGCCTTGCAGATCGGCATCGGCATTTGAAACCCGCTTGTGCTGGCGGAGATGCTCGGCCCAGGATTCGACCATGAACCATTCGACGATCTTTTGCGGATCGGCGGAGTCTTCGGTCACCCCCCATCCGTAGGCGCCATCCCGCCGCCGCTCTTGGGACATCTCATTGAGCGCATGCAGGAAGGCTGTGCGATGATGTTTTTCGACATGGTATTCGATGAGGATCAGAACGGGTCCGCGGTCGTGGGCGACTGGCTCGGCGACCAATGGTTCTGGCCAGTGATTGGATGGCACCAGGTCGGCCTCGCCGGACGGAAGCTTGATCCGGTGCATGATGAAGCCGGCGACGAGCAGTCCTGCGGCTCCGATCAATAGGGTGCCGGGCACGCCGGCCGCTTCACCGACAGCACCCCATCCGAGGCTGCCGGCCGTCATCGCACCGTTGAACACGGTCAGATAGACGGCAAGGCCACGCCCCCGGACCCAGTTCGGAAGCACAGCCTGTGCTGCGCCATTCAGCGTCGTAAGGGCAGTAATCCAGGCAGCGCCGAGGAACAGAAGGACGACGACCGCCACCCATTGCGGTGGAGCCAGCGAGAGTGCTGCCATGACCAGAGCCGTCACGACTGCCGAACCCAGAAGCAGGCCGTCGGAATCAAAGCGCTGGCGCAAACGCGGCATCACCAGGGCTCCGCCGATGGCGCCGGCGCCCACGGAACCAAGCAGAAATCCATAGAAGCCTGCGTCCCCGCCCAGAAGTTGGCGAGCGACGAGAGGAAGAAGCGCCCAGACCGCGCTGGCGAAGGCGAAGAAGATCGTCGCCCGCAGGAGCACGACGTGAAGCGGCTTGCTGGCTCGGGTATAGCGCAGTCCGGCACGGAAGGCGCCGAAGAAGTTTTCGGACAATGCGTCATCGGCGTTCTTGGCACGCGGCCACCAGAGGAGCGCGGCGATGACGAGGATGTAAGTGGCGACGTCCGCGCCGTAGGTCACGGCAGCGCCGAACGCGGCGAGCAGCAGGCCACCGGCGGCAGGGCCGATCGAGCGCGCGATGTTGATGCCAAGCGAGTTGAGTGCAACCGCGCTTTTCACATCCTCGCGCGGCACCAGTTCCGGCACGATCGCCTGCCACGTCGGCCCCATCAGCGCAGCGCCGATACCACCCAGAAAGGTCAAGCCGATCAAGGCACTGACAGAAAGCATCCCCATATAGGACAGGAGCATCAGCGAGATGCTGACGCCGGCGAGTAAAAGCTGGATGGCGATCAGGAACTTGCGCCGGTCGAGGATATCCGAAAGTACGCCCGCCGGGATCGCCAGCAGGAAGATCGGCAGGGTACCGGCGGCCTGCACCATGGCGACGGCCGCGGGTGCCGCCGAGAGATCGGTCATCAGCCAGGAACTCGCGACGTCGCGCATGAAGCTGCCGGTGTTGCCCAGTACCGTTGCCGTCCAGAGGACAGCGAAGACAGGCTGACGAAGCGGCGCGAAACTGCCGCCTGACGATTTTGCGGCGCTCATTTGGCTGCTCCCTTGGTAAGGTCGGTGATGGCGACAATGATGAAGGCACCGACAAGACCGAAATGTTCGAAGAAGGCGTTGGTCGCCATCATCCGCTCCATGCCAGCGGGCATTTCCCAGAACCGCAGTGCGATGAAGGTTGCCAGAAGCGTGAAGACGGCGAGCGCCAGTGCACCGAGCCAGCGCAGGAAACCGGATAGGATCATTGCGGAGGCTGTTAGTTCGAACACGATCACCGCGACCGCGAAGAGTACTACCGGGTGGAGGCCGAAATGCTCCATCTCCGCAATCGCACCCTGGAAATCGAAAAGCTTGGTCAGCGGCCCCTGGATATAGGCTGCACACAGGGCGAGCAGCGCAAGGGTCCGGGTGGCGGGGGCGCCAACGATGCCGGCGATACGCGGGCGCCAGCCGTTGGTAGAGAGGGTGTTATCGGTCATGTTAGCTCCTGCAATGTTGGCCGCTTCGTCCATGTGGCGGCGTTGTTTCCAGCCGATGAAGCGATACTGGCCGCAAAGATTAGCATCAACAATTGCATTAAAACTTGAGATTCTATTGCGATATTCGCAATAATATTCCGTGGGGGCACCAATCTGATCGCTGCCCCCTCGATTATGTTGAAAACTCACACGGCCCAGCAGGCGCAACCGAGCGCGCCGAAGAAGCCCTTCAGGTCGGCGATCGGCAGTTTCGATGTCCAGGCGCCGGCGTGGTCATGGCCATGGACTGTGCAGGAATTTGCGCAACCGCAGCTCGAGATCGCGGTTCGGCGCAATGAGTTCATGCCGGCGCCCTGCGGCTCGCCCCAGGCGGCGTAACCACCGAATGCCCGCACGGGCGACCAATCCGGCATGGCCGGAGGCACGTCGTTCTCGTCGAGCGCCTTGAAGTCTCCGGCACCATAGACGATCTTGCCGCCGACCATGGTCAACTGCGAGGACAGGAACGAGATTTCGTCCTCGGCACAGGTGAAGAAGTCCTTGTCCGGCACGACCAGATCGGCGAACTGACCCTTTTCGATGCGGCCCTTCTTGCCTTCTTCGTTGGAGAACCAGGTGACCTTCTCGGTCCACATACGAAGAGCGGTCTCGCGGTCGAGGCAGTTGGCGCGCGGATAGAGCTGCATGCCGCCGACGGTCTTGCCCGTAACCATCCAGGCGAGCGAGACCCATGGATTGTAGGAGGCGACACGGGTCGCATCGGTTCCTGCCGATACGTTGACACCCTTCTCAAGCATGCGCTTGATCGGGGGCGTGGCCTCGGCGACGCCATGACCATAGCGCTCGACAAAATATTCGCCCTGATAGGCCATGCGGTGCTGGGTGGCGATACCGCCGCCGAGCGCCGCGATCCGGTCGATCGAACGATCCGAGATCGTTTCGGCGTGGTCGAAGAACCAGTTCAGACCTTCGAGCGGGATGTCCTTGTTGACTTTCTCGAAGACGTCGAGCGAACGAGAGATGGTCTCGTCATAGGTAGCATGCATGCGCCACGGCCAACGGTTTTCAGCGAGCACGCGAACGACGTCCTCAAGTTCGCCTTCCATCTCCGGTGCCATTTCGGGCCGCGGTTGACGGAAGTCCTCGAAGTCCGCAGCGGAAAAGACGAGCATTTCGCCAGCGCCGTTATGACGGAAATAGTCGTTGCCCTGCTTGTATTTGACCGACTGCGTCCAGTTGAGGAAATCCTGCTTCTCTTCCTTCGGCTTCTGCGTGAAGAGGTTGTAGGCCAGACGTACCGTCAGTTGATCCTCATCCGAAAGCTTCTGGATAACCGCGTAATCGTCCGGATAGTTCTGGAAGCCGCCGCCCGCGTCGATCACACCGGTGATACCCAGCCGGTTGAGTTCGCGCATGAAGTGGCGGGTGGAATTGACCTGGTATTCGAACGGAAGTTTCGGTCCCTTCGACAAGGTCGAATAGAGAATGCCCGCATTCGGCTTGGCGAGCAGCAGCCCGGTCGGATTGCCGTTGGCATCGCGGGTGAACTCGCCGCCCGGCGGGTTCGGTGTGTCCCTGGTATAGCCGACAGCGCGAAGAGCAGCGCCGTTCAGTAGCGCGCGGTCATAGAGATGGAGCAGGAAGACCGGAGTATCGGGCGCGATGGCGTTGATCTCCTCGATCGTCGGCAAGCGCTTCTCGGCAAATTGGTGTTCGGTAAAACCACCGACCACGCGAACCCATTGCGGAGCCGGCGTGATCGCGACCTGCCGCTTCAGCATGTCCATCGCGTCGGCGAGTGAGCGAACGCCATCCCAGCGGAGTTCCATGTTGAAGTTGAGGCCGCCGCGCACGACGTGGGTATGGTTGTCGATCAGACCCGGCAGCATGCGCTTGCCTTTCAGGTCGATGATCTTCGTATCCGGTCCGGCGAGCGTCATCACCTCGCTGTCGGTTCCCACCTCGAGGAACAGGCCGTCTTTCACGGCGACGGCGGTTGCGTTTGGATTTGCGCGATCAAGCGTCGTGATCAGTCCGTTGTGAAAAACGATATCGGCGTGCATGGAAGCAACTCCGGTCTTGATGGGATCGGCGGCATTGGCCGGTGAAAACAGATTTGAAAAGGCGAGGCTTGACGCTGCGCCCAGGAATGTGCGCCGCGTCGTCATCAGCTTTTTCCCGATGTCAAATCGTCGCCCAGGGAGGTCGCCTTCCCTACATTAAGCCCACCCTTTGGAAGGTGACCAAACATGTGCGGCTTGACCTGATGAAGCCAGGAAACGGCAGCGGGCTCGCGGCTCCAGAGATTTTTTGCCAGCGGCACGATCTGTTCGCCGACAAGAATACCGAGCAAGCCGACGAGAGCGACGACGGGCGGAGCCGGGGAGCGGACGTTGAGCAGTCCGTAGATGACGCCGACGAGAAGGCCGGCTGCCAGCGATAGAAGGTAGATTTTCATCCAGGCGTTCCTTTTCCAAAAAGATCGCCCCGCCAAGTGGATCCGGGCGGGGCTGTTTCAGATCAGATAGCGGCCGGGTTCGGGCCGATCCGCTTGCCGTGCTTGACGCGTTCGGCGCCGCCGTGGACATGGGTAACAGCATAATCGATGCCCATGCCGTAGGCGCCGGAATGCTCCTTCACCAGCGCCGTGACCGCGTCATAGGTTTCCTTGCGGGCCCAATCGCGCTGCCACTCCAGAAGGACCTGCTGCCAGGTGACGGGAACGACACCGGCCTGCACCATGCGGTCCATCGCATATTTGTGCGCATCGACGGACGTGCCGCCGGAAGCATCCGCAACCATGTAGATCTCATAGTCGGTATCGTTCATGCAGGAGAGCGCGAAGGTCGTGTTGCAAACCTCCGTCCACAGACCGGAGACGACGACTTTCTTGCGACCATCGGCAGCGTGCTTGGCAAGGGCATCCCGAACGTTCTGGTCGTCCCAGGAATTCATCGACGTGCGCTCGAGGATATCATTGTCCGGGACGACGGCGAGCAGTTCCGGGAAGGTGTTGCCTGAGAAGCTGTCGGTTTCGACGGTGGTGATGGTGGTCGGGATGTTGAAGATCCTGGCTGCCTTGGCAAGGCCAACCACGTTGTTCTTCAGCACTTGGCGGTCGATCGACTGAACGCCGAAGGCCATCTGAGGCTGCTGATCGATGAAGATGATCTGACTGTTCTGCGGGGTGAGGACCTGAAGCTTGCTGGACATCTCGTGTCTTCCTTTGACTGGGTTGAGGATAGGTAATGGGGCAGGCAGGGCGGCACGTCTTGAAAGTTATGCCGCCGTATTGTTGGAAAGTGACTTCAGGCCGCGAGCGGCGTCAGCCCGGCCTCGATCTGGTCGCGAAAAGGCTCGTACCGCGCCGGCAGTTTCAAGACCTCACCCAGATGTGCCGTGTCTTCATCACGGTCGAAACCGGGTTCATTCGTGGCGATCTCGAACAGCACACCGCCGGGTGTGCGGAAGTAGATGGCCCAGAAATAATCGCGGTCGATGACCGGTGTTACCTGGTATCCTGTCTCCATCAGGGCCTTGCGGACCTCCAGCTGCTTGGCGCGGTTCTCGACAGCGAAAGCGATGTGATGGACCGAACCCGCGCCCTGCCGTGCAAAAGGTGTACTCGGAAGAACCTCGAGGTCGATCGTGTCTGCACCATTGCCGCCGGGCATGATGAAGCGGGTGACGTCACCTTCGGTTTCGGCGCGCTCATAACCCATGAAGCCAAGCAGTTCGGACGTGGCAGCGGTGTCATGCAGGCGGAACTTGGCACCGGTGAAGCCCCTGATCCCGACGCTTTCGTCTATGCCGGCACCGTCCCAGGCCTTGCGACCGTCATTTTCCGTTTCAACAAGGGCGAAACCTTCACCGTCTGGACCATTGAAAAGGAGGCGGTCAGCGCCGAAGGCGGTGTCGGCATGGAGGTTGCCGGCTCCCTTTGCCGACAGACGCTCCTGCCAGAAGGAAAGCGTGCCCTTGGGCACCGCAAACTGTGTTTCGCCGACTTCGCCGACGCCGGGGCGGCCGCGCATCACGTCGGGAAAGGGGAAGTAGGTCATGACGGAGCCGGGGGTGCCGGCCTCATCACCGTAATAGAGGTGGTAGACGCTGGGGTCGTCGAAATTCACGGTCTGCTTGACGCGGCGCAGGCCGAGCGTGTCTGTGAAGAATGTGTTGTTCTGGCGGGCATCCGATGCCATCGATGTGATGTGATGCAGTCCCTTGATATCCTTGATCATGATGTTGCCCTTTCGCGGCTGCGTTCGTTCGTCTGGTGTGATTGGAAGCTACCCCCATTGATCGGCTGCCGGAATTGCAATAATAATTGTGATTGAATTGTCTCTGGTGAAATAATCGATGAACGACTACAAACTGCTTCGAACCTTTCTGCAGGCCGCCGAGAAGCGGAATTTTGCGCAGGTTGCGCGCGAGCTCGACATGACCCCCGCAGCCGTCACGCGGGCGATTGCGGCTCTTGAAGAAGATCTCGGGGTACAACTCTTCGTGCGGACCACGCGCCAGGTATCGCTGACAACCGACGGCGCGATCTTCGCCGCACAGATCCAGCCGGCGGTGCTGGCGCTCGACAATGCGCGCAAGGATGTGATGAATGCCCATAAGGCGGATCATGGCCGCCTGCGGATCAGTGCGCCCACCTGGTTCGGCCAGCAGGTCCTGCCGCCAATCCTCTCGGCATTCAAGGAGCGCTACCCGAAGATCAGCTTCGAGATCTCGCTCGCCGATGGTCTCGTGAACATCATCGACGACGACTATGATCTGGCGATCCGCATTTCCGCGGCACCCTCGGACAAGTTCACGATATGGCGCAAGATCAGCGTCGTTCACCGTATCCTCGTCGCAGCGCCGGGCAGCCGGTTTTCCGACATGAAGCACCCGAATGAACTCATTCCTGACGATTGCCTGGCCTATAGCGGCGAGAGCAAGCGGGAGACCTGGGCACTGTCGGACGGCAGCGGCAGCGTCACGATCTCTGCAGGCCGCGCATTTAGCGCCAATAGCGGAGAGGTGCTGGCGAGCATGGCGGCCGACGGCGTCGGGGTCGCCATGCTGCCCAGGTTCCACGTGGCCGAGCAGCTGCGGACCGGACGGCTTGTCCACGTTCTGCGCGACTGGTCACCGCCGGACTTGTGGCTGACTCTCTATTATCCCCCGTACCAGGCGCTGCCGCCGCGCATCGCCTCGTTCTCGAAGTTCTTCGAACAGCAGGTCCCGGCGTTCATGTCGGCAATCGAATGAAGTGTGTTTGTTTTTAAAAGGTTTTCGAAAGGGCTATTGCTGCAGCCGACGGATCTGGCTTTCAACAGCTTCTATTGTCCAACAAAGGGGGGGCTATTCAGATCGCTGATCCGACACCGTCCGGTTTTGATGGCCATCGGTGGTGCCGGACACCTCGTGCAATGGAGCGCCACCAACAGGAGCTCCACCTTCGCTGCTCCAAATCGAGGTTCGGTGATGACGCTTCTCCAGACCGGCACCGTTTCTTCTGCCGATTGGTGACGTCTTGAACGCCGGAGTACCGCCAACAGAGCCGGACGATTGTGTCCGTTCCGGTTCTGCTGCCTTATCCACCGCATCAGTTCAATAGCTGACAGCGTGGCCTCCGCCACGCATGCCAAGACCGTACTGAGCCGCCCCCCAAGCCTTGCGTGAGGGGCATTACCCACCCCTCAATGCAATCCGAACAACCCCAAAAGTTCCTCGCGCTGCCGAACGAAGCCGGGTGCGCTGCGGTCGCGCGGACGCGGCAGGTCGATGTCGATCAGCCTTGGCTCGCCACCCTTTTCCCGCGGCAGGATCAGGATCCGGTCGGCCAGGAAGATCGCCTCTTCGAGATCATGGGTGACCAGCACGGTCGTCACGTCCTCGTCCCTCCAGATCCGCGCCAGTTCCTGCTGCATGCCGATCTTCGTCATGGCATCAAGAGCACCCAGAGGTTCGTCGAGCAGGAGAATTTCCGGCTGGACGGCGAGCGCGCGGGCGATTCCGACGCGCTGCGCCATGCCGCCCGACAGCTGGCGTGGATAGGCCATCTCGAAGCCCTTCAGGCCGACCAGATCGACATATCGCTGCGCGATCGCCTGAGCCTCACCGCGCGAAAGTCCTCTCGTCTCCAGTCCAAACCCGACATTGTCGATCACCGTCAGCCACGGCAAGAGCCGCGGTTCCTGAAAGATGACGGCCCGCTCGGTGCCGACACCACGGACACGCCTTCCGTCAATCAGCACATCGCCGCCGTCGGCCTCTTCCAGGCCTGCCAGGATACGCAGCAGCGTCGTCTTGCCGGAGCCGCTCGCCCCGACAATGGCAAGGCTTTCGCCCGAGCGGATGGTGAGATTGAGGTCTTTCAGGATCGGCAGAGGCTGACCGTTGAGGGTGAAGGTCTTGGAGAGGTGACGAACCGTCACCTCTCCGCGGATGCTGCTTGAAAGAGCCATGTCAACGCCTCAGTTGCTTGCCGTATCGGCGGTGTAGAGAATGTCCTTGGCGGCCAGTTGGTCCTGTTTCAGCTTGCCTTCGCGCACCAGGACGTCGATCCAGAACTGCAGGTCACGGTCGACGGCCTGACCGCCGGGACGCACGCCGTAACCACGGAAGAACTTGGCGATCTCGGGGTTTTCGCCGCGCTCGGCCAGTGCCTTGGCAAAAATTTCCTTGGTTTCCTCCGGATGCTCGCGGGCATAGTCGAGGGCGCGCTGCGACTGCTCGACGAAGATCTTGGCGGCCTCCGGGTGCGCCGCGATGAAGTCACGGCGCAGGACAATGAAGCCTCCGGCGATTTCACCCAGAATGTCGGTATCGTCGAAGATCGCTCGCAGGCCGCCATTCTGCTTGGCAACGCCCTCGAAAGTCGTCTGCCAATAGCCGAAGGCCGAAACGTCGACCTGGCCGGAGCGCAGCACCTGCTCAAGCTGCGGTCCGGGAACAACGATCTGGTTGGCGGCGTCGGTCGGCAGGCCGACGGAATGCAGCGCCTCGCGGATCGTATAGTCGAGATGGGCGCCGAGCGTGTTCACGGCAATGCTCTTGCCGGCGATGTCCTTGATCTCCTTGATCGGGCTGTCTTCGAGCACATAGAAGATCGACTGGACCTCGTTGTTGATGCCGTTCGATGGATAGGCGGCGACGAAGTCGTTGCCGCCGACGATCGAGTTCAAGACCGCCGATGTCGCGGCACTGCCGATCTCGACGTCGCCGGAGGCGAGCGCGATCAAGGATGCCGGGCCGCCGGTGGCGTAGCCGACATTCTCGATGGTGATGCCTGTGCCGTCGAAATAGCCAAGTTCGGCCGCGAATTCGTGAGCGGACAGTCCGCCCTGGCTGGCGAGATAGCGGAATTTGACCTCGTCGGCGGACAAGGCCGAACCGGAGAGACCAATGGCGATGGCGGCAGAGAGGAAGAGTTTGCGGGCGTGATGGGTCATGGGACGTATCCTTTCAAGGTTGATGTCGCGTCAGGTGGCAGGTCTTATTGGGGCAGCGCCCAGCGGCAGAGCTTGCGCTGCAGCAGAACGAGAGCGGCGTTGGCGGCGAGACCCATCAGCGCCAGAAGCAGGATGGCGGCGAACATCAGCGGGATCTGGAAATTGTACTGGGCGTTCATCACCTGGAAGCCGATGCCCTTGTTGGCACCGATCATCTCGGCGGCAATCAGCAGCAGCAGCGCCGTGGTCGCAGACAGCCGCAAGCCGACGAAGATGGCGGGAACGGAGGCCGGCAGGACGACGCGACGGAAGATGGCAAGGGAACCGGCGCCATAGGTGCGCGCCATCTCGATGAGCTTGGCATCGACCTCCTTCACCCCGCCGATCGTCGACAGCAGGATGGGGAAGAGGGTGGCCCAGAAGATGACAAACACCTTCGACGCCTCGCCGAGGCCCAGCAACAGGATGAAGACGGGATACAGGGCCAGGGCGGAGGTCTGGCGGAAGAACTGCAGCAGCGGGTCGAGCGCCTGCTCTATGGCGCGTATCTGCCCCATGAACAGGCCGAGCGGAATGCCAATGGCCACCGCAGCGAGGAAGGCAATTCCTGACCTTTGCAGGCTGATCGCAATGTCGTCGACCAGCGCGCCGGTGGCGATGCCCTTCCACAGGGCACCGACAATTTGGTCGAGCGGCGGAAAAACCGATGCATTGACCCAGCCGAGTGTGGTCGACACCTGCCAGACGACCAGGAAGCCGACGACCAGACCGTAGCGCGACAGAATCGGAGCGGCGATCGCGGCCGTCGGTGCCAACCAGCGTGGTACTCGGTTTTCCGGGCGAGAGAGGCTGATCCCGTAGGGGCGGCCGTGTTGGATCTCTTCAAAAGACATGGGAGATCCTCACTCTGCTGCCTGGACGGCCGAGGTTTCAGCAGTCCAGCGGTTGAGGGGGAAAGGCAGACCGAGGTTTTCCCGCAAGGTACGGCCCTCGTAGGCGGTGCGGAACAGTCCGCGGCGCTGCAGTTCCGGGATGACCAGATCGACGAAGTCATTCAAGCCGGTCGGCAGCCATGGCGGCAGGATGTTGAAACCATCGGCTGCCTCGTTCTCGAACCATTCCTGCAGCGTGTCGGCGATCTGCCCGGCCGTTCCAACGATGGTGAAGTGACCGCGGGCCGAGGCGACCCATTGGTAGAGCTGGCGGATGGAGAAATTGTTCTCGTCGGCGATCTGGCGGATCAGGGCCTGACGGCTCTTCATGCCTTCGGTTGGCGGTGCCGGCGGCAGCGGGCCGTCCAGATCGTAGCCGCGCAGATCCAGCGTACCGCCGGTCAGGCCATTGAGGAGACCGACACCGTCTTCCTCAAGGATAAGCGAGGTCAGACGGTCATATTTCTCCTGCGCTTCCGCCTCGGTGCGACCGATGAAAGGCGAGACGCCGGGCATAACGAGAACATGATCGGGGTTGCGACCCAAGCCGCGGGCGCGGTTCTTGATGTCTCGATAAAATTCCTGCGCCGTCTCGATATGCTGATGGGCGGTGAAGATCACCTCGGCTGTGGCGGCTGCCAGCCCGCGTCCGTCGTCGGATTGGCCCGCCTGGACGATGACCGGATGACCCTGGCGCGAACGCGACACGTTCAGAGGACCCTTGACCTTGAAGTGCTCGCCCTTGTGGTTCGTATCGTGAAGCTTTGTCGGATCAAAGAAGACGCCGGTGCCTTTGTCTCGGATAAAGGCATCGTCCTCGAAGCTGTCCCACAGCTTTTTCACCACCTCGACATGTTCGGCGGCGCGTTTGTAACGATCGGCATGGGGCAGCTGCGTGTCGCGGTTGAAATTCTGGGCGGTGGCATCGCCCGTCGTGGTAACGACGTTCCAGCCGGCGCGACCATCGGAGATGAGATCGAGCGACGCGAACTTGCGGGCGGTGGTGTAGGGCTCTTCATAGGTCGTCGACGCTGTCGCGATAAAGCCGAGATGGGTGGTGAAGGGTGCGAGCGCGGAAAAGAGCGTCACCGGCTCGAAGCCTGCCACCCGCGCATTGCCGCCTTCCCGCGCGCCACCGAAGCCGACAGCGAGACCGTCGGCAAGGAAATAGGCGTCGAACAGGCCGCGCTCGGCCGTTTGCGCCAGTTGCTTGTGAAATTCGAAACTGACAGCCCCCTCGACCGGCTGGTCGGGATGACGCCAGGATGCGATGTGCTGTCCGCCGCCGGGCAGGAATGCTCCAAGTCTGATCTTGCGTGTCATGGCTGGTCCTCTCTCTCAGATGATCGAATGACAATAGACTATATTATCCATAATTTTTATAGAGAAATAAAATCGCTAAGATTCCTGCTGCTGGCGAATTGATTTCCGAGGAGCGTCAACAAAACGAACAAACTTGCCGCGAGCCGCGAAAGGTCGCTCATCGTCGGTCAGAAGCGAAAGAGCGGGCTTGAACGATTAATTTAGGAAAACTATGTAATTTAGTAGAAATCCAATCTTGATGGCCAATGGCCGGAACTCCCAGCGATGCTCACCAACAAAGGCAAATATGGTCTGAAGGCACTGGTCGACCTGGCAGGTTTGGAACCGGGCAAAACGGCATTCGTCACCGATATCGCCACGCGCAACAATATCCCGAAGAAATTCCTGGACACGATCCTTCTGGAACTGCGCAACAATGGCATCCTGCGTTCCAAAAAGGGGCCGAACGGCGGTTACTCGCTTTCGAAGTCTGCCGATGAAATCATGATCGGTGAAGTCATCCGGGCGCTCGATGGGCCACTCGCACCGATCCGCTGTGCCAGCCGCACGGCCTTCGAAGCATGCGATGATTGCCGCGATCCATCCGGCTGCCAGGTCCGTATTTCGATGACCCAGGTGAGGGACGCCATCGCATTGATCCTCGACAACATGACGCTTTCGCAATTCGTCGCGCGCGACAACCCCTCAAAGGAGCTTATCGCGGGGGAGTGATCTGGCTGGAGCAGCGCTGGCACGCCATCTGCAACGCGTGACACAGGCGATCGATACGCCCGAGGTCGAGGTTTGGCAATTCCACCTGAATGCCGTCGATGATCGAAGCGACCTTCAGGACGATCGCATCGAGAAGCTCAAGCTCGACGGTCGACGTCGGTGCATTCCCGAGACTATCGGGCAATAGCGCGGCATCACCGGTCCCTCTGCAAATTGCACCTTGAAGGAAGGCCTGCATGAGCGCGGCAAGCTGGAGAGCATCCGGCCCCAATTCGAGAACGTTGTCAGGAGACACCGCAGCCTCCACCGGCAGAGCACAGCCATCCGGTGACTGTCGATCCTCCCATGCAAGGATCGCCGCAACGTCACCCATGCCGAGTGCCGATGCGATCAGGACGTGCCAGTCGGCTCCACGCAGTGCCGCTATCGAAGATCCAGGCTCGACCACGAAGGAGAGACCGGACTGTCCCAGGTGCGGCCTCGGGTGAGAGGATGGATCGGCAGAGAAATTGAAGATCTCGCCTACAATCACCCGGCGGTACACGGCTCTTCGCTGTTCCGTCGTGCCGCTGGTGCGCAAAAGCTCAAGGGCTGTCAGGTGGTGAGCGAAAAGTTCGGCTGCTCTCCTGTTCCAGATCGACAGCCTGCTGATTGCCTCGGCAACCACGACGTTGGAAATGTCCGCGCCATCGAAGACCGACGGGATCGATATCGCCAAGAGGCCCGACTGTGCCAAGATGCGAGCAATCTCCTGCGCATCCGATCCCGGTTTTTGAACGATCGATTCCGTCGCGGCGAGGACTTGGCCCTCGGTTGAGAGGATAGCGGGCACCGGGCGCAATCGATCGGACACCGACGTCATGGTTCAGGCCCTCCAGACAGGAGACTGTGTGTCATTAATCGACAGAATGATATCTCCCGTTCTGATACAATAGCGAACGTCCCTGGCCGAGACGAATGGCGAGAACCCTGCCAATGACGATCACATGGCTGTGTCTCTCGATTGCTTCCTCGACCTCGCAGTCCAGAGCGGCAACCGCATCTACCAACACCGGTGCGCCGCTTGCAAGCCTGGTCCATTCAGCACCCAGGTAGCGCTCGGCTCCCTTCAAACCACCGATTCCGGCAAAACGGTTTGCAAGGTCCTGGTGTTCCGAGCCCACGACATTGACGGCAAAATGGCGGAAGCGCTCCACGACGGGCCATGTCGAGGATGCCCTGTTGAGGGATACAAGCATGCGCGGCGGATCGACCGACAACGCCGTGGCAGACGTGACCGTCGCGCCCGAGCGCACATCGCCTTCGCCGGCTGTCACAACGCTGACGCCGCCGCCCAGGGTTCTCATGGCGTCTTTTAGACTGGCAGCATCGGCGGGCCGCTCAAAGACCGGAGGAGCCAGCGGCTCGGCCCATTCTGTCGCGATCAAACTGCTCATGGTTCCACTCCATTTTGGTTCATCGGGAGCAAAAAATATCAGCGAAGGATCCGACATGGTAGACAAGCGTTTTTATTCTACATATAATTTATAGAAAATATGTCTAACTCCGCCCATAGCTAACCTGAAGGAAGACTGCCATGTTGAAGATCAGGATGTCGTCTCCCCGGATCCGGTCCCGCGAATGCGCAACGGGATCACGGGTGATTGTCATTGGAGGGGGGTATACGGGCGCGACGGTCGCCAAGCTTCTCGTCGACAGAGGCTTCCGACACATTGAAGAGGTCGCCGTCTTTGAACCTCGCGAGCATCTCGGCAGTGGCCTGGCTTACGACACCCGCGACGCCGATGTTCGTCTCAATGTCGCAGCCCATCGCATGCGGGCCGTTCCCGGAGCCCCCTCGGCATTTGCGGATTGGTTGCAGTCGAGCGGTACTCTGTCCGTGGATCCCGCCGCCATCACACCGGAAGGGGTGTTTGCATGTCGACGCGACTTCGGGCGCTTCATGCAGCAGCAATTGGCACCGCTGGTCGAGGCCGGTTCGGTTCGCCATATTCGCGAGACTGTATCTGCCGTTTCCAGGCTGAACGACCGGTGGCATGTCACCGGTGCCGGCGGCACGACCCTCATGGCCGATATGCTTGTTATCGCGACGGGTCATCCTGCGGCATCGACACCACGGGCGTTGGAAAAGCTGGATCGGCGGACCGCCATGATGGTGAGGGATGCCATGGCTCCGGACGCCCTGACAGGTGTCTGTCGAAACAGCGATATTCTGATCATCGGCAGCGGGCTGACCGCCCTAGATGCGCTGTCTCGGCTCAAGGCCCGGGGGCATCACGGCAAGATCTCACTTCTCTCTCGCTCAGGGCTTCTGCCGCGTCCTCACGCCAGCGACGGCTTCACACCTTATGGGAATTTTGAGGACGCCACTCTGACCAGCGCCCGGCAGGTCCTGGCAAAGGTGCGCGCCACGATATCGGCCGCGGGAGCGCAGGGCATCCCTTGGCAGTCGGTTTTCGATGCTTTGCGGCAACAGACCCAGACGGTCTGGCAGCGTCTTCCGGAAAGCGAGCGTCGGAAACTGCTTCGTCGTCTGCGCCGATGGTACGACGTTCACCGGTACCGGATGCCGCCACAGGTATCCGCCCTTCTCAGACAAGGATTGGCCACCGGTCAGGTTGAAACCCATGTCGGGGAGTTGGCCGCGGTACGGCTGGATGAGCAAGGCCTGGTTGCCAGGATCAACACGCGAGACGACTGCGACACCGTTCATCGCTGCGGCCACATCCTGCTCGCGACTGGCCCCGATTTCCGGGACTACTGTGCTCACCAAAAATTCCTGCTCGCCCTTCACCGAGATGGGTTCGTTCAATCCGACCCGCTGGGCCTGGGAGTGGTCTGCGATACAGCAGGTCGCACAATCGCGGTCGACGGCTCCCCGAACAGCCGTCTCTTCGTCGCGGGTCCTCCCGCACGTCCGGCATTTGGCGAGTTGACCGGTGTCCCGGAGATCGCGGCTCAGGCGGCAAATCTGGTGGACGTGGTGCTGAAGACCCTGGCGAGGCGGAACCGCACATTCTATATCGGTCGGCAGGACTAAGAACGGTCCCATACTTTTCTTGTTCTCCCTCGCGAAGAGTATGGCAGCAGCTGAACGAGGGCGGTTTTGAGGATTGTTCTCAGCCATTTGTACTCGCGGAACGAACGCACACTGCTCTTGCGCGCATACCCGGAGCGGCCAATCCACTTCCGGCTACAAATCGGTCATTCATTCAAGCGAAGTTCCATACCCGGTTGCTGTTGTGACAAACAGGTTGCTAACAGAAGGGTTGCAGGTTCATCTCCCCTCAAGGCGAAGACAAGTCTGCTTTTCTCGGTGCGGGACGCAACTGGCCAGAGTCTCTGTCGGTAGTCGCCACGTTTTTTCGGGCGTTGAAGGAGGGGATGAAGCCGGTCCATCAAAAGTTCGTCTGACCCCATCGGGAGAACCCTCGTGTTACGGAAGAAGGCAGTTGAAGCCGACCCCGACAGTCCGGGGCGCGGTGCAGTCATTCCGAAGTACCGGGCGCGCTTATGGATCTGTCGAAAATCAAAACTCTGATCGATTTTGTCGGAGGATCGAACGTTACCGAACTGACGGTGACCGAAAAGGACGTGACCGTCCGCATCTTCCGTAACTCCAAGCCCGGTTCGGAGGCAGTATTAGGCTCCCCGAACTCGCAAGACGTGTTCTCTGGGCAAGGCGATGCTGCGGTCGCTGCGCAACCTGCCGCCTTTCCAGTCACGGCCCCCGTCTTTGGCGTGTTGCACCGCTCGCCAGCACCTGGGCAGGCGCCGTTCGTCAGGCTCGGCGACGCGGTGGAGGAAGGCCAGACCCTGTTCGTCATCGAAGCCATGAAGGTGTTCAACGCGATCGCGGCGCCGCGCGCTGGGCGCATTGCCCGCCTCACCGATATCGACGGCGGCGAGGTCGAGACCGGCGACGTGCTGGCGGAGATCGCGTGATGGCGTCACCGCTCGGCGAGACCTCTGTATCCGGCATGCGCTTCGATACGGTCCTGATCGCCAACCGAGGCGAGATCGCCACGCGCATCCAGCGCGCGTGCCGCGATCTTGGTCTCAAAACGGTGTGTATATGTTCCGAGGCCGATCGTGAGGCCCCCTACGGCAAGACCGCCGACAGTTTTGTCTGCATCGGTCCTTCCAGCGCTGCGAAAAGCTACCTGAACCAGGACGCCATTCTTCTGGCCGCGCGCCTCACAGGTGCTGGGGCCATTCATCCGGGCTACGGCTTCCTGTCGGAGAATGCGGCCTTCGCCGAGGCGGTGGAGAAGGCGGGGCTGGTTTTCATTGGCCCTGATTCCAGGTCGATCGCAATCATGGGTGACAAGATCTCGGCAAAGCGGGCGATGATCGCGGCCGGCGTCCCTTGCGTTCCGGGTCCCGACACGGCACTTCCCGACGATCCTGCAGCGGTTGAACAGATCGCGCTGGAAATCGGCTATCCCGTGATCATCAAGGCGGCCGGCGGAGGCGGCGGGCGCGGCATGCGTGTCGTGCCGGAGGCTGGACTGCTGCACGATGCCGTCACACTGACACGCGAAGAAGCCCGGCAGGCCTTCGGTTCGCCAGCCCTCTACATGGAAAAGTTTCTCCAACATCCTCGCCATATCGAAATCCAGGTGCTTTGCGATCACCACGGCAATGCGGTCTGGCTGGGCCATCGCGACTGCTCCATGCAGCGGCGCCATCAGAAGGTTGTCGAAGAAGCGCCGGCACCCGGCATTGCGCCCGAGATCATCGGACCGGTCGGGGCGGCCTGCGTGAAAGCCTGCCAGCAGATCGGATATCGCGGTGTCGGCACCTTTGAATTTCTCTATGAGGACGAGGCGTTCTACTTCATCGAGATGAACACGCGGCTGCAGGTCGAGCATCCCGTCACGGAGTTGACGAGTGGATTCGATATCGTCCAGGAGCAGATCAAGGCCGCGCAAGGCATTCCCCTCGTCATGACCCAGGAGGATGTGACATGCGAAGGCCATTCGTTCGAATGCCGTATCAACGCCGAAGATCCCGAGAGCTTCATGTCGTCGGCCGGCATCATCACCGGTCTTACACTTCCGGAAGGCGAAGGTATCCGGGTCGATACCCATATCCACGCGGGCTACAAGGTGTCGCCCTACTACGACTCGCTGATCGCCAAGGTGATCGTCCATGCGCCGACGCGTGCGCAGGCCATGGAGAAAATGCGTGAAGCGCTGGCCGACACCTGCGTCGAGGGGATCTCCACCAACATTCCCTTCCTGCGCGCCCTGTTCGAAGACAGAGTCTTTGCGCAAGGCGAGACGGACATCCATTATCTGGAACAATGGCTGAAATTGCGGAGCAAGCCATGAGCGCGATCGATTTCAGCGATCCGGAAACCATCGCCTTCCTGACCGAGGCCCTGACGGCGGCCGGTGTCGATGGCCTGGAAATCTCCGACGCTTCAGGACAGGTTCGCATCGTCATCTCGGCTGAGAGTGAAAGCCGGACCGCGGTGATGCCACCCGCTCGGGCTTTCGTGGTCAAAGCGGCGATGACAGGCATTTTCTGTTTGCAACGGCCAGGCTGCACGGCCGTATCGGCAAACCTGCCGCGTCCGGTCACGGCCACCGAGGTGCTGGGCTTCCTTCGGATCGGCCCTGTTCTCATTCCTCTCACGGCCGGCCGAACCGGTCTTTTGACCAGAAGGGTCGTCCAGCCGGATGCGCTGGTTGGTTTTGGCGACGCCCTGTTCGAGATCGAGGCACAACAATGACAGCCACGCCGAACAAACAGAACCTGCCCTACGAGATCATTCCGGCTGGCAAGAGCCGTGCCCGCATCTCCTTGATCGGCACGAGATCCTTCTTGCTGGAGGCGCCCGGCGACTTCGATCTGGCGGCGCAACGCCGGATCTGGGCTTTGACGCAGACGCTTAAAGGTTGGACGGATGTGGCCGAAATCATTCCCGGCATGACCAACCTGCTGGCCATCTTCAGGGAAACGCCGGAGGATCCGGACGGGGTCGTCGGCCGACTGCTTTCGGCATGGGACACTTCCCAGAGTATCGACCTCGTCGGCAAGACCATCGAGATACCCGTCCACTATGGCGGAGAGTTCGCCACGGATCTGGCGGCGTTGTGCGACCTTTCCGGGCTCACCGACCGGGAGGTCGTACGGATCCATCATCAGGCGACCTACCGGGTCTTCGCGCTCGGCAGTGCACCGGGCTTCGGTTATTTGCATGGCCTCGATCCGCGGCTCTACATGCCGCGCAAGACAGTGCCATCGCTGAAGATGGCAAAGGGCTGCGTGACCATTGGCGGCATGCAGACGGGGGTCGCCATGCTGACCGGTCCCAACGGCTGGAATTCCATAGGCTTTGCCGAGTTGCAGATGTTTGATCCGTTGTCGCCGACGCCGGCCATGATGGCGCCCGGCGATGCGGTGCGGTTCGTGCCGGAGAGGATCGAGCTATGATCGAAATCATCGAAACCGGTCTTTTCAACACCGTGCAGGATCTCGGGCGCCCGGGCTACCGCGACATCGGCGTTTCGGCCAGTGGCGCCATGGACCCGCTGGCCGTGAGGATCGGCAACAGTCTCGCCGGCAATGACGAGAGCGCAGCGGTTCTGGAAATCCAGACCTTCCCGTTCCGCCTGCGTTTTAAGCAGCGCACGGTCTTCGTCGTCTCCGGCACCGATGGAAATCCACTTCTGGACGGGATCGAACTCATGTCGTGGTGTGCCTATGGCGCCGAAGCGGGGCAGGTTCTGGAGTTGAGGCAGCCGCCGAAACTGGCGCGTGCCTATGTCTGCATCGCCGGCGGCCTCGATGTGCCGCCGGTCATGGGCTCGCGCAGCACCTCGCTGCGTGGCGGCTTCGGTGGCCATGCCGGACGGCCGTTGGAAAAGGGCGACCGGATCGCGGTCGGAGAGAACCCCGATATTCTTCCGGTGCCGGCCTCCGGCATCGCGGTGGTTGATCCGGTGGCGGCATTAAGCGATGTCTTTCCGCAATCTTCCGATGGAGCCTTGCTGATCCGCGCCCTGCCGGCCGGCGAACATGGGCTTTTTGCCGATGACGGTGCCGCTTTCTGGAACCAGACCTGGCGGATTTCGTCGCGCAGCGACCGCACCGGCTACCGCCTGTCCGGAGATCCCATCTTGCCGACGGAAAACGTCGAGATGCGCTCCCATGGCGTCGTGCCGGGTGTGATCCAGGTTCCGCCCGGCGGCGAACCGATCGTGCAGATGAGCGATGCCAACACGGCCGGCGGCTATCCAAAAATTGCCGGTGTTATCGAATGCGATCTGTGGCGCCTCGGCCAGGCCCGGATCGGCAGCCGGTTGCGCTTCGTGCGATCCACGCATGCAGAGGCGCGCGCCGTGGAGCGGGCCGTCACCCGATACGTCGAGGATGTCAGGGCCACATCCCAAATGGTCAAACGCGCCCTGAAGGCGATGGCCTGAAACACTCACTGTCCACAGGAGAGCGCGATGAAGATCGATCTGAATTCCGACATGGGCGAAGGATTTGGTCCTTACCGCTTGTGCGATGACGAGGCGATGATGAAAATCGTGTCGTCGGCCAATATTGCCTGCGGTTTTCACGGCGGCGATCCCGAGACGATGGCGCGCATGGTTCGGCTGGCCAAGCAGAATGGCGTCGGCATTGGGGCACATCCCGGATTGCCGGATCGCCTGGGGTTCGGCCGTCGCGAAATACCGTTCCAGCCGGACGAATTGCGCCAGCAGATGCTCTACCAGCTCGGTGCCCTGATGGCGATTGCCCGGAGCGAGGGCGTTGAGGTGGGGCATTTCAGCTTCCATGCGGCCATGGGCAACATGGTCAACCGCGACCCCGCCCTTGCCGACCTGATGATGGATGCCATTGCGGCCGTCGATTCCCGCATCGTCGTTTTCGTGACGGCCCGTAGCGAGATCGAAAAGGCGGCAAAACGCGCCAAACTCAAGACGTTGGCGCTGTTCCTGGCCGATCGCGCCTATGATGCAAGTGGAGCGCTCGTTGCCCGTGGTTTGCCGGGCGCGCTGGTCAAGGATGAAACCTCCGTGCGCACACGCGTGCGCCGCTTTCTTGTCGATGGAACCGTCGAGGCGATCGACGGAAGCGTCATCGCCATGCCGGCACGCTCGATTCTCGTCCACAGCGACACGCCCGGCGCGCTCGAGCTTGCGCGGATCGTTCGCAGCGAGATCGAAGCGGCTGGCGCTACTCTCTCACCGGCCAGCGAACTCGCCAGCTGAAACAAATCAGGTCGTCCCACGGCGACCTCATTACAATCTTCCATCGAAAGATCACACCGATGTCCATTACCGCCGACCGCCTGAAGAATGTATCCATCTCCGCCTCCGCCGCCATGACCCAGCGTGCCAGGGAACTGGCTGCCCAGGGCATCAAGGTGGTCAGCCTGTCTTCCGGGGAGCCGGACTTTCCGACGCCGACCCATGCCATCGAGGCGGCCCATGCGGCCGCACTGAAGGGTGATACCAAATATCCGCCGATGGACGGCACGGCGACGCTTAAGGCGGCAATCAGCCGGAAGTTCAAGCGCGACAACAATCTCGACTATGATGCCAGCCAGATCGTCGTATCGGGCGGCGGCAAGCAGGTGATCTTCAATGCGATGCTCGCCACCTGCAACCCCGGTGACGAGGTCGTCATCCCTACGCCATCCTGGGTCAGCTATGCCGATATCGTCAAATTCGCCGGCGGCGTCCCGGTTGCTGTACCCTGCTACGAGCAGGCAGGATTCAAGCTGCAACCGGAGGACCTGGAAGCCGCGATCACGCCGCGCACCAAGTGGCTGTTCCTGAACTTTCCCAACAATCCGACGGGGGCCGCCTGCTCGCGCGCGGAAATGGCAGCGATTGCGCAGGTGATGCTGCGCCATCCGCATGTGTTTATCCTGACGGACGATATCTACGAACATCTGGTCTATAATGATTTCGAGTTCTGCACGATTGCAGAGGTCGAACCTCGGCTCTACGACCGCGTGCTGACCATGAACGGGGTCTCCAAGGCCTATGCCATGACCGGCTGGCGGCTTGGTTTCTGCGCCAGCGGCTCCAAGGAACTGATGGCGGCGATCAGCAATGTGAACGGCCAGAACGGCGGCGGGATATCCACTCTCACCCAGGCAGCAGCTATCGCCGCACTCGACGGCCCGCAGGACCTGCTCAAGGAGCGCGCGGCGATCTACCGGGAGAGGCGCGATTTCGTCATCGAAAATCTCTCGAACGTGGAAGGCCTGTGCTGCCACAAGCCGGAAGGTGCCTTCTACCTTTATCCAAACATCTCGGGCCTGATCGGCAGGACCAGCAAGGGCGGGCGCAAGATCGGCACCGATGTGGATTTCGTCATGGCCCTGGTTGAAGAACACCATGTCGCCACCGTCCAGGGTGCCGCCTATGGCATGAGCCCCTATTTTCGCATTTCCTATGCGACGAGCATGGAGATGCTGACCGAGGGCTGCGCCCGCATCGCAGAATTCTGCCGGGACATGCGCTGAAACTGCGATCGGGCGAACAACCTAGTATTTCAAACCTTCTGTCAGCTCGACCAGAATGTCCCTGACCGCAAGGGCAGGCTCCGACAGCGGGTTCTGGTCGGAGACGCACAACGACAGCGTCTCCTCGATCCGCGGGGAGATGATCCGGCAGATCAGCGGTTCGCTGGTTTCCGTCACGATGCGGTCGGCAATGGCCTTCGGCATGATGGTGGCGCCAAGACCGGCCGCGACTGCGCGGGCCAGGGTCCGGACGATCTCGACCTCCGCCACCACTTTCATAGTATTACGCGTCCGGGTGAAAGCGGTATCCACCGCACGGCGGACGAAATTGTAAGCCGGCGGCAACAGAAGTGGCATGCCATCGAGCGCGGCCAGCGGCACCGGCTTACTGTCGGCTTCGATGCCGAAGTCGCGATGTGCAACCAGATAGAATTCCTCGCTCAGAATCGGATCGAACCGCACGCCCTTGATCGGTCCGGTCCCGTGGATAAGAGCCATTTCCAACCGGCCGTTCATGATCATCTGACTATAGGTCTGGCCGACGCTTTCGGTGAGATGCAGCAGGATACCGGGATGGCGTCGGCGCGTCTCAGCCAGGAGCTCGACGGACAGGGTGGCGGCACTGCTGAACGGGACAAGCCCGACGGAAACGCGGCCGGCCAGCGAATTGCCGGCGGCGGATGCATCCGCTTGCGCCTGTTCCATCTGGCGAAGAATGATCTGGGAATGGCGGTAAACCGCATGACCGGCATCCGTCATGCTGACGCCCTGCTGGCTGCGGATCAGCAGTTTCTGGCCGAAATGCTCCTCCAGTGCTGCCAATTGCTGGCTAAGCGCCGGCTGGGCGATATGCAACAGATCGGCGGCGCGCGTTATGCTGCCGCTATCCACGATCACGATGAAAGATTTGAGACGTCTGATGTCCATGAGGATCGGGTACTTTTCAATCTGCGCAAGCGCATATTTACAGACCCGCCCGCCTTTTGCAAAGCGACCCGACGGCAACTGAATCCGTTGGGAGGCCGTGGGTTTCGGCCCTCCATACAAGTTGCTTATTGCTCCAGAGATAATCGGTCTTAGGCAAGGAATTAAAGCTTCGCTAGTGTCTCACGCAACAACAAGGGGTTCAGAATGCCTTTCTCCGATTACAAGACCGCATTGGTGACCGGCGCATCCTCCGGGATCGGCGCTGCCGTCGTGGAGCGGTTTCGGCGCGAGAATATCGAAGTTCATGCCATCGCCCGCAGCGGCGATGCCCTTCAGCAACTGGCGTCCCGCACCGGCTGCATCCCTCATGTCATCGACGTCACGGATCGCGCGTCAATTGCCGAGCTGGCAAGCCGTGTTCAGTTCGACATTCTCGTCAACAATGCCGGCGTCGATCGGCCAAAGAAATTCCTCGAGGCCGACGAAGGCGATATCGACCTGCTCGTCGACGTCAATCTTCGTGCCGTGCTGCATATCTGCCGCCTGATCGTGCCGGGCATGGTGGCGCGTGATCGCGGTCATGTCATCAATATCTCCTCCATCGCCGGAAACTATAATTTCGGCGGCAATTCGACCTATCACGCGGTCAAGGCCGGCGTAGCCATGTTGTCGAACCAGTTGCGGCTCGATGCTTTCGGCAAGCGCGTGCGTGTGACGGAGATCTGCCCCGGACGGGTCGCCACCGACATTTTCAACCATGTCCACGGCAACGACCCCAGCATCCGCGAACGGTTCATCGACGGTTTCGAACTGCCTCAGGCATCCGACATCGCCGAGGCGATCGCCTTTGCGATTGCGGCGCCGGTATCGATGAACATTGGGCACATGGAGATCACGCCGACGCTTCAGGTCATGGGCGGCTTGCAGACGGCGCGGCCGCAGCCGGCTCGGGAGGAGCCGGTCGATGGTGGGGAGCGCAAGCCGTGAAAGGGTTCGATCTCTCGGCAATCCTGACCAATCCGGACTATACCGCGATGCTGCTGCACGGCATCGAAATGACCTTCGTGATCTTTTTCGGCTCGTGGCTGCTGGCGATGGCGCTGGCCTTCACCTTGCTTTGCATCCGGTTTTCCCCGTTCCGCTTCGGCGACAGGATTGTCGCCGTCTATGTCTCCTATCATCGCAACGTGCCGACGCTCGTGCAGCTGATGCTGTGGTATTTCGGCATATTCACGCTTCTGCCGGATTGGCTGACCGCCTGGCTGGTGGCCCACAACGCTGAAACCATCTTTGCCGTCCTCGGCCTCGGCCTGTGCCAGGCGGCCTATTTCAGCGAAGATCTGCGCTCCGGCCTGCGCTCCGTGAGCCCCGGGCAGATGGAGGCGGCCAAGGCGCTCGGCCATGGTTATCTCTCGGCGATGCGCTTCGTCATCCTGCCGCAAGGGGTGCGCAATGCCTTGCCGCCGCTGATCAATCACAGCGTTTCCCTGTTCAAGAACAGCAGCCTCGCCATCGTCATCGGCGCGCCGGAACTGACCCATGCCGTGAAGGAAGTCGAGAACCTGAGCTTTCGCACCTTCGAGATCTACCTGATCGGCACGGTACTCTACCTGTTCTTCTCCCTGTTGATCATGGGGGCCGGCGCCTATCTGTCGATGCGCGCGGATCCGGTACGGGGAGCGCGCGCGTGATCAACGATATCCTCGCGATCATCAGGGACTATTGGCTTCTACTGTTGATCGGCCAATATCCGAACGGCCCCCTCGGCGGCCTTGCCAACACGCTCATCCTCTCGGCGCTCAGCATCGCCTTGGCCTTCCCTGTCAGCATACTGTTTGCGCTGGCGCGGCTGTCGAAGTGGCGGCTCTTGCGGTGGCCGGTCACGGCATTGGTCTACGTCACCCGCGGCGTGCCGCTGCTCATGCTCATCCTCTGGAGCTATTTCCTGGTGCCGCTTTGGACCGGGGCGGACGTTCCAAGCTTCGTGACGATGCTGACGACGCTGGTCGTCTATCAGGGCGCCTTTCTCAGCGAGGTGGTGCGCGGCGGTATCGTGGCGCTCGGTCATGGCCAGATGGAAGCGGCCAAGGCGCTGGGACACAGCTATCTCGGCGCCATGCGGTTCATCATCCTGCCGCAGGCACTCTACAACATGATCCCGAGCATCATCTCCACCTTTGTCTCGACGATCAAGGACACGACGCTGGGCTATGTCATCAATGTGCCGGACCTCACGTTCGCGGCAAGCCAGGTCAACAACCAGCTGCTGACCCAGCCGTTCCAGGTCTTCCTCATCCTGGCCGTCGTCTACTACGCGATCTGCTGGAGCCTGACGCATGTCGCCAATGTCATCGAGCAACGGATCACGCGCAGGCGCGCCGGCATGACCAATCGCGCGGCACCTGTGTCGCTGGCGCCGTCCAAAATCGTATCGGAGCAGCCATGACCTTGTCAGCACCCCCGAGCCAAGATCTTCAGGCCATTCGCCTTTCGAATGTCTACAAGAGCTATGGCGACTACCCAGTCCTGAAGAACATCGATGCGGAGGTGGCTCGCGGCGAGGTGGTGGTGATCTGCGGACCGTCCGGCTCCGGCAAATCCACCCTGATCCGCACCATCAACCGCCTGGAGGAGATCAGCGCCGGTTCGATCAGCTTCGACGGTCAGAACATCCATGCGCCGATGCGGACTCGGGAGCTCAACCTGCTGCGCAGTCGCATCGGCTTCGTGTTCCAGAATTTCAACCTGTTTCCGCATCTGTCTGTCGTTGAAAACGTGTCGATGTCGCCCATCCGCGTGAAGGGTGTGGCGCCGGATGTCGCCTATGACAAGGCGCTGAAGCTGCTCGACCGCGTCGGGCTAGCCGACAAGGCGCAAGCCTATCCGGCCCAGCTTTCCGGCGGGCAGCAGCAGCGGGTGGCGATCGCGCGGGCGCTTGCCATGGAACCGCCTGTCATGCTGTTCGACGAGCCGACCAGCGCGCTTGATCCGGAAATGGTCGGAGAGGTTCTGGCCGTGATGAAGAGCCTGGCGGCGGAAGGCATGACCATGCTCTGCGTCACCCATGAAATGGGTTTCGCCCGCGAAGTCGCCGACCGCATCTGGTTCATCGATGCCGGTGAAATCCTCGAAACGGCCCCGCCCGACGAGTTCTTTAAAAATCCCCGCCATCCCCGTGCCCAGCGGTTTCTCGCCGACCTGCGTCACTGAGGTTCATGATCAATAACAAAGGAGAACAGCAATGAACTGGAAATGCATGACGCTTACCGCGGCTCTCGCCGGCGCTGCGGTCATCTCGCCGGCCAAGGCGGATCAACTCGACACCATCATGTCGGCGAAAACCCTGCGTTGCGCGACGTTTGCCGACGTACCGCCATTCGCCGCGCCCGATCCGAAGACCCGCGAAATGGCTGGCTTCGACGTCGACCTGTGCAATGCGATTGCCAAGGAACTTGGCGTCAAGGCCGAGGTCAAGCCGGTTTCGGTCGAAGCGCGCGTGCCGGAGGTAAAGCTCGGTCGTGTCGACATCACGGTTGCCAATCTTGCCTACACCCTCAGCCGGGCCGAGCAGATCCAGTTCAGCGATCCCTATTACCTCGCCAAGGAAATGCTGATCGTTCCGGCTGACGACGCAGGCCAGAAGAAGTCGGACTATGAGGGCCAGCGCATCGCATCGACCAAGGGTTCGACCTCGGAAATGTCGATCAAGCTCAACAAGTCGGAGCCGCTGACCTTCCAGGATACGGCGTCTGCCTATCTGGCCGTCCAGCAGGGCAAGGCCCGCGGCATGGTGGCCAACACCATGACGACGACCAAGTTCGTCAACGAATCCAAGACCAAGGGCAAGGAAATGCGGATGATCATGGATCCGATGCTGTTCCAGCCGATCGGCATCGGCATGGCCAAGGACAATCCGGCGCTGACCGCCAAGATCAACGAAGTGCTGCGCAAGCTCGACACCTCAGGCGAAATCAACAAGATCTGGGACAAGTGGCTTGGCCCGGATACCGAATACAAGATGACCCGCGCCGACAAGGTCGTTCCGCTCTCCGAGCTGAAATTCGACCCGATCCCGTAAGGCCTCGGCCCGACCACCACCAAATCGCAAACCAAACAAAAATAAGCGGCGGGACGTGCCCGCCGCCAGCTTAACCGTGGGAGGAATCCAGTGATCCACATCAAAGACATCGCCGAGCGGCCTGCAAAAGTCGATATCGACGCCCTTGCCAAATTTTCGCCGGCGACGATCCATGAAGCCCAGGGGCGCCGCGGCGCCTTGTCCTCGCGTCTGAAGCCCGTCGACTATCGCATGAAATTGTGCGGTCCGGCCTTTACCGTCAAATGTGCCCCGCGCGACAACATCATGCTGCAGTTGGCCATCAACTATGCCAAGCCCGGCGATATCATCGTCGTGTCGGCCGGCGAATATGAGGAAGCAGGATCTTTCGGCGATGTGCTTGCCAATGCCTGCCTGGCCAAAGGCATCGGCGGCCTGGTGACCGATACCGGCGTGCGCGACACGCTGCAGCTCCGCGATTTGGGTTTTCCGGTCTTCTCACTCAGCGTCTGTATCAAGGGCACTGTCAAGGAAACCATCGCTGCGGTCAACGATTCCATCATCGTTGGTGGAGAGATCATTCATCCGGGCGACATCATCGTTGGCGATGCCGATGGACTGGTGGTGGTGCGCCGTGGGGAAGCCCAGGAGGCTGCAAGGCTTTCGCAGGCACGCGAGGATGCCGAGGCCGGCTTTATCGAAGCCTACAAGCAGGGCAAATCGGTGATCGAAGTGAGCAATCTTGAGGCGGTTCTGAAAGCCAAGGGCCTGGTCGTCGACATTTGAACGCGGTCCACCCGCTTCCGACTTAAGTCAGCATTTTCTCATATCGTAAGGAGGTTTGAATGACCTTCCCACTTTTCGATCTTTCCGGGCATCGTGCCCTGGTGACGGGTTCATCGCAGGGAATCGGGTTCGCCCTTGCACAGGGGCTTGCCGAACACGGTGCTTCGGTCGTCCTGAACGGCCGTGACAGTGCCAAGCTGAAGGCTGCGGCCGAACGGTTGCGGCAGTCGGGGCATGTGGTTGTTGTGAGCGATTTCGACGTGACCGATGCCGATGCGGTGCAGCACGGCGTGGATAAGATCGAGCGAACTGTCGGGCCGATCGACATCCTGATCAACAATGCCGGCATGCAGTTCCGGACACAGTTGGAGGATTTTCCGATCGATCGCTGGGAGCAGTTGTTGAAGACCAATGTCTCCAGCGTGTTCTATGTCGGCCAGGCCGTGGCTCGGCATATGATCGGTCGGGGCCGGGGCAAGATCGTCAACATCGCCTCGGTGCAGAGTGAACTCGCACGTCCCGGCATCGCGCCCTATACCGCGACCAAGGGTGCTGTGAAAAACCTCACCCGCGGCATGTGCGCCGATTGGGCCAAATACGGCCTGCAGGTCAATGCGCTGGCGCCCGGCTATTTCAAGACTCCACTCAACCAGGCGCTGGTCGAGAGTGCGGAGTTCTCCGCCTGGCTCGAGAAGCGCACGCCCGCCGCACGCTGGGGCAATGTCGACGAACTGGTCGGTGCTGCCGTCTTCCTGTCGAGCAGGGCTTCCTCCTTTGTCAACGGACACACGCTGTATGTCGATGGCGGCATCACCACCAGCCTGTGATGCCTGAGATCGTGCTGGAACGGCCAGTTGCGGAGACGGCCGTGATCACCACCAACCAATTGCTCATGGCCATCCACAGGGCCGGCCAAACAGATGATCGGAGTACACCATGACCAAGCCCGAACTTTTGCTGATAGGCCCCTATCCGGATTGGGATCTCGTCGATCTCGAAGACCGCTACGTGGTGCACAAGATTTACGAGGCGAAGGATCGTGACGCCTTCCTTGATGCCCACGCGGCCAATGTCAGGGCGATCGCCACCCGTGGCGAACTCGGCGCTTCGGCCGAGCTGATCGGCAAGCTGCCGAACCTGGAGATCGTATCTGTCTATGGTGTTGGTTATGATGCCGTCGATCTCGCTTCCTGCCGCGCACGTGGCATCCGCGTCACCAATACGCCCGATGTGCTGACCAACGACGTGGCCGATCTTGGCGTGGCCATGATGCTGTGCCAGTCGCGCGGCATGATCGGCGCCGAGCGCTGGGTGCGGGATGGAAGCTGGAAAGCCAAGGGGCTCTATCCCCTGAAGCGCCGGATCTGGGGCGGCAAGGCCGGCGTGCTCGGACTTGGACGTATCGGCTCTGAAGTGGTCAGGCGGCTCAAGGGCTTCGATATGGATATCGCCTATAGCGACGTGTCTGCCAAACCCTATGCGGAGGGAATGACCTTCATCGCCGATCCCGTCGCGCTGGCAGACCATGCCGATTTCCTGTTTGTCACGCTCGCCGCATCTGCCGCCACCCGCCATATCGTCTCAAAGGACGTGATTGCAGCCCTCGGCCCGGACGGCATGCTGATCAACATTTCACGCGCTTCCAATATCGATGAAGAGGCACTGCTCGATGCGCTGGAGACCGGCGCACTGGGGTCGGCGGCGCTCGATGTGTTCGAAGGCGAGCCGAAGCTCAATCCGCGGTTTCTGGCGCTCGACAATGTGCTGCTGCAGCCCCATCACGCGTCCGGCACGATAGAAACCCGCAAGGCGATGGGCAAGCTGGTGCGCGACAATCTTGCCGCGCATTTTGCCGGTGCTTCCCTTCTTACCGCAGTCGTTTGAGGTCATGCCCATGAAAGCCGTCGTCATCCATGCCGCCAAGGATCTCAGAATCGAGGAGAGACAGGTCGAAGCGATTGGCTCCGGCCAGGTCGAGGTGGCGATCGAGGCCGGCGGCATCTGCGGCTCCGATCTGCATTACTACAATCACGGTGGCTTCGGCACGGTGCGGCTGCGCGAGCCGATGATCCTCGGCCACGAAGTGGCCGGCACGGTAAAGGCGCTGGGCGAGGGCGTATCCAACCTTGTGGTCGGCGACCGGGTCGCGGTGTCGCCGAGCCGTCCCTGCAACGCCTGTGAATACTGCCTCGCCGGCCAGCAGAACCATTGCCTGAACATGCGCTTCTACGGCAGCGCCATGCCGATGCCGCATATCCAGGGTGCTTTCCGCCAGCGACTGGTGGCCGAGCAATGGCAATGCCATAAGGTGGCGGACGGCATCTCGATCAACGAGGCGGCCATGGCCGAGCCCTTTGCCGTAACATTGCATGCGGTGGCTCGTGCTGGCTCGCTGATCGGCAGACGGGTGCTGGTCACCGGCTGCGGCCCGATCGGCGCGCTGGCCATTATCGCCGCCCGCGCCCATGGCGCCCGCGAGATCGTCGCGACCGACATGATGGATACCGTGTTGCGAAAGGCTTTGGAGATTGGCGCCGACCGCGTCATCAACGTCGCGGAGAACCCGGAGCAGCTTCACGCCTATGCGGTCAACAAGGGCTATTTCGACGTGCAATTTGAGGCATCGGGCAACGAGCGGGCAGTCCGTTCAGGTCTGGAGGTCCTCCGGCCCCGATCGGTCCTGGTTCAACTCGGCCTTGGTGGCGATGTCGCCATCCCCCAGAATATGGTGGTCGCAAAGGAGATCGAGATGAAGGGTACCTTCCGTTTCCATGAGGAATTCGCGCTGGCTATCGATCTGATCAATTGCCGCAGAGTGGACCTGAAGCCGCTGCTGACGGAGGTGTTCCAGTTAGAGGACGCCATCACGGCTTTTGAAACAGCTGCCGACAGGACACGGTCCATGAAGGTCCAGCTTTCCTTCTGAACGATAACGCCGGACTTTGCAGGTGAGGGTTTGGCAACGAGTGCGATTGCTCTCCTGCAGGGCAGGCGACCTGAAAACGTGAAGCTCGCCTGGTCCGCCTTCGCTCTCTGATCGCGACGGTATTTTTACGCATATTGCGGTCGACAATCCGGCCGCCGTCATCACGGTCGACGAACGGATCGTAGCTGCGGCTCGTCGACTTCTGATCTTCCCTGAAAGCGGCCGTCCCGGCGGATCGCGGAGACACGCGAACGGGTGGTTTCCGGTCCGCTCGACGTCGTCGCCTATGCAGTGGCGGCGACGACAGTTCGCATACTGTCGTGTCCTCCACGGGGCGCAGCAATGGCCGGACGCTCTTCCCGAAGACTAACGTCTCAGACTCAGTAATGTTGTCATTCCTCTTTTGACAACTTTAGGATCCGCTTGGCTATGCAAGAAAGTTGACCTCTGATTGCGTGAGGTGATCAGACCCACTACCGACGGTTCGAATGCCATCGAGGCGAAGGCGACGCCCGAGACGACAGCTCATTTTTGTGATTTCCGGCCCCGTGCGCTCGGTTTCATCGGGACGCTATGTCCATACTCGTTCCACCACGCCGTCAACGCTTCCATAGTGGGGCCGAGGCCGCGTGCCTTCTGGGTAATTTCATATTCGACGCGCGGCGGAACCTCCGCAAACACCGTCCGGGATACGAGTCCGTCAGCTTCGAGCTCGCGTAGCTGGGCTGTCAGCATGTGTTGGGTAATGCCGGGGATCGCTTTGCGGAGCTCCCCGAATCTATAGACCCGCTGGTTCAGAAGCCACATGATTTCCAGCTTCCATTTGCCCGACAACAAGGCGAACGCGCGTCGCATTTCTTCGTGCATGTTGATACCGCTATCGCTCATGGTCTGTAATTCCATACTATCAGCAAGTAATTCATCCTACTTGCAAGTATCCATCTTACACGACATTTTCAGATCATGCACCGGGTAGTGGTTGCGAAAGCGCTTCACCCACAACACGAAAACTCAAACATCAGGATGCTGCTGGCCCTCCAGCGGCAAGGGAAAATCTATGTCTGCATATTACGTATACTGGGTCAGCACGGCACTCTTGTCCCTGCTTTATCTCGCTTCCGCATTCATCTACGCCACGAAATCGGAGTGGGTACGGCGCGCCCTGGCCGATCTCGGTTACCAGGCCGCTTACCTCATCCCCTTGATGATCATCGTCAAGGTCCTGGGCCCCGCGGCGATCCTTACGCGCGTCAGTGTTCCCCTCAGTGATCTCGCCTATGCTGGCATTTTCTTCCATCTGATCCTGTCGGGCCTTTCTCATCTGGGCGTTCGAAAGCCCGCCGCTGCCCTGCCGGCCGTGATTGGTCTCGCGCTCCTGGTCACGTCATTTGTCACCCAGAACGAAGCCCGGGAAGTGCCGTCCCCGTATGTCCAGTCGATGCTGCGGCATTGAACCGTGCCGCCCCTTACCAAATCGGAGAAAATCATGGGAAGACTTGAAGGAAAGGTCGCAATCGTCACCGGTGCAAGCCGTGGCATCGGCCGTGCAACTGCCATGCTGTTGGCAACGGAGGGCGCGAAGGTCGCAGTTCTCTCAAGAGCGTATGAAGGTGTCGACAGGGTCGCCGCAGAGATTGTGGAAGCTGGCGGCACAGCAATGGGTGTTGTGTGCGACGTGAGCAAGATTGACCGGATCACAGTTGCAGTCGACCAGGTCGCAGCCGCCTATGGCCGGATCGACATTCTCGTGAACAACGCCTTCGATGGGGTTCTGTTGCACAAATTCCGATTGTGCCTGAAGGAGCGTTGAGAATTTTCATCGGGGCTTTTGATGAGCGATTTCGCTGCGCGGACCTTCGGCTCAAGTGGCGCCATTTTGAGGGTGAGATTATCCTTTGGGCGGTCCGCTGGTATTGTCGCTATGGCATCAGCTATCGTGATCTCGAACAGATGATGGGTGAGCGCGGCGTGCCCGTCGATCATTCCACGATTTACCGCTGGGTTCAAAAGTACGCGCCGGAGATCGAAAAGCGGCTGCGTTGGCATTGGCGCCGTCCGCAGTCAACGAGCTGGCGTGTCGACGAAACCTATGTAAAGGTCCGCGGGAAATGGACATACCTGTATCGGGCCGTCGACAAATTCGGCAACACGATCGATTTTTATCTGTTACCGACCCGCAATGCCAAAGCGGCCAAACGCTTTCTGGGCAAAGCCTTGAACGGCCTGAAGAACTGGGAAACGCCAACCGTAATCAACACCGACAAAGCGCCGACCTACGGCATTGCCATCGCGCAATGGAAGGCCGAAGACAAATGCCCTGGAGAGCTTGTGCATCGGCAGGTGAAATATCTGAACAATGTCGTTGAGGCTGATCATGGCAAGCTGAAACAGTTGATCAGGCCGGTGAGGGGATTCAAGACGCTGAAAATGGCCTATGCGACGCTCAAAGGCTTCGAGGTGATGCGGGCATTGCGCAAAGGGCAGGCAGCGATTTTCAATCTGCCCGGTGACATTCGCGGCGAAGCCCGCATCGTTGAACGGGCTTTTGGCATCAGACCGAGCGCGCTGACGGAAGCGGTAGCTCTACTCGCCCAGAGACTTGATCAGACCGCGTAACGACTGCAGGAGGGCGCGCACTTCCTTCAATATGAAATTTTTGCAACAGAGCCAACCTGAGAGTGGCCGGTAATAGTCAGTCAAATTTTCGCTCTTCAGGATAGACAATGCCCTTCACGCAAGGTCTCTATGGCTGCCTGTTTGAGGGTCTATAAAGTGAGCAAAGCGAACTATCGGGACATTGCCCGTCTTGCCGGAGTGGGAACAGCGACGGTTGAACGGGTCCTTAACGGCCGCGGCGGGGTTCGCCCCGGATTGGTCGAAAAGGTCATTGTTGCTGCGCGGAGCTTAGAATATCCGCGCACGCTTCCATCCACCCATCGGGGCCTTCTGCGCATAGAGGTGCTGATGGTTCGTCCCGAAACGACCTTCTACCGCCGCCTTTCACAAGCTTTCGAGAGAATTGCGGCTACCCTCGACCCGCTGGTAGTCGTGCACCGCAGTTTTGCCGAAGAGATGAATCCGGAAGAGATTGCCCGGCGGATCGTATCCAGCGATCTTTCACGTGCCGGGCTGATATTGGCAGTGCCCAGCAATCCGGTGATCAGCGCCGCGATAAAAAAGGTTGATGCGCAGGGATTGCCCATCGTCCACGTCGTTACCCGCGCTTCCGAGCGCGTGGGAGAGTTCATAGGCATTGACAACTATGCGGCCGGTCGAACGGCGGCGCTCTACATCAGCCGTATGGCCCGTCGGCCCGGCCCGGTCGCAGCGATTTGCCATCCGATTTATCAGGTGCATCGCGATCGGATCCGGGGTTTTTCGGACTATTTTCACGAAAACCCCGGCCCCTCCACTTTTGAATGGTTGGGATTTGGAGGCGACGAGGAACGTTCTAGCGCCGATCGGTTGTGGTCAGCATTAGAGATGTATCCTGAACTCGCCGGCCTCTACAACGCGGGTGGTGCCAATTCAGCCTTGATCGAGGTGCTTCGCCGATATTCGCGCGGGCGCGATGTGTTCTTCGTCGGGCACGAGCTGACGGATTATACGCGTTCGGCGCTACGTGACGGTATCATGGATGTGGTACTGGATCAGGCGCCAGAGGCGCAGGCACGGCGCTCGCTCGATGTGGTTCTCCGCCGTATCGGTTTGACCGACATCGAGCCGGATCTGGCCCCCATCCGGTTCATCACCATCACCAAGGAAAGCCTTCCATGATCTAATTAGATCAAGGAAGGCTTCGGCGTTCGGACGCGTCCCTGCTACTTTCATAGCCAGCAGGAGAGCCGAGCGTCGAAGGAGCGACATCGCACAGGACGCTTAAGACGCTCATCCAATAGCTGACAGATTTTTGCGGGCGCGACGAGGCGCCTTCCGAGGGAGAGCGCGATGGATGATCTGAAATATGGGACACGCAACAAGCGCGGTGACTGGGCGCCGAACGAGCCCATTCGAAATGCGCCGCTGTTCGTGTTTCCCACGCGGTTGATGGCGATCCTGAAGTGGTTGCCGCAGTATTTTTTTCCCTGGAATACGATCTTCGCTGCTTCGGCAGTGGCGTATTGGGCCTGGGTGATCCCGTCGGTAGACACGATGAACACGCTGAGCGTTGGCTGGATCGCCTGGCTCTATGCGGTCAACGTCATCTGCGTCTTCCTGTTCTACGGTGCTTTCGAGTTGCATCTGTATGTGCTGAAACGGCAGGAGAACCGCTTCAAGTACAACGGCAAGTTCCCGGCCGAAAATAAGAGCAACGCCTTCTGGTTCAAAAGTCAGAACCTCGACAACATCCTGCGCACATTCCTTTCAGGCGTGGTGATCTGGACCACCATCGAGGTCGGGATGCTATGGGCTTACGCCAACGGCTATGCGCCGTGGCTCAGCTTCGCGGAAAATCCGTGGACGCTCGCCTGTGTCGCGATCGTGGTACCGATCATCCACGAGTTCCATTTCTTCTGCATACACCGGCTCATCCACACGCCCTTGCTCTACAAATGGGTGCACTCGGTCCACCACAATTCGGTGAACCCTTCGCCCTGGTCCTCGCTGTCGATGCATCCGGTCGAGCATCTGCTCTATTTCGGAACGGCGTTCTACCATCTGTTGCTGCCCTCCAACCCGATGATCATGCTCTACCAGCTTCACTATGCGGGTTTTGGGGCAATTCCAGGCCATGTCGGCTTCGACAAGGTCGAGATCGGCGAGGACAGACTGGTCGATAGCCACGCCTATGCGCACTACCTGCATCACAAGTATTTCGAAGTGAACTACGGTGACGCCCTGATCCCGCTCGATAAGTGGTTCGGTACCTGGCACGACGGCTCCCCCGAGGGCGAGGCTCAGATGCAGGAACGCTATCGCAGGCGGAAGGAAAAACTCGCAGCCCGCAAGGCAAGCGTCGAAGTCAGGGGGGCAGCCGAATGACCTGGGTCGCAGCCTGCAAGCTTAACGACATCGAACAGGAAGGCGCCATCCGCTTCGACCACGGAGGTCGCACCTACGCGATCTATCGTGGGCCGGACGACAGCGTCTACTGCACGGCAGGCCTCTGCACGCACGAAGCGGTCCATCTGGCGGAAGGGCTGGTCATGGATTTCGAGGTGGAATGTCCCAAGCATTCCGGTGTCTTCGACTATCGCACGGGCGAAGCCCTCAGGCTGCCTGCGTGCGAGAACCTTAAGACATTCCCGGCCGAGGTGATCGACGGTGAGGTTCGCGTGGCCCTGAACTAGAGCTACCGAAACGACTAGGCCCGTTGGGCCTCCGGAATGGACCTGAGTGGTCCGGCACTCAACGGGAGGATGACATGAAAATTGGTTACACGGCGGCCATTCTGGCCGTCTTGATGGCGGGCACGGCGTCGGCCGAGACGATTAGCGTCTCAATGCAGAGCTTCGACAACAACTTCCAGACGCTGCTGCGCGAGGGGCTGCAGGCAAGGGCGTCCACGTTGAACGGCGTCAATCTTCAAATCGAGGATGCGCAAACCGACGTTTCCAAACAGCGCAGTCAGGTGGACAACTTCATCGCTGCGGGGGTGGACGCAATCATCATGACACTGGCGGATACGTCTGCTTCCCCTGGCATCAGCGAGGCGGCCGCGAAGGCGGGCATCCCGCTCGTCTATCTCAATCTCGAGCCCGAAAATGTCGACAAACTGCCGAAAAAGCAGGCCTATGTTGGTTCCCAAGAGACAGACGCCGGGCGTCTGGGGGGCGAGGCGGCCTGTTCGCTGTTGAAGGAAAAGGGCGAGGCGAGCAAGGCGCAGGTCTACATTCTGATGGGTGATCTCGCCCACCAGGCCTCGCGTGACCGCACGTCCTCGTTCAAGGATGCGCTCGCGGCGGGCGACTGCAAGGCCGCCACGATCGCCGACGAACAGTCGGCCGCCTGGGCGCGCACGAATGCCATGGACATGACCACCAACTGGATCACCGCCGGCCAGCCGATCGATGTCGTCTTCGCAAACAATGACGAGATGGCCATCGGCGCGATCCAGGCGCTCAAGGCATCCGGCGTGTCGATGGACGATGTCATCGTCGTCGGCATCGATGCGACACAGGATGCTCTGGCCGCGATGGCGGCGGGCGAATTGGACATGACGGTATTCCAGAATGCCAAACAACAGGCGGCAAGCGCCGTGGATGCAGCCGTCGCGCTGGCGCAGGGAAAAAGCGTCGACAAGGAGGTCTGGGTGCCTTTCGAACTGGTTACGCCCAAGAACATGGTCGAATACGCCAAGAAGAACTGATCCTCCCCGGCCGGCGCATTGATCCTGCGCGCCGGTCACCATTTTTACACGGAGAACACATGGACGGTATTGTCATCATCGGCGCTGGGGAAGCCGGCACCCGTGCGGCCTTTGCGCTGCGCGAGGCAGGTTTCTCCGCACCCGTCACACTTGTCGGCACGGAGCCGCACCTGCCCTATGAGCGACCGCCACTCTCCAAACCGCTGGAGGGTGCCGTTCAGATGAAGACGATCTGCACCGCCGAAGCGCTGCAGGCGGTCGGTATCGCCTACCTTGCGGGCGTGTCGGCGTCGCGCCTCGATCCTGCTTCCCGCTCCATACTTCTCAATGATGGGCGGACGCTGACCTATGACAAACTTCTCCTCGCCACGGGTGCACGGCCCAGGCAACTCGCCTGTCCCGGCGCCCAATGCGCACTGGACTTCCGCACGTTTGCGGATGCGATGGCGATTTTTTCACGCATTGAGGCCGGCAAGACTGTTGCAATCATCGGCGCCGGATTGATCGGCATGGAGCTTGCGGCAGTGTTGCGCGGCAAAGGCGTTGCCGTCAGCACTATCGAAGCAGCCCCGAAGCCGCTGGGGCGCGCTGTGCCGGTGCGTTTCGCCGAAAAACTCCATGCCAGACATGTGGCCGAAGGTGTGCGTTTCCACCTGGATCGGGGCGTTGCGGCAATTAGCGTTGATGGGGTCACTTTGACCGATGGCAATATGGTGCCCGCTGATCTTGTTGTCAGCGCCATCGGAGTTTTGCCTGAAATCGCGTTAGCGGAAGCGGCTGGACTGGCCACGGGAAATGGAATTCTGACCGACACGTATCTGCGCACCAGCGCACCAAACGTTTTCGCCGTAGGCGACTGCGCGGCGGTGTTCCGGCCGGGCACCGGCCATGTACGATTTGAAAGCTGGCGCAATGCTCGTGCTCAGGCCGAGACCGCTGCCCGCAATATGCTCGGCGCCGGTGAAGCATTTTCCGCGATACCCTGGTTCTGGTCCGACCAGTACGATCTCGGCCTGCAGGTTGCGGGCCTGCCGCAACCGGGCCACCAGAGGGTCGTTCGACCGGTAGGAGAGGGCGAGCTGGAATTCTACCTCGACGACGGTTGTCTTGTAGCCGCCGCAGGCCTTGGCCCCGGCAACAGTCTCGCCAAGGAGATCAAGCTTGCAGAGATGCTGATCGCCGCCGGGATAAGCCCAGACCCCGCCGCGTTGATGGATCCTGGCGTGAACCTCAAGGCGCTGCTGAAGAGTGCGCGGGCCGCGTGATGCAGAAGCTGCTGATCTTTCAATCGCTCTGGGCCATGGAGCGCCGGCATACGGACGGACACGAGCGCAGTCTCGACGAGAATATCGCGATGATCGCGGAGGCGGGGTTCGATGGCATCAGTGCGCACTACACGAACCGCCACGATGTTGTTCGCCTGAACGAAACTATCCGAGGCACTGGCCTGAAGATCGAAGGAGTCTGCTTTCCCCGCTGCGTCGAAGATTTGCATCTGGCGCTGGAGCTTGCCGCGGAATTTCCGGTCAGCCACATCAATTTACAACCGGATATCCGTCCACGTCGGATAGAGGATTGCCTGCCGCTGCTCGATGGATGGATGCGTCTTGCAGACGACGCCGGCATTCCCGTGTTCATCGAAACGCATCGCGATCGGATGACCACGGATCTGCTTTTTACGCTCGATTTGCTGGAGCATCGGCCCGATTTGCCATTGTTGGCCGACCTGTCACACTTTCTAGTCGGCCGCGAGTTCGCCTTTCCAGTCGATGACGAAAACCACGTACTGATCCAGCGAATTCTACAGAATGCACATGCCTTTCACGGCCGTGTCGCATCGCGCGAACAGGTGCAGATCGAGATATCCTTTCCACATCACCGTCCGTGGATCGATCTCTTCCTTGAATGGTGGGGCTACGGTTTCAGAAATTGGCGAAGCCGCGCGGGCGAGGATGAGGAACTGGTCTTTACCTGTGAACTGGGTCCAAAACCCTATTCGATCACGGGGAGGGACGGCAACGACACGACGGACAGGTGGGCGGAGGCTTTCCTGCTACGGCAAATGGTGCGTGAACTGTGGGACACTACTGCCCCTGGATGTCCCGAGAGACCAGGTTGTCCGCGCCGCTTTCCAAAAACTCAATGAACAATGAGGATCATGATGAAATCACGTGCCGCAGTCGCCGCTAGAAATTGTCGAGCTTGACGTTGCGCCGCCGCAGAAAGGCGAAGTGCTCGTGAGGATTACCCCACACAGGCGTATGCCATACGGATGCTTTCACGCTCTCGGGAACCGATCCGGAAGGAATCTTCCGGTTGTACTTGGCCATGCGGGCGCGGGCGTCGTCGTCGAGGTCGTAACGACCCGCAGGAGGGCGCGCACTTCCTTCAATATGAAATTTTGCAACAGAGCCATTTCAGAAGCATCTCGGAGCTAGCCCGATGCAGGTGGCGAAGACGGTGCGCGTGCAGCGAGCCAAGCACCCGCTGACAGAAACGGACCTTCCGATAACCGACATTGCGCTGCAATCTGGATTCGGGAATCTCAGACGCTTCAATGCGGTTTTTCAGGAGGTCTACAAACGCCCACCAACCGCTATCAAACGGACGCTGCTGCTGAGCAAATCCTGATTTTGCGCAGCTGATCTATTCGGCGGCAGAAAGCTGACAAATCGGGATACTTGCGGCGTCTCAAATGACTGGCGTTGGCGGCGGCCGATCCCGCAGCACGCCATCAAGCCAGCACCGCCCGCAAGCCCGGTCGAAATCATCCAGACCAAATCGTAATGCATGGTCAGGACGAACACATAACCGCCAGACCCAAGCACCCAAGGCCGTGCCAAGCGAATGGCCAGCGGAGAAATCGAGCCGAGCAATGCCGCCAAATTCATGCGATCAGTCAGCCAACCGGCCTCGATCATGTCGAGCATCGGCACTTGTGCCGCACACGAATGTTGGCGACCCAGCTGCGGTTCAAAGAACACTTTACCGCTATTCCCAACACGAATTTAACCACTCAACGAGAGTTTGGCTTCGCTTTTGCTGGTCGACATCAAGAGACTGAACAATATAGTAACCGAAACCAGTTTCCAATCGCTGCCCAAATGGTGCGATAAGCTTGTTGTTGTCTAGCGCGTCAATAATGAGTGGCAGACTTGCCAGGACTACGCCGGCCCCCTGTTCTGCAGCTTGTAGCGCCAAGTGCGAGTGATTGAAATGCAACCCATGCTCATGATTGATCAGGGGAGCCTTGAGGCCGGCAAACGAAAGCCAATCGTCCCATGTCGTCCCTAGATTATCATCGTGAAGCAAATTGTTCTTGTGCAAGATCTCAATCGGATCGTCGTAAAGAAGTTCCGGGCTACAGACTGGCAGTATGGCCTCTGGCAGAAGCAGGCTGCTAGTGAAATTCGTCCATTCCCCGCGACCATACAATATGGCGATATCGGCGTCCGTCGGACGATACGCTTCCGTGAATTCTCGGGTCACGATCCTGACTGAAAGTTTGGGATACTTTTCCTGAAAACTGGGAAGCCGGCTTACAAGCCAGCGGCTTGCGAGCGAATCTGTGGTCTGGATACGAAGCTGCTTTTGTTTTCCTGCCTGCTCCATGGCCTCAAGAGTTACCGTCTCAAGACTGTTGAGAATGGCTGAGACCTTCTCAAGATATGCGGCTCCATCCTCAGTCACCCGAACCGACCGCACGTCTCTTAGAAAGAGGGCAAAGCCAAGCCACTCTTCGAGACCGCGGATTTGATGACTGATTGCCGAAGGGGTGACATGTAATTTTTCAGCCGCAGCAGTGAACGTCCGCTCTTGGGCCACCGATTCCGCAGTCGCAAGGGATGAAAAAGGGGGCAATTTTCGTTTCACAACCTTGCCGCTCATACTGTGAGGTTCAACTCAATATAGCTGTAAAATTTTTCGTTTGTAAATCACTCCAGAAAGACGAAATCTAATCTCATTGCAACAGATATCCGAAAGAGAGGCATGCAATGAACAGCCATATTGGATCAAATATTGCTTCGCAGCCTTCTTGGGGAAACATTACTCCCCAATCATTCTGGGATAAGGCTGACGCTATTCAAGACAAGACCATGGTCGAAGCCGACAAGATCTTTTCCTATCTTGAAACGGCTCCTGCACCAATGATCCGCGAGATACTCGCGCAGTATCGTTACTTCACCGTTTACTATATCGCCGATCTTGCGCTGTTGATCGCACGGTTGGATGACGGCCCGATGCGCAGCTTCCTCGCGGATATTCTCTACGACGAGCTTGGCTGCGGCAAGGCAAAATTGGCACATCCCCAGCTGTACGACGATTTCCTTAAGACGATCGGTGTCGACGTTGCCGACCTCGATCGGAAAGCGCTCGCCAGCAATGTCCTGCTGCTGGACGAAGCGCGCCGGCAGCTGGTCGATGCTCGGCATGGCAGCGAATACGCCATCGGCTTGCGGGGGATGGGCGGAGAATGCGTGTGCCAGGTGTATATAGCCCAACTCCACAAGAGCCTCATGCAAAACCCGTACATCCAGGAGAATCGCGAGAGAATCGACTGGCGTTTCTGGGACATGCATGTCGGCGACCATGACATCGAGCATCGGGAAAAAACTCGAGCACTGATCGATAGTGAAGTGGTCGCCAGGGGAGGTGTCGGACTGCAGGAGCTGGGGCAGGGCTACGACCACAGCATGTCCCAGTGGAAGGAATTCTGGTCGAACATTTTCGCCATGCAGAACGGTGACCTTGCCAATGACAAGTTCAAGCGCACGGTCGTCAGCTCCTCCGTCAACGTGAAGGTTTGCGACGGGGCAGGATGCCCGACCAAGCTCTCCCTCATGAATTGAAACTCACCAAGATTGGGCGTTTAGGCAATGTCCGATACTACCGCACTCAATTTGGTATTCAACTTATAGGTGTATCATGTCAGAAGCGCTGCGGTATTCTCATGCCGGATGGGAAACTTACTACCTTGAACATCGTGACGAGAGGGCGTGGGGAGGAGTGCCCGACGGTTTCCTCATGGAGCATATCGACGAGGTTCTCGTCAGCGGGGCCTCCAATGTTCTTGACGTCGCTTCCGGCGATGGGCGCAATTCCGAACCCTTTCTCGAAAGGGGCTTAAATGTCGTCTCTGCAGACCTCTCGCCTGCGGCATTGTCCACTTTTGCAAAAAGGTGCCAAGCGTTGGGGGAGCGCAAACCATGTCTTGTCGCAGGTGATTTTCTGTCGATCGGGTTCATCCCTGAACAGTTCGACGCCATTGTTTGCTTCAACAGCATCCCTCATTTTGAATCTCCGTCCCAGGCTCTCTACAAGATCGCCGATCTGCTGCGAGCCGGCGGACGAGCGGCCTTTAACGCCTTCACACCCGGGGACGTGGCTTTCGGGCAAGGCGAAAAGGTTGGTGCAAACAAATATTACTATCGCGACACGCTGTTCACGTTCATGACCGAGGACGATCTAAAGTCGATCCTGCCTTTGAGCGTCGCAGTTGTCCATTCCGAGACACGCAAGTGGCAGGAGCCAGATCACGGCACCTATCGAAGAGGCACCCATACCCACGAAGCCTGCTTCTTCATCATCGAAAAGAAGGTGGGCTACGTTGGCTGATATTGGCAAATCCCCCCCACGCCGAGGTCAGTCAGAACAGCCTGTGCTCGGCGTCGCGGTAATCGTTGTTACCGTCTTTGCAATGGCTTTTGCGGACACGATTGTAAAGTATGTCAGTTCCCATATGCCGCTTTGGCAAGTGTTCGTTGTGCGCTCGCTGATTGCAGTTCCCGCAATCGGCGCAGTCGCATTCTTCGGATCATTTCGTAATTTTCGTCCCATCTCATTGGGTTGGACAATGTTGCGCAGTTTGTTGCTTGTCATGATGTACATCGCGATCTATGCGGGCGTACCTGTTCTCAGTTTGTCGACCATTGCGGCTTCGCTATATACAGGGCCGTTATTCATTACTCTGTTTTCGGCAATTCTAATCGGTGAGCCGGTTGGCAGAGGCCGCTGGGTTGCCATCGTTCTTGGCTTCATCGGTGTACTCTTCATTATTCGTCCAGGAAGCGACGCCTTCTCGCTGGCAGCGCTCATACCTGTTGCCGCCGCGGTCTTCTATGCGATAGCTGCGGTCATCACACGGACGAAATGCGCCGATGAAAGGCCAATCGTTCTCGCTTTGGGGTTGAACTATACACTGCTGATGGTTGGCACGGTCGCGACTATCGGACTCGCAGCCTTGAACTTATCGCCAGAGTCCCAATCCATCTATCCCTTCCTAATCGGTAACTGGGTCCCCATGGCGTCACGGGAATGGGCTGTGGTGACCATCTTGGCTTTTCTTATCGTTGGAATCGGAGTTGGACTGGCGAAAGCATATCAGGTCGGTCCGCCGGCCGTGATAGCCACGTTTGACTACTCTTATCTCATATTTGCAGCGTTCTGGAGTTATGCGTTCTTTGGAGATTTGCCGGACAAGCTCACAGTCACCGGGATCGCCTTGATCCTATGCTCCGGGTTTCTGGTTCTTAACCCAGCGGGCTTCAAGAAGCGAGATAACCTTGATCCTGCAGCTCCGACTGTCTCGGGGGAGTGAACATTTGCGAAGGTCAACACTATGTCCGTGAATCTATCACCTGGCGGTGCGATTTTTCGAGGAAGGGTTACGCAGGCTGCACAGCCCGGCAATGATCCATGCTGGGCCGATCTACAGCGTACGGCGACAGCATGGACCGAAACCGAACCCGCGCTCGCCCAAGTGTTGCATCATACCGTTCTGAGCGCGGATAGCTTCACCTCAGCTCTTTCGATCAGACTTTCATGTATTTTCGCGGGTGACAGCCTTCAAAGAGTATCATTGCGCGATCTGATATCCACCGTTCTCGCAGATCACGAGGAGATCGGAATAGCTGCTCGTGCAGATCTAGAGGCGATATGCGCGAGCGACCCTGCAACGAGGGATCGACTGACACCGTTTTTATTTCTGAAGGGGTTTGCTGCTCTTTCCTTTCATCGCGTCGCGCATCAACTCTGGCTTGATGGCCGATATCCTATTGCCTTGGCGTTGCAGCAGAGAATGTCGGTCACCGTTGGGGTCGATATTCATCCGGGCGCAGTATTCGGCAAAGGAATCCTTCTCGATCATGCCACGGGTATTGTGGTTGGAGAAACCGCGGTGATTGGGGATGACGTCACTATGTTCCATGGCGTCACCCTTGGTGGAACAGGCAAGCAGCGGGGGGATAGACATCCCAAGGTGGGCCGCGGAGCGTTCATCGGAGCGGGAGCCAACATCCTTGGAAATATTAGAGTAGGCGAGTGGGCGCGCATAGGCGCGGGGAGTGTTGCGCTGGCTGATATTCCGCCCTTTTCAGTTGCCGTCGGCATTCCAGTTCAGATTTCGTCTATAGTTTTTGATAAGGAGTGGCCTGATAAGCGCGCCTTCGAAGCAGCAACCGCCGGCGGGTTGGTGTTGGAACACAATTATCTCTAGCAGTCGTCTTTAAATGGTTTGGCCATCTGTTCCCACGCCACTCCCAGTCGCAGATGGCCTTTTTTCTTCTGTGCGTCATGTGGCGCGACACACCGCGAATGACCATGATCGGAGGATTGCAGAATTTGCTGTAGCCTGTTCGGCAGTCTACAAGCGAAGCGGCAAGGACTACGCGGGCAAGCCACGCCCCGTTGTCGTTGTGCAGGACAAGGCATTCGACGCTGCGGACTTCATCACCATCTGCGCCTTCACCACGGATGAGACAGACGCGCCGCTGTTTCGTCTGCCTGTGGAGCCCAACGAGCGCAATGGCCTGCATTCGCCGTGCCGGCTGATGGTGGACAAGATCACGACTGTTCCCAAATCCAAGGTGGGAATAAGGGTCGGTCGGCTGGACGACGAGGGTATCGCTCGGTTCAATCAGGCGGTTCTTGTCTTTCTCGGTCTGGCAGGTTCATCGAGGGCGAAGACGTAGCAGTCGAAGATTTCCGCTGGTCCTTCGACGCTCTGCGACACCCTTCGATAGGTGGTGAATTCCTGCTTTTCCTTGTCCTGTCTCTGGTTCTTACATGGTCTTTCCATCCGGGAAAGGCAGGTCGAACATGCACGGAGACGACAAGGGGCAGGGGGCAGCAAACGACAATGCACGCCCTGCAAACAACGCGGACGGCAGTGTCGAAGAAACGTGCCGCGGGTGAGGAGAACCTTGAACGAGTCGTTCTCGACATTGCCCGGCTGATCGGACGACAGATGGCACGGGTGGCGGCCAACGACAATGGCAACACCCGTGCGGGTAGAGATGACCCCGAGGCGGAATAGTCTCGCTGTCACCATAGTCACCCTGGCCGAGGGGGAAATCTCCGAACTGCATGTTGGCCTGAAAGGCACGATGAACGCGCTGTTCCTCAAAGACCTCGCGATGAAGACCCATCGCGGCCTGCGGGGCAGGGTGGAGAAGGGCAAGGCGGGCGGCGGGCTTTGCTACGGATACCGTGTCCTCAAACAGTTCGACGGTAACGGCGAACCGGTCCGGGGCGACCGTGAGATCATTGCCGAGGAAGCCGACATCATCCGCCGCATCTTCCGGGAGTTCGCCAGTGGCAAAAGCCCGAAGGCGATTGCGACGGATCTCAACAGTGAAGGCATTCCAGGTCCGCTTGGACGGGCATGGGGAGACACCAGCATTCGCGGCCATATCACGCGCGGCACCGGCATCCTCAACAACGAGCTTTATACCGGCGTTCTCGTCTGGAACCGTCAGCGCTTCATCAAGGATCCATCCACCGGCAAGCGCGTCTCCCGCCCCAACCCGGAAAGCCAGTGGGTCAAGACGGAAGTGCCACATCTGAGAATGATCGAAGATGACCTCTGGCAAGCAGTCCGGAACCACCAGAACCAGATATCGGCGATCTTCCGCCCGAACCCGGCTAATACGCTCGAAGGGCGGATGAAGCGGCTGCATCTGACGGTCAGGCTTGTTTCCCTCCTGCCCGGCCTTCTCACCTTCGGATGCTGCGGCGGCAAGTTCGGCATCATCACGCCGGGGCGCTATGCCTGCCTCAACCACCACAGGCGCGGCATCTGCGACAATGGTCGGTCCATCACCCGCGAGAAGATCGAGGCGCGGGTTCTCTCCGGTATCAAGGACAGACTGGTATCCTCGCAAGCGGTGGCCGAGGTTGTAAAAGCCTATGCCGAGGAAATGAACCGGCTGAACCATGATCGGCGCGCCCAGGCGGCAATCGACCGGAAGAACCTTGCGAAGGTCGAAAAGGCAATCGCCGGGATTATCTCCGCCATTGAGGACGGCATGTACCAGCCGTCGATGAAGGCGCGTATGGACGATCTCGAACGGCAGAAGGCCGACATCACCGCCCGCCTGTCACAGTCCCCGGACGACATCCCGGATATCCACCCCAACGTCGCCAACCTTTACCGGCTGCGGGTGGAACGTCTGACGGAGGCGCTTGCCGATCCAGATGGCGGCAGGCAGGCAGCTGAGGCGCTGCGCTCGCTGATCGGCGAGATCGTGCTGACCCCCGGCACCAAGCGCGGCGAGGTTCATGCGGAGCTACGCGGCGAGCTGTTTGGTATTCTCGGCCTTGCCAATGCGGAAGCTGGAGGGCCGCAGAACAGCCCTTTTATGCCATTCGTTGAAGCGAGCCCCCGCAACCACTTCAGACATAAATCAATTACCGCTCCCATCTAGGGGCGGTTTTTGCGTTCTAGGGGGGGAGATCGCGACTGGGTTGCCGCGGCAGCCGAACTGCAAGTTCCCCCGGCGTCGGATACTGGCATCACCACGTCATCTTGCGCTTATCCGGCGAACGGATCGGACGGCCTGTCATCGTAACAATGAACTTTGATACGCTCTCTGAGCGTTCACTAATGGTGTCTCGGTCGGCCGCTGAAGCGACACAGGAAAGTGCTGCCGGGCCATCTCAGCGGGAGGCCCGATCGCAATTTGTCGGCGGTTAGTTGAGGAAGCGGCCGAGATATTTGAATAGCCAGTTGCGTCGAACGTAGTTAAGTTTGTGACGAAGAATAAAACTCAAGCTGGGTGGGTGAGCATGAGCAATTTCAGAATAGCACTCTATTTTCTATTCCTCCTGCCGTGTACTGAGTTGGGCCAAGAGACGTCGCCAGAACCCGCCGAAATTACCATCAAGCAAATAGTCTGCGGCGGATCGCTTGCGCCACCAAAAGCCTTTGTAACCAATCTCCTGACTGGAAGGGGAACAAGTACAGTCGCTTTGGACGAGTCTCGCGACACCGTCCCACCTTGCGGCGGATCGTTGCCGAAAGTCGACTTGATCCAAGCCATTCCGATGAACTGGATAATCCCACAATTGGTTAAGATCATCTCGGATGGCGGGCAATGCTCAGGAGCACTCGTCTCGATTGATCCAACCGTGGGCGCGAAGGCAATTGTTACAGCCGCACATTGCGTTTATAGCAACGGCAATTTCTTCAAGAATGTCCGCGTATATCCGGGTTACAACAACGGCACGAATCCGAGATTCGGCGAGATACGCGGAACCGAAGTCCTTGCTTTCTCCCGATACATCGCAGATCGGCAGACTGCCCACGACATCGCGGTTATCAATCTCGAAGAGGGCCTTACCTGATCCAAGCTACAGCGCCTACGGACTGATGCCTTACGGCATAACCTGCAATAACGATTCCCGTAACTTTTTCCGACCGCACTACAATCCCGCGATACAAAATCTAAAAATTCAAGCCTACGCGGGTGGCGCGATAACGTCCTGTTATGATGGTATGTTGGTCAGCGGCGTTTCGACAGGTGGTGGATCGAGTGGATCGGTCGTCGTTGATCAATACGCACGGGCCATTTTCGGTGTTCACTCCCCTTTCGATGCAAACTATTCATTCGAGGCACCGCTGACCCCGGCCAAGATTTGTGCTGTCGTCAATTTCCTGCCGGATACTGTCGGAGCGGCCTGTCCAATAAACCCTTGATGAGGAAAATGCGGCCACACCAACTGCCGATAGAGCTTGCCAGTGCTTGCGAGCAGCGGGGTAGCACCGCTACCATACGGCCTTGTTCATGAGTTCCATCATGGCAGCCGGACGCCCGATCCGCGCGGTGTGCCAAAGGTTCCAGATATTGTCGGTCCCTGTGGTCTTATTGATCAGGTCAGGGTGAAAACGTGGGATTTGCGATAGTGGCCGTCTTAGGCCGTCCATGACTGGCTTGGTGTAATATCTTCCGTGAAAAAGCCACTGAAGGCAGGGCTCGCCGGGCAATGGTCAGGTTTCAGGTTTCAGTACACGAGTCGTCGGCCTGAGGCGAAGGGCGTTATCCCGGATAGCCGTGAGATTGTCTGATGCTGCTTCGAGAGTGCCGGACCCTGCGGCCAACAGAAGAACTATCGGTAGAGCCTCGGAGAACCTTGTTTCTGCCGGATCATCATGAAACTGCGTGCCAATACTCTCGTTCACCAGACCCACAAAATTGGAGATCTTGCGTCTGTTCCACGCTGCCATGATCTGGTCCTGAAGGACGATCACTCTCATTGTTACCCCCCAGCCCAAAACGGCAGGAATTTTCTCGCAGACGGTGCATACGACATACGACAAGCATGAAGAAAGAAGCAGCCGCGCCGACGACGTACCAGAGGGCGATGAGATAGTTTACGCGCACAGGCTTCATCGTACGAACTACCCAATCGGCTCAAGTGGGATGCTCGCCGAAGAGGCTATCACCTCAATTGCCGCTCTCGATGCGGAAACCTTCATCTGGGTCGCCTGCGAAAAGAAGGATGTACGCACCATCAAGGGCGTCTTGAAGGCCCGAAATCACGACCCGAAGCTAAAGTATGTGGCGTGGTACTGGGAGCGGGGCGTGTCAGCCGACGACTGCCCCCCGAACTGCAACGCGGCAGGTGCCGATAACCGAATGGCGATATCCAGCCGCTCGCCCCGCCGAGAAATGCGTCTCTATGACTCCAGCTCATCTCCGCGCCTCTCATAACACCGGAACTGATCGTCGTCGCCATCCCAAAGAGGCCGCAAAACAGGGATGCACGGGCCCCACCTGACCGTTTGAAAGGCGATTTCGCCGACCCATAGGAACTGCTCGCCGCCTCGGCCGGATGACGAAACTGTTACGACGCTACAATCATAAAATGCGTCCCCGCCATTGTAGATTGCGGCTATCGCACCAATCTAGTTGAAAGAAACCGCCAAACGAGTGCGGGAAGGCTGTTCAATCGTTAGTACCAAGAAAGGCGACCCGGCCGATGGATCCTCAAAATCCCTTGCCCACTCCGGGATCCATGCTGTTGCGTGCCTCCCCTGCGTCGCGCGAGCAGACACAGGAAAAAATGACAGAAACTACCACGGAGATCGGCGCTGCTGTAGGGCTTCGGACTACAAACGCTGGTATCGGAACGGTTTCTGCCACTCTCGTAGATCGCGTGTCGAGTTGGCTGACACAGGCAGCGCTTTCCAGCATGTGCCTCGAAGATCTCGTCCGTGGGGCCTGTGAGCGCATTTCGGCTGCCGGTGTGCCGATTGCCCGGGTCCATCTGTCGTTTGCAATGCTCCACCCGCTTTACGATGCGCTTGGTTTCACCTGGCGTCCGCAAAGCGGCCTGACCATCCAGGGCTACCGGCATGATGCCGGTAGCCCTGAGACATTTCTGCTTAGTCCCTATTACGCGCTCCTGAGCAACAATCTTAGTCATTTACGCCGGCATATTCTGCTTGACGGGGACGCGGAATTCCCCGTTTTCGAGGACCTGCGCAAGGAAGGCATGACCGATTACCTGGCATTCCTGCAGCCATTCGGCGACAAGTCGGTGCAGGGCATGATGGGTTCCTGGTCCACGCGCGCCAAGGACGGCTTTACCGATCCGATGATCGAAGCCCTGCTCCATATCCAGAACCATCTGGCCGTTGCTGCCAAGATGGCAGTGCTCGATAAGCTCTCCAACAACATGCTGACCACCTATCTTGGAGGGGACGCAGGAAAACGCGTCCTCAACGGACAGATCCGCCGCGGCGACGGCGAGACCATTCGGGCTGCACTTGTCATGGGCGACATGCGCCATTCCACCATGCTTGCCGAGAAGGAAGGGCGACAGGTCTATATCGACACGCTGAACGACTTCTTCGAGGCGATCGCCACGCCGTTCAACCGCCATGGGGGCCAGATTCTCAGTTTTCTCGGCGATGGCTTCATTGCCGTCTATCCGTGCGACCGTCATCGGGAGCCCTCGCAGGAGGCCTGCCGCGCAGCGATGTCCGCGGTCAGACAGGCGCAGACCCGGGTCGAGGAACTCAACCAGCGGCGCCAGAAGAACAAGCAGTCGTGGATCCACTACGGGATCGGTCTGCATGTCGGCAACGTGATGTTCGGCAATGTCGGGCTGGAGGAGCGACTGACCTTCTCGGCCTTCGGCTCTGCGGTCAACGAGGTTGCACGCCTTCAACTGCTCAGCAAGAAATTTGATTCAGAAGTCATCGCAAGCCAGGCATTCGTCAATTATTCTGGCGGCGACTGGACGACGCTCGGCCAGGAGAAACTCCGCGGCGTACGCCAAAAGGTGACGATACTGAGCCCTCGTCCGCTTGGCCCGGAGCAGCGCGTCGAAGAAGTGGTCGAGGATCTGCGCCGGCACGCATTGTCGGAAGCGGAAAGGTTGATCCTGCTGCATCGCGATGCGGCTGCCGGGAAACCCTCGTCGCCGATGCTGAACAAGCTGATGCGATAGCGATCTGGACGGCAAGGTCGGCGCACGGCGCCACAGGTCGACATGATGCGCCCGCCGCCGGACTATGCTAGGCTTCTCGCCATGCAGGAAAATTCCGACGACAGCTTCTATCAGTCATTGCCGGTGCTGACCCGCTTCGAGGGCGTGGCGGACGCATCCAATTATATGCCATTGCCGGAAGGATGGGTTCTTGCGGTCGCCGACATCGTCGGCTCCACCCAGGCGATTGCTGAGGGACGCTACAAGGCGGTCAACATGGCCGGAGCCAGCATCATTTCGGCGCTCCTTAATGCGTTCGGCGCGCACGACCTTCCCTTCATCTTCGGCGGCGACGGAGCGATGGTGGCTGTGCCCGGCCGATACGCAGACAGAGCAGCCGAGGTCCTGGCTTCGATCCGTCTGTGGATCCGGGAGGAAATGAAATTGGCCATGCGGGTTGCCCTGGTGCCGATGGCCGACATACGCTCGGCCGGTTTCGACGTCGGCATCGCGCGTTTTGCCGCAAGCGAGTCGGTATCGTATGCGATGTTCAACGGTGGCGGAGCCAGTTGGGCAGAGCAGCAGATGAAGGCCGGGCTTTACGACGTCGCAGAGGACGGGGTTGGTCCGCCCGACCTCACCGGCCTCTCCTGTCGCTGGAACCCCATTGCCGCTCACAATGGCGAAATCTTTTCCATCATTGCCAAGCCGACATCCTCGTCCACCATGGTTCAGTTCCAGGAACTCGTCGCTGCCATAGTCGCGGTAACGGCAGAACAGAGCCGGGACGGTCATCCCATGCCGGAGGAAGGCCCCGGTTTCGCTTTTTCGCGTGAAAGCATTCAAGCCGAAGTCGTAACCGTGCCGCGCAGGGAACGGGCAGCAAAATTGCTATCGATCATTACACAACTGGGCCTCACCATTGTCCTGCATGCATTCAATGTAACAATCGGACGGTTCAATGCGCGCCGCTATACACGCGACGTCGCGGCCAATTCCGACTTTCGTAAATTCGACGACGGCCTGAAGATGACCGTCGATGTCGATCAATCGCACCGTCTGCGGATCGAGGCTCTGCTTTTGGATGCGGAAGCCAAGGGGGTCTGTCGTTACGGTCTGCACCGGCAAGACAGTGCGCTTGTGACCTGCTTTGTACCGACACCGCTTTCCCGCCACCATATTCATTTCATCGACGGCGCGAGCGGCGGCTACGCCCTCGCCGCAAGCCGTCTGGCTGCAAAACATCCCGCTGCGGTGGCGTCGCCTTAACCGCCTGTTCGAATTGACTTGATATCGGGTTTTCATGACCGAGAGCCCCTCTCGCCCACTTCAGACACCACCGTTTTCCCGCTGAGATCATTGCCCATGCCGTATGGCTCTATCATCGGTTCCGCCAGACGGGCATGAGTTCGCGTTCGAAGATGGAACGACGCATCGCGCGCGTGCTGTCGGCCATCGTTGCGTTGGTCAGCCATTTCTCGCCGAACTGGCCGAAGCTCTTTGCTTCCTTGTTCCGGCGCTTCTCCCGCTGCTTCTCGATGGCGGGGGACCGCCCCTCGGCGATTGCCCGGCGCGCATCGATGCATAACTCGCGAGCCCTGGCGAGCGATATTCCGTCACGAGCATATCTGCCGAGATAGACAGTCTCCCGCCTGCCGTTCAGCCGATAGTCGAGCCTGAACGAGATGGCACCCGACGGCGCGACGCGCACATACATGCCGTCACGATCAGATACCTTGTACATTTTGGCTTTTTGTTTCAAGCACTTAAGTGCTGCGTCGGTCAATATTTCGGGTCTCCTCGCGGAAAAGTACCGTCACGCGGTTTTTGGAGGCCGATGGCGTAGAAAACGCTTATACTTCAGCGTCTTATATCGAAAAAAGTACCGTCACAAGCCTCATTACTCTTGACGGTACTTTCGTTTTTCCCGTTGATCAATGGGGGCGAGGCCCGTCAGCGAGGCCGCCAAATGCCATCTATGCCCACCGATAGATGTCGATAGGCATAGGAGGAATTTATTGTTTTCAGTGCGTTATGTCGTATCGCAGCGTAAATTCGGTGGCGTTTGGATAGGCCTGAATCATTCCCACTCGATTGTGCCCGGCGGCTTGCTCGTCACGTCATACACAACGCGGTTGATGCCGCGGACTTCGTTGATGATGCGGGTCGCGGCGCGGCCGAGGAATTCCATGTCGTAATGGTAGAAATCCGCCGTCATGCCGTCGACCGAGGTGACGGCGCGTAGCGCGCAGACGAATTCATAGGTGCGGCCATCGCCCATCACGCCGACGGTCTGCACCGGCAGCAGCACGGCAAAGGCCTGCCAGATGGCATCGTAAAGCCCGGCCTTGCGGATTTCGTCGAGATAGATGGCATCGGCTTCGCGCAGGATGTCGAGCTTTTCGCGGGTCACGCCGCCCGGGCAGCGGATGGCGAGGCCCGGACCCGGGAAGGGATGGCGGCCGATGAAGCTGTCGGGAAGACCCAGTTCCTTGCCGAGAACGCGGACCTCGTCCTTGAACAGTTCGCGCAGCGGCTCGACGAGCTGCATGTTCATGCGTTCCGGCAACCCGCCGACATTGTGGTGCGACTTGATGGTGACCGAAGGGCCGCCGGTAAACGAGACGCTTTCGATGACGTCGGGATAGAGCGTGCCCTGGCCGAGAAAATCGGCGCCGCCAAGCTTCTTGGCCTCGTCCTCGAAGGTTTCGATGAACAGGCGGCCGATGATCTTGCGCTTGGTTTCCGGGTCGGACACGCCTTCCAGCTCGCCGACGAAGCGATCGATCGCATCGACATGGATCAGGTGCAGATTGTAGTGCTGTTGGAACATGGCGACCACATCGGCCGCCTCGTTCTTGCGCATCAGGCCGTGGTCGACAAGGATGCAGGTCAGTTGGTCGCCGACCGCTTCATGGATCAGCAGCGCCGCCACGGAACTATCCACGCCGCCCGACAATGCGCAGATGACGCGCTTGTCGCCGACCTGGTCACGGATCGCCTGGACGGCCTTGGCGCGATAGGCCGACATCGTCCAGTCGCCCTTGATGCCGGCGACATTGTGGACAAAATTGGCGATCAGCTTGGCGCCGTCCGGCGTGTGCACCACTTCCGGATGGAACTGCACGGCGTAATATTTGCGGGATTCGTCGGCGATAAAGGCGAAGGGCGCGTTGGACGAGGTGGCGAGCACCTTGAAGCCTGGCGGGATGGCGGTGACGCGGTCGCCATGGGACATCCAGACCTGGTGGCGCGAACCGACGGACCACAGCCCTTCAAACAGCGCGCATTCTTCCTCGATTTCCAGGAAGGCCCGGCCGAATTCGCGGTGATGGCCGCCCTCGACCTTGCCGCCCAGCTGCGCGCAGATGGTCTGCTGGCCGTAGCAGATGCCGAACACCGGCACGCCGCTGTCGAAAATGATCTGCGGTGCGCGCGGGCTGCCGTCTTCGAGCGTCGAGGCCGGGCTCCCGGACAGGATAATCGCCTTCGGCTTCAGCCGATGATACCCCTCTTCGGCGGACTGGAAGGGGACGATCTCGCAATAAACGCCGGATTCGCGAACGCGCCGGGCGATCAGCTGCGTCACCTGGCTGCCGAAATCGATGATGAGAACACTGTCTGGAAGAGCTGTCTGGGTCATGACGAGCCTTTAATGAAAAGTGCCCGTTCTGGCAATCTCAGAATTGTACCGGTGCAATAATTTCAGCCGGACCGTTAAGAAGATCAGAACCAGAAAACGCCGTCTTCAAGGGCGGTGAAGAGATTGTCGACGGCAAAGGACAACTTGCGGTCGACGACGTGCAGATATTCCTTCCAGTCGTCGATATGGTTGAGCTCGCTCCGGCCGTCGGAAATGCCCCTGAGGCCGATCAGCGGCAGGCGGTGCATCTGACAGGCGCGCAGCACCGCAAAGGTCTCCATGTCTACCATATCGGCATCGATGGCCTCATAGGCCTTGCCCGAGATGATGTTGGCGCCGGTCGAAAGGCTCGCATCGGGAATGCCGGGAATGCGCAGCGGCAGTTCAATCGCTGCCGGCAGATCGAGAAACGGCGTGCGGCCCTTCTCGAAGCCGAGCGGAGAGGCATCCATGTCCCGATAGGAAACCGAGGAGACCTGGTAGACTTCGGTCTGCTCCAGCCGACTGGAACCGGCCGAGCCGAGCGACACGACCAGATCCGGCAGCTCGTCTTCCGTCTCGAGCTGGGACAGCGTCCGCGTCACCGTTACCGCCGCCTCGATCGGGCCGACGCCGGTGATCAGCGGCGCGATGCGCGAGCGCAGGAAGGTGCCGTATTCGGCATCCACCGCCATGATGAACAGGATGGATTTCCCCGAGACCGATTTCAGTTCGAATTTCATCCGCTAATGCCTTCTCGTCCGCGTATGACCATCATCGTGCTCGTCATGGAAGCAATGAGCTTTGCCGGCCCATCGCTGATCGCATAGCCGCGCCCATCGGCAACGATGATGGTGGATCCCGGCTTGGTGATTTCGCCGCGAAACAGAAATCGCTCGCCGCGGCCCGGCGACATGAGGTTGACCTTGAACTCGATCGTCAACAGCGATGCCTCGGGTTCGATCACCGTGTAGGCGGCATAGCTGCAGGCGGTATCGAGGGCCGCGGAAATCACGCCCGCATGCAGGATGCCATGCTGCTGTGTGAGTTTCATGTCGAAGGCCAGCTCGATTTCCACGACGCTCTGGCTCACTCTTGTGAGTTCAGCCCCGATCGTCTGCATGGCGCCCTGGCGCGCAAAACTCTGTCGAATCCGCTCGTGAAAATCCCCGTAACTGCTCTCGTTCATGCCTGCTTCCCTCTGTCAGCGGGAAATTGGCATGCCGCTCAAGCTTCGGCAAGCAGGCGGCGCGGATAATTCAATTGAGCATGAAGATTGCCGTGTTCAGCATGGTCGCGAAGGCGACCCAGCCGGCATAGGGCACGAACAGCAGCGCCGCCATCTGGTCGATCCGCCGGGCCTTGACGATGAAGACGAGGATCATTGCCAGCATCGGCAGGATGACCGCCAGGCCAAGCGCCGGACTTTCCAGCCCGAAGAAGAACGGCGACCAGAGCAGGTTGAGCGCCCATTGTGCAAACCAGATCTGCATGGCGATGGAGGACGGCGCCTTTAGCCAGATCCGCGCACCTGCAAGGCCGATCAGCACATAGAGCACGGTCCAGGCCGGCCCGAAAACCCAGGCTGGCGGGTTAAACCATGGCTTTTGCAGGGATTGATACCAATCGCCTGGAATGTTGGTGAGGCCCGAGAGCAGGCCCATGCCGGTAACGAGCACGACGAAGACGGTGTAGACCATGACATTGCGCATTGGGGCAAGGTAGGGCCGTTTTGCAGAAAGCCAAGGCGTTTTATGCTTTTGCCAGCAGAACGATGTGCTGGTCAAAGGCGACATCGCTACGGGTCTGAAGAAAGCGACCGCCATAGGAGGATACCGCGAAGCCGTCCTGCGCCGGAGCGATCCCGGCCGCATCGACCACCGCCTCTTGGCCCAGTACGGCGCCGGTTCGCCCGTCAAGCGTCACCGCAAGCCCACCCTTCGGCGAGGTGATACCAACCAAGCCGTCCTGCCGGTTGACGGCAATAGCCCCGACATAATTGGCAAGGCCCGTGGTGATGTCGTCGGGCAGCGGCACGAAGGTCAGGTCTTCGCCCTTGGCGAAATGTCCGACCAGTGGCGGCAGGTCGTTGCGCGGCCCTTCATACTGGCAGGCAAACCAGATCCGGCCATCGGCGGCGGTGTCGATGTGGCGTGTCGACAGTCGTCGCAGTTCGGCCGGCAGCCCATGCCGCTCGATGAGCGCGCCGTTCCGGGCATCCAGCAGTACCAGCGAGGGTTCCATCCGGTCGAGATTGAGTTTGGTGCGGCCGAAATCAGGATGGGTTTCGATGCCGCCATTGGCGATGATCAGGGTCTGCCCGTCATCGCTCACCGACATGTCGTGGGTGCCGACACCATGGGCGTCGAATTCGCCGATGCGCTGGAACCCGGCCTGTGCATCGTAGAGACCGATCATGCCGCGATTGCCGTCGAAATCGTTTTCGCTGGCATAGAGCAGGCGGCCATCCGGCGAGAAATGGCCATGCCCGTAGAAATGCCGGCCGGCCGGCGTCGCGATGATCACCGGCTCGGACCGGCCCTTTGGGTCGAAGACCACGGCAAAGGTTCCGGGCCGGCGGGCAAAGGCCACCGCCCGACCGCTGGCGGCGTCAAAGCTCAGGCCATGGGCGCGGTCGGGAAGGTCGATTTGGGCGAGGATTTCGCCACGTTCGTTGATCAGCCCCACCCCATAGTATCCGTCGGGTTCGCGCAGACCCGAGGCATAGACGGCGTCGGTCCGCTCAAGGGCAGCCCCGGATCGCGGCGTCAGGCTGGCCAGAAATCCGACGCCGGCGGCTTTCAGGAAATCACGCCGGTCGATCAGCGCGCTGCGTGGCATGGCATCAGTCTCCGTCGGAGAAGGAAAAGCCCGCGCCAAGGCCGATGGCGCCGCCATAGCCGTCGTTGAGGCGCACGATCAGGTCCTTGCCGTTCAGCAGCAGGAAATCGAGCTTGGAGCGCTCCTTGGTGTCCGTGACGGCCAATTCGACATCGGGTGAAACGTTGCGGGCCACGCGGATCAGGGATTTCGCTACGAAATCGATCGAGGAAACCACCGAGCGCACGTCGTCATTTAAGAGCGACACCATGTCGGACTGGTGCATCAGGGCGCGTACCCCCTCCAGATTGTCGGCGACCGAAACGAAGGTCAGGCCGGATCGCCAGTAGATCGCCTGGCGTGGAAAGGTGTTCTTTTCCTCGCCCTTGTAGAAGGTCTCGATGCGCTGGTCGCGCACCGCTTCGGCGCCGTGCACCAGAATGCCGAGCAGGGCGGTAATCGCCTCGCGACCGTCCCGGAATTCCGGATTGTCGGGGCCGGGATGCTTCCACGCCTCCTGGATGCCGCCGGTCCGGTCCCATTCCTCGTTCAATTCTTCAGCCAGGCGTTCGAGGTTGCCGGCAATGGCGGCACCATAGCGGCAGCGATAACTGTTCTCCTCCTGGCCAAGCGTGTCGGCTCCACTGCCGTAGAGCACGAATTCCAGAGCCCCAAGGCCCTGCATGGCGACGCTCTTGTCCTTCAGGCCGTCAACCGTCGTGGCGCTCTCGTCCTTGGTGGCAATGGCGGCTTGGACCTGCTTAAGGCCGGTGCTCTTGCGATCGGGATAAAACAGGATGCGCTCGAACCGGTTGCCCTCGATGACAGGGCCGACACGCAGCACTTCGATATTAGACCACGCCGCAACAGTATCCCGGAACGCAGCCTCGGCGGCCTCGGTCGCTTCTGGTGAGGGAGTGGCGCACAAGGCGCTCATCGTCGTCTTCAGGACTGTCGTCGATCGGTGGAAGCGCTGATAGCCGGGGCGAATAAAGCCATCCACGGCCTTTTCCAGCACGGCCGGCACTGCGTCCAGGTGAAGCGCTGGCGGCGACAGGGTCGCATCCTGCGCTGCCGCGCTGAAGGCTAGGCCGAGAAAACAGGTGAGAAAAGGCAAGATCCGCATCAAAGGGACTCCAGGAATGTGATCAGCGACTGCCGGTCGGCAGAGGGCAGGGCAGCAAAGGCGTCGCGGGCCTTTTGCGCTTCCCCACCGTGCCAGAGAATGGCTTCGGTCAGAGTGCGCGCCCGTCCGTCATGCAGGAAGAACGTGTGGCCGTTGACGGTTTCGGTCAGGCCGATCCCCCAGAGCGGCGCGGTGCGCCATTCGCGCCCATCCGCCAGGCCGACCTGCTGCCCGTCCGCCAACCCGTCTCCCATATCATGCAGGAGAAAGTCGGAATAGGGCCAGATCAGTTGGAAGGCGTGCGCCTTGTTCGCCGCATCCCGCCGCGTCACATATTTCGGCCGGTGACAGGAGATGCAGCCGATCTCGTAGAAATGTTGCTTGCCGGAGAGGACCGCGGCATCGCCAGTGTCGCGGCGCTGCGGCAGAGCGAGATTTTCCGAATAGAAGGTGACCAGGTCCATGACTGGGTCGGGGGCCTCCGTCTCGCCGAGACGCTTTTGCACGCCGGTCGGCATCTCGAGGCATTTGGCCTGGGCGGGAGTACAGTCGCCCCAGTGTCGTGGTGCATCAGGCGTGGAAATGCCGATATCGCCGGCAAAAGCGCTGGAACTCTGGTCGCGCACCGAGGCATTCTGCGCCTTCCAGCCGAAACGGCCGATCTTCAACTCGCCGGTGCGGTGATCGCGTGCCTTGGCGACCTTGCCGGAAATGCCGTCTCCATCCTCATCCAGCGGGTCGGCATTGGCGAGAATATCGTTGTCATGGATCGCCTCGACCAGACCGAGGCCCGGCATAGGGTTGGCAATGCGCGGCGAGAGCACCGTCTCGGGATCGAGCGGGCCATATTGCGGATCGCTGACCGCATATCGCGGCTTGCGCAGGCTGACGGTTTCGCCGCCGGCCAGCACGACCGGCTCCTCCGTATAGGTGATCTCCATCCGCCCTTCGGCAGCCATGCCGGGCACCGCCAGATCCTGCAATTGCGCGCCATAGACCGGATCGGGAAAGTTGACGACCTTCAGATCGGCCAGTGCCTGGCGCTCCGCGTCGGTGCGCGCCGGCCGCGCCAGCCGCAGGAACATCGAGGTCGAGTCGGTGCCACCTTCCGGCGGATGGCCTCGCCCATCTTTCAGGTGACAGCTCTGGCAGGCCCGTGCGTTGAACAGGGGCCCAAGTCCGTCAGAGGCTTGTGTGGAGGAAGGGGAAGACACCCAGAACTTGCGAAACAGCGCATTGCCGAGCTTGAAGCTCTCTTCTTCCTGAAAGGTGAGGTTCGCCGAGAAATGTGAAAAGGCGTCGCCATTGACCGGGTTTGTCGAGGTTGCGGCTCCGCCCTGCATCACCTCGAAAAGTTCCGGCTTGGAAAAATCGCTGGCCGGACGGGTGACCATATCCACCCGCTTCCTGTCCTTCGGCGTCAGATCCGCTCGCTCACCTCCCGTGTCGCCGGCGGTGACGGCGAAGAGGGGCATCAGGGACAACAGGACCGGCAGAAGCGCCAGCCGCACAGGACGAAGGAACAGGGTATTCATGAGAATTCGGGCCGCCGGAGATATCCGACGGCCCGCCTTTTATTATTGGAAGACAGCGTTAGGATTATCCAGGCTGTCGGAACCTTCAAGCTCGATCGCGCCGAGATCCAGCGACGCAATGACGCGCTCGATGGTCTTGGTCTGGTCGATCAGGCCGTCGATCGCGGCCTGCACCGTGGCATTGCCCTCGGCATTGCCTTCGCCGATCATCTGGTCATAGGCCTCGACCGTTTCGGCGCGCTTGACCATGGCCGACATGGCGTCGATCGTTTTGCCGAGCTTAGCCTTCATTTCCGTATCCAGCGCCGCGTCTTTTGCCGCCACCAGTTCGGACAGCGAGGGGCCGGTCAGCTTGGTGCCGTCGACACGGGTATATTCGCCCGTATAGGCCGAGACGATGCCGACCGCATCGTTGAAATGCGAGGCATGGGTATTGTCGGAGAAGCAATCATGCTCCTCTTCCGGATCATGCAGCAGCACACCGAGCTTCATGCGCTCGCCGGCCAGTTCGCCGTAGGAGAGCGATCCCATGCCGGTCAGGATTGCCGCAATGCCGGCCTTCGGGTCGGCTTCCACTGTCTTGGTGGCTTCGCCTGAGGGCTGCCAGGCGGCAACCATTTCCTCGAGATTGGCGACCAACAGCGACGAGGCCGCCTTCAGATAGTCGGCGCGGCGGTCGCAATTGCCATTGGTGCAATTCTTGGTGTCGAAATCCGTATAGGGACGCGCGCCGGCGCCCTTGCCGGTGCCGTTCAGGTCCTGGCCCCACAGCAGGAATTCGATGGCGTGGTAGCCGGTCGCGACGTTGGACTCGACTTCGCCGGCTTCATGCAGCGTCTCGCCCAAAAGTTCCGGGGTGATCTTGGTGGCGTCGATTTCCTTGCCAGCCAGCTTCAGCTTGGGGTTGGCGATGACGTTTGCAACATAAAGCGCATTGCTGTCGCTTTCGGTGCCATAGGCCGGGTCGACATAGTCGATCAGACCTTCGTCGAGCGGCCAGGCATTGACCTTGCCTTCCCAGTCGTCAACGATGGCATTGCCGAAGCGGTAAACCTCCGACTGCTGGTAGGGAACGCGCGCCTTGATCCAGGCGGCCTTGGCGGCCTTCAGCGTCTCGTCGCTGGGCGTTGCGATCAGCGCGTCGACGGCCTTGTCGAGATCCTTGGCGGTTGCCAGAGAATCCTCATATTTTGCCTGCGCGAGCGCCGCGTAATGCTTGACCACGGCGGCAGCATCGGTGGCTGCATGAGCGGGAGCAGTCGTGAAGGCTGCAGACGCAACCAGAAGCGCCACAGCGGCGCGGATAATGGTTTTCCGGGACATTGCCTCTCCTCTGACGCCGCGGCGCCATTCCTTGAAACGAACAGGCCTGTCATGGAGCAAAAATAAACTGGTGTCAAACAATCCAGTATGAGGCGTTTTGACGAAAATTGCCTTCCGTCAAAACGCGGCGTTTGTGGATTTCCGGAGCCCTCAAGCCTTGCGGCGCATTCGGCAGAAGAAGAAGCCGTCCGTATCGGTGCTGGCGGGACTGAGCGTCAGGGTCCTGCCGTTCCTCGACAGTGGCCGCGGGCCGCTGGCGCCGAACAGCCTGTCCCAGGTATCCAGCGCCGTGACGATCTCGAAATCCGGATGGGCCTTGCAGAAGGCATCGACCTGACGGTCGTTTTCTTCCGGCAGGACGGAGCAGGTGACATAGAGTAACTCGCCGCCCGGCCGCACATAGGCGGAGGCATCGGCAAGCACGGCCTGCTGCTGCGAAATGCGCTCGTCGAGATTGCGCTGGGTCAGCCGCCATTTCGTGTCCGGCCGGCGTCGCCAGGTGCCCGTGCCGGTGCAGGGTGCGTCGACCAGCACCTTGTCGATCTTGCCGAGCATGGGCACCAGCGCCTTGGCATTGTCGTGCACCTGGACATTATGCGTACCGGCGCGCTTCAGTCGCTCGATGATCGGGGCGAGCCGCTTGCGATCGGAATCATAGGCATGCACCTGACCCTTGTTGTGCATGGCAGCCGCCAGCGCCAGCGTCTTACCGCCGCCGCCGGCGCAGAAATCCAGCACCTGGTCGCCGTCCTTCGGATCGACAAGCGCGGCCACGATCTGCGAGCCTTCGTCCTGCACTTCGAACCAGCCCTTCTGGAAGGACAGTTCAGCCGTCACATTCGGCAGCCGGGACGGTCCTTCGCCGGCAGGAATGCGGATGCCGTTCGGCGCAATCCGGGCGGGCTGAACGCCGGAGCGGTCGAGCGCCTTCAGCGTCTTCTCGCGGGTCGCCTTCAGCGTGTTGACGCGAAGGTCGAGGCTTGGTCTTGCGCTAAGCGCCTTGGCTTCCTCAAGCCAACTCTCGCCGAAGGCTTCCTCGAAGGATGGCTGCACCCAATCCGGGATGTCACCTTGAACGTGAAGCGGCGCCTCGTCGAGGCTGCGGGTCTGAAAGGCGGAGAGCTGTTCTTCCGACAGCGGGGCGGGGGCGAAATGATCGCCCTCCAACTCGGCGGCCAGTGTTTCGGGCGCCTGGTCCCACTGGCGGAACATGACGGCATACCCAAGGGCTGCGGGACTGTCGTCATTCATCAGATAGGCGTGGGACAGTCTCATGCGCAGGGCGTCGTAGACGATATTGCCGATGGCAGCACGGTCGCCGGAGCCGGCGAAACGGTGGGCCAGGCCCCAGTCCTTCAGCGCATCGGCCACCGGCCGCCGCCGTGTCTCGATATCGGTCAGAACTTCGATGGCACCGGCCAGACGTCCGCCCAAACGCATGTGTTAAACTCCTTGAGGTTTCAGGTGTGCGTGGTAGCCGCGAAAGTCCTCAAGAGCAAGCGTCCCGCCGCCTCAGGCGGCTGGGGAAGATCGTGTGGCGATCAGCCGATGATTTCGTAGCAGACCTTGGCGTGGCCGGAACGGACCATGCCGATGTTCTGTGCGGCGGCCTTCGACAGGTCGAGAACCCGGCCGCGGATGAAGGGCCCGCGATCGTTGATGCGAACGATGACGCTTTTGCCGTTGTTGCGATTGGTGACCTTCACCTTGGTGCCGAAGCGCAGCGACTTGTGGGCCGCGGTCATCAGCGACGGATTCATACGCTCTCCGGAAGCAGTCTTCGAGTAGAGGGCGTACCACGATGCGCCGCCACAGGAAGAAGCGGCAAATGCTTGCAGAGGAGCCATTACGGTGAAGGTGGATATAGCTGCCAAGGTGATAATAGAGCGCGTGATGATCGCCAAGTTTCGTTTCCCCTATTCGCATATCCGGGATGGATTTTGCGTGAAGGGGCTTAAACCGGGCGAAAAGTGGCAAAAACGTGCCGAAGGCCATCACGGAATGTTTCATAGTGAAATATTTGTGATGGGAGGCCTTTGATACAAAGTGAATGGACTTGGGAAGATTCTCTTTAAAATCAGGCATAAAAGGGAAAAATATTCCTGCCTGGTCATGCTATATTAGTTCACGAAAATAATCGGAAAAAATTTGCAACAAGCGCCATAATCGCTGCCACATCTGCGAAGATTTTGTGGCAACGGAGCATGGATTTGCGCTCTACGTCAGAAGAACGCCCGAGGTCGCTATTTGTTCCAGACCTTTTCGCTCCACAGCTGGGCCAGTGAAACCCGATAGTCGGGATAGCGAAACGCGAAGCCCATGGCTCGGAGTCGGTCGTTCGCCACCCGCTTGTTCTCACCGTAGAAAGAGCGTGCCATCGGCGATAGTTCCGCGGTCTCGAAGGCCTGTTCGGGCGGCGGCGCCATGCCCATCAGCCGTGCCGCCTCGGTCACCACATCCTGCGGCGGACAGGGCTCGTTGTCGGTGACATTGTAGATCCCGTCGGCCAGCCGTGTCCCCAGGAACAGTGCCGCGGCGCCGATATCCTCGACACGGATGCGGTTGAACACCTGATCCTTCTTGATCAGCCGCCGTGCCGTGCCGTTCGACAGGTTGACGAAGGCATTCCGTCCAGGCCCGTAGATGCCGGAGAGGCGCAGGATGGACAGCGGAAGGCCGGCGGCCTGGGACAGCCCCTGCCAGGCCTGTTCCGCCTCGACCCGTTCGACCGAGCGCACTGACACCGGCCGGCACGGCGTATCCTCATCCACCCAGGCACCGCTGTGGTCGCCATAGACCCCCACCGTGGAAAGATAGCAGATCCATTGCAGCCGGGGCATCAGAGCGCGGATATCGCCTCCTGCCAGATGAACCAGCGGATCGCCCTCCTTACCGGGCGCAATCGACTGCACCAGATGGGTCACCTCCCTAAGCGACGTCCTCAGTTCCGGCGACAGCGTCACGCCGTCGAAGACGAAAGGTGTCAGGCCGATCTCCGCCAGCGCCGGCGCCTTGTCGTGAGAGCGCGTCGTGCCGCCGACGGTAAAGCCTTGAGCCGCAAACTCGGCGCCAATTGCCTTGCCGGAATAGCCGGCGCCGAAAATCATCATCTGCATGCCGCATCTCCTGCCGCAGTCCACTCGTTGCGGACATCGGGATCTGTCTCGTCTTTATAATGGGCCGACAGGTCTGCAAATGCCGGCGGAGCCATCAGCTGCGACAAAGCCCACACGGCCATGCCGCGCACTTCGACCGCCGGGTCGCCTAGCAGCCTCCGGCACGGCTCGATCAGCGAGGCTTCGCCCGAATTGCCGGCGGCAATCAGCACATTGCGCACGAAGCGAACCCGGCCGATGCGCTTGACGGGCGAGCCGCTGAAATGGGCGCGGAACGCCGCATCGTCCAAGGTCAGCAGGAAGGCGATATCGGGTGCACGCAGGTCGTCGCGGGCCTGCAACTTCATTTCACGCGCTGCGGAGGCAAACTTGTTCCACGGACAGGCCGCCAGACAGTCGTCGCAGCCATAGATCCGATTGCCGAAGGCCGCCCTGATCTCCCGGTCGATCAGGCCCTTGTGCTCGATCGTCAGATAGGAAATGCAGCGCCGCGCGTCGATCTGGTAAGGCGCCGGGAAAGCATCGGTCGGACAGGCGTCGAGGCAGGACCGGCAGGACCCGCAATGGTCACGCTCGGCCTCGTCTCTCTCCAGGTCGGCGGTGGTGAAGAGGCTGCCAAGAAAAAGCCAGGAGCCGAACTCGCGGCTGACCAGATTGGTATGCTTGCCTTGCCAGCCGAGGCCGGCGGCAGCGGCCAACGGCTTTTCCATCACGGGCGCCGTATCGACGAACACCTTTACGTCTTCGCCGGAGCGAGCCGCAAAGCGTGTGGCGATCTCCTTCAGCCGGCCCTTGATCAGGTCGTGATAGTCGCGATTGCGCGCATAGACCGAAATCGCCGCCTTTTGCCGGTGCGCCAGGATCGAACGGGGATCGTCGTCGGGACCGTAGTTCATGCCGAACATGACGATCGAACGCACTTCCGGCCACAATATGCGGGGATCGCTGCGCCGGTCGCGGGTCTCTTCCATCCACGCCATGGTGCCATGGCGTCCGGCGGCCAGAAAGGCGCCGAGCCGATCAGGCGCGTCGGGGATCGCATCGGGAGCGGTAATCCGGCAGATGTCGAAGCCGAGGCTCAAGGCCTCCTGCCGAATGAAACCGGTCAGCTTCGATCGTCGCTTCGCTGCGGTGTCGACGGCCTGCTTTTCGGGCATGGCCGCGCTCCCTCAGAAATCGAGATCGGCATAGTGGGACACCGGCGTCATGCCACGTACCCGCTCCGCCAGCAGCGGCCGGAAGGACGGGCGCGACTTGATGCGCTGATACCATTCCTTGGCGATCGGCGATTCTGTCCAGTCGATCTCGCCCATATAGTCGAGAACCGAAATCGCCGACGCAGCGGCGAGGTCGCCATAGCTCAACCGGTCGCCGGCCAGCCATTGCCGCGAGCCGGCAAGCCAGGTCAGGTATTTCATGTGCTGGCGGATATTGCTGCGAGCCGTTCGCAGGATCTTCGAATCCGGCGCACCACCGCCAAGCCCGTTGGGGATCTGCAGCTTGTGGATGCGCTCGCGCACCAAGGGCCGCGTCACGTCCTGCTCCATCTTCTGCAGGAACCAGTCGACCAGCCGGCGGATCTCGGCGCGCTGGAACGGATCTTCCGCCAGAAGCCGGCGATCGCGCTTCAGCACGCCGTGGGTCTCGTCGAGAAATTCGGAAATCACCGTCGCCCCGCACAGCGTGCGCATATTATCGTCAACATAGACGGGCAGGGTGCCGGCCGGGTTGAGCGTCAAAAAATCCCGGCGCTTCTCCCACGTCTGCTCCTCCACGAGGTCGACCTGAAATCCGTATTCGGACAAGATGAGCCTGATGAAGCGGGACGCGGTCGACATGGGATGGTGATACAACGTGGGCATTGCTACTCGAATTCTGTGATCTTGGGATAGCCTCGTGTCGCAGGCCCAGGGCGCATACGACTGGTCACGATGCCAGCATCCAAGCTATAGGTGCTTGGCCCCTTCAATACAAGCGAATCACTCGCCATTCCCCACGCTTGAAAAGGACTATCCATGGACGATCAATCGATTCTCAGCGCGCTTTTCCTTGGCCTGATCGAAGGATTGACGGAATTCATCCCCGTTTCCTCGACTGCCCACGTCCTGCTGGCCGGGCATTTCCTCGGCTTCAAATCACCCGGGAACACCTTTGCGGTGCTGATCCAATTGGGGGCGATCCTCGCCATCCTGACGGTCTATTTCGGAAAACTTCTGGGCATTGCCCTCTCCCTGCCATCGGATGCACGCAGCCGCCGCTTCGTGGTGTCGATCCTGCTCGCCTTCCTGCCGGCTGCGATCATCGGGGCGATCGCCCATGACTTCATCAAGACGGTCCTGTTCGAAACGCCGGCACTGATCTGTGTCGTGCTGATCGCCGGCGGGCTCGTTCTGCTGTGGATCGACAGGCTGAAGCTGACGCCGAAATATACCGACGTCATGGACTATCCGCCATCGCTCGCCCTGAAGATCGGACTTTTCCAGTGCGTGGCGATGATCCCCGGAACGTCGCGCTCGGGTGCCACCATCGTCGGCGCCCTGCTGCTCGGCACGGACAAGCGGTCCGCGGCGGAGTTCTCGTTCTTCCTGGCCATGCCCACGATGGCCGGCGCCTTTGCGCTGGATCTTTACAAGAACCGCGATGCGCTGAGCTTCGATGACGGTGCGATCATCGCCATCGGCTTCATTGCAGCCTTCCTGTCGGCGCTGCTCGTCGTGCGGGCTTTGCTGGATTTCGTCTCGCGGCGAGGCTATGCGCCTTTCGCCTGGTGGCGCATTCTGGTGGGAACCGCCGGACTGATCGGCCTTGCCCTGATGGGCTGAGCCAATCGTCCATCCGGTCCGCAAAACCGCGGGCCGGATAGGCTTGAAGAAAGATTATTGCTGTGCCGCAGTGCCGATCGAGCCGGTGCTGCAGGGGTCGACGCCATAGGCGGGAGCGCAATTGCCCTTGCGGGCGGCAACCGTTGTCGGTGCCATGAACGAGCCTGCCAAAATCACCAGTGCCGCACACGCGAAAAACAGTGCGATAGACTTGCCCATGAACCGTAGCCCCTCAAGAAGTGATATGTCGTTCCCGCGACGCGGCACGGCGCCGAGAACGCGCGCAGTCTTTACGCATTGGTGGTGAAAACATCAATAGTAGAACTTGCTAAACCCGCGGTTAACGGCAGTATTTTTGCTCTGCGTCTTTTGTGCAACGTTGACGCAGATGGACTGCCTTTCGCCGGATCAGGCGGCCTTGCCGGTCCCGGTAAACTGGCCCTGTGGCCGGTAATGGACCATGTAGGACGGCAGGATCGAGCGCAGTTTCGTTGGCACGATTCCCATCCCTTCGAGCGTGCGCCCCTCGGCGCGGGCCGCATCCGAAACCACGTTGTCGCTCTTCAGCAAGGTGACCTGGTCGCTGGTCAGCGGCGGCGCCACGAACGGCACCAGCGAGGCGATCTTGCCGATCAGCGATGCGATGCCGAAGGGCAGGCTGACAAGCATGTTCTTGCGGCCGGTGATCTCGAGCATGGTCTCAAGACAGTCGCGGAATGTCAGCGTCTCGCCGCCGCCCAGTTCATAGACCTTGCCGGGCACGAGTTTGCCATCGACCGACCGCCCGACCGCCTCGGCGACATCTTCGACATAAACGGGCTGGAACTTGGTCTTGCCGCCGCCGATCAGCGGCAGAACAGGCATGGTGCGCGCCATGCCGGCAAACTTGTTGAAGAAGCCGTCTTCGGGGCCGAACACGATCGACGGACGAAGAATGGTTGCATCCGGCTTGATCTTGGCGATGGCCTCTTCGGCGCGACCCTTGCTGGCGGCATAGAGCGATGCCGACTTGGCATCGGCACCGATGGCGGAGATATGGGTGAGGGTGGCGCCGGCCGAGCGGGCGGCCTCAGCCACGGCGCGCGCGCCGAAGTCCTGCACGGAATCGAAATTGTTGCGGCCGCTCTCGAACAGGATGCCGACGCAGTTGACGACATGGCTGGCACCTTCCGCGGCCTTGTCGACTGAAGTCCGGTAGCGCAGGTTGGCTTGCACCAGCGAGATCTGCCCGACATTGCCAAGTGGCAGCAGGAAGCCGGCCAGATCGGGCCGCCGAACGGCAACCCGGATGCGATAGCCGCGTTTTGCCAAAGCCCGCACCACATGGCGCCCGACGAAGCCAGACCCTCCGAACACGGTGACGAGCGGAGGAATATTGGACAAGGTCATGGCAGGCTCCCGGAGATAGGAATGGCGGATGGCATCTAACTTGCTGTCTCTTAGCTGAATTGCCCCTCAAGGTGAAGTGCAATCACGCCGCACTCGATGGGTTCAGCGCCCGTTCAGACGCCTTCCACAACCACCATTTCGGCATCGGCCACTTCCTGGCGGATTTTGGCGGCGATCTGGTATTCCGGAGAATTGTAGCAATCGACGGCGGCCTGCAGGGAGGGAAATTCGATGACGACATTGCGGCCCCGCACCTGGCCTTCGAGAGCGGTGAAATTGCCGCCGCGGGCGAGAAAGTTGGCGCCGTATTTTTCAAAGGCGGGCTTGGCCGCCGCAACATAATCCTTGTAGCGTTCGGCATCGCGAACATCGACTCGTGCAATCCAGTAGCCCTTGGCCATCAAAACACCTCCTGTCGGATTGAAGCTGCCACGGTCATCCGGTAATTTCGCCTGCCGGTCAAGGTCGGCATGGTAGGCCGCAGAGGAAACAGCGCAGTGCATGGCATGACTAAACGCGGCCCGTTGGCCTGTATTCTTTCCGCCCTGGCATGCATCGCCGTATGGGCAATTCTTGCCGGGCAAGCCCAGGCGGCGCCCTGTGGTCCCGAGGTCTATGAACACTTGAGGGCGCCGGCCGGCGAGATGCCGCAGGCGGTCCGGGTGGCTTGCGATCTGGACCTTGATCCGTCCGATGTGATTGCCCGCAAGATCGTCTTTGCCGGCGAACAGTCGTCTGGCACCACGCTTGACTGCCACGGTGCCACCATCGGGACGGCGGCCATGAAATCGGGCCCGCGCGCGCCGACGATTGCCATCCGCTCCGTGCCGAAAGGCCGGGGAGACGCGCAAATCTGGAGCGCCCCGCGCGACATCACGATCCGCAACTGTACCATCGTTGGCAGCCTGCGGCTGATCGGGCTCGGGCCGAATGGCGAAGCAGAGGCCGTGCACCGGTCGTCGCTGACGAGGGATCACACCCGAAACGCCCAGAATTCGGCACCATCGGGTATCGTTCTCGACAGGCTCAAATTTCGGGCAACAGGCGGAATTCCGCTCTATTTCGGTCCCGGTGTCACTCGGACAAGCCTCCGCAATTCTCGCTTTCTTGGTACGACTGAGAAGACGGCAATCTATCTCGACGCGGAATCGGCCGGTAACAATATCTCCAGAAACATATTTGCCATGTCGTCTGTTGGCCGCGAACTCATCGCCGTCGACGGGTCGGCGCGAAACGTCATTGCCAACAATACGTTCCGCAATCCTGAAAACGGCGGGATCTATGTCTATCGCAATTGCGGAGAGGGCGGAACGATCCGCCATCAGAAGCCGCAATATAACGAGATCACCGGCAATCGCTTCATCTATAAGGAAGCCCTAACGGCCCGTCCGGCGATCTGGCTGAACCAGCGGGATATCGGCAAGATCTTCTGCAGCCCCGATCCCAAATATCCGTTCGGCAGCAGTCTTGATTCCAGCGATCAGGCCAAGCACAACATCGTGCGCAACAACCGGTTCGAAGGGCCGTGGTCGCTGCGCATCGTCAATTTCGACGACACCAACCGGATCGTGGGCAACAAATAGCAATAAAGGCAGGCAGACTCAGCCGCCGAGAGCTGCCGTCATTTCATCGAGGATCTGCCGGGCGGCGAGCTTCGGATCCGCCGCCTTGACGATTGGCCGGGCGACGACCAGATGGCTCGATCCGGCCTTGATCGCATCGGCGGGCGTCATGACCCGCTTCTGGTCGCCTCTATCAGAGCCGGCCGGTCGAATGCCTGGTGTCACCAGGGCCATGTCGTGGCCGATGATTTTGCGAACGGCGGCCGATTCCTCCGCCGAGCAGACGATGCCGCCCATGCCGGCTGCCAGCGCCTGTTCGGCCCGGCGCAGCACAAGCGTGTGCGGATCGTATTCGTAGCCGGCATCGATCACGTCCTGCTCGTCCATCGACGTCAGCACGGTCACGCCGAGCAGGCAGAGACCCGAGCCTTTGGCGGCCGACACCGCGGCGCGCATGGCTTTCGGATAGGCGTGCAGCGTCAGCATCGACATGCCCATCTTGACGATGTTCTCGACGCCGGATGCCACCGTGTTGTCGATGTCGAGCAGTTTCATGTCCAGGAAGATCTTCTTGCCGTCGACCGCCAGATCGCGGGCGAATTCCAGGCCGCCAGCAAAGGCCAGTTGATAGCCGATCTTGTAGAACAGGATGTCGTCGCCCAGTGTCCGGACGATTGTTTCCGCCTCGCCAACAGTCGGAACGTCCAATCCGACAATGAGTTTGTCCCGAGCGCTCATGCTGTAAATCCTTGCCAGTCTTCGATGGGCGTCCAGTCGCACGACACGGCGCGCCTCGCAAGATCGAACGCAAAGAGATTGCCGCCGCCAGGTGGTTGATCCCCGGAACGGGCGATCGGCCGGCCTTCGAGATGACATTTGAGAAGCGTGCCGACGCCGCCATGGCCGACAAATGCGATCGGGGCGGTCGGGTCGTGATCGGCAAGGATGGCCTCGACGGCGCCAACGATGCGGGCTTGCGCATCAATCGCCCTTTCCCAACCCTGAAAGCTCTGGTCGGGATGAGCGAAGAACCAGTCAGCGGCCTTTTCAAATTCCGGCGGAGGGAGGAAGCCGGTCGCCGAGCGATCGTTCTCGTGCATGATCTCGACGGTCTCATAGCGGACGCCGGCGGCCTCAGCCAGAATAGCCGATGTCTCGATCGCCTTGACCTCGGCGCTGGAAACAATGCGTTTGATCTGGCGGACCCAGCCTGCACCCGCGGCTTTGTGGGTCCGCGCCATACCGAGATCCGACAGCCCCCATTGTGGAACGGGAACCGTCGCGTCGACCTTCACCTGCGGATGGGTGATGTAGAGAGCGAACATGGCCCGTCCTTCAGGCCTTAACCGCGGCGATAGATCCAGAGTTGTGCCGGCGGAATATTGCGCACGATGAAGTCGAAATGCTGGATATGATAGCGGTCCGGCTGCGCGATGATCGGCGAGACGGCGCCGTAGGAAATCTGCATGACAGGCCGGCCGGCAGGCAGGCGGTCGAGCAGGGACTCAAGCATCTTGATGCGGTCCTGCATCGGGAAATTCAGCAGCGGAACCGCAGAGATGACGCAGTCGAAGGCCAGGTTCTTCAGGTCGCCAAGCGTCTTTTCAATGTCGAAGGCATCGCCATTGATCAGGCGAACGCCGGGATAAGTCCGCTGCAGATGCTGGTAGAAGTCGGTGGAATACTCCACGGCGACCAAACGTTCCGGCGGAAGGCCGCGTGCCAGGATTGCCTTGGTAATCGCGCCTGTGCCCGGTCCAAGTTCCAGAACGGGCAGGCCGGATTGCAGGTCGATGACGCTCGCCATCTTTCGTGCCGTGACCGAGGAGGTGGGGATGATCGAGCCGGTGGTTTTGGGGCGGTCCATCATGCCCTTGAAAAACCGGATTTCCTCGTCGAACTTCTTTTCGAATCGCTGCTTCAGGCGAAAAACCATTGCCCGTCATCTCCACACGAGGTCATAGACGCTTATCATTTGCGTGTTGCCATCTTGTCGAAATTTGTCGCAAAAACAAGGCAAAATGCCGTTTGCGGCAAAAGTTTCGACAAGGACGCCCGTGTTCGGCAATGTCTGGCAACGCGGATGAAGGCCCTTCATCGCGCCAGAAGAGCCTCTGCGGGCTAGACCCGCATCGGCATCAGCACGTAGAGCGCGTCGTCGCCTGAAGTCTCGCGGATCAGCGTCGGCGATCCCGCATCAGCCAGCAGGAAAATCGCATCGTCGCCCGAAAGCTGCGCGGTGATGTCGAGCAGATACTTGGCGTTGAAGCCGATTTCCATCGCATCGTTCTCGTAGCCGACCGCCACTTCCTCCGTCGCACTGCCGGAATCCGGGTTGTTGACGGTCAGGGTCAAGTGTCCATCCGAAATCGCCAGCTTCACGGCACGGCCACGCTCAGAGGAGATGGTAGAAACGCGATCGACGGCGCGGGCGAAGGACTGGCAATCCACCCGCATCTCCTTGTCATTGCCGGTGGGGATGACCCGCTGGTAGTCCGGAAACGTGCCGTCGATCAGCTTGGAGGTCATGACGATCGAGCCGATGGTCATGCGGATCTTGGCGTCGGAAACCTCGACGGTGACGACCATGTCCGGATTGTCGACCAGCTTCTGCAATTCGCCGACCGTCTTGCGCGGAATGATGATGCCCGGCATGCCTTCGGATCCTGACGGGGCCTCGACATCGGCGCGCGCCAGCCGGTGGCCGTCGGTTGCTACAGCCCGCAGCTTCAGCGCACCCTTGTCCTCGATCGTGTGCAGATAGATGCCGTTCAGGTAATAGCGGGTCTCTTCCGTGGAGATCGCGAACTGGGTGCGATCGATCAGCATCTTCAGGTCGGTGGCCTTCAGGCGGAAGGAATGGCTGAAACTGCCGGCCGTCAGGTCCGGAAAGTCCGTTTCCGAAAGGCATTGCAGCGAGAACTTCGAGCGGCCCGAGGCGACCGTCATGGCCGATCCATCCGGATTGACAGCGAGCATCACTTCCGCGCCGTCCGGCAGTTTGCGGACGATTTCGTAAAGCAGATGGGCCGGAACGGTCGTGGCGCCGGCCTGTTCGACATTGGCAGGCGTCGCTTCGGTGATTTCCAGGTCAAGGTCGGTCGCCTTCAGGGCAAGGCTTGCACCTTCGGCCCGCAACAGCACGTTAGAGAGGATCGGGATCGTGTTGCGACGCTCGACCACCCGGTGCACGTGGTTGAGGGATTTCAGAAGATTGGACCGTTCAAGAGTAATACGCATGGACGCTGCCGCTTTCGACCTTTGCGACCCGTGGCACGGGTCGGGCTATTCTCCTTCCGAGCCATATCATGGCCGGACATTTGGGACGGGCAAAATGGCAGCAAACCGAAACAAAAAGCAAGGGCTAGGCAGCTCTAAGCCTTATCCTTTTCCGGGATTGTATTGCGCTGCGCATAAAATACGCCGCCCTTGCCCCGGGCGATGCGGTGAACCATAAAGAGACGCAGTCAGGAGAGCGGCCCCTTGGATAAAGTCACCGAAGCACAGAAAAAGACCGATCCGGTGCCGCGCAGCTACAGGCTGAACGACCAGCCGGTCGTGGCGCGACCGCTTGAGCCCGCACTCTATCTGGTCGCCACGCCCATCGGCAATCTCGGCGACATCACGCTGAGGGCGCTGGAAACCCTGGCCGGCGCCGATGTGCTGGCCTGCGAGGATACCCGCGTCACCCGCGTGCTGCTGGATCGCTACGGCATCGACAACCGGCCCTACGCCTATCACGAACACAATGCCACGACCGTCGGCCCCAAGCTCATCGAGGCGCTGGCGCAGGGTCGGTCTGTCGCTCTAGTGTCGGATGCCGGCACGCCGCTGGTCTCCGATCCGGGCTATCGCTTAGGACAATTGGCGATCGAGGCCGGCCATCGCGTCGTGCCCATTCCCGGCGCCTCGGCGCCGCTGGCGGCCCTTGTCGGCTCCGGCCTGCCCAGCGACGCCTTCTTCTTCGCCGGCTTCCTGCCGACCAAGGATAAGGCCAGGCGTGATCGGCTGACGCAATTGCAGGCGGTGCCAGCGACCTTGATGTTCTTTGAATCGCCGCATCGCATCGGCGCGACATTGACGGCCGCCGCCGATGTGCTGGGCGATGCCCGCCCGGCGAGCGTCTGCCGGGAACTGACCAAGACCTTCGAGGAATTCCGCCGTGGCGGATTGCGTGAACTGGCCGACTATTATTCAGACGACCGTGTCGTCAAGGGCGAAATCGTGCTGGTGGTCGGCCCGCCGGCCGCACCCGAGGCGCCGAGCCAGGGCGATGTCGATGGCGTCCTGATTGAGCTCGCCGGCGCCCTGCCGATGGCGAAGGCTGCCACCGAGGCCGCCAAACGCACCGGCCTGCCGCGCAAGGACCTCTACCAGCGGCTGCTGGAACTGAAGGACGAGGGATGAAACCTGCGCCGCCGACCGACAGCAAGCCGTCGGCGCGCATGCCGAATGCCGATCGGCGCAAGGCGGAGCGCCGGGGTCGGCTTTCCGAATATTGGGCCGCTCTCTACCTGCTGCTGAAGGGTTATCGCATCATCGCGCTGCGCTACCGCACCAGCCTTGGTGAGATCGACATCATCGCCCGCAAGGCAGACCTGGCCGTCTTCGTCGAGGTCAAGGCGCGCCGCTCCGAGCGCGAGGCCGTCGATGCAGTAAGCTATACGGCACAGGCGAGGATACGCTCGGCCGGCGATCTCTGGTTGTCGCGCCAGAAGGACGCCAACCGCCTGTCGCTCAGATACGATATCGTCGCTGTCCAACCGGGCCGCTGGCCGCAGCACTTCAAGGATGCTTTTTAGGTGTACGGCTCCGTTGGCATTCGCAAAAGCAAGCCTTCTCAAAGCCTTAAAAATTGTAATCTTCCTGTCATGAAAGGTTCAAGCCGGCGTCACACATCGTGACTAATGCACTCTTCACCCCAATCTTGGTGGAGAGGATTTTACCATGTTCAAGAAACTTTCGATGGCCGCACTGGCGGTCAGCTTCTCGGCTAGCTCGTCCTTTGCCGCGACCAACATCACCTGGTGGCATGGCATGGGCGGACGCAACGGCGAAGTGATCAACGAAGTCGCGACCAAGTTCAATGCAGCGCAGAGCGAGTGCAGCCTGACCCCGGTCAGCAAGGGCACCTATGAAGAGGCCCTGGCTTCCGGCATCGCCGCCTTCCGTTCGGGCGAACAGCCCAATATCCTGCAGGTTTTCGATGCGGGCGCCGCCACGATCATCAATGCCAAGGGCGCGACCATCGCTGCCGAGGACCTGATCAAGAGCGCCGGTTTCGAATTCAACCGTGACAACTTCATTGAAGGCGTGCGCTACTTCTACGCCGACAGCCAGGGCAAGTTCGTCGGCATGCCGTTCAACTCCTCGGCGCCGATCATGTACATCAACGACGAAGCCCTGAAGAAGGCCGGCGTCGAAGCCCCGAAGACCTGGGAAGAGTTCGAAGCCATCGCTCCGAAGCTGAAAGAGGCCGGCTTCATCCCGCTGGTCCAGGCACAGCTCACCTGGCAGTTCACCGAGAATTTCTTCTCGCGCCATAACCTGCAGTTCGCCTCCAACAACAACGGCTATGACAGCGTCGTCGACACGACGATCAACGTCACCGATCCGAACCATGTCATGATGTATGACAAGCTCAAGGAATGGTACGACGCCGGCTATTTCGGCTATTACGGCGCCGGCTGGAGCGACAACCAGAAGCCTTTCGAAGAAAACAAGGTCGCTCTCTGGATCGGCTCGTCCGGTTCCTTCGGTGGCCTGCAGAAGACGGCGCAGATGCCCTTCTCGGCAACCTTCCTGCCTTACTGGAAGTCGGTCAACCCGACCGGCGTTCACACCTTCATCGGTGGCGCCGCCCTCTTCGCCATGGCCGGCAAGCCGGATGCTGAAAATGCCTGCACGGCCGCCTTCTTCAACTTCCTGACCTCGCCGGACCTGCAGAAGTTCTACCACCAGGCCACCGGTTACGTCGCCATCACCAAGGCTGCCTACGAGCTGGCCAAGTCGGAAGGCTACTACAAGGAAAAGCCGGCCGCCGAAGTCGGCATCCAGCAGCTGTCGCTGCCGGGCGGCGAGTGGGACAAGGGCTATCGCCTCGGCTTCTATCCGCAGATCCGCTCGGTCATGGAACGCGAATACAACCGCATCTTCGCCGGCGAAACCACGCCGAAGGAAGCCATGGAAACCATCAAGAAGGAAGCCGACGAACTTCTCGCCCGCTTCGCCAAGACGGCCGGCTGATCTTGCTCAAGCCAACCCTCCCCCTTGTGGGGAGGGTCGGACCGTAGCGACGGGGAGGGGTTCTGTCTTTTCAGGATGTCCCCTTCCCAACCCTCCCCACAAGGGGGAGGGAGCGCGCCGGAGCAAGCCGATAATTCTTAAAGCCCCATAAGGCTGCATCATGAAGCGCGTCCAGTTTTCCTCGCCGATCCTGCCCTACCTGTTCCTGCTGCCGCAGTTGCTGGTGGTTTTCGTATTTTTCTATTGGCCCTCGGTGCAGGCGATCCAGTCCTCCTTCTATATCGAGGATCCCTTCGGATTCGGATCGAGCTTTGTCGGTCTCGCCAATTATACCGATGCGCTGGGGTCTGCCGAATACCAGAAGATCGCCCGCTTCACCGCGCTCTATACGATTCTCGTCACCGGGCTTGCCCTGTCTGCCGGGCTCATCCTGGCGCTGAAGGCCGATACGGTCATTCGCGGCAGTTCTGCTTATAAAACCCTGCTGATTTGCGTCTATGCCATTGCCCCGCCGGTTGCCGGTCTGATGGGCATGATGTTTTTCGACCAGCATATCGGTCCCTTCGTCAAATTTGCCGCGACGTTTGGCTGGGACATGAAGGTCGGCATCAATTATTTCGACACGGCCTTCGCCATGGTCGTCGTCGCGGTGTGGAAACAGATCCCCTACAATTTCATCTTCTTCCTGTCCGGCCTGCAGGGCATTCCCATGGCGATCCGCGAGGCGGCGGCCATCGATTGCCGCTCGGGAACGCGCCGTTTCTGGACCGTCGTGCTGCCGCTTTTGGCGCCGACCGCGTTTTTCCTGCTGATCATCAACATCACCTATTCGCTGTTCGACACGTTTGCCGTCATCGACGTGATGGTCAAGGACAAGGCCGCCAACAATCCGATCACCCTGGTCTACAAGGTCTATATGGACGGCTTCCGCGGCAACGACCTTGGCAGCTCGTCGGCCCAGTCCGTCATCCTGATGATCGTGGTGTTTGTCCTGACCGTCATCCAGTTCCGCTTCATCGAGCGGCGCGTCCATTACGGTTGAGGAGAACACCGATGTTCCGCACCAAATTCTTCGATCACCTCATCCTGATGCTGGGCGTGTTCTTCATGATCGGCCCGGTCGCAGTTGCCTTCATGACATCGACCCATGCGGCTGCCGACATCCACAGCAATGGTCTGGCGCTGAGCTGGGGCGGCCACTTCGTCGAGACCTATGAAAAGGTGCTGACCCGGGAAGGAGGCTTCACAGGCCAGGTGACCGGCGCGCGCATGGTGCTGAACTCGCTGATCCTGGGCCTCGGTTTTGCCTCGGGCAAGATCGTGCTGTCGATGCTGGCGGCCTATGCCATCGTCTATTTCCGTTTCCGCTTCGCCACGCTTGCCTTCTGGATCATCTTCACGACGCTGCTGCTGCCGCTCGAAGTGCGCATCATGCCATCCTACAAGGTGATGAGCGATCTCGGCCTGCTGAACACCTATACCGGCCTGATCGTGCCGCTGCTGGCCTCGGCTACCGGCACCTTCTTCTTCCGGCAGTTCTTCAAGTCCGTGCCGGACGAGTTGCTGGAGGCGGCCCGCATCGACGGTGCCGGACCGTTCAAGTTCTTCATCGATATCCTGGTGCCGCTGTCGCGCACCATGATCGCCGCCGTCTTCATCATCATGTTCGTCTATGGCTGGAACCAGTATCTCTGGCCGATGCTGATGACCACGGACGAGAGCTTCTACACCCTGATGCGCGGCATCAAGCAGATCCTGCAGGTGTGGATCGGCTCGCAGATCCCCGATTACAACGAGGCCTTTGCCCTGGCGGTCCTCGCCATGCTGCCGCCTATTGTCATCGTCGTGGTCTTCCAGAGCTGGTTCATCAAGGGCCTGACCGAGAGCGACAAATAACTGAAGGTAGTTTTCCTATGGCGTCCATAGACATCAACCAGGTTTCCAAGATCTACGACGGCAACGTCAGGGCCGTGAAGTCGGTCGATATTCAGATCGAGGATGGCGAGTTCATCGTTCTGGTCGGTCCGTCCGGCTGCGGAAAGTCGACGCTGCTGCGCATGGTGGCGGGGCTCGAGACGATCTCTGAAGGCACGGTCAGCATCGGCGGGCGCATCGTCAATCAGGTGGAGCCGGCCGATCGCGACATTGCCATGGTCTTTCAGAACTATGCGCTCTATCCGCATATGACGGTCTACGACAACCTTGCCTATGGCCTGAAGAACCGCAAGACGCCGAAGGCCGAGATCGAGGCGCGGGTGGCGGAAGCGGCCCGCATGCTGGAGCTGGAGCCCTATCTGGCCCGCAAGCCACGCGCCCTGTCCGGCGGCCAGCGCCAGCGCGTCGCCATGGGCCGCGCCATCGTGCGCAAGCCGGCCGCCTTCCTGTTCGACGAGCCGCTGTCCAATCTCGATGCCAAGTTGCGCGTCTCGATGCGCGGCGAAATCCGCCGGCTGCAGCATCGTCTGTCGACCACCGCCATTTATGTCACCCATGACCAGCTCGAAGCCATGACGCTGGCCGACCGCCTCGTGGTCTTGAGCGGTGGCGCGATCGAACAGATCGGCACGCCGCTCGAGGTCTACCATCGCCCCGCCTCCACCTTCGTCGCAAGCTTCATCGGTTCGCCCGCCATGAACCTGCTGTCCGGCACCTTCGACAGCAACCGCCTGACCATCGGTCCGGCGACAATCGCTCTTGAAGGCGATGTCGCGGCCAGCGGTCCGGTCACCGTCGGCATGCGCGCCGAGGATCTCGACATTGCGCCTGAGGGTCGGCCCTATCTGCCGTTCCGCGTCGAGGATGTCGAGGAACTCGGCGCCCACCGCCTCGTGCACGGCATGCTCGGTGACCAGGCCCTGACCGCAGTGCTGGCGCTGGACCGCGACATCACGACGGAGATGCGGCTGTCGATCGCCCCGGAACGGCTGCACTTCTTTTCCAAAGAGAACGGCCGTCGCATCCAGACATCCTTTGCCCAAAGACCCGTGGCGGCTCCGGTCAGCCTGGCGCGGCCGGAACCAGTTGCATGACGAGCCCTCGGGACCGCATCAAATCTGCGCGATCGACGCAATTTTAGCGATCCGGATGACGGGGAAGTAACCGGCATTTGATATCTCTTGGTCGGAAGATACCGGATATCGGGGGATACGGATGCCGTTGAAAATGCTTCTTCTTGGCGTGGCGGGGGTCATGGCTGCGCGCAGTGGCGACATGTCGCCGCCGGCGCTGGAGCCGATGGTGGCCTCCAACAGCGGGCATCTGGCTCTGAAACCGGCGCCGATCGAACCGTCCTGGATCATCAGTGGCACGCCGCACGCTCGCCTGGCCGATCATTCCAGGAGTGCCGACGAAGCCAGTTCGACCGCCGTGTGGGATTGCACGGCCGGCGAATTCCGCTGGTATTTCGGCTGGGACGAGACCGTCGTCATCCAGGAAGGCGAGGTGCATGTGACGGCCGAGGACGGCAGCGAACGGTGGCTGCGGGCCGGCGACATCGCCTATTTCCGCGGCGGCACCTGGGCGACATGGCGGATCGACACTTACGTCCGCAAGATCGCCTTCCTTCGCAAGCCGTTCCCGGCGCCGCTGGCCGTCGTCTACCGGCTGCGCAACGCCTTGAGGCCCCGTGCCAAAGGCGGCTTTGCCGCCTGACGCCGGCAGCAAGCATCAAAAAAATTGGATCGCCACGCCGGTTGCCTTTGCGCCCCCGCCATCTTAAATCTCAGCTGCATTCAGCGAGGGGCAGACAATGGCGAATATCAAGAACGTGGCGATCCAGATGGACCATGTGTCCGGCATCAATATCGCCGGCGATAGCACCTTCGCCATGAGCCTTGAGGCCCAGGCCCGCGGCTACAGGCTTTTCCACTATACGCCCGACAAACTGACGATGCGCGACGGCCGCATTTTCGCAACCGTCGAGCCGATGGAACTGCGCGATGTGAAGGGCGACCATTACACGCTCGGCGAACCGGAGCGCATCGACCTGTCGACCATGGACGTCATCCATCTGCGCCAGGATCCGCCTTTCGACATGGCCTATATCACCTCCACCCATCTGCTGGAGCGCATCCATCCGAAAACCTTGGTGGTGAATGACCCGGCCTGGGTGCGCAACTCGCCGGAAAAGATCTTCGTCACCGAATTTGCCGATCTGATGCCGAAGACGCTGATCACCCGCGATCCCGCCGAGATTGCCCGCTTCCGCCAGGAAATGGGCGACATCATCTTGAAGCCGCTTTATGGCAACGGTGGCGCCGGCGTCTTCCATTCCACCAAGGACGACCGCAACATGTCGTCGCTTCTCGAAATGTTCGGCCAGATGTTCCGCGAGCCCTTCATCGCCCAGGAATACCTGCCGGCGGTCCGCAAGGGCGACAAGCGCATCATTCTCGTCGACGGCGAGCCGGTGGGCGCCATCAACCGGGTGCCGGCCGAGCATGACGCCCGCTCCAACATGCATGCCGGCGGCCAGCCGATGCCGACCGAATTGACCGACCGCGAGCTCGAGATCTGCGCCCGCATCGGTCCGTCCCTCAAGGCTCGCGGCTTCCTGCTGGTCGGCATCGACGTGATCGGCGACTATATGACGGAGATCAACGTGACCTCGCCGACCGGTATCCGCGAGGTGCGCAAATTCGGCGGTGCCGATATCGCCAGCCTTCTCTGGGACGCCATCGAGCGCAAGCGGTCGTAAAGCCTGGCCGCGGAGCCAAGCCTGCGTCTTCCAGCGTTTGTTCTCCTGCTGCAACCCGCTGCAACCTCATCGCAAGAATAGCGGGCGTTTGTTCCGTTATTGTTCTTGTTTGATTCCGCAACCTATGGCAGATTGCAATCTGCAACCCGCTGGAGATGTATCCGCGGGAGGGACTGGGTCACAAGGGGCGGGCAATGGTAGCGCGTGTCAGTACGGTTGCATTCCAGGGAATAGAAGGCGTTCCGGTCGATGTCCAGGTGATGGTGGCGCCCGGCAAGATCGGCATGCAGATCGTCGGCCTGCCCGACAAGGCGGTGGCCGAAAGCCGCGAACGGGTCCAGGCCGCATTGCATGCCTCGGGGCTTGCTTTGCCGCCCAAGCGCGTCACCGTTAATCTTGCCCCGGCCGATCTGCCCAAGGAGGGCTCCCATTTCGACCTGCCGATCGCGCTCGGGCTGATGGCAGCACTCGGCGCCATTCCCGGTGATGCGCTTGTCGACTATGTGGTGATCGGCGAACTCAACCTGGATGGCACGATCGCGCCCGTCGCCGGTGCGCTACCGGCCGCCATCGGCGCCAATGCACTCGGCAAGGGGCTGATTTGCCCCGCCGAAAGCGGCGCAGAAGCCGCATGGGCAGGCCCCGATCTCGATATTCTCGCACCGCGCAGCCTGATTGCGCTGGCCAATCATTTCCGCGGCACGCAGGTGCTCGGTCGGCCGTCGCCGGCCATCCGTGCAGCACCCGCCAACTTGCCGGACCTTGCCGATATCAAGGGGCAGGAGAGTGCCAAGCGGGCACTGGAAGTCGCTGCCGCCGGTGGGCATAATCTGCTGATGGTCGGACCGCCCGGCTCGGGAAAATCCATGCTGGCGGCGCGTCTCGCCTCCGTCCTGCCACCGCTCTCGGCGGCCGAACTGCTCGATGTCTCGATGATCCATTCGATCGCCGGGCAATTGTCGGGCGGTAAGCTGTCCGATCGGCGGCCGTTTCGCCAGCCCCATCATTCAGCCACCATGGCGGCTCTGGTCGGCGGCGGGCTGCGAGCCAAGCCGGGTGAGGCGTCGCTTGCCCATCACGGTGTACTGTTTCTCGACGAGTTGCCGGAGTTCGCGCCGCAGGTGCTGGATGCGCTGCGCCAGCCGTTGGAAAGCGGCACCTGCATCATTGCCCGCGCCAATCACCGCGTGTCCTATCCCGCCAGTTTCCAACTGGTCGCCGCCATGAACCCCTGCCGCTGCGGCATGGCGGGCGAGCCGGGACACAGTTGCCCGCGGGGTCCGCGCTGTGCGGCCGACTATCAGGCACGGATTTCCGGCCCGCTGCTCGATCGCATCGATATCCGCATCGACGTTCCGGCGGTCTCGGCCGCCGATCTGATCCGCCCGCGGCCGGCGGAAAAAAGCGAGGATGTCGCGAGGCGGGTGGCTTTGGCGCGGGAGTGCCAGCGGGACCGTTTTCGCGGCGAGGGCGGCGAACTGACCACCAATGCCCGTTGCTCAACGGCGCTGATCGAGCGGCTGGCCGAGCCGGATGCCGCCGGCCTGCAATTGCTGCGCGACGCGGCGGAAAAATTCAAATTTTCAGCAAGAGGCTATCATCGCGTGCTGAAAGTGGCACGCACGCTGGCGGATCTTGAGGGTGCACCCCATCTGGGGCGCATCCATCTGGCCGAGGCGATTTCCTACCGCATCGCGTCTGAGCGCATGACCGCCGCCGCATGAGGTTTGCCAAGGCACGTCTCCGAAGACGCCAGGCAGGGAAGACTGTGAGACGGGGGGGATCGCGCTTGGCAGGCTGAGTGAACTCACCCGCCAAGCGCCAGGAGATCAGCCGCCGAGACCGTCGAACAGGGCGGTCGAGAGGTAGCGTTCGGCGAAGGACGGGATGATGACGACGATGGTCTTGCCGGCGTTTTCGTCCCGTTGGCCGACCTTGATGGCGGCGGCAAGGGCCGCACCCGACGAGATGCCGACCGGCACGCCTTCCAGCCGCGCCACCAGGCGGGCATGCTCAAAAGCTTCGTCATTGGTGATCGGCACGATCTCGTCATAGATCTTGGTGTCGAGGATGGCGGGTGCGAAACCGGCGCCGATGCCCTGGATCTTGTGCGGACCGGGCGCGCCGCCGGACAGAACCGGGCTGTCGGCCGGCTCGACGGCAATGACCTTGACGCCGGGCTTCTTGGCTTTCAGCACCTGGCCGACGCCGGTGATCGTGCCGCCGGTGCCGATACCCGACACCAGGATGTCGATGCTGCCGTCCGTGTCGTTCCAGATTTCCTCGGCCGTCGTCTTGCGGTGGATTTCCGGGTTGGCGGGGTTTTCGAACTGCTGCGGGATCACGGCGTCCGGCAGGCTGGCGGCCAGTTCCTCGGCCTTGGCGATGGCGCCCTTCATGCCTTTCGGACCTTCGGTCAGCACCAGTTCGGCACCCAGCAGCGCCAGCATCTTGCGCCGTTCGATCGACATGGTTTCCGGCATGGTGAGGATCAGCTTGTATCCCTTGGCCGCCGCCGCAAAGGCGAGTGCAATGCCTGTGTTGCCGGATGTCGGCTCGATCAGCGTCGTCTTGCCGGGGGAAATCTTGCCCTGGGCTTCCAGGCTCTCGATCATTGCCACGCCGATACGGTCCTTGACCGAGGCGATCGGATTGAAGAATTCGAGCTTGGCCAGCAGATGGGCTTTCACGCCCTTTTCCTTCGCCAGTTTGTCCAGCCGCACGATCGGTGTGTCACCGATCGTGTCGGTGATCGATCCGTAGACACGACCGCGGCCCGGTTTCTTGGTGTCAGACATGGTGTTGCTCCCTGGGTTTTAAATTCAGGAGCAGACTAGGCACAAACGCGGCATCTGGCCAGAGTGCGATTATCTGCGCTTCGGCGGTTGAGTGGAAAAAAACCGTGCGGAAGCGGTTGGGCGGAAATGATTATTTCACGCGGCGCGGGTGGCGATGAAAGCGGCCGTGCCCGCCAGAATTCCGGCCGCCACCCGGTTCAAAAGGCTGCGGCGCCACGGCATTGCCAGCAGCGACTACGCCCGGGACACCGGGAGATTTGCCATGGTGACAAGATCGCCGTTGCGCCACTGCCGCTGCTCCGGTTACCTGCTGAGACAATTTAGGATGTCAGCCAAGGTCCCCGTATGCCCACCACGACCTCCCTGCTTGCTTTTGCGCTGATCTGCCTGGGCATGGTGCTGACCCCCGGCCCGAACATGATCTATCTGGTGTCGCGTTCCATCTGCCAAGGACCGGCGGCCGGCATCGTCTCGCTGGGCGGCGTGGCGCTCGGTTTCGTGTTCTACATGCTGATGTCGGCGCTCGGCATCACGGTGCTGATCATGGCCATCCCTTTTGCTTATGATACCCTGAAATTTGCCGGCGCCGCCTATCTGCTGTGGATGGCCTGGCAGGCGCTGAGGCCCGGCGGCCGCTCACCGTTCCAGGTGCGCGACCTGCCAAGGGACAGTCCCCGCCGGCTGTTCACCATGGGCCTCGTCACCAGCCTGCTCAATCCGAAGGTGGCCGTCCTCTATCTGTCTCTGCTGCCGCAGTTCGTCGACCCGGCCGCCGGCAGCGTGCTGCCGCAATTCCTGGTCCTCGGTTCCATCCAGATCGTCATCAGTGTGTCGGTCAATGCGACCATCGCGTTGATGGCCGGCTCCATCGCCACGTTCCTGGCCGGCCGACCCTTGTGGATGGTGGTGCAGCGCTGGTTGATGGGCACCGTTCTGGCCGCACTCGCCCTGCGCATGGCAACTGAAGCTCAGCGCTAAAACACGGGTCGCATGAAGCTGCGCTCGTAGCTCAGGATGCAGCGGCTCCTTTCGGCCAGCGCAAAGGCTGCCTGGCATTCCGCGTCTTCGGCCATGCGCTGGCGATAGACCTGGTAGTCGGCAAGGCTCGGAAAGCTGAACAGCGCCAGCGCGATATTGTTGGCGCCTTCATGCGGCAGGAAATAGCCGTGATGCGTGCCGCCCAGCCGGTTGACCAGCGGGATCCACAATTTGGCATAGTCCTCGAAATCGGAAAGCTTGTAGGGGTCGATGACATATCGAATCGTGCAGGTGATCATGGACAAATCCTTTCAGAGGCTCTTGGCAATACGAAATCCAAGTGGCAGCCGCCAGCCCAGATTCATGCCGGCGGCAGCCAGCAGGATGATCGCGGACCCGGCGATCTGCAGCGGCTGCAATGCATGGCCAAAGGCAAGCCAGTCAACCAGGATCGCCGCAATCGGGTACAGAAACGACAGCGCGCCGGTCAGATGGGTCGGCAGCTTCTGGATCGCGCCATAGAGCAGCACATACATCAGGCCGGTATGCACGATGCCGAGCGTCATGAGCAGCGTCCATGTTCCGGCGTCGGTGGGCAGGCTGGTGAAATCGGCAAAGGGCGCCAGCATCACCACGCCGGTAATTGTGTGGATCAGCGCGATCAGATGCGGTGGCGTGCCTTTCAGCCATTTGGCAGCCAGTGCGGCCAGGGCATAGAAAAACGCAGCCCCCAGCGAAAGCGCAATGCCGAAGGCATAGTTTTCGACGCTTGAGGCGCCGGCCGGCTTGGCCTGGACGATGGCGATCATGCCGGCAAAGGCCAGCAGCAGCCAGAACAGCTTCTGCGCTGTGATCTTCTCGCCCAGAAACAGCGCGCCGAGACCCATCAGCATGAAGGGCTGGGTATTGTAGGCGATCGTCGCAATCGAGATCGAGGCGCGCGGATACGCGGAAAACAGCAGCAGCCAATTGGCAACGATCGCCACCCCACCCAGCACGGCGATGGCGAGTGACCGGCGCGACAGGATGCCCGGCCGCAGGTAGCCATGCACCTGGCAGATGACGGCAAGTGCTGCGGCGCCGAACAGGCAGCGCCAGAACACTACATTGGCAACCGGCTGCGCCGATGTGACGACGAACCAGCCGATCGTGCCGGAAATGAGCATGGCGGCGCTCATTTCCAAAGTTCCCCTTACCCGGTCGTTTTGCATGGCCCTGCTCTCCGCTTCTATAAAGGCAAGGATATTGCGGTGAGATCCGCGAATATATACGCTGTGAAAGGCTGGATCGAAACTTTGCCTAATTAATACGGAGGATGGGGTGGCTTTACCTAACGGAGCAGGCGAGCTGGATGCCGTAGACCGGCGCATGGTTGAGGTGCTGGCCACCAATGCCCGTATCTCGTTGAAGGAGCTGGCCGCCGAAGTCTCCCTGTCGTCGCCGAGCGCTGCCGAGCGCTTGCGTCGCCTAGAGGAACGCGGCGTGATCGGCGGATTTACGATCGACATCCGGCCGGAATCGCTCGGCTATCCCTTGCAGGCCATCGTCCGGGTGCGGCCGCTGCCGGGGCAGTTGCATGTCGTCGAGCGCATCATCCAGGAAACGCCCCAGTTCATCGAATGCGACAAGGTGACCGGCGACGACTGTTTCATCTGCCGGCTGGTCATCCGGTCGATGGGTGAGCTCGATACCATCCTCGACAGGATTTCGGAGCGTGCCGAAACCAATACCTCAATGGTCAAGGCGACGCCGGTGCGCCGCCGTCTGCCGCCGCTCGTCGACTAAGTTAAGGTCTCAGAATTCAGCCAGCGGCGACAGGCAGCAAGGCTCCGTCGGCAGCAGATCGTCGGCGCAGCGCATCATCAACACCAACGGCCCGTCGTCGCCAACCGGCTCGCCATCAAAGGCAAGCCGATCGGGAGGAATGAAGGTCTCGACCGAGGCAGGCGTCAGGTCGAGCGCACCCAGAATCTCGGCCAGGCATGGCACCTGCTCGCCGACCACGTCGAGAAGCTGAAACGCACCGCCATCGGTCATCCGCCAGGCAACAACCGTCTTCTCGTCGGGCATCAGCGACAGGCTGACATCCTCCACCAGATGGCAGTTCAGCAGAAACATTTCGGCTTGGCCGGTCACGGCCAGCCGCTGCGACACAGGCGTACGTTTTGCCAGAAGCCTCTGCAGCAGGCCAAGATCGCTCTCGATCGTCAGGCGGCGAGCAGGCTTTTGCCCGCCAATCGGCCTTGGTGCATCACCCCGAAACGAAAACTGCCGTACGGTGCGAAATCCGTGCGGCGCGTAAAGGCCCGGCTTGTCGGTATAGAGAACGACGGCTTCGAACCCCTGCTCTTCGCCGCGTTGCAGCGTATGGCGGATCAGGGCGCGAAAAAGGCCCAGACCGCGATAGTCGGGACGCACCGCACCCGATTGCCAGCCGGCCGCCTTGACCGGGCGGCCGTCGATGATCAGCGGCATGGCAAAGCCGCTGAGATTGGCGATGCAGCGACCGGACTCGTCGAAGAATGCGGAGGGAAAACTGGTCCGGTCGTAGCCGCCGACGCTATCGAGCGGGTCAAGATCGACCGAGAAGATGTCGTAAAGCAGCGATTTGATGGCCGCCCAGCCGGCCGGATCGTCGAAATAATCCTGCCGGAAATTAAGGCCGGCACGATCCGCTGGCATCATGCCACGCCTGTGGAGCCAAAACCGCCGGCACCGCGCTGCGTCTGGCTGGCGGAGGAGACTTCGGCTACCTGCATCTGCGTAACCGGCGCCATCACCACCTGGGCGATCCGCATGCCGCGGCTGATCGTGAACGGCTCTTCACCGAGATTGATCAGCAGAACCTTCACCTCGCCGCGATAATCGCTGTCGATCGTGCCGGGTGTGTTGAGGCAGGTCACGCCATTCTTGAAGGCAAGGCCGGAGCGCGGCCGGATCTGCGCCTCGAAGCCGGCCGGGATCTCGAAGATCAGGCCGGTCGGCACCAGGGCACGCCGGCCAGGCTCCAGCACCATCGGCTGGTCTTCGTCGACTGCGGCGCGGATATCCATGCCGGCAGAGCCCGCCGTTTCATAGGCCGGCAGGTCGAGGCCGTCGCCATGGGGCAGGCGCAGCAGGTGAAGGGTCGGTTGGATCTTTTGGGAAACGGTCATCGGGCATTAGTTTGTCCTTCGCACCGCAAGGTCAATTGCAATGCGGCGCTTTAGTCGCTAGATAGCCGGCAATTCCACAGGATTCACGACATGGCCGAAACGCTCGCAGAGGCGGTCTCCCGCCGCCGCACCTTCGCTATTATCGCTCACCCGGATGCCGGCAAGACCACGCTCACCGAAAAGCTGCTGCTGTTCGGCGGCGCCATCCAGCTTGCCGGCGAGGTCAAGGCCAAGAAGGACCGTATCCAGACCCGGTCCGACTGGATGAAGATCGAGCGCGAGCGTGGCATCTCGGTCGTCACCTCGGTAATGACCTTCGAATATGGTGGCAATGTCTTCAACATCCTCGACACGCCGGGCCACGAAGACTTCGCCGATGACACCTATCGCACGCTGACGGCGGTCGATGCGGCCGTCATGGTCATCGATGCTGCCAAGGGTATCGAGCCACGCACGCTCAAACTCTTCGAAGTCTGCCGCATGCGCGACATCCCGATCATCACCTTCGTCAACAAGATGGACCGCGAAAGCCGCGACATCTTCGAGATTCTCGACGAGGTCGAGGAGAAGCTGGCGCTCGATACCGCGCCGATCACCTGGCCGGTCGGCCGATCGAAGAGCTTTTGCGGCTCCTACAATCTGGTGGACAATACCTTCCGCGGCTCCGACAAGCAGGTCGAGGCGCTGCCCGTCAACAGTCCGCAGAACGTGGCGGAAAACCTGCCGGAAAACGAGCGCGCAACCTTTATCGACGAACTGGAATTGGCACAGGAAGCCTGCCGTCCGTTCGACAGGAAGGCTTTTCTCGAGGGCCACATGACACCGGTGTTCTTCGGCTCTGCCTTGAGAAATTTTGGCGTGCGCGACCTGATCAATGCGCTGGGCGATATCGCTCCGCCGCCGCGCGACCAGGTGGCCGACATCCGCACTGTGCATGCCGCCGAAGACAAGATGACGGCCTTCGTCTTCAAGATCCAGGCCAACATGGATCCCAACCATCGCGACCGCATCGCGTTTGCCCGCATCTGCTCCGGCAAGCTGGAACGCGGCATGAAGGCGAGGCTCGCCCGCACCGGCAAGCAGATCGGCCTGACGGCGCCGCAATTCTTCTTCGCCGCCCAGCGCCAGCTGGCCGATACGGCCTTTGCCGGCGACGTGGTCGGCATTCCGAACCACGGAACCCTGCGCATCGGCGATACGCTGACCGAAGGCGAAAACCTGGTCTTCCAGGGCGTGCCGAACTTCTCGCCGGAAATCCTGCGCCGCGTGCGGCTGGAAGATGCGATGAAGGCCAAGAAATTGAAGGAAGCCCTGCAGCAGATGGCCGAGGAAGGTGTCGTGCAGCTCTTCTCGCCGGAAGATGGCTCGCCGGCTATCGTCGGCGTGGTCGGCGCCCTGCAGCTCGACGTGCTGAAGGAACGCCTGGCGGGCGAATATACCCTGCCGGTTTCCTTCGAAATGTCACGCTTCTCGGTCTGCCGTTGGATCTCCTCGGACCAGCCGGCCGAACTCGACAAGTTCCTCGCCGTCAAGCGCGGCGACATCGCACGCGATCTGGATGGCGATCCGGTTTTCCTGGCGCAGGATGCCTTTTCGCTGCGCTACGAAGCGGAACGCTTCCCGGCCATCAAGATGGTCGCCATCAAGGAATATCACGTCGCCAAGGCGGCGTGATATCTTTTGGCGTCAGGCCGTCCGGACGATCTGTATGTCGCCCGTGGCATCGACATGGACCTGCAGGCCCTCGTAGCTTGCAAGCGTCGGATACCGGGTCTCCAGGACGTGGCTGTGGGTAGCCGTGATGACCATGACATCGGCTCCGGCCGCCTCGCCGGCCAGAACGCCGGCCATGACATCCTCGAACACCAGGCAGCGGGCCGGATCGGCATTGATGCGGCTGGCCCCCAGCCGATAGCCGGCCGGATCCGGCTTGCCGATCTTCACATCCTCGGCGGTAACAATTTTCGGCGGCTGCGGCAGACCGGCGGCCTCGATCCGTGCTCTGGCCAGTTTGACGGGCGAAGACGTCACGATCGCCCAGCGCTCGGCCGGCAGACCTTTCAGAAAGTCGACGGCACCGGGAAGCGCCACGACGCCGTCGATATCCTCGATCTCGCCGCGCTCGATCTCCAGCGCTTCCGCCTCCGCATCGACGCCCGGCAACGCAAGTCCGCGGATCGTGTCGATACCGCGCTTGCCGTGCATGGTCGGCAGGAAGGCCGCCACATCCAGACCATGACGTGCTGCCCATCGTCCCCAGACCCGCTCGGCGGCGGCTATGGAATTGAGCAGCGTGCCGTCCATGTCGAAGAGGAAGCCCTGATAGCGTTTGTCGAAACCTGTGCTCGGTGGGGAGGTCAATCGTGGAATCCTGATTTGCATGAAGGGACACGGGAACGGAATTAGCGATTTTTGAGGGCTTCCGCAAATCGTTCTCAGGTGTTTGTGCTGCGAAGAGCTTTCCAGGTGACAGCGGCCGGGTCCTGATCTAGAACGAGGTCATCGAAAGACAGGGGCGTTCGTCGCGAGATGGACTGAGAAGAACCCTTAGAACCTGAACCAGATAATGCTGGCGGAGGGAGTCGTTCAGGACCGTGCTTTGAAGCACAAGCTCCCTGGTCGCTGCCCCGCCTGAAAGGGGCATGATGAACGTTTCAATTTCTCCGGCATATCGTTTGGCGGCCATGGGGCATGCGCAGGTCGCTGTCCGCGAATGGACGATCGGCACGGTGCGGTCATGATCCGCAACGTGCTGTCCATCGCCGGTTCCGACCCCTCGGGCGGCGCGGGTATCCAGGCCGATCTCAAGACCTTTTCGGCACGCGGCGTCTATGGCATGGCAGCGCTGACGGCGCTGACGGCGCAGAACACCCAAGGGGTGACCGGCGTTCATGCCGTGCCGCCGGACTTTGTCGCGGCGCAGATCGAGGCGGTCTTTGCCGATGTCTGGGTCGATGCCGTCAAGATCGGCATGATCGCCAGCGCCGAGATTGCAACCGCCGTGGCCGAAACGCTGGCGCGCTATCGCGGCATTCCGATCGTGCTCGATCCTGTCATGATCGCCAAGGGCGGTGCGCCTCTGCTGGCCAAGGAGGCCGTGGCTGCCCTGACGCGCCATCTCCTGCCGCTCGCCACCCTGCTAACCCCGAACTTGCCGGAGGCGGCCGCCCTGCTGGGCGAGGCCGAGGCCACGGACCGAGCCACGATGCAGCAGCAAGCCCAACGCCTGTGCGCACTTGGGGCTGAGGCCGTGCTGGTCAAGGGCGGGCATCTCGGCACGGACGAAAGCCCGGATGTGCTGGCAATCGGCCAGGAGATCCATTGGTTCGAAGGGAAACGAACGGCCACGAAGAACACCCATGGCACGGGCTGCACTTTGTCCGGCGCCGTCGCGGCCGAACTTGCCAAGGGGCATTCGCCGCAGCAGGCGATCGCCGCGGCCAAGCTCTATCTGGCCGGCGCCGTGGCAGCTGCCGGTGACCTGACGGTCGGCACAGGACACGGCCCTGTTCATCATTTCCATGACGTGTGGATGCCGGTCGCGGGATAGCTGGGCCGGCTCGCCCTACGGCATTTTCGATGCGAGCGTAATATCTTCGCCATCCACGGCAAAAGTGCCGTAGCCCTTGTGGTGCAGCATCTTTGGCGCTGCATCGCGCGGTTCGTGCCAGGCTGCCACCACTTCCAGGACAAAGAGATTGTGGCGTTCGACGAAGTCGCGGTCGGTGACCTTGCATTCGAGGTTGGCGAAGCACTCGCCGATCAGCGGTGCGCCGACCTTGCGGGCGGGAAGGGCGGTGAGGCCGATCTCCGCAAATTTGTCGGTGTCGCGGCCCGAGCAGTTGCCGACCGCCACGACCTTTTCCGCCATGTCGGACGCGGGAATGGCGATCACGCATTCGCCGGTCTGCGACAAGGCGGCAAAGCTGTGATCAGCGGAGCTGACGATGCAGCCGATCAGCGGTGGTGTGAATTCCATCATCATGTGCCAGGACATGGTCATGACATTCTGCCGATCGTCGAGTGCTGTCGTCAAAAGGACGACTGGTCCCGGCTCGATCAACTGATAGACCTTTTCGAGCGGGTAGGGTTTCACGGACCTGCCTCCTTGCCGGGTCTGTTGCCCGGCGATAGCTACCCCGGCATCATACGCCGCGGCACCGAGACTTGGTAGTAGCCGCAGTAAATGCCGGTGAGAGTGGCGAGATGGCGCCGGTCTTAGCTGCGCAGGCCGAACGTCCGTTCGAGATTTTCCCAGCTTTCGTCCATGGCAAAGGTCCGGCTGATATAGGGAATGCCGACATGACCATAGAGGATGGGCATCAGCTGTTCTTCCGCCGTGTGTTCGTCCATCAGCGCGACCTGGTTGAGATAGAGGACTGATGCCAGTCCGCTGCGGTCCGCCCCCGCTTGGCAATGCACGAGGATCGGCTTTTGTGCCTTCTTCAGCAGTTGGACCAGTTCCTGAGCCCGCTCGGGCGTCAACGCGTGGGTCGCCGACATCTTGAAATCCACATGGGTGATGCCAAGGTCCTGGGCTGCGAGGGTTTCGTTCTGATACCAGGTCTCGGTCGAGGCGCCCCGAAGGTTAACGATCGTCCTGATCTTGTAGCGCTTGGCATAGTCGGCGATCTGCGCCGCGGTCGGCTGGGCGGATCGGTAATATTCACCGGGGATCACCTCATGAAAATTGCCGGACCATTGCAGATAGCCGAGATAGAGGCCGCAGGTGGCGATGCCTGCGGCACAGATCGCCAGCAGCCGAACGAGGAGGTATCTTCCAGGAAAGGACATTGGCGCGAGATCCGCTCATGAGACAGTTATGATGTCTCGCGCCATGTAGAATTGTTTGCTGACAGCAAGCTGAAAGCGGGCCGGACCTTTCGGTCCGACCTGTTGTTTAATGCGCGGCCTTGATGAAGGTGCCGTTCTGCAGCTCTTTCATCGCCTGCATCAGTTCTTCCCGTGTGTTCATGACGATCGGTCCATGCCAGGCGACGGGCTCCTTGATCGGCTTACCCGACACCAGCAGGAAGCGGATGCCTTCGTCGCCGGCCTGCACGGTGATCTCGTCGCCGCTGTCGAACACGACGAGCGTCCGGTTCCCGGAGAGATCACGGATGTTGAGCTCTTCGCCCTGGTACTCTTTTTCCACCTTGACCCCAAATGGCTTCGAGGCATCGCGGAACGAACCGGAACCGGCAAAGATATAAGCGAAGGCCGAGCGATAGGTATCGACAGGGAAGCTCTTCCGCTTGCCCGGCTGCACCGAGATGTCGAGATAGACCGGTTCGGCGGCAATGCCGTCGACAGGGCCCGATTTGCCCCAGAAATTGCCGGATATCACCCTGACCACCGTGCCGTCGTCATCGACGACGACGGGAATGTCGCTCGCCTTGATGTCCTGATAGCGCGGTGCCGTCATCTTCAGCGAAGAAGGCAGGTTGGCCCAAAGCTGGAAGCCGTGCATCTTGCCGGCAAAATCGCCCTTCGGCATTTCCTGGTGCATGATGCCGCTACCGGCCGTCATCCATTGCAGGTCGCCGGCGCCCAGCAATCCGCGATTGCCGAGGCTGTCGCCATGCTCGACCGTTCCAGCCAGCACATAGGTGATGGTCTCGATGCCGCGATGCGGATGCCAGGGAAAGCCGCGGATGTAATCGGACGGATTGTCATTGCGGAAATCGTCCATCATCAGGAACGGATCGGTCATCGATGGATCGCCGAATCCGAAGACGCGGTGCAGCTTCACGCCGGCGCCTTCCATGGCAGGCGTAGCATGGCTTTCATGTTTGACGGGTCGAATGGACATCAGCTTTGCTCCTTTCGAGCGGATATTCGAGTTGTCGTGAATATAATCGATCCGCAGCAATCCCGAAGACCGCCCAAAAGAACGCACTGTTCACAAAACGCCGTGCCGCACTGCAAAAAGTGATTGCCGGGTCCGTCAAGATTCTGTCATGAATAACCATCTTGTTTAGACTTCGTTAGCCATTGAAGCAAAAAATGCTGGCGATCGTCACCCCGCCGGAAGTTGCGGGCAAGCCGGAGTTGATGGAAGCATGTGTCGCTGGGCCGCCTATCGTGGAGAACCGCTCTATCTGGAGGAGCTGGTGTCGTCACCCGCCCACTCGCTGATCGAACAATCCCACTGTGCCATGCGCGCCAAGACGGCAACCAATGCCGATGGCTTCGGCCTCGCCTGGTACGGGGACCATCCCGAACCGGGGCGCTTTCGCGATGTTCTGCCTGCCTGGTCCGACTGCAACCTGAAGAGCCTCGCCCGGCAGATCCGTTCCCCCTTGTTTCTGGCCCATGTGCGCGCCGCCACCCATGGCGCGACACGGCGTGACAATTGCCATCCCTTCGTGCATGGCAAATGGTCCTTCATGCACAACGGCCAGATCGATCACTTCGAGCAGCTGCGGCGGCCGATGGAATCCATGCTCGATGACGAGCATTTCCATGCCCGCACCGGCACGACCGATTCGGAGCTTCTGTTCCTGCTGGCCCTGCAATTCGGCCTGCGCGATCGGCCTTTGGCGGCGATGGCGGAAGCGATCGGCTTCGTGGAAAATCTCAGCACCCATCTGATGGGAACGGCGCGGGTCCGCTTCACCTCGGCTTTTTCCGATGGCCAGACGCTTTACGCGGTGCGCTACGCGACCGATGCCTATGCACCGACCCTCTATGCGGCTCCGATGGGCGGCAAGGGCGGCTATTGCCTGGTGTCCGAGCCGCTCAACGATGAAACCGACACCTGGGTGGAAATCCCAGCCCGCAGCGCCGTGATCCTCAGCGAAAAAGGGCTGGATGCTGCCTCCTTCGAGCCGGTCGTCGATCGGTCCGCCGCACCGCGGGAAGCCATGGCGGTCTGATCAGCCGGTGATGCCGAGTTCGGCACGCCGTTTTTTCGTGAGGCCCGCTGCGACAAGATCGTAGGAGCGGCGCAGGTAGATCCGCAGTTCTTCGTCCGACAGCGGTGCCGATCGGCCGATCGCCACCCATTTGCGCTTGGCGAAATAGGGCGCCTGGCCGATGCCGTCGAGCGAGGTCAGGATCTCGAAACTTTCTTCGGCGCATTTGACGGTGATGCGCGCCTCTCCATCGCTGTCATTCAGCAGCGTGAACACCTTATCGCCGACCTTTGCGACGCGCGATCCCCATTGGTCGACCAGCATGGTGCCGGCAAAGCCTGTCACGAACCCATCAAATTCCACTTGGTCTAACAGGCTCATGGCTTTGCGCCCTCGACGAGCCTGTCGGCGATCAGCAGGGCGAGGCGCGTTGCCACCTCGTCCTTGTCCATATCCGGCCAGTCCGCGATGCCGGTCGCCGAGATAATCTTCACTCGGTTGCGCGTGCCGCCCATGATGCCGGTATCGGGCGAAACATCGTTGGCGACGATCAGGTCGGCGCCCTTACGCGTGAGCTTGGCGCGGCCATTGTCTTCGACATTCTGGGTCTCCGCGGCAAAGCCGACGACGATCTTGGGCCGCTGCGCATGGTGGCCGACGGTTTTCAGGATGTCCGGGTTTTCCGTCAGCAGCAGGGCAGGGGGAGCGTCGCCCGGTTGCTTCTTGATCTTCTGGCCAGAGGAAGACGCGACCCGCCAGTCGGCGACGGCTGCCACCATCACGGCGATATCGGCCGGCAGCAGCGAGAGCACCGCATCACGCATCTCTTCGGCCCGCTCCACGTGGATCGTACGCAGGCCGGTCGGATCGGCAATGGTGACCGGGCCGGAAACCAGGGTGACCTCGGCGCCGAGCTTGGCAAGAGCCGCCGCGATGGCGTGGCCCTGTCGCCCGGAGGAACGGTTGGCGATATAACGCACCGGATCGATCGGCTCATGGGTGGGGCCTGACGTAACGATGGCTTTCCTGCCGGAAAGCGGCTTGGGAGCATCGTCCAGCAGCGCTTCGACAGCGGCGACGATCTCCAGCGGCTCGGTCATGCGGCCGAGGCCCTGTTCGCCGCTTTCAGCCATTTCGCCGGCCATCGGGCCGATGAAACGAATGCCGTCGGCCTGAAGCGTTGCGAGGTTGCGCCGGGTGGCTGGATGCGACCACATCTTCGGGTTCATGGCCGGAGCGACGAGCACGGGCCGCTCAGTGGCCAGAAGAACGGTCGAAGCGAGATCGTTGGCAAGCCCGTTGGCCATCTTGGCCATCAGGTCGGCGGTGGCCGGGGCAACGAGAACAAGGTCGCATTCGCGCGCCAGCCGGATATGGCCGACATCCTGCTCGTCTTCGCGGGAGAACAGATCCGTATAGACATGGCATGCCGATAGTGCACCGACGGCCAGCGGGGTAATGAACTCTTGCGCCGCTTGGGTCAGGATCGGTCGCACCGTGGCGCCCCGCTCGCGCAAGCGGCGGATGAGGTCGAGGCTCTTATAGGCCGCGATCCCCCCGGAAATGATCAACAGGATACGTTTTTCCGAAAGAACCATGCCTGAATGTCCTCGATGAAGGGATGGCCCTGATCCTATCCCGAAAGCGTCGTCTTTCAAATCGGCAGATCGTCCCGGGTCGAACTCTCCCTGGGCATGCCGGTTGTCTCAGGGGACAATCCGGATTGGCACTTCGGCAATCGTTCCATGCGGTGTTGCGCGATACCGCAGCCCCGGTCCAAGCGCTGCCGACATCGACTTGACGATCCGGCTGCCGAGCCCCGTACCCTTGGGCTTGGAATCGAGATCCATGCCGATACCGTCATCCGCGACGGTCAACAATGCCTCGTTCTCGCCGGTCACCTCCAAGCTCACGCGAATCTCGCCGCTCGTCTCTTCGGGATAGGCATATTTGAAGGCATTTGTTACCAACTCGGTGACGATCATGCCGACCGAAACGGCACGATCGGCCGACAGGGAGATCCGGTCGGCGTCGAAGCTCAGCTTGATAGCCTTGTCCGGATTGCCCAACGAACTGCCGATTTCCGCAACCAGATTCGAGAGATAGATGTTCATCTCGACGCGGCTGACATCGTCCGAGGTGTAGAGGCTGCGGTGCATGCCGGCAATGGCGGTGATGCGGGCCTGGGTTTCCGACAATTCCGCCTTCACTTGGTCATTTTCCGAATTGCTGATCTGCAGGCGCAGCAGGCTTGCGACCAGCGCCAGGCTGTTGGCGACGCGGTGGTTGACCTCGGCCAGCAGCGCTTCGGCCCGTTCCTTGGCCAGGCGCGTCTCTTCGTCGGCCCGTTCCTTGGCCAGGCGCAATTGGGCATTGGCGACCGACTGCTCGATGGCGCTGACCAGCAGCGGCATGAAATCGTCGCTGACGGTCTTGATGACATAATCGGATGCGCCGGCCTTGATGGCCTCGATCGCGATCTGCGCTTCGTTGGAACCGGTGACATAGACCACCGGCAGCATGATGCCTTCGGCCCGCAACCGGTTCAGCACGTCGTGCCCGGTCATGTTGCTCAGGTAATGATCGAGCACGATCGCGTCGAATGCGTCATCGCCCAGAAGCCGCAGCGCAGCATCCAGGTCTTCTGCATGGATGACGGTATGTCCGCTGCGGCCAAGCGCCTTTTGAACGAGCCGCACAATGGCCGCATCGTCATCGAGATAGAGAATGCGGACATTCATGAGGAAGGGCTCGTGTCAGGGGATCTGCATGACGGCAAAAAACAATCCAAGCTGCCGGATGGCATTGGCGAAATTGTCGTAGTCGACCGGTTTGGTGATATAGACATTCGCTCCGAGATCATAGCAACGCTGAATTTCGCGCTCGTCATCGGTCGTCGTCAGAATGACGACCGGCAGGCGGCGCGTGTGAGGATTATTCTTCACTTTTTCAAGGATATCGGTGCCCGACATATCCGGCAAGTTGAGATCGAGCAGGATCAGAAGATAGCGCTCCGCCGAGACCTGGCCGCTGCGGTCCGGCCCGAGGATGTAGTCCAGCGCATCTATGCCGTTGGTAAATGGGATGATCTCGTTGTTGACGCCGGCGCGACGCACGTTCTTTTCGATCAGACGGGCATGACCTTCGTCATCTTCGACCATCACAATGGTGACTTCTTTTCCCACCGCTTTCATCGTCTCAACTCCGTACTAATTTCGATAGATCTGTTGGCAGGCGCAATATGAAGGTCGATCCGTGGCCGAATTCCGACTTGACGGTAATCTCGCCACCGAGATTTCTGGCCAGAGAGCGAACATGGGCAAGGCCGATGCCTTCGCCCACCTGGTTCTGCTGGCCCGACCGTCGGAACAGCTCGAATATTCGCTCGTGGTCTTCCTCCGAAATGCCGCGGCCATTGTCTTGTACTTCGATCCGCACCATACGCTTTCCATCGGCAATGGCACGCACGGACAGCACCAAAGGCCGTTCGGGATGTTTGTACTTCACAGCATTGTCAAAAAGGTTACCGAGGATCTGTTCGAGTGACAGCCGATCGGACACGATTGCGGGCACCTTGATCTCCGTCTCGATCCGCCCGTCGCCCTCGCTGATCTGGTGGTGAATGCTGGCGCCTGTGGCCTCCAGCAGGGCCTTTACGTCGATCCGCTCAGGTTTCAGCTGGCGCCGCCCGTCGCGAGAAATCTTCAGGATCGCGTTGATCAGCCCGTCCATCTTTTTGGTGGAAGAGCGGATGAAGCCTATGGCTTCCGGCAGGTCTTCGGATGCGGCGAGCCGCGCTTCCTGGATCTGCTGGTCGCTCAAGGCCTGCCCATCGGCGAGCACATAGGCCTGCAGGGCCTTCAGCGAGGTGTCGAGCTCGGCCGTGAAGCCCATGACGTTGACAAGCGGCGCGCGCAAATCGTGGGTCACGATATAGGCGTAGCGCTGGATTTCCTGGTTTGCCTTTATCAGGTCTTCCGTGCGCTCATTGACCCGCTCCTCGAGGCCTGAATTGAGCAACTCCACTTCGCTGCGGGCAATGGAGAGATCGCGCACATGCTGGCCGATGATCAGGATGGCCCCGCCGACAACGAGCACGATGGCGATCGCCCCGCCGATGGTGAACCACTGCAACTGGCTGGTTGCCTCGATCTGCTCGGCAACGCCCGTTTCGATATTCACGTCGGACTGCTTCTTGTAGAATTCCAGAATCTGACGGATCTGGTCCATCAGTTCCCGGCCGACTTCGCTGCGCACGGCAACAACCGCTTCTGCCTGCCGACCGTTTTGCACAAGGTCGAGGGTCGCAGACATTTCCGCGCGCTTTGTTTCGATCAGGCGCCGCAATTCCGGCATCCGCTCTTCCTTGATCGGTCGGCCTTTGATCAGCATGGCCAGGCGGTCGAGGTTGGCGCCAATCTCCGATGTTGCTTCCTTATACGGTTCCAGAAAGCTCTGATCGAGGGCGATGATGTAGCCGCGCTGACCGGTTTCGGCATCCACAAGGTTCTGAAGCAGGTCGGCACTCGTGCTGCGGATATTTCGCTCCTGGACAACATAGTCGAACGTCGTGCGGGTCTGGTCCACCAGCCAGAGGGACGACAGGATGATGCCGAGCAAGATCGCCGCGCCCACCATCAGCATCAGCAGGGTCGTGCGGATGAAGGAGGCATTGTTTGTCGACATGAACGGATCCCGGGCCACTGACGTTAAGCCTTATATGTCGGTCATCGTCAGGATCTCAAGGCTGGCCGGCAATTATCGGCCGTACGCTACATATGGGAGGGCAGGTAAAGCACCAGTGCCGGAAACAGCATCAACAGGCCGATGCGCACGAAGTCGATGGCCACGAACGGGATCAGCCCGGAAAAGATCGTTTTCAGGCTGACATCCTTGACCACCGAGCGCAGCACGAAGGCATTCATGCCGACCGGCGGCGTGATGTAGCTGATCTCGGTGACGACGACGATGAACACGCCGAACCAGATGAGATCGAAGCCGGCAGCGGCGACCACCGGATAGAAGATCGGTACGGTCAGCGTGATCATCGACAGGCCCTCCAGCATGCAGCCGAGCACAATGTAGATCGCCAGGATGGTGAGGATGATCGCGGTCGGGCTGTCGCCGAAGATGGTGAGCGCCGATTGCAGATCCTGCGTCATGCCGGAAAGGTTGACGTAACTGGTGAAGGTCAGCGCCCCGAACAGGATGAAGAACATCATTGCCGTGTTCTTGGCTGTGTCGAACAACGTGCGCATCGTGTCCGCGATGGTGAAGCGGCCGCTCAACAGCGCCAGAACCATGGCGCCGGCAGCGCCCATGCCGGCCGATTCGGTCGGGGTGAAGACGCCGAGATAGATGCCGCCCATCACGAAGAGGAAGAGCGCGAGTGCGCCCGTGGTGCCGCGCAGCGCCTTTATCCGGTCGATCAGAGGCAGCTTCTCTTCTACCGGCAGGTCGATGCCGCGCCAGCGCACCGAGATCGACACGGCGATCGCATAGCCGATGACGCCGATAATGCCGGGCACGATGCCGGCCAGGAACAGCTTGCCGATGTCCTGCTGGGTGATGATGCCGTAAAACACCAGGATCACCGAAGGCGGAATGAGAATGCCCAGCGTGCCGCCGGCGGCGATCGAGGCGGTCGACAGGCTGTCGGGATAGCGGTAGCGCCGCATCGACGGCAAGGCGATCTTGGCCATGGTGGCAGCCGTTGCCAGCGAAGAGCCGCAGACGGACGAAAAGCCGCCGCAGGCGATCACGGTGGCCATCGCCAGCCCGCCCTTGCGGTGCCGGAACCAGGCATGGGCCGACTTGTAGAGGTTTTCGGCGATGCCGGACTGCACGACGAAATTGCCCATCATCAGGAACAGCGGCAGCACGGACAGCGAATATTCCCGGCTGTTATCGAAGAAGGTCTGACCGAGCAGCGACAGAGCCGGCTGCAGGCCGATGATCGACAGGGTGCCGAGCGTGCCCACCAGCGCCATGGCAAAGGAAATCGGCATGCCGGCAAACATCAGGACGAGAAGGAGAAGGCTGCCGATCGGCCAGGTCATAATTGCTCCGCAGGCAAGGAGGTGATCATCGGGCGCGCAGGTGCGCGATGATCGAGCCGAAAGTGATGATGGCGGCAATGGCGGTAAAGCCGGCACAGAGATAGGCGATCGGGGCCACCGGAATATGCAGGCTGACGGTGCGCTCGCCATAGGCGCCCATGCCCTGCCCATGCACCAGGATCCGCCAAGCGATCACCCCGAGAACGGCGCCCGATACGAACCGGATCAGCACCTGCCGGACCGGCTGCACGAAGCCTGGCAGGTGGTCGATGACCAGGTCCACAGTGACATGCTCGTCATCGAGACAGACGCCGGTCAGTCCGATGAAGATGACGGAGGAGAGCAGCAGTGCGGTGATCTCGGTGCCGCCGGACAGCGGGCTGTTGAACAGGTAGCGGCCGATGACGTCGGCAACGGTCACCAGCATCATCACCAGGAGCAGAAGGCTGCAGATGGCCGCCAAGCTCTTCTGCAGCCGCGTCGGAGGCCTTGCCGCCGGCTTTGCCTCGGGAGGCGCCTCCAGGCTCATTCGCCCTTCTCGGCCTTGGCAATTTCCGCCTTGAGGGCGGCGATGGCCGCCGGAACGTCGATCCCGGCTTCTGCGGCTTCCTTGAGCTTGGCATCGACGGTCGGCTTCAGGCCGGCCTCGATCGCCTTCATCTGGTCGGCGGTCGCCGTCAGAAGCTTGATCTTGCCGTCCATTTCCGCCTTGCCGGCCGCGTCTGCTTTGTCCCAGGCCTTGCCGGCCGAGCGCGCCAGGGCCTCGCCCGACACGCTGTCGATAGCGGCCTTGTCGGCATCCGACAGTGCGTCCCACTTCGCCTTGTTCATCACCACGAAGAAGGACGTGTTGTAGAGCCCGCCCGGCACGATCAGCGCTGTGTCGAGCATCGGGATCAGCTTGAAGAAGGCAACGGATTCGAAGGGGAAGGTGATGCCGTCGGCAACACCGCTCGACAGCAGTTCGTAAGTCTTGGATGACGGGCCTTCGACCGGAACAGCGCCAAGGCCTTTGACCAGTTCGCCGACGATGCCGCCACCGACGCGCAGCTTGGCACCGGTCAGGCCATCCATGCTGGAAAGATCGCGGCCCTTGGTGAAGATCTCGCCCGGACCATGGGTGAACACGGCCAGAACCTTGACCTTGTCATATTCGCCGGCCTTGCTCAGCATGCTTTCGAACACGCGCCAGTAGCCGACCGAATTGGCCTCGGCGCTATCGCCGAGGAACGGAATCTCGGTGAGGTTCGTGGTCTTGAAGCGGCCGGGATTGTAGCCCTGGACGCCATAAGTGATGTCGGCCACGCCATTGACTGCAAAGTCGAAATGGGCAGCCGGCGGTCCGAGCGGCGCCGGCAGGACATTGATGGTGACGCGTCCTTGCGTGGCCGTCTTGACCGCCTCGGCATAGGGCAGCATCACATCCTTCATCAGCGGATGGGCCGGCGGCAGCCAGTTGGCAAGAGTAAGTGTTTCGGCCTTGGCCGGCAGGGCCGCCGAAAGGGCGGTGCCCAATGCCAGGGCAAGGGGAAGGACGAAAGCCGCAAGACGCATGATGAAACTCCCTGGCCGTGCCCGATTGCCACCGCGCACCAAATGAATGTCGAAAAGGGAAACGACTGGAACCTGTGGCGCTATAAAATCCCGCGACCGCCCGCTTGGCAAGCCGCAGTGCAGCAAAAAACGCGGGGAGCCCGAAAGTGGACGATAGCCTTAGGTGATCTGCCAGGCGAGATAGACCAGCGTCGCGGCAATGATCCAGAGCGCCAGACGGCCGGACCGGGTGTGGCGAGCTTCCGCCTTGCCGATCGCCTGTGCCGTCTCGGCATCGAAGCGCAGACCGTGTTCGGTCATGTGCATCAACTGGCCGTGGAACTTCTCGGTCTTGGCGGCGATCTCGGGTGCGGCCTCGGCCAGGCGCATAGCGGCCTTCAGCCCATCCTTAATGTCGGTCGCGATGCGCTTCGGCCCGAGATTGTCGCGGATCCAGCTGGAGACGACCGGTTCCGACGCCTTCCACATGTTGAAGCGTGGATTGAGGATGCGTGCCACGCCTTCGACCACGACCATGGTCTTCTGCAGCATGACCAGTTCCGGCCGGGTTTGCATGTCGAACAGTTCGGTGACCTCGAACAGCAGCGTCAGCAGCTTGCCCATGGAAATCGTCTCGGCCGGCTGTCCATGGATCGGCTCGCCGATGGCGCGGATCGCCTGGGCGAAACTCGCCACATTGTGGTGTGAGGGCACATAGCCCGCCTCGAAATGCACCTCCGCCACCCGCATGTAATCACGGGTGATGAAGCCGAACAGGATTTCGGCGAGGAACCGGCGTTCCTTTTTGCCCAGCCGCCCGGCAATGCCCATGTCGACTGCGACGATCATGCCCTGGTCATCAACGAAAAGATTGCCCGGATGCATGTCGGCATGGAAAAAGCCGTCGCGCAGGGTGTGACGCAGGAAGGACTGGATCAGCGTGTCGGCCAGCGCGTTCAGGTCGTGGCCGGCGGCCACAAGCGCCTCGACATTCGACATCTTGATGCCGTCGATCCACTCCATGGTGACGACGTCGCGGCCGGTGCGTACCCAGTCGACCTTCGGCACCCGGAAACCCGGATCTTGCCTGGTGTTTTCGGCGATCTCGGAAAGTGCTGCGGCCTCCAGGCGAAGATCCATCTCCAGCTTGGTCGTCTGCTCTAGCGTCTTGGTGACTTCGACAGGCCGCAGGCGCCGCGTATGCGGCAGGAACCGTTCCTGCAGATGGGCGACCAGAAACATTGCTTCCAGATCGTCGGCGAACCGCCTGCGCACGCCGGGGCGGATCACCTTGATGGCGACCTTCCGCCGGCCTTCCGCGGTTTCCACTTCACCGGGATGCACCTGCGCGATCGAGGCAGCGGCGATCGGCTCGCCGAATTCGGCAAACAGCTCCTCGATCGGCCGGCCGAGCGAGTCGCGCACCGAGGCTTTCGCAAGCGCCGTCGGGAAAAAGGCCATCCGGTCCTGCAGACCGGCCAGATCCTCTGCAAAATCCGGACCGACCACGTCAGGGCGGGTCGCCAGGAACTGGCCGATCTTCACATAGGACGGGCCAAGCCGTTCCACCGCATTGGCCAGCCGGTCGGACCGCTCGCGCTTCCGGGCACGGTTGCGGGTGAAAAGGCTCATCGTGGATTTGGCAAAGGCCACCAGCGGCGGCAGCCCTTCGGACGGTAGGGCCGCCACGACGCCTTCGCGAACGAGAACCCAGCCGACGCGCGCCAGCCGGAAATATGCGCCGATCGTGCTCATCGTTGAGGTTCAATCCGTGGGCAAGTGTGGTCGCGATGCTTCATGCAGCTTTGCGCCATGCGTCAGAGCTTCCAGCCGGAATGAAGGGCTGCGATGCCGCCGGAATAATTGGTGAAATTGACCCGCGAAAAGCCGGCCTTGCCGATCATCGCGGCGAAATCCCGCTGGTTGGGAAATTTGCGGATCGATTCCACCAAGTACTGGTAGGGCTCGGCCTCGCCGGTAATCATCTTGCCGAATTGCGGGATCGCCTTGAACGACCACTGGTCGTAGAACTTGTCGAGCAGCGGCATTTCAACGTCCGAGAATTCCAGCACCAGCAGCCGACCGCCGCGCTTCAGGACCCGGTAAGCCTCCTTCAGCGCCACGTCGATGCGGGGAACGTTGCGGATGCCGAAAGCGATCGTGTAGGCGTCGAAACTGTTGGCTTCGAACGGCAGTTCCTCGGCATTGGCCTCGACGAAGGTCAGGTTGTCCGAAAGGCCTTTCTTCTGGGCCCGTTCGGCGCCGACGCCGAGCATCGAACCGTTGATATCGAGCACGGTGGCATGCGCCAGCCGGTTCGAGGCCTCGACGATGCGAAAGGCGATGTCGCCCGTGCCGCCGGCCACGTCGAGAACCTTGTAGCCCGCCTCCTTGCGGGGATTGAGGGCTGCCACCATGGCATCCTTCCACAGCCGGTGCAGGCCGGCCGACATCACGTCGTTCATGATGTCGTAGCGCTTGGCCACCTTGTGGAAGACCTCGTTGACCAGGCCCTGCTTCTCGCCTTCAGGGACGTCGCGGAAGCCGTAGGAGGTTTCCATGCCGCCTTGGGCGGACGTGCGGCTCTCGGCCATCTGATCAACTCCATCGTCTGATATGGTCCGGTGACCATAGCGAAATCGGGTTCGGTGCGCTATCTCTGCGACACTATGGCAATGACGCCTGCTGTCGCGCCGTCTATAGACCACTCGCGCTGGGACTGAAACAGAAAGATGGAGCGGCGATGCCGGAATTGCCAGAGGTGGAAACCGTAAAGCGCGGGCTGGCGCCGTCCATGGAAGGTGCACGGATCGAGCGTCTCGAACTGCGCCGCCCGGATCTGCGCTTTCCCTTCCCGGCAGGCCTTGCCGAGCGAGCTTGCGGGCAGCGCATTCTCTCCCTGTCGCGCCGCGCCAAATATCTGCTGATCGATCTGGAGGACGGCGCGACGGTGATTGCTCATCTCGGCATGTCCGGTTCGTTCCGCATCGAAAAGGCAGGCGATAGGGAACTTCCCGGCGATTTTCACAGGCCCCGCTCCAAGGACGAGAAGCACGACCATGTCGTCTTTCATCTGGAAGGCGAGGCGGGCGCCCTGCGGGTCGTCTATAATGACCCGCGCCGCTTCGGCTTCCTGGATCTGGCAGAGCGGGTCGCGCTCGATCTCTACCCGGCCTTTCGCGATCTTGGACCGGAGCCGGTCGGCAATACGCTCAGCGCCGATTATCTGGCCCGGCGCTTTGCCGGCAAGGCGCAGCCGTTGAAGACGGCCCTGCTTGATCAGAAGACCATTGCCGGTCTCGGCAATATCTATGTCTGCGAGGCGCTGTGGCGTGCCCACCTGTCGCCGACCCGGCCGGTTGGCACGCTGGTCACGGCTACGGGCAAGCCGACAAAGGCATTGCTGGCTTTGACCGAGGCTATTCGTGCCGTGATCATGGATGCGATTGCGGCGGGCGGATCCTCCTTGCGCGATCATATCCAGACCGATGGATCGCTTGGCTATTTCCAGCACACCTTCTGTGTCTACGACCAGGAGGGTGAGCCTTGCCGCACGCCGGGCTGTGCCGGCACGATCGAGCGGCTGGTCCAGGCCGGGCGCTCGTCCTTCTATTGTCGGCGCTGCCAGACATAGAGCGCTGCCAGACGCAGCATCACCAAAATCATTTTTTCGAACCAAGGGAGAGAGACATGACATTTGAAACGCTGCTCGTTGAGACGAGAGGTCCCGTTGCCATCATCACGCTCCATCGTCCGCAGGCCCTCAACGCCCTGAACGCGACGGTGATGTCCGAGCTGACCCAGGCGCTGGCGACGTTCCAGGGCGATGCTGCCATCAAGGCCGTGGTGCTCACCGGCTCTGAAAAGGCCTTTGCCGCCGGCGCGGATATCAAGGAAATGCAGGCGCTCGATTTCGTTGATGTCTATCTCGCAGATTTCATCAGCGGCTGGGATGCGGTGGCGAGCTTCCGCAAGCCGCTGATCGCGGCGGTCTCCGGCTTTGCGCTTGGCGGCGGTTGCGAGCTTGCCATGATGTGCGACTTCATCATCGCCTCGACGACCGCCAAGTTCGGCCAGCCGGAAATCACGCTTGGCGTCATTCCCGGCATGGGCGGAACGCAGCGGCTGGTGCGCGCCATCGGCAAGGCAAAGGCCATGGATCTCTGCCTGACGGGCCGCATGATGGATGTGACCGAGGCCGAAAGCGCCGGCCTGGTGGCGCGCGTCGTGGCGCCGGAGCGTCTACTGGACGAGGCGGTGTCGGCGGCGACGAAAATCGCCTCCTTCTCGCAGCCGGCCCTCAACATGGTGAAGGAAAGCGTCAACCGCGCCTTCGAACAGACCTTGAGCGAAGGATTGCGCTTCGAGCGCCGTCTGTTCCATTCGCTTTTCGCGACGACCGACCAGAAGGAAGGCATGGCTGCCTTCGTTGAAAAGCGCAAGCCGGAATTCAAGGACCGCTAGCCCCGGTTTTCGCAGCGTCCGGCGTAGAATGATTCAGAATCCGCGTTGACGGACGTGTTCTTTCGGGCTATATGCCCGCCCACAGTTAGGAAAGCTTCTGGCTTTTCCACGATTGCTCCCGAATTGCTGGATTGACAGGTCGCAACGACCCGACGCGGCGAAGGCGGAGTTTGGTTTGATTTCGAAGAGAGGCATCCATGGCCAATACATCGTCGGCGAAAAAGGCGACCCGCAAGATCGCGCGCCAGACCGCAATCAACAAGAACCGTCGTTCGCGCGTACGTGGCTTCATCCGCAAGGTTGAAGAAGCAATCGCCACCGGCGATGCGGCTATCGCAAAGACCGCCCTTCAGGCCGCTCAGCCTGAACTGCACCGCGCCGCAACCAAGGGCGTTCTGCATGCCAACACGGCATCGCGGAAGATCTCCCGTCTGGCTCAGCGTGTGAAGGCCCTTTCGGCCTAATTTAAGACAAAGTTTAAATGTTCTATGAGCCTGGCAGTTTTGCCGGGCTTTTTCTGTTTGTCGCGGTTTTAGCGCGTCTGTGTTGCAAATTTGACAATTGCATGTCAGAGGCGTGACACAAAAAGTCCATTGAATTCAATGGGTTGCGCGAGGAGTTGGTTTGTTCTCCAGCTTCACTTTACGGCAGGCGACCCCAGTTTCGAGTCAAGTGATTTTTTTCTTTTTTTGTTTTTGAGCCTGCGTATATCGGCCGAAAAGCCAAACTCCTTGATTCAAAAGCGATTCTTTTTTTGGCCTTTGTGACAGTCAAAAACGGGCGCCCGAGTCAATGGTCACTTCTTAATTTTGCGTAAAATTCACTGTTGATCTTGCCATTTGATCCTGCCTTAATGGCCTTCAACAAGAGGCGCGGGGAACACCCCCGAGGCGGTCTGTAACTGGTTACCAGACATCAGCAAGCCTTCACGTCTCTTGGGACGGAGCATTATCTGTTCCGTTTTTTCTGACAGCGATCGCCGTTGTGCCGGAATCTTGGCGGATTCCGGAGGGTGGAACAATGGGTTAATCTGTGCCGCGTGCGGCCTGTCGGAGAGGGGAAAGCATGGGGGCGAGGCCGTATCTTTCATTACGAGGATGAAAGGTGCGGTGGTGCGGAGAAATCCGCGCGATGATCGGGTAACGGCCGGTCGATAGCGTTTGGCGGCAAACCCATTTGGCTTGGGACTACCGTCGCACGCAAACGGTATTGCATGGGTCGCATCACGCGACTGGTGCAGTGCGGAGCATTCTTAAGTGGCGGGCAGCAATGAAATGGCTGGCCGTCATAGGGACAATTTGGAAGGCGGCGATATGCAAGTGACGACAGTGACGGCCGGTGCATTGGCTGACGGGGACCATGCACACGCGGCGGTAAGTGCCGTTTGCTCCGAAGCGGCGGGGGACAATTCTGAAATGAGGCATAATGCTCTCTTTGAGCGCTTCAGCATTCGGCTGAAGGCTCAAGTCGGACAGGACGTGTTCGCGAGCTGGTTCGGTCGACTGAAATTGCATTCGGCGTCGAAGAGCGTGGTACGCCTCACCGTTCCAACCACGTTTCTGAAATCATGGATCAACAATCGTTATCTGGATCTGATCACCAGCATTTTCCAGGCCGAAGATCCCGACATTCTCAAGGTCGAGATTCTGGTGCGCACCGCCAGCCGCAATACGCGTACTCCTCAGCCGGAGGAGCGTCTGCCGGTTGCCGAGGCCCCGTCTGCATCCCCTGTGCGCAAGCTCGCCGCCCAGTCGATCGGACAGATCGCTGCGTCGTCCGGCAGCGTCACCAGTGTTCGCCCGGCGACGTTCGGCCCGCTGTTCGGCTCGCCGCTCGATTCCCGCTACACCTTTGACGCCTTCATTGAAGGCTCGTCCAACCGCGTTGCGGTGGCCGCGGCCAAGACGATCGCCGAAGCCGGTGCCGGTGCGGTTCGGTTCAACCCGCTGTTCATCCATTCGGCTGTCGGTCTCGGCAAGACCCATCTTCTGCAGGCCATCGCCAATGCGGCGATCCAGAGCCCGCGGGCGCCGCGCGTCGTCTATCTGACGGCCGAATATTTCATGTGGCGCTTCGCAACTGCGATCCGCGACAACGATGCCCTGACGCTGAAGGACACCCTGCGCAATATCGATCTGCTGATCATCGACGATATGCAGTTCTTGCAGGGCAAGACCATCCAGCACGAATTCTGCCATTTGCTGAACATGCTGCTCGACAGCGCCAAGCAGGTGGTCGTAGCCGCCGACCGCGCTCCGTGGGAACTGGAATCGCTTGATCCCCGCGTGCGCTCCCGCTTGCAGGGCGGCGTCGCCATCGAAATGGAATCGCCCGATTACGAGATGCGGTTCGAGATGCTGAAGATCCGTCTGGCCGCAGCCCGCAAGGACGATGCCAGCCTGGATATCCCGGTCGAGATCCTGTCGCATGTGGCCCGCAATGTGGCCAGCAGTGGCCGCGACCTGGAAGGCGCGTTCAACCAGCTGTTGTTCCGCCGATCCTTCGAGCCGAACCTGTCGATCGAACGCGTCGACGAACTTCTCGCCCATCTGGTCGGCGCTGCCGAGCAGAAGCGTGTCCGCATCGAGGACATCCAGCGGGTCGTGGCACGGCATTACAACGTGTCGCGCCAGGAACTGGTGTCCAACCGCCGCACTCGGGTCATCGTCAAGCCGCGTCAAATCGCTATGTATCTTGCCAAGACGCTGACGCCGCGCTCCTTCCCCGAAATCGGCCGTCGCTTCGGTGGCCGCGATCACACCACGGTGCTGCATGCCGTGCGCAAGATCGAGGAACTGATCGGCGGCGATACCAAGCTCAGCCATGAGATCGAGCTGCTGAAGCGCCTGATCAACGAAAACAACGCCTGAACGGACAAGAGGCCGGCAGATTTGCCGGCCTCTTTCGTTTGAAGTGTCAGGAGTGTCGATGCAAAACGCTGATGATCCGTCCGTGGCTTTCTATGCGGCCAACGCGGTCGAGTATGCGGCGCGCGACCGGAAAAGCCCGACCGCGCGTCTGGAGGCTTTCCTCGATAAGCTGGTGCCTGGTGCCCGTATTCTCGAACTCGGCTGCGGTGCGGGCGAGGACAGCGCCATGATGCTGGCGCGCGGTTTCGACGTGACGCCAACCGACGGCACAGTCGAAATGGCCGCCGAGGCGGAACGGCAGCTGCAACGGCCCGTCCAGGTCCTGCGGTTTGACGAGATCGATGCGCTGGAGCTCTATGACGGCATCTGGGCCAATGCCTGCCTCTTGCATGTGCCGAAAGACGATCTTCAGGCGGTTCTGGCGCGGATCCAGAGGGCGACAACACCGGGCGGCATGTTCTACGCCAGCTATAAGACAGGCGGCCCGCAAGGGACGGATCGTTATGGCCGCTATTACAATCGCCCGTCGGCGACATGGCTGTCGGACACCTATCGTGCTGCCGGCTGGATCGATGCTGAGATCGACCACACAACCGGCGGCGGCTATGACGGCGAGCCGACGGACTGGCTTTACGTCACGGCGCGGAAGCCATAGGCCGCGTCAGACCTGTCAGCAGGCGAGATCGGCGACAACGGCGTCGAGGATCAGCATGCCTGACGGCGTGCAGCGCAGGCGGGAATTGCCGATCCGCTCGATGAAACCGTGTTCCAGTAAAGCGGCCTCGCGCTTGGGGTCGGGATCACGGCCCGACAATTGCTGCCAGCGGGCCAGATCGACGCCCTCGCGCAGGCGCAGACCCATCAGCAGCAATTCGTCGGCCTGTTCCTCGAAGCCCAGCATCTCCTGGTCCACCATGCCGTGACCATCGCGCTCGACCAATTCTAGCCATCGCTCCGGGTTGCGCTCGGTGGCGGTCGCGAGCTTGTCATGGCCACGGGTCAGTCGGCCATGGGCACCGGGACCGATCCCGGCATAGTCGCCATAACGCCAATAGGTAAGGTTGTGGCGGCTCTCGGCGCCCGGCCGGGCATGGTTGGACACTTCATAGGCCGGCATACCCTCTCGGGCCATGATGTCCTGCGTGGCTTCATAAAGCGTGGCGGATTGGTCGCCGTCCGGCACGATCAGTTTGCCGGCCTTGTGCAGGCCGAAGAAGGGCGTGCCTTCCTCGATCGTCAGCTGATAGAGCGAAAGATGGTCGACCGCATAGGAAATCGCCTGCTTCAGTTCCTGCTCCCAGGCGCTCACCTCTTGGCGTGGCCGGGCATAGATCAGGTCGAAGGACATGCGTGGGAAAATCTCGCGTGCCAGACGGATCGCCTTCAGCGCGTCCTCGACATTGTGCAGCCGGCCGAGGAATTTGAGATCGGCGTCGTTCAGCGCCTGGACACCCAGCGAAACCCGGTTGACGCCCGCCGCCCGGTAGCCGCGGAAGCGTTCCGCCTCGACGCTGGAGGGATTGGCCTCCATGGTGATCTCGATGCCGTTCGGCATATGCCAGTGGCGGGATATGCCATCGAGGATGGCCGCAACCGTCGCCGGGTCCATCAGCGATGGCGTGCCGCCGCCGAGAAACACGCTGGTGACCGTCTTCGGGCCGCTCAGCGCCCGCATCTTGGCCATCTCCGTCAGGAAGGCGGCCGTAAAGCGCGGCTGGTCGACCGGCTGGTGGCGGACATGGCTGTTGAAGTCGCAATAGGGGCACTTGGCCGCGCAGAACGGCCAATGCACATAGACGCCGAAACCCGGTTCACCCGTATCGGGAAGCAGTAGGGAGGAGGGCTCGGCCATCAGGGTTCAGGTTTCCAGGCAGGTTTCGACAAAGATCTTGAAGGCGCGGGCTCGGTGCGACAAGGCTTGGGGATCGCCCGGCTTCCAGCCGTGCTTTTCCTCGGCGCTCATCTCGCCGAAGGTCACGTCATAACCTTCCGGTTGGAAGATCGGGTCATAGCCGAAGCCCTTGTTGCCGCGCGGCGGCCAGGCCACGATGCCTTCCACTTCGCCGCGGAACAGCTCGGTGTGGCCATCGGGCCAGGCAAGGCAGAGAACGCTGACGAAACGGGCGGTGCGCTGCGATGGCTCGGTCGCTCCCTTGTCGGCCAGCGCCTTCTCGACCTTTTCCATCGCCATGGCGAAGTCGCGGCTGCCATCCTCGCGCTCGGCCCAGTTCGCGGTGTAGACACCGGGCGCCCCGCCCAGCGCATCGATCACGATGCCGGAATCGTCGGAGAGCGACGGCAGGCCCGAGGCCTTGGCAGACGCCAGGGCCTTGATCGTGGCATTTTCCTCGAAGGTCGTTCCGGTCTCGTCCGGCTCAGCGAAGCGCAACTCGGCCGCCGACTTGGCCGAAAAGCCGAAGGGGCCGATCAGGTCGGCAATCTCGGCGATCTTGCCGGCATTGTGGCTCGCCACCACGATGGTCTTGGTCTCAAGCTTGCGCATGCATCATCCTCATCAAAGATCCCAGAGAGCGGGCTCGGCACATTCCAGGCTGTTGCCGGCCGGGTCGCGGAAATAGATCGATCGCGCTCCGTTCGGCCAGCGAAAGTCCGCCTCCAGCGTCACGCCGGCATCGCTCAAACGCTCGACCATCCGGTCGAGATTGTCGGCCGATACGCGGAAACACATGTGCCCGGCACCGCGGCTGCCATGGCTTGGCACGGGCAGGGCGCCGCTAGCCGCCGGCTTTTCGGTTTCCTGCGCATTGAACAGCAGCAGAATGCCGGCCCCGCAGCGAAAGAACACGTGCCGGTCTCCGGCCCGCGATAGTTTTGTGAGGCCCAGTGTCGCCTCGTAGAAGGCTTCTGCCGCGTCGAGGTCGTCGACGTAGAGCGCGGTTTCCAGAATGCCTTCGATAAGGGGCGTCATCTTGAGCCTCGCAATGGTCTCCGTCAGGCGATCGCCTGCTTCTGCAGGGCGACGAGTTCGGCAATGCCGTTGGTCGCAAGGCCGAGCAGGGTCAGCAATTCGTCCTGGCTGAACGGCTTGCCTTCGGCGGTCCCCTGAACCTCGACGATACCGCCGGTGCCGGTCATGACAAAATTGGCGTCGGTCTCGGCGGCGGAATCCTCAAGATAGTCGAGGTCGATCACCGGCTGGTTGGCAAAGATGCCGCAGGAGATCGCCGCGACATGGTCCTTGAGGACACGGTCGGGCTTGATCATGCTGCGCGCTTCCATCCATTTCAGGCAGTCGTGCAGGGCGATCCAGGCGCCGGTGATCGAGGCCGTGCGGGTGCCTCCATCGGCCTGGATGACGTCGCAGTCGATCGAGATCTGGCGTTCGCCAAGCGCTTCCAGGTCAACGACGGCACGCAGTGAGCGGCCGATCAGGCGCTGGATTTCCTGGGTGCGGCCGCCCTGCTTGCCGGCCGAGGCTTCGCGGCGCATGCGCTCGCCTGTGGCGCGCGGCAGCATGCCGTATTCGGCCGTGACCCAGCCCTTGCCGCTGTTGCGCAGCCATGGCGGCGACTTTTCCTCAAGGCTTGCCGTGCAGAGCACGTGAGTGTCACCGAACTTGACGAGACAGGAACCTTCCGCATGCTTGGAAAAGTTGCGCTCGAACGACACCTTGCGCATTTGGTCGGTTTTTCTGCCGGATGGCCGCATTGTTTTCTCCTCGGAATTGCTACCGCCTTCTAAGGTCGGTCGGCGTGATTTGCAAAGGAAAACCATGGAATGCCGGCGCTGCCGGGCGATATTGATGAATTTCCCGTTTGTGATCGGGCGGCGAGTGATTATATTCATTTGATCCGAAATCCAACATCCTGTGCGCGCAATGAGTTTTCCGACTATACCGGTCAAAGAGGTCTCGACGGCGCTGGACGATCGCTCGAAAGAGATATTCAGGCGTATCGTAGAGACATATCTGGAATCGGGAGAACCGCTCGGCTCCAGAAACCTGTCGCGTATTCTGCCCATGTCGCTGTCGCCGGCATCGGTGCGCAATGTCATGAGCGATCTGGAAGATCTCGGGCTAATCTATTCACCGCATATCAGTGCGGGACGTCTGCCGACGCAACTCGGCCTGCGCTTCTTCGTCGATGCCTTCATGCAGGTCGGTGATCTCTCGGAGGAGGAGCGTGGCACGATCGACCGGCATATGCGCGCCGGGCCGGATCAGCCGATGGAAAGCCTGCTGACCGAGGCCAGCCGCATGCTGTCCGGCATGTCGCGCGGTGCGGGGCTGGTGATTGCCGCCAAGTCCGATCCGGTGCTGAAGCACGTGGAGTTCATTCGTCTGGAGCCGACCAAGGCGCTGGCCGTGCTGGTCGGCGACCAGAACCAGATCGAAAACCGCATCATCGAGTTGCCGGTCGGCATCACAGCGTCGCAATTGACGGAAGCGGCCAATTTTCTCAACGCGCATCTCGCCGGACAGACATTGACCGAAGTGCGCAGCCAGCTTGTGACGCTGCGCCAGCAGGTCGCAGGCGAACTGGATGCCCTCTCTCAGGATCTCGTGGAACGCGGCCTGGCCGTCTGGTCCGGTGGTCGCGACGAGGAGAAACCGACCCGGCTGATTGTCAGGGGGCGGGCAAATCTGCTGGAAGGGCTGGCCGGCGTCGAGGATATCGACCGGCTGCGGCTGCTGTTTGACGATCTGGAGCGCAAGGAAAGCCTGATCGAGATTCTGAACCTCGCCGAGAGCGGGCCGGGCGTGCGGATTTTCATCGGATCGGAGAACAAGCTGTTCTCCCTGTCCGGCTCGTCGCTGATCGTGGCGCCCTATCGGGATGGCGAAGACCGCATCGTCGGCGCCGTCGGTGTCATCGGTCCGACCCGGTTGAATTATTCGCGCATCGTGCCGATGGTCGACTATACGGCCCAGTTGATGGCCCGCCTGTCGCGCAATCCGCACTGAGGCACGCTACGCGCCTGCCTCGCCGCACGGATATCGCCTGGTTGCCCGAACCGATGGGCGGCAAATGCCGTCTGGCGACGGTTCGGCAGCGTTCTTTCCACTCAAGCCTTGATTTTTCCACACCAAACCCTGATATCGGGCTCGGATTGAAACCATTATTCCGGAGAACGTCATGACCGACGAAACACACAAGAACGGACCTGACGCGGCGGGCTCTGAGAGCCAATCGGCCGCTCCGCAGGACGGGCAGGCCGCGGGCCAGAACGGCGAGACAGCACGGGAGCCGGATCCCCTTGTCGCGCTTCAGGCCGAAAACAACGAATTGCGCGATCGCTTTTTGCGATTGGCTGCCGAGATGGACAATCTGCGTCGTCGCACCGAACGTGACGTCAAGGATGCCAAGTCCTATGCAGTGACGAACTTCGCCCGCGACATGCTGGCCGTTTCGGATAATCTGCGCCGCGCCATCGACGCCATCCCCGAGGAAACGCGGGCTGCGGCGGAAGCCGGGCTTGCCGCCTTGATCGAAGGCGTGGAAATGACCGAACGCGGCATGCTCTCAACGCTCGAACGCCACGGCGTGAAAAAGATTGAGCCGGTCGGGCAGAAATTCGACCCGAATTTCCATCAGGCGATGTTTGAAATTCCCAATCCCAATGTCGCCAACAATACCGTCGTCCAGGTGGTGCAGGCCGGCTACACGATCGGTGATCGGGTTTTGCGCCCCGCCATGGTGGGCGTGGCCAAGGGCGGACAGAAAAGCGAGGCCGTCGCTGCCGAGCCGGGCACGATACCCGTCAATGAAAAGGACGCCTGAGGCGTCCTTTAAATGCTGATGTGAAAAGAAGATCAGGCGGCGTTGGACGCCTGATCTTCGTTGAGAAACGCGTAGATCGCGGAAGCGGAGTCGGTGGCTCTAAGCTTGGCAACCAGATCCTGGTCGCGCAGCACACGGGCGATCCGTGACAGGGCCTTCAGATGGTCCGCTCCGGCCCCTTCCGGCGCCAGCAGCAGAAACACGAGATCGACCGGCTGCTCGTCGAGCGCTTCGAAGTCCACGGGTGTCTCCAGCCGTGCAAAGACGCCGACGATCTTGGGGATGCTGCTCAGCTTGCCATGTGGGATGGCTATGCCGTTGCCCACGCCGGTCGAGCCAAGCCGCTCGCGCTGCAGGATGACGTCGAATATCTCCCGCTCCGCCAGTCCGGTGAGCTTGGAGGCCTTGGCCGCCAGCTCCTGCAATAATTGCTTTTTGGAATTTACCCTTAAGGCGGGAACAATCGCGTCTTGCTGCAGCAAATCTGCCAAGGCCATCTCAAAATCCTTCGTGCCGCCGAAACAAGGGTCTGGGGAGCGACTGTGTCGCCGCTCCTCAGTATCTCAGCTTTTGATATTGGCGGAATCGATCCAGCCGATATTGCCGTCATTGCGGCGATAAACAATGTTCAGCTCTTCATTACCCGGGCTCCGGAACAGGAGTACGGGCTCGTCGGTCATGTCCAGCGCCATCACGGCGGTCGCAACGGACATGGTCTTCAGCTTCTTCGAGCTTTCCGCCACGATCGTCGGAGCGAAATCCTCGGCAATTTCTTCGTCTTCGTCGGGAACGGCATCCATCACCGTATAGGCGATCTCGGCATTGTTCGGCAGCGCATTGGCGTGGTGATCCTTCAGCTTGCGCTTGTAGCGGCGCAGCCGCTTCTCCACCCGCTCCGCCGCCATGTCGAACGCGGCCTGCGGATCATTCGCCTCTCCGGCGGCGTGCAGATTGACGCCTGTGTCGAGGTGAACCATGCAATCGGCGCCAAAACGCGACGTCGACTTGGTTACCGTCACCTGACCGGAATACCCTCCGTCGAAGTACTTGGCGACCGCCGCTTCAATCTGCTCCTCGATCCGCACGCGGAACGAATCGCCGATTTCCATATGTTTGCCGGATACACGCACACTCATGGAGTTTTCCCTTCTTATCGTGATTTGCGAGTATCAGTTTACGCCAAGCGCCGCGCGCATCCAAGCGTTTCAAGCAGCAATGTCTACAAGACCCGAATCCGCCGAGCGGATGTTGGGGATAAGCGGTTTCCACCGAAACTTTCCCGTATCTGTCGCGGCGGGCTTCTAACTCTGGCATTGCCAAAAGTCAACGGCGCGGCTTGGGCGTCCGGCTTTCCCCCAGTGGATTATCCGACGGAAACACGGGCATGCGCCCGCTTTTCGCGCCGCCGCTGCACCGAGGACGGGATATTCATCGCTTCCCGATATTTGGCAACGGTGCGGCGGGCAAGATCCACGCCGCCGATCTTCAGGCTGTTGACGATATCGTCGTCCGACAGAACCTCGTCCGGGCTCTCCTGGGCGATCAGCATCCGGATGCGGTGCCGGACCGACTCCGCGGAGTGATTGTCCCCGCCTTCCGCCGAACCGATGGAGACGCTGAAGAAATATTTGAGCTCGAACAGGCCGCGTGGCGTCAGCATGTATTTGTTCGAGGTGACGCGGCTGACCGTGGATTCGTGCATCTTGATCGCGTCGGCCACTGTCTTCAGGTTGAGCGGTCGCAGATGGTCCACGCCGTGCAGCAGGAAGGCATCCTGCTGGCGAATGATCTCGCTGGCCACCTTCATGATCGTCCGGGCGCGCTGGTCGAGGCTGCGGGTCAGCCAGTTTGCCGTCTGCAGGCATTCCGACATGAAGGCATGGTCGTCGTTTCCGTCCGAGCCCTGTCGGGCGATCGCGGCGAAATAGGTCTGATTGACCAGCACACGCGGCAGGGTCTCCGGGTTCAACTCGACCAGCCAGCCGCCTTCTGAAGAGGGCCGCACGATGATATCCGGCACCACCGATTCCAGGACGCTGCTCTCATAGCCGCTGCCAGGCTTCGGATTGAGCTTGCGGATCTCCCCAAGCATGTCGAGCAGATCTTCCTCATCGACGCCGCACAGCTTCTTCAACGTCGCGAAATCGCGCTTGGCGAGCAGTTCCAGATTGGCGATCAGCGCTGCCATGGCCGGATCCAGGCGATCCTTTTGCTGCAGCTGGATCGCCAGACATTCGCTGAGGCTGCGGGCAAACACGCCGGCCGGCTCGAAGGTCTGCAATATGGCCAGCACGGCTTCGACTTCGCCAAGCGTCGTGCCCATACGCTCTGCCATGTCCGCAAGATCGGCGCGCAGGTAACCGGCGTCATCGAGCTGGTCGATCAGCGCCAGGGCGAGCAGGCGATCGCGCGGCGTGGTCACCGCAAACGGCAGTTGCTGATTCAACTGGTCGCGAAGGGTGATCTGTCCGGCAACGAAATCGTCAAGATCGTAGCTGTCCCCGCCTTCGGAGGAACTGCCGGGCATCGATTTCCACTGGCCGAGCAGTTCCGGGGCATCGAGGCGCTGCGGCGAGCTGTCGTCAGCAAACGCATTGTCGAAATTGGTGTCGAGGCGATCGTTCAGCGTTCCGCCATTGCCGGACTCGTACCAGTCGCTGTCGAGGCTTTCGCCGTGTCCCTCGAAGCCATCGCCGCTTTCCGCCTGCGAGGACTGCTCCGCGTCAGCGCGGCTGTTGTCATTGCCCGTTTCGCCATCATCTGGCGCAATTTCGAGCAGTGGATTCTTTTCCACTTCCTGCGAAATGAACTGGACGAGTTCAAGATGGGTCATCTGCAGCAGCTGGATGGATTGCATCAGCTGCGGTGTCATGACCAAAGACTGGTTCTGGCGTAGGAAAAGGTTGGCTGAAAGTGCCATGGCGGACGAGAAACTCCCCTACAATTCCCCTTCGGACCTCTTTTGTTCCGCTTTGTGGAACGAGTAAATCCTAACTGGCCCAAAAATTGCTTTTTTATTTGGTTTGGTCAAGCGGGACTATGGCGGGGGGGAAGATTTTGTTGCGCCGCAAGCGCCTCAGAGGCTGAATTTATCGCCGAGATATAGCCGGCGGACATCCGGGTTGTTGACGATGTCATTGGCGCGACCATGGGTCAGCACTTCGCCAGCATGGATAATATAGGCCCTGTCGATCAACCCGAGGGTTTCGCGGACATTGTGGTCTGTAATCAAAACCCCGATACCGCGTGCCGTCAAGTGCCGAACCAGATTCTGGATGTCGGAAACCGAAATAGGGTCGACGCCGGCAAACGGTTCGTCGAGCAGCATGAAGGTCGGGTCAGTGGCAAGCGCCCGCGCAATTTCCAGACGCCGCCGCTCGCCGCCGGACAGCGCGACGGCCGGCGACTTGCGCAGTTTCTCGATATTGAACTCGTTCAACAGCTCATCGAGCTTGCGCTCGCGTTTGGTTTTGTTGCTTTCGTGCAGTTCCAGGACGGCCCGAATATTCTCCTCGACGGTCAGCCCCCGGAAGATGGATGCTTCCTGCGGCAGGTAGCCGACGCCCAGCCGCGCCCGCCGGTACATCGGCATGGAAGTGACGTCATTGCCGTTGATGGCAATCGTCCCGGCATCCACGGGGACCAGGCCGGTGATCATGTAGAAGCAGGTGGTCTTGCCGGCGCCGTTCGGCCCAAGCAGCCCGACAGCCTCGCCGCGCCGTACCACCAGCGAAACGCCATTCACCACGCGCCGCGTGTTGTAGCTTTTCGTCAGCCCGTGGGCGATCAGCGTGCCCTCGTAGCGGCTCTTGTCGCGCACGGTTTCAGCCTGCGCAGGCTGGCGCGCCGATGGCTTCGGAATCATGGTTTTGAGGGAGGGTATTTTCACGGCCTGTTCGGAAACCTATGGTTTCTTGCCGGATTTGGGATCTAGCTGAATCTGCACGCGTCCGCCGCAGCTATCGAGCTTTGCCTCTCCGGTGGTCATCTTGACGGTCAGCTTGCAGCCGACGAATACATTCTGCCCTTCGGACAGCACGACACGGTCGCCTTGAAGGGTGAAGACCTGGGCCGCCAGGTTGAATTCGCCGGAATCGGCGGTGGCCTGCTGTGTGCCGGACGACAGGAAGACCTTCTGTGACACGTCGATCTTCTCGATATCCGCGTCACCATTGGTGACCGATGTGCCTTCGCCGCGATAATAGACGGTCATCAGCCCGGCCTGTAGCGTGGTCGTGCCCTGCACGACTTTCACATTGCCGGTGAACACGGCGACCTTGTCCTGCTCGCGGATCTCAAGCTGGTCGCTTTCGATCTGGATCGGCTGATCGTTGGACAGCTTCATGCCGTCCATGCTCTTGCTTGTGGCCTGGGCCATGACCGAAGAGGCCAGCCCGAGCGCCAGCCCACCTGCCGCAAGCAGCGCGCCAGCCTTGTAGAACGATGAACGGCAGATGGTTTTCATGGCGGGCCGGCTCTCAGTTGTCCGTGTTGCGAATAGCGGATGGTTCGATATTGACGCGAACGGCACCCGCAAAGGTGATGACGCGTCCCTTATCCGTCATCTTGAGGGACTGTGCAACAATCGAAGCTTCTTTAGCAGTAATTGCGATGGGGTCGGTTGTATTCATTGTTCCGCCCTTGATGTCGAGGTGGGCGGATTGGAAATGCGCCTCCAGGCCGGTGCTCAATTTGATGACGAAAGGCTCTTCCATGTCGAGCCGATCATTGGCGCGATCGAAGATGCCACTCGTCGCCTCGATCCGCGCAATGATCTTGTCATTGACTGGCACGGCAGCCTTGATGGTTTCAAGGGCGATGATGTTTGGATTCTTGATGTCCTGCAGAGCCCGTAGTGCGCTCATGGAATAGCTGATGCCGTCGGCATTTCGGCCGGAAACGGCCGGCTTTTCCATCACGACCTTGCCATTTTCTATCCGGGCGGATTCAAGCTGCAGGTTTTCAGGCAGATAGGCACGGATCACCGAAACGGCGATGAAGGCCAGCGAGATCAGAAGCGCCGCCACAGGCAACAGCACTTTCAGCCGGCGTACCCGTGCCGAATGCTCCATCGCCCGCCGATAGAGATCGCCGACCGGCGCAGGAATGGCTCCCGCCTTGCTGTCGTCCAGGCGATTCAGCATTCGTATGGCCTGTTTGATATCGGTCCGATCACACTAAGGGTCCGTAAATAGAAGGCTTCCCATGGTGGGGACGTTTCGCATTATTGCCTTGGCTTGCCAATATGGATTTTTTTAGCGGCGATACAAGATGAAGCCAAAAAGAGGCTTCAGGCTGCCTTTGTCCCGACCGGGCAAGGCCTACGGCATATTTTGATGCAGCGGGATTGGCTTAAGCGATTGATTCATGCAAGTGTTTGTGATGTTTTACGCCATGCCGCCGGGTCTGTCCCGGGTCGAGACCTGTTCTTGACGACCTTTTTGGGGTTTGGCACTTTCTACCATCCGACGACAAAGATTTCAGGGGGCGACCGTGATTAAATCGGAACTGGTGCAGATTGTTGCGGCGAGAAATCCGCACCTCTATCACCGTGACGTTGAGAATATCGTCAATGCCGTTCTCGATGAAATCACCGATGCGCTTGCCGGCGGCAATCGCGTCGAACTGAGAGGCTTCGGGGCCTTCTCGGTCAAGAACCGCCCGTCGCGGTCGGGGCGCAATCCGCGGACCGGCGAAACCGTGTTCGTCGAGGAAAAATGGGTGCCGTTTTTCAAGACCGGTAAGGAACTGCGCGAACGCCTGAATCCCGGAATGGACGACGACGCGGACGAATAATCCGTGTTTGGACCGATCCGCGCCACCGTGGCTGGTGGATCATGACTTGGGCGCGGCAATCCTGCGCTTGATTGCCATGCATTTGCTTCTATTCTGAAAGACAGCAATGCGTGATGGGCGGCCGCACCGGCCGCGAAGGAGATTGCACGATGATGAAAAAGATCGTCAACCTGGTCATTCTGGTGCCGCTCGGAATCGTTTTGATCGTACTTTCTGTCGCCAACCGGCAAAGCGTGAGCCTGGCGCTCAACCCGTTTCAACCGGAAGACCAGCTTCTGTCGGTCGCAGCGCCCTTCTTCGTCTTCCTGTTTCTGGCATTCCTGCTCGGCCTCTTCGCCGGCTCCCTGGCGACCTGGTGGTCGCAGGGCAAATACCGCAAGCGGGCCAAGCGGGAGTCGCGCTCTGCCATGCGCTGGCAGGCCGAAGCCGATCAGCACAAGAAACGCGCCGAGCAGATCGCCGGCCAGGGTCTGGCGCAATTGCCCTCGAAGTGAATTCGGCCGCCGCTTTCGGACAGCCAGCGGGAAAGCGCTTTTCGCGCTGACCGGGCAATGCTAAGGGCTGGCGTCGACCCCAAGCCATGGAAAGCCGATCAAGCCGTGAAGAACAAGATACGCCGGTCTCCGCCAAAGGTGTCCGATCCCGGAGCCCCGAAGCCGCGCCGCCCTGAAAAGCGTGCCGCCACCGGCAAGCCCGACGGCGCGCAGCGGGTGGAGCGCACGCCTGCGCGAGCCGCCGACCGGCGGGAGGAGCCCGTGAGATCTGCCAAAGCGGAAGCGTCCGCGCCGCCACCGGAACGTCTGGAATTGCGCGCCGGCGAACGTCCCGGCGAACGGGTTCCGCTCATCCTGGAATCGCCCGGTGCCGGCGATTTTCACCTGATCGACAGCGGCCATGGCCTCAAGCTTGAGCAGTACGGCCCCTATCGCATCATCCGACCGGAAGCCCAGGCGCTCTGGCCGCCGGCTTTGCCCGCCCATGTCTGGGAACGGGCCGATGCGGTTTTTTCCGGCGATACGGATGAGGAGGGCATGGGCCGCTGGCGTTTTCCGCGCGAGGCGCTCGGTGAAACCTGGCCGCTTGCTTTGCTCGGCGTCGATTTTCTCGGCCGCTTCACTGCCTTTCGCCATGTCGGCGTCTTTCCCGAGCAGATTGCCCACTGGACCTGGATGAAGGAGCGCATCGAAGCCTCCAAGACGCCGCTGAAAGTCCTCAACCTGTTCGGCTATACCGGCGTCGCCTCGCTGATCGCCGCCCGGGCCGGCGCGGAAGTCACCCATGTCGATGCATCCAAGAAAGCCATCGGCTGGGCCCGCGAAAACCAGGCGCTCAGCCGCATGGACAAGGCACCGATCCGCTGGATCTGCGACGATGCAATGAAATTCATCCAGCGCGAGGAGCGCCGCGGCAGCCGCTACGACATCATCCTCACCGATCCGCCGAAATTCGGTCGCGGACCGAATGGCGAGGTTTGGCAATTGTTCGACCATCTGCCCGCCATGCTCGACATCTGCCGCGATATCCTGTCGCCGAGGGCCGAAGGTCTGGTACTGACGGCCTATTCCATTCGGGCGAGCTTCTATTCGATCCACGAACTGATGCGCGAGACCATGCGCGGCAAGCGTGGCACCGTGGAATCCGGCGAACTGGTGATCCGCGAGACCGGAGTGGATGGCAAAACGCCCGGCCGGGCGCTCTCGACCTCTCTTTTCAGCCGCTGGGTGCCCAAATGACGGAAGATTATCGCGATCACGGAGCCCGCCGGGTCGGCCAGGTCAAGGAAGTGACTAGCCTTGCCAATCCGATCGTCAAGGATATCAAGGCGCTTTCGCAGAAAAAGATGCGCGACGAGACCAGAACCTTCATGGCGGAAGGGCTGAAACTCGTGATCGATGCGCTGGAGCTTGGCTGGACCATTCGCACCCTGATCTATTCGAAAGCGGCCAAAGGCAAGCCGCTGGTCGAGAAGATCGCGGCCAGGACGGTGGCGTCCGGCGGTCTGGTGCTGGAGGTCAGCGAAAAGGTGATGGCATCGATCACCCGTCGCGACAATCCGCAGATGGTGGCCGGCGTCTTCGACCAGCGCTGGATGCCGCTTCGCGACGTGAAACTGTCAATGGGCCAGACCTGGATCGCGCTCGATCGGGTTCGTGACCCCGGCAATCTCGGCACGATCATCCGCACGGCCGATGCAGCCGGCGCCTCCGGTGTCATGCTGCTGGGCGATTGCACCGATCCGTTTTCCATGGAAACGGTGCGTGCCACCATGGGCTCGATGTTTGCTTTGCCGCTGGTCAAGGCGACGGTCACCGAGTTCCTGGCCTGGAAGGCGTCGAGCGGCGCGCAGGTGGTCGCCACCCATCTGGCCGGGGCCATCGATTATCGGACGGTCGATTATCGCCGCAAGCCGGTTGTCCTGATGATGGGCAATGAGCAGTCCGGCCTGCCGGAGGAGCTGGCCCGCCAGGCCGACGTGCTGGCCCGCATTCCGCAGGCCGGCCGCGCCGACTCGCTGAATTTGGCGATTGCCACGGGCGTGATGCTCTTTGAGGCGCGCCGCGACCAATTGAAACTCGACGAGTCGACATGACCGACAGACCTGCGCTCTTCTCTCGGCCCCTGCCGGCCCTGCTGCTGATCCTGGCGGCCCTTCTCGTCGACCAGGCGATCAAGGCCGCGGTCGAGGCCTATCTGCCGATGCATGAAGCCGTGCCGGTCATGCCCATGCTGGCCCTCTATCGGACCCACAATCTCGGCGTGGCCTTTTCCATGCTCGCCGGCATGGATGGCTGGTTCATCGTCGGCATGCGGCTCTTCATCGTTGCCTTTGTGCTCTGGCTCTGGCGCCAGACCGATGTCACCCATCGATTTGCCCATCTGGGCTATGCGATGATCATTGCCGGCGCGATCGGCAATCTGGTCGACCGTTTCGTTTACGGACACGTGATCGACTATGTCCTGTTCTATACGGATACATGGTCTTTCGCCGTCTTCAATCTGGCTGATAGCCTGATTACGCTCGGTGCTGGCCTCATTCTCCTCAACGAGATCCTCGGCCGGAGACAGCCGAACCCGTAAAACTTGAGCGTTTTGGCACACGTTCTCGAAATCAGCTGTCTGTTACTGTCCACCAATGGGTACGCTTGCGCGATTGCAGAAATGGCTGAGATTTGTCCCCGACCTTTCGTTCGGATTGGACACGGCTGCCGCTGCCCAGCAGCCGGCAAATAACGGCCGCGGCGAGGATGCGGTCGAACGTCTCGCCCGCGCCGAGCGGGTCAATGCCGCCAAGACCCGCCTGCTGGCGACCGTCAGCCATGAGATGCGCACGCCGCTGAACGGCATTCTCGGCATGACCCATCTTCTCGAGCGCACCAGTCTGACCGCCGAGCAGAAGAACTATCTGGCCGGGATCGTGCAATCCGGCGAGGCCCTGCAGCAATTGGTCGCCGACCTGCTCGATTTCTCAACCCTTGATGCCGGGCGGTTTTCCCTTCACAAGGAAACCGTCAGCCCGAGGCGGCTGGTGGAGAGCGTCATCGAGATGCTGGCGCATCGCGCCCACGAAAAGGGCGTGGAGATTGCCGCAACCATCAATGCCGATGTTCCGGCCATGCTCGATGTCGATGCGGCGCGGCTTCGCCAGGTTCTGTTCAACGTCATCGGCAATGCGGTCAAGTTCACGGCAAAGGGTGGCGTGTTTGTCAGTGCCTGCCTGGATGGCGATGCCCTTCTCATCCAGATCCGCGACAGTGGACCCGGCATGGACAGCGAAGAGCAGTCACGCCTGTTTCTGGAGTTCTCACAATCCGGCGATTCCAACCAGAAGAGCGGTGGCACCGGCCTGGGCCTGGCCATCTCAGAACGGCTGATGCGTGCCCAGGGCGGATCGCTCTCGCTCGCTCACAGCCGCAAGGGCGAGGGCAGTCTCTTCGAGATCCGGCTGCCGACCGGCAAGCATGACGACGGCGGCTTTTTCGAACGCTGTATGGCCCTGACACGGTCTGCCGTTCTGCTATTGGCCCCGGACGGGCCATCCGCCGAAGCAACGGCTGCGACCATCCGTGCGCTGGGCGGCGTCTGCCACCAGGTCATGGATGCCGGCTCGGTTCTTTCGGCCATCGACAGGGCGGCAGAGGCGGCACGGCCGTTCACCGATATCATCGTCGATCATCGTTGCGTCGGCGAGTTCAGCGAGGACGTGGCGGTGCGGCTGGATCGCTACGGCCCGGTCCGCAAGATCTACCTGGTCAGCCCCGAGGAACGATCCGGACGGCCGCATCCGGGTTTTGATGCCTGGCTCATCCGGCCACTGCGCGAGCAGACGCTTGTCGAGGTTCTGCTGGGTGTCATGCGGGGTGTCGAAATCCGGGAGCCGCTGCAGGCGCCGTCGGCGCAATCCGGCGAGCCGGCGCGTAGCGACTTGCATCACGGCAAGGCGCTTCGGGTGCTGATGGCCGAGGACGATCCTGTCAACGCCACTCTGCTGCGGGCCGTGCTGAGCAAAGCCGGGCATCAGGTCGTAGCCGTCACCGATTTCGATGCCCTGCGCCGGGCGGTATCGGCTGAGGACGGCGCCGGTTTTGATTTGATCATCACCGACCTCGGCATGCCCGGCGGCGATGGCCCGGCCGTCATCCGCTACATCCGCATGGTCGAACAGCTCCGGCATCAGAGCCGAACGCCGATCATCGTGCTGACCGGCGACATGCGCGACCATATCCGCACGGAGGTTCTGGCCAACGGCGCGGATCTCCTCTTGGAAAAACCGGTGAAGCCCAACCGCTTGCTAAAGGAAGTTCAGACTCTGGCATCCTTTCAGCCGAAAGTGTCACAAACCGGGTGAAATGCGCTGGCACCAGCGGCCCGGATGTGACAATTATTGTCACGTTCCTGTCGTACATCCATGGTTTATGACCTTAACCTGAACAGGTTCCGGACGAATCGCCATGACACTTGAACTGTTAGAACGCTCTGGCCTGCTTGACGGCAATAAGGCCTCGCCGCGCGCTCCGATCCCGGAGAAAAGCGATATCCTCGGTCGGATCGGAACGCTGGAAACGCGCCTGGCGCGCACCCAAAGCGAAGTCGATGCGGCCCAGTCGGTGCGGTTTCGGGTTTTCGTCGAAGAGATGAAAGCCCAGCTTGCGCCGGACGCCATGCGTTGCAAGCGCGATATCGACAGCTGGGATGCGATCTGCGATCATCTTCTCGTGCTCGACCGTGCCATTGAGGGCGATCCGGAAGACCAGATCGTCGGCACCTATCGTCTGTTGCGCCATGATGTGGCGCTGGCCAGCGGCGGTTATTACTCATCTTCGGAATTCGCGATCGGCGATCTGCTTGCCCGCCACCCCGACAAGCGCTTCATGGAACTCGGTCGCTCCTGCGTGCTGCCGGAATACCGCACCAAGCGGACCCTGGAGCTTCTGTGGCAGGGTAATTGGGCCTATGCGTTGCGGCACGGTGTCGATGCCATGTTCGGTTGCGGCTCGTTTCCCGGCGTTCGCCCGGAAGCCCATGCCCTGGCGCTGTCCTTCCTGCACAACAACGCCCTGGCGCAGGGTGACTGGGCGGTCGAGGCCCGCCCCGAACTGTTCCGCACCATGGATCTGATGCCGGAGGAGGCCATCAGTGCCCGCAAGGCGCTGTCGGCCATGCCGCCGCTGATCAAGGGCTATCTGCGTGTCGGCGCCATGGTCGGCTCCGGGGCCGTGGTCGATCATGCCTTCAACACCACCGACGTGCTGATCATCTTGCCGATTACCAGCATTTCGGATCGCTATCTCAACTATTATGGCGCTGACGCCGGGCGCTTCGCCAGCTGATCATTGCTTTTCCAGTCCTCAACCCGCCATTCGTGTCCGAGTTGGCGGGTTCTTTTTGAGAGGAACCGCGCGTTCGGGCTCGGCCAGGAAACAGAGCGGCTCCATTGGCAGATCGGCCAGTTCCCGCTCCGTCATATCCAATAGAGCCGGATGGCTGAGCGGATCCAGGCGCCAGATCTCAGCGCTTTGCCGAATGGCATCGGCTCGCTGACGACGTGTGATATTCCAGAAAAACTTGAACATGGATCCGCGCCTTTCTCGTAACGGGTGCTATCCTGCGGTTTGCAGCGGTTCATCCATGTGCAATGTCCCTCTTCCGGGACCAGTCCTCAATTGAGATGTGCGCTGGTTTGCTATAGAGAAACTATATGCAAAACCTCAATCTCGTGCATCTGAACGGCCTGCGCGCCGTCGAAGCGGTGGGCCGGCTTGGTTCGCTCCAGGCCGCTGCCACAGAGCTGGGCGTCTCGATCGGCGCCGTCAGCCAGCAGGTCATCAAGTCGGAACAGCAGCTTGGCCGCCAGCTGTTCGAGCGCACGCCGAAGGGCATGGTGGCGACCGAGGTCGGACAGGTCATTCTGGCGCGGCTCGGCGAAGGGTTTCGGCTCTTGTCGAGCGCGGTGGCCGCGGCCCATAGGCGCGATGAGAATGTGCTGACCATTTCTGTGGCCCCCGTCTTCGCCGCCCGCTGGCTGGTCAATCGTCTCGGCAGTTTCTCCGAGCGCTGCCCGGATATCAGCCTGAGGATCGATGCCTCATCAAGCCTGACCGATCCGGCGACGTCGGACATCGATCTGTGCATCCGCGTCGGACGGGGCACATGGCCGGGCGTTCGCTCCGAACTGCTGCTGGAGCAGCAGGTCTTTCCGGTCTGTACGCCGACCCTTGCCGCGCGGCTGAAAGCGCCCGCCGATCTTTTGAACCTGCCGGTCATCCGCGACGGAAGGGCGATGTTTTCCTGGGATGTCTGGCTGCGGGAAGTGGGCCTTGCCGGCCGGCCGGTGGAAAGCCGGCACGTCTTCAACGAGGCGTCGCTTTGCCTGGATGCCGCGATCTCCGGCCAGGGTGTCATGCTCGCCTGGCAGACACTCGCCTCCCATGCCATCCAGGCCGGACAATTGGTGGTGCCCTTCGGCCCCTGGGCGAAGACCGGCGACGGGCATTACTTCGTCACGGCCGAAAATGCCCGCCGCAGCGAACGCATCGAGGCGTTCAAGCGCTGGCTGCGCGAAGAGCTGGCCGCCGATATGGCGAAGTTGAAACAGGTGGTGGCGACCGGATGCGAGCAGCCCCCGTGGCAACCCGCATCCGATTGATCTATTCGCCGGCGTTATAGGCGGCAATCGTCGCCATGTTGACGATATCGGTGTCCTTGGCGCCCATCTGGGCGATCTGCACCGACTTGTCGAGGCCGACCAGCAGCGGGCCGATGACGGTCGAGCCGCCCAGTTCCTGCAGCATCTTGGTGGAGATCGAGGCCGAGTGAAAGGCCGGCATGACAAGCACATTGGCCGTGCCCGACAGGCGGCAGAACGGATATTGCTCCATGCGATGCACGTTGAGCGCCACATCCGCCCCCATCTCGCCGTCATATTCGAAATCGACCTGGCGGGTGTCGAGGATCTTGACCGCCTCGCGCAGCCGCTCGGAGCGTTCTCCGGTCGGATGACCGAAGGTCGAATAGGCCAGCAGCGCCACACGCGGCTCATAGCCCATGCGCCGGGCAAGACCGGCAGCACCCTCGGAAATATCGGCCAGTTCTTCCGCCGTCGGCATGTCGTGTACGGCGGTATCGGCCACCAGCACCGTGCGGCCGCGCGACAGCACCAGCGAGACACCGATCACCCGCTGGCCGGGTCTCGCATCGATGCAGCGGCGCACGTCTTCCAGTGCCGTTGAATAATTGCGGGTCGTGCCGGTCACCATGGCATCCGCATCGCCGAGCGCCACCATGCAGGCCGCGAAATGATTGCGGTCGGTGTTGATCAGGCGCTGGCAGTCGCGATGCAGGTAGCCCTTGCGCTGCAGCCGGGCATAGAGATAGTCCGTATAGGCCTCGACCCGGGTCGACACGCGGGCATTGACCAGTTCGATGCCGGGACGGTCGAGGTCGATGCCGGCCCGCTCGGCGGTGGCTTTCAGCGGTTCGTCGCGGCCCAGCAGGATGGCAGTGCCGAGCCCCTGGTTGGCAAACGAGATGGCAGCCCGCATCACCTGTTCTTCCTCGCCTTCGGCAAAGACCACGCGCTTCGGATTGGTCTTGACCCGCTCATAGAGACGCTGCGTCGTCGCCGCGATCGGGTCGCGCCGGGCCGACAGCTCACGGGCATAGGCGTCGAGATCGGGGATCGCCTTGCGGGCCACCCCGCTCTCCATCGCAGCCTTGGCCACGGCCACCGGAATGGCCGAGATCAGTCGCGGATCGAAGGGCACGGGGATGATATATTGCGGCCCGAAGCGCGGCCGGTTGCCCTGGTAGGCCGCGACCACGTCGTCCGGCACGTCTTCGCGGGCAAGGCTTGCCAGCGCCTGAGCCGCAGCGCTCTTCATCGCCTCGTTGATCGAGGAGGCCCGCACATCGAGCGCCCCGCGGAAGATATAGGGAAAGCCCAGCACATTGTTGACCTGGTTGGGATAATCCGACCGCCCGGTCGCCATGATCGCATCGCTGCGGATTTGCGCGACCTCTTCCGGCGTGATTTCCGGGTCGGGATTGGCCATGGCGAAGATGATCGGATTGGGCGCCAGCGAACGGATCATCTCGGCGCTGAAGGCACCCTTCTGCGACAGCCCGAGCACGACATCGGCCCCTGCCATGGCCTCTGCCAGGCTGCGGCGGTCGGTCTTGGCGGCATGCGCCGATTTCCACTGGTTCATGCCCTCGGTGCGGCCCTGGTAGATGACGCCCTTGGTATCGCAGAGAATGATGTTCTCATGGGAAAAACCCATGCTCTTGATCAGCTCGATGCAGGCGATCGCCGCAGCACCGGCGCCGTTGCAGACCAGCTTTGTGGTCTTGAAGTCGCGCCCCGTCAGTTCAAGGGCGTTGATCAATCCGGCCGCGGCAATGATGGCGGTGCCGTGCTGGTCGTCGTGGAAGACGGGAATATCCATCAGTTCGCGCAGACGCTGCTCGATGATGAAGCAGTCGGGCGCCTTGATGTCTTCCAGATTGATGCCGCCGAAGGAGGGGCCGAGATAGCGCACACAATTGATGAATTCCTCGACATTCTCGGTGTCGACTTCCAGGTCGATACTATCCACGTCGGCAAAGCGCTTGAAGAGCACGGCCTTGCCCTCCATCACGGGCTTGGAGGCCAGCGCCCCGAGATTGCCGAGGCCGAGAATCGCCGTGCCGTTGGAAATCACCGCCACCATGTTGCCGCGTGTCGTGTAGTCGTAAGCCGTTGCCGGATCGGCGGCGATCGCCTTGACCGGCACCGCGACGCCGGGGGAATAGGCGAGCGACAGGTCGCGCTGCGTGGCCATCGCCTTGGTCGGGGTGATTTCCAGTTTGCCGGGGCGACCCTGCGAATGGAAATCGAGCGCTTCCTGCTCGGTGACGGACGTGCGCGTCCGCTCGGCTTTGTCCTTGATCGGCATGTTTCCTCAAACCTAGTTGTGGGCAGCCATGCGTGCGGCAGCCCTTTGTTATTGTCTTTGGCGCGTTGACGTCGTTAGTGTTGCACGACTTTTCGCCCAAGAAAATATGAGGATCGTGACAATCGAAAACGCGCCTGCTGCCGAGGTTTTGAACGTCGCCGAACTCGCGTCGGAGGAGAGCCGTGCCTCCGCCACGCCGATGATGGAGCAGTATATCGAGATCAAGGCGAACAATCCCGGTTCGCTGCTGTTCTATCGCATGGGCGATTTCTACGAGCTGTTCTTCGAGGATGCCGTGGAGGCGTCGCGCGCGCTCGGCATTACGCTGACCAAGCGCGGCCAGCACATGGGTCAGGAAATCCCCATGTGCGGCGTGCCGGTGCATGCCTCCGACGATTATCTGCAGCGGCTGATCGGGCTTGGTTTCCGTGTCGCCGTTTGCGAGCAGATCGAGGACCCGGCGGAGGCCAAGCGGCGCGGCTCCAAATCGGTGGTCAAGCGCGATGTCGTGCGGCTGGTGACACCCGGCACGATCACCGAGGAAAAGCTGCTCTCGCCGTCCGAATCCAACTATCTGATGGCGCTGGCCCGCGTGCGCGGCGGTTCAGAGCCGCAGCTGGCGCTCGCCTGGATCGATATTTCCACCGGCGTTTTCCGACTGGCCGAGACGGACGCCGCACGGCTGCTCGCCGATATTTCCCGCATCGATCCGAGCGAGCTGATCGTCGCCGACGCGCTGTTCCAGGATCCCGAGATCCGCCCGGTCTTCGACGTGTTGGGCCGCGTGGTCGTGCCGCAGCCGGCGGTTCTGTTCGACAGCGCCGCGGCGGAAGGCCGGATCACCCGCTATTTCGGCGTGAAGACCCTCGATGGTTTCGGCAGCTTTTCCCGCGCCGAAATGGCCGCCGCCGCCGCCGCCGTCGCCTATGTCGAAAAGACCCAGTTCGCCGAGCGCCCGCCGCTCGGCCTTCCCGAGCGCCAGTCGGCATCCTCGACCTTGTTCATCGACGCAGCGACCCGGGCCAATCTGGAACTGGTCAAGACGCTGTCCGGCAGCCGCGACGGCGCGCTGCTAAAAGTCATCGACCGCACGGTGACCGGTGGCGGGGCGCGGCTCCTGGCCGAGCGGCTGATGTCGCCGCTGACCGACCCGGTGCAGATCGCCGACCGGCAGGATGCCATCGCCTTTCTGCTGTCGGAACCGTCGCTGGCTGATCGACTGCGTGCCGTGTTGAAGCGCGCACCCGACATGCCGCGGGCCCTGTCCCGGCTGGCGCTGGACCGTGGCGGTCCGCGCGACCTTTTGGCCATCCGCCAGGGACTGGCCACCGCCAGGGACATCGGCATGCTGTTCCGGAACGTCGATCTGCCGGCCGAACTGCGCGCCGCCGCCTCGCAGCTGCAGGCCTTGCCGGATTCCCTGGAGGCCATGCTGACAAACCTGCTGGCTGACGAATTGCCCTTGCTGAAGCGCGACGGCGGTTTTCTGCGCGATGGCGCGGATGCGGATCTGGACGAAGTAAGGGCGCTGCGCGATCAGTCGCGACGCGTCATTGCCGGCCTGCAGCTGCAATATTCCGAAGAGACCGGCATCAAGTCGCTGAAGATCAAGCACAACAATGTGCTGGGCTATTTCATCGAGGTGACGGCCGGCAATGCCGGGCCGATGATCGACACCGACGCCGCCAAGGCACGCTACATCCATCGCCAGTCCATGGCCAATGCCATGCGCTTTACCACCACCGAACTGGCCGATCTGGAAAGCCGCATCGCCAATGCGGCGGCCCGCGCGCTCGAAATCGAGCTGAAGGCCTTCGAGCGCATGGTGGCCGCTGTCGTGATGGAGGCCGAGGCGATCAAGGCCGCCGCGCGGGCGCTGGCCGCCATCGATGTCGCCGTTGGCCTGGCAACGCTTGCCGAAGAGCAAGGCTATTGCCGGCCGGTCGTCGACGACAGCCGCATGTTTGCCATCGTCGCCGGTCGTCATCCGGTCGTCGAGCAGGCGCTGCGCCGCCAGTCCTCCGGTCCCTTCATCGCCAACAATTGCGATCTGTCGCCGACCGACGGGGCGGCAGACGGGGCGATCTGGCTGCTGACCGGCCCCAACATGGGCGGTAAATCGACCTTTCTGCGCCAGAACGCGCTGATCGCCATTCTGGCCCAGATGGGCTCCTTCGTGCCGGCGGGATCGGCCCATATCGGCATTGTCGACCGGCTGTTCTCGCGTGTCGGCGCGTCGGACGATCTGGCGCGCGGCCGCTCCACCTTCATGGTCGAGATGGTCGAAACGGCGGCCATCCTCAACCAGGCCGGCGACCGTTCGCTGGTCATCCTCGACGAAATCGGCCGAGGCACGGCAACCTTCGACGGCCTGTCGATCGCCTGGGCGACTGTCGAGCATCTGCACCAGGTCAATCGCTGCCGTTCGCTGTTTGCCACCCATTTCCACGAGCTGACCGTGCTGTCGGAAAAGCTCGACCGCCTTTCCAATGTCACAATGCGGGTCAAGGAATGGGACAACGACGTGATCTTCCTGCACGAGGTCGGTCCTGGCGCTGCCGACCGGTCCTACGGCATTCAGGTGGCGCGGCTCGCCGGGCTGCCGTCTTCGGTCGTCATGCGTGCCAAGGATGTACTGTCGCGGCTGGAAGATGCCGATCGGAAGAACCCGGCAAGCCAGCTGATCGACGACTTGCCGCTGTTCCAGATCGCGGTGCGTCGCGAGGAGGCCCGCAAGGCCGGCCCGTCGAAGGTCGAGGAGGCGGTTCGGGCGCTGGACCTTGATGACCTGACGCCGCGCCAGGCGCTCGACGCGCTCTATGAGCTGAAGAAACAACTTGGCAAGTCTTGACGGTTAAGATGGTTGTCCAGCGCGCTCGAAACGCGTTATAGCGCGCCAATCGTCAACGCCTTCGACAGCAGGCCAGACAAGGGAATATCCGTAAACACCATGGCCAAGCTCGATGACGAATATCGCGACGTTCTGGATGTCGCGGGCCTGAAGGCGCAATGCGAAGCCGCGGCCAGAAGCAATAACGGCAACTTGCTGGAGACGCGCGCCGCCCTGCTGCCGATTCTCAAGAAGGCCAGCGCAGAGGGCCGGGAAGTGGCGCATCGCCGCCTGTTCCAGGACGGCAGCGGGCTGAACTGCGCCCGGATGATTTCCTGGCTTCAGGATCAGTTGATCAGCATTCTTCACGGGGTAATTGTCCATCAGGTCTATCGCGACCGAAGCAATGAAATGGCTGTGGCGGCCGTCGGCGGCTACGGCCGCGGCACGCTGGCGCCGGGCTCCGACATCGACCTTTTGTTCTTGCTGCCGCCGAAATCCGAAGGCGATGGACGCAAGGCCGTCGAGGCCATGCTCTATGTGCTGTGGGATCTCGGCTTCAAGGTCGGCCACGCCACCCGCACGGTGGAAGAATGTCTCCGCCTGTCGAAGACCGACATGACCATCCGCACGTCCATTCTCGAGATGCGCTATATTTGCGGCAACGGCGTATTGGTCAACGAACTGGAGAAGCGCTTCGATACGGAAGTGGCCGAGAAGACGGCGCCGGAATTCATTGCCGCCAAGCTTGCCGAGCGCGACGAGCGCCACCGCAAGGCTGGCGACACGCGCTATCTGGTCGAACCGAATGTCAAGGAAGGCAAAGGCGGTCTACGCGACCTGCACACGCTGTTCTGGATTGCCAAATACAACTACCACATTCGCGATTCCGCCGAACTGGTGAAACTCGGCGTCCTGTCACGCCAGGAATGGCGCCTGTTCGAAAAGTCCGACGATTTCCTCTGGGCCGTGCGCTGCCACATGCATTTTCTGACCGGCAAGCCGGAGGAGCGACTGTCCTTCGATATCCAGCCGGAGATCGCCCAGAGCCTTGGTTACCAGCCGCGTCCGGGTCTCTCGGCTGTCGAGCGCTTCATGAAGCACTATTTCCTTGTTGCCAAGGATGTCGGCGACCTGACGCGGATCATCTGCGCCACACTGGAGGAGCAGCAGGCGAAGGCCGCGCCGGGCCTGTCCGGCGTGTTGGGCCGCTTCACCAACCGTCCGCGCAAGATCCCCGGCACCATCGAGTTCATCGAGGACCGCGGTCGCATCGCGCTCGCCAATCCGGACGTTTTCAAGAACGACCCGATGAGCATCATGCGGCTCTTTCATGTCGCCGACATCCATGGCCTCGAGTTTCATCCAGACGCGCTGAAGGGCATCACCCGATCGCTCTCGTTGATCAATGACGATTTCCGCGACAGCGAGGAAGCCAACCGGCTGTTCTTGTCGATGCTGACCTCAAGGCGCGATCCGGCGCAGATCCTGCGTCGCATGAACGAGGCCGGCGTTCTCGGCAAGTTCATCCCCGATTTCGGGCGCATCGTCTCGATGATGCAGTTCAACATGTACCATCATTATACGGTCGACGAGCACCTGATCCGTACGCTGGAAGTGCTCTCGGATATCGACAAGGGCAAGACGGAGGAGATCCATCCGCTGGCCGCCAAGCTGATGCCCGGCATCGAGGACCGGCAGGCGCTTTATGTCGCCGTGCTGCTGCACGATATCGCCAAGGGCCGGCAGGAAGACCATTCGATCGCCGGCGCCAAGGTGGCACGCAAGCTTTGCCCGCGGCTCGGCCTCTCGCCGAAACAGACGGAGCTGGTCGCCTGGCTGATCGAGCAGCATCTTTTGATGTCGATGGTCGCCCAGACCCGCGACCTGCATGACCGCAAGACGATCACCGACTTTGCTGAAAAGGTGCAGTCGCTTGAGCGGCTGAAAATGCTGCTGGTGCTCACCGTCTGCGATATCCGCGCCGTCGGCCCAGGCGTGTGGAATGGCTGGAAAGGCCAATTGCTGCGCACGCTCTACTATGAGACGGAACTGCTTCTGTCCGGCGGCTTCTCGGAAGTGTCGCGCAAGGAGCGCGCCAAGCATGCCGCCGAGCAGCTCGGCAAGGCCCTGGCCGACTGGAGCCAGAAGGACCAGAAGACCTACACCAAATTGCACTACGAGCCCTATCTTCTGTCGGTAGCCCTCGAGGACCAGGTTCGCCACGCCCATTTCATTCGCCAGGCCGACAAGGCTGGCCAGGCGCTTGCGACCATGGTCAGGACCCATTCCTTCCATGCCATTACCGAGATCACGGTCCTGTCGCCCGACCATCCGCGCCTGCTGTCGATCATCGCCGGGGCCTGTGCCGCGGCCGGCGCCAACATTGCAGACGCGCAGATCTTCACCACCTCGGACGGGCGGGCGCTTGATACCATTTTGATCAACCGCGAATTCCCGATCGACGAGGACGAGATGCGCCGCGCCGCGACCATCGGCAAGATGATCGAGGACGTGCTGTCGGGGAAGAAACGCCTGCCCGAAGTCATCGCCACCCGCAGCAAGGGGCGCCGCAAGAACAAGAATTTCCCCGTGACGCCGCATGTCACTTTCTCGAACAGCCTGTCCAACAAGTTCTCGGTCGTCGAAGTCGAATGCCTCGACCGCATCGGCCTGCTGGCCGAGGTGACCGCCGTATTGTCGGATCTGTCGCTGGACATTCACTCGGCCCGTATCACCACGTTTGGCGAAAAGGTCATCGATACCTTCTACGTCACCGATCTGGTGGGCCAGAAGGTCATCAACGAGAACCGCCAGGGCAGCGTCATGGCACGGCTGAAGGCTGTGATGAGCGAACAGAGCGACGAATTGCGCGACCGGATGCCGTCCGGCATGATCGCGCCATCGCCGCAACGAACGGTCTCGCCGCCGAAAAAAGCCAGGGCCTGAACCATGAGCCTGATGAAGAAGTTCATGACGGTCGGCGGCGCGACGCTCGGCAGCCGCATCTTCGGCTTCGCCCGCGAAACGCTGATGGCGGCGGCCCTTGGCACGGGGCCGATGGCCGACGTCTTTTATGCCGCCTTCCGTTTTCCGAACCTCTTCCGCCGGCTGTTTGCCGAAGGGGCCTTCAACGCCGCCTTCGTCCCGCTGTTTTCCAAGGAGATCGAGGCGAACGGCATCGACGGTGCCAAGCGCTTCTCCGAGGAAGTGTTCGGCGTCCTGTTCTCGGTGCTGCTGCTGATCACCATTGCCATGGAACTCTGCATGCCCTGGCTGGTCGCCTGGGTCATCGCGCCGGGTTTTGCCGACGATCCGGAAAAGCTGTCGATGACGGTCAAGCTCGCCGTGGTCATGTTCCCCTATCTGATGTGCATGTCGCTGACGGCGATGATGAGCGGCATGCTCAATTCGTTGCACCATTTCTTCGCGGCAGCCATTGCGCCTGTCTTCCTCAATGTCGTGATGATCGGCGCCCTGTTCTACGCGCTCTATATCGGTGCCGATCCGGCATTGACGGCGTGGTATCTGTCCTGGTCCGTGTTGGTGGCAGGCGTCCTGCAATTGGCGGTCGTCTATGCCGGCGTGCGCCATGCCGGCATGAGCATCGGTCTCAAATTTCCGCGTATCACGCCGAACGTGAAGCGCCTGCTGATTCTGGCCGTACCGGCTGCCGTCACCGGCGGCATCACCCAGATCAACCAGATCATCGGCCAGGCGATCGCTTCCAGCAAGGAGGGCGCGATTGCCGCCTTGCAATATGCCGACCGGATCTACCAGCTGCCGCTGGGTGTCGTCGGCGTGGCCGTCGGCGTCGTGCTGCTGCCGGAACTGTCTCGGGCGCTTAAAGGCGGGCAGATGAAGGAGGCGGCCACGATCCAGAATCGCTCCATCGAATTCGTGCTGTTCCTGACGCTGCCGGCCGCCGCCGCCCTCTGGGTGCTGTCGGACGAAATCATCCGCGTCCTTTACGAGCGCGGCGCCTTCTCCGCAGAGAATACCGAAGTTGTCGCCTCGATTCTCGCGCTTTACGGCATCGGCCTGCCGGGCTTCGTGCTGATCAAGGCGCTGCAGCCGGCTTTTTATGCGCGGGAAGATACCAAGACGCCGATGCGCTTTACGGGCGTGTCGGTGGTAGTCAACTCGGCGCTGGCAATCTCGCTCTTTCCGCTGCTGGCCGAGCGCGGCATCGCGATCGCCGAGGCGACGGCCGGATGGATCAACACTGTCCTGCTGTTTTCCACCTTGCTGTGGCGCGGTGATCTGAAATGGGAATGGGCCCTGGCCGGTCGCACGGCTCGGCTGTTGATCGCGTCGGCCGCCATGGCCGGCGTGCTGGTCTATCTCTCAGACCTGTGGAGCGCCTGGCTGTCGCCGGCAACGCCGCTCTTGCAGCAGATTGGTGCGCTTAGTGCGCTGGTGGGCGTCGCCATGATCGTCTATTTCGGCATCGCCTTTGCCATCGGCGGCGCCGATCTCGGCATGCTGCGGCGCAATTTGAAGCGCAAGCCCAAAGCCTGATCCAGTAAAAGCCCTCTAGTGGCAATGGGACCATTTGCGCTTCGGGCCGATATCGACATGCACGATGCCGTTGCAGTAGCGACCGATGCCGCCGATCCCGGGCGCCGTGGCCGCCGCCGCCAGAATTTTCCTTTCCGACACACCCGGAACACGGATATCGGCCGCGTAACAATGGCTGTGCTGGGATGTGCCGGACCGCGGCCGGTGTCCTGAGGTCACCATGGGCTTTCGCCCAGTCTCGGTGGCGATATGGGCCAGGATGGCCTTCAGCTTGGTGGGAAAGCAGCTGGCCCGCACGCTGACACGCTGCAGCGTATAGGCCGCGGTATAGTCATGCTTGAAGCTGGTGGTTCGGCGTTTCTCGCTGTCGCCGGCATGGACGGTGGCGTGAAGGCTGAGCGTCAAAAGGCAGGCGAGCGCGACGCGAAAGGTATGGCGCATGGTATCCCCCGAGCAGGGCCATTCATCATGAAAGGCCTTCGTCGTTTCGATGGGGTATTTCCTTCCAAAAATAGGCGCAAATAAGGAGATATTTGCTCAGAAATAGGGTGATTTCTGCCCTAAAGGCTAACAACCGTTAATCTATTCCGAGAGCGCCTGGGAATAACATGCCTTTTGGTGTCTCGATTCAGGAGGTTGTCCCGCTCATGACGGCGGCCTTTTGGGGCCATCCCTCTCATGGTTATGGCGGCTGCACTCACGTTACTTGAATGTTTTGCGAGACCTCTTGAATGGAGCGCATTGCTTCGCCAAAGTCACTCACGCTGGCAATCCGCAGGCGCAAAATCGCTAGAATTCGGAGTTTCCGCATGCCCGTCCAATCGCTGTTTCTCACGGCCCTAATCGTCGACGACTATGAACGAGCCAAGGCCTTTTATTGCGATATGCTCGGCTTCGATTGCCTTGAGGACAGCATTCAACCGGAAGGCAAGCGCTGGGTCGTGGTGAAGCCGAAGGGCGGCGATGGTGCGGGTCTGTTGCTGGCTAAGGCCGCCAACGACATGCAGAAGGCTGCAATCGGCAACCAGACCGGCGGCCGGGTGGGCTTTTTTTTGAAGACGGATGATTTCGTTCGCGACCACGCCGCTATGTCCGCCAAGGGCGTCCGATTCCTTGAAGAGCCGCGGCACGAGGTCTATGGCTCTGTGGCGGTGTTTGCCGATCCTTATGGCAACACCTGGGATCTCATTGAACACGCGGTTCCGCCAGCCTCTTGATCCTCCGCGCTTCGCGGTGCATAAGCCGCCGCGTTAGCTACATGGCCCGTTCGGGCCTGGGGCCCTCCACCAGCCTATTGAGGACGATATGAACACGTTCAAACCGCTTGTCTTTTCCGGCGTCCAGCCGACCGGTAACCTCCATCTCGGCAACTATCTCGGCGCCATCCGCAAATTCGTCGCGCTGCAGGAAAATAATGACTGCATCTACTGCGTCGTCGATCTGCACGCGCTGACCGCCCAGCTCGTCCATGACGACATGCCGGGACAGATCCGCTCGATCACCGCGGCCTTTCTCGCCAGCGGTATCGATCCCAAGAACCATATCGTCTTCAACCAGTCGGCCGTGCCGCAGCATGCGGAACTCGCCTGGATCTTCAATTGCGTGGCGCGCATCGGCTGGATGAACCGCATGACGCAGTTCAAGGACAAGGCCGGCAAGGACCGCGAGAATGCCTCGCTGGGTCTGTTCGCCTATCCGAGCCTGATGGCCGCCGACATTCTCGTCTACCGCGCCACCCATGTGCCGGTCGGCGACGACCAGAAGCAGCATCTGGAACTGGCGCGCGACATCGCCATGAAATTCAACATGGACTTCATGGAAAAGATCCGCGCCTCGGGCTACGGCGTCGACATCACGGTCGGCGAAGAGCCGGTGCATGCCTATTTCCCGATGGTCGAGCCGCTGATCGACGGCCCGGCGCCGCGCGTCATGAGTCTCAAGGACGGCACCAAGAAGATGTCGAAGTCGGATCCCTCCGATCTGTCGCGCATCAACCTGATGGACGATGCCGAGACGATCGCCCGCAAGATCCGCAAGGCCAAGACCGATCCCGACGCGCTGCCAAGCGAAGTCGACGGCCTGAAGGGCCGGCCCGAGGCCGACAATCTGGTCGGGATCTTTGCAGCGCTTGCCGACAAGACCAAGGCCGAGGTTCTGGGCGAGTTCGGCGGCCAGCAGTTCTCGGTGTTCAAGCCGGCGCTGATCGAACTGGCCGTCGACGTCCTGGCACCGGTCAACGCCGAAATGCGCAAGCTGATGGCTGATCCGGGTCATATCGACGCGGTACTGCGCGACGGCGGGCAGCGCGCCCGCGAAAGGGCGGAAAAAACCATGAAGGAAGTCCGCGACATTATCGGTTTCGTGCAGTAAAGTTGCCCCGCCTGGGGAGGAACTCGGCCCCCGCTCGATTCGGGCGGAGGGCTGACATTGACGGCAATGTAATCTGGCGGCGGGGCTATCGAATGGTTTCTAAGCGTCTATCGCGTCTGGAAGGTCACCGGCGCAAGTTCATGGCGGTGATCGATGGGACACCGGAATGCTATCGTGCCGTGCACTATGCCGGACGGCGTGCGAAGAACTCCAACGGCGGCCTTGTCCTGCTCTACGTCATCCCCGAAGGGGATTTTCAGCAATGGCTGGGTGTAGAGGAGATCATGCGGGCCGAGGCGCGGGAAGAGGCCGAAGCGGCTTTGGCCAAGGCGGCCCAGACTGTGCGGGAAACGATCGGCACGGAGCCGGAAATCGTCATCCGCGAGGGAAGTGCCGCGACCCAGATCCATGCACTGATCGAGGAGGATCGCGACATCGCCATTCTGGTGCTGGCGGCCGGCTCGACCAAGGAAGGGCCGGGTCCGCTGGTCTCCATGATCGCCGGACGCACGGCGGCTTTTCCCATCCCGGTCACGGTTCTACCCGACAGCTTGACCAATGAAGAGATCGACGCGCTGTGCTAAAGGCTGCCGCCGGATGACAATCATCATTTCGTGACTTGTCGGCGGGGGCCAATGCTCCTATTTTGGAAGTATTCTAAAAACCGATGCGCGCCGTAACGCCGCAAGGAGAGACCCAATGTTCATTCAGACCGAATCCACGCCGAACCCGGCAACGCTGAAGTTTCTGCCCGGCAAGGTGGTCATGGCGACCGGAACCGCGGATTTCCGCAGCGTCGACGGTGCAGCGGACTCGCCTCTGGCCCAGCGCCTGTTTGCCATTCCCGGCGTCAGCGCCGTGTTCTTCGGCTACGACTTCATCACCGTCACCAAGGACGGCCCGGAATGGGCGCATCTGAAGCCGGCCATCCTCGGCACGATCATGGAGCATTTCATGACCGGCGCGCCGGTCCTGCAGTCGGCTGTCGCCAATGACGAAGAATCCGACGAAGAGTTCTTCGATGCCGGCGACGAGACCATCGTCCAGACCATCAAGGAACTGCTGGAGACCCGCGTTCGGCCTGCCGTCGCCCAGGATGGCGGCGACATCACCTTCCGTGGTTTCCGCAACGGCAAGGTCTTCCTCAACATGAAGGGCGCCTGCGCCGGTTGCCCGTCTTCGACCGCCACCTTGAAGCACGGCGTGCAGAATCTGCTGCGTCATTTCGTGCCGGAAGTGCAGGAAGTCGAAGCAGTCTGAGCAAAGGCGGGTTGGGGGGATGATCGTTCTGGCGATCGATACGGCCGGCGTCGATTGCGCCGCCGCACTTTACGATAGCGACAAGGATTGCCTGCTGGCCGAGGTCAGCGAGACGATCGGTCGTGGCCATGCGGAAAAGCTGATGGCGATGATCGATCAGGTGCTGGATGCTGCCCATCTGCCGATGCAGGCCGTGGAGCGGGTCGGCGTCACCATCGGTCCGGGTTCGTTCACCGGCATACGAGTCGGGCTGGCAGCCGCCCGCGGCCTCGCTCTCGGGCTTGACGTCGAAATCGTCGGCGTCTCGACGCTGCAGGTCATGGCAGCGGCCTATCGCCAGACGGCAGGTGCGAAGAGCGTTCTGTCGGCAATCGACGCCAAGCGCGGTGAGGTCTATGCGCAGGCATTTGATGACGATGGCGTGCCGATCGGCGAGCCACAGCTTCTGAAGGCCGATTTTGCTGCGGATCTGGTGCGACAGGAGGGACTCGCCGTGACGGGATCGGCAGCCTCGCTGCTGCTGTCCGGTGAACCGGACGAACGTCCCGATCATTTCCCGATCGAAATCGTCGCAAGGCTGGCCGCTGAAGCGCCGGTCGGCGACAAGCCAAAACCGCTCTACCTCCGCGGCCCGGATGCCAAGCCGCAAACCGGCTTTGCCGTCGCAAGAATGTGAACTGTCGATGCGTGACACGATCTTTACCCGCAAGCCCGAATTCGAAATCCTGCCGATGACCGCCGACGACTGCGCCGCGGTGTCGCAACTGCACGGCCAGCGCTTTGCGCGACCGTGGAACGACGGCGAGTTCCTGAGCCTGCTGTTGCAGCCCAATTCCTACGGTTTTGTCGCCCGCCAGACCAATGCCCTGATCTTCAAGCCGCCGCTCAGCGGTTTCGTGCTGGCGCGCGAAGTGGCCGGCGAGGCGGAAATCCTGACGATCGCCGTTCATGACAAGGTCGGCCGGGCCGGGCTCGGCTGGCGCCTGATGCAGGCAGCGATGCGCGAAGCCCATGCGCGCGGCGGCGAGGCGATGTTCCTGGAGGTCGACGATGGCAATGCCGCGGCGATCGGCCTCTACAGGAAGCTCGGATTCGAGAAGGCGGGCGAACGCCCGGCTTATTATGCGGACAACCAGGGCCGCAAATCCGCGGCGCTTGTCATGAAGCGTGTTCTTCGGTAACTGCCTGTAGTGAAACGAACGGCATTGAACCCGGATTGCCATGAACGAGATCGTCAAATCGCTGGAGGAATTGTGCGCCGAGCGCGGCATGCGCATGACCGAGCAGCGCCGTATCATCGCGCGCATTCTGGAAGAATCGGATGATCATCCCGATGTCGAGGAATTGTATCGCCGTTCGGTGAAAATCGATGCGCGGATTTCGATCTCGACCGTCTATCGCACGGTAAAACTGTTCGAGGATGCCGGCATCATCGAGCGCCACGATTTCAGGGATGGCAGGTCACGTTACGAAACGGTGCCCGAAGAACACCACGATCACCTGATCGACCTGAAGACCGGCGTGGTGATCGAATTCCATTCGCCGGAAATCGAGGCTCTCCAGGAGCGGATCGCCCGCGAGCATGGTTTCCGCCTGGTGGATCATCGGCTTGAACTCTATGGCGTTCCCCTCAAGAAGGACGATCGCTGAGACGATGGGCAGCGTCCGGGAAAGACACGATTGATCACCTGGATAAGGATCGTTCTGGTTCTGTCGGCCATCGCCCTGATGACCGTGGTTCTGGCGCCGCTGCAGATGGTCGGCCTTGTCTTCGATCTCAAGCTGCGCCGCCGGCTGCCGCGCCTCTGGCATAGGATGGCCTGCTGGCTCTTGGGGATCCGCATTCATGTCCACGGCGAACTTGATCGCCGCCGTCCACTGATGATTGCTGCCAATCACGCCTCCTGGAAGGATATTCTGGTGCTCGGTTCCCTGGCCGATGTGGTCTACATCGCCAAGGCGGAAGTAGCCGAATGGCCTGTCTTCGGCGTGCTCTCCAAGCTCCAGAAGACGATCTACGTGGTGCGTGAGCAGAAACGCACGACCGGCGACCAGGTCGGCGAAATCGCCCGTCGCATGGCCGATGGCGAGATCGTCGTGCTGTTTCCCGAGGGAACCACGTCCGATGGCAATCGCATGCTGGAGGTCAAGTCGTCGTTGTTTGGTGCCGCCGCCGCCGCCCTGCCGCTGGCCCCGGCGGGCATCGTCTATGTCCAGCCGGTGGCAATCGCCTATATGCGCGTGCAGGGCATGCCGATGGGGCGTTACCACAGGCCGATCGCCGGCTGGCCGGGTGACGTCGCGCTGCTGCCGCATCTGCTCGGCGTGCTCAAGGCGGGGGCGCTGGACGTCGATGTCACCTTCGGCCGCTCGATCGAGCATACCAAGGCCAGCAAGCGCAAGGAGGTCAGCTCGCGCATCGAGGTGATGATCCGTCGCATGCTTCTCGACCGGTTGCGCGGTCGGCATAAGCAGTAACGACGGTGCTTGCACATTTTTTGATTTTATATCCGGCAGAAACCCACTAAATAGCCGCCATGACCCAGGATATCGTTACCCTTCCAGAGGCCGTTGTGCCCACTGGCGCCAAGTCGAACAGCCGCAAGGTCTTCATCAAGACCTATGGCTGTCAGATGAACGTCTACGACTCCGGCCGCATGTCCGATGCGCTGGCCGGCGAAGGCTATGAGGCGACGGAAGACATGCAGCAGGCCGATCTGGTTCTGCTCAATACCTGTCACATTCGCGAAAAGGCCGCCGACAAGGTCTATTCGGCGCTCGGTCGCCTGCGTGACATGAAGAAGGCGCGCGAAGCCGAAGGCCGGGAATTCATGATCGGCGTGGCCGGCTGCGTGGCCCAGGCCGAAGGCGAGGAAATCCTGCGCCGCGCCCCGGATGTCGATGTGGTCATCGGGCCGCAGACCTATCACCGCCTGCCACAGGCCCTGCGCAAGGCGCGCGGCGGCGAGCGGGTCGTCGATACCGACTATGCGGTCGAGGACAAGTTCGAGCACCTGCCGGATGCCCCCAAGCGCAGCGGACCGCGCATCGTCACCGCCTTCCTCACGGTTCAGGAAGGTTGCGACAAGTTCTGCACCTTCTGCGTGGTGCCCTATACCCGCGGCTCCGAGGTGTCGCGACCGCTGGCGCAGATCGTCACGGAGGCCGAAAAGCTGGTCCAGGCCGGTGCCCGCGAGATCACCCTGCTCGGGCAGAATGTCAACGCCTGGCACGGCGCCGGCCAGACGGGCGAGGATCTTGGCCTCGGTGACCTGCTCTACCGGCTGTCGGAGATTCCGGGACTGGCCCGGCTGCGCTACACGACCAGCCATCCGCGCGACATGGACGACCGCCTGATCGACGCCCATCGCGATCTGCGAACCTTGATGCCCTACCTGCATCTGCCGGTGCAGTCAGGCTCCGACCGCATCCTCAAGGCCATGAATCGCCGCCACAAGGCGGCCGAATACGTGGCCCTTGTCGAGCGCATCCGCACTGCGCGGCCGGATATCGCCCTGTCGGGCGATTTCATCGTCGGCTTTCCCGGCGAGACGGACGCGGATTTCGAGGCCACCATGGCGCTGGTCGAGACGGTTCGATATGCGCAGGCCTATTCGTTCAAATACTCGACCCGGCCGGGAACGCCCGGAGCCGATCTCGAGGATCAGGTGCCGGAAGGCGTAAAGGCCGAACGGCTGGCACGACTTCAGGATTTGTTGCTGAAACAGCAGCGCGAATTCGCCGAATCCTGCATCGGCAAGACCATCGATCTGCTCTTGGAAAAGCCGGGACGCATGCCGGGACAGCTCATCGGACGGTCTCCTTGGCTGCAGTCTGTGAATGTTGATGCAAAAACATCGCAAATCGGTGACATTATCAATGTACGAATCACCGCAGCCGGCCCAAACAGCTTGTTTGCCGAGGTGGCAGAGAGCTAGAGTAGGGGCCGGACCACTGATTGAAACAGGAGCCTGACCCGCTTGAACGCACAAGAATTGGTTTCTTCATCCTCGCGCACCGCCCGCACCGCCGCGACCGACGCCAATCATTTTATACTGACGTTCGAGAACAACAGGTTTGCCAGCGAGCTTTTTGGCCAATTCGACCAGAATTTGAAGCTTCTCGAAGAGCGCCTTCAGATCCATGCCCGGGCACGCGGCAATTCGGTTTCCATTTCCGGGGAGTTGCTGGCGACCAACCAGGCGCGCCGCGCTCTCGATTTTCTCTATGCCCGGCTGCAAAGCGGCGGCACGGTCGAGACCTCGGATGTTGAAGGGGCGATCCGCATGGCGGTTGCCGCCGATGACCAGTTGACCCTGCCGACGCTGGAGCGCAAGGCCAAGCTGACCATGGCGCAGATCTCCACCCGTAAGAAGACCATCGTCGCCCGTACACCAACCCAGGATGCCTATATGCGGGCGCTTGAGCGCTCCGAACTCGTCTTCGGCGTTGGCCCGGCCGGCACCGGCAAGACCTATCTGGCGGTGGCCCATGCCGCGCAATTGCTGGAGCGTGGCGTTGTCGACCGCATCGTCTTGTCGCGGCCGGCCGTCGAGGCCGGCGAGCGTCTCGGCTTCCTGCCCGGCGACATGAAGGAAAAGGTCGATCCCTATCTCAGGCCGCTCTATGACGCGCTCTATGACATGATGCCGGGCGACAAGGTCGAGCGCGCCATCACCGCCGGCGTCATCGAGATTGCACCGCTTGCCTTCATGCGCGGCCGTACCCTCTCCAATGCGGTTGTCATTCTCGACGAAGCCCAAAATACCACGACCATGCAGATGAAGATGTTCCTGACCCGCCTTGGTGAGAACGGCCGTATGATCGTCACCGGCGACCCGAGCCAGGTCGACTTGCCGCGCGGCGTGAAATCCGGCCTTGTCGAGGCGCTGCAGATCCTGCACGACATCGAAGGCGTTTCGGTGACCCGGTTCAAGGATGTCGACGTCGTGCGTCACCCGATGGTGGCGCGCATCGTGCGGGCCTATGAAGCGCAGACCGCCGTTCCGGATGAAAGCGAGCATATCGGCCGGTAAGACCGGACCCATAAAAGCCATGCAGACACTGGATATACAAATCGCGGTCGAAGACGAGGAGTGGCCGGAAGAAGGGCAACTTCAAACGATGGCGGAGCGGGTTTTGAGCGAGGCTGTTCGTCATCTGGCCACGCTCGGCCAACCCTTTCCGGACCAGGCGCCTGAGCTTTCCATGGTCTTCACTGGCGATGATGAGATCCGCACCATCAATGCGCAATGGCGCGATCAGGACAAGCCGACCAATGTGCTGTCCTTTCCGGCCTATCCCTTGGCTCCGGGCGATCCGCCGGGACCAATGCTGGGCGACATCATCATTGCCAGGCAGACCGTCGAGCGCGAAGCGATCGATCTCGGCAAGAGCTTTGACGATCACCTGACCCATCTGATGGTCCATGGTTTCCTGCATCTTTTCGGCTACGATCACCAGCAGACGGACGAAGCTGAAATTATGGAAGGCCTGGAGACTGGCATTTTGGCTTCACTTGGCTTATCTGATCCCTATGCGGGCCACGACCCGGTTTAACAGTTTGGTAGAATGAGCGACTTTACGACACATACGGCCGCAGAGGCCAAGGAGGGCTCGGAGAGCTCCTCATCGGAGGAGGGCTCTAGTCCCTTGCGGCAGGCGGTGTCCGCCAGGCCGCACTTTTCTCTCTGGTCGCGCGCCGCGCGCATCCTGCGACCCGGAAACGGATCGAGTCTCCGTGAAAATCTGACCGACGCCCTGATGGCCGATGCCGGCGGCAGCGAAGCCTTTTCGCCCGAAGAGCGGGCCATGCTGCACAACATCCTGCGCTTTCGCGAGGTTCGCGTCGAAGACATCATGGTGCCGCGCGCCGATATCGAGGCCGTCGACCAGACCATCAGCATCGGCGAATTGATGACCGTGTTCGAGGAATCGGGCCGGTCGCGCATGCCGGTCTATAGCGAAACACTCGATGATCCCCGTGGCATGGTGCACATTCGCGATCTCCTGTCCTACGTGGCAAAACAGGCGCGAAACAAGCGTCGGGTTGGTACGAAGGCCGCAGCGAACGGATCGGCGACGAGCGAAAAGACGGAAAAACCCGAAAAGCAGACTCGGACGGCGAGAGCGAATTTCGACCTTGGCCGTGTCGACCTCGACAAGACGGTGGCCGAGGCCGGCATCACTCGCTCGATCCTTTTCGTGCCGCCCTCCATGCATGCCTCCGATCTGTTGAGCCGAATGCAGGCGGCCCGCACCCAGATGGCGCTGGTCATCGATGAATATGGCGGCACCGATGGGCTGGTGTCCCATGAAGACATCGTCGAAATGGTCATCGGCAATATCGAGGACGAGCACGACGACGAGGAAGTCATGTTCAGCCGCACTTCTGACGACGTCTTCCTAGCTGATGCCCGCATCGAGCTTGAGGAAATTGCTGCGGCCATCGGTTCGGATTTCGATGTCCGCGACCAGGTCGATGATGTGGATACCTTGGGTGGCCTGATCTTTTCGGCGCTTGGCCGCATTCCGGTGCGGGGTGAAGTAGTGCAGGCCCTTGCCGGGTTCGAGTTCCATATCCTCGATGCCGACCCGCGACGGATCAAGCGCGTGCGCATCATTCGAAAGCGTCCCCCAGCCCGCCGCCGCCTTGCCAAGGGCGAAGTGGACAGCGCGCCGATTGCTGCCAAACGCAGCGGCGCGGCCGCCAATGGCAAGCATGATCCCGTCGAAGCCGATCCAGCCGAACCCGTTGGCGATTGATCGCATCCCTTTGGATCTCGTCGCCGGGCGTAGGCTTGCGACTGCAGGGGACAAAACCGGCGTTTTTTGAAAAGCTAGCCCCGTGTGATTCGATCGGCATGGGAAAGGACGACGCATGGAGCGCCTTGCGGGCAGGATAATTCTGGTCTGGGGCGTGCGCCGCGCCGCATTGGCCGTTCTTGCTGGTGCCGTTGGGGCGTTGGCTCTTCCCCCGGTCGGCTTTTTCGCGGCACTTTTCGTCTCCTTTACCGTGCTGGTATGGCTGCTGGACGGGGTCAGCGGCAATCCGGACAACAGCTATTCGCGCGGCTTGCGCTCCGCCTTTGTGACGGGCTGGCTTTTTGGTTTCGGCTATTTCGTTGCAGGCCTCTGGTGGCTCGGCAATGCACTGCTGGTCGAGAGCGACGAGTTTGCCTGGGCGCTGCCTCTGGCCATTCTTGGACTTCCGGCCGTTCTGGCGCTCTTCTATGGTCTGGCGGCGATGCTGGCCAAGCTTCTGTGGTCGGACGGCGTCGGCCGAATTGCAGCTCTTAGTGCCGCCTTCGGTCTGGTCGAATGGCTGCGCAGCGTCGTGGCGACCGGCTTTCCCTGGAATGCGATCGGCTACGGAGCCATGCCGATCCCGCTGATGATGCAGTCTGCGCATGTGATCGGGCTTTTTGGCGTGACCACGCTGGCGGTCTTCGTCTTCGCAGCGCCAGCCTTGATTGGCACACGCCGAGGTATCTTGCCGGGCCTCACCGTGGCGGCACTGCTTTTCGTCGCCCATATCGCCTACGGTGCCTATGTGTTGCTGATGCCGCAGATAGCGCAAGAGGATGCCAAGTCGGTGTCGGTCCGGCTTGTGCAGCCGGTCATCGACCAAGCGGCCAAACTTGAGAATTCTGATCGCGCGGCGATCTTCGAAAAGCACCTGTCCCTCTCGGCCCTGCCGCCGGCACCTGACGGAAAGCGGCCGGATGTCATCGTCTGGCCGGAGACGTCGGTTCCTTTCATTCTGACCGAAAATCCGGATGCGCTGCTGCGCATTGCCGATGTTCTGGAAGAGGGACAGGTGCTGGTCGCCGGCGCCGTCCGCTCCGAGGAGCAGGGCGCCGGCGCCGCGCCGCGCTTCTACAATTCCGTCTATGTCATCGACGACAAGGGGCAGATCGTCGCGGCGTCCGACAAGGTCCATCTGACGCCCTTTGGTGAATACGTGCCGTTTGAGGATGTCTTGCGGCGGTTCGGCGTCGAGAATCTGGTGAACCTGCCGGGTGGCTTCTCGGCGGCGGCCGACCGATCGTTGCTGCCCTTGCCAGGCGGCATCAAGCTCTATCCGCTGATCTGCTACGAGATCATCTTTCCGGACGAAATGACGCCGGCTCTGAGCCAGGCCGGCGCCATTCTCAATGTGACCAATGATGCCTGGTTCGGCTATTCGCCAGGTCCCTATCAGCATCTGCTGCAGGCCCGCGTTCGTGCCGTGGAGAATGCCCTGCCGGTGATCCGCAACGCCAATAGCGGTATTTCGGCCGTAATCGATGCCCAGGGCCGAATTATTTCCGGGCTGGATTTTAACGTTGAAGGAATTGCGGATTCAACCCTGGCGCTAGAATCTGTGCCGGAACGATACAACTATGCGCTGATATTAAACTTCTGGTTGATCGTCCTGGGTCTGGCGTCGTGGGCTGTAATTTCCCGCCTAGGTTTTATTATTGCAAAGAATTGACCAAAAACCCCTAAAATTGCATAGTGGGTTGAGCCATATGTCTGTGAGTATGCTTCCGGTTGGACGGAGGTCTACACAACGTCACGTTATTGACGACTTGCATCCAGCAAGGACTGTGGAATTGATTTGCTAACCATGTGTCAGGACCGCATCATGATCGAGAATAAAAAGAAGCCGAACCCGATTGATATCCATGTCGGAAGTCGGATTCGTCTTCGCCGGACAATGCTTGGAATGAGCCAGGAAAAGCTCGGAGAGAGCCTGGGCATTACGTTCCAGCAGATCCAGAAGTATGAAAAGGGCACCAATCGTGTTGGCGCCAGCCGCCTGCAGAACATCTCCAGCATTCTCAACGTGCCGGTCTCGTTCTTTTTCGAAGACGCACCTGGCGATCACGCAACGGGCGCGAGCGGCATGGCGGAGGCTAACAGCTCCAACTATGTCGTCGACTTCCTGTCCTCGTCGGAAGGTCTGCAGCTCAATCGGGCTTTTGTGAAGATTGCCGACCCGAAGGTCCGTCGCAAACTCGTTGACCTGGTGAAGGCTCTGGCCGCAGAGGCCGATACGGAGTAATTCCGGACCGGCAGGCGACAGCCTGAAAAGAGAGCGGCCGCAGGGCCGCTTTTTTTGTGGCTTGTTGTCAAAAACGCAAGGAATGCTGACATAAAGATATATTTATGTCGTTGTGCGCTTGTTTTTCCGGCGCGAACTGACTAACACATTTCGAAACTGGTTCTTCGAGGGGAATCCCGCATGCGTGCCAACTATCTGTTTACCAGCGAATCCGTTGCAGAAGGTCACCCGGATAAGGTCTGCGACCGCATTTCCGATGAAATCGTCGATTTGGTGTATCGCGAAGCGTCCAAGACCAATGTCGATCCTTGGACCGTGCGCATTGCCTGCGAGACCCTGGCGACCACCAACAGGGTGGTCATTGCCGGTGAGGTCCGCCTGCCGCCAAGCCTGATGAAGAAGGACAAGGATGGCAAGGACGTCATCAATCCTGCGAAGTTCAAGGCCGCCGCCCGCAAGGCGATCCGCGACATCGGCTACGCGCAGGCCGGATTCCACTGGAAGACAGTTAAGATTGATGTGCTGCTGCATTCCCAGTCCGCCGACATTGCCCAGGGCGTCGACAACGCCGCAGACAAGCAGGGCGACGAGGGTGCAGGCGACCAGGGCATCATGTTCGGTTATGCCTGCCGCGAAACCCCGGATCTGATGCCGGCACCGATCTATTATTCCCACAAGATCCTGCATATTCTGGCGGCTGCCCGCAAGAAGGGCGAGGGAGATGTCGGCAAGCTTGGTCCGGACGCCAAGAGCCAGGTCACTGTTCGTTACGTCGATGGCAAGCCTTTCGAAGTGGCGTCGATCGTTCTGTCGACCCAGCATCTCGACGAGAGCTGGGATTCGGCCAAGGTCCGCTCGGTCGTCGAGCCTTATATCCGCGAGGCACTTGACGGTCTTCCGATCGCCGACGACTGCAACTGGTACATCAACCCGACCGGCAAGTTCGTCATTGGCGGCCCTGATGGCGACGCCGGCCTGACCGGCCGCAAGATCATCGTCGACACCTATGGTGGTGCCGCACCCCACGGCGGCGGCGCCTTCTCGGGCAAGGACACGACCAAGGTCGACCGCTCGGCCGCCTACGCGGCGCGTTACCTCGCCAAGAATGTCGTGGCCGCCGGCTTTGCAGATCGCTGCACCATTCAGCTGTCCTACGCCATTGGCGTGGCGCAGCCGCTGTCGGTCTATGTCGATCTGCACGGCACTGGAAAGGTTGATGAGGACAAGGTCGAGGAGGCCGTCCGCAAGGTCATGGACCTGTCGCCTTCGGGCATCCGCCGTCACCTGGATCTGAACAAGCCGATCTATGCGAAGACCTCGGCCTATGGCCATTTTGGCCGCAAGGCCGGCCGGGATGGTTCGTTCTCCTGGGAACGCCTCGATCTCGCCAAGGCCCTGAAGGACGCGGTCAAGGCTTGACGGCGCGGCCAAGGACGGTCAGAGAACTGTCTGTTTGAAGCTTTTAAAGCGGATGTTCCCGAACGGAGCGTCCGCTTTCATCGTTGAAGGAAGCATGACATGACTGAGGAACGCCGAGGCCGCGGCACGGAAGCCTTTTTCGGACGCCGCAAGGGCAAGCCTCTGCGCCATCTGCAGGCTGAACATCTTGAGACCGTTCTGCCTGCCTTCAAGCTGGACCTGTCGACACAGGCACCCTCAGACCTTCGCCAACTCTTTCCGAATGCCGTCGATCGCACGCGCATGGAAATCGGCTTCGGCGGCGGAGAACACCTCATTCATCGCGCCGTTGAAAATCCCGCGACCGGTTTTATTGGCGTCGAGCCCTTCGTCAATTCCATGGCAAAACTCGTCGGCCAGATCGTCGCGAAAGGTGCCGAGAATATCCGGCTTTACGACGACGATGCCACGCAGGTGCTGGATTGGTTGCCGGACAATTGTCTGGATCAGATCGACCTGCTCTATCCCGACCCGTGGCCGAAGAAGAAGCACTGGAAGCGCCGTTTCGTGTCCGACGTCAATCTCAAGCGGTTTCATCGCGTGCTGAAGCCGGGTGCCCTGTTCTGCTTCGCCTCGGATATCGATACTTATGTCAACTGGACGCTCGCCCATTGCCGCGAGCATGGCGGTTTCGAGTGGACGGCGCGCAACGCCAGCGACTGGAAGACGCCCTATGCTGGCTGGCCGGGCACCCGCTATGAAGCCAAGGCCAAGCGCGAAGGCCGATCCTCTGCCTATCTGACCTTCCGGCGTCGGGACGTGCCGGCCTGAAACCATGAGGCGGCACGGCGCTTTGCATCCAAGGGCCGGAACGATCCGGGCGACCGGTCTAAGCCAGGCGCAAATCTTTGGCGATCAATGCAGGCTGACGGTCTTCAGATCGTCTTCCGCCGCCTTGTAGAATGTGCTGGATCTGTTGTCGGTCAACAGGATTGGCGTACCGTCGGCGCCGAATAGAGCCCAAAGATCCAGCGTCGGATCAATATCGGGGGCATCCGGGAAACAGCGAGACACCTCTTCGAAGCGCATCTTGCGAATATAGCCCACTTCCCCCGCACCCAGATGGGCAAGTTGGGATTTGGTCAGGTTTGTGTTGGCTTCTTTCAGTAACATTCCGATCCTCCGTCGATGAGGGAGCAACGGCAGACAGGGCCGTTAACCCTACTTTGAAGTCGAAATGTTAATTTTTCTCACCACTTGGCTCGCTTCGGGACGAATAAGATCGATGGCCAGCAATCCGTTGTGCAGACGTGCCTTCAGCACGTCCATGCCGTCTGCAAGCACGAAGACCCGCTGGAACTGCCGGGCCGCAATGCCGCGAAACAGGAAATCGCCCTCCGGCCGCTCTGCCTGCCTCCCGCGGATGACCAATTGGTTGGCATCGACGGAAACGTCCAGTTCCTCTTGCGAAAAACCTGCCACGGCAAGGGTTATGCGCAGAAGGTCTGCCTCGTCCGGCTCCGCCCGGCGTAGAATCTCGATATTGTAGGGCGGGTATCCATCATTGGTTCGGGCGATCTGGGAAAGCATAGTTTCCGTGGCATCGAACCCCAGCAGGAGAGGATTGGCGAGAGACTTTATCCGGCTCATTCATGGTCCTTAAGTCGGTCAAGTCCGCCTTGGCCGATGCCGAGGCAGATTGTCCCCTAATATGGGAATGCCGGCTGCGTCCTGCAAGCGCTAGCCGGCTTGACAAAGGACAACCTCAGCAGCCATCAAGCGGTCCATTGCGCAACACGTGTTTGGACGGATGGAATGGAAAAACCCAGCAAGATCATTATCGACACCGATCCGGGGCAGGATGATGCGGCGGCAATCTTGCTGGCGCTGGCAAGCCCTGAAGAGTTGGATGTCCTGGGTCTGACGATCGTGGCCGGCAATGTTCCGCTGTCTTATACCAGCCGCAATGCGCGCATCGTCTGCGAACTGGCTGGCCGGAGCGACGTTGCCGTTTACGAGGGCGCGCTCAAGCCACTTGAGCGCCCGCAGGTGACGGCCGAGCATGTGCACGGCAAGACCGGCCTTGACGGTGCCGTACTGCCGGAGCCGACCATGCCGGTCCAGCCGTTGCACGCCGTCGATTTCATCATCGAGACCCTGCGCCACGAAGAGCCGGGCACAGTGACGATATGCACGCTGGGACCGCTCACCAATCTGGCGCTCGCCCTTAAGAAGGCGCCCGATATCGCGCCGCGGATCAAGGAACTGGTGATGATGGGCGGCGGTTTTTTCGAGGGCGGCAACATCACGCCGGCTGCCGAATTCAATATCTATGTCGACCCGCAGGCCGCCGACATCGTCTTCCGCTCCGGCATGCCGATCACCATGCTGCCGCTCGACGTGACCCACCAGTTGCTGACCACCAAGGCCCGCGTGGCGCGGATCGCGGCACTGGGAACGGACGTGTCAAGGGCGATGGTCGGTTGGCTGGAGTTCTTCGAGCGCTTCGACGAGGAGAAATACGGCTCCGATGGCGGTCCGCTGCACGATCCTTCGGTGATTGCCTATCTGCTGAAGCCGGAACTCTTTTCCGGCCGCCACTGCAATGTCGAGATCGAGACACAGTCCGAACTGACGGTCGGCATGACCGTCGTCGACTGGTGGCGCGTCTCCGGTCGCAAGGCCAATGCCAATGTAATGCGCAATGTGGATGCCGGTGGTTTCTTCGACCTGCTGATCGACCGGCTCGGCCGTCTCTGACCAAATATTGAAACGACCGCCGGACAAATCGTCCGGCGGCCGTTTACGTCTGGGATCTGGTTCTGTCGTCAGAATTCCTGCCAGTCTTCCTTGACGGCTGCCGACGAGCCACCGGCACTGCGCTTGGGCGCCGCTGCTCTTGCCGGCATCGATGCCGGTCGGCTGCTGGATAGCGCGCGCATCGTCTGCGCCACGGTGCGCAGTGGCTGGGTGCTCTGCCCGCCGGAGGTCCGGAACCGCGCAATGAGCATCCGCAGGTTCTCGGCTTCAGTGCGCAGGGTCACGCTTGCCGCCGTGGTTTCTTCCACCATGGCTGCGTTCTGCTGGGTCACCTGGTCCATCTGGTTCACCGCGGCGTTGACCTCCTTGAGGCCGGAGGCCTGCTCGCTGGCCGAGGATGAGATCTGGCGCACCAGACCGTTGATCTGCATGACCTGGTCGGCGATCTTGTGAAGGGTCTGGCCAGCCTGGCCGACCAGTTCCACGCCGTCCTTGACCTGCGATCCGGACGTGGTGATCAGCGTCTTGATCTCCTTTGCCGCGCTGGCGGAGCGCTGGGCCAGTTCGCGCACTTCCTGTGCCACGACCGCAAAGCCCTTGCCGGCATCGCCGGCGCGAGCCGCTTCCACCCCGGCATTGAGCGCGAGAAGGTTGGTCTGGAATGCGATTTCGTCGATCACGCCGATGATCCGTGAAATTTCCTGTGAGGACTGTGCGATACCCTGCATGGAGGCAACGGCCTTCTGCACGACTTCACCGGACTTCTCTGCATCGTCACAGGCCAGGCTAACGGTCTTCGCGGCGGTGTTGGCATTATCGGCGCTGGAATTGACCTGTTCGGTCAGTTCGTTGAGGGCTGCTGCGGTCTCCTCCAGGCTGGCCGCCTGCTGTTCGGTGCGCTTCGACAGGTCGGCGGCGCTGTCGGTGATTTCACCGCTGCCGTTGCCGATATTGACGACGCTCGCATTGACGGCCTCAATGGTTTCTTCGAGGCTCGCCACGGCAGCGTTGAAATCCTCCTTGAGGGCGGCGTAGTCGTCCGGGAATGCCTCCTGGATTCGATAGCTGAGATCGCCGTTCGACAGCGCAGAAAGGCCGGTGCCCAGCACGGCGACGATCCGCTGCTGCACGGCAGCCGTTTCGCCGCGTTGGGCCTCCGAGCGGCTGCGCTCGGCCTCCGCTGCGCGGCGCTGTTGTTCCGCCTCGCCCTCCAGGGCGCGGCCGTTGGCCAGCCTGTGGCGGAACCCTTCAAGGGCCTTGGCAACCAGTCCCATTTCGTCGGCGCGCGTCTGGCCGCCCACTTCAGCATCATACTCGCCGCGGCCGAGCCGATCGACATCGCCGAGAAGATCATGTAGCGGCTTTTGGACATAGCCCTTGACGGCAAACCACAGGGCCAGCATGACGGCGCCGAGCACGACGAAGCCGCCGACGATCATCATATAGGTCTGGGCCTGGACCGGAGCGCTTATCGCGCTATGCGGAATGTCGACGATGACGGCCCAGGTGGCATTCACGCCGGGCACCTCGAACGGATAAACCAGACGGTCGAAATTCTCGGTCTCCGCCGATTGCAGATCGCGCACCAGACTGCTCCGGCCGGACGACAGACCGGTCTTGACGGCATCTGCGCCTTCACCCTCATAGGGCTTCATCAGCAGATCATCCGAAGGGGCGACCAGCCATTGCGCGCCTTGCGACAGCAGCATGACACGCCCCGAACCGAAGGGATGCAATCCCTTCAGCTTTTCCGAAAGTGCGGCAAGCGAGACATCCACGCCGGCAACACCGATCAGTTTGCCGCCGGACAGGACCGGATAGGCGATTGAGCTCATGGTCGTCGGCACTTCGGTGCCTTCAGCACGATAAGGCGCCGTGATCGCTCCCTTGCCGGTCTTGGACGCCAGGGCGTACCACTCGGCGGGATAATCGTTCTTGAAGGTCGAGAATTGAATTCCACCGTCCCTCGTCTTCGACCAGTAGGGTGTGAACACGCCCTTGTCGTTGCCGCCAAGCTCGGTGTTGTTGACGACATCGTCCTGCCGTCCGTCGAAGGCCTTGATCTCCTCGCAGAACCAGCTGCCGAAGGCAAAGGCGTTCTGTTCCACATTGGCCTTCAGCAGGTTGATCGCGCCCTTGCGGTCGAACGAGGCGCCTTCATGGCCGCGGCCAAGAATGCCGGCCATGGAGCGGGCGGCACTTGCCAGTTCGCCGATATCGCCGGCGACCTCGTTGGCGATCGCCTTGGCCTCGCTGTCGGCCTGATCCATGGTCAGCGTCTGGACGCGGTCACGGGTCTGGTAAATCAGGAAAAGGTTTGAGAAAATCAGGACGAGCGCGATGGCCAGTCCGGTCACCAGCAGGAGTTTTGTGGCAATCGATTTGGAATTCAATTTTAACATCGGGGCCTCGAACAGCGAACGACCGGCATGGCCGGTCTGCAGAACGCTCGGTGTGGGAATGCCCCTTCATGGAGCCGGCGTTTCCAGCCTCAAGCCTTGTTGAAGCCCGGGCGAAATCGCGCGGATACTAGGCCGGCAATACTTAATTCGGATTGAAAGCGGGCAGCGTTTTTTCGCATGGTACCTGGAAGCAGGTGAGCACTCCCTAGAGAGCGGCCGCGACTGCGTCAGCCGTTGGAATCGATGGTTGGGCACCGTGCTGCAGGCAGGCGAGCGAACCGGCGACGGCCGCACGCCGCAGAGCGGTGGAAAAGTCCAGCCCCTGATCCAGTCCGGCTGCGAAGTAACCGCAGAATGTGTCGCCCGCTCCGACGGTATCGACCGGAACGATCTGCAGTCCCTCGGCCTGGTATTCGGTGCCCTCATGGATGGCGATGACGCCCTCGGCGCCGAGCGTCACGATCAGGGTCTGCGCTGTCTCGGCATGAAGCCGGCGCAGCGCATGCCGCCGCCCGTCGGCCCCCATGCCTTCCCAGGCCGCCAGACGCTCGAATTCCGTCTCGTTGGCAATGACGATATCGGCCATCCGTCCCAGGCGGGCCGCTTCGCTGGTGAGCGGTGCAATGTTGATGATAGTCTTGACGCCGCGCGCCCGGGCCTGGGTGAGGGCGTGCTCGACGGCTGCGGCCGGAATTTCCAGCTGCAGCATCAGGATATCGCCGGCCTGCATGCCGGCCACGGCGCCTGCCGCTTCGGCCTCCGTCAGAGTGCCATTTGCCCCTGCGATGACGGCGATCATGTTCTCGCCATCGCCGCCGACCAGGATCAGCGCGGTGCCGGTCGATGTCGGACTGCGGATCACGGAGGACAGATCGGTACCGGCGACATCCAGCAGCGACAGGGCGGGATCGGCGAAGCCGTCATCGCCGACCGCGCCGACCATGCGCACCTGAGAACCGGCTCGGCGGGCCGCCAGGGCCTGGTTTGCACCCTTGCCACCGGCTGCCGTCGAGAACGTATCCCCCGCAACCGTTTCGCCCGGCAGCGGCAGGCGCTTCGTCGTGGCGATGAGGTCCATGTTGATGGAGCCGAATACCGTGATCATTCTTCTTGTCCGCCTTTTGATTGAGGGCCACCGGCCGGCGATCGTCAGTCGTCGTCCACCACGCGCAGCCGTAAAAGCCCCGTTCTGCTTTCCACCGAAGGAGCCTCTGGTTGCCCGGGCTCGGCAGGGCCGGCGCCAGCTTCGAACTCCATCGCTTCTATCTTGGCGCCCCTCTTTGTCAACTTGTCCGCCGAGGTCAGGATCATATCCACGTCTTTTTGCGCCGCCAGGAAATGGCTCTGCAGCTTCCGGGTCCGGTCGTCCAGCCGGGTCAGATCCTCCATGAGATGCAGGACTTCACCCTGGATCAGATGGGCCTGTTCGCGCATGCGCTGGTCCTTCAGAACGGACTGGATCACCTGGATCGACAGCATCAGCAGGGAGGGAGAGACGATGACGATCCGCAGGCGGTGCGCCCTTTGCACGATGCTCTCGAAATGCTCGTGGATTTCGGCAAAGATCGATTCGGACGGTACGAACAGGAAGGCCATTTCCTGGGTCTCGCCGGCGATCAGGTATTTCTCGGCGATATCGCGAATATGCACGTCCAGGTCACGGCGGAACTGCTGGCTTGCGGCCTTTCGCATCTCAGGGCTGCCGGCATCGCGGATCGCGTTCCAGGCCTCCAGCGGAAATTTTGCGTCGATGACCAGGGGCGGCGAGCCGTTCGGCATGCGGATCGTGCAATCCGGCCTTGAACCGTTCGAAAGGGTCGGCTGGAAGGAATAGGCGCCCATCGGCAGACCGTCGGCCACGATGGTTTCCATGCGCGACTGGCCGAAGGCGCCGCGCGTCTGCTTGTTGGACAGAATGGCCTGCAGGCCGACCACATCCTTTGCCAGGTTCTGGATGTTGTTCTGGGCCGCATCGATCACCGCCAGGCGTTCCTGCAGGTGCCGCAGGTTCTCGTGGGTCGATTTGGTCTGCTCCGTGATGGTTGCTCCGATGCGATGGGTCATGCCGTCGAGCCGCTGGTTGATCGCGTGATTGAACTCGCTCTGCTTGGCGCCGAAGACCTCCGACATGGCGGCAAGCCGGCCCTGCATGTCGGCCTGGGCCCGCAGGAGATCTGCCATGCGCTGTTCGGCGAGGGCATCGCGCCTGGCTGCCTCGGCGCGGATTGCAGCACGCAGCGCTCTGCCACGCCACACAATCAGGGCGATTGCCAGCAGAAGCGCTCCAGCAAGGCCTTTCACGAAAAGCCCGAGCGAGATCTGCAAGTCTCCGATTGCAAAAAGGGATGTGCCGGATGTGAGTTCAAAACCATTCATGGACCGGAGACTACCAGATTTTGCAAGCGAATCCAGATCAAAACAAGAACATGATGCATCTCTGCGCGCTTCATGGAGGCAGGAGAGCGACGTGGTGTGTCAGCGGAAGCTCTTCGAAGCAACGGGTCGGAATCTTGATAAAGATCAAAATATGTAGTTATTTAATATTTACCTTATGAAGGTAGTTGTAATTTAAGATATTAGCTAAATGGAAAATTTACCAATTTAAGCGTTTATTGTTTCCATCAAACGTTGCAATTGGGCGCGCCATCCGGACTGCCTTAACATGCCAGGGGACATCATGATTTCGCACGACGAAAAGAATGCGCTTAGCAAGCGCCTGGACTTCATCGGCTTTGATGACGTCGCGCGGCAGAAGTTGCGTGCCCTTGGCCCGATCATCAAGAATAACGTCGGCGCAGCACTCGATGTCTTCTATCAGCGGGTTCGAAAGACACCCGAAACCGCAGCGTTCTTCCGCAGCGAGGATCACATAAAGGGTGCGAAAAAGCGCCAGGAAGAGCACTGGACCGTCGTCGGCACGGCCCAGTATGACGAGCGTTACGTCGAAGGGGTCCAGGCTGTCGGGCGAGCCCACGCCCGTATCGGTCTCGAGCCGCGCTGGTATATCGGCGGATATGCGCTTCTGCTCGAACAGCTCATTCATGCTGTCGTGCGGGAGCGTTGGCCGTCGAGATTCGGCAGAGGTGGTTCGCAGAAATTGGCAGATGAGGTCGCGATCGTCGTCAAGGCTGCCCTTCTGGACATGGACTATTCCATATCGATCTACCTCGATATTTTGGCAGATCAGCGCAACCAGGCGGAAGCCGCTCGCCTCAAGGGCGAACAGGAACAGGCCGTCGCCTTGTCTGCCCTGAGTGCCGTTCTGGCACAACTGTCCAAGGGCGATCTGGATTCTACGCTTCCTCGGGACCTGCCGGACAATTTCGTCAGCATGGCAGGTGACTACAACAATTCCGTGGACACCCTGCGCAACACGATTGGCACCGTGCGAAGTGCTGCCGAAGAAATCCTGCGCTCTACGACCGCCATTTCAGAAGCGGCCAATCATCTGGCCCATCGCACCGAGCAGCAGGCCGCGGGACTCGAAGAGAGCACGGCTGCCCTGCAGGAATTGACGCACAGCGTCGCCCAGGCCGCCGATGGCGCCCAGAAAGCGACCGTCGTGGTCAAGATGGCACTGAACGAAGCCAAGACTTCGGGAGAGGTCGTGACCAAGGCCGTAGCGGCAATGGGCGCGATCGAGAAATCCTCCGATGAAATTTCGAAGATCATCGGAGTCATCGACGAGATTGCTTTCCAGACCAATCTTTTGGCCCTCAATGCTGGTGTCGAGGCGGCGCGTGCCGGCGAGGCCGGCCGAGGTTTTGCGGTCGTCGCCCAGGAAGTCCGCGAACTGGCGCAGCGTTGCGCCAATGCAGCTAAGGAAATCAAGGGGCTGATCTCTCAGAGTTCCGGCCAGGTGCAATCGGGCGTAGGCTTGGTGAACAACGCCGGCGAGGCGCTGGAGAAGATCATCAACCGGATTGGCGAGATCAATGGCATCGTCACCAGCATAGCCTCGGCGGCGTCGGATCAGTCGGGTGGACTGAAGGAAGTCAACATCGCCATCGGCAGCATGGACACCATCACCCAGCAGAATGCCGCGATGGTCGAAGAAACTTCGGCCCAGACCATAACCCTGCGCGACGAGGTCGAGCGCTTGGTCAGTGCCCTGCGCAAATTCAAGGCCCGCGACGGATATGTCGAGCGGGTCAGCCCGGAGCGACGCGGCGAAACTGACGGGAGTTCCGTCCACCGCCGCGCCGGTTGAGCTGAGGCCCGTTGCGCCAAAATAGCGCACCGAAACCCCCAATTGACGAAAAAAGTCGGATTGTCGCGCATTGTTTACCGTCCGTTTATGAAACTGCCGAATTCTCAGCTCTCGGCAGAAGTCGCTCGCGTATTCCCGCGAGCACGAAGGCCGGGAAGAGTGGCCGCGAGCAACTGATGACCGATAAAAACGATACTGCCCTAGCCGAGCGTCTTGCCTTTGTGGAACTGGATGAGGCCAGTTGTCGAACGCTCAAGGCGCTGCGTCCGACCCTCACGGACATCCTGGGCGGCGCCCTCGACAAATTCTATGCAAAGGTCGGCGCCACTGCACAGATCTCGGGTTTCTTCCGCGATAAGGGCCATATGGCGGCCGCCAAACAGGCGCAGCAGGGCCATTGGGACAAGGTCTCGGCCGGCAAGTTCGACGACGTCTATGTCAAGGGCGTGACTGCGATCGGCAAGGCCCATGCCCGCATCGGTCTCGAGCCGCGCTGGTATATCGGCGGCTATTCGGTGCTCTTGACCGAACTGGTCAGCGGCGTGCTGCAGAAGCATTGGCCTTTCCCATTCGGCAAGCGCCATGCCGCTGTCCTTGCAGACAAGCTCGGCGTGCTGATCAAGGCTTCCATGCTCGACATGGACTATTCGATTTCGGTCTATCTGGATGCACTGGAGGAAAAGCGGCGCGAACTGGAAAGCGAGCGCGAGCGGTTTGCAGCCGATCAGCGCATGGCGATGGAGCATCTGCGGCGCGGCCTGGCAGCTCTTGCCGACGGCGATTTCGCATCGCGCATGACGACGGACCTGCCGGGCGATTTCAAGCAGATGGCCGACGATTACAACCAGACCGTATCTCGCCTGAGCACGTCTTTCGCCGCGATCCGACGGGCATCCGAAGAGATCCTCGACGGCACGGAGACCATCGCCAAGGGCTCCGACGAACTGGCGCTTCGCACGTCGCAACAGGCCGCCGGTTTGCAGGAAAGCGCTACCGCGTTGCAACAGCTTTCCGTCAGCGTCAACCAGACCGCCTCCAATGCCGAGCGGGCATCCGCAGCCGTGCGCGATACCCAGCAGCAGGCGCGCAACTCTGGCGAGGTGGTGAACAAGGCGATCGCGGCCATGGCGGAAATCGAAAAATCGTCTTCGGAAATCTCCAAGATTATCGGCGTTATCGACGAAATCGCCTTCCAGACCAATCTTCTGGCGCTGAATGCCGGCGTCGAGGCGGCTCGGGCCGGCGATGCCGGCAAGGGTTTTGCAGTTGTTGCCCAGGAGGTCCGTCTGCTTGCTCAGCGCAGCGCCGACGCCGCCAAGGAGATCAAGGGGCTGATTTCCCAGAGCTCGAGCCAGGTCAACGAGGGCGTGGGGCTGGTCAGCAACACCGGGACGGCGCTGGCCGACATGAGCGATCGCGTCAACCAGATCAACGCGATTGTGTCCGATATTGCAGGCGCTGCCAAGGACCAGGCAACGGGTCTGCAGGAGATCAATCTTGCCACGCGCGGCATGGATGCCTTGACCCATCAGAATTCCAGCATGGTCGAGCAGACGTCTGCCGAGACCCGGCGGCTGCGCAATGAAGTGGCGGGGCTTGTCGGTCTTCTCGGCACGCTTGGCACCGAGATGCGGCAGTCAGGTGGTCAATTCCGGCCGGGCACACAAAGCCGCGCCGCCTAAGGTCAAAAATTCGCTCCGGTTCAGCAAAAACCGGAGCGAAGGGCCACGTTTTTCGATTTCCTCCAGAAAAGAGATGGGTTATGGGAAAAGCCATGACCATCAAGCCTATAATCATCATCCCGGATCCGTTGCTGCGTCAGGTCTCCAAGCCTGTCGAACGGGTCGATTCGGACCTGACACACCTGATCGACGATATGCTCGACACCATGTATGACGCGCCGGGCATTGGCCTGGCTGCGGTGCAGGTGGCGGTGCCTCGTCGACTTCTGGTGATCGATGTGTCCAAGGAAGGCGAAGACAAGCAGCCGCTGGTCTTCATCAATCCGGAAATCGTCCGGTCGTCCGAAGACCGCTCTGTCTATGAAGAGGGCTGCCTGTCCATTCCGGACTATTATGCGGAAGTCGAGCGCCCGGCCGCGGTCACCGTCAAGCACCTCGATCGTAACGGCAAGGAACAGGTGACGGAGGCCGATGGCCTGCTGGCCACCTGCCTGCAGCACGAGATCGACCATCTGAACGGCATTCTCTTCATCGACCACATCTCGCGGCTGAAGCGCGAAATGGTCATCAAGAAGTTCAGCAAGGCGGCCAAGTCCAAGGTGACTGTCTAAGTCACCGGCGCGGCGCGGCATCCGGTTTCGCCGGCCAATCGTTCGAACCCGTATCGTGGAGACCGACCATGGCGCTGCGCATCATCTTCATGGGAACGCCGGAATTTTCGGTCGCGACTTTGCGGGCTCTGGCGGAGGCCAGGCATGAGATCGTTGCGGTCTATTCCCAGCCGCCGCGGCCAGCCGGCCGCCGTGGCCTCGATCTGACCAAGTCGCCCGTGCACCAGGCCGCCGAAGAACTCGGCATTCCGGTTCTGACGCCGCTCAATTTCAAGGGTGATGAGGATCGTCGGGCTTTTCAAGCTTTCGAGGCCGATGTGGCCGTGGTCGTTGCCTATGGGCTGCTGCTCCCGGAAGCGATCCTCAGTGGCACACGGCTCGGCTGCTACAATGGCCATGCCTCGCTTTTGCCGCGCTGGCGCGGTGCAGCACCCATCCAGCGTGCCATCATGGCCGGCGATGCGGAGACCGGCATGATGGTCATGAAGATGGACAAGGGGCTCGACACTGGCCCGGTTGCATTGACGAGAACCGTCGCCATTCGCCCTGACATGACCGGTGGCGAATTGCACGACGCGCTGAAGCTGGTGGGTGCCGAGGCCATGCGCGAGGCCATGGCGCGGCTTGAAGCGGGCGACTTGCCGCTGACGCCGCAGCCGGCCGACGGCGTGCTCTATGCGGCCAAGATCGACAAGGCCGAAACCCATATCGATTTCGCGCGCCCTGCCGGCGATGTCCATAACCGCATCCGCGCCCTGTCGCCATTTCCGGGTGCCTGGTTCGAGGCGGAGATCAATGGCCGCGTTGAGCGGATCAAGGTTTTGGCGAGCCTGTTGGCCCAAGGGAGCGGCCGGCCGGGCGAGGTGCTGGACGATGACCTGACCATTGCCTGCGGCGAGGGGGCCGTGCAGCTGACCCGCTTGCAGAAGGCCGGTGGCAAGCCGCTGCCGGCGGTGGACTTCCTGCGCGGTGCGCCGCTTGTTCCCGGAACGGTGGCGCACTGATGCCACGCTTCAGCATGACGGTCGAATATGACGGCACGCCCTATGTTGGCTGGCAGCGCCAGGACAATGGCCATTCCGCGCAAGGCGCGCTCGAAAAGGCGGTGCTGCTGCTGACCGGAGAGACCGTCAAGGTCCGCGGCGCCGGCCGTACCGACTCCGGCGTTCATGCCCGTGGTCAGGTAGTGCATGTCGATCTGACCCGCGACTGGGTGCCCTATAAGCTGCGCAACGCCCTCAATGCCTATCTGGCAACCGGCCGCGAAAGTATCAGCGTGCTGGAGGTGAAAGCGGTCAGCGAGGCTTTCGACGCCCGCTTTTCGGCCCTGCGCCGGCACTATCTCTACCGCATCATATCAAGGCCTTCGAGGCTGGCGCTGGAGGCCAACCGCGCCTGGTGGGTGTCGAAAGAGCTCGACCATGCGGTCATGCACGAAGCGGCGCAACAATTGGTCGGCAAGCACGACTTTACCACCTTCCGCTCGGTCCATTGCCAGGCCAACAGCCCGGTGCGCACGCTCGATCGTCTCGATGTCAGCCGCGACGGCGACCTGATCGAGATCCGCGCCACGGCGCAGAGCTTCCTGCACAATCAGATCCGCTCCTTTGCCGGCACGCTGAAAATGGCCGGCGAGGGCAAGATGAGCATTGCCGATGTCCGCGCCGCACTTGAGGCCCGCGACCGCTCCGCCTGCGGCCCTGTCGCGCCGCCGGAAGGTCTCTACTTCATGCAGGTCGACTATCCCGACGACAGCCATTTCGCCCGGACCTGCTGAGACGGGGTTGCGCCTTTTCTCGAAATCACGTATCGATATTTCAAGAATTATGGAAATATTGGACGCGACAGGAGACCCGTCATGACGATCACCATCTATCACAACCCGGCCTGCGGCACGTCGCGCAACACCTTGGCGATGATCCGCCAGTCGGGCGAAGAGCCCACGGTCATCGAATATCTGAAGACCCCGCCCAGCCGCGAGCGCCTTGTGGAGCTGATCGCCGCCATCGGCGCGCCGGTGCGAGACATCATGCGTCAGAAGGGCACGCCCTATGAGGAACTGGGACTGGACGATACCGCTGTCACCGACGCGCAACTCATCGATGCCATGCTGGCCCATCCGATCCTGATCAACCGTCCGATTGTCGAGACGCCGAAGGGAACCCGGCTCTGCCGGCCGTCTGAAGTGGTTCTGGAGATCCTGCCCAATCCGCAGATCGGTACTTTTACCAAGGAAGACGGCGAAGTGGTCACCTTTGATGGCGCGAATGGCGCGCAATCATGACGGATACTCCGAACATCGATGAGACGCAGTTCCGTCCGGTCGATGACGTGCGCTTGCACCAGCCGGACCGCAAGACGCATCCGCCGCGCATCCTGATGCTCTATGGATCGCTGCGCGCCGTCTCCTATTCCCGGCTTCTGACGGAAGAAGCGGCTCGCATCCTGCGCCGCTATGGCGCCGAGGTCCGAATCTTCGATCCGCACGGTCTGCCGCTTGCCGATGCGGAGCTTGCCTCCCATCCCAAGGTCCAGGAATTGCGCGATCTGTCGCTATGGTCGGAAGCCCAGGTCTGGTGCTCGCCGGAGCGGCATGGCGCGATGAGCGGGCTGATGAAGACCCAGATCGACTGGCTGCCTTTGTCGCTTGGTGCCCAACGTCCCACGCAAGGCCGCACGTTGGCGCTGATGCAGGTCTGCGGCGGCTCGCAGAGCTTCAACACGGTCAACCAGATGCGAATCCTTGGCCGCTGGATGCGCATGGTGACCATTCCCAACCAGTCGTCGGTACCGAAGGCCTTTATGGAATTCGATGAACACGGCCGCATGAAGCCGTCGGCCTATTACAATCGCGTCGTCGATGTCATGGAAGAACTGATGAAGTTTACGCTTCTGGTCCGCGACCGTGCCGATTATCTGGTCGAGCGTTATTCGGAGCGGGTCGAAAGCGCCGAAGAACTGTCGAAGCGGGTCAACCAGCGGTCGATCTGAGCTTTGCCGCTTATCCCGGGAATACGCCGAGAAACCGTTCCAGGACTTCCGACAGGATCATCGACGGGACCAGCAGCAGCATGGTCAGCGTTGCGACCATGGCGAACTGGTTGCCGCAGATCATGCCGATGATCCGGAACAGGGCGAGAATGACGGCGAAAAAGGCGACGAACCATAGCAGCACGATGAGGCTTGCGGCGCCCGGCAGGAGCATCATCACCAGAATCAGGAAGGCATAGGTGTAGGAGACCGGAATGGCCATCCAGTTGGTCGCGACCACGACGGCGGAGAATTTCTGGCCAACGCCGAGCGCCAGCATCAGCACGCCGACGAAGATCAGCGGCAGCAGCCAGTTGGAGGCCTCGATCATCGCCAGCCGCAGGAAGAACAAAGGCCCGGTCTCGGTGTCGGGCGGCATCTTTTCCAGATAAGTCGACCGCCACCAAATCCACGACACCAGCATGGCCGGAAGGGTCCAAACGACTGCCCAGAACGAGCGCAGGCTGCCGCGTTCTGAAAGATCCAAGTACTGGAACCCCTTGGGGTCGCGCAGCACCAGCAGCCAGAGGCCGGTCAGATAATGTTCGACCTCTTTAAGCGATGGCATCAGCAAACCAGGCGTGGATGAAATGCGTGTAGATCCGCGTCAGCGTTTCGAGATCCTCGACCGCCACCCGCTCGTCGACCATGTGCATGGTTTGCCCGACCAGGCCGAACTCCACCACGGGGCAATAATCCTTGATATAGCGCGCATCCGACGTGCCGCCGGTGGTCGACAGCTTCGGCGTGTTGCCCGTCACCTTTTCGATCGAACGCGACAGCGAATCGATCAGCGCGTTGTTGCGCGTCAGGAAGACATGGCTCGGGCGCTCGGACCATTGGATATCATAGGCGAACGGCGCGCGACCGGGGCGCAGATACTGGTCAGCCGCCGCGGCGTCGAGGCGCCGAATGATTTCCGCCTGCAGGCTCTCGGCCGTCCAGGTATCGTTGAAGCGGATATTAAAGCGCGCCATGGCCTTGGCGGGAATGACATTGGTGGCCGGATTGCCGACATCGATCGTCGTCACTTCGAGGTTGGACGGCTGGAAATTGTCGGTGCCGTGGTCGAAGACCGGATGCATCAGCGCCTGGGTCAGCTGGATGATGCCGCGCACCGGATTGTCGGCCAGATGCGGATAGGCGGCGTGGCCCTGAATCCCCGATACGGTGATGGTGCCGGAGAGCGAACCCCGCCGGCCGATCTTGATCATGTCGCCCAACTGGTCGGGATTGGTCGGTTCGCCGACCAGGCAGGCATCCCAGCGCTCACCTTGGGCCGCGGCCCATTCCAGAAGCTTGATCGTTCCGTTGATAGCAGGGCCTTCCTCGTCGCCGGTGATCAGCAGCGAGATCGATCCTTTCGGCGGCCCGTTCTGCTCGATCGAACGGGCAAGCGCCGCCACGAAGCAGGCTATGCCGCCCTTCATGTCGACGGCGCCGCGGCCAAACAGCATGCCATCGGCAATTTCGGCGGCAAAGGGCGGGTGCGTCCAGTCGGCAGCATTGCCGACCGGTACGACATCGGTGTGTCCGGCAAACATCAGATGCGGACCCTCGCTGCCGATGCGGGCATAGAGGTTTTCGATATCCGGGGTTCCGGGTTCGCTGGACGTAATTCGCGATACCGTGAAGCCCAAGGGCTCCAGCATGGCCGCAAGCACCGTCAACGCACCGCCTTCGGCAGGCGTCACGGAGGGGCAGCGGATCAGGGACTGCAGATTGTCGATCGGGTTTTGTGCGGTCATGGCCATCGGATATGTCTTGAGGCGGGCATTTTCGAGGCGCCGTCAGCGCCCCGAAAAATGTTGACGTCAGTCGCGCAGCAATTCGTTGATGCCGGTTTTCGACCGGGTCTGGGCATCGACGCGCTTGACGATCACCGCGCAATAGAGGTTCGGGGCCACCACGCCGTTCGGCATGACATTGCCGCTGCCCATCGAGCCGGCAACCACCACCGAATAGGGCGGCACTTCGCCATAGGTCACCTCGCCGGTGGCGCGGTCGACGATCTTCGTCGACTTGCCGATGAACACGCCCATGCCGAGCACCGAGCCTTCGCGCACGATGCAGCCTTCGACCACTTCCGAGCGGGCGCCGATGAAGCAATTGTCCTCAATGATGGTCGGGCCGGCCTGCATCGGCTCCAACACGCCGCCGATGCCGACGCCGCCGGACAGATGTACATGGCTGCCGATCTGCGCGCAGGAGCCGACGGTGGCCCAGGTATCGACCATCGTGCCCTCGCCGACATAGGCGCCGAGATTGACAAAGGACGGCATCAGGATGGCGTTCGGGGCGATATAGGCCGAGCGGCGCACCACGGCATTGGGAACGGCACGGAAGCCGGCGGCGCGGAACTGGTTTTCACCCCAGCCTTCGAACTTCGACGGAACCTTGTCCCACCAGGTTGAGGCACCGGGGCCGCCCTTGACGACCTCCATGTCATTGAGGCGGAAGGAGAGCAGAACGGCCTTCTTCAGCCACTGGTGCACCGTCCAGTTGCCGTCTTCGCCCCGTGTCGCCACGCGGGCCTTGCCGCTGTCGAGAAGGGTGAGCGCGGTCTCGATTGCGTCGCGGATTTCGCCGCGGGTCGATGTGTTGACCGTGTCGCGATTGTCGAAGGCGGCATCGATGATGGTCTCGAGAGCGGTAAGATCCGTGGCGTGCATGAGGATTCCTTAAACTTCATTGTCTAACGTCAAATCCGAAACCATCGGATTGGCGATCGGAAACTGGCGATCTGCTCTAGCGCATTCCCCAGGTCTTGAAAACCGCCGTCGGCACATTCTGCGCCGATTGCCGTGACGACCAACCGTCTCCGCAATGGGTTTGACGAGAGAAGGCTGGTTGGAGCCTGGGCGCCGCGTTGCGCCTGAGTTCAACCCGAAAAAGGGCATTGAGAATGGCGAAGGCACGCAATGGCAGGAACAGGCGCAGCGATGGCGTTTGGGATCCACTGAAGAACAGCTCATCGGACCGCAAGGAAGCAGCCGTCGTCCCCAAGACGCCCCAGTCGGAATCGCCCTCCTATCGCCTTGCCTATGCCGATGACGATTTCATGTGCCGTGAGGAATTGCGCCCCGTCCGCCTGCAGCTGGAACTGCTCAAGACGGAAATGATCCTCACCGAAAAGGGCATCAAGTCGACCATCGTGATGTTCGGCGGCGCCCGCATTCCGGCCCCCGGAGCCGCCGCCTGGGCCGCCCGCAACGAGACCCAGCGCCGGAACCTCGAGGCGGCATCGGTCTATTACGAGGAAGCGCGAAAGTTTGCCCGGCTGTGCGCCGAGCATGCGGCGCGCTACGCCCATCAGGAATATGTTGTCATGACCGGCGGCGGACCGGGCGTGATGGAGGCCGGCAACCGTGGCGCCGCGGAACTCGACGCGCCGTCGATCGGCCTCAACATCGTGCTGCCGCATGAGCAGGCGCCCAATCCTTATGTGACGCCAGACCTGTCCTTCAACTTTCACTATTTCGCCATCCGCAAGATGCATTTCCTGATGCGGGCCAAGGCCATCACCATCTTTCCCGGTGGCTTCGGTACGCTCGACGAATTCTTCGAGGCGGTGACGCTGATCCAGACCAAGCGCATGGCGCCGATTCCGCTGATCCTGTTCGGGGAGGCCTTCTGGCGGAAGATCGTCAATTTTGACGCGCTTGCCGAATTCGGCACCATCGCGCCAGACGACCTGAAACTCCTCAATTTTGTCGAAACGGCTGAACAGGCCTGGAAGATCATTGCGGATCACTACGAACACTGAACACAACGGAAAACGCCCGCGGCAAGGGCCGCGGGCGGTTCAGTTCAGAGTTCAGATGCGAAATCCTAGCGCCAGAACGGACGCTTCGGGAAATCGTCGGCGGAGATTGCGCCGTCCTTGTTGGTGTCCATGCGCTCGAACATCTTGTCGATGGCAGCCGATGCTTCGGCCTTGCTGATCTGGCCGTTCTCATCGGCATCGATGCGGCGCATCATGCCCATCGGTCCCATTGGGCCGCCGCGGTCCATGCCGGCCCGGTCACGAGGACCATCGCGATCACCGTGGCGGCCGTGATGTTCGCCGCGCTTGCCCCAGCCGGGACGATCGTCGCCGCGCGGACCGCGGTCCCCGTCCGGACCCATGCCATCGGGCGGGCCCATGTCGTCGGGTGGCCCCATATCGTCCCCGTCATCCATATCGTCGTCAGGCGCCATGCCCTGCGGGCCGGAACCGTCCTTCGGACCGGCGTCCGGGCCATCCTTCGGACCCTTGCCGTCTGGACCTTTACCGTCGCCGGGGCCATTACCCTCGGCTTTCATCTTTTCCATCATCGCTTCGCGATGCTTGCGCATTTCACCCGGCGTCAGCGCGCCATCCTTGTCGGCATCGATCTCCGCAAAAAGCTTGTCTTCGGCCGCCTTGGCTTCTTCCTTGGAAACCTTGCCGTCCTTGTTGCTGTCGACGTCCTGCAGCAGACGGATGAACATGCCCTCGTGGCCAGGACCGGGACCGGGGCCCCGGACGTCACGCGCCAAGGTGGCAGTGGCCGATGCGCTGAGCAGGAGGCTTGTGGCCAGTGCCGCGAGCGTAAATGTTTTGCCGTTCATTGGAATTCCTTTCATCCTCGTTGGATGACAGGATAATGGGGGCGGCGCCTATAAGTTCCTACTTAAACATTTGTAACGCTTCATGAAATTTTGGTAAGATTTGGATATCGTCAAGGGTCAGTCGGCAAGCAGAGCCGATAGAAACCCGGTCAGGTCGTCCGTAATGAAGTCGATGGACCCGGTGCCTTCCGCGCCCTCGGCGCGTTCCCAAGTCTCGAGAACGACCCCTTCGAGATTGCGCGGCACCAGCAGAACCGTCTTCATGCCGAGCGATTTCGGCACCACAAGGTTGCGCGGCAGATCCTCGAACATCGCCGCATGGCCGGTTTCGATGCGGTTCAGCTGGGTGAATTTGTCATAGGTGCTGCCGGCCGGCTTCGGCACGTATTCGGCGGCGACAATGTCGAAGATATCGTCGAAGTGATCGAGAATACCGAGCGCCCGGGCCGCCGCCTCGGCGTGGCTGACCGTGCCATTGGTGAAGATGAACTTGCGACCTGGCAGCGCCTTGATCACCTCGCCAAGCGCTGGATCCGGCAAAAGCGGCGAATAGTCGATCGCATGGGCCTTTTCCAGAAAGGCGTTCGGATCGACATTGTGATGTAGCATCAGGCCTTTGAGTGTCGTGCCGTGATCGTGATAATAGCGTTTCTGCAAAAGCTTGGCCTCGGCCGGCTCCATCTGCAGCAATTCCGCCACGAACTCCGTCATGTTGCGGTCGATCTGCGCGAACAGATTGATGTGATGCGGGTAGAGCGTGTTGTCGAGATCGAAGACCCAGTCCCTGACATGGGCGAAGTCGGCTTTGGTGGCGGTGGTCTTTAGCTCTGTCATGTCGGATCTCTCGCAAGGCTCACGGCAAAAATAGACGGCAATCAGCTTTTTGCTCCTCCTGCTTATGGCGAACCGCGGCCGTGCATGCTAGCGCAAATCCATGGAATTCTGGGCTGTCATCACTTTCGCGAGCGCATTCCTTCAAAATCTGCGCTCCGTTCTCCAAAAGCATCTGAAGGGCCGGATGGGCACGACCGGGGCGACATTCGTGCGCTTCGGTTTTGGCGTGCCTTTCGCGTTCTTTTATCTGGCGCTGCTGATCTATGGTTTCGACCGGCCGCTGCCCGAGGCCAATGCCAGCTTCTGGGTCTGGGCCGTGATCGGCGCCTTCTCGCAGATTGGTGCCACTTTCCTGCTGGTGCACCTGTTCTCGTTCCGCAATTTCGCCGTCGGCACCGCCTATTCGCGCACCGAACCGGCCCAGGCGGCAGTGATCGCGCTTCTGTTCTTCGGCGAGCGGATCACCTGGGCCACTTTCCTGGCCATTGCCATCTCGGTCGTCGGCGTCATGGTCATCTCGGTGGCCCGCACGGCGATCACCCTGCGGTCCCTGCTGACATCGGTGTTCAGCCGCATCGCGCTGATTGGCCTTGCCTCGGGGCTGCTGTTCGGCATGTCAGGCATATCCTACCGCCAGGCGTCGATCGCCCTGGCTCCCAGCCTGCCGGCGCCGGACTCCGTCATGCAGGCGAGTTTCACGCTGGTCATGGTCATCCTGATCCAAACCTTCTCCATGCTGGCTTGGATGCTCTGGCGCGACAGGGCGGAACTGGCAAGAGTGGCCGCCGCCTGGCCGGTGGCGATCGTCGTCGGCTTCGTCGGCGCCACGGCGTCCTTCGGTTGGTTCACCGCCATGACGCTCCAGCAGGTCGCCGTGGTGAAGGCCCTGGCGCAGGTGGAAATGCTGTTCACCTTTGCCTCCTCGGTCTTCATCTTCAAGGAGAAGATCAACACGCTAGAGGTCGCCGGTTGCCTGCTGATCGTCGCCGGCATTCTGGCACTGCTACTTCTCTAGGTCAGCAGAAATCAGGGCACGATCAGTGTGCCGGCACCGTGCTCGGTGAAGATTTCCAGCAGCACGGAATGCGGTGTCTTGCCGTTGAGAATGACGACACCCTGCACGCCGGCATTGATCGCGTCGATGCAGGTCTCGACCTTGGGGATCATGCCGCCGGAAATCGTGCCGTCGCGGATCAGGGCCCGGGCCTGGGTCACCGACAGTTCCTTGATCAGTTCTCCCTGCTTGTCGAGCACGCCCGGTACATCGGTGAGGAACAGCAGGCGCGTGGCGCTCAGCGCACCGGCAATGGCGCCGGCAAAGGTATCGGCATTGATGTTGTAGGTATGACCGTCCCGGCCCGGCGCCACGGGTGCGATGACCGGGATCATTTCCGATTTCGCCAGAAGGTCGAGCAGGGTGCGGTCGACTTCGACCACTTCGCCGACGAAGCCGAGGTCTAGGACGCGTTCGATATGGCTGTCGGGATCGATCACCGTCTTCTTGGCCTTTTCGGCAAACACCATGTTGCCGTCCTTGCCGCACAGCCCGATCGCCCATTCGCCGGTCTGGTTGATCAGCGCGACGATCTCCTTGTTGATCGAGCCGGCCAGCACCATTTCGACGATCTCGACGGTCTTCTGGTCGGTGACGCGCAGGCCGCCTTCGAACTTCGATTCGATGCCCATCTTCGACAGCATGGCACCGATCTGCGGTCCACCGCCGTGAACGACGATCGGGTTGACGCCCGATTGCTTCAGAAGCGCAATGTCGGCTGCAAAGGCCTTGCCCAGTTCGGCGTTGCCCATGGCATGACCGCCATATTTGACGACGATCGTCTTGTTCTCATAGCGCTGCATGAAGGGCAGGGCCTGTGCGAGAAGTCTGGCCTGGGTTTCGCTTTCGGACGCAGTCATGGGCACCCCTTTGTGTTGGATGGCGGCCTTTTAGCGCAAGATTCGGCCGGAGGGAATAATCGTGGCCAAAGATAACGGCGTGATGATGATCCGCGATGCATCCCGATGCGTAGTGACATCACGGCCAAGCCAGTTGAATGACCGGGAACCGGGAGCCAGATGACGAACGACGATGTAGCCGTTTTGTTGAGCCGCGTGGCCCTGAAGGACCGCAGCGCCTTTTCCCTGCTCTATTCTCGCGTCGGAGCGAAACTTTTTGCGATCTGCCTGCGTATTCTGAAAGACAGGAGCGACGCTGAAGAGGCATTGCAGGATGTCTTCGTGAAAATATGGCAGCGCGCCGATAGTTTTGCCGCCGGCAGCAGCAGTCCTATGGCCTGGCTGGTGGTTATCGCGCGCTATCATTGCATCGATCGCCTCCGGGCGCGTCGACCTGTCGGGAATTCGCTGGACGAGGCGGCCGAAATCGCCGATCTTTCGCCGGATCCGGAGGAGACTGCCGTGATGCGCGGTGAGGGAAAGCGGATTGACACATGCATGGAACAGTTGGATTCTGATCGCGCGCGGGCCGTGAGGCACGCTTACGTGGAGGGGCTCAGCTATCAGGAGCTGGCGGATCAGTTCGGCGTACCGCTGAACACGATGCGCACGTGGTTGCGCCGCAGCCTTTTGAAATTGAGAGAGTGCTTGGACACATGACGACGCCAGACCAGAGCAAGGGTGACCGTTCGCGGGATGAAGTCCTGGCGGGCGAATATGTCCTTGGCGTGCTCGGCGCCGATGCCCGGCTGAAAGTCGAGGCGCGCATCCGGCGTGACCGGCAGTTCGCTGCCATCGTCCACCGCTGGGAGGAGAATCTCGCGGAGTTCAGCGACGAATACGGGGTCGAACTGCCGCCACCCGACGCCTTTTCGGTGATTGAGAGCCGGCTGTTCGGTGAGGTGCCACGTGGCAATCGTTCAGGGCTCGGCTCGCTGTGGAATTCGCTGGCCGTCTGGCGGGTGCTGACCCTGGCCAGCGTGCTGGCCGCGCTGACGCTCGGGACAACCGAATTGGCGTCCTGGAGGCAGCCGGCGCCGGGCCGGCTGCTGATCGCCGAAATGGCGGGCAAGGATGAGGCAGTCTCACTTGTGGCGCGCTACGATGATCAGTCGGGCCGCCTTCGGGTCACGCCTGTCGCAGCCGGCGAGGGCCAGACCAAATCGCTGGAGCTTTGGCTGATCGAAGGTACGGATCCGGCCCGGTCGCTCGGCATCTTGCCGCAGACCGGCGAGGGCGAGATGATCGTTCCCGCTGACATGCGCCGGCAACTCAAGCAGGGTGTCGTCCTGGCGGTCAGCCTGGAGCCCTTCGGCGGATCGCCGACCGGCCAGGCGACCGGCCCGATCGTGGCACTTGGGCCGGCACAGTAACTGAGGCTGTTGTCTCGACACAAAATAGCCAGATAAAACAAAGGCTTTTGAATTTTTATCGAAATTATCGCGCCACCCTGAAACTAAAATTCCTCCACCTTCGTCCTTTGTCATGTTCCCGCTGAAGGGAAACGTGAGTTATCCGTCCGCACCGGCCTTGCCGGCCTGGCGCGGGTCAAAAACAGAGGAAGAGGAAACCATCATGATCAAGTCAACGCTCCGCACGCTCGCCCTTGCGACCGTCATGGCCGCAGGAACGCTTGGCGCTTATGCGGCGAACCCGGAGGTCGGTGGCGCGGCGATGTTCGAGGACAAGAACATCGTTGAAAATGCCATGAACTCCAAGGATCACACCACGCTGGTGGCCGCGGTCAAGGCCGCGGGCCTGGTCGAGACACTTCAGGGCAAGGGACCGTTCACGGTTTTCGCGCCGACCAATGCCGCTTTCGAAGCCCTGCCGGCCGGTACCGTCGACACGCTGCTGAAGCCCGAAAACAAGGAACAGCTGACGAAGGTACTGACCTGCCATGTGGTGGCCGCCAATGCCATGTCTGACGCGATCGGCAAGATGATTGCCGACGACAAGGGCGAACATGACGTCAAGACCGTCGGCGGCTGCGTTCTGAAGGCCAAGCAGGCCATGGGCAAGATCACGCTTACCGATGAAACCGGCGGCGTCGCCACCGTCACCATCGCCGATGTCAAGCAGTCGAATGGCGTCATTCACGTCATCGACAAGGTGCTTCTGCCCAAGATGTAATCCGGGCGCAGCGGCCAGATCGTAAGTCGGCCCGTCGCTCTCGCAGCGGCGGGCCATTCAACGTGTGGGGTTATGCCGTGGCCCGGCGGCCGACCACGACGCCGATCGCCTGGCGCAGCTCGTCCAGGCCTTCGGTCTTTTCCGATGATGTGGCGAGCACTTCCGGAAAGGCAGCCGGATGCTTCTTGATCTTCTCCAGCGTCTCCGCCAGCAATCTGGGCACGCCTGCGGCCTTGATCTTGTCGGTCTTGGTCAGCACGATCTGATAGGACACGGCGGCCTTGTCGAGCAGGTCAAGCACTTCGTCATCGTTTTTCTTGATGCCGTGGCGGCTGTCGATCAGCACATAGACGCGCTTCAGCGTGGCGCGGCCGCGCAGATAATCGAAAACCAGCTTGGTCCAGGCGTCCACATGTTCCTTCGGCGCCTGCGCGTAGCCATAGCCCGGCATGTCGACCAGCGCCATCGGCGGCATGTCGCCCGCTTCGCCGCTATAGCCGTCGGGAACGAAGTAGTTCAGTTCCTGGGTACGGCCGGGCGTGTTGGACGTGCGGGCCAGGCCTTTCTGCCCGACCAGCGCATTGATCAACGACGATTTGCCCACGTTGGACCGTCCGGCAAAGGCCACTTCCAGCGGCCCTTCGGGCGGCAGGAATTTCATCGACGGCACGCCGCGGATGAAGATCCACGGCCGGCCGAACAGGACCGGTTCGTTGGCGGGTGTTGTCGATGTCATGGCAGTGCCTCTTTACGGATCTCCTGAAAGCCGGAATCCGGGTTTTGAACTGTGATGTCAAGGGGCGGCGAAATTCGGGAGGCCCCATAAGAAAAAAGCCCCGGAAAACCGGGGCTTTCTGTATTACTTGGTCGCGGCAGGCTTTCGTCGGAACATGCCGCGAAGATTGTCGAACAGTTCCACCTTCATGCCCTGGCGCTTCATGATGATACCCTGCTGCAGGATCGACAGCGTGTTGTTCCAGGCCCAGTAGATCACCAGACCGGCCGGGAAAGTCGCCAGCATGAACGTGAAGATCAGCGGCATCCAGTTGAACAGCATCGCCTGGGTCGGATCCGGCGGCGTCGGGTTCATGCGCATCTGAAGGAACATGGTAATGCCCATGATGATCGGCCAGACACCGAGATGCAGGAAGGTCGGACCTTCAAACGGCAGCAGCCCGAACAGGTTGATGAAGGTCGTCGGATCCGGTGCCGACAGGTCCTGAATCCAGCCAAAGAACGGCGCATGGCGCATTTCGATGGTGATGTAGATGACCTTGTAGAGTGCAAAAAACACCGGGATCTGCAGCACGACCGGCCAGCAACCGGCGATCGGGTTGATTTTCTCGGTCTTGTAGAGCTCCATCATGGCCTTCTGCAGGGCCATCTTGTCGTCGCCGAATTTCGTCTTCAGCTCTTCCATCTTGGGCTGGACGCGCTTCATGGCGGCCATCGATGAGTATTGCTTGTTGGCCAGCGGGAAGAACAACAACTTGACGACGATCGTCGTCAGCAGGATGGCGACGCCGAAGTTGCCGACCAGACGGAAGAAGAAGTCCATCAGCTTGAACATCGGCTTGGTGAAGAAGTAGAACCAGCCCCAGTCGATCAGGAGGTCGAAGCGCGGCACTTCGTAACTTGTCACCACTGTCTTGTCGGCCGTGAACAGGCTGGTGAACATCGTGCCGAACCAGGAATTGTCGCGGGCATAGCCGTCAACGACCGGCACTTCCTTGGCGCCGGCAAAGACGAGGGTCTTCATGGTGGCGGACTGGCCGGGAGCCACCGAAACGGCATCGTTCTTGTAGTCTGCCTGGAAGCGCGGCTGACCGTCGGTGAAGTGCGAGAAGCGGCTCTCATACGCCAGATCCTGCGGCGGAATGAGCGCTGCGGCCCAATATTTGTCGGTCATGCCGAGCCAACCACCGGTCGCCTTTTCATTGGCGATCGGCTCTTCTTCGACACTGTCGTATTTCTTTTCGACAAGCCCACCCGCCGTGCCGATGACGCCCAGGAAGCCTTCGTGCAGGACATAAACGGAGGCCGTGGTCGGCTTGTTATAGCGTGTGACGCGGCCGTAGGGCGCGACGCTTGCAGCCTGCGTTCCGGCGTTGGACACGGTGTCCTCGATCTGGAACATGTAGTGCTGATCGACCGAGATCTTGCGGGAGAATGTCAGGCCCGCGTCATTGACGTAGGTCAGCGTGACGGGCGTGCTTTCGGTCAGCTTGTCGTTACCGGACACCGTCCAGACGGTGTTCGGACCGGGAGCGCCGCCGGCATTCTCTCCGGCGATATAGCCGATTTCCGCGAAATATCCGTCCTTGGTGTCGGCCGGATTGAACAGGGTGATGATCGGGCTCGAATCGTCCACTGTCTCGTGGTAGCCCTTGAGCTTGAGGTCATCGAGACGGGCGCCGGTCAGGTTGATCGAGCCGGACAGGGCTTCGGTGTCGATGGCCACGCGGGCCGTCTTGGCAATGGCTTCGTCACGGCTTGCAGTGGCATTGGCCTGCGTGGAGCCGGGCAGGGCGCCGTTTACGGTGCCCGCGGGTGCCGGCGTCGCCGCGTTGCCGGCCGCCGGAGCGGTCTTGGCTTCCTGCTCAAGGCGCGCCTGTTCGGCCTGCCGCTGCTTCTCGATCCTCGGGTTCATATAAAGGAACTGCCAGGCAAGGACGACCAGCACCGACATGGCAATCGCGATGAAATAATTGCGGTTGTTTTGCATCATACTTTCCTGGGGCGGGTCGCGTCGGAACGCTCGGATCTTGGATTGGCTTCGATGCGTTGATGCAACTGGGTCACAAGCTGCCTGAACGGCGCGGCCAGTACGTCCCGCCGGGCGACAATCACATAGTCATGTCCGGGCATCATTGCAAACCCTGCGCTCACTCGTACGGCCTCTTTGAGGCGCCGGCGCATCCGGTTCCGTTCGACCGCGTTTCCATGCTTCTTGGTCACGGTGAAGCCGACGCGGGGTGCAGTCTCGGGTTCGGCGCGGTCGAGCACTTCCAGGAGGAAGTATTTGCCTTTGCGCCTTTCACCTTCGCGAACAGCAAGAAACTGCGGCCGGCTTTTCAGCCGCCCGGCAGTTTGTTTGTGAGTATCAGACGTCATTCGCCCGGTGCTTTCATCGGGCTCGTCCGGCCTTAGGCCGAAAGACGCTGACGACCGCGTCCACGACGGGCGCAAAGAACCTTGCGGCCGCCCTTGGTGGCCATACGTGCACGAAAACCATGGCGACGCTTGCGAACAAGCTTGGATGGTTGGTAGGTACGCTTCATTTTTTTAATACCGCGGTGTGCGGCCCTTCTTGGGTTTGCATTGCTGCAAGAGCGTTGGATTGTGTGAGAACGGCTGGAGGACCCGCAGAAACGGGCGCTCCTATCCGAACGCGCGCCTTATACGGACGATGTGCGTCAGAGTCAATCGGCGGGCCTCTTCCACTCGCCATCAGCACCGGGATGGTCAAATCTTGCCGTCCACGGTTAACATTCTTCCTCTTGCCAAAAAGAAATAAAAGTCAGCTTTCGAGACCTTTCTCTGTGTCGCAAGTCGGGATTGGAAGAAAGTATGCTGGCTAATTCCGCTCCAGGCGCTCTCGACCAAGTCGATGACCCGATCGGCACAAAATTTACCGAGCAATAATTCGTTAACGCGCAAGGCGTATTTTTATGAATATTGAGGGGCTGACACCGCGCTGGCCCCGGATGAGTTACATATCAGGAGTCGGGCTAGTGAAGATTAGCGGCAAAGTCTATTCGTTGGTCGGCATGTTGGGATTTGCTGCTGTCGTCATCGGGGCGATGGGTATTTTCGTCACCGTGCAATACGGCGCCAAGTCCGAGCAGGTGCACTCTGTTTCGGAGCGGGCCTATATGGGCGAGCGTCTGAACCGTCTCGTGACGGCAGTGGTGATGGAAGCGCGTGGTATCTATGCGGCGCCGACCACGGAAAAGGCGGAGGGCTTTGCCAAGGGCCTCCTGAAGAACCTCGATTCCATGGACAAGGTCATTGCGGACTGGAAGCCTATGGTGCCCGCCGCCCAGCAGGCGACGTTTGACGCCATGGCCATGCGGGCTGCCGAATTCCGCACGTTCCGCGCAGAAACCGCTCGTCTGGGCACGCAGGTCGACCCGAAGGCCGCCAACGAGCAGGGCAACAACGAAGCCAACCGTGCCAACCGCAAGGCATTCCAGGCGGAGATCGATGCGGTCGTCGACAGCGACAAGGCCGAACTCGCCGCCCTCACGGACTCGCTTGCCGCATTCCAGACGACCATGCTCATCCTGATTTCCGCCGTCACCCTGCTGGCTGTTGCCGCCGGCACGGGGTTTGGCATGTTCGTCGGCGTCAACCAGTTGAGCCGTCCGATCCGCAACGTTACCAATGCCATGAAGAGAGTGGCTGACGGCGATTTTGAAGCCGAAGTGCCCTATGCCGGCCGTCGCGACGAGATCGGCGACATGGCCGCCGCCGTCGAGGTGTTCAAGCAGAATGGCTTGGCCGTCAATCGCCTGAACGCCCAGGATACGGCGATGCGGGCCAAGAGCGACGATCTGCAATTGAGCATGGCAACCGTCGTCTCTGCCGCTGCTGCTGGCGATTTCACCAAGCGGATCGAAAAGAACTACGACGACGCCAACCTCAATCGCTTTGCAAGCAACATCAACGACCTTCTGATGACGGTCGATACCGGCGTGACGGAGACCCGTCGCGTCATTGCAAACCTGGCCGAAGGCGATCTGACGCAGAACATGCGTGGCGAATTCCGCGGCGCCTTTGCCGAGTTGCAGACCAACGTCAACACCACGTTCGAGCGTTTGCGCCAGACGATGAGCGAGATCCGCCACAAGACCGACTCCATCAACGGCAATACCGATGAACTGACCTCGGCGACCAACGATCTGTCGAAGCGCACCGAGCAGCAGGCCGCCGCCCTCGAGCAGACCTCGGCCGCGCTGGACCAGATCACAGTCGTGGTGCGCAGCTCCAGCGAACGCGCCCAGGAAGCAAGCCAGATGGTATCCGAAGCCAAGCAGAGCGCCGCCCAGTCGGGCGTTGTCGTCCGCGAAGCGGTCGATGCCATGGGTCGGATCGAACAGGCCTCGCGCGAGATTTCGCAGATCATCAATGTGATCGATGAGATCGCCTTCCAGACCAACCTCCTTGCGCTGAATGCCGGCGTCGAGGCAGCCCGCGCCGGTGATGCCGGCAAGGGCTTTGCGGTCGTCGCCCAGGAAGTCCGTGAACTTGCCCAGCGCTCTGCCAATGCCGCCAAGGACATCAAGGCGCTGATCACCAAATCCGGCACCGAAGTCGCCGGCGGCGTCAAGCTGGTGCAGCGCACCGGCGAAGCGCTCGGCGAGATCGAGGTGCGGGTGCTGAAGATCAACGATCACATCCACTCGATTGCCACGGCCGCGCAGGAACAGGCAACCGGCCTTCAGGAGGTCAATACCGCCATCAACCAGATGGACCAGGTGACCCAGCAGAACGCAGCCATGGTCGAGGAAACCTCGGCGGCAACTCACAAGCTGTCGTCGGAAGCGGCCGGCCTTGCCAGCCTGGTATCCTACTTCCGCCTGTCTGACCGCGCTCCGGCCCGCTCGGCGCCTGTCGTTGCAGCGCCTGCGACCCACAAGCCGGTCACATCGCATGTACGCAACATGCTCGGCAATGTCGCGAAGGCCTTCGGCGGCGGAAAGACCGCGACAGCGGCCAGCGGTGGCGGCAACTGGGAAGAGTTCTGATCGTCCTTTTCAAGGTCGGCTATTGGATGAAACAAAGCATCGCGGCCTCGTGCCGCGATGCTTTTTTGCACTGCGGTGACGAGCATTTGGAAAAAATACCGGAACCTTCTATGCTGGCGTCTTCATATGCAGAGCTTGGGCAGGGCGAATCGTCGTCGATTGCCCTTTGAGTCGGAAGCGAGGTGGCCGCCATGCAGGAGCAAGAGCGGATATTGGCCGCAGCGGCGGCGTCGCCGGTCGGCGCCATGCCGGGCTTGTTTCGTGGACTGTCCGGCAAGCTGCTGATCCTGACGGCTGTCTTCGTCATGCTAGCCGAAGTGCTGATCTTTACGCCGTCGATCGCGAATATGCGGATCGGCTGGCTGCAGAACCGTCTGAATACGGCCGCCGCCGCCAGCGTCGTCATCGATGGACTGCAGCCCATCGAACTGCCCCGCAATGTCCAGAACGACGCCCTGATGGCGACGGGCACCAAGGCGATCGTGCTGCGGAAGGACGGCACGTCCAAGCTGCTGGCCGTGGACGACATGCCGCCGCAGGTCGACGCGCAATACGACCTCTCGAATGTCCAGATGCTCGACGCAGTCTGCGATGCGCTGTCAACGCTGGTGTTCGGCGAGGATCGCGTGGTGCGGGTCTTCGGCCCGGTGGGCGACAGCGATGTGCAGATCGAAATGGTGCTGGAGGAAAAAAGCCTGCGCCAGGCCATGCTGTCCTACGCGGGCAATATCCTGATCCTGTCGCTGCTCATATCGGTGATCACCGCGCTGCTGATCTTTCTGGCCATCAACCGCATGATGATCGGCCCGGTGCGCCGGCTGACCCGCAGCATGGAGGATTTTGCAGAGAACCCCGAGGACCCGTCGCGCATCATGGTTCCAAGCCGCGGCGGCGATGAACTGGCGTTTGCCGGACGGCATCTGGCGGCCATGCAGGGACAGCTGCAAAAGACGCTGAAGCAACAGAAGAACCTTGCCGATCTCGGCCTTGCCGTGTCGAAGATCAACCATGACATGCGCAATATCCTTGCCTCGGCCCAACTGATGTCTGACCGGCTGGTCGATGTCGACGATCCCATGGTCAAGAGCTTTGCACCGAAACTGCTGCGCACCATCGACCGTGCCGTTGGTTATACCAATGAAGTCCTCGCCTACGGCCAGGCCTCGGAGGCCGAGCCGCGCCGCCGTCGGCTGCGTCTCTCCGCCCTTTGCCAGGAGGTGCGCGATATTCTGGCCATAGAACCGGAGAGCGGCATCGAGTTCGTCGACATGGTGGCTTCCGATCTCGAGGTGGACGGCGATAGCGAACAACTGTTCCGCGTCATTCACAACATCTGCCGCAATGCCGCCCAGGCACTCGCCAACCACGGCGCCGAGCTGCCACAGGCTCCGCGCCGGATCACTGTCGCGGCGCAGCGCATCGGCAGCGTTGTCAGCATCACCATTGACGACACCGGACCGGGCATGCCGCGCAAGGCGCGCGAAAACCTGTTTGCCGCCTTCCGCGGCTCGGCCCGCTCAGGCGGAACAGGCCTTGGCCTGGCCATTGCCCGCGAACTGGTGCTGGCCCATGGCGGCACCATCGCGCTGGTCGAAAAACCGGTGCCGGGAACCCTTTTCCGTATCGAGATACCCGACCGTCCGGTGGCCCTCGACGATTGGCGGGCTCGGGCCTGAACAGGCATTCGGCAATGATTTCAATTGGGTGATCGCTATATTTCAGCGAAATGACATTTTTTGTTCGAAATACGCTTGCATTAAAATCAAGGAGGCTTTAGAGGATCGCCACGCCACCGGTCATGCCGGTTGGACACGCACCCGTAGCTCAGCTGGATAGAGCACCAGACTACGAATCTGGGGGTCAGGAGTTCGAATCTCTTCGGGTGCGCCATTTCTTTTTCAGTCTTGATGTGTGCAAACGTCTGAACTGGATGATGCGATTTCGTGTTCTATCGATCTCGCCGATCTCTTTGCCGCCTTCCGCCCATTCGCTGCAGCCTGTGTGCGTTATGCATTGAGCGCATAGCAGCTGCGCGTCCTTTGCGACGGAAGAATGATTGCCACACCCGCATCCCGCCCTCTAAGCCATTGAGACAGCCGGCCCTTGAAGGACCGGACGCCTTGGAGTTTCTCCCGGCTGAATGAACGAGGATTGTGCGAATGCTGCGTGACCGGATCCGATACAGGCCCTTGATGGACAAGCTCGCGAGTGCCGACGAGGCCGCGGCCTATATCAAAGATGGAATGACGGTCGGTATGAGTGGCTTCACGCGTGCCGGCGAAGCCAAGGCGGTGCCGCTGGCACTGGCCGAGCGGGCGCGTAAGGATCCGTTGAAGATCACGCTTTTGACCGGTGCGTCGCTTGGCAACGATCTCGACAAGACGCTGGCCGAGGCCCACGTGCTGGCCCGACGCATGCCCTTCCAGTCCGATCCCGGATTGCGCAAGGCGATCAATGCCGGGGAGGTGATGTTCATCGATCAGCATCTGTCCGAGACCGTCGAGCAGTTGCGCACCAGGCAGATCAAGCCGGTCGACATCGCCGTCATCGAGGCGGTCGCCATCACCGAGCACGGCGGCATCGTGCCGACCACCTCCGTCGGCAATTCCGCAAGCTTTGCCATTCTCGCCGACAAGGTGATCGTCGAACTCAACATGTCGCAGCCGATCACGCTCGAAGGCCTGCACGACATCTATATCCCGTCGCGTCGTCCGGCCCGCATGCCCATCCCGGTCGTTACGCCGGAAAGCCGCGTCGGCCTGCCCTATATCTCGATCCCGCCCGAAAAGATCGTCGCCGTTGTCGTGTCGGAAAAGCATGACAGCTCGGCCAGCATTCTGCCGCCCGACGACGAGACACGCGCCATCGCCGGCAACCTGACGGATTTCCTGCGAAACGAAGTGAAGCAGGGCCGTCTGGGTTATGAACTGCAGCCGCTGCAGGCCGGCATCGGCACGATCGCCAATTCAGTGTTGCATGGTTTCATCGACACGCCGTTCCATGACCTGAAAATGTATTCCGAAGTGCTGCAGGATTCGACGTTCGAGCTATTCGATGCCGGCAAGCTGACCTTTGCCTCGGGCTCGTCGATCACCCTGTCGGCCGATATGTATCAGAAGGTCCTGCCGCGGCTTGCCGAATACAAGCACCAGCTGATCCTGCGTCCGCAGGAGATCAGCAACCATCCGGAAGTCATCCGCCGCTTAGGACTGATCTGCATCAATACCGCGTTGGAGTTCGATATCTACGGCAACGTCAATTCCACCCATGTCGGCGGCACCCACATGATGAACGGCATCGGCGGATCGGGCGATTTCGCGCGCAACGGCTTTATGTCGATCTTCGTGACCAAGTCCGTTGCCAAGAACGGCTCGATTTCCAGCGTCGTGCCGATGGTCAGCCATGTCGACCATACCGAGCATGACGTGGATATCCTGGTGACGGAGATAGGCCTTGCCGATTTGCGCGGCCTTGCGCCACGCGAGCGCTCGGCTGTCATCATCGCCAATTGCGTGCACCCGGATTATCGTGATGCGCTGCAGGATTATGTCGACCGTGCCACCGTGCGGGGCGGCCAGACACCGCATCTCATTGAGGAGGCGTTCTCCTGGCACGATGCCGTGCGCACGCGCGGCACGATGCGCCCCGCCTGACGCGGGGCTGCCCGTTCTCTACGTCGCGCAGAAAGATGTGTAGAGGGCGCTGATGACGCTGCGTGCCGGTTCGCTTTCGATCCGGTACCAGATCGTCTGGCCGTCGCGCCGGCCGGCAATGATCCTGTCGCGGCGCAGCAGGGCGAGGTGCTGGGAGACCGTCGAATCGCGGATACCCAAGAATTCCGCCAGTTGTCCGACCGAACGTTCGCCGTCGATCAACTGGCAAAGGATGAGCAGCCGATGCCGATTGGCCAGAGCCTTCAGCAACTCGCTGGCGTCGTCGGCAGCGCCCTGCATGGTTTCAGGATTAAGTTTCATTCTTGCGTATCTACGTTAATTTGAATATAATGTCAAGCCAAAGCATGGCCCCGATATGCAACGGGGCACGAATTCGCGGAGAATGGCAAGATGGAAAAGGGCTATCAGGTTGTCTGCCCTAACTGCGCAGCAGTCAACCGGTTGAGACAAGGGCCTGCCGCGGACGCGGCCAAATGCGGGAAATGTGCAGCAACGTTATTTCAAGGCCATCCGGTGGAGGCCGGCCCTGCCATGTTCGACAGGCAGACCACACGTAGCGCCATTCCGGTTCTGGTGGATGTCTGGGCGCCCTGGTGCGGCCCCTGTCGGGCCATGGCGCCGGCCTTTGAAGAGGCGGCTCGCGCCATGGAGCCGCAGGTGCGCCTGATCAAGCTCAATTCCGAGGATCACCCCGACATTGCCGGTCGGTTCGCCATTCGCGGCATTCCCACCATGCTGCTGTTCGACAAGGGCCGCGAAATTGCCCGCGTCTCCGGGGCGATGACCACCCGGCAGATCGTCGACTGGACCCGCAGCCAATTGGGCACCTCTGTCTGAGGCAACGGTCAAGGCGCTGGCCGAGGGGGGAAGCGATCGAAAAGGGGTGGATCGCAGGTGTCTTTGCCTTTAAAACGCCTGCTAGAGGTGGCGTAGGATAGCGCGTATGCGGTTTGCGCGTTGTGCGTCCGGGCCGATCGGGAACAGGCCGCCATGACGATTTCATGTTCTTTCAGACAGCGTCCCAATCGGGCTCTTGCCATGATGGCGGCACTGGCTCTTACCCTGACTGGGTGTGCCGGCCGGCCGATCGGCGTCATGCAGCCCGTCGGCGCGCAAGCCTCAAGCGGAGCCTCGCAGGTCCATCTGATTGCCGCGACCACTCGCGCGCCGGCCGCCGACAAGGCCGTACTGTTCACCGGTGAGCGTGGCACGGGACTGATGATTGACGCCGTCACCATTTCCATTCCGCCGGATGCCGTACGCAAGGTGGGGGAAGTGCAATGGCCGAAACGCCTGCCGCCGGATCCTGCCAAGGAGTTTTCGACCGTTGCCGTTGAACCGCTCGCCACGCCGGCGAAGGGCCAGGTATGGCTGAAGGCCCATTCGGGCAAAAGCCGCCGCGTCCTGGTCTTCGTCCACGGCTTCAACAATCGCTATGAGGAGGCGATCTACCGCTTCGCGCAGATCGTGCATGATTCCAAGACGGATGTTGTGCCGGTCGTGTTCACTTGGCCGTCGCGCGCCAGTATTTTTGATTATAACTACGACAAGGAAAGCACCAATTATTCCCGCGACGCGCTGGAGGAGCTTTTAAGCCGCATTGCCAGTGACAAGTCGGTGGATGAAATCACCGTCATGGCCCATTCCATGGGAACCTGGCTGGCCGTCGAGGCGTTGCGGCAAATGGCCATCCGCGATGGCAAGGTGAACGCGAAGATCAGCAACGTGATCCTCGCAGCACCTGACCTTGATGTCGATGTCTTCGGCCAGCAGTTCCGCAGCTTTGGGCCGAACCCGCCGCATTTCACCCTGTTCGTCTCGCAGGATGACCGCGCCTTGACGCTGTCGCGCCGCATCTCCGGCAATGTCGAGCGGCTGGGGCAGATCGATCCGAGCAAGGAGCCCTATCGCTCCCAGCTGGAAAGCGCCGGCATTACCGTCCTTGATCTCACCAAGCTGAAGTCCGGCGACAATCTCAACCACGGCAAATTTGCCGAAAGCCCCGAAGTGGTTCGGCTGATCGGCGACCGGCTGATTGCCGGCCAGACCGTCACCGATTCGGATATCGGACTTGGCGAGAGCCTGGGCGCTGTCACCATCGGCGCAGCAAATACCGTCGGCCAGGCCGCAAGCACGGTGATCAGCGCCCCGATCATGATCTTCGATCCCCGCACCAGGCGCAACTATGACAGGCAATTGCTGTTGCTGGGAGAGACCGCTGGCGGCACGCTCAATTCGGTCGGAGACACGGTGGGCAGCGCCGTCGGCCAATAGCGCGCGACCGACCGCGGCCGCCCGATGGAAGGATTGGCGCGCATATTGTGGGCCAACGCCTTGCGCAATGCGCTTTCTGTGGCAAGACCATAGGCAGGCGACGCAATGTGATATATCAGATAGAGCAAGTGTTGTCCGATGATAGCTGGAGACTGAAGACATGAGATGGAAGCGTACGATCCAGTTGCTCGATGTGCATTGCGAAGGCGAAATCGGCAAGGTCGCCATTGGCGGCGTGCCGAACATCCCGGGCAATTCGATCGCCGAACAGCTGAACTGGCTGAACACCGATCCCAAGGGCCAGGAACTGCGCCGCTTTCTGGTTCTAGAGCCACGCGGAGCGCCGATCGGCTCGGTCAATCTTCTTCTTCCGCCCAAGCATCCCGATGCCGATGCAGGCTTTGTCATTCTGCAGCCCGACCAGGCCCATGCCAGCTCCGGATCGAATTCGATCTGCGTGACCACGGCGCTGCTTGAAAGTGGCATCGTCGAGATGCAGGAGCCGGAGACGACGGTTGTCCTCGATACGGCAGCAGGTCTCGTCAAGGCGGTGGCGTTCTGCCGGGACGGGCGCTGCGAACGCGTCAAGCTCACTATGGTGCCGTCCTTCGTTCATGAGCTGGATGTCGGGATCGACACCGAGGAATGGGGCCGGATCACGGTCGACCTCTGCTATGGCGGCATATTTTATGCGCTGGTCGATGTGTCGCAGATCGGCACGACGATTGAAAAGGGCAATGCCCGGCGGCTGGTCGAGGCAGGAATGGTGCTGAAGGACCTGATCAACCGGACGATCCCGGTGGTGCATCCGGAAATTCCCGCCATCTCGGGCGTAGCCTATGTGATGTTCCGCGACGTCGATCCGGACGGCGCAATCCGCACCTGCACGACGATGTGGCCGGGGCGGGTCGACCGCTCTCCCTGCGGAACCGGCAACTCCGCCAATCTGGCAACACTCCATGCGCGCGGCAAGGTAAAGCCCGGCGATACGCTGCTGTCCCGCTCCATTATCGGCTCTGAATTCGAGGTCGGTCTGGCGGGTCTAACAGAGGTCGCGGGAAAGCCGGCCATCATTCCGACCATCAGCGGTCGGGGCTTCACCTTTGGCCTGCATCAGGTGGCGCTCGACCCGTTCGATCCGCTGGCCGGTGGTTTTGCGCTGACGGATGTCTGGGGTCCCTCCGCTGGCGGAATCGACTAATCCCAGCGACGATGAGAACCCGCCCGTCGGCGAGGCCCTTTGCCTGAAGCGATATCGCCGCTCAATGCGCAACGATAGTATCGTATTCTTTTGTGAATTGGCCCCGGCCGTCGGCGAAAATGGACGGGTATGGCACGCTTTAGGGTCAGCTAATCCTTAATGCTGGCTTAAAGTACCAAAAGCTAAAATTCGATCCAATAATTTCAGTCTATTTCAGGCCACCTTTGGTAATTCAGGGGGGAGCAAACGGCGCATGTGCCTCAATGAGGTGCGTCGAAACAGGATCTTTGCTGGAGCTATTCGGTAGGCGGGATGGGGAGCGCGGCGATGACAATTCTGATTGTTGAAGACAATGCCACCAATGCGATGATCCTCAAGCACCTTGCCAAGAAGGTAGCCGATGACGAGATCGTCGTGGAAGGCGATGCATCGGAGGCCTTGAAGCTCTGCCACAACACCTTCTTCGACATGCTGATTGTCGATCAGATGCTTCCTGGCATGAATGGGCTGCAGTTTGCCAAGGCGATCCGCATGATGAGCCGTTACGACGCCGTGCCGATCATCATGGTGACGGCCGACCTGGATCCGGCGCTGCGCGATGCCGCCATTCAGGTCGGCATAACGGATTTCCTGACCAAGCCTGTTGAAGCGATCCGGTTCCGTGCGCTGCTTCAGCAACATCGCCAGCGTCGTACGGCCGCCATTTCGGCAACAGGTTGAACCTTCTTTCGCAAATCGGTGGATCAGAATGAAACGCGCCCTCCCACTCCTTGCCGTTTTCTTGCTCGCCGGCAGCCAGGTCGTGGCTCTCGAGCCGCCGCAGGGAGAGGTCATCCTGACAATTTCCGGCAAGCTGGACCATCCAAACCGCGATGGACAGGCCGTCTTCGATCTTGCCATGCTCGAGGCGCTCGCTGGTCGTGCGGCATCGATGGAAACACCCTGGACCGAAGGCGAGATCCAGTTTTCCGGTCCGCTGCTGCGGGCGGTGCTCGCCGCTGCCGGCGCTCATGGTCAGGAAATGACCGTCAAGGCGCTCAACGGCTATTCGGCGGACGTCCCGGTCAACGATGCCTATGGCCTCGATACCATGCTGGCCACTCGGATTGCCGGTAAGCCAATGTCGGTGCGCGAGAAAGGCCCATTGATGCTGGTCTATCCGTTTGATCAGGATGCCAGCCTTTATAACGAGCGATATTTTTCCCGTTCCGTTTGGCAGATCCAGTCGATCGAGGTCGCGCCTTGACCGGATTTGGACGCATCACAGCCGAGATCATGAAAAGCGCAGGCAAGACCACGGTCATCCTGCAGGTACTATCGACCGTCCTGCTTGTCGTGCTTATCATATTGTTCTCGAATATATCCGACCGTTTCCGCTATCTGCATGACGGCGTTCGCGAGAATGCAGTCTGGTCGGTGTACCAACTGGATCGGGAAGCCCGCACCCTGGGCTACAGTCTTGCTGAACTGCGTCGGAGCGATGTCGCAGGCGACAACCGCATCAATGACCTGACGCTTCGCTACGATATCCTCTACTCGCGCGCCAAGCTGGTCCGTGAATCTCGCTTCAGCGCCTATTTCTCGGCCGATCCGGAAATTGAGGTCAGCCTGGCGGATATCGAGCGGCAGGTTTACGGACTGCAGCCCATCTTCGATGGCTTCGTAGAGGGTGCGCGGCCGACCGATGTCCAAATGGAGGCAATTGGTCAGCAATTGGAAGCTCTGTCGAAAAAGACTGAACAGCTGTTGGTCCTGACGAATGCCAGAGTAAGCGACGAGCGCACCGAGATTCGGGGTATGGTGCTGGATCTCGAACGGACTTCGGCGATAATGCTGGGACTTCTGATGATTTCGGTCATCTTCCTGGTCGTCACGCTGCGCCGTCAGTTGAAATCGGTGCGCGAGGCCGGCCTTCGCCTTGAACGTATGGCGGGGGAGCTTTCCGACGCCTATGATGCCGCCGATGCCGGCAATCGGGCCAAGTCGCAGTTCATGGCCACCATGGGCCATGAGATCCGCACGCCGCTCAACGCCATTCTCGGCATGGCCGAACTGCTCGAATATGCGGAACTGCCGGACGATGCCGTCTCCAGCGTCAAGACCATCCGCTCGTCGGGTGAAGCCCTGCTGGAAGTCATCAACGAGATCCTTGATTTCTCCAAGATCGAGCATGGCAAACTTGAGCTTGAAGAGCGCGCCGTCGACATATCGAGCCTTGCCGACAATACGATCAGCATCATCCGCGGCCGGGCAGAGGATCACGGCAATGCCATCGTTCTCGACATCCCCGACTCCCTCCATGCGCTGTATGTGCGCACCGACCCGACGAGGCTGCGCCAGGTCATGCTCAATCTTCTGAGCAATGCGGTCAAGTTCACGCAGAACGGCACGGTCACCCTGCGGCTCAGGGAATTCTACCGTGGCAGCGCGCTGATGCTGCGTTTCGAGGTGGAGGATACCGGCATCGGCATCGATGAAGCCGGTCTTGAACGGCTGTTCAAACCATTCTCGCAGGTCGATGCCAGCATTAGCCGCAAATATGGCGGCACCGGTCTGGGATTGACCATCTGCAAGCAGATCGTCGAGAAGCTGGGTGGCGAACTGGGCATGAGCAGCACGGTCGGTGTGGGCAGTATTTTCTGGTTCGAGCTGCCGGTCATGGCAGCCGGCAAGGACGATGTCCGCCATCAGCCTGGCCTGCACGACATGTCGGCCAACTTCCCGCAATTGCGCATTCTTCTTGTCGAGGACAATCAGGTCAACCGGCAGGTGGCGACGCGGTTTCTGGACAAGCTCGGGCAGACTGTCGAGATCGCCTGCAACGGCGCCGAAGCGGTCGCGCTGACCGAGACCGAAGCCTTCGACCTGATCCTGATGGACATGCAGATGCCTGTCATGGACGGCATAGAGGCAACGCGTCGGATTATCGAGGGTGGTGGTCCATCCGCACTGACGCCGATCGTTGCCATGACGGCCAATGCCTCCGACGACGATCGGCGGCGCTGCCTGGCGGCCGGCATGGTGGGCTTTGAATCCAAGCCCGTCACCATGGGCCGGTTGCGTGGCGTCATCGTCTCTTTTGCACCAACCGTTGCCGATACCTCCTGGGAGGCTGAGCAAGCCATGGAAATAAAAGCATTCTCTGATCTCGATCTGAGTGGAGACCTGGCGCTTTCCGGCGACCATCCCTTCCACCAGCCCTCAAGCGGCATCGCCGGCATCGATGAAGCCCGTTATTTCGAACTGGTGGAAGCCCTGGGCGAAGATGTCTATCGCGAGTTGATCGAGTCCTTCTTCGACGATGCTGCATCGCTGCTGGTGGATCTGCATGCAGCGCTTGCCACTGAAAAAGGCTCGGACATCGATCGGGTTCTGCACACGATCAAGGGCGCGGCGATCAATGTCGGATTGAGCGATATTGCCGTGAAGGCCGATGCGCTGCGTGATCAGGAACCGACGACGGCCGACGTCGACATGCTGTCAGACGAAATCGAAACATTGAAATTGAAACTGGTAGCCTGAGAGCTGCGGAGGCGTTTATGCGTATCTTGCTGGTAGATGACAACAATACCAACCTTAAGCTTCTGACGAAACTGGTCAAGAAGTTGGACAATTGCGAAGCCGTGCCTTTTTCAACCCCGGAGGCCGTGCTCTCGGCCCTTCCGGAGCTTGATTTCGATATTGCCATTATCGACTACCAGATGCCGGTCTATAACGGTGTGGAGCTCTTCACCGAGATCGTCCGGTTCGAAAAATATGCCAATGTTCCGGTCGTCTTCGTGACCGCCGACAAGGACATGACGACCCGCATGGCGGCGTTGAATGCCGGTGCCATCGATTTCCTGACCAAGCCGGTCAATCCCGTCGAATTCCAGGCCCGTGTCCAGAACATCGTCAGCCTGACGGTCGCACGCCGGCAACTGTCCGACCAGGCCGAGTGGCTGCGCCGCGAGGTCGACAAGGCGGTTGGCGAGTTACGCTTGCGGGAGCAGGAGATCATCCATCGCCTGACACTGGCGGCCGAGTACAAGGATCCGGAAACCGCACGCCACACCCTCCGCGTTGCCTCTTACTCGGAAGCGATCGCGCGGGAACTGGGCCTGTCCGACCAGGAATGTACCGATATTCGCCTTGCGGCTCCGATGCACGATATCGGCAAGGTAGCGATGCCGGATAAAGTGCTGCTCAAGCAGGGCCGGTTGACCGAGGCCGAATATCGCCAGATGCAGGCCCACGCGCAGATCGGCAGCGACATTCTCTCCCGCTCCCATTCCTCGCTGCTGCAACTGGCCTCCGAAATCGCCGCCAGCCACCACGAACGCTGGGACGGGCAGGGCTATCCCAATCGCCTGAGCGGTGACACCATCCCGATCTCCGGCAGGATCGTCTGCATCGCCGACAATTTTGATGCGCTGACAACAGAGCGTCCCTACAAGTCGGCCTGGTCCTATGACAAGACGGTTGAGCACATCCTCGGCCGCGCCGGCACGCAGTTCGATCCGGCTTGCGTGGCGGCTTTCGAGCGGGCTCTGCCGACGATCCGCGAGATCATGGAGACGGACCGGCGCGAACAGGCCCAGGAAGCAGCGCTTCGGGCTGCAGCGCTCGATGTCGGAAAAATCGCGATCGCTCGGTAGAACAGTTACACCGAAAGTTCAGCGCGGTTTGCGTCCGGAATTGGGGAAGAGAGAGGGATAGAGCGTTTCCGCAATTTGAAGACGTGCGGAAATGTTCCGGCAGCGATTTTCCTGGCCGGCGGAAAGTGGTATCGACGGCGCAACCTGTTGCAGCCCGGAGACCTTGAGCCATGCCGTCGATCACCATCCGCCGCCCCGATGACTGGCATCTGCATCTGCGCGACGGTGCGATGATGGAAGGGGTGATTGGCGATACCAGCCGCCATTTCGCCCGCGCGATCATCATGCCCAACCTGGTGCCGCCGGTGGTCACTACTGCCGACGCTAAAGCCTATCGCGATCGTATCATGGCCGCACTGCCGGCCGACGATCGCTTCCAGCCGCTGATGACCCTTTACCTGACCGAGCAGACCAGCCCGGACGATGTCGAAGCCGGCAAGGCAAGCGGCCTGATCACTGCTGTCAAACTCTATCCGGCGGGTGCCACGACCAATTCCCATGGCGGCGTGCGCGACATGGACAAGGCGATGCCGGTCCTGGAGCGCATGGCGAAGATCGGCCTGCCGCTTTGCGTGCACGGCGAGGTGACGACGCCGGAGGTCGACATATTCGACCGCGAGGCCGTTTTCATCGAGACGGTGCTTGATCCGCTGCGCCGGCGCCTGCCGGAGCTGAAGGTGACGATGGAGCATGTCACCACCAGCGACGGCATCGACTATATCAAGTCTGCGGAAAAGAACCTGGCCGGTTCCATCACCACCCATCACCTGATCATCAACCGCAACGCCATCCTCGTTGGCGGCATCAAGCCGCATTATTATTGCCTGCCGGTTGCCAAGCGCGAAAGCCACCGCCTGGCCCTGCGGACGGCTGCGACATCCGGCGACGCCCGCTTTTTCCTCGGCACCGATTCGGCGCCCCATGTCGATCCGCTCAAGGAATGCGCCTGCGGCTGCGCCGGCATCTATACGTCGATCAATACCATGAGCTGCCTGGCCCATGTCTTCGAACAGGACAATGCGCTGGACAAGCTCGAAGCCTTCACCTCGCTGAACGGCCCAGCCTGGTATGGACTCAAGCCGAATGACGAGACGATCACGCTGGTCAAGCGCGAGACGCCGGTCAGCTTTCCGGCAAAGATCGAAACCGGCGCCGGTCCTGTCACGGTTTTCGATCCGATGTTTCCGCTTTATTGGGACGTCGTCTGATCGAAATTACGGAAGGCTCATCGCCCTGTTGTTGACGGGGTTAGAGTGGCCTAACATCTTGGCGGTTATTTCCAGAATGAGGATGCTGTCATGACGTTCGAAGACTCCATCAAGACTGTACTGACGAAATATGCGACTTTTACAGGCCGGGCGGCGCGACCGGAATTCTGGTGGTTCGCGTTGTTCGGCTTCATTGTTAGCCTCATCGCCTCTTTCATCGATGCCATTCTCTTCGGCATCGATATCCTCGGGACGATCGTCGGCCTCGCTCTTATTGTGCCGCAACTTGCCGTCGCCACACGTCGCCTGCACGACATCGACAAATCCGGCTGGTGGCAACTCCTCATTCTGGTGCCGGTCATCGGTTGGATCGTGCTGATCTATTTTTATGTTCAGCCCGGTCAGGCGTCGGCAAATCGGTTCGGACCGCCGCCAGTGGCCTGAATCAATGGTGATCGGAATGCCGGGGCTGCAAGGCCCCGGTATTCGTGTGGTGGGTCAGACGCCGCTCATCAGCTGCGGCCAAAGGCCGGTGATGCCGACGAGGATCAGGTAGATGGCAACCACGTAGTTCAGCAGGCGCGGCATCACTAGGATGAGAATGCCGGCCAAGAGGGCGATCAGGGGTTGGATGGTAACCATGGTCAACATATCAAATTCTCCTGTTACGCCGCGTTGTCGTCAACGGCCGCTGCGGTAGCCGGTTTCGCCCGCGCCTTGTCGAAGGCAGCGCGCAAATCCTGTTCTTTGGACGTGTCCAGATTGGTGCGGATGATGTTACCGCCATGCCCGCTCAGACGGTCGATGACCTTGTCGGATGCTGCACGCTCGGCGAGGATGAAAAGGGCGGCCTGCCCAGGCTGCAGGACGCTGGCCACATCCTTCATGAAGGCGTCGTTGATGCCGTAGTCGGTAAGTGCTCCGGCGAGGGCACCAGCCCCGGCACCGGCTGCAACGCCGATCAGCGGGTTGAAGAACAGGATGCCGGCAAGCAGGCCCCAGAAGGCACCTGCGCTGGCGCCAAAGCCCCACATCGGCACCATCTGGTGCAGTTTGATCTGGCCCTTGTCGTCGGCCTCGGCAATGACCGCGTCCTGGATCTCGACGAGATATTCCTTTGACAGCTGGTAGAGCGTCAGGCGTGCCGCTTCCGCGGCCTGGTTGTTCGGATAACCGATCACGATCAGTTCGGACATCGATGGCTCCTTGAGGTTGGTTGGTCTGCAATACATGTGGGGTGGTATTCAGCCCCGGAAAGGCGCCGGCCGGGTTAAATCTTCGTCATCTTCTGGAATTGGCTGTAAATCTTCAAGCAACATGTGCCTGACGCTGGCAAGAGCCGTCGCGAGCTGGTATCTGCCCCTTTCGGATGCCGTAACGCGACAGGAGCCGAAATGATCCAGACCCCCTTCACCGAACCCACCGTCATGGCCGAACTGCTTGCCAAGATGCTCTGGGAGATCAAAGCGGTCCATTTCAATGCCGCGGATCCGTATAAGCTGTCGTCCGGCATGCGCAGCCCGGTCTACATTGATTGCCGCAAGCTGCTCTCCTATCCGCGCGTACGCTCGGCGGTCATGGACTTTGCTGCGGCCACGCTGCTGCGCAATGCCGGCTTCGAGCAGTTCGACTGCATCGCGGGCGGCGAGACGGCCGGTATTCCGTTTGCAGCCCTCTTGGCCGACCGCCTCGCCCTGCCGATGATCTATGTGCGCAAGGCACCCAAGGGCCATGGCCGCAATGCCCAGATCGAAGGCCATATGCCGGAAGGCGCGCGCGTACTGGTGATCGAGGACCTCACGACGGCCGGCGGCAGCATGTTCAAGTTCATCGATGCCATCCGCGCTGCCGGCGGTGTCGTCGATCACGGCATCGCCTTGTTCTTCTATGGGATCTTCAACGAGGCTTACGAGCGTTTCGACAAGGGCGGCGTCAAGCTGCACTATATCGCCACCTGGCGCGATGTGCTGGCCGTGGCAACGTCGCAGAAGCTGTTCGACGACAAGACCCTCTCGGAAGTCGAGGCCTTCCTTGATGCGCCGCTCGAATGGTCGGGGCGCAATGGCGGGGTTTCGTCGCTCGGCTGAGCAAATGCTCACAGTCGCACTGGAATTTGGGCGCGACTTGGTTTAAATCGATTGAAACAGATGACTGGGAGGTCGAGATGATCCTGTGTTGCGGCGAAGCGCTGATCGACATGTTGCCACGCGAAACCACGCTCGGCGAGCGCGCCTTTGCGCCCTATGCCGGCGGCGCGATCTTCAACACGGCGATTGCGCTCGGTCGCCTCGGCATCAAGACGGGCTTCTTCACCGGCCTGTCCGACGACATGCTGGGCGACATCCTGCGCGACACGCTGAAATCATCGGGTGTCGACTTCAGCTATTGCGCGACGCTGTCGCGCCCGTGCACCATCGCCTTGGTCAAGCTGACCAACGGTCAGGCGTCCTACGCCTTCTATGACGAGAACACGGCAGGCCGCATGATCACCGAGGCCGATCTGCCTGATCTCGACGACAGCTGCGAGGCGCTGCATTTCGGGGCAATCAGCCTGATCCCGGAACCCTGCGGCTCGACTTACGAAGCGCTGATGACCCGTGAGTACAAGACCCGGGTGATCTCGCTCGATCCGAACATCCGCCCCGGCTTCATCAGGGACAAGCAAGCCCACCAGGCCCGCATCGCCCGCATGGCTGATATGTCCGACATCCTGAAATTCTCGGACGAGGACCTGGACTGGTTCGACCTGCCCGGCAGCCAGGACGAACGCGCCGCCTACTGGCTGACGCGCGGCGCCAAGCTCGTGGTGCTGACCAAGGGGGCGGAGGGTGCCACCGCCTACACCGCAAACTTCAAGGTTTCGGTGCCGTCGAACAAGGTCGAGGTGGTCGACACCGTCGGCGCCGGCGACACGTTTGATGCCGGCATCCTAGCGTCGCTGAAACGTCAGGGCCTGCTGACCAAGACCTCGGTGGCAACGCTTTCCGAAGCACAGGTCGAGGCCGCATTGTCGCTGGGGGCCAAGGCAGCGGCGGTCACCGTATCGCGTGCCGGCGCCAATCCGCCCTTTGCCCACGAAATCGGATTGTAAGTTTATTCTTACATTTTTGCGCTTGAGAGACAGAAGGGCAGCCGCGAGACTGCCCTTTTGCATGTCAGAAAAAACTTTGGTCAGTGCAATCCGCTACGCAGCGCTTCCACAAGCCCTGCCGTCGACGCATCCTGGCCCTCGGTTCCAACCTTGCCTTCCACGACAGGCAGCAGGCCGGTCGCCAGTTCCTTGCCGAGTTCCACGCCCCACTGGTCGAAGGAGTTGATGCGGAAGAGCACACCCTCGACGAAGACGCGATGTTCGTAGAGCGCGATCAGCCGGCCGAGTGCAAAGGGTGTCAGCTGGTTGTAGACGAAGGTTATCGACGGCCTGTTGCCGGTAAAGACCCGGTGCGGCGCGATGAAATCGGCCTGGCCGTCGGCCATGCCCTTCGACGTCAGCTGCGCCTTGGCTTCTTCTAGCGTGCGGCCCTTCATCAGGGCGGCCGACTGCGCCAGGCAATTGGCGATCAGCAAGTCGTGCTGGTGGCGCAGGTCCGGCTCGAAACCATTGGCGGCGATCATGAATTCGGCCGGGATGATGCTCGTGCCCTGATGGATCAGCTGGTAGAAGGCATGCTGGCCATTGGTGCCGGGCTCGCCCCAGACGACCGGGCCGGAATTGCCCTCGACGGGCGTGCCGTCCACGGTCACGCCCTTGCCGTTCGACTCCATGTCGAGCTGCTGCAGATAGGCGGCGAAGCGCGACAGGCGCTGGTCATAGGGCAGGATGGCGCGGGTGGCATAGTCCAGGACATTGCGGTGGTAGAAGCCGATCAGGCCCAGGAGCATCGGCAGGTTCTGGCGGAAGGGTGCGGTGCGGAAATGGTTGTCCATCGCATGGCCGCCGTCGAGAAACTGGCCGAAATTGTCCATGCCGACGGCTATCATCACCGGCAGACCGATCGCCGACCAGATCGAATAGCGTCCGCCTACCCAGTCCCAGAAACCGAAGATGCGATCGGACGGAATGCCGAAGCTGCCGACCTTGTCGAGGGCGGTGGAGACGGCGGCGAAATGCTGGCCGACCGCGTCTTCGCCCAGCGCCGAGGCGATGAAGCGCCGCGCCGTCTGGGCATTGGTCATGGTCTCGATGGTCGTGAAGGTCTTCGAGGCGACGATGAACAGCGAGGTTTCCGGGTCGAGCAGTTTCAGCGTATCGCTGATATGGGCGCCATCGACATTCGAGACATAGTGGAGACGCGGCCCGTCATGGAATGGCGCCAGCGCCAGCGTCACCATGGCCGGACCGAGATCGGAGCCACCAATGCCGATATTGACGACATCGGTGATCTGCTTGCCGGTCGAGCCGGTGATCGTGCCCAGGCGAATGCCTTCGGCAAAGGCACCCATGGCCTGCAGAACGGCATTGATATCAGGCATGACATCGCGGCCATCGACCACGACGGGCGTGTTCGAACGGTTGCGCAGCGCCGTGTGGAGAACGGCGCGGCCTTCGGTGAAATTGATCGCCTCGCCGGCAAACATCGCCTCGCGCTTGGCGGCCACGCCCGCTTTGTCGCAGAGTTGTTCCAAGAGGTCCATGACCGGTTCGTTCACGGCACATTTGGAATAATCCATCAGCAGATCGTTTGCCCGGGCGCTGAACCGGCCGAACCGTTGGCTGTCGCCCGCAAATGCGGCACGGATATCCGTGGCATCGGTCCTGGCGGCGGTCTCTTTGAGTTGGGTGACGATGGCCTGCATGGGGCGCTTCCTCCGATCCGGTGACGGTGGGGGAAACTAGTCGCTTCGGTCCCTGCAAATCAAGTTGGCAAAGGACAAAAACTGTCCGCGGGCCATTCTTTGGCAAATGGCCCGCCTTGTGCTCCCTAGCCGCGCAGGTCCTTGCGCAGGATCTTGCCGACATTGGACTTCGGCAGTTCGGTACGGAATTCGACGAAACGCGGACGCTTGTAATTGGTGAGATTGGTCGCGCAATGGGCCTTTACATCGGCCTCGGTCAGATTGGGATCTTTCTTGACGACATAGAGTTTCACCGCTTCGCCGGAATGGGGATCCGGAACGCCGATCGCCGCACATTCCAGAATCCCGGGATGCATGGCCGCCACTTCCTCGATTTCGTTCGGATAGACGTTGAAGCCGGACACCAGGATCATGTCCTTCTTGCGGTCGACGATCTTGACATAGCCATGCTCGTCCATCAGGCCCATGTCGCCGGAGCGGAAGAAACCGTCGGCGCTGATCGCCTTTGCGGTCTCCTCCGGCTTGTTCCAGTAGCCGGCCATGACCTGCGGACCGCGAATGCAGATTTCGCCGACCTCGCCCAGCGGCAACGTATTACCGTCCTCGTCGCGGATCTCGATGTCGGTCGACGAAATCGGCAGGCCGATCGATCCGGAGAATTCCTTGGTGTCCAGCCGGTTGGCGGTGGCAACGGGCGATGTTTCCGAAAGCCCGTAGCCTTCGGTGATCGGGCATCCGGTCATGGCATACCAGCGTTCGGCCACCGGCCGCTGCACGGCCATGCCGCCACCGAAAACAAGAAGCAGTGCCGAATGGTCTGTTTTCTTGAAGTCTTCGTTGTTCATCAGCGCATTGAACAGTGTGTTGAGGCCGGGGAAGACATGGACCTTGTATTTCTGCAGTTCCTTGACGAAGGCCGGAATATCGCGCGGATTGGCGATCAGGATGTTGTGGCTGCCGGTGGCGACCCCCATCAGCGAATTCACCGTCAGGGCGAAGATATGGTAGAGCGGCAGGGCGCAGGCAAAGTTCAGGACGTCAGGCCGCGGCTTGGTCACGAAGGCCGAATCCAGCCAGATTGCCATCTGCTCCTTGTTCGACAACAGGTTCGAATGGGTGAGCACCGCCCCCTTCGAGACGCCTGTCGTGCCGCCGGTATATTGCAGGAAGGCGATGTCGCTCGGCGTCACTTCGACAGGTCGGATCGCCTTGCCGGCGCCGTCCGACAATACCTGCCGGAAGCTGCGGGCTGAGGGGATCGACCAGGCTGGAACGAGTTTCTTCACCTTGCGGACGATGAAATTGACGATATGGCCCTTGAGGCCCAGCATGTCGCCCATGGTGGCGACCACCACATGGCGAACCTCGGTGCGGGCCAGAACCTGCTCGACCGTATGCGCGAAATTCTCCAGAACGAAAATGGCCTTGGCGCCGGCATCCTTCAGCTGGTACTCCAGCTCGCGCGGCGTATAGAGCGGGTTGACATTGACGACGACCATGCCGACCCGCAGGATGCCATAGACGATAACCGGATTCTGCAGGATGTTGGGCAGCATCACGGCCACCCGGTCGCCCTTGGCAAGGCCCTGCGCCTGCAGCCAGGCGGCGATCTTGCGCGATTGTGCTTCCAGTTCGCGGAAACTCATGGCCCGGCCCATGCTGGAAAACGCCGTGCGATCAGCATATTTGGCGCAGCTGTCTTCGAACAGCGCCCCAAGCGAGGGATGGTGCAGCGGAGGAAGCTCCGCGGGAATCGTCTCCGGATAGGACGAAAGCCATATCTTCTCGGAGGCTCGGCCACTGGTGCGACCAGACAATTCCATCATGCTCTTCTCCCTATGTCTCGGCCGCTACACGATGCCGTCCTCCCGGCATGCATGAAGCCCTCCTCAAAGCCGAACTAACCTCAGATTATGTCTTTACTCGATTGATTCAAGTGCCAATAGCTCTATCTAACCTTAACGTAAACGTCAATAATTGGCGCGTCGTCAAGTGGCCAGAGTCCGCGACGTGTCAGATGACCCGCGGTCGGTGGGAAAGACGAGATCCCCAGCGCATACACCACGTTCAAAAGGTCGCCTGGCCGCCCGATGGATATACATGCGGCCGGACCGTAGCTTTTGGGAACCTTTCCCGTCCCTGCTCGTTTTCCTGATGTGATTATACGAGGAAACACGAAAAAGGAGATGCGCCATGTTGCATCAGAACAGTGCACGCCAACAGAACCCCGACGTCCATGAGACCCCGGCCCTGATTGCCAGCGACAAGGTCGAAGGCACTAAGGTCTACGGCTCGGACGGCAAGCACATCGGTTCGATTGAGCGGATCATCCTTGAAAAGCGCGGCGGCCGCGTGTCCTACGCCGTGCTCAGCTTCGGCGGTTTCCTCGGTATGGGCCACGACCACTACCCGCTTCCCTGGGAAAAGCTGAGCTATGACGAAGATCTTGATGGCTACCGCATCGATCTGACGAAGGCCGACGTTGAAAACGCTCCGCGCTTCACCAATGAAAACGAAGCCGATTGGTATCGGGACAACGGCCGCAAGGTGTACGATTACTATGGTATCCCCCCGTACTGGATGTAATCGTCATATGGGAAGGGCTGCGCGATGCGTGGCCCTTCCTTTTGCGTGTGGGTCGGCCTTCTTTTTCCGCGCGTTAAGGCGCGCTCAGCCCTTCCTACGTCGCTTTGAATGCGCCGCATCCTCTCTCATCCAGGGAAGAAAACCGTCCAGGAACCGGGTGGTCGCGGGCATGAAATGCGAGCCATGATGAAAGAACGGATCGAGGCTGGTGATGATCATCCGGCCTTTCGTGGTTACCTCATCGATATAGAGAATGGGCTTTCCCGCGCCGTTGACGGCCAGCACCTCGACGCCGTCCGGCGGGTCGAACCAACCATGTAGGTGCCATGTCAGGTCGCTTTGCGAGAGATGGCTGAACAGGGTGTGATCGGGCGCGGCAATCCGGACTCCGAGATCGGCGCCGGGCTCTAGCCACCACCACCAGTTCGTCGGCTGCTCCGTGAAGGTGATGCCAGGTAGAAAAAGCTCGCTATGGCTTTCGCCTGTCGCGATCACCGTACCTCCCCGATCCAGAAAATCCAGCAGGCGTCCGGCATGCGGTGCCATGCGGTCGGCCGGCGTGCGGCAGGGAACGAGGATCGTTTTAAACCGGCATAGATCCACCGTGGCCAGCTCCTCCGGCCGGCAAAGCTGATCGAAATAGGCCGCATAACGCGGCGCCTCCAGGCTTTCGATGTGGTAATAGGCGCCAGGATGGATGGCCAGGACACTCATGTTGCCAACTCCCCACCTGCCCACGCGACGGCCCGGTCGGCGAGCCGCTGTTTGGTCGCGGCATCATCGCCGCATCCCCAGAATTCGTTGCCGGCATGGGACAGGATCGCGCCGCCCTCCGGCCGCTGCCAGACCCAGTCGATGGGGTGATTGTCAGGACCGATACCGTTGATCGCCACGGCTTCGTCCGGCAGCGGGTTGTAGCCCCGGCCGTAAAAGCCGGCGACCCCATGATTGGTTTCCAGCGTCTTCTGGTCGATACCGTCGAAGATTGGATGACGGCAAAGGCGACTGAGCGCGAAATCGCCGCGCTTCGGGCTCTCCAGCCGTCGATATAGCCCAAGGCCGCCGATCGGCGGCCGCAACATATGGCCGTTGAAAATCCATCTCCCGCCACCTGACAGAAAAGCCGTCACGGCATCGGCAAACCGGCGAAAGCCGATCTGGTCGAGATGCATCGTGGTGATCAGGCCGCTGATAGCCTCGAAATCCTCTTTGTGCAGCGACAGTTCACGCACCGGCCGGACCCGGCCCTCGGCCACGGCTCCTTCGAACGGCGAAGGCGCCATGCCATCGGATGGGTATTGGGATTGGATCAGAAGAACGGTCATGAATGCTGTGATCCTGCAAAAGCCGGCAAAACGGCGCTACGGTGATAATGGTGTCTGGGCCGCACCATTGGCGGCTTCGTCACCATTGCAACGTAGGTGGCGGTTCGCGCATGCTTCGGCTCGTCCGGCGTCAGCCTTAATCAAACATTATAAATATGACTATAGCGGTCAAGATATTGTAGGTCGCAATCCCCGCCAATGGCCCGCCTCGGTTGCCGGAGGGTGGAAAAAGACACAAAGGTCTGCCCAAAAAGAACCGGAATGCTCAGGCTGGTTGCCGGCGCCCCCCCTTGTCGTGGCAACAGCCCGCCCTTAAGACTTGGCGGCCAAGGATAACAACGGAAGCAATTTCATGACGGATACGCCCATTCTCGTCGTCGGCGGTGCCGGCTATATCGGCTCGCACACCTGCCTTGAATTGTCGAAGCGTGGCTTCCTGCCGATCGTCTATGACAACCTGTCGAACGGGCATGGCGAGTTCGTCAAATGGGGTCCCCTGGAGCGCGGCGATATCCGCGACCGCGAACGGCTCGACGAGGTCATGCGCACCTATCAGCCTGCCGCCATCCTACATTTCGCAGCGCTGATCGAGGTTGGGGAATCCGTCAAGGATCCGGTTTCGTTCTACGACAACAACGTCATCGGTTCGCTGACGCTCCTGTCGGCAGCCCAGGCCGCAGGGATCAAGGCCTTCGTGTTTTCCTCGACCTGCGCCACTTATGGACTGCCGGAAATGGTGCCGATCGACGAGCAGCACCGCCAGGCACCGATCAATCCCTATGGCCGCACCAAATGGATCGTCGAGCAGGCGCTCAAGGACTACGATCAGTATAATCAGTTCCGCTCGGTCATCCTGCGTTATTTCAATGCAGCCGGCGCCGATTTCGACTGCCGCGTCGGCGAGTGGCATACGCCGGAAACCCACGCCATTCCGCTGGCGATCGATGCAGGGCTTGGCCGGCGCCAGGGCTTCAAAGTGTTCGGCAGCGACTATGAGACACGCGACGGCACGTGTGTGCGCGATTACATCCATGTGCTCGATCTGGCCGATGCCCATGTCCGCGCCGTCGAATATCTGTTGAAGGACGGCCCGTCGGTCGAACTCAACCTGGGCACAGGAACAGGCACGACTGTCAAGGAGCTGTTGTCGGCCATCGAGGACGTCTCGGGCCGCCCGTTCCCGGTCGAGTATATCGGTCGTCGGGAAGGCGATTCCCACACGCTGGTGGCCAATAACGACAAGGCGCGGGATGTATTGGGCTGGGTTCCCCGCTACGAGTTGAAGGATATCATCCAGTCGGCCTGGAAGTGGCATTCCACGTCCAACCTGTTGCGCTGAAGGCGGGTTTCATCGCTGCATTGCCCCGCCACGCATAGGCTGCGGTCTCTGCGGCCATGCGTTGGCCGGCTTGTAAAATACTGTGGAATAAGCAAGCTAGGCCAAGTGAGTCCGAGAGCGCTGTCATCTACAAGCGACCGGGTTTGCCAAATACGCGATGCGCATCTTCAAACGCGATTTCTGCGATGCGGCGGAGCGATCCGAAATTTAAGGTTCTGGAGTGGGCAGTGCGCATTGCGATTATTGGTTCAGGGTATGTCGGCCTGGTGTCCGGCGTGTGTCTCGCGGATTTCGGCCATCAGGTCACCTGCATCGACAAGGACGCGGCGAAGATCGCCCTGCTCAATGCGGGACATGTGCCGATCTTCGAGCCCGGCCTTGATGCGCTGATCGCCAAGAATATTGCGGAAGGTCGCCTGACATTCACCACCGATCTTGCCGAACCGGTCGCTGCCGCTGAGGTCGTCTTTCTTGCTGTCGGCACACCATCGCGCAAGAGCGATGGCCATGCGGACCTGTCCTATGTATTCGCCGCCGCCCGCGAAGTGGCAGCGGCTGTGCGCGGCTTCACGGTTATCGTGACAAAATCGACTGTTCCCGTCGGCACCGGTGACGAGCTTGAGCGCATCATGGCCGAGACGAATCCGCAGGCCGATCTGGCGATCGTCTCCAATCCGGAGTTCCTGCGTGAGGGAGCCGCCATCACCGATTTCATGCAACCCGATCGCGTCGTGGTCGGCCTTAACGACGATCGCGCCCGCGATATCATGGCCGATGTCTATAGCGCGCTGGATCGCCAGAAGCACCCGCTTCTCTTCACCTCCCGCCGCACCGCCGAATTGACCAAATACGCCGCCAACGCCTTCCTGGCGCTGAAGCTTGCCTATATCAACGAGATCGCCGATCTCTGCGAGCATGTCGGCGCCAATGTTCAGGACGTGTCACGCGGCATGGGGCTGGACAGCCGCATCGGCCAGAAATTCCTCAACGCCGGACCCGGCTACGGCGGCTCGTGCTTTCCGAAGGACACGCTGGCCTTGGTCAAGACGGCGCAGGACCATAACAGTCCGATCCGCCTGATTGAGACGATCGTCGGCATCAACGAGACGCGCAAGCGAGCCATGGCTCGCAAGGTCGAAAGTGCCGTCGGCGGCCAGTTGCGCGGCAAGGTGATCGGCATTCTCGGATTGACCTTCAAGCCGGACACCGATGACATCCGGGAATCGCCTGCACTCGCCATCGTTCAGGCCTTGCTCGATAAAGGAGCCATTCTCAAGGCCTACGATCCGGAGGGTATGCCCTCCGCAAAATCGGCCATGCCCGAGCTTGCCTATTGCGATGACGTCGAGAGCGTCGCCGAAGGTGCCGATGCCCTGGTCATCATCACCGAATGGAACGCCTTCAAGGCGCTGGATTTCGCCAAGCTGAAAGCGATAATGACATCGCCTGTTCTGGTCGATCTGCGCAATATCTACACGGCCCCGGATGTCGTCGCTCAGGGCTTTTCCTATTCCAGCGTCGGCCGCGCCTCCTGACGGCGATGGGGCGATAGAGCCCCATTGCAACCATCCCCTGCGTGCCGCGTTAACCTCGCATCGAAACAGTGATGCGAGGTGAAAGACCATGGTGTTCAAACCACAGAAATTCTACGGCGAAGAGCCGGTCCGCGACAATGCGAAAATCCCCCCGGCGGAAGTCGCTCTGGAAACAAGCGTCGCCGAACAGCTGGCAGTCAGCGACGGCATCGACGCTTCAAGCGTTTCGGCAACGGCAATAAAGCGAGAGATCGTGCTTTCCGGCACGGTCGGTTCGGCCCAGGAGGTTGACCGGGCGGTCCAGGTGGCACTTGATGTGCCGGGCGTGGATAAGGTCTCCGTCAACCTCGCCATCGGCGAGCGCAGCGGCATCTGACGGTCGAAGTTGAAACTCTCCCCTGGCCGCAAGGTCAGGGGAGGGTGCGATGACGATTGAATTCAGCTTTTTCGGAACAAGGCAAGGCAACGGGCCGGCAAAACGAATTGCTCGGTTTTCCTGGCAATATCGCCGTGCTGCTCCGGGTTGCTGGTAATCAGTTCCAGAACCCAGTCATTGTCGCCGGTGGCCGGAATGGTAAAGGCGGCATCGTCGTCGACCGGATTGAACAGGATCAGGACATCGGACCAGATGCCGGGATGATCGGCCAAGTCATCCCGATGCAGGCGTAGCGCCAGCGCATTGCCGTCCAGCCAATGTTCCGGCCTTTGTGCCCCGCCATGCATGTTGAACCAGTCGATCACCATGCCGTCGCGCCAGTTCTCCCGCCGCAGCAGCGGCTGTTCCTTGCGCAGCGCGATCAGGCGCCGGGTAAAGCTGCGCAGTGCCTCGCAGCTGTCCGGCAGGTTTTCCCAATGCAGCCAGCTGATCTCGCTGTCCTGGCAATAGCCGTTGTTGTTGCCCATCTGCGACCGGCCGAATTCGTCGCCGGCCAGCAGCATCGGTGTCCCGTGTGAGAGCAGCAAGGTCGCCAGAAAATTGCGTTTCTGGCGCTCCCGTAGCGCGTTGATGCCCTCGTCCTCGGTCGGTCCCTCTACTCCGTAATTGTGGCTGCGGTTGTCGTTGTGACCATCATTGTTGTCTTCGCCGTTGGCCTCGTTGTGCTTGCTGTCATAGGAGACGAGGTCGTTCAGTGTGAAGCCGTCATGGGCGGTGATGAAGTTGACGCTTGCCCAGGGGCGACGGCCGCGCAGATCGTAGATATCGCCGGATCCGAGCAGGCGTGCGGCAAAGTCCGGCGCGCAATTGTCGCCGTTCAACCAGTATTCGCGGGTCGAATCGCGATATTTGTCGTTCCACTCGGCCCAGCCCGGCGGAAAGCCGCCGACCTGGTAGCCTCCGGGACCGATATCCCAGGGCTCGCCGATCAGCTTGACGCGGCTGAGCACCGGATCCTGCGTCATTGCATCGAAATAGCCGCCGCGCTGGTCGAACCCCTCCGGCTCCCGGCCCAGAATGGTGCCGAGATCGAAACGGAAGCCGTCGACCTGCATGTCTTCGGCCCAGTAGCGCAAGGAATCCATCACCATTTGCAGCACGCGCGGATGCGATGTGTTCACCGTGTTTCCGGTGCCGGTATCGTTGATATAGTAACGGTGATTGTCCGGCAGTGTCCGATAATAGGAGAAATTGTCGATGCCCTTGAAGGACAGCGACGGGCCGAGTTCATTGCCCTCGGCTGTGTGGTTGTAGACCACGTCGAGAATGACTTCGATGCCGGCATCGTGAAATGCGCGCACCATCTCGCGGAAGCCATGCAATCCCTGCGGCCCGTAGTAACGCTGGGCCGGGGCGAAGAAGCCGATGGTGTTGTAGCCCCAATAATTCCGCAGTCCCTTGTCGAGCAGGTGGCTGTCATCGGGGAATTCGTGGATCGGCAGGAGTTCGACGGAGGTGATGCCGAGGCCCTTGATATAGTCAACCGCAGCCTTGTGCCCGAGCCCTTCGAACGTGCCGCGCAACTCCTGCGGAATGGCCGGATTGAGCTGTGTAAAGCCCTTCACATGCGTTTCATAGACGATCGTGTCCGACCAGCCGATCGCCGGCCGCTGGATCGAGCCCCAGCCCACGGCGTTGCGGTCCACCACGCGGCATTTCGGCATGCCCGAAGCGCTGTCCATGTCGTTGAAGGACAGATCCTTCTCCTCGCTGTCCAGATCATAGGCGAAATGCGCTTTCGACCATTTGATCGGACCGACCAGTTCTCGCGCGTAGGGATCGAGCAGCAGCTTGTGCGGGTTGAAGCGATGGCCATTGGCCGGATCATAGGGGCCATGTACCCGGTAGCCGTAGAGCGCTCCCGGTTTCAGGCCCGGCACATAACCGTGCCAGATCTCATTGGTGTATTCCGGCAGGTCGAGACGGGCGATCTCGGTCATGCCGGTCGGGTCGTAGAGGCACAGGTCCACGCGCTCGGCATGAGCCGAAAACAACGCGAAATTGGTGCCTTTGCCATCGAAATGCGCGCCCAGGCTCTGCCATTGGCCGGCCTCGATTGCGAAACGTGCTCTGCTCATGTCCATGGGAAAGTACCTCAGGGCCGGTGAAGAGTTGCGTCGAGATAAGCCGCAAGCGCAGCATTTGTTCCGCACCGCCGCAAAAACCGTTCGCCCACTATCGAATGGTGAGGAACAAAACCCGTTCCGCCGTGTTCCAAAGGAACGGGGCGCACGCTTTCCCAGGACTTTTAGTAAGGAACACGAATGATGGACTTCCACGGAGATGTCGCCCTGGTGACGGGCGGCGGTTCGGGCATCGGCAAGGCAGCAGCCCGGCATCTGGCCGCGCAAGGTGCCTATGTCGCCGTTCTGGGACATACCGCCGAGGAATTGCACGCAACAGTCGCCGAGATCGAGGCGGCCGGCGGTGAGAGCGTCGCCCTGGTGGCTGATATCACGGATGAGCAGCAGATGGCTCGGGCGGTCGGGACACTGTTCGATAGCAAGGGGCGTCTCGATATCGTCGTGGCCAATGCCGGGATCAACGGCATATGGGCGCCGATTGATGATCTGAAGCCCGATGAATGGGACCGCACCATCGCTGTCAACCTGCGCGGCACCTACATGACCCTGCATATGACTGTGCCCTATCTGAAGACATCGGGCGGCGGTTCGATCATCGTGATCTCGTCGATCAACGGAACGCGGACCTTCACGTCGCCGGGCGCCACCGCCTATTCGGCGACCAAGGCGGCACAATTGGCCATGGTGCAACAACTGGCCCCGGAACTGGGCAAGCACAATATCCGTATCAACGCGGTCTGCCCCGGCAAGATCGATACGGAAATCCAGGACAATACCACGATGAGAAACAGCGAAGAGGCAGGGGTACCGGTCATCTGGCCGGAGGGCGATATTCCGCTCACCGCAGGCATTGCCGGTGCCAGCGAGGATGTCGCCGAAGTCATAGCCTTCCTGGCATCTGACGGCGCGCGCCATGTGACGGGAACACCGATCTGGGTCGACGGGGCTCAGAGCCTGCTGCGATGACATCGAAGTACCGGTCCCTCGCGCACGGGCGGCCAGATTTAACCATTTGTTCACCATGTCGTTTTCAATTTTAGCAAAAGATGAACAAACCGGCCGGCAATGCGTTTGGCAGTCGAAGGAGACAAGAATATGCGCACAGAGCCCGATACAATCCTGATCGTCGAGGACGATGTTTTCATTTCCATGGACGCTGCCGACAGCGTGTCCAAGGCCGGTGCCAATGTAGTGACTACGGAAACGGTGCGCGATGCGCTGGAGTTCCTGGACAATGGCCGGGTAACGGCGGCGATACTGGATTTCCAGGTGCTTGATGGTGTCGTGACCCCTGTGGTGGAACGGCTGCGCTCTGCCGGAATTCCCTACCGGGTGGTCTCCGGCACGCCGGCCCAGGAGATCATTGCGTTGGGAATTCCCGCCGACCGGATCGTCTCGAAGCCGGCGGACTATTTCAAGATATTCGTGTCGCTGATCAATGACCGTCCTTGGGCGAGCCTGCGCGCCACCAATTGATTGTGCCGGTCGGCATTTCCGCAGGCAAAAGATAAGACTGGGAACTTAAGACGGTTCCTGGGGTTACTGCCTCGGCCAGCCAAGGGGGCTGTGCCATTGACTGAAGGCGCTCCGATTGTATCGGATTTCCGCAAGGGGCAGGGGTTTCATGACGAAAACGACGGATGGCGTGACGCGCCGCAAAACTTTGCGCACGGATCATCCCTTGTGGGCAGCAACGCCTCGCATCACCGTACCGTCCAGCAGCACGCCGCGACATCAGGACTATGACGTAATCATCGTTGGCGCCGGCATTAGCGGCGCGATGATGGCCGAGGCGCTTGCCGACGGAAAACGGCGCATCCTGGTGATCGATCGCCGGCTGCCTGTGCGGGGTAGTACCATGGCCAGCACGGCGATGATCCAGCATGAAATCGATATTCCGCTGCATCAGCTGGATAAGCTGATCGGCAAGGAAAAGGCGGCACGCGCCTGGCAGCGCTCCAGTGAGGCCGTCAAACATCTCAAGCGCACGATCGCCCGGCTCGATATTCGTTGCGCCTTCGAAGAGCGCTGCACGCTCTATCTGGCCGGCGAGGAATACGGATCGCGCGCGCTGCAGACTGAAGCCGATCGACGCATTGAGGCAGGCCTGCAGGCCGAATATCTGAAATCGGCTGAGCTGCGCGAACGTTTCGGCATCCAGCGGACGGCGGGTATCGTCTCAAATCCATCGGCCTCCGCCAATCCCGCCCAGTTGACCGCCGGCCTGCACAAAGCTGCCGCTGTGCGGGGCGTGGAAACGGTATCGCTGCTTGACATTACCGACCTGCGCGAAACCCGCGACGGCGTGGTCCTGGCAACGGCGGGCGGCCGGTTGCTGACAGCCGCCGACGTGGTGTTCTGCACAGGATACGAATTCCTGGAAGTCATGGAGAGCCCGGCCCATCGGGTGATTTCCACCTGGGCGCTGGCCAGCGAGCCGCGCATTCCGCGCCCGGCCTGGCTCGACGAGTTCCTGGTTTGGGAAGGATCCGATCCCTATCTCTATTTCCGCTCGACGCCGGACGGCCGCATCATTGCCGGCGGCGAGGACGAAGCCGATCCGGTCGCCCATCTCGATCAGGACAAGGCGAAGGCCAAGTTTGCCCGGATTGCCGAAAAGCTCAAGGATCTGACCGGGATCGACATCGGCAAGCCCGCCTACGGCTGGGCGGCTGCCTTCGGCACGACCACAACCGGCCTGCCGATCATCGACCGGACGCCCGGCATGGACCATGTGCACGCGGTGATGGGGTTTGGCGGCAACGGTATCACCTTCAGCGCCATTGCCTCTGAGCTGGTTGCCTCGAGAATAGCCGGACAACCGGACCCAGAGGAGGATCTGTTTCGCTACCCCGAGTGATGTTCGGGGCATGGTCGTCCCTTGCCGAAACCCATTGACCTTGGGCTTTTATATTTTATGCTTAAACTATTGACCGGGCATCGGTTGGCGGCTGGTGCGTACAGACCGGCGCGAAAAAGGGGATAGTCATGCAGGATCCGCATTGTCATTCGAGCAGCATCGTTGTCGAGCGACCGGCCCGTATCGCCTTTGCCCTGATGTCCGACGGCATCAAACAGGGGCAATGGGCCTGGGGTAGCATGGATCGCTCCGAAGTCGAGCCAGGCCTGTTTCTCGGAACCTCGACGTTCACCGGCCGGCAGACCTATGTACGCCTGCATGTCGACCAGGCGCGGTTCCAGGTCGACTACGAGGTTGGCGGCACCAAGGAGACCATGCAGTTCCGAAACATGTCGCGGGTCATTCCGGGCGGGGTGCTGAAGATGGGCGTCGATACCTGCGTCGTCAGCCTGCTGACCTGGCGCCTTGCCACCCAGACGGATGCCGAATGGACGCAGTTCGGCTGCATCCACGAGGCGGAAATGTTCCTGATCAAGGGCCTGCTGGAACGCGCCGGATGATCCTGTCTCAATCCTCGGAATAACGCTCCTCGGCCCAGGGGTCGCCGCGCATGTGATAGCCGTTCTTTTCCCAGAAGCCGGGGCGGTCAACCGCCAGGAAGTCGATCCGTTTCAGCCATTTGGCGCTTTTCCAGAAATAGAGATGCGGTACCACCAGCCGCACCGGCCCGCCATGGTCCGTGGTCAGCGGCTTGCCATCCCAGCTATGGGCAATGATCGCGTCTTCAGCGGCAAAATCGGCCAGCGGCAGATTGGTCGTATAGCCATCGTAGCTGGTCAGCATCACGGCATTCGCCGTGTCGGAGGGCGAGACAAGTGCCAGCAGATCGCGGGTCGCCACACCCACCCAGTCGTTGTCGTAGCGCGACCACGTCGTCACGCAGTGGATGTCGGAGCGCATGTCGCTCTGTGGCAGGTCCTGGAACGCCTGCCACGTCAGGCTCCGCGGGGCCGCCACCAGCCCGGCCACCTCCAGTTTCCATTGCGATTGCGAGATGTGCGGCTGCTGACCAAGGTCCAGCACCGGCCAGTTCTTGACCAGATGCTGGCCCGGCGGCAGGCGGTCGCTGTCCGGCCGTGCCACGCGACCAGTCAGAAACTTGCCCTCCGCCGCCCAGCGCTGCTTGGTCACGGTCAGTTTGGTCAGTTCCGGGCTCAACTCTTCGTCGCTCATGGTAGAATCCTCGTTCTCAGGCAGGCTTCAATCCCCCGACCAGCGTCGGAATGAGTTCCGAAACGGTTGGATGAATCGGCACCGCCCATTGCAGGGTCGGATAGGCGATGTCGGCATTCATGATATCCAGGATGCCGTGGATCGCCTCGTCGCCCTCGATGCCGAGAATGGCGGCACCAAGGATCTTCTGGGTTTCTGTATCGGCGATCAGTTTCATGAAGCCCTTGGTCTCGTCGCGCTCGATCGCCCGGCCGACGCGGCTCATCGGCCGGGTGGAGATCGAAATCGGCCTGTTGGTCGCCCGCGCCTCCCGTTCGCTCATGCCGACCCGCCCGAGCGGCGGGTCGATGTAAAGGGCATAAGCGGATATGCGATCGGAGAGCTTCCGATCGTCGCCATCCAGAAGATTGGCGGCGACAATTTCGAAGTCGTTATAGCTCGTGTGGGTGAAGGCACCCCGGCCGTTGCAGTCGCCAAGCGCCCAGATGCCTGGCACGTTGGTCGCCAGTCTGTCATCCACTTGGATATAACCGCGCCCATCGACCGCAACGCCCGCGTTGTCGAGGCCGAGATCATCGGTATTCGGCTGGCGTCCCGTGGCCACCAGCACATGGCTACCCCACACCTCCGGCTCGCCCGATGTGCAGTTGACGCGCACGGCGACGTCGTTTCCTTCGGGCCTCAATCCGATGCAGTCGGCCTTGGTGCGAATGGCGATGCCTTCGGCTGTCAGAATCTCGGCAATGGCTTGGGAAATATCCGCATCCTCGCGCGGCAGCAGATGATCGCCGCGCTCGACCACGGTCACTTGCGCCCCGAAGCGTCGGTACATCTGCGCGAATTCCAGCCCGATATAGCTGCCGCCGACCACCACCAGATGGCGGGGAACGGTGTCCAGCGCCAGCATGCTCGTGCTGGTGAGGTAGGGAACGCTGTCGATCCCATCGAGATCCGGCTTTGCCGGCCGTCCGCCGACATTGAGAAAGATTTTCGGCGCCGTCAGGGTCTCGTCGCCAACCTGCACGGTGTCGGCGCCGAGCAGGCGTGCCTGGCTGCGGATCAGCGTCAGGCCCGGCATGGAGCCGAGCCAGTCTTCCTGGCCGCTGCGGGCATTGTGGATCACCGTCTGGGCGCGGGCCCTGACCCTGGCGATGTCGATGCCAGGGGCGCCTTCCAGCACGATCCCGAAATCGGCGGCGCGGCCGGCCACATGGGCTGCCCGCGCCGAAGCGATCAGCGTCTTGGTCGGCATGCAGCCGGCATTGACGCAGGTGCCGCCGACGAATTTCCGCTCGATCAGCGCTACTGACATGCCGGCACCCGTCAGCCGGCCGGCAAGCGAGGGGCCGGCCTGTCCGGCCCCGATCACGATCGCGTCGAAGCTCTTCATCAGAGGCTGGCCACGATGATATAGGCACCGAGAATGGCGACGGCATCCTCGATCAGCGCGGCTGGGAGATCCCTGCCGAACACGGCTGCCAGGCGGCCGCGTGCTGCAGCCCCGCCATAGGTGCCGGCAATGGCACCGACGATGCCGGCGATCAGCCCCGCCACCAGCAGGCCGAAGCCGGCGCCGATGGTGGCGCCCGCCAGGCCGCCCATGATGATGCGGGCGGCAAACTGCGGCGGCACCTTGCGGCTCGGCGTCGATGGCAATTGGTCGGTCACCAGTTCGACCAGGGCCAGGACCGTGAAGATCCACGGCGTCCAGGCATAGCCCATGAAGGCCAGCGGCGTTTCGGACACGTTGATCCAGCCGAGTGCGGCAGCCCAGCTGACGGCGGCCGGCGCCGTCATGGCCCGAAGACCTGCAACGATGCCGATGAGAAACGAGAATATGGCGATCATGACGAAATTCCTTTGGCTCGATATAGGAAAGGTAGATCACAATCAGTCGGGCGTCCGGATCGGGGCGCGGATCGCCGGCAATATAAGCATTGGGAGCAGAAGCTCCTGTAATTGAAGCATGCGCAAGAATTCATGTCCCCGGCCCGTCGAGGATAAACAGTAAAAACGCCGATCTCAATTCTTTAACTTGGCATTCGTCACTTTTTTCGGCGCTTTGCGATAACGGGCGGAACGGCTTGGCGCGGCCGTGCCGATCCTCTAATACCAAATCTCGATAATAGAAACCTATAGGACCGGCTCGATCGGTCCTGCCGGCGTCGTCGAGACTTGGTATAAGAAATGCAACGGCCAAACCATCCCGGGCGGCGGCCGATACGCAACCAGCAGTACCGGATGAGGAGAGACTGAGACGATGCTGACCCGCCGACACATGCTCGGGACCGCTGCCCTTGCCCTCATCGCCCCGCGCGCTTCCTTTGCCGTGGAACTGACTCAGCATGAGCTTTATTTCGACAAGGACGCGCCGGTTCTCGGCAATCCAAAGGGCGACGTGACATTGGTCGAGTTCTTCGACTATCAGTGCGGTTACTGCAAATCGAGCCATCCGATCGTCAGAAGGATCGTCAAGGAAGACGGCAATGTCCGTCTTGTATTGAAGGACTGGCCGATATTCGGCGGCGTTTCGGTCTTTGCGGCCCAGGCCGTTCTGGGCGCGGCCCAACTCGGCAAATACGAGCCCGCCATGGAGGCTGTGATGAAGATCCAAGGGCGGGTCAGCGAGGAGGCGGTGGAACAGGCGCTGGCCAGTGTCGATCTGCCGATGGACCGGATCGCCGCCGCGGTCAACAAGCACAATACCAAGATATCCGGGCTTCTCGACCGCAACTACGCCCAGGCGACGAGTTTCAACCTGGTCGGTACGCCGTCCTTCGTCACGGGCACGTCCCTTTATCCAGGCGTTCTGGACGAAGAGGGGTTGAAGAAAGCCATTGCCAAGGCGCGCGCCTGACTGACGCTCCGCATCCCGCCACCAGAGTTTCGCAAATGGAAAGTCCCATGCCTCCTGTCGAGCCCCGTTCCTTTTTGACCACACTGTTTCAGGCAGCCGTCACTGCTGCGGATCCGCTGGAGGGCATACGCAAACACCTGCCGCAAAAGCCTGTCGGCCGCACCATCGTGATCGGCGCCGGCAAGGGGGCGGCCCAGATGGCGCAGGCGCTGGAAAGCCTGTGGGATGGCCCGCTCGAAGGTGTCGTCGTGACGCGCTACGGCTATGGCTGCACGCTCGATCATATCGACCTGATCGAGGCGTCCCATCCGGTGCCGGATGCTGCGGGTCTGAAGGCCGCCAAACGGCTGATGGCGGCGGTTGGCGATCTGACGGCCGACGATCTGGTGATCGCATTGATCTGCGGCGGCGGCTCCGCCCTGCTGCCTGCACCTCCGGCCGGGCTGACGCTCGATGACGAGATCGCGCTGAACGAAATGCTGCTCGCCTCCGGTGCGCCGATTTCGGCGATGAACGTGGTGCGCAAGCATCTGTCCACCATCAAGGGCGGCCGACTTGCCGCCGCCACCAAGGCCAGAGTCGTCAGCCTGATCGTGTCGGATATCCCTGGAGACAATCCAGCCCATGTGGCCTCCGGCCCGACGGTTGCCGACGGCTCCATCCGCCACGATGCCTTGGAGATCGTTCGCCAATACGGCTTGGCCCTGCCTCAGGCGGCGATCGATCATCTGAATTCCCCGGCCGCCGATGCACCGGATCCCGCCGATCCGGTTTTTGCCAGGCACGAGCATCATATCATCGCTTCCGCAGGCGTCTCGCTGCAGGCCGCCGCCGCCCTTGCGCAGGCGCAAGGCATTCCCGCCGTCATCCTGTCGGATTCGATCGAGGGCGAGGCCAGGGATGTTGCCCTGATGCATGCGGCGATCGCCCGGGAAGTGCTCACCCGTGACCGGCCCTTCAAAAAACCGGTGGTGATCCTGTCGGGTGGCGAAACCACGGTGACCTTGCGCACCAGGGGCGGTCGCGGCGGACGCAATGGCGAATTCACGCTGGCCATGGCGCTGGCGATCGACGGGCACGATATCCACGTGCTGGCCGCCGATACCGATGGCATAGACGGCTCGGAAAACAATGCCGGCGCCTTTGCCGATGGCGGCAGCGTCAAGCGGCTGCGCGCCGCCGGCCTGGATCCGCGCCGGCTGCTGGATGGCAATGACAGCTATTCCGGCTTCTTGGCCATCGGCGATCTGTTTGAGACCGGCCCGACCGGCACCAATGTCAACGATTTCCGCGCCATCCTCATCGTCTGACGGGATGGTTTCGAGCGAGGAAAATGGTCAAGCGCCGGCCTTTCATCAATCGTCACTCATGCTGTCCACGGTGTCGTCCATGCGGGCGATCGACCGCAGCCGGCTGCGGCTCCTGGGTAATCGCTTGTCCATGTCTTTGAGCGGCACCAGCCCGGCAAGCTCTCGCCCAAGTTCGGCGATGCGCTCCGCCTTGTCCTTGATGGCCTCGCGCTCCTTGCGGGTCAACTGGCCGAACGATTGCGGTTCGTAGTCGACGGCAAGGTCCGCATAGGCCATGGAACCCGGCTGCGGTTCGGCGTAATAGGCCTCGGCAAAGTCGCGCAGCATGTCGTCGATCGCGCGGATTTCCACAAGGTAGCGCCGCCAGCGATGTTCATCGAGCTCGAATTTCCCGACAATCTCCTGGCCTGCCAACGCCCCATATCGGGTCAGATCCCGGATCCGCTCGGCCGGCATGGCAAGATTGAGGCCGCCTTCGTCCTCCGTCAGGTTCACCGTCACGATGCGCTCCCGGTAGCCCGGCAGAATGGATTGCAGCGAATCCTGCCAGTCCTTGGCGCTGCCGAACAGTGCCATCACGAAGCCGAAAATGCCCTTGATGCCGCGGGTCGGCAGAAGCTGGCCCTGGATGGCCTTCAGCGGTAGCACGATCCGGTCGTCGCCGGTCTTGGCCCGCAGGGGATTGTGCTCGCCAAGCGAGATGCCGAAGGTCGGCGTATGGGGCAGGAACCGGTCGAAGAAATGCACCGGAAAATTGCTCGAAAGCCCGCCATCGGAAAACAGGCAGCGCACCAACTGCTCATCGCCGCTGACATTGACCAGGGTATAGTCGTAGCGCCAGAGCGGAACCGCCGATATCAGGCCGGGGAAGCTGAGACTCATGCGCGCCATCACCACCAGCGGCATATTCTCGACATTGAAGTAATGGAGGTCACGGCTCTTGTCCTCAGTCTCCACCCGCTTGCTGGCGGTCACCATCGCATCGACGATCCGCTTGGGAAACAGCCGTCGGAATTCTCGCTCGGAGAAGAAATGCAACCGGTTGCCCATCGGCAACGCATAGGGCCGATGGGTGGAGATGTCGGTGGTGACCGTGTTGACGCGGATGTCGCGCAAGCGCAGATCGGCAATGCCGAGCGGCGGATCGCCCGGTCCGAGCCCGGCAACCCGGTCGATCGTCTCGGCCAGCCAGTCGGTCAGCGCCGGGCCGTCGGTGCCGGGCTGCGTCAGCCCGCTGCACAGCCCGAAATCCGCCTCCGGCAGGGCGCTGGTTACCTGCCGGATCGCCGAATAGACCGGGGCGGCAAGACCGCCTGCCACTACCAGAAGAAGCCCGAGCACACAATAGCCGGAAGACTGCGACGACAGCGCCAGCAACAGGATGACAAGCCCCGGCAGTGCCCCGAGCGCCGCGCTCTTGCGGTATCCGGTCAGAAGCGCGGTGAGCACCGTCGTCCAGCGTTTGGACAGCGCCGCCAGCAGCAGCACGAACAGAGGCCGCAGATGCGGCAGGGGCTGGAATTTCTGCAGCAGCGTTTGCGACAGCTCGTCCGGCAGCTTGCCCACCTTCTCGAAGCCGCCGCTGTCGCGGCCATATTCGGCAGCCGCCGTCACCACGGCGGCAATCGCACCGGCCGACGTGCCGCCAATATTCTCGAAGCGGTACTCTTTCGAGAGTTCAATCACCGCGCGCGGATAGACCACGCCGCTGGTAATCCCGCCCTTCATTACCAGGTCACAACGTTTCAGCGGCGTCGTCATGACGTCCATCCCCCAGAGCAAGGCTGGCGAGATCATGCCTCAAAAGTTGTGATTGCGATAGATGGCAACCGCTCTTGCTGCGTCAGATGTCGAAGACATTTGCCAGCATTTCGTACTGGTGCAGCCGCAGATCGGCATCATGGATGAAGTCCTGCACCATGATCTCGGTCGCACCGGTCTGCGCTGCCATACGGTCGATGATCGCCTTGACCCGCTGTGGCGTGCCGATCACATAGGCCGGCCAGTCGGCATCGTCCGCCGGCAGCAATCCGCCCATCATTTCGATTGCCTCGTCGGGAGACGGCAGGCGCTCCAGCATTATATTGTCCTGGCGGCGCAGTTTGAAGGCGGCGCGCATCGGCATGGCCAGCCGCTCGGCCTCTTCCTGGGTTTCGCCGACAATGGCGCGGATCGCCAGCAGGATCGTTGGCCGGTCCACTCCGGCCGCATGGCTCGACGGCTGGAAGTGACTGTTATAGGCGGCCATGGCGCCGGGCGCATTTTCCGGCACGTGAAAGGCGCTGCAGGCCAGCGGCAGGCCGAGACGTGCCGCGCGGATGGCACTCGCCTCCGTGGCCGCCAGAATGAAGGGCAGCGGTCCGGCCGGTTCGTCCGGCATGATGGCGATACCGTGAAAGGGAGAGCTTTTCGGCAGGTCACTGCCGAGCCAGCCGATGAATTCCTCAACCTGGGCGCCGTGGTCGTCCGGCGTTGCAACGTCGCGCAGCCGCTTGAGAGCGGTATCGGCGGTGATCCCCGCCGTTGCCCGGCCGATGCCGACGTCGATCCTGCCTGGAAAGAGCGCATTCAGGGTGCGCACCGCTTCGGCGGCCTTGTAGGGACTGTAGTGATTGAGCAGGACCCCACCGACGCCGATACGGATCCGGCTGGTGGCGCCGGCAAGGGCTGCGGCAAAGACCTCCGGCGCGGGATTGGCCTCGAAGGGCACGGCATGATGCTCTACCACCCAGTAGCGGTGATAGCCCAGGCGCTCGGCAGCCTGCGCCAGCGCAACGGAGGCGCGCAAGGCGCCACCGGAGGCCTGGCCCTGCGGGATCTGCACCGGATCGAGGATCGACAGTTTCATGTTTGAAAACCTGAAGTGGTTAGCATGCGCTGACCGTTGCGCGTGGCCGCACCGAATGGAGGAGGGCGGTTTCCTGCCCTCCGGCCGGTGGTTTCTTTACTTCAGTTCGAATGCCGAAGGCGCGACGAGGTCGGCCTTGATATCGATGACATTGTCCTTCGGCAGCATGCCGGCTTCCACCATGAAGCTCTGGTCCGCCGTCAGGTTGGCGATGTCCTCGTCGGTCATGACAGAGGTGAAGTCGTAGAGCGGCATCTGCGCCTTGGCATCCTCAACCGTGATCTTCTGTTCCTTGGCGGCGATCTCCATGGCCTCGTCCGGATGCTCGGCCATGAAGGCAAGCGCCTTGCGGTGCGCCTCGAAATAGGCCTCGATCAGGTCAGGATGTTCCTCCACGAATTTTCCGCTGGCGCCGATCACCGTCGTTGGCTTGATGAAGCCTTCGCCGCTGGTCAGCACCTTGCCGCCGGCTTTTTCGACCATCACGGCATTGGCGCCGGCCAGGGTCACCACGTCCACCTGGCCCGAAAGCAGTGCGGCGCGGGCGGTTGGAAGATCCATGTTGATATATTCGACATCATCGAGCGTCAGCTTCTGCGACACCAGAGCCGAAACCAGCAACTGGTTCAGCACGGTGCCCTTCGGGCCGGCGATCTTCTTGCCCTTGAGATCGGCAAGCGTGGCCGGACCATCGGCGCGGGTCATCAGGAAATAGGCCTTGGGCGAGCGGGCATAGGCGGCGATCACTTTCAGGTCGACGCCATTGGCCTTGGCGAGAATGGCGGATGTGCCGCCGAGCACGCTGGCAATGTCGATTTCGCCGGCAGCGATCGCCTGGGTCTGCTGGGCGCCGGAGGTGATTTCCGGGCTTTCGACCTTGATGCCGAGCGGTGCGAAGGCATCCGTCAGATAGCCCTTTTCGCGCATGACGATCGACGGAACATTGAAGGGCGAGGCCACATAAGTGATGCGCACGGTGTCCGGCTTGTCGGCCGCAAGGACCGGCGTGAAGGCCACGGAAACGGCAAGAGTAAGGGAGGCGAACAGTTTCATTTAACTCTCCGGAGTTGGGGTGGAACAATCGCCGGCATTTGGTGCGCCGGACACTTGGGATAAAAGGCGGTCGAGAATGGCGCGGCGATGGGTGCCGACCAGAGCATCGGTCGGGTCGCGCGGATAGGGCAGGTCAACCCTGTCCTGTCCCGCCATCCGGCCATGGGCCAGTTCCACGACGGTCTGGCCGAGCACGACGGCTTCCTCGACGTCATGGGTGACGAACACCACGGTCGCGCCGCGCTTCTGCCAGATGGCGATCAGCTCGTTCTGCATGGAGCGGCGGGTGAAGGCATCGAGTGCGGCAAAGGGTTCATCGAGCAGCAGCAGGTCCGGTTCGAGAACCAGGGCGCGCGCCAGCGCCACGCGCTGCGCCATGCCGCCGGAGAGCTGTGTCGGCAGAGCATCTCGGAAGGGACGCAAGCCAACGAGATCGAGAATGGCGCCGCAGCGCGCCTCGATGGCCGGTCCGTCATGGCGCCCCTTCAGCCCGAAGGCGATATTGTCGAAGACGGTCAGCCACGGCATCAGCCGCGGCTCCTGAAAGACAACGCCGACTTTGAGTTTCTCGCCCGCGCCGCTTGTCATCATCGTGCCGTGGCTCGGTTCGGTCAGGCCGGCCAGGATCCGCAGCAGCGTGGTCTTGCCGCAGCCGCTGCGCCCGACCACGGTTGTGAAGCTGCCGCGGCTGAGCGAAAGGTCGATGCCGGAGAGAGCCGTGACGTCTCGCTGGCCGACACGATACCGTTTGCCGATGTCGCGCAGCTCAAGCACGGGCCATCTCCAGGTCGGTTGCAAGCCAGGGTGCAGCCCGGGCGATCGACGCCTTGAGGGCCAGGTCGGCCAGCAGGCCGATCACGCCGATCACCAGAATGCCTGCCAGAACGATGTCGGTGCGGGCAAGGTTTTCCGCGTCGACGATCATGTAGCCAAGGCCGGCCGACGAGGCGATCAACTCGGCGCCGACCAGGGCGCGCCAGCTATAGCCAAGGCCGATCCGCAATCCGACCACCAGCGACGGCATGGAGGAGGGCAGGACGATGCGCCGCATGATGTCGCTGCGGCTGAGGCCGCAGACCCGGCCGACCTCGATCAGCTTCGCGTCGACCTGCGCAATGCCGCCGCGCACGCCGAGAAAGATCGGGAAGAAGCAGGCCAGGATGATGATGCCGACCTTCTGGGTCTCGCCGATGCCGAGCCACAGCATCAGCAGCGGCATCAGCGCCAGCGGCGGGATCTGTCTCAGAAACTCCAGCAACGGCTCCAGCAGATTGCGGACCAGGGTGCTGAAGGCAAAGACCACGGCCAGCGGCACGGCGATGGCCACCGCCATTCCATAGCCGAGCGCCACCCGCTGCAGGCTGACCAGGGTGTGTTTGGCAAGGGCACCCGATTGCGCCAGTTCGAAGAGGGTACGCGCCACCTTTTGCGGCGAAGGCAGCAGGAAGGCATTGATCCAGCCAAAGGCGCTGGCCGCCCACCATAGGCAGGCCGTCGCGGCAAATACGGCAGCAGCGATCAGGGGACGCGGCAGGGACATCGGGCTCAGTCTCGGAATGCAGGAGTTCGATCGTGCGAAGCTCTAGAACAAATACATGACAAAAGAAATCATCTTTAAATTGTAAAGACGATTCCGGTGAATTCTATGCATATCGACGTTCGACGCAGAACGTCGCAGGGACTCGCACGTCGGCCCGCAATGCCCTAAGTAGACCCTGCGCCGAAGCGGCCGGCCGACGGATGGAGAATGGCGAGCGGATGGTACTGGCACTGCAGCAGGTGACGAAATCCTACCGGACCTCCGAGGGACCGCTGACGGTCCTGAAGGAGATCGACCTCAATCTGGCGGCTGGGCGAAGTCTTGCCCTGACCGGCGAATCCGGCAGTGGCAAAAGCACGCTGCTGCATCTGGCAGCGGGGCTGGACGGTCCGGATTCCGGCCTGGTCATCGTTGCCGGGCAGACCATTTCAAATCTTGGCGACAGCGGCCGGGCGGCACTGCGCCGCGGTGTCGTCGGGCTGATCTTCCAGCAGTTCAATCTCATTCCCTCGCTCGACGTGGCGGCCAATCTGGCCTTTCATGCCCGTCTCGCCGCCCGCTACGACGCCGAATGGCAGTCGCTTCTGATCGCCAAGCTCGGGCTTTCGGATCTGTTGAAGCGCTATCCGGAACAGCTGTCCGGCGGCCAGCAGCAGCGCGTCGCCATCGGCCGGACGCTGGCCGCCCGCCCGCGGCTGGTGCTGGCCGACGAGCCGACCGGCAATCTGGACGAGGCGACCGGCGATGCCGTTCTGGCGCTGATGATGGAACTCGTTGCTGAAACCGGCGCGTCATTGCTGATGGTCACCCATTCCACGCGGCTCGCCGAGCGGCTGGACGAGCGGGTGCATCTGCGCGCCGGGCGGATCGTCTGATGCTGCGGACCAGCCTGTCGGCCCTCCTGTCCCATTGGCGCTGCCGGCCGCTGCAACTGGCCATGCTGCTGATGGGCCTGTCGCTGGCCACTGCGCTCTGGTCAGGCGTCCAGGCGGTCAATGCCGAGGCGCGTGCCAGCTATGACCGTGCGGCGGCCATGGTCGGCCAAAACCGGCTTGTGCAGCTTGTCCGCGCTGATGGCGGTTTGATCGACCAGCAGGTCTATGTCGACCTGCGCCGGGCTGGCTGGCCGGTGTCGCCGATCCTCGAAGGCGATCTGCGCCTCGGTCCTGTTCGCTTGACGGTGATCGGCATAGACCCCCTGACGCTGCCGAGTGATGCCCGGCAGATCGACGTCAGCGGCGGAGACGGCTTGCTGGCTTTTCTGGCACCGCCCGGCTTGCTCTACGTCGCGTCGGCCACTGCCGAGCGCTTGGCGGCCAGCGCGGCAGTGCTGCCGCCGCTCCGCATCACCAAGGACCTGCCACCGGGCACGGCGATCACCGATATCGGCCGCGCCCAGGCGCTGCTCGGCAAACCGGGAGAGATCAGCCGGCTTGTGCTGGCGCCCGGAGCGCCGCCGGACACGGCCGCGCTGGAAACCCTGGCGCCGGGCCTTGTGTTGCGCGCGCCCGATAGCCAGGGCGATCTGGCGCGGTTGACCGACAGTTTCCACCTCAACCTGACCGCTTTCGGCCTGCTGGCCTTCGTGGTCGGCCTGTTCATCGTCTATTCGGCCATCGGCCTTGCCTTCGAGCAGCGCCGGCCGAGTTTTCGCACCCTGCGGTCGCTGGGTGTGCCGGCCGGCACCCTGATGGGACTGCTGCTGGCCGAACTGCTGATCCTGGCGCTGGTCGCCGGTTTGATCGGCGTGGCACTCGGTTATCTCGTCGCCTCCCTGTTGCTGCCGGATGTCGCGGCGACCCTGCAGGGCCTCTACGGCGCCGATGTGCCGGGAACGCTGACGCTTCGCCCGCAATGGTGGGCGACGGGGCTGGCCATTGCCGTGTTCGGAACGCTGGTCTCCTCGGCCCAGAGCCTCTGGCGTGTCTGGCGCATGCCGCTGCTGGCGCCGGCCCAGCCGCGCGCCTGGGCGCGGGCCTCGGAAGCCGCCCTGCGCATCCAGGCACTGGCATCGCTCGGCCTGTTTGCCCTGTCGCTGGGCTTTGCCACATGGGGTTCGGGCCTGGTCGCGGGCTTTGCCGTGTTGGGCGCCCTGCTGCTCGGATCGGCTTTGCTGTTGCCGGTGCTGCTGGCGCTGTTTCTGGCCCTCATGCAGCGCCTCTCCAAGGGGCCCTTGTCGACATGGTTCTGGGCGGATGCCCGCCAGCAGCTTCCCGGCCTGTCGCTTGCTTTGATGGCCCTGTTGCTGGCGCTGTCCGCCAATGTCGGGGTCGGAACCATGGTCGCGAGCTTTCGCCTGACATTTACCGGCTGGCTCGACCAGCGCCTGGCATCCGAGCTTTATGTGACGGCCCGCACCGAGGACGAGGCCGCGGACCTTCGCGCCTGGCTCACGCCGCGCGTGGATGCCGTTCTGCCGATCTGGAGTGTCGAGGGCGAGATCGCCGGTCAGCTGGCGCAGATCTACGGCGTTGCCGATCATGCCACCTATCGCGACCATTGGCCTTTGCTGGAGGCCGGGCCTGAGCTGTGGAACAGGATAGCGCGTGGCGAGGCAGCGCTGGTCAACGAGCAGATGGCGCGCCGCGACGGCCTGCAGCTCGGCGATCCGCTGACCCTGCCGGGTGGATGGCAAACGGTGGTGGCCGGGGTCTATTCCGACTACGGCAATCCCTTGGGCCAGGTAATCGTCGGCATCGAGGCCCTGACGGCCCACTATCCCGATGTCGCACGACTTCGCTATGGCCTGCGCCTGCCGCCGTCCGATACCGAACGGTTGAAAGACGAGCTGCAATCCCGCTTCGACCTGCCCTCGCGAAACGTTGTTGATCAGGCAAGCATCAAGCAGCGGTCGCTGGAGGTGTTTGAAAAGACCTTCGCGGTGACGGCGGCGCTGAACGTGCTGACGCTCGGCATTGCCGGTCTGGCGATGTTTGCCAGCCTGATGACCCTGTCGGGCCCGCGCCTGCCGCAGATCGCACCGATCTGGGCCATGGGCCTGACGCGCCGCCATCTGGTGCTGTTGGAACTGGCACGCACCATGGTGTTGGCCTCGCTGACCTTGCTGGCGGCCCTGCCGGCCGGTCTCGGCCTTGCCTATGTCCTGCTGGCGATCGTCAATGTCGAGGCGTTCGGCTGGCGGCTGCCCGTCCATCTGTTCCCGGCCGACTGGCTGCGGCTGGCGGCCCTTGCGTTCGTTGCCGCACTGTTGGCGGCCCTCGTTCCGCTGCGCAACCTGGCGCGGCTGACGCCGTCCGATCTGTTGAGGGTGTTTGCCAATGAGCGCTAGGATCCTTCTGTGTTGCGTCGTCGCAGCCCTCATGATGCAGCCCGGCCACGCCGGGGCGCAGGGCTTTGCCGGTCTCGGCACCAGCGCCGACGGTTTTGCCGTGCCGCAGCCGGGCGTCCAATTCCAGTTCCCGGCCGATCACGGCCCCCATCCCGACTACCGGATCGAATGGTGGTATGTCACCGCCAATCTCCAGGCCGCCGATGGCACCGACTACGGGGTCCAGTGGACGCTGTTCCGCTCGGCCCTTGCCCCCGGCGAGGCGGAGGGCTGGGCAAGTCCGCAGGTCTGGATGGGGCATGCGGCCGTAACCACGCCGAGCGCCCATTTCGTCTCCGAACGACTGGCGCGCGGCGGCATCGGCCAGGCCGGTGTATCCGCGGCATCGTTTGAGGCCTGGATCGACGACTGGCACATGCGGGCCGCAGCACCGTCCGGAGAGGTTTCGACGGGCAGCGATGGCCTGGCCCGGCTCGATCTGGCGGCAACGGGTGATGACTTCGCCTACGATCTGCGGCTCGACGCCAAGGGGCCGCTGGTGCTGCAGGGCGATGGCGGCTATTCGCTGAAATCGGCCGCCGGACAGGCAAGCTACTATTACTCGCAACCGTTCTACACGGTGAGCGGCACGCTCCACCTGCCGGGTGGCGACGTCGCGGTGACTGGCAATGCCTGGCTCGACCGGGAATGGTCGTCGCAGCCACTGGCCGCCGACCAGACGGGCTGGGACTGGTTCTCCCTGCACCTCGACAGCGGCGAAAAGCTGATGGGGTTTCGCCTTCGCGACAGTGGCGCAGGCTTCACCTCCGCCAACTGGATCTCGGCCGACGGCAGGCTGGGACCTTTGCCGCCGGGCGCGATGACCGTGACGCCGCTCGACTATGCCTCGGTCGCCGGCAAGACGATCCCGGTGCGCTGGCGTGTCGATGTTCCCGCCAAGGGCTTCAGCGTGACGACCGTGCCGATCAATCCTCAGGCCTACATGACGACGCGCTTTCCCTACTGGGAGGGACCGATCCGCTTTTCCGGAACCCATGCCGGCCGCGGCTATCTCGAAATGACCGGCTACGAATAGGCCGATCCGTCTTCCGCTGCCTTCGGCCAAGTGCTGGCCGAAGGAGGAGCTTGCTTCAGGATGAAGCCGAACATTTATTCAGCGGCTGCTCCGAACGCCGGCGCGTTAGGCGTTCCGTCCGTATTGGCCGGTGTCTTGTCGGTCTTCGTAGCGCCGCCCTTCGGTTCGCGACCGAAGAACAGTGCATAGCCGGCCGGCAAAACGAAGATTGTCAACACGGTGGCCACCAGAATGCCGCCCATCATCGCGTAGGCCAGCGGCCCCCAGAACACGCCGCGCGAGATCGGGATCAGGGCCAGAACCGCCGTCAGCGCCGTCAGCATGATCGGCCGGAAACGCCTGACGGCTGCACCGATGATTGCCTCCGAACGCACCATGCCGGCGGCGATATCCTGGTCGATCTGGTCGACGAGGATGATCGAGTTGCGGATGATGATGCCGAGCAGCGCGATGACCCCGAGGATGGCCACGAAGCCGAAGGGAGCGCCGGTGACCAGCAGGGCAGCCGAAGCCCCGATGATGCCGAGCGGTCCGGTGGCCAGCACAAGCATGGCCTTGCCGAAATGCTGGAGCTGTACCATCAGCAGCACGACGATGAAGAACAGCATCACCGGCGCCTTGGCGGCGATCGAGGCCTGGCTGCTGGCCGATTCCTCGGCCCCGCCCTGGATCTCGATCGAGTAGCCGACCGGCAGGCTGTCGCGCAGATCCTGCATGCTGTTGTAGAGCGCCACGCCGACATCGCTGCCTTCCACGCCGTCGGGCAGGGTGCCGCGCACGGTGATGGTCGGCAGGCGGTCGCGGCGCCATTCGATGCCCTGTTCCAGCACAGGCACGACCTTGGCGATCTGCGAAACCGGCACGAAACCGCCGAAATCGGTCGGCACGTAGACCGAGTCCACGGCCGAGAGCAGGCGACGTGTGGCGTCCGGTTCGCGGGCGACGATGGAAACGGTTTCCTCGCCGTCGCGGAAGGAATCGAGCGGTGCGCCGGAGACGGCGGCCTGCACCATCTGGCGAACCCGCTGCGAGGTGACGCCGAGGGCACGGGCGCGATCCTGGTCGATGACCAGTTTCATCGTGGTCACCGGCTCCAGCCAGTCGTCATGAATGGTGGCGATGCGCGGATCCTGGGCGAAACGTTCTTTCACTTCATCGGCGATCCGGCGCACTTCGTCGCGCTCCGGTCCGATGACGCGCAACTGCACGGGCCAGCCGACCGGGGGACCAAGGAACAGGCGGTCGACCTTGAAGCGTACCGAGGGAAAGTCCTCGGTGAGGATCGAGCGCAGCTTGGGGATCAGCCGCTCGCGCGCCTCGGCGTCTTTCGACATGACGAGCAGCTGGGCGAAATTCGGATTGCGCAGCTGCTGGTCGAGCGGCAGGAAGAAGCGAGGGATGCCTTCGCCGATATAGGTGGCCACGAAGGTCTTGTCCGGATCGTCCATGATCCGCTGCTCGAGCGCACGGGCCTGGTTTTCGACCTCGCCAATGCCGGTGCCCTCGGGCAGCCACAGGTCGACGAGGATTTCCGGCCGCGAGGATTGCGGAAAGAAGCTCTGTGGAATAAAGCCGAAGGAGAACAGGCTGCCGGCGAAGACGGCAAGCGTCAGGCCGAGCACGATAACGCGGTGGCGCACCGACCACGCCACGGTCTTGTAGAGACGGCGATAGAAGCGAGTGTCGAACACGTCGTGATGCTCGCCGCCGGCATGGGCGCGCTGCCTGAGGATCATGTGCCCGAGCCAAGGGGTGAAATAGACCGCGACGACCCACGATGTGACCAGCGCGATGCCCACCACGTAAAACAATGAGCGCACATATTCGCCGGCCGTCGATGCGGCAAATCCGACCGGAATGAAACCGGCAATGGTGATCAGCGTGCCGGTCAACATCGGAAAGGCGGTGGACGTATAGGCAAAGCTCGCCGCGTCCAGCTTTTCCATGCCTTCCTCGAGCTTGCGCTCCATCAATTCGACCACGATCATCGCATCGTCGACGAGCAGGCCGAGCGCGATGATCAGCGCGCCAAGCGAGATGCGCTGCAGCTCGATGCCCATCTGGTACATGATCGCGAATGTGGCAGCCAGCACCAGCGGAATGGTGATGGCGATGACCAGGCCGGAACGCCAGCCGATCGACAGGAACGACACCACGAGAACGATTGCCAGCGCCTCCAGCAGCGCCTGGGTGAATTCGCCGACGGCTTCGGTCACCACTTCAGGCTGGTTGGAGATCTGGTCGACCGAAACCCCGATCGGCATCGCCTCGACGAAGCGGTCATAAGTGGCCTCGACGGCCTTGCCCACGTCGATGACGTTGAAGCCGGGGGCCATGACGACACCGATCTGCACGCTGTCCTGGCCGTTGAAGCGGAATTTGCGGGTATAGGGATCCTCAAGTCCCGCGGTCACCGTGGCGATGTCCCCGAGGCGGACGATCTGGTCGCCGGCCTTCAACCGCAGTTCGCGGATATCGGCTTCCGAGCGTACGCCGCCCTCGACCGAAACACGCACCGAGCGCAACGAGGTTTCCACCGATCCGGCGGCGTCAACGGTGTTCTGGCCCGCCAGCGCATCGGCGAGGTTGGTCAGCGTCAACCCGCGTTCGGCCAGAACCTTGGAGGAGATGTCGATGAAGATCTTGCGCGGCTGGTCGCCAAGGATTGTCGCTTTTTCAACGCCCGGCGTCGCCAGCAGCATGTCGCGGGCCTGGATGGCAAAATCCTTCAGCTCGGGAAAGCTGTAGCCCTCGCCAGTCAAAGCATGCATGGTGATGAAGGTGTCGCCGAATTCGTCGTTGAAATACGGCCCCATCAGGCCGTCCGGCAGTTCGTTTTCGATGTCGCCGATCTTCTTGCGCACCTGGTAAAAGGCATCCTTCACCTCGGCCGCATTGGTGTCGCCCTTGATGTTGACGGTCGTCACCGAAATTCCGGCGCGGGTATAGGAGCGGACATAATCGAGATGCGGCGTTTCCTGCAGCTTGCGCTCGATCTTGTTGACCACCTGGTCCTGCATCTCCTCGATCGAGGCGCCCGGCCAGACGGCCTGGACCACCATGACGCGGAAGGTGAAGTCCGGGTCTTCCTTCTGGCCCATATTGGCGATGCCGAGAGCACCGGCGATGATGATCAGCGCAAATAGGAAGCGCGCGATGCTGGTGTGGCCAATCGCCCAGCGCGACAGGTTGAAAGACGCATTTTCTCGGTCGGACGTGCTCATCGTGAGCCCCTTCGCTGTCGGGATTTTCTGGACGAATGGATCTTGGAATTAGCGGACGACGACCGGTTCCGGTCCTTCGGCCTTGGCCGTGCGCAGGCTTTCTGGACCTGCGACGCGAACCTTCATGCCAGCCTTCATGAACTGCGTGCCGGCGGTGACGATCGTGTCGCCCTTCTGCAGCCCCGATGTGACCAGCACGCCGTCTCCGGAGAAGCTGGCGAGCGTGACGGGACGCGGATGCACGGTGCCTGCCGCCCTGTCGACCACCCAGACCGTCGGCGCGTCACCCTCCTTGGAAAGAGCGGCGAGCGGAATCTCGTAGCCGTCGGCACTGCCGTCTGTCACGGCATTAATGGTGGCCGTCATGCCCAGCAGGACGCGCGGGTCGTCGGGAAGGCTGACGCGGACCGAAAACGTGCGCGACTGCGGGTCGGCGCTGCCGGCAACCTCACGCACGGTGCCGTCGAGCAGCAGGGCATCGTTTGACCAGAAGCGTGCCTTGACGCGCATTCCGGTCTGGAACTGGGCGATATCGGTTTCCGGAACTGCGATCTGGACTTCTTTCTCGCCATCGATCGCCACCTTGACCACAGGCGTGCCGGAGCCGACCACCTGGCCGGGCTCTCCGGCAACTTCGGTGACGATGCCGGTCACGTCGGAACGCAGCTGCGTATAGGTGACCTGGTTCTTGGCCTGCTCCAGCGCCGATATTGCGGACTGCTGTGTCGAGACGGCCTGGTCGTAGCTGAGCGTGCGCTCTTCCAGTTCGGATTTCGAAGCGGCGTTCTTGGCGAACAATTGCTCGGCGCGGGATTTGGCGATCCTGAGCGTCGCCACCTGGCTGTTTGCCGATTGCAGAGCTGCCTCGGCGCTGCGAACGCTCAAATTATAGTCGGAGGCGTCGACGCGGGCGAGCAGATCCCCCGGCCGAACCCGCTGGCCGATGTCCACCACGCGCTCGATGATCTTGCCATCAACGCGGAAGGCGAGGTTCACTTCGTAGCGTGCCTTGACCGAGCCGGAATATTCCAGCTTGCGGCCCTGGCTCATGGCGGTGACCTCCACGACCTTGACCGGGCGGATCACTTCGGGCGCTTCGGCCACCTCCTCGCTGCAGCCGGTTGCCGCAAGGGCGATGACGGCCAGGGCAAGGCCCGCAAAAAGGGATCTTCCGGCACTGCTATTGCTCAACGTAACCATGATGCGCTCCTGGCATACTGAATGGGTCGGGAACGGCGAGAGCCGTGAACTATCTGTTTTTCTTCAGGGATCTCAGGGCAAACTCGATGAGTTCATCGGCATTCGCCCTGTTTGGCTTCTGCAGGCATTGGGCCACCATCTGCGGGTGGCAAAGCGTCACCATGCAGGCGCCGAAGCAGCGTGCCGCACGGATGGGGTCTTGTTCCTCGAATTCGCCGGCAGCAATACCGTCACGGATGATCGACGCGACCACGTCGTCCAGCCGCGAAATATGACCTTCGATGACCGGCCACTGCTGGTCGAGCGCGACGACGACCATCTCGTGGACCTTCTCTTCGTCCAGCATGGTCTCGACCGTCATGCGGTGGAGCTGCAGGCCATATTGGCGCAGCCGCTCCTCCGCACTCAGGGGCAGGCGGGCGATCGCCAGTACCGCCTCATGGCCGGCATCCAGCATGCGCTGGGCGATCGCCTGATGAATATCCGCCTTCGACGAAAAGAAGCGATAGATGTTGGCCGGCGACATGCCGAGGTCACGGGCAATGTCGGCAACGTTGGTCTTCGCGTAGCCGTAGTGACGGAACAGCCGTTCCGCCGCATCGAGGATGCGGTGGACATTGTCCAGCCGAGTGGATTCGGCGGCGGCTTCCAGGGGTTCAATCATACGGCAGTTCACTTTCGATTTACGACTGACGAATTATCATTTTCGTTAGTCGTAAATCGGAAAGCGACATTTGTCAATCCCACTGCCCGGGTTGCAGGACATGGTAGCGCTGCAAAAGACACATGGCGGCCCGGCCGATCAGTCAGATGGGCCGGGCGGGCAGGGCAGGGGAGTCTGGGGAAAGGCGAGACGAAAGAAGCCGTTTGCGGCTGCTGAATGGCCTTATACCAAATCTCGATGATAGGAACCTACAGGATGGCTTCTCGGTCCTGCTGGCGTCGTCGAGATTTGGTGTTAAGAGGTGGACTTGCCGCGCAGCATCTCGATGATGGCGGAAAAATCGCGGCCGGCATTGCCCTGTTTCTCAAACAGGCCGTAGAGTTGCGCGGCTTCTGCACCAAGCGGGGTGGATGCGCCGCTTGCCAGCGCCGCCTCCTGCGCCAGCATGAGATCCTTGAGCATCAGGGCGGCGGCAAAGCCGGGTTTGTAACCGTTGTTGGCCGGCGAGGTCGGCACCGGACCGGGCACCGGGCAATAGGTGTTGATCGACCAGCACTGACCGGACGAGGTGGACGCGACATCGAACAGTGCCTGATGGGAGAGCCCGAGCTTTTCCCCGAGCGCAAAGGCTTCGCAGACGCCGATCATCGAGATGCCGAGGATCATGTTGTTGCAGATCTTGGCGGCCTGTCCGGCGCCTGCGCTGCCGCAATGCACGATCTTGGCGCCCATGCTGTTGAGGAAAGGTTCAGCCGCGGCGAAGGCGGCTTCGGTGCCGCCGGCCATGAAGGTCAGCGTCCCGGCGCTCGCACCACCGGTGCCGCCCGAAACCGGTGCATCAAGCGACAGGCAACCAGCCTCCTCGGCCAGCCTGTGGGCACTGCGTGCACTGTCCACATCGATCGTCGAGCAATCGATCAGCAGGGTACCAGCCGGCACGGCTGCAACAAGATCACGCCAGACGGACAGAACATGGGCGCCCTTCGGCAGCATGGTGATGACGCCTTGCACAGACTGCAAGGCCTCGGACAGTGTGCCGCATGGCTTGACCCCGGCCTCGGCCGCCGCTTTCAACACGGTTTCCGACAGATCGAAACCGGCCACCTGATGGCCAGCCTTGACGAGGTTTGCGGCCATCGGTCCGCCCATATTGCCAAGGCCGATAAAAGCGATCTGTGTCATCTCTGGGATACCTTCATAAACGGTGATCGGGAAAAAGCGGGTGATGCCCGATAACGAGATAGCGGGCGATGTCAGTGTCGGAGACGGCGCCGAGATTGGCCGGCTGCCATTGCGGATTGCGGTCCTTGTCGATGATCGCGGCGCGCACGCCCTCGTAGAAATCGTGACCGCGCAGCACTTCCGTGCCGGCGGCGAACTCCCGCTCCAGGCATTCGACAAGGCCTGAACTCTCCCGGCCGAGCCGGAGCAGTCGGAGCGCCAGCTTCAAGCTGGTCGGCGAGCGCTTCAGCATGGTGGCGCGGCTGTCCTTAGCGAAATCGCCAGGTTCGTGCTCCAGCGCCGACAGGATCTCCTCCACCGTATCGAAACGGAAGGCCCGGTCGATCACGGTCCGGTTCTGGCTGAGAGACCCCTCCGGAAGAGCGAGGGAGAACCGTCCGACCACCGCCTCGACGGCCTCGAGGTCGGCATCGGCTCTTAATGCGCCAAGCGCTGCCACCAGCCCGTTGAGATCGGCGGATGCCACGGCATGATCGGCAAGGCCGGCAAAGAGTGCATCCGCCGGGCTGATCTCGTTGCCCGTCAGCGCCATCCATGTCCCGGCCTCGCCGGGCGCCCGTGGCAGCAGCCACGTGGTGCCGACATCGGGAAAATAGCCGATGCCTGTCTCGGGCATGGCAAGGCGGGTGCGCTCGGTGACGATCCGGACGGCGCCGTGCGAGGCAAGGCCCACGCCGCCGCCCATGGTGATGCCGTCCATCAGCGCCACATAGGGCTTGGGATAGTGGGAGATCGTATAGTTGAGCGGAAATTCCTCCCGCCAGAACTGCGTCACCGCGGCATCGCCGGCCTTGCCCTGATCATAGATCTTGCGGATATCGCCGCCAGCGCAAAGACCGCGCTCGCCAGCACCGGCCAGGATGACGCAGGCCACATCAGGGTCGTCGATAAAATCCGCCATGGCTCGTTTCATCACCCGCACCATGGGCAGGGTAACGCTGTTCAGCGCCTTCGGCCGGTTGAGGCGAAGGATCGCTGCGCTGCCTTGCCGTTCGATGAGGATTTCGTCGGTGTCGTGTTCCATGTCGTGCATCTCTCTCCCGCCGATTGGTCATTTTCCCGAAATGGACCCGTTGGCGGCGGCTGTCCAGCGCATAGGCGGCCAGACAGGCCCTTGGCTCTATCGGTTATCCCTGAGGATCATTTCGGCGGCTTTTTCGGCGATCATGATGGTCGGCGAGTTGGTATTGCCCGAGGTGATGGTCGGCATCACCGAGGCATCGGCAATCCGCAGCCGCCTCAGCGCCCGCATTCGAAGCCGCGGATCGACCACGCTGTCCGGATCGCCGCCCATGCGCATCGTGCCGGCGGGATGGAAGATCGTCGTGCCGATGTCACCGGCGGCCCTTTCCAGGTCCGCATCCGTTTCGAACGCGGGACCGGGCCTGTATTCCTGCGGATTGAAGCGGGCGAACGAGGGTTTTGAAACGATCTCCCGGGTCAGCCGGATCGCCCTGACGGCCACGTCGCGGTCCGACTGGGTGGAGAGATAATTCGGCCGGATTTTTGGTTGTGCGGCAAAATCCGGGCTTCTCACATGCACCGAGCCGCGGCTTTCGGGCCTCAGGTTGCAGACGCTGGCGGTCATTGCCGGAAAGGCATGGACAGGGTCGCCAAACTTGTCGAGCGACACCGGCTGCACGTGATACTGCAGATCCGGCGTCTCCTTGTCCGGTCCGGAGCGGGTAAAGATGCCGAGTTGACTCGGCGCCATCGACATCGGTCCGGAGCGCTTCAGCGCATATTCGAGGCCGATCGACGCCTTGCCGAAGAAGGAACTGGCCTTTTCGTTCAGCGTCGGCACACCGGTCACCTTGTAGACCATGCGCAGTTGCAGGTGGTCCTGCAGGTTCTCGCCGACCCCCTTGACCTCTTTGATAGTCTCGATGCCGGCTTCGCGCAGAATGTCGCCGCGGCCGATGCCGGAGAGTTCCAGAATATGCGGCGAGCCGATCGACCCGGCACAGAGAACGGTCTCACGCCGTGCCAGGGCCTGCTTTGCAACGCCGTCATGCTGATATTCGACGCCCGTCACTTCGCCGTCCTCGACCAGCAGCCGGCGCACCTGTGCCTTGGTCAGAACCGTAAGATTGGCGCGGCCGCGGGCCGGCTTCAAAAAGGCCTTCGCGGTGTTCCACCGGATGCCGGAGCGCTGGTTGACGTCGAAATAGCCGGCGCCTTCGTTGTTGCCACGGTTGAAATCCTCGGTCGCCGGAATGCCGGCCTCTCCGGCCGCCTTCTGGAAAGCCTCCAGCACATCCCAGCGTACCCGCGCCTTTTCCACCCGCCATTCACCGCCGGCGCCGTGCAGATCGCTTTCGCCGCGATAGAAATCCTCCGACTTGCGGAAGATCGGCAGCACATCGTCCCAGCCCCAGCCCTCGCAGCCCATCTGCCGCCAGAGATCGTAGTCGCGCGCCTGGCCGCGCATATAGATCATGCCATTGATCGACGAGCAGCCGCCCAGCACCTTGCCGCGCGAATAGTTCAGCGCCCGGCCGTTCAGCCCCGGCTCGGCCTCGGTCATGAAACACCAGTCGGTGCGCGGATTGTTGATGCAATAGAGATAGCCGACCGGGATATGGATCCAGTGGTAATTGTCGCTGCCGCCGGCCTCCAGAAGCAGGACGCGGTTGTTGCGGTCGGCCGAGAGGCGGTTGGCAACCACGCATCCGGCACTGCCGGCCCCGATGATGATATAGTCGAACTGGTCCATGCCCATTCTCCGCAGGTCTTCCTTGCCGCCTGTCGCGCGACAGCGGGCCTGCTCATTCTTTGCTGTATCCCATGGTCGGAGCCGGGCAGGGCCTGGCTCGCCATGCCTTATTTGCGGTGTTCGAAGCCGAATGCCCGGCCAAGGCGGGATGCGTAGAATTCGCCGATCAGGCCCCGCCGGAAGAGCAGGACGCAAACCATGAAGACAACGCCCGTGATGATGGTCACCGGGAAATCCGAGGTCGCCAGGTAGTTCTGCAGGGCGACCACCAGGCCGGAGCCGAAAATCGGGCCGATCAGCGTGCCGATGCCGCCGAGCAGCGTCATCAGGATGACTTCGCCGGACATCTGCCAGGTGACGTCGGTCAGCGTCGCGAACTGGAAGACCAGCGCCTTCAACCCTCCGGCAAGACCGGTCAGCGCTGCAGACATCACGAAGGCGCCAAGCTTGTAATACTGCACGGAATAGCCGAGTGAGATCGCCCGCTGTTCATTTTCGCGGATCGACTTCAGGATCATGCCGAACGGCGAGTTGACGAAGCGCCAGATGATGAGCAGGCCGATGACGAAGACCGCTAGCACGAAATAATACATATTGGTTGGCCCGGAGAGATCGATCAGGCCGAACAGATGGCCGCGCGGCACGCCCTGAAGTCCATCCTCGCCTTTGGTGAACTCGGCCTGCAGGCAGAAGAAGAAGAACATCTGCGACAGCGCCAGCGTGATCATCGCGAAATAGATGCCTTGCCGCCGTATCGCGAAGAAACCCATGATGAGGCCGAGCACGGCGGCTCCCAGCACGCCGACCAGGATCGCCAGCTCCGGCGTCAGGCCCCATTCCTTGGCGGCATGGGCGGTGAAATAGGCCGCGCCACCGAAGAAGGTCGCATGGCCGAACGACAGCAGGCCGGTATAGCCGAGCAGCAGGTTGAAGGCGCAGGCAAACAGCGCGAAGCACAGGAGCTTCATCAGGAAAATCGGATAGAGGAAGATCGGGGCGAGAAGCAGCGCAATGAGACCGACCGCCAGGAAGGTGATCTGCACCGCTGCAGCCTTGCGGCTGAGGCCCGAGGATTGGATCTTGGAACTGGTCATATCGGTGATATCCGCCATGTTACGCATCCCGTCCGAAGAGACCGGCCGGCCTGATCAGCAGGACCACGGCCATGATCACGAAGACCACGATATTGGATGCCTCGGGATAGAAGACCTTGGTCAGCCCCTCCGCCACCCCCAGCATATAGCCGGTGATGATGGCGCCGAGGATCGAGCCCATGCCGCCGACGACCACGACCGCGAAGACCACGATGATGATATTGGTGCCCATCAGCGGCGACACCTGGTAGATCGGCGCCGCCAGCACGCCGGCAAAGGCGGCGAGACCGGCCCCGAGCGCGTAGGTCAGCGTCAGCAGCAGCGGCACATTGATGCCGAAGGCCTGCACCAGGACAGGATTTTCCGTCGCCGCCCGCAGGTAGGAGCCGAGCTTGGTCTTTTCGATCAGCAACCATGTAGCGATACAGGCCAAAAGCGAGACTACCACGACCCAGCCGCGATAGATCGGCAGGAACATGAAACCGAGATTGACGCCACCGGCCAGGGCTGAGGGGACCGAATAGGGCTGGCCCGAGGCGCCGTAGAGATAGCGGAACGTGCCCTCGATGGTCAGCGCTAGGCCGAAGGTGAAGAGCAGTCCGTATAGCGGATCGATCTTGTAGAGCTGGCTGAGCATGGTCCGCTCGATGGCAGCACCGAACAGGCCGACCAGAAGCGGCGCCAGGATCAGCGCAAACCAGTAGTTGATGCCGAGATATTGCAGGAGCAGCAGGGCAACGAAAGCCCCAAGCATATACTGCGCGCCATGGGCAAAATTGATGACCCGCAGCAGGCCGAAAATGACCGCAAGGCCAAGGCTGAGCAAGGCATAGAAGGAGCCGTTGATCAGTCCGATCAGCAATTGCCCGAACAGGGCCTGCATGGGTATTCCGAAAATCATCGTCATCTCGTCAGACCCCCAGAACCTTGTTGAGCATGCCCATGCGTTCGGGCAATTCCGCCACCGGGAAATCGCCAACCATCTGGCCGTGATCCATCAGGTAGAACCGGTCGGCGACCTTGCTGGCAAAGCGGAAATTCTGCTCGACCAGCAGCACGGTCATACCGCGGGTTTTCAGTTTCTTCAGCACCTCGCCGATGCGCTGGACGATGACGGGCGCCAGACCTTCGGTCGGCTCGTCGAGGATCAGCAGCCTGACGCCGGTGCGCAGGATACGGGCCATGGCCAGCATCTGCTGTTCGCCGCCCGACAGCTTGGTGCCGGGGCTGGAGCGACGCTCCAGGAGATTGGGAAACAGCTCATAGATCTCGTCGAGCGGCATGCCGCCCTTGGCGACCACCGGCGGCAGCATGAGGTTCTCCTCGACGGTCAGCGTCGAGAAGATGCCGCGCTCTTCGGGCACGAAGCCGATCCCGGCATGGGCAGTGCGATGCAGAGGCACAGACATCATGTCGCGGCCGTCGAAGCGGATCTCGCCCTTGCGTTCGCGCAGGATGCCCATGATCGTGCGCAGTGTCGTCGTCTTGCCGACGCCGTTGCGGCCGAGAATGGTGATCATCTCGCCTTCCTCGACGGTCATGTCGACACCGTGCAGAACATGGCTTTCGCCGTACCAGGCGTTCAAATTCTTGACTTGCAGCAGAGTGCCCATGTCAGTGCTCCTCGTTGCCCATATAGGCCGTCCGCACCCGGGGATCTTCGCTGACCTTGGCATAATCGCCCTCGGCCAGGATCTCGCCGCGCTGCAGAACCGTGACATGGTGGCAGATATCGGCAACGACTTTCAGATTGTGTTCGACCATCAGCACGGCCCGTTCCCTGGCGACATTGCGGATGATCTCGGCAACGATGCCGACGTCTTCCTGCCCCATGCCGGCCATCGGCTCGTCGAGCAGCAGCACTTTCGGTTCAAGCGCCAGGGTTGTTGCGATCTCCAGCACGCGCTTGCGGCCGTAGGAAAGATCGGCGGCAACCGCATTGCGTTCCCTGGAGAGGCCGACGGCGGTAATCAACTCGTCGGCCCGGGCATTCAGCCGGTCGAGCGCCGACATCGGCTTCCAGAATTGCGTGGCCAGATGGTTGGGTCGCTGCAGGGCGACGCGCACATTGTCGAGCACCGTCAGATGCGGGAAGACGGCCGAGATCTGGAAGGAGCGGACCAGTCCCAGACGCGCCACCTTGTCGGGAGCGACCCGCGTAATGTCCGTGCCGAGAAGACTGATCGTCCCACTCGTCGGCGCCAGAAACTTGGTCAGCAGGTTGAAGACCGTGGTCTTGCCGGCGCCGTTCGGCCCGATCAAGGCATGGACGCGCGCATGGTGCACATCCAGATCGACATTGCTGACGGCGGCGAAAGCCCCGAAGCTCTTGCAGAGACCGCGGGCGGACAAGACCACCCGCGGTTCTTCCTGCATCTGTGCAGTGTTCAGCGACATGTGTGCTTTACTTCGCAGCCAGATCGCAGCCGCTCTTGGCCGGATCGATATAGGCTTCCTTGCCGGGGATCGTGGCGAGAACGTCGTAGTAATCCCAGGCAACGTCGCTCTCACCGGGCTTCTTGACCTGCAGCAGGTACATGTCGTGGAACATCCGGCCATTGGCGCCAACCGTGCCGCCGCGTCCGAACACGTCGTCGACCGGCATTTCATGCAGCACCTTCGAGACGGCTTCCGTCTCATCCGTGCCGGCCTTGTCGATTGCCTTCAGGTATTGAAGCACGGCGGAATAGGTGCCGGTATGCACCATGTTCGGCATCTTGCCGGTGCGGTCGAAGAAGCGCTTGCCGAATTTCTGGCTTTCCTCGTCGCGGTTCCAGTAGAAACCCTCTGTCAGCGTCAGGCCTTGCGCGGCCTCAAGCCCAAGGCCATGCACTTCGGCCAGGGTGAAGAGAAGGGCCGCCAGTCGCTGGCCGCCGGCCGTGATGCCGAATTCGGCGGCCTGCTTGATGGCATTCTGGGTGTCGGCGCCGGCATTGGCAAGGCCGATGACTTTTGCGCCGGACGATTGGGCCTGCAGAAGGAAGGACGAGAAATCGTTGGAGGCGAGCGGATGGCGCACGGCGCCGGTGATCGTCCCGCCATTGGCCTTGACGAAATCGCCGGTCTGCTGCTCGAGCGAATAACCGAACGCATAGTCGGCGGTCAGGAAGAACCAGCTGTCGCCGCCCTGCTTGACCAGAGCACCGCCGGTGCCGACGGCCAGGGCGTGCGTGTCATAGGCCCAATGGAAGCCGTAGGGGCTGCACTGCTTGCCGGTCAGTTCCGTGGTTGCGGCACCGGTGACGATGTCGATTTTCTTCTTTTCCTTGGCGATCGCCTGCACCGCGAGCGCGACCGAAGACGTCGTCAACTCCATGATCGCGTCGACCTGCTCGGTGTCGAACCACTGGCGGGCGATGTTGGAAGCGATGTCGGCCTTGTTCTGGTGGTCGGCGTCGACAATCTCGACCGGCACGCCCAGCACCTTGCCGCCAAAATCTTCAATGGCCATCTTGGCCGCTTCGACCGAAGACTTGCCGCCGAAATCGGCATAGACGCCGGACTGGTCGTTCAGGATGCCGATCTTGACCTTGCCATCCGACGCATCTGCGAATGCCGAGGTGCTGCTTGCCAGCACGAGTGCCATGGATGCGATAAGATTCTTGCGCATAATTTCTCCTCCCAGAGATGCCAGATTGCGAGTCTGTTCAAAAATGGTGAACAGCCACTCCTCAAAGCTGCTCCCCTGACGCTACGTTCCCGAAATTGTCTGATTGACGCAAGACCGCATTGGTCGCTATTTGCAAACAGGGTCTGTTCATTTTTGAACAGATGGAGAAGGCTATGACGCAAAAGCACCGGACATTGTTCACCTGGGACGATCTGCAGTTCTTTCTCGCGGTGGCCCGCACCGGGCAATTGTCCACAGCGGCACGACAGCTACGCTCAAGTCATGCCACGGTCGCCCGTCGGATCGACCGGCTCGAATTCGTCCTGAAGGTCAAGCTGTTCGAGCGCAACCCGCGCGGCTACGTGCTGACCAATGTCGGGCAGCGCTTCATCGAGACGGCCGAGCGGATGGAAACCGAGACCGAGCGCCTGCAGGCCGATATTTCCTCAGGACTCACCACCTTGCGCGGCGTCGTGCGGCTCAGCGCCCCGGAGGGTTTTGCCAATTTCTTCTTTACCGAGCGCCTGACGGAGTTCGTGGCAGACCACCCGAATATCTCGCTGGAACTGGTGACGATCCAGCAGATCATGTCGCTGTCGCGCAAGGAAGCGGATGTGGCGGTGGCGCTGGATCCGTCCAAGGCCGGTCCTTATGTCTCCGAAAAGATCGGCGATTACAGTCTGCACGTCTACGGCGCACGATCCTATCTCGCCGACAGCGCTCCGATCCGCAGGCGCGATGACCTGCTCGACCATCCCTTCATCGGCTATATCGAGGACATGATCTTCGCCCCGGGTCTCGATTATCTGGGCGACGTGCATCACGGCCTCAGGGCAAAATTTCAGAGTTCCAGCATCTTCGCGCAGCTGACGGCCACCCGCAACGGCCTTGGCCTCTGTGTTCTGCCGAATTTCATCGCTTCAAAATATCCTGATCTGGCGATCGTTCTGCCGGACGAGGTGACGCTTCGGCGCAGCTATTGGCTGGTCTGCCACCGCGACCTGCGCGATGTGCCCCGTATCCGCAGCGTGGCCGGCTTCATCGCCAAGGCCTATCAGGCGAACACCCAGGACTTCACCCGTAATTCCTGACGGCAGCAACCGACGTCTCATCAGCGAGATATAGGTCCCAACCGTTTGCCGGCTTCAATCGTGATACCAGTGATCGGGATTAGCCTGTTCGACCGACCGCGCGAAACGATTGGCCATGGCGACGACAGGCGCTGCGACCAGTGCTGAAATCCATGCCCAGGCCGTTGACGTGCGGTATCGTATCGGGTCGACTACGCCCGGCCCTGCGCCGCGCGACCGCGTCCTCTTGACCTCTGCGCCTCCACAGCGTGGCGAAAGCTGCTCAGCGGCGGTTTTCTTCTTCGGCGAAATCCGGTCCAGGCGGCAATGTCTGGCGCGACCTGCGGCTACGGCACTCGCGGACATCACTCCGCCCGACAGATCGAGCAGGGCCGATTTCAGATCAAAGACCTGGGGCAAGCCATGATCCTTGCGGCCCATCGGACGGCTCGCAGGCTTCAGCAAAATCGGGTTTTGGCGGCGCATCTCTTTTCCTCCTGCAGACGTTGACGTTTTCAGTCGGCTTACAAAAGATAGGGACTCTTTCATGCCATGTGTAGGTAAAGCATTTTTTAAATCTATATATTTTATAGAAAATATGTCTATTTAATTCATGGCGCGCCCGAAGGTTCCATCCGGTTTCCTGGAAAATCCAAATCCGAGCGGAGTCCGACCAACAAAGATCTGCGGATTGCGCATGCGGGGCCGTTCTCCCGACACAATCGCCAGCGACGAACTTGCGTATGAAATTTATAATTTTTATATGGTTTTAAGGCTTGTGGACCAGCATCCGGCAATGTTGGATGTACACATGCTTGGATGATTTAGGCTGGCGCGCGCCTCGGCGCGGTGTGGAAAGCAGACGGCAATGCTGACGAAAAAAGGCAAATACGGATTGAAGGCCCTCGTCGATCTGGCCAAGCTTGGTCCGGGAGAAACGGCATTCATCAGCGAGATCGCGCTGCGCAACAATATCCCGAAGAAGTTCCTCGACACCATTTTGCTGGAACTGCGCAATGGCGGCATCCTGCGATCCAAAAAGGGGCCAGGTGGCGGTTACTCCCTTTCGCATCCCGCCAGCGAGATCCGTATTGGTCACGCAATTCGAATTATCGACGGACCGTTGGCGCCGATTCGTTGCGCCAGCCGGACTGCCTTTGAGGCTTGTGACGACTGTGCCGATCCGGAAACCTGTCAGGTGCGGCGTTCGATGACCCAGGTCCGCGACGCCATTGCTGCTATTCTGGACACCATGACGCTTGAGCAATTCGTGGCTGCACCTGGCCTCAACGACTTGACCCAGGACGAACCAATGGAAAAGCGCGCCAGCTGAATTGGCGTCGCCTGCCGGTCGCTTTCCGCAACCTCGAGCCGCCGTGCCGCGGCGTGCTGACCACTTGCTAAGACCGGGCCGTGATTGCACAATGTAGACTTGAAGATTACGCCGTGAAGGCCGGAGCGACCGAGCAAGATGCAGGCAACGGCACCAGCGTTTGACCAGGTCGCGATCGTTGGCCTGCTGGCCGCAATGTTTGTGGCCTTCGCAACCGAACGGTTCCGCATGGAACTCGTTGCCATCGCCGGCGTTGCCGCCGGCTTCCTCCTGGGCCTGGTGCCCGTCGGCGACATCTTCTCCGGCTATTCCAGCTCTGCCGTCGTCACCGTTGTCGAAGTGTTGATCATCGTGCAGGTTCTCGGACGCTCGCGTGTGCTGGATCCTGCCACCCGCTTCATCTTGCGTTTCGCACACTCGGATATAGCAGTTATCGTCGCTCTCTCGGCGCTGGCGGCCTTCGTTTCGGTCTTCATGAACAATATCGGCGCCCTGGCGCTCGTTCTTCCTATGGTCTTTCAGATCGCCGCCTCGACCGGTATGTCTCAGCGCAAACTGTTGCTGCCGGTGTCCTATGCCACCTTGCTTGGCGGCACCTGCTCGCTGATCGGCACCCCGGCAAACCTCATTGTCAGTGCCGCAAACCGTGATTTCACGGGCGAGCCGCTTGGCTTCTTCGATTTCGCTTATGCTGGCGTGCCGGCAACAATCATGGGTCTGGTGATCCTGGTGCTCTGGGTGCCGCGGATCTTGGGCGAGGAACGGGACGAAGCACCGGCGGGCGAGCACGGCGGGCGACGGATTCTGGCCGAGTTTCGTATTCGCGACGGATCCGGTTGGACCGGTTGCCGGTTGCCCGACATCGAAAGCAGCCAAAACCTGAGCCTGCACACCGTCGTGCGCGATGGCCGCTATCTGTTTGCCCGGCGCGGCGATATCGTTCTCCAGTCGGGCGATGTCGTGCTCATCAATGGTGAACTGGGCAGGATCACCAAGCTAATCGACACGGGCGCGCTTGCCTATGCCGATCGCGACCATGACGACGGGACGCCGCTGCTCGAAGCGGTGGTCATGCCGGAAAGCACGCTGGTCGGCTCGTCCATCCGGACGCTGGAGGTGTTTCGCGCCCGCGGCATTTCCGTCGTCGGCATCGGAACGCAAACGGCGCGCATCGAGGGCCGGCTGGTCGACCAGCGCATTTCAATCGGCGATATCCTCTATCTGCGCGGCGACCAAAAGGACGTCGCCACCGCCTTGCGCGAAGCCGAAAGCCTGCAGCTCTGGCCCTCGGCGGAGCGTTGGAAAGCGCCGCCGTCCCTGCTGTCGCTTGGCGTCTTTGCCCTGGGTGTCCTGTTGGCCGCATTCGAACTGGTGCCCACCGAAATGGCATTCGGCCTGGTGGTTCTTGTGCTGCTGGCAATGAGGCAGCTCAATCTGCGGGCGGCGCTTGCCGATATCAACTGGCCGATCATCATCATGCTGGCCTCGATGATGCCGCTGGCCGCAGCCGTCGAAACCACCGGGGCGGCCGCATCCATAGCCCGCTGGCTGGCCAGCGCCATGCCGAGCGATGCGCCGGTGGCGGCGGTCGGCCTGATGCTGGTCTCCGCCTTCCTGTTGACGCCATTCATCAACAACGCCTCGGCAGCCCTTGTCCTGATCCCGGTCGCAGTCGAGATGGCCCGCCATTTTGATTGTCCGGTCGAGGCTTTGCTGTTTGCCGTGGCAATCGGCGTTTCGGTCGATTTTCTGACGCCCTTCGGGCATCATAACAATACCATTGCCATGGGAATTGCCGGATACCGCTTTTCGGACTTCCCGAGGGCCGGCTGGCCTGTTAGCTGTGCCGTACTGCTCGTCGCCTTCTTTGCAATCACCGTGGTGTGGCTGTAGAATCGATAATGAGGCCGCCCCTTCCGGGACGGAATCCTGGCTGTTTGGCGGAATGACATGATATCGCAAAAGGCAAAATATGCACTTCGGGCTCTGACGGCCTTGGCGCGCGCCACCCCGTCCGAACCGGTCCTGATCGCCGATATCGCCGAGTCCCAGAATATTCCGCGCAAGTTCCTGGAGCAGATCCTGCTCGACATGAAGCATCACGGCATCGTCGCCAGCCGGCGTGGCAAGCAGGGCGGCTATCTGCTGCTGCGCGCAGCCGATACCATCACCTTCGGCGAAATCCTCAGAATGATCGACGGGCCGATCGCGCCGCTGCCCTGCCTGTCCATCACCGCCTATCGCCGCTGCGACGATTGCCGGGATGAGGGAAGCTGCGAGATCCGGCACGTCTTTGCCCGTGTCGCCGAACAGACCCGCGCGGTGCTGTTTGGCACGACGATTGCCGATGCTTTGCACGACGAAGACGAGGGCCAGGGTCTGATGCCGGCGCTTGCCAAGGCCTGAAACCTCGCGGTAGCGACGCTCCGCATTTTGTCGCAGGACCCCCGTCTTGTCCGCGTTTGTTTTGTCTGCATGGGCTTTTTCAGAACGAATGAGTTCCCGGCCAGCGCCGCAGGGAATGATTTTTGCGAACGCATCCTGGCTTGTTGACTAACTCTACTAAGTCAGTAGAGTAAATGGGCAGATCACAACGGGAGTGACGGAAATGCTCAGTTTTTCCAAAGGGTTAATGACAGCAATTGTGGGGGTCAGCCTGTCGCTCGGATCGGTCTCCGGCGCCATGGCGCAGACAACTTTGCTCAACGTGTCCTATGATCCGACACGCGAACTCTACAAGGAATACAACGACGCCTTCGCCGCTCATTGGAAGGCCGAGACTGGCGAGGACGTCACGATCCAGCAGTCGCATGGCGGCTCAGGCAAGCAGGCGCGCGGCGTGATCGACGGGCTGGAAGCGGATGTCGTGACGCTGGCGCTGGAAAGCGACATCAACGCCATCGCCGAAAAGACCGGCAAGATCGCCAAGGACTGGCGGACCCGCCTGCCCAACAATTCTTCGCCCTACACGTCGACGATCGTCTTCCTGGTGCGCAAGGGCAATCCCAAGGGCATCCACAACTGGGGCGATCTGGTAAAGGGCGACGTCACGATCGTCACCCCGAACCCCAAGACCTCCGGCGGTGCACGCTGGAACTATCTGGCGGCGTGGGCCTGGGCGAACGAGGAATTCGGCGGCGATCAGGACAAGATCAAGGCCTATATCTCTGAACTGTTCAAGCGGGCGCCCGTACTCGATACCGGCGCGCGGGGTTCGCTGACGACATTTGCCCAGCGTGAAATCGGCGACGTGCTGCTGGCCTGGGAAAACGAGGCTTATCTGGCCGGTGCAGAGTTTGGCGCGGATGCTTTTGACATTGTCGCCCCGCCGATCTCGATCCGGGCAGAGCCGCCGGTCGCCGTCGTCGATGGCAATGTCGATGCCAAGGGCAGCCGCAAACAGGCCGAAGCCTATCTGGCCTATCTCTATTCGGAAGAGGGGCAGAATATCGCCGCCAAGCATTTCTACCGGCCGTCGAAGCCGGAGCTTGTGAAGCCGGAGTTGCTCAAGCAGCTGCCTGAGATTAAGCTGGTGACAATCGACGATCCGATCTTCGGCGGATGGGTGAAGGCACAGCCTGAGCATTTCGGCGATGGCGGCGTCTTCGACCAGATCTACAAACCGGGAAACTGAGTTCGTGACGACATCCACCACTGCAAGTGCAGGGTGGCGGATCAGAAAGCCAAGCGTCATTCCGGGTTTCGGACTGACGCTTGGCTTTTCCCTCGCCTACCTGACCCTCATCATCCTCATTCCCCTGTCCGGCCTTGTCTGGCGCACATCGGCGCTCAGCGGCGCTGAATTCTGGGCGATCCTCACCGACGAGCGCACCGTCAACGCGCTTCGGGTGAGCTTCGGAACTGCACTGATCGCCGCCTTGATCAACGCTGTGTTCGGCGTTGTGGTCGCCTGGGTGATCGTTCGCTATGAATTTCCTGGACGGCGAATCATCGACGCGGTGGTCGACCTGCCGTTTGCCCTGCCTACGGCCGTTGCCGGCATCGCGCTGGCGGCGCTCTACGCACACAACGGCTGGGTTGGCAGCATTCTCGGTCTCATCGGCATCAAGGCCGCCTTCAATCCGACCGGCATCGTCATTGCGCTGGTGTTCATCGGCCTGCCCTTCGTGGTGCGCACCGTCCAGCCCGTCATGGAAGAGATCGATCGGGAAGTGGAGGAGGCTGCGGCAACGCTCGGCGCCAACCGTTTCCACACCGTGTTCCGGGTGCTTCTGCCGGGTCTCGCGCCCGCCATTCTCACCGGCTTCGCGCTCGCCTTTGCCCGCGGCGTCGGCGAATATGGCTCGGTCATCTTCATCGCCGGCAACATTCCTTATGTGTCGGAGATCGCGCCGCTGCTGATCGTCATCCGCCTGGAAGAGTTCAACTATGCGGCCGCCACCGCCATTGCGGCGATTATGCTGTCGATCTCCTTCTCCATGTTGCTGGTCATCAATCTCATTCAGGCCTGGAGCCGCAGGAGGTATGGTTATGGCGCATAAAGCCCGTCACATGCCGTCGCCGACGACGGAAGCGCCGTTCGCCCGCTACACCCTAATGGCGGCTGCCTTCCTGTTTCTGCTGCTGTTTCTGCTGCTGCCGCTGGTGGCCGTATTCATCGAGGCCTTCCGCAAAGGTCCTGGCGAGTTCATCGCCGCCCTGGGTGAACCCGACACCCTGGCCGCCATTCGGCTGACCCTGCTGGTGGCGGTGATTTCGGTGCCCCTGAACCTCGTCTTCGGCGTCGCCGCCGCCTGGGCGATCGCCAAGTTCGAGTTCAAGGGCAAGGCCTTCCTGACCACCCTGATCGACCTGCCGTTTTCCGTGTCACCGGTTATTTCGGGCCTGGTCTATGTGCTGCTGTTTGGAGCGGGCAGTGCGCTTGGTCCCTGGCTGAAGAGCTACGGGATCGAGATCCTGTTTGCCGTGCCGGGTATCGTGCTGGCCACCATCTTTGTGACCTTCCCCTTCGTTGCCCGCGAACTGATCCCGCTGATGCAGGAACAGGGCAATGGCGACGAGGAAGCGGCGCTGTCGCTGGGCGCCAATGGCTGGCAGACTTTCTGGTATGTGACGCTGCCCAATATCAAATGGGGCCTGCTCTATGGCGTGTTGCTCTGCAATGCCCGCGCCATGGGCGAATTCGGCGCCGTCTCGGTGGTTTCGGGCCATATCCGCGGGCTGACCAACACCATGCCGCTGCATGTGGAGATTCTCTACAACGAATACAATTTCGTCGGCGCCTTCGCAGTCGCCTCGCTGCTGGCAGCTTTGGCCCTCGTCACCCTCATCATCAAGACAGTTCTCGAATTGCGGTTCGGCGCGGAAATCGCCGCTGGCCGCAAGCATTGAAAGGCATTGCCTCCTATGGAAGTGAGAGTTTCCAATATCCGCAAGGAATTCGACCGCTACCCCGCGCTGCACGATGTGTCCCTCGACATCCGCTCCGGCGAATTGATCGCGCTTCTGGGTCCTTCGGGCTCTGGCAAGACGACGCTGCTGCGGCTGATCGCCGGCCTTGAGCAGCCGACCCGCGGCCAGATCTTCTTTGGCGACGAAGACGCCTCGCTGAAGAGCGTCCAGGAGCGCCATGTCGGTTTTGTATTCCAGCACTATGCGCTGTTCCGCCATATGACGGTGGCCGACAACATCGCTTTCGGCTTGACGGTCCGGCCGCGCGGCGATCGTCCGCCAAAGGCGGAGATCCGCCGCCGCGCCCTGGAACTGCTCGACATGGTGCAACTCTCAGGCCTCGAAAAGCGCTATCCGAACCAGCTCTCCGGCGGTCAGCGCCAGCGCGTGGCGCTTGCCCGTGCCATGGCCATCGAGCCGAAAGTGCTGCTGCTCGACGAACCCTTCGGTGCGCTGGATGCCAAGGTGCGCAAGGAATTGCGCCGTTGGCTGCGCGATTTCCATGAACGCACCGGCCACACCACCGTCTTCGTCACCCATGACCAGGAAGAAGCCCTGGAACTGGCCGACCGCGTCGTGGTGATGAGCCAGGGGCGCATCGAGCAGGTCGGCTCCTCGGACGATGTCTATGACCGGCCGAACTCGTCTTTCGTGTTTTCGTTCATCGGCGACAGCGCCCATATCCCGGTGACGATTGTCGGCGGCCAGGTGCTGTTCCAGGGCGCGCCGATCGGCATTTCCGCCGCGGGCGAAGGCGAGGCGACCTTGTTCTTCCGCCCGCAGGATGTGGTTCTTGTTTCGGAGGGCGAAGGACTGAAGGGAGCCGTCACCACCAGCCGCCGTCTGGCCGGTACGCGCATCACCGAAGTCGATGTCGGAAATTCTGGCGAGGCCCACCACATTGAGATCGAGATTCCGCTCGATGTGATCGCCAAGGTCGGTTCCGAGATCAGCTTCCGGCCGACCCGCTGGAAACTGTTCTTCTGAGAGTGGAGCCGCTCGGCGCAGCTTGGGCGCCGGGCGTCAGTGCTTTATAACTGTCTCAGAAGACGAACAGCACGACCGTGACGAACATATAGGCCGCAACCACGATCACAACCTGCGCAGTCCTATGTAGCGATACTGTCCAGGTGCTGTGCACCGGCCGGCTGAACGGCGCGCGGCGCGGCGGTGTTTCGAAGGTGATGGACATGGCAGACCTCGTGCCGCTAAAGCAATTCCAGCAAAGCGCGCAAACGGCGTCGCGTCCGGAATTGCGTGAAAACAAAGGATTGATGCACTTTCCCTGCCCGGATTTGACCGGAATGCCTCAAAGAATCGGATACATCCCCCAGAAGAAGATCTCGTGATTTCTGGCGGATGCTTTCTCACATACGTCCGCTTCCGCAGCCTCGACGCTCTTCTGTTCAACTTTGCCCTCCTGCTCAGACCGCATGGCCTGCAGATGCCGGGAAAGCCCGAAGAAATCGAAGGAAAACATGGTGATTCCAATTGGCATTGTCATTCTCCTGTTTCCGTTGGCCTGATGTAATGACCTGAGTTTGGCTCCTTCTCGTGTTAAAGTCAATTATATCTATAAAAACTATAGACTAAATTGAAGAGCAAGCGGAGCAAAATTTAGCGTCGAACCCGCCCCACTGCAGATCGCCCGCCTTCCGCGCCCTACTGAACGCACAATCTCGGCGATCGGAAGCAGACTGGAGCCAAATCAGGATAAGGGGAATACGACGAGGCGATTGACAATCCGTCCGGCCGGAGGTTGTCACCCATGTCTTAGGGACAATCTGTTATCTATGTATCCGGGTCGGACAAGGATCAAACTGGTGCCGCTTGCAGGACTCGAACCTGCGACCCCATCATTACGAATGATGTGCTCTACCACCTGAGCTAAAGCGGCACTCTGCGAAGGGGCCTTGAGCCTGTCCGCGTTGGTGTTGCGGCTGATACAGGCATTGCGGCGTGATTTCAAGCCGGATTTCTTGGTGTCGTGCAAAAAATGGCGGGCGGGGCGGTCGAGCCGTTTTTCATCTCAGCGGCCATTGGGCCGGCCAGTTCTCCGGTCCGTCGAGATCCTTGCCGTCGCAATCCTTGGATGTCTGGCGGTCGAGAACCAGAACCGGTCCGGCCTGTCGGCGCGACATGTGCCAGGCATTGTAGGTGCCGCAGTCGCCGATGCCGCGGCCGCGGAAAAAGGCCGACAGCTTTCCGGTCTCGAAGTCGTAGTCGAGATTGTAGGCGTCGGCCATCGTGCTCGGGGCGCCCTCGTGCAGGACAGGGAAGGCCATTTTCGAAATGACGCCAAAGCTCTCGGTGAACATTGCAATGGGCGTGTTGTAGGCGCCCGGTGTTCCGCACGGCGTCGCGTAAATCGCCTCGTCGCCGGATAGCTGGTGGACGAAGGCGCTGCCGTCCAGCTGGCTCTCTTCCGTATCCGCACATTCACCGCCCTCTGCAAAGCGGTTGCGGATCGCCTCCGGAAGCTCGGCCAGCGTGCGGATCTCGCGAAACGGGACAGCCGGGAACGGTGGCTTGTCGCCTTTGGCGCTGAGGGCATCGGTATGGCCGACCCGCTTTTGCTGGTCGTCCATGAACAGCAGGCTGGCGGCTACGCCGGCGAGCGGAACGTCGCCCTCGGCAACAGCTTCGCCCCGCGTCAGCATTACATGCAGGCTTGCCCCGTTCTTCATGGCCATCACCAGCCCGTTGCCGATGAAGTCGCCGGTAAGCACCCAGACGGCCGCGGCCGGATCATAGCGGATATCCCCGGGCGATACGGAAACCGGCGCGCCGCCATCGACGGAAACCGAGGCTCTGACGTCGCGTGCGTCCTCGGAGAAAGCGGGATTGTCCGTGGACGCTGCGATCGACAGCGGCGTGTCCGGTCCGCCATCGCGCCGTAGCTCCAACTGGCCAATGGCGCTGCCGGAGAGAAACTGCCGCATGGTGCAATTGCGCGCCTGGCTGCAGATCACCTGCCATGTCTGGAACTGTTCGAAGCCGCCAGAGTCTGCAAGACAGACGGCGGTGCCCGACAGCAGCAGGGCGAAGGTGGATGGCAAGACTGGAAACCGCATGAATATCCTCCGGCAATGGAATACGGGAGGACGTTAGCAGCGGCCTTCTTAAGCGCAAATCGCCTTTTTTGCGCCTAAATATTCGCGCGCCAGCCGATCGACCAGGGCCGCCACCGGCTCGACCGCTTTCACAGCACCGATGCCCTGGCCGCAGCCCCAGATATCTTTCCAGGCCTTGGCGCCGGTTGTCGCCTTGTCGAAATCCATCTTGGTGGGATCGGCCACTGGCAGGTTGTCCGGGTCCATGCCGGCCGCCACGATCGAGGATTTCAGGTAGTTGCCGTGGATGCCGGTGAAGAAATTCGAATAGACAATGTCATTGGCATGCGCATCGACGATAGCCTGCTTGTAGGCATCGGAGGCGCGGGCTTCGGTCGTGGCGATGAAGGGCGAGCCGATATAGGCCATATCGGCGCCCATTGCCCGGGCAGCCAGAATGCCGCCGCCGGTGGCAATCGCGCCGGCCAGCAGCAGCGGCCCGTCGAACCATTCGCGGATTTCCTGCACCAGCGCAAAGGGCGACAGCGTTCCGGCATGGCCGCCGGCGCCTGTGGCAACCGCGATCAGCCCGTCGGCCCCCTTGCGGATGGCAGAATTGGCATGGCGGTTGTTGATGATGTCGTGCAGTACGATGCCGCCATAGGAATGCACGGCGGCATTGACCTCGGGCACGGCGCCCAGCGATGAAATGACGATCGGCACCTTGTATTTGACGCACATCATCAGATCGTGCTCGAGCCGCTTGTTGGACGTATGGACAATCTGGTTGACGGCAAAAGGTGCGGCCGGCCGTTCGGGGTTCCGGGCATTATGGGCGGCAAGATCTTCGGTGATCATCGCCAGCCATTCATCGAGCTGGCTTTCGGGACGCGCATTGAGAGCAGGAAAGGAGCCGACCACGCCGGCCTTGCATTGCGCAAGCGTCAGGTCGGGATGCGAGATGATGAACAGCGGCGAGGCCACCACGGGAAGCCGCAGATGATCCGAAAGAATGGGGGGCAAAGCCATGGCGCACCTCTTGACGATTTACGTTTACGGAAACGTCAATTGGATAGCAGAACCTTCGATCCAGGAAAAGAGGGGCCAGTGAATTCCCGCGGTTCCGGGCCGGTCTTTGGATATGCCTGAATTTCGGCCCGTTTTTCCTCATTTCTCGGCGGGGAAGCCGTGAACGGGGATTTTCCTCTGGGTATCGCCTGCAAGCTCCCGTGCAAGGGCTTGCGGATTGGCAAGCCACCCGTTACCGAATCGTAAACGGCCATCGGACGCTTGCAAGGGCGGGTCCGGAGGACCTGAAATAAGGAGTAGGATCGCCCGTGAGCGGATTGGAAACGGCCATCAGAAGCGCGCTGGAGCGCTCGGATCGCGCCAATGCGGAAATCCGAGCCCGCATCTATCAGTCGGCGCGCCACGCCCTCGAAGCAGGCTTGCGCAAGCAGGACATCAACGATCCCGAAACGGTCGCCCAGCAGCGGCATCGCCTGGAAACGGTCATTCATGGCATCGAGCAGGAGGAGCGGGGACGGCTCGCCGCATCCAGCCGAACCGAACCAGACGCGCCGGCGACGGACGGCCAGCCGGCCAGCCGGAACGACCGCCGCGACCCGCCATCCGTCGACGATCACGGCATGGAGTTGCGCGCCGAGCGGCATCGCCAGCCTGCCCCGTCAGGCGACATGTCCGATCTGCGCGCCGAGCGCGGCGGCCGAACTCTCGATGACCAGGATGGCGTCGAACCGGCGTCGCAATCCGCGGCGGCGGCCCATCCGCAGTCTTTGGACATCCGGCCGGAGGCGGTCATCCATCATAAGAAGCGTCGGCGCGGCTTCTTCTCTCGATTCTTCATCTTTACGGTTCTGCTTGTCACCGTCGGCATGGGCGCCTGGTGGGTCTATACTTCGGGTCTCTTGATGACGGCCGCCGAACGCGACACCAGCGTGCCCAATCCGCCGCCTCGTGCCGAGGAGGAGGATTTTTCCGGCAATGTCCCGCCGCAGCCACAGCCGCAGCCGCTCGATCAGGGCTTTTCGGACGAATGGATCGAGGTCTTTACGCCGAAGCAGATCGAGGCCGTCAAACCGCGCGGCAATGCGCTGGTCGATGTCGTCACTACCGGTGACGGACCGGCGGTCCAACTGGTGTCGCGCAGTGCCGATGCGGATGGCAGCGTGGCCATCACCATACCTGTGGACGTATTGCGCGACATGGCCGGCCGCGTCTCGACCATTGCCTTGACGCTGCAATCTGTCTCCGACAAGCCGGTGCAGATTTCGGTGGAGTGCAATTTCGACCGGCTCGGCGATTGTTCGCGCCACCGCTTCACCGTCAATCCGGAAAAGGCCGATATCCTGTTCCAGATCGACTTCGAGCGCGCCATCGCGCCTGCAACGCCGGGCCAGTTGCTGGTCAACGGCGATCTGAGTGGCCAGGGACAGGGTGTCAATCTCTATTCGGTGCGGGTTCTGCCGGGGCAGTGATCCCGCTCAATCGAGCATGTCCTCACCCCGGCCGATGATCTTGCGGTCGGTCTCGCCGATATTGCTTTTGTCCTTGCCGTCATAGTCGAGGGCATTCAGGATATGGCGGATGACATTCAGCCGGGCGCGACGCTTGTCATTGGCGCGAACGACCGTCCATGGGGCGTGGTCGGTGTCCGTCTTCTTCAGCATACGGTCGCGCTTGTCGGTATAGTCGTCCCATTTGTCGAGGGCGGCGATGTCCATCGGCGAGAGCTTCCATATCTTCAGCGGATCGTGGCGCCGGTCGTGGAAGCGTTCGAGCTGCATTTCCCGGCCGATATTCAACCAGAATTTGAAGAAGTGGATGCCCTCTTCTTCGATCAGCTCTTCGAAGCGCGGCACCTGCTCGAGAAAATGCTTGTACTGGTCCGGCGTGCAGAAGCCCATGACCGGCTCGACAACCGCACGGTTGTACCAGGAACGATCGAACAGCACGAACTCGCCGGCGCTTGGAAACTGCGCCACGTAGCGCTGGAAATACCATTGCCCGCGTTCGGTCTCGGTCGGCTTGGTGAGGGCCACGACGCGGGCGGTGCGGGGATTCATGTAGGACAGGATCGCGTGGATCGTGCCGCCCTTGCCGGCCGCATCGCGCCCCTCGAACAGGGCCATCACTCGCTTGCCGGTCGCCTGCTGCCAGAACTGCACCTTCACCAGTTCGACCTGCAGTTTTTCCAGCTGGTCCTCGTAGTCGTCCTCGTCCATCTTCTTGTCATAGGGATAGTCGCCGGAGCCGAGCGACACGTCGTCGACCCATTTCGGCAGCTTGGGATCGTCGATGTCGAAAACGCGTGTCTCGCCGCCGATTTTCAGTTCGACCGCGCGGCTTTTCTTCGGCTCTTCCATGACGCTGCTCTCCTGCTTGCCTGTTGCGGGGCCACGCAAGGCGTTGTCCACCGCAATATTTCTCACGCCAGAAAGGGCATAGTTATAGAGTAAATTCAAGATCCTGTTGAGGCGCAGCAGGCTTTGCCGGTCCTCCACGGGGATTATTCACGCCCGCCATGGCCGGGCACGTAAACTTCTGTCATCAATGAACGTTAACAAGAAAAATCCGCGATTTCATCGCGTCCGCTTGCTGCTCGCCGAGGTGCTTTTGAACGATACGCTGCCGCCACTGCGCCGATTGAGGGCGCTTTTATCCGCCAGAGGGATCCTGCTGGTCACCGCTGCCCTGGTGGCGGTGACGGTCTATCTGTCCGGTGCCGACGCGACTGTGACCGCCATCCTGTTCGGCCTGTGCGCGATCGCCATCCTGATGCAGCGCCAGCCCGAGGCAGCGCTGGCGCAAAAGCCTGCTTCCCAGGACGGCGATCCGCCCCCGGCGGACCTGCTGCGTCCGACCGTCTACGCCACTCTCGGTGCGCTTGAGTTGCCTGTGGTGGTTTTCCGCAAGGATGCGACCGTGCTCTTCCAAAACCGGGCGATGGATAAGGCTTTCGGGCCATTGGCGGAAGGATCGCATCTGTCGGCCCGCTGGCGTTCGCCCAGCATCCTCGATGTGATCCGCGAGACGATCGCGACCGACGAGCCGAACCAGATCGAGCATTCCGAACGCCTGCCGTCCGAACGGGTCTATGTGGTGCGCATCGCTCCAGTCGATCTGCCGGTGGGCATGCCGACTGGCGACAAGCTCTACATCATGTCCTTCAAGGATATCTCTGAACTCCGGCGCATCGACCGCATGCGCAGCGATTTCGTGGCTAATGCCAGTCATGAACTGCGCACGCCGCTTGCCTCTCTCAAGGGCTTCATCGAGACCATGCAGGGACCGGCGCGCACCGACGTCAAGGCGCAGGAGCGGTTTCTCGCCATCATGCTCGATCAGGCCAACCGCATGAGCCGGTTGGTTGACGACCTGCTGTCCCTGTCGCGGTTGGAGTTGAAGGCGCATCTGGCGCCCAACGAGATGGTCGATCTCGTGCCGGTTATCGGCCATGTGCGCGATTCCCTGGCCCCGCTCGCCGCCGAGCTTGGTATAGAACTTCGCCTTCATCTGCCGCCGTCCAGGGTCGAAGTCATGGGCGACCGCGACGAATTGGTCCAGGTGTTCGAAAACCTGATGGAGAACGCCTGCAAGTACGGACAGGAAGGCAAGGTGGTCGATGTTCATGTACGCAACGAACCCGGCCACGCCGTCGAAGTGAGCGTCGTCGACCATGGGCCGGGCATCCCTGCCGAGCACGTGCCGCGGCTCACCGAGCGCTTTTATCGGGTCAGCGTCGCCGACAGCCGTTCCAAGAAAGGCACAGGCCTGGGGCTTGCCATCGTCAAACATATCCTGACCCGCCACAGGGCTCGGCTGATCGTAAAATCCGAAATTGGCAAGGGAACGGACTTTACCGTGCGGTTTTGACATAAAACTGCGGCTCTTTGCCGATATTTTTTAAAAACACTATAAAAATCAATAGATTGAACTGTCACAAATGTTTCACGGAACTGACATAAAAGCTTGGGGTAAGAGCCGCTATTAAGAGCGGGCCGATGCACGGCAAACGTGGGCGCCGCAAGCGTGCCCACATACACAAGCCCATTGACGGGAGAATTCATATGAACGTTTTGAAACTTACGGTAGCCGCCCTCGTGGCCTCTGCTGCCTTTGCCGGCGCTGGCGTCGGTGCTGCTGTTGCTCGCGACCAGATCCAGATCGCCGGTTCGTCGACTGTTTTGCCTTATGCCTCGATCGTGGCTGAAGCCTTTGGCGAGAACACCGATTTTGGTACGCCGGTCGTTGAATCCGGTGGCTCTGGCGCCGGCCGCAAGAAGCTCTGCGAAGGCGTGGGCGAGAACACTATCGACATCGCCAACTCTTCCTCGCGCATCAGCCAGTCGGATATCGACCTTTGCGCCGCCAACGGTGTGAAGGAAATCCAGGAAGTTCGCATCGGTTACGACGGCATTGTTTTCGCTTCCGACATCAATGGTCCGGAATACGCATTCACCCAGGCTGACTGGCACAATGCCCTGGCTGCCAAGGTCCTGAAGGACGGCAAGCTGATCGACAACCCGTATAAGGCATGGAACGAGATCCGCGCCGACCTGCCGGCCCAGCCGATCCTCGCCTTTATCCCGGGCACCAAGCACGGCACCCGCGAAGTGTTCAACGAGAAGGTCATCGTCGACGGCTGCAAGGAAGACGGCGCCTACGACGCTCACCTGGCTGCCGCCAACAATGACAAGGCCGAAGCAGCGAAGGCCTGCATGGCGCTTCGCACCGACGGCATCTCCACCGACATCGACGGCGACTACACCGAAACGCTGGCTCGCGTTGCTGCCAACAAGAACGCCATCGGCGTCTTCGGCCTGTCGTTCTACCAGAACAACACCGACAAGCTGCGCGTCGGCACCATGGCCGGCGTTGTGCCGTCTGTTGAGACGATCGCCAAGGGCGAATATCCGGTATCGCGTCCGCTCTACTTCTACGTCAAGAACGCTCACCTCGACGTGATCCCCGGCCTGCAGGAATACGTTGAGTTCTTCGTATCCGACGACATGGCCGGCCCGAACGGCCCGCTGGCTGCCTACGGTCTGGTTTCCGATCCGGAACTGGCCAAGACCCAGGCTGCCGTCAAGGCCCGTACCCCGATGGGTCCGCTGAAGAAGTAATACTCGGAAGTCCCGGCGGCGCGATCCTCGCGCCGCCGGTTTTCATTGTTTTCAGGGGATGTGGGCGAAATGAGTGTGGGCATCATTATCCTTGTCGTGCTAGGGCTTTCGGCACTTGGCTTTTTTCTCGGCAGGCGGCGCGCTCTGTCTTTGTGGACCGCTGGCGGCGTAAAGCTGCACTCCCTTCCGGGCTATTACGGCCAGACGGTCGCGCTATTTACCGCAGTGCCAGCCTTTATACTGCTGGTCCTGTGGCTTTCGGTTCAGCCGGCCATCATCGAAGGTCGCATTAGCAGTATGATCCCCGACAGTGTGGTGCCCGAGGGGGGCGCGCACAGTCTTGTGATGTCCGATGTCCGTCGGATCGCCGAGGGATTGGACGCCGTCATCAAGCGAGGCGGGGTCGGCGAGAGTGAACTCGACGACGGTCGTATCGATTTCAACAATATCCGCGCACGTCTTGCGGAAGTGGGTGTCGCCCTTGGCGGTGACGTGCCGATCGAAGTATTCGAGGCGGCAAGGGCTTATCGGCAAAGCGCCAGCACCAGCAACCTGGTGATGACGATCGCAGTGCTCGCCCTGGCGGTGATCCTCGGCCCGCTTGCCTATCTACGCATTCGTCCGGAGCAACGCGCCCGCAATCAGAGCGAAAGCTTCGTCAAGTGGGTTCTGCTGGCCTCGTCGCTGGTCGCCATCATGACCACAGTCGGTATCGTCGGATCGCTTGTCTTCGAGACGATTACCTTCTTCAAGCTCTATCCGTGGCAGGATTTCTTCTTCTCCACGGTCTGGAACCCGCAGTTTCGCGGTGGTTCCGATCTTGGCATCCTTCCCCTGCTTTGGGGTACGTTTTACGTGTCGATCATTTCATTGGTCGTCGCCGTTCCGATCGGCCTGATGATTGCGGTCTTCCTGTCCGAATATGCCGGCCCGAAAACACGCAGCGTCGTCAAGCCGGCCATCGAGGTGCTCGCGGGCATCCCGACGATCGTCTACGGCTTGTTCGCCCTGGTCACCGTCGGCCCGTTCCTGCGCGACTGGTTTGCCGAACCTCTCGGCCTTGGAACCTCGTCTTCCTCGGTGCTGACGGCAGGCTTGGTCATGGGCATCATGATCATCCCCTTTGTCAGTTCCCTGTCGGACGACATCATCAACGCCGTTCCGCAGGCCTTGCGTGACGGTTCCTATGGTCTCGGAGCCACGCAGTCGGAAACCATCAAGCTGGTTGTCCTGCCCGCCGCGCTGCCCGGCATCGTCGGTGCCGTTTTGCTGGCGGCCAGCCGGGCGATCGGCGAAACCATGATCGTCGTGCTTGGCGCGGGTGCGGCTGCAAAACTCGATATCAATCCATTCGAAGCCATGACGACCGTGACCGTAAAGATCGTCAGCCAGCTGACCGGCGACACGGAATTTTCAAGCCCCGAAACGCTGGTGGCGTTCGCTCTGGGCCTGACCCTCTTCGTGATAACGCTCGCGCTCAACGTGCTGGCCCTTTACATCGTGCGCAAATACCGGGAGCAGTACGAATGACCGACGTCTCCGTGTTCACCAATGCCGCCGTTCCGCCGCAGGGAAAGTCGCTTCTGACCCCCGATGAACGGACCCGCCGCCGCAATGCCTCTGAGATGCGATTTCGCCTGATGGGCAAGATCGCCGTGGGGGTCGGCATCCTGGCCCTGATCGGTCTGCTCTTGTCCATCCTGTCGAATGGCGCAACGTCCTTTCAGCAGACCTATATCTCGCTCAATGTTTTTCTGGATCCTGCCAGCCTGGATAAGACCGGCGCTCGCAATCCGGAGGACATCGCCAAGGTCTCGACCTTTGGCTATGCGCCGCTGATCGAGAAGGCACTCAGTGACGCAATGGCTGCCAAGGGCGTTGCCGTTGACGGCATGAACGCCAAGGCCGCTGCCGAGCTGATTTCCAAGGAAGCGCCGGCCGATCTGCGCCGGTTCGTTCTGGCCGATCCTTCGGTGATCGGTAGCACGCATGGCTTCGAACTGCTGGCGGCCGGTCGTATCGACGGCTACTACAAGGGGCGCGTTACCATGGAAAGCGCCGCGCTGGATCGTAATACCTCGCCCGAGCAGCTCATGCTGGCGGACAAGTTGAAGGAAGCCGGCATCCTGACGACCCGCATCAACTGGTCCTTTTTCACCGCGCCGGATGCGTCCGACACGCGGCCGGAAGCGGCGGGCCTGGGCGTGGCCATCATCGGTTCCGTCTACATGATGCTGATCGTCATCGCGCTCTCGCTACCGCTCGGTGTCGCCGCATCGATCTATCTTGAGGAATTCGCACCCCAGAACCGCTTTACCGACCTTATTGAGGTCAATATCGCGAACCTGGCGGCGGTGCCTTCGATCGTGTTCGGTATCCTGGGTCTGGCAATGCTGATCAATTTCTTCGGCCTTCCCCAGTCTGCACCCATCGTCGGCGGTCTGGTCCTCACCCTCATGACGCTGCCGACGATCATCATCGCGACCCGCGCTGCTTTCAAGGCCGTGCCGCCGTCGATCCGCGATGCAGCCCTCGGTGTCGGTGCCTCGAAGATGCAGTCCATTTTCCACCATGTCCTGCCTCTGGCGATGCCGGGCATTCTGACCGGTGCGATCATCGGCCTGGCCAGAGCTCTTGGCGAGACCGCGCCGCTGCTGTTGATCGGGATGGTCGCCTTCGTGCGGGAATTTCCGGCAGGTCCTCCGGACGGCTTTTTCGATCCGGCCTCGGCCCTTCCGGTTCAGGTCTACAACTGGACCCAACGCGGTGACCCGGCCTTTGTCGAGCGCGCGTCCGGTGCAATCATCGTCCTGCTGGTGTTTCTGATAACGATGAACCTAGTCGCAATCATTCTTCGCCGTCGCTTCGAGCGCCGTTGGTAGAGGGAACCGTAATGATGAACAATATGTCAACGACGATGAAGGCTGAAGTCATGAATGAATCGAAGATTTCCGCTCGCGGTGTTCAGGTTTATTATGGTGAAAAACACGCCATCATTGATGTAAATCTTGAAATCCGCCCCCGCACTGTCACGGCCTTCATCGGTCCGTCCGGCTGTGGAAAGTCGACCTTTCTGCGTTGCCTCAACCGGATGAACGATACGATTTCGATCTGCCGCGTCGAAGGCCATATCTCGATGGACGGCGAGGACATCTACGATCCGAAGGTGGATCCGGTACAGTTGCGTGCCAAGGTGGGCATGGTGTTCCAGAAGCCGAACCCGTTCCCCAAGTCGATCTACGAGAACGTCGCCTATGGCCCGCGCATTCATGGCCTGGCCCGCAACAAGGCCGATCTCGATGAGATCGTGTCCGCCGCTTTGCAGAAGGCGGGTTTGTGGAACGAGGTCAAGGATCGTCTGCAGGAGTCCGGTACCGGCCTGTCCGGTGGCCAGCAGCAGCGCCTTTGCATCGCAAGAGCCATCGCGGTCAGCCCCGAGGTCATCCTGATGGACGAACCCTGCTCGGCGCTCGATCCGATCGCAACCGCCAAGGTCGAGGAACTGATCCACGAGCTTCGCGCCAATTTCACCATCGTCATCGTCACCCATTCGATGCAGCAGGCAGCCCGCGTGTCGCAACGCACAGCCATGTTCCATCTGGGCTATCTGGTCGAAGAAAACGACACCGACAAGATGTTCACCAATCCGGACGATCAGCGTACGCAGGATTACATCATGGGCCGTTTCGGCTGATCCGTGTGTCGCTGGGCTGCGGTTTCAAAATTCAAGGACAATGAACATGTCATCTTCACATATCTACACGGCCTATGACGAAGACCTGAAATATCTGATGCGCCGGATCTCCGAAATGGGTGGTCTTGCCGAGCAGATGGTTGGCGAATCCATGCGCGCACTGGTCAATTCCGATGCGGCGTTGGCCCAGAAGATCATCTCCGACGACGTCATCATGGACAGTGCCGAGCGGGAAGTCGGCGACAAGGCGATCGTCACGATCGCCCGTCGCCAGCCTGTCGCCTCGGACCTTCGCGAAATCATCGGCGCGCTGCGCATCGCCAGCGATCTGGAACGTGTTGGCGATCTGGCCAAGAGCAACGCCAAGCGTGTCATGGTCGTCCAGGCTTCCGGCATTCCGCGCACCCTGGCACGCGGTATCGAACACCTCTCGGAACTGGCGCTCGTCCAGCTCAAGGAGGTGCTCGACGTCTACACGACGCGTTCGGCCGAAAAGGCAAAGTCGATCCGCGATCGCGACGAGGAAATCGATGCGATCTATACGTCGCTGTTCCGTGAACTGCTGACCTACATGATGGAAGATCCGCGCAATATCACCACCTGCACGCATCTCCTGTTCTGCGCAAAGAATATCGAGCGCATCGGCGACCACGCCACCAACATCGCCGAAACCATCTATTACATGGCGACCGGCGCGCAGCCGGAAGGCGAGCGTCCGAAGGACGACCTGTCGTCGACTGTTGGCGTCTCAGCTGAGTAATGATGTTTCCCGCCTGAAGGGGTACTTGAGCAAATGCTGCCGAAAATAGCTGTGGTTGAGGACGAAGAAGCACTGAGCGTGCTTCTTCGCTACAACCTTGAAGCCGAGGGCTACGAGGTCGAAGCCATTCTTCGTGGCGACGAGGCCGAATTGCGCCTGCAGGAGCGTGTCCCCGACCTGCTGATCCTCGATTGGATGCTGCCCGGCGTGTCGGGTATCGAATTGTGCCGGCGCCTGCGCATGCGGCCGGAGACCGAGCGCCTGCCGATCATCATGCTGACGGCGCGCGGCGAGGAAAGCGAACGGGTTCGCGGCCTTGCAACCGGCGCAGACGACTATGTCGTCAAACCCTTCTCGACACCGGAACTGATGGCCCGCGTCAAGGCCATGCTGCGTCGGGCACGCCCCGAGGTCCTGTCGAGCGTGCTGCGCTGCGGGGATATCGAACTGGACCGAGAAACCCATCGCGTTCATCGCAAGAGCCGCGAAGTCCGCCTGGGCCCCACGGAATTCAGGCTTCTGGAGTTCCTGATGGCATCTCCTGGCCGGGTCTTTTCAAGGTCCCAGCTTCTGGACGGCGTCTGGGGGCACGATATCTATGTGGATGAGCGCACGGTGGACGTTCACGTCGGACGTCTGCGCAAGGCACTTAACTTCTCAAGCATGCAGGACGTCATCCGCACGGTTCGCGGCGCCGGTTATTCCATGGAGGCTTGACGCCCGGTTCATCTGCCGCGGGCACAACGAAAAAAGCGGGCCATGAGCCCGTTTTTTTGTGACTTGTGACGGGAGATGAATGGCGCGTTCGAGCCGGTCTGCCGGCAACAGTGCTTCCGTCACTACAAACGAAACAGGTCGAGACCTTCGGACCGGATCGATCCCAAGGTCTCGGGCAAGCTCAGCGGGCTGCAGCCTTGCGCCGCTCGCCGACCGGCTGGTAGGCCATCTTCGCGTGATAGGCGCAATAGGGTGACGCATCGGGGGAATCGCAGCCGCAGAAGTGGAAGTCGTCCTTCATCGGATCGCCGACCGGCCATTTGCAGGTGCGCTCCGTCAGGTCAGTCAGCAGCAGCTTCTTGGCGATCGGCACGACCACATTGCTGGGGCGCGCAATCTGCACTTCCTCCAGGCCGTCGACTTCGATCTCTTCCTTGATCATCGTCGCGCCGGCCGCACGGGTGACCGTGTGGGTGGTGACGCGCGAGGCGTAGTTCGGCGCACGCGGCGCGGATGTGGGGCGCTGCTTGGCAGCCACTCGGCTCGCCGATGTGCTGCCTCCTGCTTTCGCCCGGCCCGGCAGGCACAGTCTATGTACCTTGCCGATCACAGCATTTCTGCTGACGCCACCCAGTTGGGCCGCAATTTGGCTCGCACTCAGCCCTTCGGCCCAAAGTCTTTTGAGCCTCTCGACGCGTTCGTCTGTCCAGTTCATGCCGCTATCTCCGCCTATCGCGTGTCTGTTGGCAGAATCCCTCACCGTTGCTCCGGACGAATCCGGAACGCAACTTGCCTCGTTACTGTCGGTGACTAGTTCCGCCGCATGCAGTCTAGTAATTATTCGTTAACCTAGTGTGAGCCTGACTCCGTGACAAGAGTCGGCCGAATCATCGTGATTCGATTTTCGGGTTTTCCCCAACTTGCTCATTTATGCGCGCCCGAAGATTCCCACCCGGCACGCGTCGCGACAATCCTCCGAGGCTCCCAAAAAACACTGTTTTCGCGTTGTTTTGTTGACAGCATCCGCCGAAATCGGGATAGTGCTCTCGCCGCCGCAAGGCGGCATTTTTAATTTTTCGGACATGTCCGATCTTTTGACGGTCGGAATGAACATTTTAGCCTCGTCGAAGGAGTTTTTGCGCCATGGCTGAAGCCTCGCCGCTTTACGAAACCTACATGCGGGCACCCCTGCGTTTCGTGCGCGGGGAAGGGGTCTGGCTGTTCACCGAAGATGGTGAGCGTTATCTCGACTTCGCCGCCGGCGTCGCCGTCAACTCGCTCGGCCATGCCCATCCGCATCTGGTCGAGGCCATCAAGGCGCAGGCCGACAAGGTCTGGCACCTCTCCAATCTCTACGAGATCCCGGGTCAGGAGCGTCTGGCACAGCGGCTTTGCGCCGCGACATTCGCCGACAAGGTGTTTTTCACCAATTCCGGTGCCGAGGCGCTGGAATGCTCGATCAAGACCGCCCGCCGGTATCAGTATTCCAAGGGACATCCTGAGAAGTTCCACATCATCACTTTCGAAGGCGCCTTTCATGGCCGCACCATCGCGACGATCGCTGCCGGCGGCCAGGAGAAATACCTGGAGGGCTTCGGCCCGAAGGCCCCCGGCTTTGACCAGGTGCCGTTCGGCGACATGGATGCGTTGAAGGCCGCCATCACCGATGCGACCGCCGCCATCCTCATTGAGCCTGTTCAGGGCGAGGGCGGCATTCGCACCGTTTCCAACGAGGTGTTGCGCGAGCTTCGCTCGATCTGCGACGAGAACGGCCTTCTGCTGATCCTCGACGAGGTGCAGTCGGGCGTTGGACGCACCGGCAAGCTGTTTGCCCATGAATGGGCCGGAATTACACCGGATATCATGGCGGTTGCCAAGGGCATCGGCGGCGGCTTCCCGCTCGGAGCGTGCCTGGCGACCGAAGAAGCGGCGTCCGGCATGAAGGCCGGCACCCACGGCTCGACCTATGGCGGCAATCCGCTGGCCATGGCTGTCGGCAATGCCGTTCTCGATATCGTGCTCGCCGATGATTTCCTGCCGCATGTTCGCGATGTCGCGCTGGTCTTCCGCCAGGGGCTGGCCGCCTTGAAGGACCGTTTTCCCGATGTCATCGAGGAAATCCGCGGCGAGGGCCTGATGCTCGGCATCAAGGCCAAGGTGCCGTCCGCGGAATTGCTCAAGGCCATGCGGGCCGAGCATATGCTCGGCGTTCCGGCGGGTGACAATGTCATCCGTCTTCTGCCGCCGCTGACAACCACCGTCGAGGAAGCCCGCGAGGGTCTCCATCGTATCGAGCTGGCCGCAGAAAGCCTCGGTGCGCGCGAACCCGTGTTGGCGGCCCGGGCATGAAGACAGGTATGGAATAATGGTATCTCCCAAGCACTTCCTGGATCTCTCGGCGATGACGGCCGAGGACTTGCGCAAGATTCTCAACGACGCCCGCACCCGCAAGACCGCCACCAAGGCCGGCACTGCCGACAAGCCGCTGGCCGGCAAGATGCTGGCGATGATCTTCGAAAAGCCCTCGACCCGCACGCGCGTCTCCTTCGATGTCGGCATGCGCCAGTTGGGCGGAGAAACGCTGTTCCTGTCGGGCACCGAAATGCAGCTTGGCCGCGCCGAAACCATCGGCGATACGGCCAAGGTTCTGTCGCGTTATGTCGATGCGATCATGATCCGCACCACCGACCATTCGCGCCTGCTGGAAATGGCCGAACATGCCACCGTTCCGGTGATCAACGCGTTGACGGATCTCACCCATCCCTGCCAGATCATGGCGGATATCCTGACGATCGAGGAGCATCGCGGTCCGATCAAGGGCAAGACGCTTGCCTGGACCGGCGACGGCAACAATGTTCTGCATTCCCTCGTGGAAGGTGCCGCACGCTTCGGTTACCGCATGAACATGGCCGTGCCGCTCGGCTCCGAGCCGGATGACCGCATCCTCAACTGGGCGCGCAACAATGGCGGCGAGATCATGCTCTGCCATGATGCCGATCGCGCCGTTGCCAATGCCGATGCCGTGATCACCGATACCTGGGTGTCGATGAACCTCGAGCACAAGGCTCGCGGCCATAATGTCTTCCAGCCGTTCCAGGTCAATCCGCAGTTGATGGCCAAGGCCAATTCGGATGCGCTCTTCCTGCACTGCCTGCCGGCCCATCGCGGCGAGGAAGTGACGGATGAGGTCATCGACGGTCCGCAGTCGGTTGTCTTCGACGAGGCGGAAAACCGCCTGCATGCGCAGAAATCCATCCTTGCCTGGTGCTTCGGAGCGGTTTAACCGTTTCCGGGGTATCGTATCGTAAAGCAGGTTGAGCACAGGGCGCGATGGTCGTCAGATTGCGATGGCTTGTCCGTGCTTGATCTTGCGCTGCGAAGACCCCATGTGTGCGCTTTCCGTGAGGCCGCCAGGCCTCTTTTGATCGGGCGTCCCTGACGCCATGGAGTAGCAATTATGTCAGACAGGTCGAGTGCGCTTGGCGAATTCGATTTCGCCGGAGATGACCACGTCGTACCCTTCCAGGTCGAAGGCCTGGATGTGCGCGGTCGTGCCGTACAATTGGGGCCCTTGCTCAATACCATTCTGGGGCGGCACAACTATCCGCCGGCCGTGGCCAGGCTTCTGGCGGAAGCAATCGTGCTGACCGTGCTGATCGGCACCTCGCTGAAGTTCCAGGGCAAGTTCATCGTCCAGACCAAGACCGACGGCCCGGTGGATCTGCTGGTGGCGGATTTCGCGGCACCCGACAATGTGCGCGCCTATGCCCGTTTCGACGAAGAGCGGCTGGTCGCGGCCATTGCGGCCGGCGAAGCTTCGCCGCCGCAGCTTCTCGGCAATGGCATTCTGGCCCTGACCATCGACCAGGGCAATTACATGCAACCCTACCAGGGTATCGTGCCGCTCGACGGTTCGACGCTGGAAGACATTGCCGGTTTCTATTTCCGCCAGTCCGAACAGATCCCAACTCGTGTGCGGCTTGGCGTGGCCGAGTTGTTCGACCGTGACGAGGAAGGCAAGCCGCGCCATTCCTGGCGTGCCGGCGGCCTGATGGCGCAGTTTCTGCCAAGCGCGCCCGAGCGCATGCGCCAGCCGGACCTGCATGGCGGCGACGGTGACGTCGACGAGGGCGATGATCATGTCGAGGATGACGCCTGGGCCGAAGCCAGGGCACTGGTCGAGACCATCGATTCCGACGAGTTGACGGATCCCTTGATCGGCGTGGAGCGGCTGCTGTTCCGCCTGTTCCACGAACGCGGTGTGCGGGTCTATCCGCCACAGAAGGTCCTGGATCGCTGCAGTTGTTCGCGCGACAAGATCAAGGGGGTGCTGAAAGGCTTCAGTGCCGAAGAGATCGCGTCGAGCGATGAAGGGGGCGAGATCGCGGTGACCTGCGAATTCTGCTCGACCACCTATCGCTACCAGCTGGAAGAAGTCGAGAACGCCTGAAACGGGGGGCTTGGTCTAGTTGAGGACACGCAATAGTCCGGGTGCATCGAGAGAAAAGGCCGGGATAGCCACCTCGAACATCTCGCCGCGGTCGGTCTGCATCAGGTAGTGGCCGAACATCAGTCCGGACGGCGTGTCGAGCGGGCAGCCGGAGGTGTATTCGAAGCTGTCGCCGGGCTCCAGCCGGGGCTGCTCGCCGATCACGCCTGGTCCGTTCACTTCGTCCACCTGGCCGTTCTGGTCGGTGATGTGCCAGTAGCGATGGGTGAGCTTCACGGTCTCGACCGAGTGATTGGCAATCACGATGCGGTAACCCCAGACATAGCGGTCGTCGTCCGGATCGGATTGCTCCTCCAGATAGAATGGCTCGACCACCACTTCTATGTCCCGTGTCAAGGCACGATACATGCGCCGTCCCTTTTTAAAGATCTACTAAGCATATTCTATAGGATGGGATTGGCGTCAAGAAATGCAACAATCCCAACGGATTTTGAGGCCGTTCAAGCGGCCCTTTTTCGTCTTAACGCTAATAGTTTAGGTAAACAGATCAGGCCCGCCCGCAAATGATGCCGGGCGGGCCATGGGGTTCAGGCCGAAACGGCCCGCAATGCCTGTGCAAAATCCTCGAGAAGATCGTCCGTATCCTCGATGCCGCAGGAAAGACGCACCGTCCCGCCGGAAATGCCGAGTTCCGCACGGGCCTCATCGGTGAGGTTCTTATGGGTCGTGGTCGCCGGATGGGTGATCAGCGTCTTGGCATCGCCGAGATTGTTGGAAATCAGCACGATGTCGAGCGCGTTCTGCAGCGCGAATGCCGCCTCCTTGCCGCCCTTCAGCTCGAACGCCACCAGGGTCGAGCCGCCGCTCATCTGCTTGGCGACGATATCGGCTTGCGGATGGTCGGCGCGGCCCGGATAGATCACCTTGGCCACCTGGTTCTGTTCGGCCAGGAAGTCCGCGATCCTTGCTGCGGTCTGGGTCTGCTGCTTGACCCGGAGCGCCAGCGTCTCCACGCCCTTGAGCAACGTCCAGGCGTTGAACGGCGACATCGCTGGGCCGGTATGGCGGAAATAATCGTGCAGGTGTTCGTCGACCCATTCCTTGTCGGAGAGCACGACGCCGCCCAGGCATCGGCCCTGGCCGTCGATATGCTTGGTGGCCGAATAGACGACAATATGGGCGCCGAGTTCCAGCGGCTTCTGATAGAGCGGGGTGGCAAATACGTTGTCGACCACGACCTTGGCGCCGATCTGGTTGGCAAGCTTGGCGACACCTGCAATATCAACCACTTCGAGCGTCGGATTGGTCGGGCTTTCGAGGAAAAACACCTTGGTGTTCTTCCGGATCGCTTTTTCCCAATTGGCAAGGTCGCGTCCGTCGATCAGCGTGAATTCGATACCGTAGCGCGGCGCCAGCGTTTCGACCACCCAGCGGCAGGAGCCGAACAGGGCGCGGGCAGCAACGATATGGTCGCCGGCCTTCAGCTGGCAGAGAAGGGCAGCAGAAACGGCGGCCATGCCGGATGCGGTGGCGCGAGCCTCTTCGGCGCCTTCCAGCATGCACATGCGCTTTTCAAACATGTCATTGGTCGGGCTGCCGTAGCGCGCATAGATGAAACCATCGGTCTCGCCCTTGAAGCGCGCTTCGGCGGCCTCGGACGAGTCGTAGACGAAGCCCTGGGTCAGGAAGATCGCTTCGGAGGTTTCGCCATATTGCGAGCGCAGGGTCCCGCCATGGACCAGTTGCGTTGCCGGACGCCAATTCTTGCTCATGCCATCACGCCTTTCAAATACAAAAAAACCGGCCGCGAATACGGACCGGTTTTGAGTACCCGGTCTATTTAGCCATTTGTTTAACGTGGCTGCAAGCCGACCGGCCAAATCACCACGGGATAAGGCTCAATTACGCCGATCTCGGGCTTGCGTCAATTCCTCGACTTTGGTTTTGTCGGGCCAAAATCGAAGGTGATGGACATGACGAGGACGAAGGGAATTCTGGCCGATCGCGCCATCGAGGCGCTGTTCGCCTCGGGTGGCCTGAAAAGCGAGGCGGCACTCGACGCCGACCAGATCCAGCCGGCCAGCCTCGACCTGCGCCTAGGCTCGAAAGCGCTGCGTGTGCGCGCCAGTTTCATGCCGGGCCGAGATGCAAAAGTTGCCGACAAGCTGGAGCGCTTGACGCTGCACGAAATCGATCTCGAAAACGGCGCCGTGCTGGAAACCGGCTGCGTCTACATCGTGCCGTTGATGGAAAGCCTCGATCTGCCGGCCGCAATGTCGGCCTCGGCCAATCCGAAAAGCTCGACCGGCCGGCTCGACATTTTTACTCGCGTCATGGTCGATCATGCCCAGGAATTCGACAAGATCCCGGCCGGATACAAAGGTCCTCTCTATCTGGAAATCAGCCCGCGCACCTTCCCGGTCATCGTGCGCCGCGGCTCGCGCCTGTCGCAGATCCGCTTTCGCATTGGCCAGTCGCTGCTCGGCGAGAGCGAACTTCTCGAATTGCACCGCACCGAGACCCTGGTTGCCAGCGAAGCCCCCAATGTGTCGGGCGGCGGCATCGCGCTGTCGATCGACCTGAAGGGGACCGGACCGGACGGACTGCTCGGCTATCGCGGCAAGCACCATACCTCGGTCATCGATGTCGACCGCAAAGGTGTCCATGATGTGCTGGATTTCTGGGAACCGCTCTATAGCCGCGGCCGCGACGAACTGATCCTCGATCCCGACGAATTCTATATTCTGGTTTCCAACGAGGCGGTGCATGTGCCGCCGATGTATGCCGCCGAAATGACCCCCTATGATCCGCTGGTCGGCGAATTCCGCGTTCACTACGCCGGCTTCTTCGATCCGGGCTTCGGCCATGCGGCAGCCGGCGGCACCGGCAGCCGTGCCGTGCTTGAGGTGCGCAGCCACGAGGTGCCGTTCATTCTCGAACACGGCCAGGTCATCGGCCGCCTCGTCTACGAACACATGCAGGAACGCCCGCAGGGGCTCTACGGCAGCGGCCTCGGCTCCAATTACCAGGCCCAGGGCCTGAAATTGTCCAAGCATTTCCGGGCCGCCTGAGATGTTCGAACTCCCCGTCGCTCTTGACAGCCCGTCGCTCTTGACAGAAAGCGGCAACTGTAGGACTTCTGCGGCAATCGCGGGTGTAGCTCAATGGTAGAGCAGCAGCTTCCCAAGCTGAATACGAGGGTTCGATTCCCTTCACCCGCTCCATTTCCTCATATCTCCCTGCTACCAACGGCTTGCACGTCAGACATGCTTTGAGCCTGGCGCGCGAAACCTATGGCCGCGGTGCGGTGCCGTTCACGGCCTCTTTCTCCGGTCGCGCCGCCGTTGGCCTATGCGGTGTCTTGTTCCAGAAGAACGGCCGCGAGCGCAGTTCGAATACGGCGCGCCAGGCCGCCATCGACATCATCAGCCAGTAAACCGGAATGAAGATCCAGCGCCAGCTCACCAGCCGAGTTTCAAAGCGCGTCATCTTGGTGGCGCCGAGCGCCAGGAAGGTGGCGTAGCTTCCCAGTACATTGATCATGTCGGTGTAGAACAGCACCTTATCCAGGACCGACATTGCTGTGCCGGGCGACCTCATCATCGCAAGGGTCGATTGGGTCAAAAACAGGATCATGACGGGATGGGCCAGCGACGAAAGCAGCATCCCGCCGATCAGCAGCTGGAAGACCACAAAGGCGCATGGCCCCATTTCGGCAATGGCGAGGGACGGCGACCGCATCACCACCAGCCAGGTCTGCAGCCAGCCCTTGAACCACCGCGTTCTCTGTCCGGTCCAGACCGGGATCGAGGTCGGCGCATCTTCGAGCGTCTGGCGACGAATGACCTCGGCCCGGTAGCCGAGGCGATAGAGCCTGAGGCCGATATCGGCATCTTCGGTCACGTTATACGGATCCCATCCGCCTGCCGCCCGCAGCAGGTGCGTCCTGAAGTGATTGGAGGTGCCGCCGAGCGGCAGCGGCATGCTGTGGCGCGCCAGAAAGGGTAGCAACCCGCGAAACAGCGCCGAATACTCCAGCGAAAACAGTGCGCTGATGCAACTGGCCTTGGCATTGGCAATGATCAGCGGCGCCTGCAGGCAGGCGATGTCGTCCGGAGTGCATGAAAAATGCTGATAGGCCTCGAGCAACTGGTCGGGATGCGGACGGTCCTCCGCATCGAATATGGCGACATAGTCACCGCGTACGCCCGCCAGTGCGTAGGTCAGCGCCTTCGGCTTGGTGCGTGGGCCGCAAGCCGGAACTTCGACAATCTCGAACTGTGGGCCTGGCTCCAGTGCCTTGATCGCCGCGATCGTGCCCAGGTCGTCTTCTTCGCAGACCAATTTGATATCGAGGCGCGACTTCGGCCAGTTCAACCTGTCGAGCGAGGTCAAAAGCTGGCTGACGACCTCGGTCTCCTGGTAAAGCGCCACCATCACCGAATAGACCGGCAGAGCTTGGCCCGGCAACAGGGCCGGCATGGCCGACGGTCGGGACCGGCGGGATTGCACCACCGCCGTGAGGCGCGGCATCAGTGACAGGAAGAAGATGAGTGTCAGCACGATATGCAGCACCAGTAAGGTCGCGTCGGTCTCAAGAAGCAGGCTTGCCAGGAATGCTGTCAGCAGGCTGCCGATCCAGAAGCCCTGCCGTCCCGCCAGCACGACCCGCGCGGAAAAACGTGGGTCTGCCTCGAACAACCCATTGACCGCCGCGTGCGATCGACGACGGGCACCGGCGCGCCACACCGCCTGCCGAACCGTCGAGGGGGCGGCAATAGCCAGGGATGTCCGCAGATCCGGAAGCCGGGCAAGCGTCGCCGTCAGATCCGCAAACCGGCGCGCTTCCGGCACGATCACCGTCACCGGCGGCTTGTGGCCATGGTTCAAGCGGATCTGGGTGGGTCTTTGCAACTGGCTATCCAGACCGCGGATATCGGTGACCTGGCCATCTTCGATTGCCTCCACGAAGGGCAGGCCTGCCAGGCGCGCCATGCCCGCATAATAGGCGTCCTCCCGCACCCCGCCACCGTGCAGCAGTTCCCGCTCGATCGTCGTGCGGTTGCGCAATGCCCTTTGCGCCATACGGGCGATCAAAGGCTTGCCGATGCCCAGTTGCTTGAGGACGAGGGCCTCGTCCCAGAGGGCGGAGACGGCATCCCGATCCGGGACTGCGCTCGCTGGCGCGGCACCGATCGGCACAATTCGAGACCCGACGGCCAGCGTTAGCGCCAGCCTTTCATGTTCCCCAGCCCGCATTCCTCTGCTAAACCGTCACCAGATCGATGACGCCCCAGATTATCCCCGGAATGGATCATAATGATACGCGCAGGAGTTTCATCCCTAGGTTTAAAGGGGGCAAGCGCAATGGTCGCGGCCGTATGTCTTGGCTTGGCGGCACCCCAGGCGGTATGCGCCGCCGACGGCGCGGCTCCGGACTTCCCCGTTCTGTTCGATGCCCGCGAGCGGCTGCCTAGGCCGGATCTCTCCGTATTGCTGCGCCTGCGATTTCTCACCACGACGGATTTTCCGCCCTTCAATTTCATCGACCAGACCGGTCATCTCGCCGGATTTCACGTCGATCTGGTCCGAGAGATCTGTGTCGAACTGGGCATCGAAGCCAAATGCCAGATCCAGGCCATGCCCTTTGCCGATCTGCAGGCGGCCCTGACCAACAAGCAGGGCGACGCGGTGATCGCCGGCACGGCGGTGACGGGCGAGCTTCGGCGGTCTTTCGCCTTTTCGCGACCCTTCGTGATGCTGCCGGCGCGGTTCGTCCGCAATCGCAGCGCGCGGCTTGAAGGGGAGACGATCGGAGCGCTGCGGGAAAAATCCGTTGGCGTCGTCACAGCCACCGCCCATGAAGCCATGCTCAAGGCATTCTTCCCCGATTTGCGCGGCGTGCCCTTCGATAATCGCAGCGCCATGCTCGACGCCTTGAAGAAGGGTGATATCGATGCAGCCTTTGCCGATGGCCTGCAATTGTCGTTCTGGCTGGCATCGGATGCGTCGGCGCAATGCTGCGCCTTCCTTGACGGACCCTTCGTCTCCGAACGGTTTCTCGGAGAGGGCCTGACCATCATGATGCGGCAGGAGGACCGGTTTCTGGCCGAAGCCTTCGACAGCGCATTGGCCGCTCTGTCGCGCAAGGGCCGGCTAAAGGAGATTTCGCTGCGCTACTTCCCCCTCGGGCTTTACTGAGCGGCAATCGTCGCAAGTGCTTGCTGTCTGCCGTGTCAGGCCTTGCGGTAGCGGGCGATGGCGCTGCGCTCGATGGCAGCACAGGTCAGCTTGTCCAGGGACAGCCGATCGCGCAGCAATTGCAGCATGCGAATCTCTTCCGGGCGGATTTCCAGGTCGACAGAGGCCACTTCCACCGCCAGCGCATAGGCCGTGTCGAACAGCCGCGGCGGCAGGGTATCGCGGATCGTCTCAAGCGCGATATCGAGGCCTTCCGGCCCGGCCAGCATGTCCGCGCAGCGCTTGGAGACGGCGATCAGTTCGGCTTTTTCGAAACCCTTGAAGACCGGCAGAAAGTCGACCAATTGGCCGATGCGTTCCAACTCCTTGTCATTCATGGAATTATCGACGGCGGAGACCATGACCATTGCAAAAATCAGGGCGTCATGGGTGGTAAGCGGGCTATTCATCTGTCAGGAACCTCGTTGTCTATCCGCAAGAGTAAGAAGTGACTTGCCGCCTTTCAAGACGCAGCCATTGCCTTTACCGCGGATCGTCGCCAAAGAGACCGAGCCTGGCTGATCGGGCAGCCTCGGAAAGCGTCATCAGCGCCGGATCGTCTGCCGCTTCCGTCCAGCCGTTGCTGATCAGCCATTCGGCGATATCCATGTCGCCGATGCGGCAGGCTGCCACGATCGTTCCCGTCCAGTTGGCGCTGGCGATATCGCAGGCGACGGATCGGTTTCTGAGGAACAGCCGCTGCTGGGTTCGCGCCACCATGCCGCAGGGCCATGGCGTCCCGTCGCTGTTTTGACAGAGCCGCTGGCGCTCCGTCGGCTTCACGCCGCGCAGTTGCAGGGTGCGGGCGCCGAACGCCATGCGCCCGGCGTCGATGGTCTGCGGTCGGGGCAGGACGGCCACTCTTTCCGGTTTGGCCGGCGCCGGGTCTGGCCGTGGCGCGATGCGCTCGAAGCCGCCGGTGTCGCTTGCCGCAACCGGGGATGCGAAAGTATCGGGGCTGATGGGCCGCACGGGCCGGGTTTCGATGATCGGGGGCTTGTCCTTCGGCGCCTCGCTGATGACCAGTTCGTCGGCCATCTCCTCGGCCCTGTCGGGTGTCTGCCTCAGATCGGTGGAGAGAAACATCAGGGCGAGGCTCCAGAGGCCGACTCCGGCAAGACCGGTTAAGAAAGTGCCGACTGGCCGCATCGGTCAATCATCCTATTGGCTTGCCCAGATGATCCGCGCCATCCAGTCCACGTCGGTGAGATCGAGACTGCGGTTGGCGTGTTCCGGATTGAGCGACAGGAGCTCAATCGAGCGTGCGCTGTGCCGGCCAAGGATCTTGGCCATCACTTCGCCGTCGCGGGTTTTCACCACCACCCTGTCGCCGCGGCGCACCTGCGCGCCAGGCTCGACGATCAGCACATCGCCGTCCCGGTAGAGCGGCATCATGCTGTCGCCCTGTACTTCCAGCGCATAGACATTGGCGTTGCGTGACGGCGAGGCCGGAAACTCGACGACATCCCAGCCCTGGCCGGCGGGAAATCCACCATCGTCGAAGAACCCGCCGGCGCCGGCCTGGGCAAAGCCCAAGAGGGGGATGTCGCGGGCTTGCGGCGCAATGCTGCTCTCACTCATGCCGCGGCCGGACGAGCCGGCGCCGATGAAGCTCATGAACTGGTCGATGCTGGCGCCGGTGGCGTCCAGCACTTTCGAAATGGATTCGGTCGAGGGCCAGCGCTGTCGCCCATCCGGTCCGGTCCGCTTGGATTTGTTGAAGGATGTCGGGTCGAGCCCGGCGCGGCGCGCCAGGCCGGAGGCGGTCAGTTGATGTTGCTCGGCAAGCCTGTCGATGGCGCCCCAGATTTTTTCGTGTGACAGCATTGTCGCCCGTGCCCCAAAGCCGGGGAAGCGATGCCCTGGTCCCGCTCTCCACCGTGCAATGCAGCGACTTTAATCAAGCCGGCCTTCGGAGTAAAGAAGAAAGGAATAAAATCCTCTTTCTTTCCGGCGCCAAGCATCCGGAAAGATTTTCGCATCCCTGCTTCTTGGCAGATACCGTTTCAGGCCACCATCGCCATGTTGATCTTGCCGAGCTGGATGACGGCCTGGGTGCGGCTGTCGACCTTCAGCTTCAAGAGAATCGCCGAGACATGGGCCTTGATCGTGGCTTCCGACACGCCCAGTTCATAGGCGATCTGCTTGTTGAGCAGGCCTTCGCCCAGCATGCCCAGCACGCGGCTCTGCTGCGGGGTGAGGGTGCGCAAGCGGTTGATCAGGTCGGCGACATCGGGATCGTGTTCCTGGCCGCCGTGGTAGGAGCGCGGTGTCCAGACATCGCCTTCCAGAACCGACTGGATGCCGGCGCGTATATCGTCGATCCCGGAGGATTTGGAAATGAAGCCGGATGCGCCAAGCTCGATGGCCCGGCGAATGGTCGTCGGATCGTCGGTGGCCGACACGATGACGATCGGCAGGTTGGCAAATTCGGCCCGGAGTGACATCAGTCCGGAAAAACCGCTGACCCCTGGCATGGCCAGATCAAGCAGCATGACATCGGCTTCGGGGTGAAGTGCGGCGACGCGGCGGGCCGCCTCGAAATCGCCGGCCTCGACGATCGTCTGAGGCCCCTCCATACCACTGACGGCCTGACGCAACGCGCCACGAAACAACGGATGATCGTCTGCAATGATAATCGTGCGTTCTGTCATGGATTGCCCCCTCCCAAGAGCCTCTCCCGGCAACCGCCGGTACCGATGTTTGTTCTTTTAGCGGCACCGGAGAATATATACAATAGTCTATGTTTTCTGTGGGACTCCCGGTGCAGGGTTTTCCTCGTTTTGCTTGAACTCCTCGACCAGCCCGAAAAAGCTGCGCATGAAGCGTTCCATAATGCCGATCGAGCGCTCGACCTCCTCGTCGGACGGTGTCGCACTGGGGGCGGCAAGACCGCTGCCGGTCTGGCTGAGTTGTTCCAGTGCCTGTACCCGCTTTTCGAGCAGCGCCAGATCTTCTTCGTAGGCCGCCCGCTCGTCGGCCGCCATCAGGCAGACCAGCGCGCCGTCCTTCTCGCGGCACAGCGTCATAGCACCGGTGCGCGTGTCGAGCCGGACGAATCCATCCTCGCTTTTTTCCATCTGGAAGCGGCCGGTCTCGCTGACTTCCTGCGCCAAGGCGGCGGAGGCCAGCAGGCTTGCGGCGACGATGGCCAGCAGTGTTGTCGACTTCATTGCGATCCTCCAAAAATGGGTGCATCTGCATCGCCCCCGCCCGTCAGCCGTGGACAAGAGGCCGCATTTGCGGCAAATCCCTCGGTAGCTTGAATGCCGAACAAGGACTAATACCCGTGTCAGCCCCCATGCCAGCCATAATCTACAAGATCGTGCCGATGGAATTATGGCAGAAAGCCCGCGAAGCCGGCGTCTTCAAGGGTGCGGCGATCGATCTGAGCGATGGTTACATCCATTTTTCAACAGCCAGCCAGGCGGTGCAGACGGCGCGGCTGCATTTTGCCGGCGTCAATGGCCTGCTGCTGGTCGCGGTCGAGACCGCGGCTCTGGGCGAAGCGCTGAAATTCGAGCCGTCGCGCGGCGGCGATCTTTTCCCGCATCTCTATGCGGATCTGCCTCTGGCGGCGGTGTTGTGGGAAAAGCCCCTGCCGCTCGATGCCGCAGGGCTCCACGTTTTCCCGGAGATGCCGTGATGATCGATGTGTTCAAGAGTTTCGCCCGCAAGGGCCTCTTCCTGTTCGATCCGGAAACCGCTCATGGCCTGTCGATCGCGGGACTGAAGACAGGACTGTTTCCGGCCTGCCGCCCAGCCGCCGATCCGCGCCTCGTCCAGACGGTGGCCGGCCTCAGCTTCGCCAATCCGCTCGGCATGGCGGCCGGCTTCGACAAGAATGCCGAAGTGCCGGACGCGCTCTTGCGCCTCGGTTTCGGCTTTGCCGAAATCGGCACGCTGACGCCAAGGCCGCAATCTGGCAATCCCAAGCCCCGCATCTTCCGGCTGGAAGCCGACGGCGCGGTGATCAACCGGCTCGGCTTCAACAACGAGGGCCATGACGCCGCCTTCGCGCGCCTTACCGCCCGCGCGCAGAAAGGCGGTATCGTCGGCGTCAATATCGGTGCCAACAAGGACAGCGAAGACCGCGTCGCCGACTACGTGGCCGGCATTCGTCGTTTCGCCTCGCTGGCGAGCTATTTCACCGCCAATATTTCCTCGCCCAACACGCCAGGCCTGCGCGATCTGCAGGCGCGCGACAGCCTGTCGGCTCTGTTGAGTGCCGTTCTGGCCGCCCGCGATACGGAATCCCAGAAGCTCGGCCGCCCGCTGCCGGTCTTTTTGAAGATCGCTCCGGATCTGACCGAGGAGGGTATGGACGATATTGCCGCCGAGGCGCTGGCCCATAATCTCGACGGACTGATCGTTTCCAACACGACGCTGTCGCGCGAAGGTCTGAAGGACCAGCACCAGGCCGGCGAAGCCGGTGGCCTGTCCGGGCGGCCGCTGTTTGAAAAATCGACCGCAGTCCTCGCCCGCATGCGCAGCCGCGTCGGCCCCGATATGCCGATCATCGGCGTCGGCGGTGTGTCTTCGGCCGAAACGGCGCTGGAAAAGATCCGCGCCGGCGCCGATCTGGTGCAGCTTTATTCCTGCATGGTCTATGAAGGTCCCGGCCTGCCGGCCCGCATCGTCCGCGATTTGTCGAAACTGCTCGACCGAGAAGGCGTCGCGTCGATCCGTGACCTGCGTGACAGCCGGCTGGATCACTGGCTGTCGGTGAAGGTCTGATCGAGCTTCGACCTGAGCCGCGCCAAAAGCAGAAGGCCGCGTAAGGCGAGGAACAGGTTGAGCGCGATCCACAGGCCGTCATTGCCCATCAGCGGCACCAGCAGCGCCACGCAGGCCAAGTAGCCGGCCAGCGACAGGATCATCATGTTGCGCATCGCGGCCGACCAGCTGGCGCCGATGAACACGCCATCCATCTGGAAGGCCAGTGCGCCGGTCAGCGCCGTCAGCGCGGCATACGGCAGGTAGCGCACGGCTTCGGTGCGCACATCCGGCGCGGTTGTGATGAAGCCGATGATTGCCTCGCCAAGCCCGAGGAAGAAGGCGACGCTCAGAAGTGCCAGCCCCAGCGACCAGATGCCGGTGAGCTTGACGGCCGTCTCGAAAGCTTTGCGGCAGCGTGCCCCGACCGCCTGGCCGGTGATCTGCTCGGCAGCCGTGGCAATACCGTCGAGATAGAAGCTGGCGATCATGAAGAAGTTCATCAGCACCGCGTTGGCCGCCAGCGTCACCGCGCCAAAGCTCGCGCCGATCCTGGTCATCACGATAAAGGCGGTGGTGAGCGCGAAGGTGCGGATCAGGATGTCGCGGTTCAGCCGGAACAGGCCCCTGAGTCTGGCCGCGTCGGTCAGCATCGACAGTTGCGGCAGAGCAGCGCGGCCATAGCGCCAGAACACGAACGCCATGCCGGCCAGCACCGCCGCTGCCTCGCCGATCACCGTGCCCCAGGCAACGCCTGCAATACCCCAGCCATAGATCAGCCCGAGCGTGATCGACATGACGATGTTGACGCCGTTCAACAGGATCTGCAGCGCGAGCCCGACCGAGCCCATGCCGCGGCCCAGAACGAAACCTAGCAACGTGAAATTCGACAGGGTCAGGGGACCTGCCACAATGCGGATGGCGATATAGGTCGCCGCTGCTTCCGCCACCGCACCCTCCGCCCCCATCAGCGCCAGGCCCGTCCCGATGATCAGCGGCGAGAGCGCCAGGATCAACAGGCCGAAGCCGACCGACAGTGCCATGGAGCGCCAGAACACGGCAAACACCTCTGCGCTATCGCGCCGTCCTTCGGCTTGCGCGGTCAACGCAGTTGTCGAGGCCCGCAGGAAATTGAGGCTGGAAAACAGGAGGTCGAACAGCGCGGCGGCGATCGCCAGTCCCGCAAGGGCTGACGCTTCGCCTGTGCGGCCGATCACGGCGGTGTCGGTCAGGCCGAGCAGCGGCGTGGTGATGAAGCCGAGCGTCATCGGTACGGCAATGGCCAGCACCGAGCGATGCGAAACGTCGAAAACCGGGGAGGGGGAGGTTGTCTTGCTCATGCCTTGCCATCCGTCTGCAAGGCGGGAATCACCTAGCTCGACAATACCATGGCCCAATAAGGCTTGTTGGCGGAAGAGGGATCGCGCGCCACGGCAACGCCCAAGCCCCGATAACTGCCCAGCATGTTCTCCAGGTGTTTCGGCGACTCGATCCAGGCAGTCACGGCGCGCGCCGTTTCCTGCTGTCCGGCGGCAATGTTTTCGGCGGCCGGCAGGGCGACGTCGGAGGCTTTCATGCGGTCCTTGAAGTCATCCCGGATACCGATCAGATGGGCCATCTTGTCGGCCCGCGCCATGCGCTTGGCCTGGATGATGGCGGCCGCCTGGGCGGGCTTGTCCGCCACCAGGGGCGAAAGGCCGCGTTTGGCGCGCAGCGCATTGACCATGGCCAGCGCCTCTTCGGTCGTGTCGGTCGACGTGCCGCTGTCGGTCGTCAGGATATCGCTGCTGCGGCAGCCGGCAAGGCCGGCCGCCAAGGCGGTGCCGGACCATAGCAGAAGCGTCCGGCGGGACGGTGTAGGAAGGGATGATGGACGCATCTCAGGCCCGGGAGTTCAGCAGTCTGAGCACGATGAAGACCGGGATGACCACAGTGGCACCCAGCAGCAGATAATCGCCGATCCGCCCTAGCGCCGCAAAACCCTTGTGCCATAGGTCGAAGAAGAAATCGCGCACGCCATCCAGGATGTCGATCGGGTAGATGCCGAAAATGCTCATCACGAAGCCGACGATCAGCGACACCACCACCAGCTTGACAACCGTGCGGGCCGGTGAATCGCCGAGAAACCTGTTGATGCCATCCGCCATGCGAAATCTCCTGTTTGTCCTGACATAGGCACGCTTAACGCGGCTCGCAAGCGGATTTGCGGCAATCCCGCCGCTGTCGAAGAAAATAGCGCTTGTATTTTGGCCCGGCATCGGCGACCACCGCGCATCCCTTGGAGCCTCTTCATGCGACACGATCAGCTATCCTCAGGCGACGCGACAGCCGATCGTCGGGCCGACTATGCCCGGATGCTCGATGAAGGCGGAGATCCGGCAGCCGCCGCCGAACTGATGGAGCAGGCGCTGGAACTCACCCCCGGTTGGCCGGCGGGTTGGTTTCAGCTGTCGCAATACCGTAGCAGGGCAAACAATGTCGCCGGTGCAGCTTCTGCTCTGCAGACCCTGCTGGAACTCGACCCGGACGATCTGTTCGGCGCCCACCTGAAGCTGGCGCTGCTCGGCGTTACCGCCGTTCCTGCGGCGCCGCCGAGCCGTTATGTCGAGGCACTGTTCGACGAATATGCCGACCGCTTCGAGATCTCCCTGGTCGAGAGGCTCGACTACTGCATTCCCGAGAAACTGACCGCCTTGCTGAGACGCATCGATACCGCCGATCGTCGCTACGATCTTGCGGTGGATCTCGGCTGCGGCACCGGCCTGTTCGGCATCGAAATCCGCGACCGGGTGGACAGGCTGGAGGGGTTCGACCTCTCCGCCAACATGCTGGCGAAGGCCCAGGAGAAGGGCATCTACGACCTGCTCGCTCAAGCCGATCTGTCGTTGGGTCCGGACACGTCTGGTCTTTTCGCGGACGGGCTTGCAAGGCACCGCGCCGATCTCGTCGCCGCTGCCGACGTGATGATGTATCTGGGCAGTCTGGACACCGTCCTGCTGTTGGCGGCTGAACTGATCGCGCCGCTTGGAATCCTGGCCTTCTCGGTGGAGGAACCGGACGAGGGGGACGGCTATATCCTCGCCGAGTCGATGCGATATCAGCATTCCGAATCCTATATTCGCACGCAATTGGCGCAGTTCGGATTCCGATGCCTGGCGACGGAGAAAACGGCCATTCGCAAGGATGGCGCGAAACGCGTTCCGGGTATCCTTTTTATTGCCCGCAGAACCAGGGGAAAGACCGAAAATTGCGATCTTTCCGATAGGTCAGCATTCCTTACATATCGCTCTTGCCGAAAGCGGGAACTGCGCGCATCCTGATGGCCAACAACCGACAGTTCCGGAGAGAATGGTCATGGCGCAGGCAGGCAGCATGTTCGGCATCTGGAATACCAATCCCGCCCGTCATTCGACCGCGGAAGACATTCAGGGCCTGCTGGCCGGCAGCATGATTTCCGCGCTTGGGCTCTATATCCTGGCGCAGGTCGGCCTCCTGACCGGCGGCATGGCAGGCCTTGCCTTCGTGCTGCATTACGCCAGCGGCATCAGCTTCGGTCTCCTGTTCTTCGTCCTCAACCTGCCCTTCTACATCCTGTCCTTCAAACGTGTCGGTCTGGACTTCACCCTGAAGACCTTCGCCGCCGTCGCGACCACTTCCTTTCTTGTCGAAATCGAAAGCCGGTTTTTGTTGATCCAGATGATCAATCCGATCTGGGCCGCGGTGCTCGGCGGCCTGCTGCTTGGCTTCGGCCTGTTGGCGCTTTATCGCCATCGCGCCAGCCTCGGCGGCCTCGGCATTCTCGCCGTCTATATCCAGGATCGTTTCGGCATCCGCGCCGGCCTGGTGCAGCTTGCCTTCGACCTGGTGGTCATGGCCTGCGCCTTTTTCGTGGTCAGCCCCATGGTGGTGGTCTATTCGATTATCGGCGCCGTCGTTCTCAACCTGTTCCTGGCCATCAACCACCGCTCCGACCGCTACATCGCCCTTCGCTAAGGCGATCGGCGTCAAATCCCAATCCGGCAATCTTGACGTCCGGCGCCGGCAGCGTATTGCTGCAGTACACGGGTTGGCGGTTCATCGACCGACGCTACCCCGTGTTCTGAACCTCAGCCGGAGACCGCCCGACATGCCGCCACGCAACGCCCTTGCCGCACTCTGGGCCTCAAGCTCCGAGCGTCATTCGGTTCTGGACGATGCGCAGGGGCTGGCCGCCGGTAGCATGCTGGCCTCGCTCGGCGTGCTCCTGCTATCCACCGGCGGCCTTTTGACCGGCGGCACGGCCGGCATCGCCTTTCTCCTGCATTACGCGACCGGCATCGCCTTCGGCGTGATCTTCTTCCTGATCAACCTGCCCTTCTACTATCTGGCCTTGAAGCGCTTCGGCCTGACCTTCACACTCAAGACCTTTGCCGCCGTCACGCTGACCTCGCTGCTGACCGAAGCCCTGCCGCGCTATATTGGCCTTGCCGACATCGATCCGCTGATTGCCGCGCTGTTCGGCGGCCTGCTGGTCGGCACCGGCATGCTGGCGCTGTTTCGCCACCAGGCAAGCCTTGGCGGTTTCGGCATTCTCGCCCTCTTCCTGCAGGACCGGTTCGGCTGGCGCGCCGGCCTGGTGCAACTGGGTTTCGATGCCGTGGTGCTGGCTTTCTCCTTCTTCGTCGCCAGCCCGCTGATCATCGCCTGCTCGGTGGCCGGCGCCGTGGTGCTCAACATCACGCTCGCCTTCAACCACCGCCGCGACCGCTACATCGCGCGGTAACGGTCGCGCTGTCCCATGGTCAGGCGGCCTTGGCCGGCTGGTCGATCGGATGCTGGAAGCGCAAGCCGACCGCCAGGCGATTCCAGACATTGATCGTGCCGATAGCGACGGTTACCTTGACGATCTCCTCTTCCGTGAAATGTGCCTGCAGGGCCTGGTATTCCGCATCCTGCGCGCCGGTAGAGGCGATGTTGGTCACGGCGTCGACCCAGCCGAGCAAAGCCCGCTCGCGCGGCCCGTAGACCGGCGATTCCCGCCAGACGCACATCAGATTGATCCACTGTTCGCTGAGGCCGTCATGGCGCGCTTCCTTGACATGCATGTCGACGCAGAAGGCGCAGCCATTGATCTGCGACGCCCTGAGCTTGATCAGATGAATGTCGGCGCGGGACAGACCGCAGGACTGGACGTAGTTTTCGAGGTTGAGAACGGCTTTGAAGGCAGCCGGAGACGCTTTGCCCATGTCGAGACGCTGGTGCATGACAATATCCTCTTGGTGGCCGGGCGGTCCTTCAGGAACACGCCAGCGGCTATGGTTGCGATGATGACCGGTAGAGCCGGCGGATGTTCGATGTGGCTGGCCCGCCGTTGACTACCGGCTGGCCTTTCGTTCGTGGTGGTCGAGGAAGGCGCAGCCGCGAGCGGCGATGCCTCCGTCGTCATTGGCCTGCAGATCTCTCTGCAGATCCGCGATGCTCGTTTTCGCAAGCTCGGCGCGATAGACGCGCTCTGCTGAAAGCATCACGGCGGCGATCCCGCAGGGTTTCTGAAAATACCGGGCGGGAAGGGGATCAGGCCCCCGCTGGCGGATTTCGTTGCAGCGAAAGGCCGGTTGCGGCCCCTCCACGGCAAGCACGATGTCGAGCATGGAGATCTCGGATGGCGCCTTCGCCAGCCGATAGCCCCCTTTGGGGCCGGGCAGGGTATCCACCAGTCCGGCTGCCGACAGCGATTGCAGATGCTTGAGCAGGTAACTCGGGGATACGCCGTGAAATTCCGCCAATGCGGCCGCCGAAAGCGTGCTGCCGGGCTCGAGGCTGGCCAGCATTGTCATGCTGTGGATCGCCTGCTCGACTCCATCTCCTAGCTTCATCTTGTCCACCTCCAAATCGTGGATAAAACATATCCGTGATTATGCTGCCTGTCAATCGGCAACCCATGCCATGCGGGCCGCGCTCGTGTGGTAGAGGAATATGTCCCTGAACCCGCTTCTCTTTTTCGGCCGTGCCACTACCTTATGGCGGTGCCAAAAGCTGATTCTGACACTTTATTGCTGCCCACCCCTTTCCTCCGCTGGTTTGCGGAAAAGGGTTGGCAGCCGCGCGACCATCAACTGGAGCTGCTGTCCCGTGCCAAGGCGGGCGAAAGCCTGCTGCTGATCGCCCCGACCGGCGCCGGCAAGACCCTGGCCGGCTTCCTGCCATCGCTGGTCGATCTGACGAAACGGGGCAAACGCCCGCCGGGCTCGGCCTTCACCGGCGTGCACACGCTCTACATCTCGCCGCTGAAGGCGCTGGCCGTCGATATCGAGCGCAACCTGACCCGGCCGGTCGAAGAGATGCGCCTGCCGATCACCATCGAGACACGCACGGGCGATACGCCGAGCGCCAAGCGACAGCGCCAGAAGCTGAACCCGCCGGATATCCTGCTGAGCACGCCGGAACAGGTGGCGCTGCTTCTGGCCAATGGCGAAGCGGCGCGCTTCTTCAAAGACCTGCGCTATGTGATCTTCGACGAGTTGCACTCGCTGGTCACCTCCAAGCGCGGCCATCTCCTGTCGCTGGGGCTGGCACGCCTGCGGCAACTGGCGCCAGCGCTGCAGACCATCGGACTGTCGGCAACCGTGGCCGAACCGCCGGATTTGCAGAAGTGGTTGGTGGCGCAGGAGGGCAAGGTGCCGCAGCTTGCCGGTCTCGTCACCGTCAGCGGCGGCGCCAAGCCTGATATCACCATCCTGCAGACAGAGCAGCGCATCCCCTGGTCGGGCCATTCCGCCCGCTATGCCATTCCCGACATCTACCGCACGCTGAAACAGTTCGGCATGACGATCGTGTTCGTCAACACCCGCTCCCAGGCCGAAATGCTGTTCCAGGAACTCTGGACGGTGAATGACGACAACCTGCCGATCGCCCTGCATCACGGTTCCCTTGATGTCGGCCAGCGCCGCAAGGTGGAGCAGGCCATGGCCGACAGCCGCCTGCGCGCCGTGGTCGCCACCTCGACGCTCGATCTCGGCATCGACTGGGGCAATGTCGACCTGGTCATCCATGTCGGCGCGCCGAAGGGGGCAAGCCGTCTTGCCCAGCGCATCGGCCGCGCCAATCACCGCATGGACGAGCCGAGCCGCGCCATTCTGGTGCCGGCCAATCGTTTCGAGGTCATGGAATGTCAGGCAGCGCTCGATGCCAACTATCTCGGCGCGCAGGACACGCCGCCGGTCGGCGAGGGCGCGCTCGACGTGCTGGCCCAGCACGTGCTCGGCATGGCCTGCGCCGAACCGTTCCGTTCCGACGATCTCTATCGCGAGGTCACGACCGCCTCGCCTTACGCCCGCCTCGACCGGCCGACCTTCGACCGCATCGTCGATTTTGTGGCAACCGGCGGCTATGCCCTGAAGACCTATGAGCGCTATGCCAAGATCCGCCTGACCAAGGACGGCACCTGGCGCATTTCCAATCCCGCCACCGCCCAGCAATACCGCCTCAATCTCGGCACCATCGTCGAAATGCCGATGCTGAATGTCCGCCTCGTCAAGCGCAACCATCTCGGCTCGATCGGCCGCGGCGGCATGACGCTCGGCAAGGTCGAGGAATATTTCACCGAGTCCTTGAGCCCCGGCGACACGTTTCTGTTTTCCGGCAAGGTGCTGCGCTTCGAGGGCATACGGGAGAGCGAATGCCTCGTCTCCAACGCCTTTTCGCAGGACCCAAAGATTCCCGCCTATGCCGGCGGCAAGTTTCCGTTGTCCACGTTTCTCGCTGATCTGGTGCGCTCTATGCTGGATGACCGCGCCAAATGGTCTGTCCTGCCCGATCAGGTGCGCGAATGGCTGGAACTGCAGCGCGAGAAATCCGTCCTGCCGAAGCGCGGCGAGCTGCTGGTCGAGACCTTCCCGCGCGCCAGCCGCTTCTACATGGTCATCTACCCTTTCGAAGGCCGCCTGGCCCACCAGACGCTCGGCATGCTCTTGACTCGGCGACTGGAGCGCATGGGCGCCAAGCCGCTCGGTTTCGTTGCCACGGACTATTCGCTGGGTGTCTGGGGTCTGGAGGATATCGGCACGATGATCCGCTCCGGCCGCCTGAGGCTTGCCGATCTCTTCGACGAAGACATGCTGGGCGACGATCTGGAAGCCTGGCTCGGCGAATCCTGGATGCTGAAACGCACCTTCCGCACCTGTGCAGTGATCGCCGGGCTGATCGAAAAACGTCATCCCGGCAAGGAAAAGTCCGGCCGGCAGGTGACGGTCTCCGCCGATCTGATCTACGACGTTCTGCGCGCCCACGAGCCGGACCACATCCTGCTCCACGCGACCCGGCAGGATGCGGCAAACGGACTTTTGGATATTGCCCGGCTTGGCGATATGCTGAAGCGAATCAACGGCCATATCGTCCACAAGGCGCTGGAGCGCATATCGCCGCTCGCCGTGCCGATCATGTTGGAAATTGGCAAGGAGCCGGTGGCCGGCGAGGCCCACGATCATGTCCTGGCCGAAGCGGCCGACGACCTGATCGGCGAGGCCATGGCGTGATGGTTGGGAGTGCCGCCCTGGCCGGGGCAAAGGGTGCCTAAGCATGTCGCCCGAAAGTGGGCACTGGTTTCGGGAGAACGACATGCGGTAAAATAAGGGGATAAAGCGTAAGGAGCGAATCTGGAAGATCGCGACACGCTTTAGGCCCGGTAGGGGCGATGACTGGGAATGGGAATGACAGGCTTAGCAGCAAAACGGCGGATGGATGTCGACCAGGCGGACACGACTGTGGAGATCGTTCTCCACGGCGTCGTTGCCCATTGCGATCTCTCTGGCGCTCTTTTCCTGCCGGACCTCGACTTGCTTGTTGTCTCCGATCTGCATCTGGAAAAAGGCGCTGCTTTTGCCCGCCGCGGCCAGCTTCTGCCGCCCTACGATACCCTGGCAACGCTTCGAAACCTCGAGCAGGTCATCGCCCGCTACGATCCGCGCATCGTCATCAGTCTCGGCGACAATTTTCACGATCGCATCGGCTCGGCGCTGATGCCGGCGGAATTCCGCGTGATGGTTGAAGCGCTCGCTCGTGGCCGCGAATGGATATGGATCAACGGCAATCATGATCCCGACGGCATTTGCGGATTGCCGGGCCAGTCGGCCGATGAAATCTGCTATGGCGGGCTGACCTTCCGGCACGAACCCTCGCTGATTTCCGGTGCCGGCGAAATCGCCGGCCATCTGCATCCCGCGGCCACGGTCCGCCGCCGCGAAAAATCGGTGCGCCGCGCCTGTTTCGCAACCGATGGTGTGCGTCTGCTGATGCCGGCCTTCGGCGTTTTGACTGGTGGTCTCGATCTGCGTCACAAGGCGTTTACCGGCCTCTTCGCCAAAGAGGCGCTGATCGCCCATCTGCTGGGCCGCGATCGGCTCTATTCCGTGCGTTTTGCCAATCTGCTTGGCTAGCCCGCAAACACTCCGACCGTCAATCCTTGCGGAAGATCAGGCTGGCGCCCCAGCCGGTGATCAGCGCCAGCATGACCGAGAACATGCCGTAGATCACCGGGTTCTGATGGGCAGCCTGCGAGATCGTCTGCTCCAGGCCGGTCTTGACGACACGCAGCCGCATCTCCCGTTCCGCGATGAACTCGCCGCTCTTGAAGAGATAGGCATGCACGACATGCACCCCGTCGGGAATGCTGGCCGGCAGGCGAAGGGTTGCCTTGAACAGGCTGGAGCTGACGAAGCGCACCCCGTTGGTGTCGTGCTGGTAAAGCCCATGCGTCTGCTGAAGCCGCCGATAGGCCCCGCGGAAATCGACGAGACTGACGGCATTGCCGAAATAGCCGGTGGGTGTCAGCGGCAGGAAGTCGATGCCGACCCCGAGTTCCGCCAGCAATTGCGGCGTCGAGATATTGGCGACCGGCCGGGTGGCGGCCAGCGAATAGGATTCCGGCACCCGCTCGAAGCTCATCGACAGCCGGTTGACCCAGATGCCGAACAGCCGCTCCTTGCGCCGTACGGTCGCATCGGTGCGCGGCCCTTCGAGCGTGACGACCACGTCATATTGGCCGATAGCCAGAAGCAGGGAATCCGTATTGCTCAGAGAGCCGAACACCGTCAGGTCTGCGCCGCGAAAATCCGAGGTAATGGCAATTTCGCTGGTCGACGTGCCGATATCGAGGCTTTCCTTGGTCGAATCGGCCGCCAGAAACGGGATCTGTGCCAGGGACGGCATGGCCGGCAGGGTGGCACCGAGCAGCAGAGCGGCTAAGAACAGGGCGCGCATCAGTTTCCAAAGCCTCCGATCGCCACGGAATAGACATCGGCCGGCGTTGCCACCAGTTCGATCGCCAGGCGCACACCGACGGCAAACACCAGCAGTCCGAGCAAAGCGCGAAGGTGTTCGCCGCGCAGCCTCTGGCCAACGCGCACGCCATATTGGGCGCCGATGACGCCGGCGATCATCAGGATGAAGGCCAGCACGATATCGACGGAATAGTTGGTCGCCGCCTGCACGATGGTCGTATAGGCGGTGACGAAGATGATCTGGAACAGCGAGGTGCCGACCACCACATTGGTTGGAATGCGCAGGAGGTAGATCATCGCCGGCACCATGATGAAGCCGCCGCCGACCCCCATGATCGAGGTCAGGATGCCGATCGCAAAGCCGAGGCCGATCAGCGGAATGACGCTCAGGTAGATCTTCGATTTCTTGAAGCGCATCTTGAAGGGCAGGCGGTGCACCCAGTTGTGCTGGCCGGGCCGTTTCAGCGTGGCGGGCTCGTTGCGCGCCGCGCGCCGCATGGCGTTGAGGCTTTCCATCAGCATCAGAGAGCCGATCGTGCCGAGAAACACCACGTAGAGCAGCGAGATGAACAGATCGAGCTGGCCGAGGCTGCGCAGCCAGGAAAAGATCCAGACGCCCACCGTGGCACCCGTCAGGCCGCCCATCAGCAGCACGGTTCCAAGCTTCATATCCAGCGTGCCGCGCCGAAAATGGGTGATGGCGCCGGAGACCGAGGAGGCCACGACCTGATTGGCGCCCGTGGCGACGGCCACGACAGGCGGAATATTGTAGAAGATCAGCAGTGGCGTAATCAGGAAGCCGCCGCCGACGCCGAACATGCCCGAGAGAAAGCCGACGGCCGCGCCCATGCCGAGAATGATGAAGATGTTCACCGACAATTCTGCGATCGGCAGGTAGATTGTCACGGTCGGCCCTCGAAAACTGCGAATGCCCGCGCGAGCGGGTGAACCTTATTAAGTGCGGATGACCACGTGATACCGTCGCGGCGCGGAAACTTGTCCATTGGCGGGCTGGAACGGCCCTGGACCATAACTTTTCATGCGCCCCAAGCAACCCCGAGTCAATTCAGGACATCGGATTACTCTTGCTTTTTTCAGGTTTTATGAAGGCAATCCGTCATTTGTTTCGTGCCAGCAGCGCCGTGACCAGTTGGTCGTTGATCCGGCCGGTCGGTTCCTGACCGATCGAGGTCTGGAAGGCCTTGATCGCGGTGATCGTCTTCTTGCCAAGCTTGCCGTCCGGCGTGCCAGCGTCGAAACCGTTGTTGTTGAGGATGGCCTGGATGTTGCGGATCGCCTTGTCCATGTCGACGCTGGCGGTCTTCAGACCCTTGCCGGCCCATTCGTCCGGAACATCCACCGCGTTGGCGTCGGCATTGAGCGGCTTGGCTTTCCAAAGGTCGACGGTCGCGCGCGCCTGTTCCAGCCGTTCGGCCGGCATGGCATTGGCGACTTCGTCGCGCTTCTTGGCGGCATCCTTGTCACCGTCCTTGGCGGCGATCGCAAACCACTTGTAGGAGGCCTCAAGGTCTTGGCTCACGCCGTTGCCGCGGGCAAAGAGGACGGCAAGGTTGAACTGGCTATCGGAAACGCCAAGCTCGGCTGCCCTGGTGAACCATTCGGCAGCTTTGGCAAAATCCGGCGTGCCATCGGCACCCGAGGCGTAAAGCACGGCCAGATTGTGCATGGCGCTGGCATTGCCGGCATCGGCAGCCTGCTGGTAGAGCGCCTTGGCCTTGGCGATATCCCGTTCGACGCCGGTGCCCTTTTCATAAAGATTGGCGAGGCGATATTGGGCCGGAGCAAAACCCCGGTCGGCGGCATGCTGGTACCAGACGGCGGCCTTGGACAGATCATTGGCAACACCGCGACCTTCGGTGAAGCGCGCGCCGATTTCAAACAGCGCCAGCGGATCGCCGGCCTTGGCGGCAGCGGTCAGCGATGGCGGGGTAATGCCTTCCGGAATCTCGATCGTGGCGGTTGCCGGCGCAGATTCAGGCGCCATCGCGGTTGCGGGCGGCGCCAGGCCGTCGGGTTCGGCGACGGTTCCAGCCGGTGCCAGCGTGTCGACGTCGCTGCCGCCATCCATCGGTGCATTGTCGAGGCTGGCGCTTGGACGCTCGACCGGCGCAACGGGTGCGGCTTCGATGGGTGCGCTTTCGTCCACTGCAGGCTGTTCCGCCGGTGCGACATTCTCTTCAAGTGCTGGCGGTACCGACAGGTCGTCGGTGGTTGCGGGCGCAGTTTCGGCGCTCATGGTGTCGGCGGTCGGTCCAGAGGGCAGGGCACCGGCGGGGCCGGGAGCCTGGCTGCTTTCCGGCGGCTCGATCGCCTCGATCGCAGCATCTGGAGCCTTTTCGCCGCGCGTCAGGGTGTTGACCAGCGGCAGCGCCATGGCGGCCAGCAGCACGGCGCCGACAGCCATCAGAATGGGCCGGCGGTAGCGCTTGAAGGTCGAGCCGGCGTTGACCTCGTCGGCAAGCTTGGCCATCGGGCTGCGCTGGCTGCGGTCGGTTTCCTGGGCTGCGGCCTGCGCGGCGCGACGGGCAGCGGCGATATAGTCGGCCCGGTCATCGGCGCCTGTTGTCGCCGTGCCTGAGGTGCCGGCGCGGGCGGCGTTCTGGCTGGCGCGCACCCGTTCGAGGATCTTGCGCACATCCGGCGTGCCGGAGCCGGGCTCCAGCAATTCGTTGGCCTCTTCCGGCGGCAGCATGTCGGCCGGGTCGATCGACGGCGAGGGGTCGATCATGTCGCGCTTCTTGGTGGCGGTCGGCTCGTCCTTCTTCGGGCCGGGGATCAGCCGCTTGCCAAGCCCGGCCAAAAGGCTTGGGCGGCCCGGCTTCTTGTCGGCGGCAGCCTGTGCTTCGACCGGTGCCACGGAATCGGAGGCGGTGCCCCTGTTGTCGGCTGCCGGCGGTGTCTGTTGGGTCTCCGGCGACTGGAAGGCGGCCTCCAGCTCGCGCCGCACGGTGCTGAGATGCGAGGCGGCAGCTGCGTCCATGTCGCGTTCAACACTGGCGGCCATTATCGCCTCCGGGCGGGCAAAGGCCGGCGCCGGCGCGGCCGTGCGCTGGTCCATCTGGTCGAGCTTCTCGGCAATCTGCACCAGGGTTTCGTGCAGCGCCTCGAAGGTCCGGTGGGTCCGCTCCTCGGTGCCGCGGCTGATCTCTTCCAGGTGCTTCAGATGATCGGCAAGGGCCGCCATCGTTTCCAGGCCCTGGCTCGCTTCGACGCCATGGGATTGGCCCTGCTGGCGGGCATAATTGTCCATTACGGCTTCGGCTGCCTGGCGGGCGGCCTCGATGATATATTCGTCGCTGGTCGATAAATAGTCTTCGAGCGCCGCCATGCGACCCTCGAACTGCTCGGTCTGCGGGCCGCCGGCAATCGGCGTATTGCTGATCAGCGCCGAAAGATGGGCGATCTGTTCTTCGAGGCTGCTGAGGCTTGCCTGGTCGCCAAGCGGCGCGGCCGTCGTTTCCTCAAGCCGAATTGCAATGCTGTGCAGTCGATCGTCGAGGCTCCGGAGCAGCCGGTCGTCCATGGCAGGAGCGGCCTGCGGCAGCTCGATGTCTTCGATGCGGCGGCCGAGAATTTCCAGGCGTTCGGCCAGCCGGTCGTTGACCGCGCCATGGTCGAGCGCATCGATCTTGCGGGAAATATCGGCGAGGTAGCCGGTCAGCTCCGGCTGCGCCACAGGCTTCTGTGAGCGTTCCAGTAGCAGCGACAGGTGGTCGAGCCGTTCTTCGAGCTTGCTGGCGGCCTGTTCGCTGGACAGTTCCTCAATCCGCGCCGAAAGCGCCTCTATCCGGCTGCCCAGTTCGCTGGCCGGGTCCGGCCGGGCGGCGGCATTGATCGCCATGGTTTCGATCTGCCGGGCAATGGCGCCGATGCGATCTTCGAGGCGGGCGATCAGGTCCATGTCGACACTGGACGCGCTGCTGCGCCCGCCGGCTGCAATGGCGCGAGTGATTTCGTCGAGCCTGAGGTCGATGCCGGCGAACTGGTCGTTCATCGCCCGCTCGTTGGGCTCGATATGCGAGCCGATATGTTCGAGCGCCGTGGCAACCGCCATCAGCTTGTCTTCAAGGGCACGGACCGAGCGCGCGTCGCCCATCGTGCCGAGCTGCTTCTTGATGTCATCCAGCCGATAGGCGAGCGACACCAATTCTTCCTGCAGGGCATCGGTGTCGAGCCGCTGCAGCTTTGTCTCAAGCGTGCTCCAGCGGTTTTCCATGTGGCGCACGGAATCTTCCCGCGCCAGTCCGTCCATCAGCGAGCGTAGGTCGTCGAATTCGGCCCGCAATCTGTCGCTGCCGGGAGCGGCGTTCTGGCCGAGTTCCGTGATGCCGCTGGCGATGCGCGCCAGGTCCTCGCGCATGTCGGCATGCAGCGGATGGTCCTCGGCAATCGTCCGGATGCCGTGGATCTCCGAGCGCAGCGCACTCACTTCCCGCGCCAGGCTTTCGGAAATGTCCTGCTTGAGATCCTGCCGCAGGCTGAGCAGAGCCTGGGTAATGTCCTTCAGCACCAGATCGGATGGGGCTTGCGCCGCGGCCGGGTATGGCTTGGCAGCCGCAGTCGGCGCCGTCATTGGCGCAGCGGAGCGGGCCAGAATATCGCTCGGCGTGTCTCGATAGGCGCGCTCGGCCGCACGTGGCCGGCTTGCCTCGAGCGCCCGCTGGCGCTGGCGGATTTCAGCAAGCGGATCTGCGCGCAACTCGCGTTCGCCTCGGCCGTCACGCTCGCGGGGCGCCTCGCGCCGAGGTTCTTCGGCCGGCCGGCTGTCGCGGGCTGTTCCGACCATCAAGCCTTCTATGCGGGCTTCCAATCCCTCGATCGTACGGCTCAGCGCATCAAGCGATGACGAGCCGGCCGGGCGGGAAGGAGTAGATCGCGATCCGTTCATGTTCTTGCTCGCTTCGACTTTGTCGCTCGCTGCCGTTCGGCGGACGAGAATAAGGCTTTCCCGGGTCGTGCTGTTGCAGGAAGGACAAGGCCGCCGGGCAGGGCGGCATGTATGTTCTTCCGTCGTTCGTTTGGCTGCGCCGGATCTCGTCCTGCGCAACCGGACGAACCGCATCCGACGCACCACGTTTCACCGGCAACAATTCACGAAACGTGGTAAACAAGCCGTTAACTGGGACGGGAATTTTTTAACGATTCGACAATATCTTGGAAAAAGGCCGGACATCGGCGCGCCCGGCGCGGTCGTGCGGACTCCAAAAAAATGTCTGCCGTGCAAATATTGACGTTTACGCAAACGTCAATATTTTATATAAGCATGAACCAGACCGGGCATGCCCCGGTGACAAGTCTTTGGAGGAAGATGGAAAATGCCGGTCTACAAGGCTCCCGTAAACGACACGCTTTTCATTCTGAACGACGTCCTCGGTCTCGACCGCTACAACAATCTGCCCGGTTTCGAGGATGCCAGCCCCGACATGATCGAAGCGATCGTTGGCGAAGCGGCAAGGCTTGCCGAAGAGGAGCTTTTCCCGCTCAATCTGTCTGGCGACCAGGAAGGCTGCACCCGTCACGACGATGCCTCGGTGACCGTGCCCAAGGGTTTCAAGCAGGCCTATGACGCCTATTGTCAGGGCGGCTGGAGCGGTCTGGCCGTTCCCCCGGAATTCGGCGGCCAGGGCCTGCCCTATACGCTGCACAGCGCGGTCGGCGAATATATGTCGTCGGCCAATATGGCGCTGACCATGTATCCAGGCCTCACCCAGGGCGCCATCGCGGCCATTCTGGTGCATGGCACCGATGAGCAGAAACAGACCTATGTGCCGAAAATGGTCGAGGGCATCTGGTCCGGCACCATGAACCTGACCGAGCCCCATTGCGGCACCGACCTCGGGCTCTTGCGCACCAAGGCCGTTCCGAACGGCGACGGTTCCTACCGGATTTCCGGCCAGAAGATCTTCATCTCGGCCGGCGAGCATGGGATGACCGACAACATCATCCATCTCGTGCTGGCCCGCATCGAGGGCGCGCCGGAAGGCGTGAAGGGCATTTCGCTGTTCATCGTGCCGAAATTCCTGGTCGAGGCCGACGGCTCGGTCGGCGCCCGCAACGGCGTCAGTTGCGGCGCCATCGAACACAAGATGGGCATCCACGGCAATTCCACCTGCGTGATGAACTATGACGAGGCCACCGGCTATCTGATCGGTGCCGAAAACAAGGGCCTTTCGGCCATGTTCGTCATGATGAACGAGGCCCGCCTCGGCGTCGGCCTTCAGGGCCTTTCGGTCGCCGAGATCGCCTATCAGAATGCCGTCCACTATGCCCGCGAACGCATCCAGGGCCGTTCCCTGTCGGGCGTCAAGGCGCCGGACAAGAAGGCCGACCCGATCATCGTCCATCCCGATATCCGCCGCTCGCTGCTGACCATCAAGTCCTTCACCGAGGCCGGCCGCGCCTTCACGCTGTGGACCGCGCTGAAATCCGATATCGCCCATCGCTCGACGGACGCTGCCGAAAAGCAGGCGGCCGACGATATTCTCGGTTTGATGACGCCAATCCTCAAAGGTGTCCTGACCGACAAGGGTTTCGAGCATGCCGTCATGGCCCAGCAGGTCTTCGGCGGCCACGGCTATATCGAAGAACACGGCATGAGCCAGTATGTCCGCGATGCCCGCATTGCCATGATCTATGAGGGTGCCAACGGTATTCAGGCACTCGACCTGGTTGGCCGCAAGCTCGGCTTGAACGGCGGCCGCGCTGCCATGGCCCTGTTCAAGGAGATCGGCGATTTCTGCGAGGAAAACCGCTCCGACGAAAAACTCGCCTTCTACACCAAGGGCCTGAAGAAGGGCCTCAACGACCTGCAGGCCGCCACCATGTGGTTCATGTCCAACGCCATGGCCAAGCCCGACAATGCCGGCGCCGGCTCGACCGATTACATGCATCTCTTCGGTCTGGTCGTGCTCGGCTATATGTGGGCGAAAATGGCGAAAGCCGCCAACGACGGCCTTGCCAACGGCGATCCGCGTACCGACTATCTGGAGACCAAGCTGAAAACCGGCCGTTTCTACATGGAGAAGATCATGCCGGAAACCGCCCTGCGCAAGACCCGCATCGAAGCCGGCGCTGACAGCCTGATGGACATGGCGGCAGACGCGTTCTGAGATGTTGTCCAATTGGCCGATAAGTTATATATTTATATAACTTTGGATGAGGGTGGAAAATGGCTGTATCAACCTTGCGTACCGTTGGCGGCTCGGTCGTCATGACGATCCCGAAAAGCGTCCTGGAGAGCTTGGGTCTCCAGGCGAATACGAGACTCGAAGTCACAGCTGAGGAGGGAAGGATCGTCGCCGCCCCGCGGAAGCGCCCGAAATATACCTTGGAGGAGTTGGTCGCACAGTGTGATCCAGATGCCCCGTTTTCGGAAGAGGATCTGGAATGGCTTAACGACCCGCCCGTTGGCCGGGAAGTCATCTAATGCAGCGGGGCGACGTCTGGCACGTCGATCTTGAGCCGACGATAGGACGGGAGCAGGCGAAGGCCCGTTACGTTTTGGTCGTTACGCAAGCCCTGTTCAACAAGCTCGGAACGCCGATCGTCGCGCCGATCACCAGTGGCGGTGGGTTTGCCCGCCACCAGGGATTTGCGGTTTCCTTGTCCGGCGCGGGCACAAGGAGCGCCGGTGTGGTCCTATGTAATCAACTGAGGGCTGTCGATCTTCAGGCCAGAGGCGCGCGATTTGTCGAGCGGGTGCCGGATTTCATCATCGACGAGGTTTTGGCCAAGGTCAGTACCTTCTTTGAATAACCGATAAAGAATGATTTGGCGGTCCCGCAACGGCCGCACCAAGGGAGATGAGAAACGATGACCGAAGCCTATATCTACGACCACGTGCGCACGCCGCGCGGCCGCGGCAAGAAGGATGGCAGCCTGCATGAGGTGCCGACACCTCGGCTTGCCGCAAAGACGCTCGAGGCGCTGCGCGACCGCAACGGCCTCGATACCGCGACCGTCGACGACATCATCTTCGGCTGCGTCGATCCGGTCATGGAAGCCGGCGCCGTGATCCCCAAGGCGGCCGCCTTCGAGGCCGGCTACGCCTTCTCCGCCCCGGGCATCCAGATCTCGCGCTTCTGCGCCTCCGGCCTCGACGCGGTCAACCTTGCCGCCGGCAAGGTCATGGCCGGGTCCGACGACATCGTCATCGCCGGCGGTGTCGAGAGCATGTCGCGCGTCGGTATGGGCATGTCCGGCGGTGCCTGGTACATGGACCCTTCCGTCAACTTCCCCGGCTATTTCATGCCCCAGGGCGTTTCCGCCGATCTGATCGCCACGAAATATGGCTTCACCCGCGATGACGTCGACGCCTATGCGGTCGAAAGCCAGAAGCGCTCTGCCAATTCCTGGGAAAAAGGCTATTTCGCCAAGTCCGTCATCCCGATCAAGGATGGCAACGGCCTCACCATCCTCGACCGCGACGAGCATATGCGCCCGAGCACCGACATGCAGTCGCTGGCCGGCCTCAACCCGTCCTTCCAGATGCCGGGCGAAATGGGTGGCTTCGACGCCGTCGCCATCCAGGCCCATCCGGAAATCGAGAAGATCTCGTATGTCCACCATGCCGGCAATTCGTCTGGTATCGTCGATGGCGCCGCCGCCGTGCTGGTCGGTTCCAAGGCCGGTGGCCAGTCGATGGGCCTGAAGCCCCGCGCCCGCATTCGGGCCTTCACCAATATCGGCTCCGATCCGGCCCTGATGCTGACCGGCCCGGTCGATGTCACCGAAAAGCTCCTGAAGCGCTCCGGCATGTCGATCGCCGACATCGATCTGTTCGAGCTCAACGAGGCCTTTGCCGCCGTCGTGCTGCGCTTCATGCAGGCCTTCAACGTCAGCCACGACATCATGAACGTCAACGGCGGCGCGATTGCCATGGGCCACCCGCTCGGCGCCACCGGCGCGATGATCCTCGGCACCGTGCTCGACGAGCTGGAGCGCCGCGATCTGAACACCGCCCTGGTCACGCTCTGCATCGGCGCCGGCATGGGCACGGCGACCATCATCGAGCGCGTCTGATCGAGGAGGCGAAGATGGCCGGTCATCAAAACGAGACCAAACGCCATTTTGAGCTGCGGAATCTCGACGACAATATGAAGGAGGCTTCGCAGCAGGCCTCCCGTCCGGTTCCTGCCGGTCATGTTCGTTCGTTGCGGTTGCGCAACCTCGCCCTGGTGGCCGTGTTGGTCCTGTTGGTTGGCTGGCTTTGCGCCGTTCTCGGCGTCTTCTGAGTGATTGAATTCAAGGGAAGAGGAATCCCATTATGAGCACCTACAAGAACTTCACCGTTGATACCGACGCCGACGGCATTGCCCTGGTGACCTGGAATATGCCCGACAAGTCGATGAACGTCTTCACCGTCGAGGTGATGGACGAGATCGAGGCGATCGTCGATGCCACTGTGGCCGATAGCACCGTCAAGGGCGTGGTCTTCACATCCGGCAAGTCGAGTTTCTCCGGTGGCGCCGATCTCACCATGATCAAGGGCATGTTCTCCATGCTGGAGGCGGAAAAGATCAAGGATCCGGCCAATGCCGTGCAGAAGCTGTTCGACGCTGCCGGCCGCATGACCTGGCTGTGGCGCAAGATCGAGACCAACGGCAAACCCTGGGTGTCTGCCATCAACGGCACCTGCATGGGCGGCGCGTTCGAGCTGTCGCTTGCCTGCCACGGCCGCATTGCTTCAAACGCCAAGTCGGTCAAGATCGCCTTGCCGGAAGTCAAGGTCGGCATCTTCCCGGGTGCCGGCGGCACCCAGCGCGTGCCGCGGCTCGCCAATGCGCAGGACGCCCTGCAGATGATGACCACCGGCTCCAGCCTCACGGCCAGCCGCGCCAAGGCGATGAACCTGGTGCATCAGGTGGTTGAGCCGGATCAACTGATCCCGGCCGCCAAGCAGATGATCAAGGACGGCCTGAAGCCCGTCGCTCCCTGGGACGAAAAGGGCTTCAAGGTGCCCGGTGGTGGCATCTGGACGCCAGCCGCAGCCCAGCTCTGGCCGGCCGCCTCCGCCATCCTGCGCCGCGAAACCGCTGGCAATTACCCGGCAGCACTCGCCATCCTCAAATGCGTCTATGAAGGCCTGCAGGTGCCTTTCGACACAGGCCTCAGGATTGAGCAGCGTTATTTCACCCAGGTCGTGCAGACCACCGAGGCCTTCTCAATGATCCGCTCGCTGTTCGTTTCCATGCAGGAACTCGGCAAGGGTGCCCGCCGCCCGGCAGGCCAGCCCAAGACCCAGCTGAAACACGTCGGCGTCGTCGGCGCCGGCTTCATGGGCGCCTCGATCGCCTATGTCACGGCCGCTGCCGGCATTCCCGTCACCCTGATCGACCGCGACATGGATGCGGCTTCCAAGGGCAAGACCCATTCCGAGGGTCTGGTGGCCGGCGCCATCAGTAAGGGTAAGCTGACCAAGGAAGACGGCGAAAAGCTGCTGTCGCTGATCACCCCGTCGGATGATTACGACACGCTCTCGACCGCCGATCTGGTCATCGAGGCGGTCTTCGAGGATCGCGACGTCAAGAAGGTGGTCATAGAGAAGGTCGAGGCGGTCCTGCCTGAGGGCGCCATCTTCGCCTCCAACACCTCGACCCTGCCGATCACCGGTCTGGCCGGCAATTCCAAACGCCCCGTCGATTTCATCGGCATCCATTTCTTCTCACCGGTCGAGAAGATGATGCTGACCGAAGTCATCCTCGGCAAGCAGACCGGCGACAAGGCGCTGGCCGTCGCGCTCGATTATGTCGCCGCGATCAAAAAGACGCCGATCGTCGTCAACGATACGCGTGGCTTCTTCGTCAACCGTTGCGTGCTGCGCTACATGGCCGAAAGCTACGACATGCTGATCGAAGGTGTGCCGCCTGTGATGATCGAGAATGCCGCGAAATTCGCCGGCATGCCGGTTGGCCCGCTATCGCTCAACGACGAGGTGGCGATCGATCTGTCCCTGAAGATCCTGAAAGCCACCGTCGCCGATCTCGGCGAAAAGGCGGTCGATCCGCGCCATATGGAGCTGGTCTCGCGGCTTGTCGAAAAGGAGGAGCGTTTCGGCCGCAAGAACGGCAAGGGTTTTTACGATTACCCGCCGAAGCCGGCCAAGAAGTCGCTCTGGCCGGGCCTGAAGGATCTTTATCCGCAGAAGGCGCCGGAAGACGTCTCGATGAAGACCCTGCAACAGCGCTTCCTGGCAACGATCGCGCTTGAGGCGGCCCGCACGGTGGAAGAGGGCATCGTCACCGATCCGCGCGAGGCCGATGTCGGCTCCATCCTCGGCTTCGGCTTTGCGCCCTATACCGGCGGGGCGCTCAGCTACATCGATGGTATGGGCGTCAAAACTTTCGTAGAGCTCTGCGAAAAGCTCGCAGCCACCTACGGCCCGCATTTCAAACCGACCCCGCTGCTGCGCGAAATGGCAGAAAAGGGCGAAACTTTTTACGGCCGCTTCGACCCCTACGGCCAGATCGACAAGGCGGCATAAGTCTCGGATTGCGCGTGAAACAGGCCCTCCGGGGCCTGTTTTTTTGACCTGGCGATTGATTGTTCGAGGAACAGGCTTCGGCCGCGCCGTGAAAATGCGATGAATGAAGCCATGCTCGAATTTTGGTTTCGGGCCGGCGACAAGCCCGATATAGTGCTCCGGTACAGTGGGATAGTGTACTGCCGTTCTGGCAGGTGGGATCACAATATGCGTCCATCGATCACGACTTACAGAAAAGCAATTCTTCAAAGCGTCCTGATGCTTGCGGCCTTGTTCGGATGTTCGTGGCAAGAGGCTTTGGCCGCGAATGAATGCCGCGTCTCGCCGACGCCGGGCATCAACTGGCAGAATTGCGACAAGAAACTGCTCATGCTGAACGGCAGCGATCTCGGCGGCGCCAACCTCACCGAAGCCGATTTTACGTCGACCGACCTCAGGGACAGCAACCTGGCGGGGGCCATCTTCGAGGACGCCGTCCTGGTGCGGGCCAGCCTGGCGCGTTCCAAGGCCCAGGGCGCGAATTTTTCAGGTATCGAAGCATTCAGAACGGAATTCGGAGGCATGGATGCACCAGGTGCTGTGTTCGTCAGCGCCGAATTGTCGCGATCTAACTTCACCAAGGCCAATCTTGCCGATACGGATTTCAGGAAGGCCGATTTGGGTCGCTCGCAATTCGACGGGGCCGATGTCAGCGGCAGCCGCTTCTCGCTGGCCAATCTCGCCCGTACCGATTTCCGACAGGCGGCATTTGCCAAGCCGGTCGATTTCGACCGGGCCTTCATGTTCCTGACCCGCATAGAAGGCGTCGATCTGTCCGCGGCGACGGGACTGACCCAGTGGCAGCTGGACATGGCCTGCGGAGACGACGCCACGGTTCTGCCGACCGGTCTGAAGAAGGCCGCAAGCTGGCCCTGCAAATTCCAGCAGGAATAGCAAACACTACGCGCGATCCGATGTCTACCGCTCGGCACAACCGCGGTGTTTGCGGCCTTACGATAGGGCCTCAACGATCGCGATGGACGGTCATTCCTTTGCAATGGCCTCGTTGACCGCCAGTTCCGCCATGGCAAGGGCTGCCTCGCGCGTCCGGGCGGCGGCGATGAAGCGGCCATTGTGGCAAAAACTGGCGCCCTTGATGCCGCAGACCGCTTCCAGGTCGCCATTGGTCAAGCCCGCCCAGGCGGCGGGCAGGTCGGCGCGCACCTCGAACCCTTCGTCATTGCTGCGGATGGTGGTCAGGCACCAGTCCTTGTCGCGTGGGTGGATGACGAACAGCAGCTGATCGGCACCCGCCTTGACCACGGCCGAACGGAACGGCATGCCCATCGGCAGTTCCAGAATGTGCCCCTGGCCGGCATCGACGATCGCCTTCTGCACCAGCGCCTCGGCTCGCAATTTGGCGGCACTTCCGGCAATCCGTGCCTCGACGAATGTGCGGGCGATGGCAAGAGCCGCATGGAAGCCCCGGGTCTCCGCCTCTGGATCGGTCTCGTCGAACACCGGCTTGAGGGTTTCCAGCAGCGCCGACAGCGTCAGGCCTGCCAGCGGTCCGGCCGTGGCGGGGCTGAGCGCGCCATTGTCGACCAGATCGATCGGCAGCACGAAGCTGGAATCGAAGGAGGCATAGACGCTTTCAACATGCGCCGTCGGAAGCTCGAGAGCGGCCAGATAATCCCGGCCGTAATGCGTCCAGATCAATCCGAACGAACTATAGGGTTGGCCATCGGGACGCAGCGGTGCGCCGCGCTGGTGATGATCGAAAATCCGCACCTCGGCATCATAGGCGCCGCCGACATCGTAGATGATACGGTCGGCACCGGGCGTGATCCATTCCGGCGCGCGGCTGCGGACAATGCGCGCCTGCGGGAAAAGCCGGGTCAGGATGACGCTGGATAGCAATTCATCGGCATGGAAGCCACCGGAATGGGTGACGAGAAAATCAGGGGTCATGCCGGGATGCGCCTTGTGGTTCGTGGGAGGTCTGTTTGCAGTCCGCCCCAGATAGCCTGTGCCGGCCACCATCTCAACCCGCCTTTGGCCGATTCCGGCACCCTGGCCCTGCCCGAACGGCTTGGGGCCTTTTTTGCTTGTGCAGGCGATTGCCTGCTCCCCTTTAGGAAATCGCCACGATCTCCAGCTCCCCGTCGCCAATGGCAACCACATCGCCGACCGCCTTGCCCATCAGCGCCCGGGCCACCGGCGAGACATAGGACATCGATCCGGCCCTGGGATCGGCCTCGTCTTCGCCGACGATGCGATAGGTCTGCACACGTCCGTCGTCGCGCTCGAAGGTGACCGTGCTGCCGAAGGCCACGATATCGGTCGAGGTCGGCGCGGCCATCACCTGCGCCGAACCGACCCGTGCTGCAAAATAGCGCGTGTCGCGCAACGGATTGGCCGTCTGCCGCCTGCGCTCGTTGACGTCCTCGATCACGCTCGCCACCTCATAGGCCGCCCGCGCCAAGCGGAGATGCTCCTCCAGCGCCTTCAATCCCGCCTCGGTCACCAGGTTCGGATGCGGCGAAACCGGCCGGTCCGGCAACATGGTCTCCGCTGCCGTCTCCGAACTTTCTTCCTTGGTAAAGGCAACACTCACGCTTTGAATTTCCTTGTTGGTATAGGGGCTGCGGTCGTCCTCGCCCTTGAGGCGAGGATCCACGGGCAGGCCCCGCCAATCATACATTATATCAGCGGGCCGGGGGGAGCCTTATATAGGACAGCAAAACCGGCAGCCAACCGTGCCGCATTCGCCATCACCATTCAAATAATTCATGAAAGCATCTGGCTCGCGCGGTGGATTCCCTCCCCCTTGGCGACTAGCATCGTTCGTCCACTGCGCCGGCTTTGTTCTGAACGGTATTTTGATGCCTCTTCTCGATGCGAATGCAACTCACCCCATCACTCTGCCGGACGGAACGCTGTATCGCGACACCGTCTACCTGAAGAACGTGATCAGCCATCCGCGCATGGAGATCGGCGAATACAGCTATTTCACGCATTCCGGGAAGCCGGAAGACACTGCCGAAATACTTGCACCTTATCTGGGGCATGGCGTCGGTGAGCGGCTCGTCATCGGCAAATTTGTCCAGATCGCTCGGGGAAGCTATTTTATCACAAGCTCGGCCAATCATCCGATGACGGGCTTCACGACCTATCCCTTCCGGATCTTCAAATCCGAGACCTTCGGCTACAAGGATCTGCCGGTGAAAGATACCGTGGTCGGGCACGATGTCTGGATTGGCCATGACGCAGCGATCATGCCCGGTGTGCAAATCGGTGCTGGGGCGATCGTCGCTGCCGCGTCGGTCGTTGTTCGTGACGTTCCCCCTTATGCCGTTGTTGGAGGAAACCCGGCCACGGTCATTCGAATGCGCTATCCCTCTGAGATCATCAGCGAACTTCTCGAAATTGCCTGGTGGGATTGGCCCCTTGAAAAAATTGAAGCGAACTTGGCCTTCCTTGAAAACGGTGACATTGCAGCTCTCAAGATGGCTTGAGAACCCGGCAATCGCAGCGTCTTGATGACTGCTCCGGTTCAAAAGGCGACTTCACTGGCAGGCTCATCTCCGCCAAAACAGGATGGTTTTCACCAACCGCAGACAAAGCAGCCTCTTCTCGATGTTCTTTCCTCCGACTGCCGCTCCAGTCCTCCACATCTTCACCGACGGCAGCTTTGACCCCGCCTCCCGCCATGGCGGCTGGGCCTTTGTCGCCTGTCGCGCCGGCGTGGAGGTCGCATCCGGGTTTGGCGGGGTCTCGCAAACGACCAACAATACGATGGAGCTGATGGCGCTGTTGCAGGCGGCGCGCTGGCTCCATCAGTCGGCCGGGGCTGAGCCGGCGGTCCTCTGGTCGGATTCCGGCTATGCCGTAGAGGGCTGCAACCGCCTGATGCCGATCTGGCGGAACAATGGCTGGAAGGTGATCTGCGCCAATGCCCATCGCCGCCGCCGCACGATCCCGGACCGGGACCTGTGGCAGGCGGTCGATGTCGAGCTTGATCGAAATCCCTTGATCACGGTCGCCTGGTGCAAGGGCCATTCAGGCCTTGTCGGCAACGAACGTGCCGATGCGCTGGCCGAAACCGGCCGCTTGTCGATCCGGACGTAATGAAGGCAACGCGCCGAAAATCCGCCGCATACGTACCAGTTTGCGCCATCAATGACTTGACAGAGACCGGCACGCGCCTAAACCGCGCGACAGACTATGTCGTCAAGGAGTGCTGTTTTGAAAGTTCTGGCTAATTTCTCGGCCTTTGTCGGCAAGACTTTTGCTGTCTGGGTCATCCTGTTCGCCGTGCTCGGCTTCTTTTTCCCCGATACGTTCAAGCAGATCGCGCCATGGATCGTCACGCTGCTGGCCGTCATCATGTTCGGCATGGGCCTCACCATTTCCGTCGATGATTTCCGCGAAGTGGTCAAGCGCCCGTTCGATGTGGCAATCGGCGTCGCGTCGCAATTCGTCATCATGCCACTTCTGGCCGTGCTTTTGACGATGATCGTGCCCATGCCGCCGGAAGTCGCCGCCGGCGTCATTCTGGTCGGCTGCTGCCCGGGCGGCACCTCGTCGAATGTCATGACTTATCTCAGCAAGGGCGATGTCGCCCTGTCGGTCGCCTGCACCAGCGTCACCACGCTGGCAGCGCCGCTCGTCACGCCCTTCCTGGTCTGGCTGTTTGCCAGCCAGTATCTGCCGGTTGACGCCATGGCCATGTTCATCAGCATCGTCAAGGTCGTGCTGGTGCCGCTGGCACTCGGCTTTGCCCTGCAGAAACTGCTGCCCAATCTGGTGCGCGCCGCCGTGCCGGCCCTGCCGCTGGTCAGCGTCATCGGCATCGTGCTGATCGTGTCCGCCGTCGTCGGCGCCAGCAAGGGCGCCATTGCCCAGTCCGGCCTGATGATCTTTGCCGTCGTCGTTCTGCACAATGGCCTGGGCTACCTGCTCGGCTTCTTCGCCGCCCGCGCTTGTGGCCTGTCGCTTTCCAAGCGCAAGGCCATCGCCATCGAGGTCGGCATGCAGAACAGCGGGCTGGGCGCTGCCCTTGCCAATGCCTATTTCTCGCCGGTCGCCGCCGTGCCCAGCGCCATCTTCAGCGTCTGGCACAATATTTCCGGCGCGCTCTTGGCCAATTGGTTCGCGTCCCGCGTCGATGGCGCTGAAAAGACGGTTGCCAGCAAGGCGTGATCATCCAAAACTGCCGGGCGGCATAACCGCCCGGCAGCCCCATCACTGGGTCAGCCCATAGGGCAGGCGGTGGCCGTTGGCTTCCAGCCATTCGATCAGCGCCCTGGGCTCGTCGGTCTGGACGATGGTGGCGCCGTGGTTGATCCAGAAGCCGTAGACATCGTCGGGACGCCCGGCCGCGAATGCCAGTCCGTCGCCGCGCCCTCCGGCCACCATGCCCTCGGGCCGGTCGGTGATCGGGTAGGTGTTGATCCACATGTGCCAGCCGCCCTTGACCGCTGCCGCCTGTGCTTCGGCCGAAAACAGCGGTCCGCCGGCCTCGGTTATCGGCTGTCCGGCCTCGCGCTGCCAGACGATCAGTTCGGCGGCCGGCGCGCCGAAGGCAGCGGTGACCTTCGCCATGAAGCCGGCATCCCGACCGCATCGTCGGCAAAGATCGGCATGAAGGCAACATCCGCGCCGATGTCGACCAGAGCGCTTTGCGTTTCGGCCAGCCGTTGCTCGTTCCAGATCGCATGCTTCAGCAGGATCCCGTCCGCCATTCCCAGGCTGCGGGCAAGGTGGGCGATCTCCGGCAAGTCGGCAGCCTCCAGCTTGTTGTCGACATTGACCAGGATCCGCCCCTTGGCGTGGGACAGCATCTCGGCAAGCGTCGGCACGCTTTCGGCGGTGACGCGGCGCTCTCCCTCGACCACAAGGCGACAGGTTTTCAGTTCAGCCAGTGTGTGGGCGCTCACCTTGCCTTGGCAGGTCGTGGTGCGCTCCAGCGTCGCATCGTGCAGGACCACCAGCACCCCGTCGGCCGATCGCCGCACATCCAGTTCGACGGCTTCCACGCCAATCGCCACCGCCGCGTCGATGGCGTCCAGCGAGTTTTCGGCCCGCACCACCTGGCCGCGGTCCTTCCAGCCGGCCCGGTGCGCCACCACCATCACATGGCCGCGCCATTGGTTGGCATGGGTCAGCCGCGCCCGGATCTGGGTGGCTCGACCGTTTTCGGGCATCGAGGCATTGCCGGCCAGCGAGGGAAAAAGCATCAGCATGCCGGTCAGCACGCTGGCAAGGATCGGCATGGTCGGGCGCATCGGCGGCATCTCCGGGATCCGTTAGGGTCCGGTCGCGATAGCGGCTTTGCTTGACGGGCGGATGAAGGTGGGATGACGGGACGATGACAGGCCTGCCGAAGGGCCGCAGCCTGTTTTTGTCGTTTGCGCCTTGCCATAGACACAATTGCGGAGTACATCAGCGCCATCGATCTTGCTAGATGAACTTTGTTTCGGCTTTCCGCTGTTACTGGCGAACTTCCTCAAAATCGGTTTTCACCGCAGTGATGGGCCTCCCAAGACTGCAAATTCTATGAACGATTTTAAAAGGATATCGTCATGAGCACTGGTACCGTAAAGTGGTTTAACGCAACCAAGGGCTTCGGCTTCATTCAGCCGGACGACGGCGCTGCCGACGTTTTTGTTCATATCTCTGCCGTTGAGCGCGCTGGCATGCGCGACCTGAAGGATGGCCAGAAGCTGTCTTTCGAACTGGTCCGCGACAACAAGTCCGGCAAGATGTCTGCAGACCGCCTCCAGGCCGTCTAATACAGATTATCTCCAGATCGTGACCACGGATGTACCGGCACGGTTTGTAGAGATTGAGGGAAGGTCGGGTTTGCCCGGCCTTTTTTTATGCGCTTTTTTCGGATGAGCGACCTTCCCCGGCCGCATTCGCGCTCTAGCTTTCTGAAAGACAACAAGGAAAGCCGATGCCCGACACAGCCCGGACGCAAGACAGCCAGCGCGTCATCCATGCCGATCTGCCGGTCAACACCACCTTGCATATCTGGCTAAAGGCCATGCTCCCCGGCATTCAAGGATCGCTGTCCTTCGTCAGCGCCAACGGCAAGTTCGGCGAGGTGCTGGCCACCAATACCGAGGAATACGATTTCCGCATCTACCACGTGTTCGGCGGCGGCCATATCGAGCTGCACTATGACAGCGACGTCACCTCGGTCTCGGTCGCCTACTGGTTCACCCCCGCCGATGTGCTGGAAACCGGCATCACCGTGTTGCACACCAATCCTGGCAATGCGCCGCCACGCCTGACGGACGGCTATCATTTTCGCCCGCCCTTCGGCTGGATGAACGATCCGAACGGCTTTGGCCGGTTCGGTGGCCGGCCGCATCTGTTCTATCAGCATTATTCCCACGGCCTGACCTGGAACACCATGCATTGGGGCCACGCCGTCTCGTCGGATTACCTGCGCTGGCGCCACCTGCCGATCTTCCTGTTTCCCTCCGAGGATCTGAGCGCCCGGCCCGACAAGCGCGGAGGTGCCTTTTCCGGCTCAGCCATTGCCTTGCCCAACGGCCCCGGCATCCGGGTCTTCTTCACCGAGCAGCAGAAGGATCGCCAGCCGGAGGAACAGATCCAGATGAGTGCCACCTCGGCCGACCTCTTCAGCGCCGGCCAGGCGGAGGTGATCCTGCCGCATCGGCCCGAAGGCGAGGGCCTGACGCTCGATTTCCGCGATCCTTACGTGCTGAAAGGCCCGGATGGTCTGTGGAAGATGCTGCTCGGCAGCCAGAGCGCCGAGGGAGGAGTGATCCTCCTCTATGAGACCGAGGACAGGACAGCCGCCGGTGGTTGGACCTATGTCGGCAAGCTGTTGGTGGACACACGCCACAAGACCACGGCGCTCGAATGTCCCTGCCTGCTGCCGCTCGACGGTCCGCTTACCAGTCCGTCCACCCGCTGGGTGCTGATCTATGGCCTGATGAACAGCGAGGACATCAGGACCGGGCGCAAGAACCTGACGATGGCCGAAGTCGGCTGGTTCGACGGCAAGACCTTTGCCAAGGAATTTGAGCAGGAGCTGGATTTCGGCACCGACAATTATGCCTTCCAGGCCTTCATGGATGGCGATGTGCCGATCGGCATCGGCTGGCTGGCCAACTGGGCGGATGCCGGTCAGACCATCGACTTTCCGACGGCCATGACCCTGCCGCGCACGCTGATGCTGGCCGATGGTGCGCTGTTGACGCCGCCGATCGGGGCTGCCGAAAGCCTGCGCAGCCACAGTCTCGACCGCACGCGGCTCGCCAGTGGCCAGACGGTCACGCTGCTGAACGGCGCCGTCGAGATCCTCTTCGAACTCCAGGAGACCGGCACCGGCTTCGAGCTGCAGCTTGATCACCCCGGCGTTCAATTGGCCGTCGTGCTGGATGATGCAGGCCTGTCCATTCGCCATGAGAAAGAGGGCGAGGTGTCGCCCCTTTATATGGCCGAGGGCGCCCGGCCGCGGCGCATCCGCGTCTTCCTCGATTACGGATCGATCGAGGTCTTTGCCGATCACGGCCGCTGGGTCGGTACCAAGCGCATTGCCGGCTTCGAGCCGGTCCGCTCCGCCCGGTTGATCGCCGCCCCCGGCGCCGTCACCCATGCAACGATCTGGGCATTACGGCCGTAACGATCGGTGCCGGCACTTCAGTCGTTCGCCGGCTGGCGCACCCGCACCACCGTCACGGTGCAGGGCGCGTGCCCGGCCACTTCGCCCGAAACGCTGCCCAGCAGCGTACGCATGGCGGAATTGGCGCGCGCGCCCATGACGATATGATCGACCAGATTGTCCCGCGCATGGGTGAGGATGGCCTGGGCCGGCGACACTGCTTCGATCACATGGTAGGTCGCGCAGCTCTCGGCCAGTTTCAGCGGCTCGGCCCAGTGCTTCAATTGCACCAGTCGGGATACATGCATGTTGTTGCCGCTCGCGTCGAGATCGCTGTCGATTTTGAGCAGGGCGGTTTTCAACACGTTGACGCAGGCGACACGGGCATCCGGTGTCTTTTCGATAATCCGGCTGACCGTCAGTCGCAGGGCTTCGGCAAGCTCGGCCGAGCCGTCGCTCAGATCGATGGCAACCATGACGATCGGCGCTTTCGACAGAAGCGTCGTGCCGGCATGGGGCCGGATCATCTCGATCGGATCCGGGTTGAATCGCCGCTTCATCACCTGCGCCCATCCGTCGCGCTTTATCTTTTCGGCGCGGGGTGACAGCGCCACCTTGGAGAGGTCCTGCAGGTCCATGGCGAGTTGCGCGGCAGTTGGATAGCGCCGTGCCGGGTTGACCTCAAGGCATCGCAGGATCACCTCCTGAAACGCCTTTGACAGATCTGGCCTTCGCGCCCGCGGCGGCACCGGGTCCCGCCATAGGCGGCGCTTCAATCCTTTCAGGCGCTCCGGATCGCCGAACGGCCGCGTTCCGGTGACAAAGAAATACATCAGCACACCGAGTGCGAAGATGTCGCTGCGAAAATCATTGCGGACGCCAAGGATCTGCTCCGGCGCCATATAGGGGGCCGTGCCATAGGGGAGGCGGAATTCCTCGTTCATCAGGTCGGGCAGATGCAGATGCCGGGCCAGTCCGTAATCGACCAGAACGGCTTCGCCCGTCTCCCGAAACAGGATGTTGGAGGGTTTTATGTCGAGATGCACGACATTCTGGCGGTGCAGGTCGGAAAGGGCTGTGGCGATACGGGCGCCGAGCCTTGCCACTTCGTCCGCCTCGAGCGGCAGCCGGTCGAGCAAGGGATAGAGCGACGGCCCGGACAGCCGTTCGAAGACGATATAGGGCTGGGTGGCGAAATCGCCATTGGCAACGAAGCGCGGCACATGCCGGCCGGAGAGCTTCGGCAGGATCATCTGCTCCATTTCAAAACCGACGATCATCGCCGGATCGGTGCCGGCCCCCATTTCAGGCACCTTCATCAGCATCGGAAAATCGATGTCGGGCCGGGTCACCGCGTAGAGCCGCGCCATGCCGCCCCGGTGGGCCAGTTCGCCGATCGTGAAGCCGTCGATCACGCTGCCGGGGTGGAGATTGGATCTGGCCATATGCTATGTTCCCTTGAACAGCCGGGCCGCCAACCTGTCCGGCAGTCCAGCCGCGCGGATGCTGGCGGCGGCCGCCTCGATATCGTAGGCGGCCCGCAAGAAGCAGAGCTCGCCCGTCTCGGTATCGAGCATCGCAAAGGCGGCGGCCGGATTGCCATCACGCGGCTGGCCCACCGAGCCCATGACGGCCAGCCAGCGTCGCTGCGGCAGAAGCGGTATGCCGGTCGACGAATGAGGCGCAAAGGCCGTCGGCTTGCCCGCTGCGGACAGCGCATAGAGAGCCGGCACATGGACGTGGCCGCAGAAGCTCAGCCGTGCCTGGCAGGCCGAGAAATGGACTGCGGCGTCGTCCGTGTCGGTGACATAGCGGAATTTCTGCGGTGCAGAGGCGTCCGCGTGGACATAGAGCCGGTCCTCCTCCCGGATTTCCAGCGGCAGGTCCTTGAGAAAGGCTTTCTCGCTGTGCGACAGCACGCCCGCGGTCCAGTCTATGGCGGCGCGGGCCGTGTCATTGAGCGATATGAGGGGATCTGACACCGCCTGGTCATGGTTGCCGCGAATGATGATCGCCCCCTGTTCGGCGAGCGCCATGCATGTCTGCACGCACCAGCCGGGGTCACCCCCATAGCCGACGATGTCGCCGAGAATGACGTAACGCGAAGCGCCGCGCCTGTCGGCCTCCCCAAGGACAGCCTCGAACGCTTGGCGGTTTGCATGAATATCGGACAGGACAGCGATCCGCATGGCCCCTCCCTGGCATCGAATGCTCTGATGGGGCACTTTATGCGCTAATCCGATGGCGCGCTATTGGCCGGAAGGAGAAGACGATGTCTTCTCGGCTTTTCAAAAGACAGGGCATGCTGCATCGCGAAATGTTATGGTCTGCTCCTGGGGTGCGGTGGCTTTCCGCCGTCACGCTGCCGTTACGTCGTTGGCTTAAGCATGGCCTGTTTGAAGCCTTGCAGGCGAAAACCGCGATCGGCCCGGCGTGTCGCAGCCGTCTCCTCACAGCGGTTCTCAACGAGCGGAAATGGAGTGCGGATCATGAACAAGCTGGATGTGCCGACGAGTGCCGAAAAGGCCTCCGATCTGCTGGACGAGATGCTGCAACTGCGGGCGACTGTTCTGGAAAAGGCAGCGGTCCTTCTCGCCGGTTTCGATGCTTCCACGGCGCCTGCCGATCCGGCCGTCGAAAATCTCTCCCACTATCTGAGCCTTCGCCATCACGACCTGCGCATCCTGCAGCGCCGCCTGATGGTTTTGGGCCTGTCGTCCCTCGGCCGCCTGGAAGGTCGCGTCCTGCCGACGCTCGATGCGGTGATTGCGGCCCTGGCGGCCCTGTCCGGCCGGGAAAGCCCGGTGGCCATGCCGACCGAAGGCACGTTCTTCAAGGGCGAGACCCGGTTGCAGGAGGCCGCCGATGCGCTGTTTGCCGCACCGCGCGCCCATCGCCGCACCCGCATCATGGTGACGCTGCCGAGCGAAGCCGCCAATGAACCGGACTTCATTCTGGATCTTGCCGCCAAGGGCATGGACATCGCCCGGATCAACTGCGCCCATGACGGACCGGATGCCTGGCGCGCCATGTCGGCCCATGTGCGTTCGGCTGCCAATGTGCTTGGTCGCGATCTGAAGGTTCTGATGGATATTGCCGGCCCGAAGATTCGTACCGGCGTCGTGGAGCTTCCCGATAAAAAGGCGCGCCTCTCGGTCGGCGACCGCGTCCGGCTGGTGGCCTCCGGCCTGCCCAGGACCTGCGGCGAGGTGCGTTTCTCGGCTGGCGTGTCCCTGCCGGAAATGGTCACGCGACTGTCGGTCGGCGATCGGCTGCGTTACGATGACGGCAAGCTCGAAGGCGTGGTAGACAGCACCGCTGACGGCGAGGCGGTCATCCTCATCACCAAGGCCAAATCGGGCGGCGCCAAGCTGAAGCCGGAAAAGGGCATCAACCTGCCCGATACAGCCCTTGGGCTCTCACCGCTGACCGCCAAGGACGAGACGGACCTGCCGACCGTGATCGAATGCGCCGACATGATCGGCTATTCCTTCGTCAGTCATCCTGACGATATCGATCTGCTCGACGCGGCGCTGGCGCGTCATGGCGCGACAAGCCGGCCGCTGGGATTGATCGCCAAGATCGAACAGCCGGACGCCGTACGCAATCTGCCGGCTTTGATTGCCCGTGCCCGCCGCCGCGGTCCGTTCGGCGTGATGATCGCTCGCGGCGATCTGGCAGCCGAAATCGGCTTCGAGCGGCTTGCCGAAATGCAGGAGGAGATCCTGTGGATCTGCGAGGCGGCATCTGTTCCGGCCATCTGGGCGACGCAGGTGCTGGAGGATCTGGTGCGCGACGGCATCCCGTCGCGCGGCGAGATGACGGATGCGGCCATGGCCGGCCGGGCCGAATGTGTCATGCTCAACAAGGGCCCGTCCGTCGGACAGGCCGTGGAACTGCTCGACCGTCTGCTTGGCCGCATGGACGAGCATGTCGTCAAGAAAACGCCGACCCTGCGTGCCCTGAAATCCTGGTGACATCCTGGCCGCACGGAGTTGTCGATCTCGCTGGAAGACGGCAGGCGGCCTATTCCGCGGCGGTCCTTTTAAGCGCCGAGACCTGGGTGATATAGGCGCGCAGCGCGGCCGGGCGGACCGGTTTGTGCTGGATGCCGATCGTCTGCCGCTCGGCCTCGCTGCGTACCTCCTGGGTGCGGTCCGCGGTGATCAGCAGGGCCGGGATGGTCGTGCCGTATAACGAACGCAGCATCAGGATCGCCCCGATGCCGCTGCCGTCGCCGAGATGGTAGTCGGCGACGATGACGTCGGGCGGTGTCGCGTGATCCGCGACGATGCCGTCGAGCTCGGCAACCGAACCGGCGCAATCGACCTGGCAGCCCCATCCCGTGAGCAGCAGTTTCATGCCTTCCAGGATTTTCGGCTCATTGTCGATGCACAGCACCCGCACCCCCTCCAGCGAGCGCGCGGTCTTGTCGGGCGAGGTCAGCGTCGCGACGGCTGCGGTCTGCGGCTGCGACACGTCGAGCGGCATGAACACGCGGAAGCTCGTGCCCTTGCCGGGGGTCGAGGAAAGCTGCACCGGATGGTTCAGAACCCGGGCGATGCGGTCGACGATCGACAACCCGAGCCCAAGCCCCGATGCGGTCCTGACCCCTTCCTCAAGCCGCGCGAATTCCTTGAACACCGTGCGGAATTTCGATGACGGTATGCCGATGCCGGAATCCATTACCTGGATCACCACGTCCTTGCCGTGACGGCGCGCGCCGACCAGAACCCGGCCGGACGGCGTGTATTTGATGGCGTTGGACACCAGGTTCTGGACCAGACGGCGCAGCAGATTGGGGTCGGTCCGCACTTTCAGCGATGTCGGGACGACGACGAGCTTCAGGTTCTTCTCCCGCGCCATCGGCGCGAAATCGGTCTCGATGCGCTCCAGCAGGCTTTGCAGGGGAACGGAGGTCAGTCGGGGTTTCATGGCGCCGGTGTCGAGGCGCGACAGATCGAGCACTGCCCCGAGGATGACCTCGACCGATTCCAGCGCCGAATCGATATTGCGCACCAGTGCGCTGTCGCTGGAATCGCCGAGCCGTTCGACCAGCGACGATGAGTAGAGCCGGGCCGCATTGAGCGGCTGCAGGATGTCGTGGCCGGCTGCCGCAAAGAACCGCGTCTTGCCGATATTGGCCTCGTCTGCCGCCGCCCGCGCTTCGGCCAGCGCATGGTTGACGCGGGTGAGTTCGGCCGTGCGTTCGCCGACCCGCTGTTCCAGGGTCTCGTTGGCCTGCTTCAGTGCCTTGTCGGCATCCACCTGGGCGGTGATATCGGTGAAGGTGGCAACGATGCCCTTGTCCGGCATGGCATTGCAGCGGACCTCGATGATGCGGGCGCCGCCCGCCAGCACCAGCTGGAACGGATCGTCCAGGTGATGGAAATTGCCGATCACCGTCGACTGCTCCTCGACGGCGATATCACCGCGTTGCGACAGGATCGAGATGATATCAGTCAGCGGAAAACCGACCTGGCCGACATGCTCCGGCAGATCAAGCAGGCTGCGGAACCGCCGGTTCCAGATCGTCAGGCGGCTGCCGGCATCGAACACGGCGATGCCCTGGTCCATCTGTGACAGGGCGGTCTGCAGCATGTCCTGATTGTATTGCAAGGCCTCGCTGGCCTGGTCGAGAAGCCAGGCGGTGTCGGCCGACGTATCCTCCGCCTTCTGCAGGATCAGCGACAGGACCAGGCGGGCGGAGGCCGAGCCGATGGCGCTGCCGAGCAACTGTTCGGAAAAGTGGATGAAGGCCATGTCGGCCGGACTGTCATCCGCCAGCTTGCGACCGGCCGCCTGCTCGTAGCTCTTGAAAGAGCGCTGCATGCGCTCGTCGCCGAGATAGCGGGCGATCGCCGTCTTGAGGTCGCCGACGCTGACACGGGTCTTCCAGCCGCGTGTGGCGAAATTGGCGCGCAGATGGCGTTTGACGAAAATGCCCGACTGGATCCGCTCGACCGGCCGTGGATTGCGGCTGAGCGTGCCGATCACGAAGGCCGCGCAGTTGATCAGCAGGCTCAAAACCGTGGCATTGACCAGTTGGTCCGCATCCGGCCCGCTGAACAGCGTGATGCCCGGAAACAGGAAGCTGAGAACGGTGGAGGCAAGGTCTGTGTGATCCTGGATGCCGAAGCTCGGCAGGAACAACAGGTAGATCCACACGACGAAACCGGCGCTGAGGCCAGCAATGGCGCCGCGCGCATTGGCGCGCCGCCAGATCAGCCCGCCGAATAGCGACGGGGCGATCTGGGCAATTGCCGCAAAGGCCAGCAGGCCGATGGACGACAGGCCGCTGCTATTGTCGGCCGAGCGGTAATAGGCATAGCCGAGCAGCATGACGCCGAAGATCGCCGTGCGGCGGATATGCAGGAGCGTCTTGGCGAAATCGTCGTGATGGCTGGTCCGCGACAGCAGCTTTTGCCTGAGGAAGATCGGCATGACGATGTCGTTGGACACCATGATCGCCAGCGCCACCGATTCGACGATGACCATGGCGGTGGCCGCCGAAAAGCCGCCGAGAAAGGTGATCAGCGAGACAACAGGCAATTCGTTGTGCAGCGGCAGTGATAGCACATAGAGGTCGGCATTGCCGGTGCCGCCAAACGCCATCAGTCCGCCGATTGCCGCCGGCAGCACGAAGATGTTGATGGCGATCAGGTAGAGCGGCAGCAGGTAGCCGGCCAGCCGCAGCTCTTTCGACGTGCGGTTCTCGACGACGCTGACATGGAACTGGCGCGGCAGCATGATGATGGCAAAGGCGGAGAGCGCGATCAGCAGCAGCCAGCGGCTGATCGGCGTTTCATGGGTCAGCGCCGACATCACCAGCGGCGTTTCGACCGCCTTCGACCAGAGGTCGCTCGGCCCGTCGAAGAGAAAGAAGACGACGGATATGCCGAGCGTCCAGAAGGCCACCAGCTTGACGACCGATTCCATCGCGATGGCCAGGATCAGCCCGTCCTGATGCTCGGTCGCATCCGTGTGGCGCGTGCCGAAGATCACCGCGAAACAGGCAAGCGACAGCGCGACGATCAGCGGTAGGTCGATGAAATAGAGATTGCCGGTGCCGATGCCGTAATCCGACGGATCGACCATGGCCGAGACCGACGAGGACACCGCCTTGAGCTGCAGGGCAATGTAGGGGATGGTGCCGACCAGCGAGATCAGCGTCACCAGCATGCCGACGATCGGGTTCTTGCCATAGCGGGCGGCGATGAAGTCCGCCCCGGAGGTCAACTTTTCCGCCTTAGCCAGTTCGATGATGCGGCGCAGGATCGGCATGCCGAGCGTGAACATCAGGATCGGGCCGATATAGATCGCCGTGAATTCCAGGCCGCGATCGGCTGCCAATCCTACCCCGCCAAAGTAAGTCCAGGAGGTGCAGTAGATCGCCAGCGACAGCGCATAGACGATGGGTCGGCCGTTCTTGGGAACACCGTGCAGCCGGCTCCGGCGGTCGCCGTAACTGGCCACCGCAAACAGCAGCAGCAGATAGGCGAAGGCCGAAAGAAAGATGACCCATCCTGGAAGCACGTACCCTCCTTGCCACGGCGTTCCAAAACTCCGTGCACGACATTAGGTCAAATCGCTGCTGTTTGAAATCGTCCGGCCAATTGGTAATAAGTCGAACATATTGGCGCGACGTATGTTTTTCCGCGCTCCCATGTTCCAAGTTTCGGCAGCTCTGCTAAATTGCGGTTTGCAGGATTGCTGCGGCAGTCGAGACATCGGATCAAGGGGAAACTGCAATGCTCAACGAGTTCAAAACGTTTGTCGCCCGCGGCAATGTCATGGACCTGGCTGTCGGCGTGATCATCGGTGGGGCGTTCGGCCTGATCGTCAATTCGCTCGTGGCCGACATTGTCATGCCGATTGTCGGTGTGGTGTTCGGTGGTTTCGACTTCTCGAACTACTTCCTGCCGCTCAGCTCCAAGGTGACGGCAACGTCGCTGGCGGCGGCTCGCGAACAGGGCGCGGTCTTTGCCTATGGCAATTTTATTACCGTGGTGATCAATTTCGTCATTCTGGCCTGGATCATCTTCCTGATGGTCAAGGGCGTAAACACCCTGCGCAAGTCGCTCGAAAGGCAGGAGGCCGCCGCGACCGAAGCTGCGCCTCCTCCGGCCGATATCCAGCTTCTGACCGAGATCCGCGATCTGCTGAAGACACGCTGACCGGTTGGACCGTCCACATTGAAAGCCTCGGCCTTTTACCCAGGCCGGGGCTTTGCCATTCATCACGGAAATCGATCTGTGCCTCACGTTTTATCATATGAATTCCAGCCGGCGATCGGTTATCAACGCCGAAACGGAGAAGCCTTATGTCGATCGTCAGCAGCCTGAGCCCGCGTGCCGTATCCGCGCCCGAAAGCGGTATCGTTGAAATCATCACCTATGCGCGCGGCAAGGAGAACCTCATCCCTCTCTGGGCCGGCGAAGGTGATCTTCCGAGCCCCGACTTCATCAATCGTGCGGCCAGCGACGCCCTTCTGGCGGGTGAGACCTTCTACACCTGGCAGCGCGGCATACCCGAACTGCGCCAGTCGCTGTCGGCCTATTACCAGCGGCATTTCTCCGCGGATCTTTCACCGGAGCATTTCTATGTGACCGGCTCGGGCATGCAGGCCATCGTTCTCGCCGTGCAGGCCCTGACCGGACCCGGCGACGAGATGATCTACCTGACGCCCTGCTGGCCCAATATCGTCTCGGCTATCGAGATCGGCGGCGCCCGGGCAGTAGGCTTGCCGATCGGTTTTGAAGGCGGGCGATGGGCACTTGATCTCAACCGGCTCGAACAGGCGATCACGCCGAAGACCAAGGCGCTGTTCATCAACACGCCCTCCAACCCGACCGGCTGGACAGCCAGCCGCGAGGATCTGGCGGCCATCCTCGGCCTTGCCCGCAAGCACGGCATCTGGATCCTCGCCGACGAGATCTACTCACTCTATCACTTTGCATCGGCCGACCGCGCGCCCTCGTTCCTCGACATCATGGAAGACGGTGATCGGATCATCTTCGCCAATTCCTTCTCCAAGAACTGGTCTATGACCGGATGGCGCGTCGGCTGGCTGGTGGCGCCGCCTGAGACCGGGCAGATTTTCGAGAACCTGATCCAGTATTCGACCTCGGGCGTGGCACAGTTCATGCAGCGCGGTGCCGTTGCCGCTCTCGATCACGGGGACGATTTCGTGCGCGAGAACATCGCGCGTGCCGTCACGTCCCGTGACATCCTCTGCGATGCGCTCATTGCCACCAATCGGGTGCAGATGATGAAGCCCGAAGGCGCGCTGTATGCCTTCATGAAGATCGACGGCCTGGAAGACAGCCGCGCCGCCGCCATCGACATCGTTGACAAGACAGGCGTCGCGCTGGCGCCCGGATCGGCCTTCGGCGCCGGCGGCGAACAGTTCCTGCGGGCCTGCTTCCTGCGCGATCCGGCCCAGGTCCGCGATGCAGCCGGCCGGCTCAGCGATTACATCCTGAAGCTTTAAGCGAGAAGAACGGAGCGGTCGAGTGACCGCTCCTTTTTTTGACCTGATCGATAAAATTTGAACATTTTTTATAATCGACGCTTAAGTATAGTTTGAATGGATAGGCGCAATTTCACCAGCTATTCTTCCAGATAAATAGTTTTATAGCCAAAATCGCTTAGACCTTTCCTGACGTAGGCTCAGGTCGAGGAATAGAGTTATGGCGATATTGGTGACGGGCGGTGCCGGTTACATTGGCAGTCACATGGTCTGGGCATTGCTGGATGCCGGGCACGATGTGGTTGTCGTCGATCGTCTTTCGACGGGCTTTCGCTGGGCAGTAGCGCCCAAGGCACGCTTCTATCTCGGCGATGTCGGCGACCGCCTGGTTCTCGATCAGATTTTTGCCGAAAATCCCATCCATGCCATCATTCACTTCGCCGGTTCGATCGTCGTCCCGGAATCCGTCAGCAATCCGCTCGACTATTACGACAACAACACAGGCAATTCCCGCGTGCTGATCCAGGCGGCGGTCAAAGCCGGCATTTCCCGGTTCATCTTTTCGTCGACCGCTGCCGTCTATGGCACGCCGGACCGCAACGAACCGGTCTGCGAGACAGTGACGCCGCGACCTGAGAACCCCTACGGCTCCTCCAAGCTGATGACGGAGGTCATGCTGCAGGATACGGCGCGCGCCCATGACTTCCGTTATGTGGCTCTGCGTTATTTCAACGTGGCCGGCGCCGATGCGCAGGGACGCGCCGGTCAATCGACCCGCGGCGCCACTCACCTCATCAAGGTCGCCTGCGAAACGGCGCTTGGCATGCGCGACGGTATGAGCGTCTACGGCACGGATTATCCGACGCCGGACGGCACCGGCGTGCGTGATTATATCCATGTGAGCGATCTGGTCACCGCCCATCTGAAGGCGCTTGACCATCTGCAGGGCGGCGGCGCATCGCTGGTCGCCAATTGCGGTTATGGAACCGGATCTTCGGTGCTGGATGTCATCGATGCCGTGGAACGCGTCAGCGGCAAGACGCTCAACGTCCGCTTCGAGCCACGTCGTCCGGGCGATGCTGCCTTCGTGGTGGCCGATGCCGGGCTTGCCCGGCATATTCTCGGCTGGTCCGCGATCAGCCCTGGGCTTGAGACCATCGTGGCCACGGCGCTCGACTGGGAGCGTCGCCGGCTCAGCGACGAGACGCACGACATCGATACGATTCGCCAGCGATTGGCCGCGACGCGGTTCTGATCGCACCTCCAGTTTGACAACAGGTTCGCCCGATAGCCTCTCGCCCGGTAATAAGCGTTTACCGGGCAGGGCGGATTCATGGCGTTTTCATTAGGCAGGGTTGAACGGGGCGGCGGCACGCTGCCCGGTGGCATGGGCCGGAGGTGGCGATGAAAGCCGTTATCCTGGCAGGTGGTATGGGTACGCGCATCGCGGAAGAGACCCATCTGAGGCCCAAGCCTATGATCGAGATCGGCGGGCGGCCGATCCTGTGGCACATCATGAAGCTCTATCATGGCCATGGCATCCGCGATTTCATCATCTGCTGCGGCTTCCGCGGCTATGTGATCAAGGAATATTTCGCCAATTACGGCCTTCACATGTCGGATATCACCTTCGACCTGGCGAACAACAGCTTGCAGTTCCATCGCCAGAGCGCCGAAAACTGGCGCGTCACCCTTGTCGACACCGGCGAGACGTCCCTGACAGGTGGTCGGTTGAAGCGGGTTGCCTCCTATCTCAAGGACGAGGAGGCATTCTGCTTCACCTATGGCGACGGTCTGTGCGATGTCGATATTGGTGCCACCGTCCGATTCCACAAGCAACACGGTCGTCTGGCAACGGTGACCGCGGTGCGCCCGCCGGCCCGCTTCGGCGCCTTGAAACTCGATGGCAACACCGTCAACGGTTTCATCGAAAAGCCGGAAGGCGAGGGCGGCTTCATCAATGGCGGCTTCTTCGTGCTGTCGCCGCGCGTCATCGACCGCATCGAAGATGACAACAGCAGCTGGGAAGGCGAGCCTCTGACGGGCCTCGCCGAAGACGGTGAGTTGCAGGCCTTCATGCATGAAGGCTTCTGGCAGCCGATGGACACGCTGCGCGACAAGAACCTTCTCGAAAGCATGTGGAGCAGTGGCAATCCACCCTGGAAGATCTGGTGACCATGGCCAATCCGCAATTCTGGAACGGCAAGCGTGTTCTTCTGACCGGCCATACCGGCTTCAAGGGAAGCTGGCTCGGCCTCTGGCTTGCAGACATGGGTGCCGAGGTCAGCGGCCTGTCGCTGGAACCTGATACCGATCCGTCGCTATTCCGGCTGCTGAACGGTGGGCAGGATGTTGAGCCCTGTGATATCCGCGACCGGACGGCAGTCTCAGCCCGCGTCTTGGCGTCCCGGCCGGAGATCGTCCTGCATCTGGCGGCCCAGCCCCTGGTGCGGGCCGGCTACCGTGATCCGCTTGCCACATACGAAACCAATGTCCAGGGCACCGCCAATCTCCTTGATGCGCTGCGTATCGCGCCGGATCTGCGCGCCGTGGTCGTCGTGACCACCGACAAGGTCTACGAGAACCCGGAAACCGGCCGGCCTTTCGTCGAAACCGATCCGCTCGGCGGCCACGATCCTTACAGCGCCAGCAAGGCTGCAGCCGAGATCGTGACTGCCAGCTATCGATCGTCCTTCTTCGCGGCGCGGCGCGTCGGTCTCGCCACGGCGCGGGCCGGCAATGTCATCGGCGGCGGCGACTGGGCCGAGGACCGGCTGATCCCCGACGCCGTCAGGGCCTGGGGCAGCGGCCAGGTACTGGACGTGCGCCGGCCCGGCGCTGTCCGGCCCTGGCAGCATGTGCTGGAACCGCTCAACGGCTACCTGATGATGGCCGAGCGGCTCTGGACGGAACCGGATTTCGCTTCGAGCCTCAATTTCGGGCCGGACAGCCATTCGGCGGCAACCGTCGGCGATGTCCTTCAAAGGGCGCGTAGCACTTTTGGCCAAGGCGATGTTCTGCTGGGCGACGGCAGCGCCGGCCCGCACGAGGCGGGCTATCTGATGCTCGACAGCGCAAGGGCAACGGCTACGCTTGGTTACAGGCCGTGCTGGTCCCTCGACGAAACAGTGAAACGGACCATGGCCTGGTATCGGGCCCAGGCAAGCGGCGTCCCGGCCCGGCAATTGTGCCTGGGCGATATCGCCGATTATCGGCAAGGTCTGGCAACGGATCTGCGGGAGGCGGTATGAGCGCCCGTTTCGAGGTCGTGCCGACAGCCATCGACGGTCTTTTGATCCTGAACCGGCGCCGCCTGGGCGACGAACGCGGGTTTCTGACGCGTCTGTTCTGCGCCGAGGAACTGGGTGCATTGGGATGGGACGGTCCGGTCTCGCAGGTCAACGAAACCGGCACGACCCACGCCGGCACGGTCCGCGGCATGCATTTTCAGCGCACGCCCTTCGGCGAGGACAAGCTGGTGACCTGCGTGGCCGGCACCGTTCTCGACGTCGCGGTCGACATTCGTCAGGGATCGCCGACCTTCATGCACCATGTCGCCGTCGAATTATCAGCCGACAACGCTCGCTCCCTGCTCATTCCTGCCGGTTTTGCGCATGGTTTTCAGACGCTGACCGACGGGGTGCGGATGATCTACGCCCATTCCGCGCCTTATCGTGCCGAGGCCGAAGGTGGGCTGCATTGCCAGGATCCGCAGCTTGCTATCGCCTGGCCGCTGCCGGTCGTCCATTTGTCTGCCCGCGATGCCGGGCACCCCTTTCTTGATCCGAGTTTCGAAGGGATCGCTGCATGAAATGCCGTCACTGCCAGTCGCAACGCATGCGGCCGTTTCTCGACCTCGGCACCGCGCCGCCATCCAATTCCTATGTTCGCATGGAAGATCGCGGCCGCCCGGAACTCTGGTATCCGCTGGTGATCCGCGTCTGCGAGGAATGCCTTCTCGTCCAGACCGAGGATTTTGCGGCGCGAGAGACGTTCTTCTCCGACGGCTACGCCTATTTTTCCTCATTTTCCTCGTCCTGGCTGGCCCATGCCCGCGACTACGTGGCGGGCATGGCGGAGCGGTTTACGCTGGGGCCGCAATCGCGGGTCGTGGAAATCGCCGCCAATGACGGTTACCTGCTGCAATATGTCAAGGAGCGCGGCATTGCCTGCCTGGGCGTCGAGCCGACCGCTAGCACTGCCGCGGCGGCGCGCCAGAAGGGCATAGTGGTCGTCGAGGATTTCTTCGGCACCGCCCTTGCCGAAAAGCTCGAAAAGGATGGCTGGTCCGCCGATCTGATGGCAGCCAACAACGTGCTGGCGCATGTGCCGGATATCAACGATTTCGTCGGCGGCTTCGCCCGCCTGCTGAAGCCGCAGGGTGTCGCCACCTTCGAGTTTCCGCACTTGATGAACATGGTGGCCGAGACGCAGTTCGATACCGCCTATCACGAGCATTATTCCTATCTGTCGCTGACGGCGGTCGAGCGCATCTTCCGGAAAAACGGCCTGTTGGTCTTCGACGTCGAAACGACGCCGTGGCATGGCGGCAGCCTCAGGGTCTTTGCCTGCCGAAGCGACCACGACCATCACCAGCGCCTTGGAAGCGTCGATGCGATGTTGGCGCGGGAAGCCGAAGCTGGAATGCGCGATCTGCAATACTATGCCGGCTTCCAGGCAGAGGCAGAGCGCGCCCGCAACGACTTCCTGGCCTTCATCATCGATTGCCAACGCCAGGATCTGAAAGTGGCAGCTTACGGAGCGGCCGCCAAGGGCAATACGTTGATGAATTTCGCCGGCCTCAAGCCGGACCAGATGGCCTTCGTCGTCGACAAGAATCCGGCCAAGCAGGGCATGCTACTGCCCGGCAGCCGCGTGCCGATTGTGTCCGAGAGTGTACTCAAAGCCGAGAAACCGCAAAGGGTGGTGATATTACCATGGAATCTTCAGACCGAGATCAAGCAGCAGCTTTCGTATATCACAGACTGGGGTGGGAAGTTCGTGACGGCGATTCCGCATCTGACGATTCATCCCTGATCAAAAACAGACAGATCGTTGAGGAACGCCAACCCGCCAAGATGACCCCGGTCGTCCTGCCGGCAGGCCGCGTGGCGCCGATCGACTGACGGTTTTGCGCCGGGCATGAACCTGGGCGAAAGCCTGTCGGGAAGACTGGAGAAGAACGATGACACAAGAGCCGCGACTTTCGATCTGCGTCCCCTCGCGAAACCGTCAGTATTATTTCAAGAAGACAATCGAGGGGCTGTTGCGCAGTTCGCGCACGGATATCGAACTGGTCCTTGTCGACAATTCCGACGACCCGACGATCATGAACGACTACATGAAGGAGGTGGCGAAGGATCCGCGCGTCATCTATCTTCCCTCGGCCGATCGCACGCTTTCCATGCTGGATAACTGGGAACGCACTCTGGAGGCCGCAACCGGCAACTGGGTCACGGTCATTGGCGATGACGACTACATCGACCCGGATGTGATGATCGTGCTGAAGAAGGTTGTCGCGGCCAATCCCGGCCTGGAAGCCTTTGCCTGGGGTGCGCTGAACTATATGTGGCCGAGCCCACAGGGGCGGGTGCAGAATGTCTTGATCGGCTTCAATCACAATGTGATCAAAATCCCGAGGTCGGATTCGCTGAAGGGCATGTTCGGTTGGCACGGGGCCGGCATCATTCCGAAAGCGGGATTTTCAGTCTATCATTCCGCCATCAGCCGCCCCCTTCTCGAAAAGATCAAACAGACCTTCTGCGGCCGCTATTTCGAGCACCCCACGGTCGACTACGACATGGCGATGAAAGTGATCGCCACCGGCCGTGAGTTTGCCTTCTGCCAGCGGCCTTTTTCGGTCATGGGCAGTTGCCCGGAAAGCAATTCCTACTCGATTGGCCGCATCGATGACATGAAAGCGAGAGTCGAGGCTTTCATGAAGGAACTCGGGCGCAATATGGACGAGGATCCGGAACTTGCCGACTTTCCGTTCAGCAGCCATCTCGGCGTGACATCGGTGATCGGCATCACGCAGCAATGGTTCAAGAAGAAGTACAAATTGAACTTCGACGGCTGGGAGAAGAACTTTACCGAGGCATGCGCGCGGAATGTCGAAGTTTTCCGGGAGCGGGAGGCCTTCGAGATTGTCAAGGAAGGCTACACAGCGGCCCTGAAGAAATGGCGGCGTGGCAAGTTCTTGAAATACTTCAATCCGGTCCTGATAGAGAACGAGCAAGGCATCGCCATCAGCGGCTCCAACGAAATCGGAACCTATATTCGCTCGGATATTGCCGGGGTGAAGACGCCGGTGGAATTGTTCGACATCGTCAACGCCATGGTAATGCCGGCGGATATGATCAAAGTTCGCGAAGAGGGACTGCGTTATCCGTGGGATGAATACATGCTGACGATCGATGGCGAGCGCCGCGCCGGGTTTCAGCCTGGCAAAGGGGACAAGAGGGTCGCCTGAGGGCGGCCGGCCTGGCCTTGACCCTGCTTGAGCTCAGGCGAGCGTGATCCTGTCGATCCGCCCGCCGATCTGGGCGCCGATATAGAGGTTCTCGTAGCATTTTGCCGGAAAGCCGGCATTGCGCATGTGGAAGGCCGTCTGATCGATGTCGTAGCCGACGCGGTGCAGATCGATCCGGTCGCCGGACAGGGTAGCAAAGGCAGCGCGCGGGTCGCCGTCGCGGGGTTGGCCGACCGCGCCGGGATTGCAGAATGTCTTGCCATTTACGTCAAGCACGGCCTGGACATGGGTATGTCCGGCAAACAATCGCCGCATGCCAGCCGGAAAATGCGCGTCGGCAATGGCGTAAAGATATTGGTCGATCGGGTCGTCCAAACCACCATGCACGAAATAATCCGTGCCATCAACGATATGGGATCTGGACGTCGACAGCCATTCGACCTGTTCGGGCGAGATTATGCCGCGCTGGTAGTCGGTGATCTCCGAGACCAGCCTGGAGCGCGGGCATCCTTCGCCGCTGACGATATAGTGGTCGTGATTGCCGAGGATGTTGACGATGCCGCGATCGCGCAGCACATCGACGCATTCGCCAGGCTGCGCGTAATAGCCGACGACATCTCCGAGCGACAGGATCTGGCGGCAACCCAGCGCGTCGATCCGTTCCAGAACGGCGGTGAGGGCGGGCAGGTTGCCATGAATGTCGGAAATGATCGCGATCATCTGACGACCAGGTCTTCGTAATATCGCCAGCCGCGGCCGCGCGTGATCGTCGGAGCCTCCGGCTCTTCGCCCGTCAGGTAGAACTGCACGGCAAGGGCTGCTTCATTATAGCCGAAAGCGGCCCGCAGCGAGGTGCTGCTCGAAAACCGCGGATTGATTTCCAGAAGATAGGGCACGTCGCCGGCCATGCGGAACTGGTAATTGGTCGGGCCGACCGGCTTGAAGATTGCTGCCAATTGTTCAACCGTCGCGGCCAGCACCGGGTGATCGACCACTTCGGCATATTGCGTATTGCCGGCCACCGACAGCTTTCGCCGGAAAATGATGGGCGGCAGGGCTGTTCCATCACCGAGACCGAAGGCGCCGACCGTGAATTCCTGATCGTCGCTGCCGACGAATTTCTGGATCAGAAAGGCGTCCTTGCTTCGGCGGCTCCAATAGGCGAAATCATCTGCGTCCCGCAGCACGGCGATACCGCGCGAGCCATTGCCCTGGCGCGGCTTCAGCAGCAAGGGCGGCGCGCCGAGTTCAGCCACGCACTCGTCCCAGGTGGCAGCCAGGCATCCGGGGATTACAGGCAGTCCGTGGGTCTTGAGCGCCTCGGCGAAAATCCATTTGTCCTGCGCCAGCTCGATCAGCTCGGCATCGTTGAGGACGATTCGGCTTCGGACTTCTGCAAAGACTGAACGGTTGCGGTTGAAGAACAGCACGTCAAGCTCCAGCCCCGGCAGGACGAGATCGACCGCTTCATTCTCCAACAGCGATGTCCAGAAGTCGAGATAGTCCAGGCTGTCTTCGTCGCAGTGCGGCTTGGCGAAGAAGGCATCGCAGAAGTGCCGGCCGATGCCGTTCGGGTCGCGGTCGACGCCGATGATGCGGACGGGAAGGCCTGCCTTGCGCAAAGAGGCGGCGATCCCCTGACCGATAATCGCGCCGACGGCCGTGACGACGACGGTGATGGGGACGGGTAGCGTCTCTGATGTCGTCATGTGATGTCCATGGGGCCAAAGGCCGGTGCCGTGCCGGCCGATTTGATCATCTTGATCCCATCGCGCATGCCGATCGTGGGCGACAGGCCAAGCAGGTCGAACGCCGGTCTGCCATCGGCGAAATGCACGGGGCGGAACGGGGATTTCTCCGGTGCATCCACCTGGCGTCCTCCAAGTCCGAAGACGTCATAGGCGATATCCGCCACCTGCTGCCAGGTGAGGGACTGCGGATGGGTGATCGGCAGGTCTCCGCGGATCTCAGCCTGCGCGCTGCGGATCATAAGATCGGCGGCATCCTGGACATGCAGCAGGTTGCGTACCCCAAGAGAGGGCGGCATGCGCATGTCGAGCCCTCTGGAAGCATAGGCAATGATCCGGCCGAACCAGGGCTGGTGATGGCAGCATCGCCCGTCGGTGTCGTAGAGCTGCGTGAAGCGTAGGCTGCAGAAGCGTCCGCCCTGTCTTTTCATGGTCCACTGGAGCAACTGCTCGGCAATCGCTTTGGTCAGGCCATAGGAGGTAAAATGAGCGGAGTCGAGGGCCGGATCGGAGGAGGCCGAGCCGGCATAGACGAGAACGGATGCGCCGAGCTGCCGAACCAGGTCGCCGGCGGCAATGGCGCTTGCAGCGTTGAGCGCAAAATTCTCGCGTAGGCCTTCGTCGCTGTCCCCGGCAAATCCAGCCGCGCAATGAAAGACCACATCGGCGCCAAGGTTACCCGGAACGGCAACCGTTGTGTCGAGCAGGTCGAAACGGATATCATCGCCCGGTCCGCGACCCACGGTGAGCGTCTCCACGCCGAGCTCATGCAGTCGCTGGATCAACTGGCGCCCGAGCATGGAACCCGCGCCGATGACGGCCGCGGTTTTCATGCCGCTTCGGCTTCGACCAGCAGCGCCACGCACAGATCCGGGAAGTCGATGCCGACCCTTAGCATCGCTTGAAGGTTTTCCTGGAAGTCGGGAAGCGTCTGCAGCACTCCGAGCGGAAGAGGCTTCAGGTAGATGCCTTCCTCATGGGTGATCCTGTAGCCATGTTGCTCGATGTCGGCGCGCAACGTGTCGCGGCAGTATTGCCGGCGATGGCCGAGCGCATGGTCATTGGCGTTGAGGTCGTAGATATTGGCGATCTTGCCGAGTTCGAAGCCAAGGCGCCGGTTCATGGACTTGGCATTGGGCACGGCGATATAGAGTTTGCCGCCGGGCTTCAGGAAGCGCTTGAAACGGGCCAGCAACACGCCCGGATCCTCGACATGCTCGAGCACGAAACCCATCACGATGGCATCGAAGCGTTCGTCCGTGTCGAAGTCCTCGAAATAGGCAAAGACCACGTCGCCGGAGAAGTCGGGGCTCTTCTCCCTGAACAGATCGATCACCACCTGCGAGCCCTCGATGATGACGTGGCGTTCGCAAACGGCGTTGAAGATACCCGGCGTGTAGCCATGGCCGATGCCGAGTTCGAGGATCGACTGGCAGGTGCCGAAACGCTCGATGATGCGTTCGGGATACCAGTTCAGGATCAGATCGTTCTCGATTGCCGTTGCGCCATTCGGCCGATACTCCGAGGTGACGGCGTCCAGATTGACTGCGTTCATGCGGCAAATTCCTTCCAGTCGAGGGTGCCCGAGTGAATCATCACCGCGCCGTCAGTGCCACAATTGGCGACAAGGTCGAGCGCGGTGACATAAGGGGTGAAGTCCCCATGCAATTGCGGATAGGGCGTGCGCTGATAGTCCATGTAGGCGACCGAAATGCCTTTGCTTTCGAAAAGCCCATGGTTCAGATAATTGCGCGCACCGTGGCCGGTGATGTAGTTGGTTCCGCCCAGATGCTCGACGATGTCGCAGACCCGCTCGCTGCTCGCCCCGTCGATCGGCAGATCCGATGAGAAGACGAAGCGGGCACGGTGCAGCTTGAAATAGGTGGCCAATTCGAGCATCGACTGGCGGGAGACGTCGGCCACGGTTACGAGATCATGGGCAAAGACGCGATCGACAAGGCTTAGCATCTCCTCGCGGAACGGCGCCTTCAGATAGTTCTGCCGCAGGATGTCGCGATGCTTGGCGCGCCAGTCTGTGCGGTCGTCGAGCATGACCTCGTCGATCCGCTGGCCGAAGTGAAAATCCCGAAGCGGTAGCGTCAACCAGCTCACGCCTTTCGGCCCTTTGACCTGCACCCGATTGGTGAAGCTGCCGCGCGAATACTGGACATCATCGTAGTGGACAAACACATCCGCAAGCCGGATTTGCTCCAGCATTCCCACCCAGGGGAAATACATCGACTGCGAAATGACGATATTGAGGCTCATGGTCCATTCGAACGGGGTTGATCGTCGCTGTTCACCAGCCCTACAGGTGATAGCTTTCACCAGGCTGGCCTTTGACGTTCATTCGTCGATCCACACCAGGTCCAGCCCAGGCCGGTTGAGAGCTGGCTGGCTGGCGATGATATCTCGTGCCTTGAGCGGGTTCAGCCCGACGAAGATCACATCCGTTTCGCTGGGCATGGCCGCCGGCGGCATGACCGGCCGGCCGAAATGTGAGGAGCCCTGCAGTTTCGGGTTCTGGTCGAGAAAGGCGGCGAGATTCACGTCGCCGGCAACGCGGCTGTGGATCCAGCTGCCGTAGAAGCCAGAACCGTAGATCGCCGCATTGCGACCGGCAAACCGCTTGGCGGAACCGTCCAGCCGGGCGGTGGCCTGTTCCCAGAAGGCGCAGATCTGCTTGGCGGCGGCGGCCGCTGCCGCAACCTCGGTCGCATCGGAATCGATGGCCACCGGGGCTTCGGATCGTGCCGCCACCGCGAAGAAGGCGCCGGGAAAAGCGGTGCTGTCGATGGTTTCCAGCACGAAACCGGACAGCGCGAAGGCATGCTTGAGGGAGGCCTCGCTGAAATGATTGAGATGGTCGGCCACCGTCATGTCGCCGGGATTGGCAACGACATTGGGCATCGACAGCAGCACGCGGCCACCCGGAGCCAGCAGGTCCCGCAGCGTCTTCAGGAATTCGACCGGTGCCTCGACGTGTTCGATGACGAAATGACTGATGATCGCCTGGAAGCGTCCAGCCCAGGCGGCGGGTACCTGATAGGTGGCCTGGTCCTCCTCGGCGACCCAGCTTGCCCAGGCACGCTTGTAGTCGCTGCTGACATCGAAGACATGCGGCCGTAGATCCGGCCGCGCCTTCAGCATCTTGCGCAACGTGTCGGCCTTGGCAGCGCCATAATCGAGGATCGAAGCACCCTGCGGCAGATCCAGCAGATGCAGGCCGACAGCCGCCTGATGATCGGTGCGGAAGATGGGCTGTCCCTTGGCGTCCACGGCGAAGATCTGGTCGTGATCGTCCGATTCCAGGGAAATCCGGTAGGTCGTGTCGTAGAAGCTGTCGATATCGGGCAGGTCGCCGCATTGCGCATGGCCGCAGTCATCACAGACATAGGCGAGCGTCGGAATGTCGATAAACGCCATCATCGAGGTGAGTGCCGGGGCTGATGCCTGGTAGGACGGCGCGGCAATCGCCGAACCGCAAACGCGACAGGAGATCATGCTGCGGTCTCCGCGTCCGTGACGAGTTCGGGCAGTACCTTGCTGAAATCCACGCCGGCCGCGAACGATCCGCACCAGCCGATCCGCACGCCGATCGGCTCGACGAAGTTGAAGTAGCGGAACTGGATGCTCCAGCGTGGAATCTTCGAGACGTTGTGGCCGCCCTGGTGCATGGTCAGGAAGTCCATCAGGATCAGATCGCCGGGAACGGGCAGGGGGGCGACGGTCGGATAGCGCGCCAGGCGCTGTTCCTCATTGTCCATGAACAGGGCATAGGCGCCCGTCTTGCCGATGCCGGCGTCGTTGCGATAGACCGGAATGATGCCCTCGGCGTGGGAGCCTTCGGCGATCTGTACCGGTCCCATGTCGCGGGTAACCGGCAGCAGCGGCGTCCAGAAGACGATGCCGTCAAGGCTGCGCAGCTGGCCGGGGAATTCCTGGTGCCAATGGGCCCGGAACTTTTCCTCGCCCGGATTGTCGATGCGAATGCCGTAACCGCCGGCGGCGATGCCCGGAATGGATCCGGGGCGAAGTGCCTCGAACACCTCCGTATTTTTGGCCTTGGTGACAAGCTGCATGAAGGCAGGAATCTGCTTCACCGCGTCATAGACTTCACCACCCCAGGCGCGGTTCTTGGCAATCAGGGCCGGATAGGCCTTGGTCATGGCGTCCCAGCTCGTGTCGGTCGCGGCGTCCACGGCATATTTGCGGCAGAGCAGCTCGATGATGACCCGGATGCCTTCCTGGATCGGCTCCACATCGGTTGCAGCGTCATAGAACTGCGGCAGCATGGTATAACCCTTGCTGGCGAATTGTTCTGCCGCATCAGTATTCACGAGGTTTCCGGCCTGCACCATGTCTTCGTCTCCCCAAACGGATGAGATTTTCGCCGGTCAGGCGCAGCGTTCGCGCCCGCTCCGATCGAACCTCACTTGATTCGCCAAGAACAATGCCATTTTCGACTTGAGCGAGGCTGTTCAGGCCTTGATGCAGCGGCAATAGCCGTTCGGCGAGGAGGCAAGCACCAGCTTGCCGTTCAAGACGGCGTCCATTTCGAAACGGTCGTTTTCTTCGAGGTAGACATTGACCGCATGCAGCGGCTCGTTGCCTTTGTACCAGACCTGCGAGCGCTTCAAGGCGAGTTCTTCGGTCAGATGTCCGATGAGCGTATCGGCCACCACAAGATAGCAACCTTCGGTGACAAGCGGGCCGTAGGCCCGGCACTCGGCCAGCACATGCTCGTAGGAATGATCGCTGTCGAGCACCACCATGACGCGGGCGCCCGGCGGGATCTCTGCCTTGACCTTGGCCAGCACGTCGTCGTCCACTGAACCACCTTCGATCAGCGTGATGCGCTTGGCCATGACATGGTTTTCGATCGTCTCGCGATTATGGGCGCGGATGTCGAGATCGACGCCGATCACCTTGCCGGCGTCATTGCCCATGGCCGCCAGCAGCGACGCCATGAAGATCACCGAGCCGCCGCGGGCGACACCGGTTTCAATGATGATGTCGGGCTTGGTGTTCCAGATCACTTCCTGCGTCGCCATGACATCGGCAGGCATCTGGATGATCGGCACGCCCATCCAGGACCAGAGATAGGAATAATCGTACTTGTTGAGGGTCAGGAGCAGTTCCAGTGCCTCGTTGAAGGCTTCGCTGTCGCGACCGAGCGCAAGGCTCATCGCCTTCTTGTGGTCCTCGAATTCCTGGCGGTCGTCTTTGTGGGTCATGGGCTCGGTCAGCCTTCTGTTCAGCGATGCATCTGCAATGCGGGAGAGTGATGGACTGTATCGGAGGCGGTCATGCGGTTGTGGGCGCGTTTGACCAGATCGATGATGACATGGGCAACCCGGGCAATCTGCTCGTCCGTCATGTCGTGATAGCTCGGCAGGTTGATCGCCCGTTCCGGAATGTCGTAGGCGTTGACGTTGCCGGCCACCGGTTCAAACATCGGCAGGCTCGACAGCGGATGAAAGAACACGCGCGCGTCGACATTCGCCTCGGCAAAAGCGGCGATCATGTCTTCGCGGCCAAGGCCCAGCTGCCGGTCGAGGACCGCGGTCGGCATCCAGGCGCCATTGACGGCACCGGCCGGTTCCGGATTGAGCGACACCCCTGGAATACCGCCGAGCAGGCCGCGGTAGATGCTGAAGATCTCGCGCTTTCGGGCCGTCAGCTCTTCGATGCGCACCATCTGCGCGCAGCCGAGAGCGGCCTGGATGTTCGACATTTTGTATTTGTAGCCGACGGCGTCCGGCCAGAACTGCTTCTTCTGGGCCCGCGCGCGGCCATGATTGCTGAGCGTCAGGACCTTTTCGTAAAGCTCCTTGTCGCTCGTCACGAACATGCCGCCTTCACCGGTGGTGATGGTCTTGGTGCCATGGAAGGAAAACGTTCCGAACCGTCCCATCGATCCGGCCCGGCGCCCGCGCCAGACCGAGCCGATGGCCTCGGCGCTGTCCTCGATGATGGCTATCCCATGCCGTTCGCCGATCGCCAGAAGCGCGTCCATGTCTGCCAGATTGCCGTAGAGATGGGTGGCGACGATGGCCTTTGTCTTCGGCGTGATGGCCCGTTCGGCGGCCTGCGGATCGATGCACCACGAGAGCGGGTCGATATCGACGAAGACAGGTTTGGCATGCAGGTGGACGATCGGCGCCGCGGTGGCGATCCAGTTGGTGTCGGCCAGGATCACCTCATCGCCGGAACCGATGCCGAGGGCCGCAAGCCCCATATGCATGGCGCCGGTGCAACTCGATGTGGCGATGGCATGGTCGACGCCGAGATGTTCCTGGAACATCTTTTCAAAACGGATGATATAATCATAGCACTGGCTGCCCCAGCCATTGGCGGCGGCATCGGTGGCGTATTCGGTTTCCAGTGCCGTGATGGAAGGCTTGGTATAGAGGATCCGTTCGTTCATGCCGCGCAACCCATTCCCGCCGTCGCCTCTTCGGCCAGCAGTTCGAGCTGGCCGGTCATGATCGGCACGGGCGCGATCATCGATCGGACCACGTTGAAAAACTCCTGCGCCGTCACCGCATTGCCGATGAAGCGATCGATCAGCAGCGTCTTGCCGTGCAGACCGCGGCGCGGATCGTCCGGCATCTGCGGCATGAATTGCGGCTTGAAGTCCTGGACGAGCTGCTGTCCGCCCGGCATCTGCAGGATGGCGGTAAAATAGGCTTGGCATTTGGGCTCGAAGGCGGAACTCTGGTGTTCCAGCACGCAATCATACATGCAGGCGCGGATGAAATGCTCGTTGAAGCCGCTCCAGGTGCTGCCGAGTTCGGCCAGCACCCGGGCCTGGACTTCGGCAATGGCAGCCGTCAGCCCGAGACCCGCGTGGAATGGGAAGCCCTCAAGCGCTGAGCGGGTGGAGCCGGATTTGAAGGGCGTCGTGCTGACGGCCGAAAGCGGCCGGTTGGAAAGGCCCATGCTATTGGCAAAGATCAGGACTTTGGCCGCCCATTCGTATTGCGGGACGGGTGTCAGCCAGCTCATCGGCCCGGATGTCGAGAGGATGGTCTCCAGAAGGCTGCGCTTGATCGCGCCATGATAGAGACCGAAGGGCATGCGGGGAACCTGCTGGCTGCCGGACCATTGGAAATAGGCCTCCAGCAGTTTGGTCTTGTTGATTTCCGAGACGTTGTGAAGCACGGGAACGGCGACGGTGGTGTTGATATGGCGCGGCGCGGCCGGGTTGATCTGGAAGGCGTTCCAGCCAAGCGCATCGATGTTCGGCTGGGTCTTGTCCAGATGCACGAGAAGACTGGGAAAATCCGGCTCCAGCATGTCGAGCGGATGAAGGAGGGTGATCCAGTCGCCGGTGGCCGCCGCCGCCGTGCCGAGCCACAGCTGGGCTGCCGAGATGTTTTCGGGCGCCGGCGGCAGGATCTTGAGACGTTTATCCTCGTTCGCCAGCGCGCGGAGTTCCTCGGCATCATCGCATGTGTTGCCGTAAGGGGCGACAATCACCTCGACGCTGGCATCGGGCTTTGCCAGAAGCCGTTGTGCCAGGTAGGTCGGTGCTGGCATGCCCGGCGTGACGGGAATGCAGACGGTGAGTTTCGGCATGGTCGGCCTCGCAAAGATCGTGTCCGGAGGCAGAGCCCGCCACCGGAATGGAATGCGCCGTCGATTGTCCGCCCCTCTTCCCAGGAGGCGGGGCAATGCTGGCGCCTGCCGTGTCTAGCCTCTAAAACTGGAGCGAGGCTTTGCTGCGCGATCCGTTGCGGTGGGGAGGTGAGGACCGAAAATCCTTACAGGCCGAGCTGCTGGGCCATCTGGTAGAGCCCCGTTGCGCGCGCGCCGGATGCGCAAAAGGCAAGGATGGGTCCGCTTGTGTCTTTCAAGAGAGCATTCAATCGGCTGGCCTGTTCCATCGGCATCGAACCGGGGGAAACCGGCAGATAATGGACGGCAATATTGCTGGATTTGGCAGCCGCCGCGATGGTGTCGAATTTCGGCTGGCCCCAGCCTTCGCCGTCGGGGCGCATGCAGATGACCGCAGCATAGCCGGCCTTGGCGACCTCGGCCATATCGGTGGGCTTCAGCTGTCCGCAGACATGGTAACTCTGGGTAACGGGTCGGATATGCAAGGCTTTCATCCTTTTCATGGGGGCATCGGGTCCCTCGGTCGCGACATCAAATACATATGTTAATTGCTATATATAATCAAGCCACAGCATGACGGGATGGCCGCAGCAAGAAAGCGCCCGGCGAAATCTATTGAAAGTTACGTCCTTTGGGCAAAGCCTGCACCGTCTGCCTGTGAAGCGTTGAGGCCGGCTTTCCCTCGTCCGTGGAAGGGCCGGGCAATGGCAGGCTGCGGGATGGGGAATGGCGGTGGCCGCGGATATCCTCCCGCACGGGCCGGCGCACCTCGTCGGCATTGGCAAGCCCGCCCATATGTGGGGCCATTTCGGCAATCTGCGCCATTAGCGGCGTCAGGTCCTGCATGTGCTGGGCGACCACATGAATGACGCCGTCCGCGTTTTGAACCCGGCCGCGTACGCTGACGCAGCGGCTGCCGAGCACCACCATGCGATAGGTCTCGAACACTTTCGGCCAGACGATGATGTTGGCAATGCCGCTTTCGTCCTCGATGGTTTCAAACACCACGCCCTTGGCCGAACCCGGTCGCTGGCGCACCAGGACGAGACCGGCCACGGTGACCGTCCGGCCGGACGATAGGGCCTGCAGGTCGACATTGCGGATATGCCCCATGGACTGCAGCTTGCGGCGCAGGAAATGCATGGGATGGGCCTTAAGCGAAAAGGCCAGCGACCGGTAGTCGTTGATCACCTGCTCGCCCAGCGGCATGGGCGGCAGGTGGATATCAGCTTCCTTCTGCAGATTGGCCTGGTCGACGATGGCAAAGAGCGGCAGGCGCTCGGCGCTGCTCAACGGATCGAGTGCCTTGACCGCCCATAGCGCATCGCGCCGGTCGAGCCCGATGGAGCGGAAGCAATCGGCATCGGCCAGCTTCTCGATCGAGCCGCGCGACAGGCCGGAGCGCATCCACAGATCCCGTACGCTATCGTAGCCACAGCCGCGATTTTCGATCAGCAAGCGGGCTTCCTCCTCGTTGAAACCTTTCACTTGTTTCAGCCCGAGCCGAACGGCATGGGTGTTCTTCATGATGCCGGCCATGGCCCGGTGCTGCGGGGCAATGAAAACCGGATCCGCCTCGGCTTCGAGCGTCGTGGTCCACTGCGAATGATTGATATCGACCGGCCGCATCTCCACGCCATGCTCGCGCGCATCACGGATCAATTGCGCCGGGGCGTAAAAGCCCATCGGCTGGGAGTTCAGCATGGCGGCGCAGAACACATCGGGATAATGGCATTTCAGCCAGCAGGACACATAGACCAGCAGCGCGAAGCTGGCCGCGTGGCTTTCCGGGAAACCGTATTCGCCAAAGCCCTCGATCTGCTTGAAGCAATGTTCGGCAAACTCCCGCTCATAGCCGTTGCCCACCATGCCTTCGACCATCTTCTGCTGGAAGGTGCTGATCGTGCCGACCCGGCGGAAAGTCGCCATGGCGCGGCGCAGCTTGTCGGCCTCGCCGGGCGTGAAATGGGCCGCCACGATGGCGATGTTCATCGCCTGCTCCTGGAACAGCGGCACGCCGAGCGTTTTTTTAAGCACGGCTTTCAGCTCTTCCTTGGGATAGGTCACTTCTTCTTTTTCCTGCCGGCGCCGCAGGTAGGGATGCACCATATTGCCCTGGATCGGCCCGGGGCGCACGATCGCCACCTCGATCACCAGGTCGTAGTAACATCTGGGCTTCAGCCGCGGCAGCATCGACATCTGCGCGCGGCTTTCGATCTGGAAGACGCCGAGCGTATCGGCGCGGCAGATCATGTCATAGGTCGGCGTGTCGCCTTCCTCGATCGAGGCCAGTGTTTCGCGCCGTCCGTAATGGTTGTCGAGCAGGTCGAAGGCCTTGCGGATGCAGGTCAGCATGCCGAGCGCCAGCACGTCGATCTTCAGCATCCCGAGGCTTTCCAGATCGTCCTTGTCCCATTCGATGATGGTGCGGTCCTCCATGGCGGCATTCTCGATGGGGATCAGCGAGGACAGCCGGTCGCGGGTGATCAGGAAGCCGCCGACATGCTGCGACAGATGGCGGGGGAAACCGATGATCTGGCTGGCCAGATCCAGCATCTGGGCGAGGCGCTTGTCGCTGGGGTCAAGCCCGGCCCGTTTGGCATCCTCCGGATCGATCTCGCGCGACCAGCCGCCCCATTTGGTGCCGGTGATCGCCATGATCGTATCGTCGGAATAGCCGAACACCTTGCCCACGTCGCGCAGCGCCGAGCGGGCACGATAGCTGATGACCGTCGCCGCCAGCCCCGCCCGCTCTCGACCGTATTTCGCATAGATATACTGGATCACCTCCTCACGCCGCTCATGCTCGAAATCCACGTCGATATCCGGCGGTTCGTTGCGCTCCTCGGAAATGAAGCGCTCGAACAGCAGGTCCACCTTTTCAGGATCGACGGAGGTAATGCCGAGGCAATAGCAGATCGCCGAATTGGCCGCCGAGCCGCGTCCTTGGCAGAGAATGTTCCGCGATCGGGCATGTCGCACGATGTCGTAGACGGTGAGGAAATAGGGGGCGTAGCCGACCTTGGCGATCAGCTGCATCTCATGGGCGATGGCCTTGACCACCTTGTCCGGTGCGCCATTGGGATAGCGCCAGGCACGCCCGATCTCCGTCAGCCGCTCCAGCGCCTCCTGCGAGGGCAGCGGCGTGCCGCCCAGTTCCTCGAATGTCGGATCCTCCGGATATTGATGCTTCAACTCATCGAGCGAGAAGGTCAGGCGATCAAACAGCCGCTGCGTGGCCGCAAGGGCCGTCTCATAGCCCTTGAACAGATGCGCCATGGCTAGGGGCGCATGCAGATGCCGCTCGGCATTGGGCTCCAGCCGCGTGCCGATCGAGCCCAGGGTTTCGTGTTCGCGGATGCAGGTCAGCACATCCTGCAGCGGCCGGCGGTCGGGATGATGATAAAGCACGTCGCCGACGGCGATGAGCGGCACATCCGTCGCCTCGGCAAGGGCTGCGACGCGCGCCATGCGGCGCTGGTCGGTGGCGCCGAAATCGCGGCAGAGCGCCAGATGGAGTTTTTCCGGAAAGGCCTTTTTCAGCCGGGCGAGCACGTCCGGCAGCCGCGCATCCAGCCGCCTTCCGGGCAACACGGCCATCTGCAACTGCGCGCCATGACAAAGCAGATCGTCGATGGCGAGATGGCATTCGCCCTTCGGCGCCCGCCGCTTGCCAAGGCTCAGCAATTCGCACAGGTAGCCCCAGCCGGTCCGGTCTTCTGGCCAGACCAGAATGTCCGGCGTCCCATCCCTGAAGACCAGCCGGCATCCCGGCTGGTAGCGCAAGCCCGCCTCCTTGGCCGCCATATGGCCGCGCACCACGCCGGCCACCGAATTGCGGTCGGTAATGGCGATGCCGGACAGCCCGATCTTGGCCGCTTGCGTCACCAGTTCCTCCGGATGCGAGGCGCCGCGCAGGAAGGAGAAATTGCTGGTGACGGCCAGTTCGCAATAGGACAGGGCCGGGGGAAGGGCTGGCTTCATGCGAAGAGCCCGTGCATATACCATTTCGGCCCGGCGGTTTCCCGCTCGTAGAGGCCGTGGCGAAACACCCAGAAGCGATAGCCCTGCACATCCTCGACGCGGAAATAGTCGCGCGAATAGGCGCCGCGACCCTCCCGCCACCATTCGCAGGCAATCCGCTCCGGCCCTTCCGAGCGCGCCACCTCATAGGACGCCCGCCGCCAGCGAAACCGCAAGGGCGGCCCGTCCGGCACTTCGGCCATGGCCTCCATCGGTTCCGGCCGGTTAAACAGGATCAGTGGCCGGGTCGGGCTTGGCGCGTCCTCGCCGGGCGCAAAACCAGGCTCGTCACGGCCGCGACCCTCGATAGTCCGGCCCTGCACGGCGGCATGGGTGGTGAAGCTGCGCTCCGGGATATGGGTATCGGCCAGCGAGAACTGGCGGATGGCGGCCGGGCCGAGACGGGCGCCGATCCGGTCGACCAGGGCGGCATAGTCTTCGCCGGAGGCCTTGCCGGCAACGAAATCCGCCTGCCGGGCATCGAAAGGGTCGGCACGGGTGATCTCCAGCCGGATGACGTCGAAGCCGAAGCCGGCATCCAGATCGTCATGCAGGCCGGTGATGCGGTCCTTGAACAGGCGCAGGATCCGGGCCGGATCGCGCACCGGCTGGGAGGCCAGAACGCTCAGCGACGAGACTTTGCCATCGGCCCGAAACAGCCGAAGACAGCATTGTCGCGCCCCCAGGCCGCGCTTTTCCAGCGGTTCGGCCAGGGTGCCGGCGAGATGGGCGATGGTTGCCAGAATGTCGTCCTCATAGACGACCGGTTCGGCAAAGCGTTTCTCGGCGGCCAGTTCCGCCACCGGCAGGAGCGGCGAAATCACCTCGTCCAGCTGCCCCATCGCCTGGTCGAGCCGTGTCAGTAGCGGCCGGCCGAAGCGCGCGGCAAGCGGCGCGCGCGGCAAGCCGGCAATGCAGCCGATGGTCTTCAGCCCGACGCGGCGAAGACCGGTCGCCACCCCGTCCTCAAGTCGCAGGGCGGAGACCGGCAGCGGCAGAAGCGCATCGGCCTGCTCGCCGGGCGCAAGCACGCTCCGCGTCCCGAAGCGCGCCATGGCAAAGGCTGCCCCCGCCGTATCGGCAAGGCAGAGCCTTATGGTGAAGCCTTGTGCCGTCAGCCGGGCCGACACATCGGCCACCAGCGCCGCCTCGCCGCCGAACAGATGGCAGCAGCCCGTCACGTCCATCAGCAGCCCGTCGCCCGTGCCGTCAATTGCCACAAGAGGTGTATAGCGGCCACACCACTCGGCCAGCGCATGCAGCAGTGCCCGAAGAGCGTCCGGGTCGTGCTCGTGGCAGTCGAGGCCGGGCACCAGGGCGCGGGCATCGCCGAGCGGCTGGTTGCGGAAAATGCCGAACCGTGCGGCATCCGCCTCGTGGGCGACGATGCGGATGGCATTGTGGACCATTGCCGTGACGACGATGGGCGGTCCGTCAGGACGCCCGTCCGAAATCCAGAAGGGTCCCCATGTCTGGCGGGCGATGCGGTCCGTTGCCAGGTGCGGGAAGGCGATGGACAGGATTCGTTGCGGGTTGCGGGGTGACATACTCAAACACCTTGTCTTTCATGTTCCATGCAACGGGCCATTGTCCCCCCTGGCCGTTGCGGTTGCGCTCCAGGGTCAGGATGTGCCGCACGCATCCGATCCCGTTTCGATGATCGTCAGATGCGGATGAAGCCTGCGGCTCCACCAGCCAGCGGGTGAGGGCAGCCGTTGCCTCCTCCTCGCCGCTGGAGCGCAGAATTCCGGCAAACACACCGTTTTCCCGCGCCCGGACCGCCAGCCGGCGGGTTTCCGTCAGGCCGAAGCGGGCCGGATTGCCCTTGATCTGCAGGATGACCGCTGCCACATCCCGGCAGGCCGCCGCCTCGTCGGCCGCCCAAAGGGCGGATTTGAGATCGCGCGGTGCCACCAGCGTGAAGCAGCCGGGATCAAGGCCATATTGCGCAAGCCCGGCCGGAAACAGCGATCCGCCATCCACAGCCGATGCCGGATCGACCACCCAGATGATCCGCCGCCCGTCATGCCCGCGGGCCAGCTGCGAAAGCAGGCCGAGGACAAAACCGCAGGCAAGGGCGATGTCGCGCCCGTGCCGGCAGCGGATCTCGTGCAAGGCCTGCATGGCAAGGCCGCCGCCCAGACAGTGATCGATCTCGGTTATGCCGAAGGTAAAATGCTCGTTCCCCTCTTTTGTCTGCGGCGGCGGCAAGAAGGCAAGGTGCCGGGCGTTGTCCGGCCTTTGCGCAGCCAGCCGCTCCAGGGACGGCGCGTGGAAAAGCCGGACAGCCCCGGCGGCTCCTTGCTCTCCCCGATCAGCCATGGCACGCTCCAATGTTCACTTTATGTTCTATTTATCAGCAGAAGCCGATGAAGGAGTCAACGGGCTTTGTGCAAGAGAGGGCTACGAATGGGACAAAGGAAGCCAAAGGATTTGCGGAGGCCCATTGCCGCAGGCATTTAAAGAGCCTGTCCGTGAGGACGGACAGGGAAGAAAAATCCCTGATATCAAGCCCCGGCGCCTCGCGCCGTCCGCCTCTGCCGCTTGTGTCCTATCATCCTGCCATTATGTCTCAAAGGAGCGCCCGGGATGAGAAAGAGTGCAACATGCCTGCCCTGCCGAAAATCGGACTGCATCGGAGGGACCTGCTGATGAGCGGACTTGGCCTGGGCCTTGCCCTTGGAAACGGGCTGTCGCGCGCCGCTGCAGCCGATGTCAGCAGCGATATCGTCGCCTGGGGCGATAGCCTGACGCAAGGGGTGGGTGCCAGCGCCGCGGCCTTTTCCTATCCGGCGGTGGCCGCCGGCCTGTTTTCCCCGCCGCGCGATATTGTCATTCGTGGCAATGGCGGGCAGGGCTCGCAGAGCATCGCCATCCGCCAGGGCGGGCTGCCGTTGCTGATCAGCGTGGCGAATAATGTCATCCCGGCCTGGGAGCCGGCCGCATCACCGCAGTTCTGGGGGTTCGATACGGGTGCTGATGGTTTTATCGTACAATGGACCGGTACCCGCACCTGGGCCAATGGCGCGCTCACAGGCCGCAAAACCTCCGGCGCGGCCTGGGGCGGCGTCGGCCGCGCAGTGTCGATCGCGACCGGCAAGCTGGTCATCGTCGAGTTCGATCTTCTGGCCGTCGATCCAGGGCTTGGCTTGCAAGTGGGCCTATTGAGTGGTGGCTCTTGGGGCCTGGCAAGTGATCGAGGTTATCCTACGTCGCCCGGCCACTACAAATTTTCGTTCGTCACCAACAAGGTCTGCGATACGCTGGCAATTGTAGGTTTTGCGACAGGGGTCACCGGGGATTTCACCCTCGACAATGTCAGCCTCACGGTCTTCGATGCGCAGGTCGCGGTGGCCGTCACCGCCCGCAACAACAATATCCTGACCAGCGGCGGCGCTTATACCGGAACGACCTCCGGCTTCGTCGCGGGCGTCGAGGGCACGATCACCACGGATGCCTCCGGCAACTGGACGTTCCATCGCGAAAGCACAGGTCCTGACGTGCCTGTGCCCGCCGACGCGCTCTTCACCATTGCGGAAACCGCACAGTTGCGGCCGCGCATCGCCTGGATCTGGTCCGGCCGCAACGATTATATCGCCTCCGCGACCGTCAAGGCCAATATCGCCGCCATGATCGCCTCTCTCGGCCACACCCGTTTTCTGGTGGCCTCGGTGCTGAATGCCAGCGGCGAAGGCACAGGCTCGTCCGCGCTCGACACCATCACGGCGCTGAATGCCGATCTGGCGGGGCTCTATGGCCGTCGCTTCGTCGATCTGCGCGCAGCACTCCTGGCCAACCATAACGGCTCGAGCGGGGATCTGGAAGATATCGCCGCGGGCATCCCGCCAAGGTCGCTGCGCAGCGATAATATCCATCTCAGCGATGCCGGGTATGCGGTGGTCGCGGGAGTGATGCAGGCGGCAACGGTGGCAAGGGGGTGGTGAAAAGTTATGGAAATCCAACTAATCGATATATTGTCGTGCTTTCAGCTTATGACGGGAGTGTAAAGTTTGGGCACCAATGAGTAATCCACTCCCAATTCCATACCAAAGTGAGGTTCCACGGTCTCCAAAAGAGCCAGCGTAAAAACCATAAGCTACGGTGCCAATAACAATCGTGCCCCCCCAAGTTCCAAGCTCTTTAATTTTACGGAATTGGACCTTATTTGTTCTTGTGTCCCATTGAAAAGTAAGAGCTTTAAAGGCGTGAAAAAACTGCAATATAAGCAAAGGACCGCCGGCGAGTAAACCACCAATGAACAGCAGGCTCCAGTGATTGTGATGACCAAATCCAAAGCCATGGCCTTGAATATTTTCCGATCCCACAATCATTGCTGCCAGTACAGCAGACGGGCCAATAAGCGACGTTTCTGCCGCTAAGCCATTTCCGAATACGGTCTGGCTAAAAGAACTGCCGAATTCTTGCCGCATAAAATCGACTTCGGCTACGCGTGTGAGCCGGGTCGGATCCATTCCAACATCACTGGCGACAAACAGACGCTCTAACCATCTCTGGCTTTGCCCAGTTCCCAGCAAAAAATCGGTGCCTATGACTGCCACCAGCATAAGGCATGCAGCGAATATGCGCCTCAAAAAGCCTTTGGACCTGATATGTGCTATCAATGTTGGCGCAAGTATCAGTGATTGCGCTGCTCCTACTACTATGAGTGTTCGCGTGACGGAAAGCAAAACCAGAGAGAGGTTCGCTAATATAATGGCGATATCCAGCTTCGTGATTCGAGAAACAAGAGCGACGAAAATGAGACCGAGGGCGGCTATGGTGGAACTACCGAGAATTTGATAGCGAATTGAGGTCAGGTCCACGCCGGACGTGCTTAAGACAATTAAAACCCGTGAGACCACAAATAGCAGGCAAAGCCATTTCAACGCACTCGTAAATGCCGGTTCTCCTGCTTTCAAAATGAAGACTTGGGCAGTGACATAAGCGGATGAGGCGTAGAGAAAAATTGGTATAACATTCACGAAAATAGGATAAAGCGCCTGCCCCCTGAAAAAACCGACGAAAGCGGACTCTATCAGGAAGCAAGCGCTCACGAAGATCAGCATTCGTGCACTAGGCAAAACTGAAAATCGCGACCTATATAAATAAAATATAGTCGCAATGAAAAAGCAATAAAATGACAGTATTGTTCCTTGAATTGCTGCCGCCGCGCCCGCCCCTTCCGATCTGAAATCAAAAACAAAGGGCGCTAACATCAAAAAATAAATATATATTATAGTAATTTTTCGACCATTTCGTCTGGAATAGCTTGAAGAGGTCATGGCTGATATTGTTTTCTCTTCAACGTTTCGGTTCATTGGCGAACATAATCAAACTCATTTTGATGCTGCTGCGAAATTTCTGCCCACTCGGCAAAATAGGCATCCTGAAGCGTCTGCAGTTCATGATCCACGATAGCAATGCACCCCCGGCAAGGCCTCCCATTGCCGCAGCAACGCTAGTCTCTTCGCCACCAAAGGTCTTGAACAAAACAAAACCCGCGAGCGGCCCAGCAAAGCTTGTGATGACATGCCCCGCCACATTCCAACCAATATGGCCACGGCTCAAGCCTAAAATATAGGCTGGCGCCGCAACCAAATTGACGAACCAGCCCAGGCAGCAGATCGCGGCAAAGGCAATGAAGGTCGTGTTCACATTGCCGATCCACAGCCAGCTGATGAGTGGCGATGCAAAGGCCAGAAGGGACAGCAGCGTGCCGCCCGCCAGCAGGGAGGAGACGACCGCCTTCTCATAGAGATCGCGCAGGGCCGAAGGGTCGGTCTCGTCCAGATGCGCGAAGGCCGGAAGAAGCGCCTGCAGGGGCGCCGCGATGATGTGGCGCACCTGCAGCACCATGCGATAGGCCATTTCGAAGACGCCCAGGGCCTCCAGCCCGCCGGTTGCGGAAATGACGAACTTGGTCAAGGGCTCGAAGGCAAAGGACACAAGGCTTGCCGCCTGAAGCTTCAGGCCGAAGCCCAGCAGGTCGCGAAAGGCCGTCTTTGAAAAGCCGATCGGGATCAGGCGGCAGCCGCTCGCCGGCGCGATCCGCCGGAACAGCAGCCGCGCCGTCAGGGCGGTAAAGCCATACTGGACGATCTGCCCGATTGCCATGGCCACCAGGCCGAAAGCCGAGATCAGCGCCGCCACAACGGCAATCTGCAGGAAAACGCTGGCAATGACGGTCTTGCTTTTCAGATCCGTCCGTTGGTGTCCGATCAGCGCCGACAGCATCACCGAATTCAGGTTCAGAAGGACGAAGGAGGCAATTGCATAGGGCAGCAGGGACCGAGCCTCGGCAAGCATCTCGACCGGCACGACGAAGGACAATCCGTACCGGAGCGGACCGTAGAGTACAGCCCCAAAGACGCAGTAGAGGATCAGGTTGGTGAGAAATGCCGTGTCGATATAGGCGCCGGCTTGTCTCTGATCGCCGCGCGCCATTGCGATCGCCACGAAGCGCGACAGGCCGGCCGCGGCTCCGAGATCCCCCAGCCGTGCCAGCGAGGTCGTAGCCAGCACCAGAGACCAGAGCCCCAGCCCTTTGATACCGACAAAGACCACGACATATTTGAACAGCACGAACAGCGCCAGGCCTGAGACGATGACCTCGGCTGTCGACCATATCGTGTTGGATCTCAGGTTGAGGTTCACCTTGCGAGCGGCTCCGTTCCGGCGGACTTAAGGCCTGATACGTCTATTCCGAAGGCGGAGAGCAAGACCTGCGTATCCCGCTGGCGCATGGCCGCGATCATCGTGGTGTGTGCCTTCGCGGGCGCGGGTTCGGTCGGCCATGACAACAACTCGTTGGTAGCTGTCGCATTGTCCTGCGCAATCGCAATCACGGGATGGTCCAGATGCCTGGCGATTGTCGCGATATACGAGCCGTCCCTGACGATTGCCGGCTTTCCCATTTGAAAGGCACGGCCGAAAATCCCGGATGCCTGGTTATAGTGAGGCGCGTAGCAACTCCACACGAGGTCTGATGCGGTATAGAGGGCCAGCAATTCCTCGTCTGAAATGAAGCGATCCAGCAGCAGGCCGTCTGCCTCGGCAAATGCTTGCGCATCTCCGGCACATTCTGCAGCCACGGTGCCTGCGGCGACAAACAGGTAGCGCTGCCGAAGGCGCAAATCGGACTGCCAGAGGGTGGCAAAACGGTCGAAACCTTTTAAGCGGTTTTGCCCACCGAGTGCGACCACCACCTGGCGACCGTTTGCGGCCGCTCGAACCGTTGCTGAGAGTGCATCCTGTGTCTCCGCTGCTGGCAGCAGGTCCATATCCCAAAGCTGCGGATCATGAATCCAGTCGTTCGCCACCAAGGCAAACCGCGGATCGACATGAAACGGCATGATGGTCAGAATGCGTATGGTCGGCATGCGTTTCAGGACGCGGAAGAGCAGGTTCTTCAAGCGGTATTTCACACGGTCTCTGCGAAAGCATTCGCCGGGCCGGAAGAACAGGCCGACCGTCCGGCGCCCCGAAAGCGCATTTTGAAGGCAGGATCGCAGGAACACCGGAATATTGTCGTCCAGCATCGGATAAAAGGCGACTCTGCTGCGCTCATGATGTGCAGAAATGTCGACGTTCTGGAGCCTCAGCAGGTGTGTGAAAACGTCATTGTAAGCGCTTCGATGTCCGTCTTGGGAGAATGATACCAGTTTCACCGCAGCCTGGAGCGATGCGGTTTGGTCTTGGTATTTTTGCGCAGAACGGTCATTTGCCATCACAGTAGGTCTTGCACCGTGTTCGAGTAGGGGCAGATTGTCTCCATCTATCAAGTCAAAGCCTCAAGCCGCATTAGAAACCAAGCTGATAAGAGCTGTAATACCTTCGCTTTTTGACGCTTGTCGAGCAAGCCTCGCCCGCTCCTCGGCGCCCTCGCTTTTGGGCATGCGCATGGCACCCAAAATCCCTTCCGCCAGCGCCCTGGCGTCGCCGGGCGGGGTGATTACGGCGGCGGTGCCGAGGAAGTCGGCGAGTTCCGTGCCGGGGTCTGCGGTAACGATCAGTGGTTTGCCGGAGGCCAGCATGCCACCGAGCTTAGAGGGCAGGACCAGGTCGGCCGCCCCCTTGTCCTGCGGCAGAGCGTGCAGATCCGCCATGTTGAGAAAATCGTTCAACCGGGCATAGGGCTGGAAGGGCAGGAAGCGGACGGTCTGCAGATGCCCGTAAAGGGCTTCGAGTTCGGCCTTGACCGGCCCTTCGCCGGCGATCACGAACTTGATCCGGGGATTGTCCTTCAACTGTTCGGCGGCATCGAGCAGCACTGGCAGTCCCTGCTTGGCGCCGAGATTGCCGGAATAGAGCACGACGAAATCGTCCGGCTGGTAGCCGAGTTCGGCGCGATAGGGGCTCGTCTGGTCCATCGGATAGATATGGGAGAGATCGACCCAGTTGCGCACCACGGCCAGCCGGTCCTGCGCCACACCCTTTTCGCCGAGCTTCTCGGCCATGCGGTTGGAAATGGTGATCACCCTGTCGAAACGGCCAAGCGTGAAGCGCTCGAAGGCATGGCCCAGCCGCTTCAGCCAGGGTTTCGAACCGAGGTGGCCGACCGCGAATGCCGCATCCACTTCAAGATCCTGCACATGCAGCACGGTCCGCGCGCCGGAAAGCCAGGCCGCCAATTGCGCGATGGGGGCTGCAAACAACGTCGGCTCGACGCAGAACACCGTGTCGGGCCGGGTCCGCAGGACCTGCCAGAACACCAGGGGGGCCGAGGTCACGGCAAAGCTGAGCGGCGCCATCAATCGCCAGATGCCGCGCATCCTCTGCCGCAGCAGCAAGGGCGTACGATGCACCTTGACGCCGTTTTCGCGGCGCGTCGAATAGCCGTTGCGATAGCCACCGGTCATCTTCCATCCCGGATAATGCGGCGGCGTGGTGATGACGCTCACATCCATACCGAGGCTTACCATATGCTCGGCGATCTCGCCGGTATAGCGTCCGACGCCTGCCATCTCAGGCGCATAATTCATGCCGTAAACGACGATGCGCCGGCGCCACAGCGCATCGGCCCGCGCCTCGCCGCCGCCAAGCGCAGGGGCGTCTGCCTCGACCAAGGCCTCCATCAGGCAGCATCCCCCTGGCGACGCTCGGAATATTCTCCCTTGAGGAAGGCCTGGTAAGCATCGGCGATGCCGTCCGAAAGGCCGATGCGCGGCACCCAGCCGAGCGCCCGCAGCCGGGCGGCGCTCATCAACTTGCGCGGCGTGCCGTCCGGCTTGGAGAGATCGTGCACGATGCGTCCGGAATAGCCGACCACGTCGCAGACACGCTGCGTCAATTCGAGGATCGTCACGTCCTCGCCGGAGCCGACATTGACATGGGGCTCACCCGAATAGACCTTCATCAGATGCACGCAGGCATCCGCACAGTCGTCGACATGCAGGAATTCGCGGCGCGGCGTACCGGTGCCCCATACGGTGATCTCCGGCTGGTGGCCGGCCTTGGCCTCATGCGCCTTGCGGATCAGTGCCGGCATGACATGGCTCGACGACAGGTCGAAATTGTCGCCGGGGCCGTAGAGATTGGTCGGCATGGCCGAGATGAAGTCCCGGCCACATTGCCGGCGATAGGCCTGGCACAGCTTGATGCCGGCGATCTTGGCTATCGCATACCATTCATTGGTCGGTTCCAGCGCGCCGGTCAGAAGTGCTTCCTCCACGATCGGCTGGTCGGCGAATTTCGGATAGATGCAGGACGAGCCGAGAAACAGCAGCTTCTCAACGTCGGTCCTGTGGGCGGCGTGGATGACATTGGCTTCGAGAATGAGGTTGTCGTAGAGGAAATCGGCCGGATAACGGTCGTTGGCCAGGATGCCGCCCACCTTGGCCGCCGCCAGGAAGACCGCATCGGGGCGGTTCTTCTCCATCCATGCCTCGACGGCGTCCTGTCGGGTGAGGTCCAGTTCGGCGCGTGTCGCGGTCAGGATCTCGCAATGCTCCGCCGCCAGCCGACGCACGATCGCCGCCCCCACCATGCCGCGGTGGCCGGCCACGAAGACCCGCTTGCCGGAGAGATCGTAGACCGTCTCAGGCATGCGCCAGCCCCTTGTTGGCCCCGAGCTGCGGCACGTTGCGCGCCATGACCTTCAAGTCTTCGCGCACCATTTCGGCAATCAGCTGGTCGAGATTGGTATCGTGCTTCCAGCCGAGCTTTTCGTGCGCCTTGGTCGGATCACCGATCAGCAGGTCCACTTCCGTCGGGCGAAAATAGCGCGGATCGATTTCCACGACGCATTGGCCGGAGGAGGCGTCGTAGCCCTTTTCCTCGACGCCTTCGCCCTTCCATTCGATCGGCATGCCGACCTTGGCAAAGCTCTTTTCCACGAAGGAGCGCACCGTATGGGTTTCGCCGGTGGCCAGAACATAGTCGTCCGGCTGGTCCTGCTGCAGCATCATCCACATCCCGCGCACATATTCGCGGGCATGACCCCAGTCGCGCTTGGCATCGAGATTGCCGAGAAAGAGCTTCTGCTGCAGGCCCAGGTGGATGGCCGCCGCCGCCCGGGTAATCTTGCGCGTCACGAATGTCTCGCCACGCAACGGGCTCTCGTGGTTGAACAGGATGCCGTTCGAGGCATGCATCCCATAGGCCTCGCGGTAGTTCACGACGATCCAGTAGGCGTAGATCTTTGCGGCCGCGTACGGCGAGCGCGGGTAGAACGGCGTCGTCTCGCTCTGCGGTACCTCCTGCACCTTGCCGTAAAGTTCGGATGTCGAGGCCTGGTAGAACCGGGTCTTGTCGGTCAGCTTCAGCAAGCGGATCGCCTCGAGCAGGCGCAACGTGCCGATGCCGTCGGCATTGGCAGTGTATTCCGGAGTCTCGAAGGAGACCTGCACATGGCTCTGGGCGGCAAGGTTGTAGATTTCGTCAGGTTGGGTTTCCTGGACGATGCGGATCAGGTTGGTGGAATCCGTCAGGTCGCCGTAGTGCAGGATGAATTTCGGGTCCGCTACATGCGGATCTTCATAGAGGTGCTCGATGCGGGACGTATTGAACGAGGACGAGCGACGCTTGATGCCGTGAACCGTATAGCCCTTTTCCAGCAGAAGTTCCGACAGATACGTGCCGTCCTGGCCGGTCACGCCGGTCACGAGGGCTACCTTGTTGTCGCCAGGCCTGACTATTTTCATGCGTCTGCTCCGATCGTTACTCTGAATGGGATGTGGCGAGCTCTTGGGATGAGGCGAAGTACTCGGAAAATCTGGCGGAGGATCAGTCGGGATGTCGCGCCGATGTGACATCAACCCGCCGGCATGAGCCGCGAGGTCCTCGGGCGGCGCGCTTTTCACGCGGTGAAGCGGATGTGTTCAGGCAGAGATGTGCAATCTTGACGTCAAATCTCACCGCGCAGATTTCCTTTCACCAATAACGCAGGCCACAAAAGGATGAGTTGCTATGAACGCATAAACATTTATCCGTTCTGCTCATGTTATAGCTATAGCGCGCCGCAGAAATGATTCCAAGTTCAGAGATAATGAATGGTTAAAGTGGTAAGATTTTATGTCAATCATGATCTATTTGCGGAAACTAAAATATTGAATACATCAACAGAATATTGATATACTTGATATATAATTGGGCAAATGATGCAAAAAATATAAGCAAATGAGCGTTCTGTGGCCATGAATGTAGAGGAATCCAGGTGGCGGACTTTTTTTGTTATTGCTTGAGGTGGCGGGCTCCTTGAGGCGGATTTATTGCGTGATACGGTCTGCCTGGTCGAGAATTGGCCGGCGTGGCCTGTGGATGCCGGTCAACGAGGCAAGACGATAGCTCGCGAGCGCGCGCAGATGGCGCTGCCGCGTCGGACCTGCGTGCTTTTGATGGGTGAACGCTACTGCAGCGTTTTGCGGAACCGGCCGAGCGAGAAGATGAACAACACGGATCCGATCACGGCCAGCGCCAGAAACTGCGGCCAGACCACGGAGAGGCCTGCGCCACGATAGAGGATCGACTGGGCGAGCATGACGAAATGCGTGTTCGGCGCGGCCAGCATGATGAACTGTATCGCTTCGGGCATGCTTTCGCGCGGCGTGGAAGCGCCCGATAGAACCTCAAGCGGCAGCAGGATCATCATCAGCAGCAGGCCGAACTGCGGCATGGAGGTCGCAACCGTCGCCAGGAAGATCCCGAGCGAGGTGGTTGCAAAGAGCTGCAGGGCAGCACCCGCCAGGAACAGGCTGACCGAACCCTCGATCGGAACGGCCAGCAAACCCTGGACGACGACGATCAGCGAAAAGGCGGATGCGACCAGCACGACCAGTCCCATCGACCAGATCTTGCTGATCATGATCTCGGTCGGTGTCACGGGCATGACCAGAAGATGTTCGATCGTGCCATGTTCGCGCTCGCGGATCAGGGCGGCACCCGTCAGGATGATCGACAGCATGGTGACGTTGTTGATGAGCTCCATGACTCCTCCGAACCAGACCTTGCTGAGTTCCGGATTGAAGCGGGCGCGCAGCACCAGGTCGACGGCCAGTGCTGTCTCGGAGCGATAGTGCTGCAGGAATTCCGTCACTTCGCTGGTGACGATGCTCTGCACATAGCCGCTGCCGCTGAAAGCCTGCGTCATGCGTGTCGCGTCGACGTTGAGCTGGATCGCCGGCACCCGGCCGGCCAGCACGTCGCGGTGGAAATCAGCCGGGATATCCAGCGCAAATGTATCGAGCCCGGCATCCATGCGCCGATCCATCTCGCCTGCCGTGATGATCTGCGGCGTTGTGAAGTATGGCGGATAGAAAGCCCCGATGATGCGTGACGACAAGGGCGACTGGTCTTCGTCGACAATGGCGATCGGCGCGTGATTGAGGGTTTCCGGCATGGCAGATCCGGCCGTGTAGACCGAAACGATGAACGAAAAGCCGATGAGCAGCAGAAGCATGGGGTCGCGCGCAAGACCGCGCAGTTCCTTGATGCCGAGTTGCAGAATGCTGGACAGCCGCATGGATCACCTTGCCTGCTTGCGGAGGAGGACGGTGCTCAGGGCCACCAGAACGGGTATGGTGATCAGGAGCGGCACAAATGCGCCGGAAAGATCGCCAAAGCTCAATGCCTTGGAGAAGGTGCCACGCGCAATGGTGATGAAATGGGTGGTCGGATAGATCCGGCCGATGACGGCGCCAGCGCCTTTGAGCGAGGAGACGGGATCGATCATGCCGGAATACTGCACTGCGGGCAGCAGCGTCAGGACGGCCGTTGCGAAGATTGCGGCGATCTGGCTGCTGGTGAAGGTCGACATCAGCAATCCCATGCCGGTCGAGATGGTAACGTAGAGCAGGGCGCCTGTCGCCAGCGCAAAGAAACTGCCGGTCAGCGGCACCTGGAACACGAAGACCGCGGCGGCGCAAAGCAGCAGGAAATTCACCATGCCAAGGGCGATATAGGGCAATTGCTTGCCGAGCAGGAATTCGAGCTTCGTGACCGGTGTGACATAGAGATTGACGATCGAGCCGAGCTCCTTTTCACGCACCACGCTTAAGGCTGCCAGCATGGCCGGAATGAGCAGCAGCAACAGCGGTATGACCGCCGGCACCATGGCGACCAGGCTGGCGATATCCGGATTGTAGCGATATCGGGTCTCCAGCGTGAAGGCGCTAGTCGTGGCATCGTCACCCAGCAATTCCCGGGTCTTGCGGGTTAGCCAGTGTGCATGCATTCCCTGCACGTAACCCTGGATGGTTTCGGCGCGCTGCGGCATGGCGCCGTCGATCCATGCGCCGATCTCGACATCCCGCCCGCGGGCGGCATTGGCGGCAAAGCCTGGCGGAATTTCGATGGCAAGGCTGATCTCTCCGGCCCGCATGCGCTGGTCGAGATCGGCATCGTCCCGGATGGGCGGTTTTTCGGAGAAATATCGCGACCCGGCGATATCGCTGACATAGTCCCGGCTGGTGGCGGTCTGGTCGTAGTCCAGCACGGCAAAGGACAGATCCTCTACATCCAGATTGATGCCGTAGCCGATCACGAACATCAACAGCATGCTGCCGAGCAGCGCCAGCGAGGCGCGGATGGGATCGCGCTGCAACTCCAGCGCCTCGCGGCGCGTGTAGCTGAACATGCGCCTGATATCGAACGCTTGATTGACTTTTGCGGCCGGTCGTTTCGGATCAGGCGCAGCGACGGCAGGCTTCGGCGCGTCGCCCTCCGCCTTCTCGGCATCGATGGCATCTTCGAGATAGGCGATGAAAGCGCTTTCGAGATCGGCGCTGCCACGGCTCTCGACAATGGCCGCCGGCCGGTCGCTGACCAGAACCTTGCCGGCATGCATCAGCGATATGCGGTCGCAGCGTTCCGCCTCGTTCATGAAATGGGTCGAGATGAAGATCGTCACATTGTCCTTGCGCGACAGATCCGACAGCAGCTGCCACAGCTTGTCGCGCGCAATCGGGTCGACGCCCGAGGTGGGTTCGTCGAGAATGAGCATTTCCGGCCCATGCACCATGGCCACGGCCAGGGACAGGCGTTGCCTTATGCCAAGCGGCAGGGCATCGGGCAGGGCGTCCGTCACCGCCTCCAGATCGAAGCGCTCGATCATCGTTTCGATACGGGCCGGGATGGCGTCAATCGGCATCTGGAACAGGCGGGCATGCAGGTCGAGGTTCTGGCGGACCGTCAGCTCGCTATAGAGCGAAAAGGATTGCGACATGTAGCCGACGCGGTGGCGCACGGCCATGTCGTGCGGGTCGATCGTCTGTCCGAACAGGGTTGCCCGGCCTTCGCTGGCCGCCAGCAGCCCGGTCAGCATTTTCATCGTGGTGGTCTTGCCGCAGCCGTTCGAGCCGAGAAACCCGAAAATCTCGCCGCGCGGAATGCGAAAGCTGACATTGTCGACCGCGACGAAATCGCCGAACCGCATCGTCAGCCCCTCGGCCTCGATGGCGATCTCGCTATTTGCCTGGCGCGGAGGGATGACCACAGCATGGTGATCCCTGCGCTTGTCCTCCGGCAGCATGGCGACGAAGGCGGCCTCCAGAGAGGCGGTGCCGGTCTGCGTCAGCAATTCGCCGGGCGTGCCGGTTGCCAACACCCGGCCGTCGTCCATGGCGACCAGCCAGTCGAAGCGGGCGGCCTCTTCCATATAGGCCGTGGCGACGATGACGCTCATGCCCGGCCGGCCGGCGCGAATGTTGTCGATCAGATCCCAGAACTGGCGGCGCGACAGCGGGTCGACGCCGGTTGTCGGCTCGTCGAGGATCAGAAGGTCGGGATCGTGGATCAGGGCACAGCACAGGCCGAGCTTCTGTTTCATGCCGCCGGACAGCTTGCCGGCCGGCCTGTCGGCGAAGGGGCCGAGGCCCGTACTGTCGAGCAGGGCGGCGATCCGCTGCTCGCGCTCCTGGCGTGCATGACCGAACAGCCGGCCGAAGAAGTCGACATTCTCGAACACCGACAGCGTGGGATAGAGGTTCTTGCCAAGGCCCTGCGGCATATAGGCGATGCGCGGGCAGGTGTCCCGGCGATGGGCCGCATCGGATATATCCCCGCCCAGCACGTCGATATGTCCGCTCTGCACAGCGCGTGCGCCCGAAATCAGCGACAGCAGGCTGGACTTGCCGACACCGTCCGGTCCGATCAGCCCGACCATGCAGCCGGACGGGATGGAGAGGCTCACGGCATCGAGCGCCCGGGTCTTGCCATAGGACAGGCTGACCCCGTCGATAGACACGACAGCCTTGCCGTCCGGGTTGGCGCCGTTCATTCGACCACGGCTCCGCTGATGTCGGCCGGCCAGGCAGCGGCCGGATCGAGACGCACATAAGCCACGCCCGGCAGGCCGGTCTTGACCATCTGTATGTGCTTGGCGAGCAGCGCCTGCGGAATGCGCGCCTTGATGCGGAACATCAGCTTTTCGCGCTCCACCTCGGTCTCCACCGATTTCGGCGTGAATTGTGCCACGTCGGCCACGAAGGACACCGAGGCCGGGATCAGATATTTCGGCGCCGCATCCAGCACGATGCGGACTTCGGAACCGAGCGCCACCCGCCCGGCTTGCTCAGTCGGCAGGAAGAATGTCATCGAGACATCGCTGAGATCGACCAGATTGAGAACCCGCCCGCCGGCGGAAAGCACCTCGCCGGGCTGCGCGACGCGATACTGCACACGCCCGTCGCGCGGCGAGATCAGCGTGCTGTCGTCGATCTCGGCGTCAATCCGCTCAAGGGTCGCCTTTGCCGCGTCCGTCGAGGCGCGAGCATCGACCACCTGTGCCTTGGCCGTGCTGATCGCCGCATCGGCGGCCGCCAGTTGCGCCTTTGCCGCGCTGACCGCCGCCCTGGCGCCTTCGAAGCTGGCTCGGTCGTCGTCCAGCACCTGCAGCGAGACCGTGCTGCTTTTCACCAGCTGTTCGGTCCGCTCAAGCCGCTTGAGGGCAGCGTTCAGTTCGGCCTCGCGCTGGGCAGCCACCGCCTCCGCCGCGGTCTTTTCCGCCTCCCTTTGCGTCACCACGCTGGCGTCAGCCTCGACGCCGATCACGGCGCGCTGCAATTGGGCATCCGCCTCGCGCCGCTCGGCCTGCAATTGCACCGTGTCCATATGGGCCAGCACCTGGCCGGCCTTGACCAGATCGCCCTCATTGGCGACGATGTCCCTGATACGGCCGGCCGTCTTGGTGGATATGTCGATTTCCACGGCCTCGATACGGCCGTTGCCGCTGGCAATGCCCTCGGGCAGTCCTTCCGCATTCATTGTCGACCAGCCGTAATAGCCGCCCGCGCCAAGCGCCACGACCACGACGGGGATCACCCAGGACTTCCATGGTTTTGCAAGCATAGGATGGCCTTCCTTGAACCTTCTGGAGAATGTCTCGCCGGAAAATACGGCCGGCTCGGCAAGCGTTTAAAAAATTCGACGGCTGCAACAATCGCACCGCCCCGGCGAAAACCGCCTGCTGCCGATGGTTCTAGCATCCCTGACGCGACGCCGATTTGACCAAAATCAATAGGGGATGATTAAGCGGATGATGTGGTCATAGAATTCCACGACGGTCTGTCTGGACTGCGTCGGGCTTTGAACGCGTCTATCGCCTGCACAACAGATGACGGTTTGCAGAGCGATGCAACGGCGCTGCTCGATAGGCTCCTGTCCTATATTGCATGATCCAGAAAGACTAGGGATTTTCCCTGACAGCCGCTCAGACCTTGTCTTAATGAAAAGATCGTCTTGAACCCGGAGGAGACGATCATGACCGACAAGGCCCCCGAAATCATCACCCTCAAGGCGCTGTGCGCCGAATTGAAGATCGACCCAAAAGAAGCACGCGAACAACTACGCGATGCCGCTCGCGATCAGAAGCAGTATCCCGAATTGGCGAAGTCCCATAAACCCCGCGCCCCTTGGCAATGGCTCAAGGGATCGGTGGGTGAGAAGGAAGCAAGGGGCTTGTTCGCAATGAAATGAGTCACAACCAGAAAGTGGCCTACGGTTAGCAAGGAGGGCGCACACAGCGCCCTTTTCTCAGAGTGGGCATTTAACTCCGAGCTAAATAGGCGCCAGCCTAAACTTGGTTTGGTAAAGGTCAGCGCATACTTTGTGGAAAGCGCTCCGCACCTGACCTCAAACGTGTCGTTTGGTTGTATTTTCGCAAACCGTATCCCACTATCGCCAAATTGATAAGCTGGCCGACTCACACATGAATAAACCCGTAGCCCCGAAAGGAAATGAAGGCCGCGAGGCAATCGCCTCCTTGGGGGGGTATGTTTATCAAATTTATCAGTCAGCACTTGCTTGGTTTGAACTTGGTGTAAATGAATTTTTATTCTTAGAGGTTGCCGAAGACTACGTTATTGCCGCAAAGCATGCTTTAAGTGCAGTTCAAGTCAAGCGCACCGAAGGCAATGTCACGATCAACTCCGACGACATTATCGCATCGATAAATAGCTTCGTCGAACTTCAGGTAAATCAGCCGCAACTTGAGGTCAGGCTTCGCCACCTGACAACATCCCATATAGGAAAAGAAAAATCTGAAAATGATCGGCTTGACGACACGCCAACTCTTGTCACTTGGCGTACTTTAGCTCGAACAGGCGATCTTTCTAGACTCAGAACCATTCTGGCCAATTCGAAATTGTCGGCACAGACAAAGAAATTTATCGAGGAGCTCGACGATGCTGACTTCAGAGAGAAATTCTTAAAGCGGATACACTTTGATTGCGGGGCTCTGGATTTCAAGTTCCTGAAACGACAACTCAAGGCGGTCACCACTAAAGCGCTACAAGAACGCGGCGGCATTGCCTCCCAAGCCGAGGAATGCCTCAACAATATTCTCTTACTTCTGCTGAACAAATCGACTCAAAAAGAAGATCGCTTTGTGGACCGCGCAGCTCTCGAAGAACTGTTGGAGCAAGCAGTTCGCATTTCTGTTAACCGAGCACAGTTCGACGCGCACAATGCACTTATCGCAAAAGCTTTAGCTTCCTCTGTGCCGAAGGCAACTGACCTTATTTCAAGTCGGCTAGCGCCGCCACGCCCTATTGATGAGGTACCGCTTCCCTCTGCTATTGCGCCGAGATCGGAGCAAATCGCGAAAATTGTTTCATCGCTTGAGAGAGACGGAATTAGCTGGGTACTAGGCGCTGCAGGTGTCGGTAAAACTGTTGCAGCAAAATTAGCGGCTGGAAAGGTCGCCGGAAACTGGGCAAGCCTTAACCTACGCAACTTGTCATCCGAGCAAGTAAGTTTGATTCTCACTGAGATTCAAACAGCTATAGCAGAAGTGAGGGACGTTCATGGCCTTCTGATAGACGACTTCGAATGCACGCCAGAGCCATACGTTATAGAGAGTTTCCTGAATTTACTATCAGCTTGTAGGCGCCGGGATTTACTTATTATCGTTACAGCACCAAGAACAACTCCTAGCGATTTGCTATTTTCGGCAAACTTGACGGCTAATATCGAAGAAAAGCTAGAGGAATTCAGAGAGGCAGACATTGAGCATATTCTGAGCTCGTTGGGAGTCCCAGATAAAAACTGGGCTAAGTATATATACTTGATCTCAGGTAGCGGACATCCACAGCTCGCCGTGGCGGCAATCAAAAGTATGCAGCAATCAGGGTGGGATAAAAACGAGTTACGGACACTTGGCTCTCTGGTGGACGGTAATTCTGAAATTGAACAAGTGCGCGCTGACACTCGCAGACGGTTGCTTAAGGATTTACCTGAAGGCGGCAGGCGCCTGCTGGAGCGCCTTTCCCTGACGACTGGTGGATTCACGCGGAGTCTCGTTCTCGACGTGGCTCAAGTTGCGCCCGTGGTTTCAGATGGCGGGATATTATTTGATAGCTTAATTGGATCGTGGATCGATCAACAGGAAAAGGATAGATTTTCCTTATCACCGCTGCTTTCCAATTTCGCCACAAACACTCTCAGGGATTCGGAAAAGAAGCAGATCAATTTCGAGATAGCGAACTCACTGGTCAAGCCACGGACCCTCGACCCCATCACAGCGAACTCAGCTTTGCTCGCTGCGTGGAGCGGCAAAAATGAGGGAGTGCTGTTCAAGCTTTGTTTTTCGGTGATCGGTTCGGACAATTCCGAATTAAAGATGATCGCGCCGCATCTTATGATGTTTACGCATATGAGAACCGATCAGCCTGCCTATGATGATAGCCCGGTTATTAGTCAGATTTTTCGAGGCGCTCAAATTCTTCTTCTTTGCCATGAAGAACGAGGCTCAAAAACATTCGCTTCGGCGCTTAGATCGTTCCAGAAGGAAGGTGCACTTATCCAGCCTGCGAAAATACGAGCTGGAATGGAGCTAATCATATATTCAAAGCTACTGCTTTCAGAGCCGATTTTTGGGCCACTGCCGGGCTTTATCGAAATTTTGCAGGAACTTAACAGCCTGTTCGAAAATCAGGATCGAAATCTTCCCACCGAGTTTCTAGAGGGGATAGCCGAGTTTAGCGATATTACCACGACGATCGGCTTCATGTTTTTGAACCAAATTCGTCAAACAAAACAAATCAGTGATCTCCTTTCGACGTTTAAAGCTCTTGACGCATGCAGTGAAGATTTCCGGGTGAAAATCTTCCAAATTTATGGCGTATCCGAACTTCCAGTCGATATCGACATGCTCATATCCGGCGCATGGTTAAGAGAGCATGATACAGAGACGATTGATTCTATCGCTCATACATCCGCCTATTCGCAAATGGAAAATCTAGCGAACAGGTGGAATCGTAAAGACCTAGCCGTTGCTTGCCGAAAATATCAGGCCATCATTCTTGATGAATATGGCAACGATAAAGAAGCTGCTCTTGACGTGCTTGAGGGCGGCCTAAAGCAGTATGGCCCAACGAACTCGGAGCTAATACGGGCGAAAGCAAAGGTTCTTTACCGAGCAAATGATCATCAAGCGAGCTTGGAACTATCCAGCAAGCTTATTGATGAAGGTGCCCCCCTAAGTGAAACGGAAAAAGCCTTTCTCGGAAGAGAAGCTGCGATAAGCGCGGAGAAGCAGGGCAACTTCGAAACGGCAAGGCGATACTACTTGTTCGGAGCCGAAGCCGCGAAAGATTCCGGTGTACCGGATATGATCCCAATGCATATCGGCCTGCTAGCCGATGCCGCAATAGCAAGCTGGCACGCTGATGACCGTGCTACGTGTCTGCGAGAATTCATTGGGGTGTTGGAAAAGCTCACCCTGTTAGATTCTAAAACATCCGTTAGAGCAGCTCATTGCCATGCTGTTTCCCGGCATGTGCTTCTGTGGCTTGACCAAGAGGCAACCGGTGAAAAGCGCTACATGGCAGATGGCGAAGCTCCGCGTATTTATCCGGGTCTAGTAAGCAATCCCGAGCCACACCCAGAGATAGGAAAACGGTTTCTGCCAGTCCTGGAGTTGTCCTGGTATATGCTGGCGCAGATTGAATGTCACTGTCTGCTGGACTTGGGCATAGCGCGAAATATCGATACTCGTCTCCCAAAGGGGCCTGTGCGAGAGGGGCAGTTCCTATTGACCCGCGCGAAACTGAATAAAGCGTTACGTCAACTAGACATCAGATCATTCAACCTAGCACTAACGGAAACGGTTGCGGAATTTGCGTTTGCGGTCCAGCAAGGAAGCAAGGAAAACAGCTTTAATATCCAAAATGTCACATATGGTAATTTCCCACCTCCGACAGCGGAAGCAATAAAAGGTCTCCGCGAGCTAGCGGGACAACAAATTCTGTCATTCGTCGCGGCTTGTATTCTTAGCGAAGACGCAGTTGCCTATGACGCATTTGTCGCTGGCCTCATGAGTCAAAGCGGCTTTACCTGTGATGAGAGGTTAGCGGCGTGCTTGGCAGGCAAGGTAGCTGCGACTGACTACTACACAAGTTATGCCAGCCTGCTTTTCGCCAACCGAAAGACGATTGACGACGGCTCATTACTCTCGCCGATCCAGGTTTTAGAGTTTACTTACAAAGTGCTGCAAACTGCGAAACAGGCGGGCTATCTTCAGCCTCTGTCTGAACAAATGCTGAAATGGTTGAGCGAACGATGGGCCTTCATATGGGAAAGACAAAGGTTCCTCCTGCAGCAGCCTTTGCTACATGAAAAAGAAATAGCTGCGGCGTGGGAACGGAATGAGCCGAATGACTCGGTAAAAGTGCTCACCGTTTTGATGGCTATCTTGCCCACGCTCGGCATATCAAATCAAAACGAAATTAGAAGATCGCTCGAAGGAATGTTGCAAACAGTGCGGGTAGCATAGGAACTATCTCACCTTCTACCCAGAATGACACCCAAGCGCATCAAGCGTTGCGACAACCATGCCGCTACGGCACCATAAAACATTGATGTTGCTGAAGAAAAATGGTGCCCGGAGGCGGATTTGAACCACCGACACGCGGATTTTCAATCCGCTGCTCTACCAACTGAGCTATCCGGGCATCAGGGCCGTTTCGGGCCGTTCGGTTGCTTGGTCCAACCGGCGGGGGATCGTTTCCCCCGGAAGCGAGCGGGTTATAACATCTTGTTCGGCCATGTCCAGCGCCAAATGGCACTTTTTTGACAGTCTGTGAAAAAACGGAAAAAATTGAACGAATAGAACGGTTTCAGTCTATGCGGGATGGTGCCGTGCCGGGCCTGGGCGGCCGGTCAGCGCCCATTCCTGGCGCCGCTGACGGGTCTCAACTGCCGCCGGCAAAAGTCTCAATCGTCGTCCTGATAGTCCGCCTTGCTTTCGTCGTCGGCAACCGGAATGGCATAGGAGCCCGTCAGCCAGCGCGACAGATCCAGCTCACGGCAGCGATTGGAGCAGAAGGGGTAGTGCTCGCGATGCGACGGCCGCTTGCATTCGGGGCAGGGGCGGGCCTTGCGCAAGGGCTCGATCTTTGCGCTGCGGGGGCTATTGTCGTCACTCATGGTTCAGCCTTCCATCCAGCCGGCATGCACGTTAAATCCCTCGCCGGACAACAGTTGCAGGGTTTCAAACAGCGGCAGGCCGACGACGTTGGTATAGGAGCCGACCAGCTTCTGCACGAAGCAGCCGGCCAGGCCCTGGATGCCATAGGCACCGGCCTTGCCCCGCCATTGGCCGGACGCCAGATAGGATTCGATATCGAGGCCCGACAGGCGCTTGAACCGCACCTTGGTCTCGATCACCTTCTGGCGGGTCTTGCCGTCAGGGGTGATCAGGCACACGCCGGTAAACACCCAATGGCCGCGACCGGACAGGAGATGCAGGCAGGACGAGGCCTCGTCGAGATATTCGGCCTTTGGCAGGATGCGCCGCCCGACAGCCACCACCGTGTCGGCCGCCAGGATATAGCTGTGCTTCCACAGCGGCTCGTCCTTCACGGCGGCAAGGGCTGCGCGGGCCTTCTCGGTGGAGAGCCGGCGGGCCAACGAGCGCGGATGCTCAGACTTGGCCGGCGTCTCGTCGAGATCCATCGGCATCAGCCGGTCGGGTTCGATGCCGGCCTGCTTCAAGAGGTCGAGCCGGCGCGGCGAACCGGAGGCGAGGATCAGCGTCTGTTTCAGCTCCATGGATCGTCAAGCCCTTTCGGGTGTCTGCCTTCGTTCACTTGAAGCGATAGGTGATGCGGCCCTTGGTCAGGTCGTAAGGGGTCATTTCGACCAGCACCTTGTCGCCGGCCAGAACGCGGATACGGTTCTTGCGCATGCGTCCGGCGGTATGGGCGATGATCTCGTGTTCGTTTTCAAGCTTGACCCGGAAGGTCGCATTGGGGAGCAATTCGGTCACGACGCCGGGGAATTCGAGGACTTCTTCTTTAGCCATGGAGGGGTTGTCTTCCTGTGAGTTGCATCGGACCCAGCGGGGCCCGGTAAAATGTGCGCGGAAACTACACAATCACCGCGCTTTTGTGAACCTTGTAGATTGGGCTTTTGAATTTTGTTTCAATCGGGCTTTTCGGCCGGTTTTTCGACCTGCGTCTGGGCCGCCTTTTCCGCCGGAGCCAGGCGTTCGGCGATCAGTCGTTTCAGCCGGTCGCGCACCTCGCGATAGGCTTCGAGGATCTGTTCGCGGGTGCCGGTGGCAACGGTCGGGTCTGGCATCGGCCAGTAGACCACGTCGACCGCCGACGTGCGCGTCAGTTCCAGCGCCGCGTGATGGGCCTCCGGCGCCAGCGTCACCACCAGGTCGAAGAAGTTGTCGGCCAGCTCTTCCAGCGTTTGCGGCTGGCGCTTGCCGAGCGACAACCCGATTTCCTCCAGCACGGCATCGACGAACGGATCGCGCTCGCCGGGCCGGACCCCCGCCGATGCGACATAGGTGCCGGCCGGCAGCATGTGCCGGGCGATCACTTCCGCCATCGGCGAGCGGATGGCGTTCATGCCGCAGACGAAGAGAATGGCGCCGGGCATCCTGTCCTGTGGTCGGGAAGCCGCGTGATCGTCCATCGGCCTATCCACGCCAGTAGAGAACGCAGACCAGTGTGAACAGCCGCCGTGCCGTGTCGAAATCCAGCTTGATCTTGCCCTGCAGCCGGTCCATCAGCGTCTGCGAGCCTTCGTTGTGAATGCCGCGCCGACCCATGTCGATCGCTTCGATCTGGCTGGGCGTCGAGGACCGGATCGCTTCATAATAGCTTTCGCAGATCATGAAATAATCCTTGATGATCCGCCGGAACGGCGTCAGCGACAGGATATGGGTGGCGACGTCTTCGCCGGCCTCCGTCTTGATGCCGAACACCAGCTTGGAATCGACCAGCGACAGGTTGAGCTTATAGGGTCCGCCCGCATGGCCGGCCGGCTCGAACGTGTTTTCCTCGATCAGGTCGAAAATGGCGACCGCCCGCTCGTGCTCGACATCGGGCGTCGACCGCCCGATCGTTTCGTCGAGGATCACGTCGCAGAGCTTGAAGTCGCCCTTTGCCATCAGGCTCAGCCTTCGAGGTTCAGGCGGATGGCGACCGAGCGGGCATGGGCGTCGAGGCCCTCGCTTTTCGCCAGTGCAATGGCCGCCGGCGCCAATTGGCGCAACTGTTCAGGCCCCAGCCGCAGGATCGAGGTGCGCTTGACGAAATCGAGCACCGACAGGCCGGAGGAAAACCGCGCCGAACGCGCCGTCGGCAGCACGTGATTGGAGCCGCCGACATAATCGCCGATCACCTCCGGCGTGTGCCGGCCGATGAAGATGGCGCCGGCATTGCGGATGCCGGCCATCAGCCGATCAGGATCGGCCACGGCCAGTTCCAGATGTTCGGCGGCAATGCGGTTGGCGAGCGGTATGGAGGCTTCGAGGTCGGGCACGATGATGATGGCCCCGAAATCGGCCCAGCTGGCCGCCGCGGTCTCGGAACGGCTCAGCGTCTTCAACTGCCGCTCGACGGCGGCCTCCACGGCGCGGGCCAGATCCGGGTCGTCGGTGATCAGGATCGACTGGGCGCCGCGGTCATGCTCGGCCTGAGCCAGCAGGTCGGCGGCGAGCCAATCGGGATTGTTGTCGCTGTCGGCAATGACCAGCACTTCGGACGGACCGGCGATCATGTCGATGCCGACCGTGCCGAACACATGGCGCTTGGCGGCCGCGACATAGGCATTGCCCGGACCGACGATCTTGGCGACCGGCTCGATCGTTTCCGTGCCATAGGCGAGCGCTGCCACGGCCTGCGCGCCGCCGATGCGGTAGATTTCGCGCACCCCGGCAATGCGGGCCGCCGCCAGCACCGTCGGGTTGATGTCGCCGCCGGTGGCGGGAACGACCATGACGATGCGTGGCACGCCGGCGACGTGCGCCGGCACGGCATTCATCAGCACCGAGCTTGGATAGCTCGCCGTGCCGCCGGGCACATAAAGACCGACCGCATCGATCGCCGTCCAGCGCGAGCCGAGGCCGACGCCGATGGCGTCCTCGTAGATATCATCCTTCGGCATTTGCCGGGCATGGTGCTTTTCGATCCGCTCGGCGGCCAGCCGCAGGGCATCCATGACATCGGGGGCGACGGTTTTGACGGCAGCGTCGATCTCGGCATCGGTGACGCGCATTGCGGTGGTGGCGAAATCGATGCCGTCGAAGCGCAGCGAATAGTCAGCCAGCGCTGCATCGCCTCGCGCCTTGACGTCGTCGATGATGGCGCGCACCACGGCATTCACATCGTCGGACACTTCGCGCTTGGTCGTCAGGAAGGCGGCGAAACGCTGTTCAAACCCTTCCGATGTCTGTTCGAGCCAGATAGCCACGTCTCTTGTCTTCCCTCTCCTCGGCCGTCCCTTGGGCACCAAACCCGTTGCACCGGGGTCGTTGATCAGAGCGACCCCCCTGGTCTCGGCGCGTCGTCGTCAGCTGCCCGGATGGCTGGGCTTGAAGCTGGTTTCCCATGCTCCGCCGGTATCTGCAAGCTGAACTTCGATGCATTCCACATCCAGCGCCACCATGCCATCGCCTGACAGCACCAGTTCCAGAACGCCGTCCGGCCCCTCGTCCTTTTGCTGAAAGCGGATGGCCAGCAGGCTCAGAACCTTGTCCTTGTCGTTGCGGTCGAAACCGACGGACCGTACGGCCTGGACGCGCTTGATGCTGAGCAGCGCCCGGCGGCGCTCAAAGGCCTTTTCGCCGGGTTTCAGCTTTTCCCAGACGAAACGATTGGCAGCCAGCGAAAACACGCCGGACCGCGTCGCGTAGTTGATGTCGCCGACCTTGAACACGGCATCCTGCATATGGGCGGAGACGACCGCAAGGTCGTCGGTGTCGAGCGACAGAAGCTTGAGACTTGTCATGGGTCGTTTCCTGAAATGAGCGCCCCGCAATGACGCGATCCTTGACCCCGACATAGGTTGCCACGCCGCAATCCGCAACGTCAAAGCGGCGGAATGAAACGGATTCCGCCGCGAATCATGTCGGGAGGTGCTAAGAGCTCAGTCGCTGATACGCTCGACCACGGCGCCGCAGCGCGTCAGCTTCTCTTCCAGCCGCTCGAAGCCGCGGTCGAGATGGTAGACGCGGTTGACCAGCGTCTCGCCTTCGGCGGCGAGGCCGGCAATCACCAGCGACACGGAGGCGCGCAGGTCGGTTGCCATGACGGGCGCGCCGCGCAGCCGCTTGACGCCCTCGATCCGCGCCGTCTGCCCCGACAGCGTGATGCGGGCGCCGAGCCGTGCCAGTTCCTGCACATGCATGAAGCGGTTCTCGAAGATCGTCTCGGTGACATGCGCCACACCGTCGGCGCGGGTCATCAGGCCCATGAACTGCGCCTGCAGGTCGGTCGGGAAGCCGGGGAAGGGCTCGGTGACGATGTCGACCGGGCGGATATCGTTGCCATGGCCGATGACGCGGATGCCGTTGTCCACGGCAATCAGTTCCGCGCCGGCCCGGCGGATCGCCGACACCGCGGTGTCGAGCAGGGTGATGTCGGTGCCGGCCAGCGTGACGTCGCCGCCGGTCATCGCCACCGCCATGGCATAGGTGCCGGTCTCGATACGGTCCGGCAAAACCCGGTGGCGGGCGCCCGACAGACTGGTCACGCCTTCGATGGTAATGGTCGATGTGCCGGCGCCGGTGATCTTGGCGCCCATGGCGATCATGCAATTGGCCAGATCCACCACCTCAGGTTCGCGGGCGGCATTGCCGATCACCGTCGTGCCGCGGGCCAGCACCGCTGCCATCATCATCACATGGGTGGCGCCGACCGAAACCTTCGGGAAGGTATAATGAGCGCCGATCAGGCCGCCCTTCGGCGCTGTGGCGTTGATATAGCCGGCGTCGATGTCCATGGTCGCGCCAAGCGCTGTAAGTCCCTCGATGAACAGGTCGACCGGACGCGTGCCGATGGCGCAGCCGCCCGGCAGCGAAACGCGGGCCTTGCCCTCGCGCGCCAGAAGCGGGCCGATCACCCAGAAGCTCGCCCGCATCTTGGAGACCAGATCGTAAGGCGCCGTCGTGTCGGCAATGGTGCGGCAGGTGAAATGGATGGTGCGCGAATACATGCCGTTCTGGGTTTCGCGGCGGCCGTTCACCGACACGTCCACGCCGTGATTGCCCAGAATACGCAGCAGCAGCTCGACATCGGCCAGATGCGGCACGTTTTCAAGCGTCAGCGTATCGCTGGTCAAAAGCGAGGCGATCATCAGCGGCAGGGCGGCATTCTTGGCGCCGGAAATCGGGATAATCCCGTTCAACTGGTTACCGCCGACAATCCTGATACGATCCATATATCCTTACGGGCAGCGCACCGGCGTCCCGCCTTTCCTATTGTTCTTTATGTCCGGATGTCCGGGCGAAGGGGCTCTTTAGACGAAAAGCCGGCGCGGTTCAATTCGCCAGCGGTGCCCGCACTAATCATCGCTCTCCGGCGAATTTGCGGCAGGTAGGCCCTCGCCCTCGATGGCGTCGCCCGAACGGCGCGCCCGCGATTGCTGCTTGCGCCGCATCAGGTTCTCGCGAAGCTTTTGCGCCGCCCGCAGGCGTCGCTGTTCGGCAACCTGCAGCGCCGAGGCATTGCGTGCCTCCGCCTTGAGCTTGCCGCTCGGCCGGGTCGCGGGTGGGTGGTCAGGGGAATGGCCCTGATGTCCAGGTTCGCCGTCCGATTCCGCGCCGGCTCCGGTCGCGGTTGTCGCGGCGGATTTCTTATTGTCTTCGTTCATGTCGCCCTGATAGCGCAAAACAGCACTTTGCAAAAGGTGCCGACCATCCCCGTCTTTTGTTGAACTTAGTTTCCAATAGCGCTTGCGCTCACCGCAAACCTGTGGCAATAGCCCCCTCGCTCCACACGCAAGCAGCGCCACGCTGCTTCGGACACGATGCTGCTATAGCTCAGGGGTAGAGCACTCCCTTGGTAAGGGAGAGGCCGAGAGTTCAAATCTCTCTAGCAGCACCATTTTTCTATCCCACACGCTATAGCCCGTGTCAGGAATGCAAGCCGACATCTCGGCCGGCTGCGAGACGTCATGTTTTGCACAACAGGCAATCGGGGTGGCCAAGCAGGCTCATCCTTGCGTTGGCGATGCATCAAGCGCCGAGCGCTACACCACCTCCTTATCTTTTCTTTACGCCGCCTTCGCCCCTTCCCAATCGAAGTCTGACCTGAAGCGCGTTTAATTCTCCTCCTGTACCAACAGGAGAAACGGATATGTCCGACCTCATCTTTCTGGCGCTCGGCTGCGGCACACTTCTTGTGCTGGCGCTTTATGCCCGCGCCCTCGACCGGCTCTGAAGGAGAACAAGCATGCTTGAACCTCTCTTCGGCCTTTTCGTCGCCATCGCCCTTGGCATCTATCTCCTGGTGACGCTGCTGCGTCCCGAGCGCTTCTGATATTCGAGGAGTATTCCCATGACCATTGTCGGGTGGCTGCAGATCAGCCTCCTCTTCCTCGCCGTGCTCGTCGCCATCAAGCCGCTCGGGCTTTACATGGCGCGGGTGTTTTCCGGCGAACGCACCTTTCTCTCGCCCGTGCTTGGCCGCGTCGAAGGTGATCTCTATCGCATCGCCGGCATCCGGCCGGACAAGGAGCAGGGCTGGTTTGCCTACACGGTCTCCATGCTGGCCTTTTCGCTGGCGGGTTTCGTGGCGCTCTACGCGATCCTCAGGCTTCAGGCCTATCTGCCGCTCAACCCACAGGGTTTTGCCGGCATGGCGCCGGATCTCGCCTTCAACACGGCGGTGTCTTTCGTGACCAACACCAACTGGCAGAACTATGCCGGCGAAACGACGCTCAGCCATTTCGCCCAGATGGCCGGCCTCACCGTGCAGAATTTCCTGTCGGCCGCAACCGGCATGGCGCTGGCCGTCGCCTTTGGCCGGGCCTTCGTGCGCTCCAAAGTCTCGACGCTCGGCAATTTCTGGGTCGATATGACCCGCGCTACACTCTACGTGCTCCTGCCGATCTCCTTCGTCGTCGCGCTCGCCTTCGTGGCCATGGGCCTGCCGCAGACGCTCGACGCGTCCGTGACCGCGACGACGCTCGAAGGCGGTCAGCAGGTCATCGCGCTCGGGCCCGTCGCCTCCCAGGAAGCCATCAAGCAGCTCGGCACCAATGGCGGCGGCTTCTTCAACGTCAATGCCGCTCATCCGTTCGAGAACCCGACGGCATTTTCCAACTATCTCAACATCTTCGCCATGTTGTCGATCTCGGCAGCACTCGTCTATACGTTTGGCCAGATGGTCGGTAACCGTCGCCAGGGCTGGGCCTTGATCTCGGCCATGGCCGTTCTGCTGATCGCCGGCGTCGCCGTCATCTATTGGGCGGAAGCCCAGGGCAATCCAATCCTGACCACCCTTGGCGTCGATCCGGCGCTTGGCAATATGGAAGGCAAGGAAATCCGCTTCGGCCAGGCGATGACCGCCCTTTACGCGGCCGTCACGACAGGTCTGTCCGACGGCGGCGTCAACGGCATGCACGGCTCGTTCACCGGGCTTGGCGGTCTGGTGCCGATGTTCCTGATCCAGCTCGGCGAGGTATTGCCCGGCGGCGTTGGTTCAGGCCTTTACGGCATGCTCGTCTTCGCATTGCTTTCGGTCTTCGTGGCGGGCCTGATGGTTGGCCGCACACCGGAATTCCTCGGCAAGAAAATCGAGGGTCGCGAGATGACCTTTGCCATGCTTGCCGTACTGATCCTGCCGCTGGCCATTCTCGGCTTCACCGCGGTCTCGGCCATGCTGCCCTTCGCGGTGGCAAGTGTCGGCACATCGGGCCCGCATGGCCTGTCGGAAATTCTCTATGCCTACACGTCGGCGGCCGGCAATAACGGCTCGGCCTTCGGCGGGCTCACCGGCAACACGCCCTGGTATAACACCACGCTCGGTATCGCCATGCTGCTCGGCCGCTTTGCCTATGCCATTCCGGTCATGGCCATTGCCGGATCGCTGGCCGCCAAGGTGAAGTCGCCGGCCTCCGCCGGGACCTTCCCGACCGATGGTCCGCTGTTCGTCGGCCTGCTGATCGGCATCATCCTCATCCTCGGCGGGCTGCAGTTCTTCCCGGCCCTTGCCCTCGGCCCCATCGTCGAACATCTGGCGATGCTCGCCGGCCAGACCTTCTGAAGGAACAGTCCATGTCAAAAGACCGCAAGGCCCCTGGTTTTCTCGACCCGGCCATCCTGCTGCCGGCAGCGCGCGACGCTGTCCTGAAGCTCGATCCCCGGCAATTGCTGCGCAATCCGGTGATCTTCGTCACCGAGGTCGTTGCCGCCGTCGTCACCGTGCTTTTCCTGCGCGACCTCGTCACAGGCGCGTCAGAGGCCGGCTTTTCCGGCCAGATCGCCGCCTGGCTGTGGTTCACCGTCCTCTTTGCCACATTCGCGGAAGCCGTGGCGGAGGGACGTGGCCGCGCCCAGGCCGACAGCCTGAAGCGCACCAAATCCGAACTGACGGCCCGCCGGCTGTCGTCTGACGGCAGTACCCAGACCGTGCCTGCTCCGAGCCTCAAGATCGGCGACATCGTCCTGGTCGCCGCCGGCGAACTGATCCCCGGCGACGGTGAAGTGATCGAGGGCGTCGCCTCGGTCAACGAAAGCGCCATCACCGGGGAATCCGCGCCGGTGATCCGCGAATCCGGCGGCGACCGTTCGGCCGTGACCGGCGGCACGCAGGTGCTGTCCGACGAGATCAAGGTGAAGATTACGGTTGCTCCGGGCTCCTCCTTCGTCGACCGCATGATCGCGCTGATCGAAGGCGCCCAGCGCCAGAAGACCCCGAACGAGATCGCTCTGTCGATCCTGCTGTCCGGCCTGACGCTGATCTTCCTGTTCGTCTGCGTGGCGATCTGGGGGCTGGCCGGCTATTCCGGCACGGTGATCTCCGTCACGGTTCTGGCCGCACTACTGGTCACCCTCATTCCAACCACGATCGGCGGCCTGCTGTCGGCCATCGGCATTGCCGGCATGGACCGTCTGGTGCGGTTCAACGTCATCGCCACCTCCGGCCGCGCGGTGGAAGCGGCCGGCGACGTCGATACATTGCTGCTCGACAAAACAGGCACGATCACCTTCGGCAACCGCATGGCCAGCGATTTCTTAGCCGCACCTGGCGTGACGCAAGCGGAACTGGCGCAAGCCGCGCTGATCGCCAGCCTGTCCGACGAAACGCCGGAAGGCCGTTCCGTGGTGGCACTGGCAACCGGCGAATTCGGCGTCGCCATGCCGGAAGCCCGGTTCGATGCGGTCATCGCCTTTACGGCCGAAACTCGCCTGTCGGGTGTCGACCAGGGCGGACGGCAGTTCCGCAAGGGCGCCGTCGATGCGGTCCTGAAGTTTGCCGGCCTCACGCAAGACGATGCGCCCGCCGATTTCCACCGCGCCGTCGACATGGTGGCCCGTAGCGGCGGTACGCCGCTGGCCGTTGCCGATGGCGACCGGCTGCTCGGCGTCATCCATCTCAAGGACGTGGTCAAGCCCGGCATCAAGGAGCGGTTTGCCGCACTGCGTGCCATGGGTATCCGCACTGTGATGGTGACCGGCGACAACCCGGTGACCGCGGCAGCAATCGCTTCGGAAGCCGGCGTCGACGATTATCTCGCCCAGGCAACGCCGGAAGACAAACTGGCCTTTATTCGGCGCGAGCAGCAGGGCGGCCGGCTGATCGCCATGTGCGGCGACGGCACCAATGATGCGCCGGCTCTTGCCCAGGCCGATGTCGGCGTCGCCATGCAGACCGGCACCCAGGCCGCCCGCGAGGCTGCCAACATGGTGGACCTCGACTCAAGCCCGACCAAGCTCATCGAGATCGTCGAGATCGGCAAGCAGCTCCTGATGACGCGCGGCTCGCTGACGACGTTTTCCATCGCCAACGATGTCGCCAAATACTTCGCCATCATCCCGGCGCTCTTCGTCGCCACCTATCCGGCGCTCGATACCCTGAACGTCATGGGGCTGGCCTCGCCGCAATCCGCCATCCTGTCGGCGGTCATCTTCAACGCCCTGATCATCGTGGCGCTCATCCCGCTTGCGCTGAAGGGCGTCGCCTATCGCCCGGCCGGTGCTGCCTCGCTTCTGCGGCGCAATCTGCTGGTCTATGGCCTGGGCGGCCTGATCCTTCCCTTTGCCGGCATCAAGGTCATCGACCTTGCGGTCAGCGCTCTTCATCTGGTGTAATCATGATCCAACATCTTCGCCCCGCAATCACCCTCGTCGTCGCCATGACGGCCTTGACCGGCCTCGCCTTTCCGCTGGCGGTCACCGGCATCGCCCAGGCCGTCCTGCCGGCTGCCGCAAACGGCAGCCTGATCGAGAAGGATGGAACCGTGATCGGCTCCGCCCTGATCGGCCAGACCTTCACCTCGGACCGCTATTTCTGGCCGCGCCCCTCCGCAACCGGGCCGGACGCCTACAATGCCGGCGCATCATCCGGCTCCAATCTCGGCACCACGTCGGTCAAGCTCCGGGACCGGGTGGCCGCCGACGTCGAACGGCTGAAGGCAACCGGCATCGCCGCTCCGGTTTCCGCCGACGCCGTCACGACGTCGGGCTCGGGCCTTGATCCTCATATCTCGCCGGACTTCGCCCGCGCCCAGATCGCCCGCGTCGCCAAGGCCAGAGGATTGGCGGAAACGTCCGTCGCCAATCTGGTCGAACAACGGATTGAAAATCCCGACTTCGGTTTCATCGGCGAACCGCGTATCAATGTGTTGGAACTCAATCTGGCGCTTGATGCCTTGAAGACGTGAGAGACTGAATGGCGGACGACGATCGCGACAAGACCCGCAGACCGGATCCGGATGCCCTGCTTGCCCTGGCGGAGAAAGACCGCCGAGGCAAGCTGACGGTTTTTCTGGGCGCCGCGCCAGGCGTCGGCAAGACTTACGCCATGCTGTCACGTGCTCGGCGATTGAAGGCGGATGGTGCCGACATCGTGGTCGGCCTGGTCGAGACTCACGGACGCAACGAGACGGCTGGCCTGCTCGATGGGCTCGAAGTTCTGCCCAGACAGCGCATCGCCCATCGCGGACGCGTGCTGGAGGAATTCGATCTCGATGCCGCGCTTGCCCGCAAGCCGCGCATCGTCATTGTAGACGAACTGGCCCATTCCAACCCGGACGGCAGCCGCCACCCCAAACGGCACCAGGATATCGAGGAATTGATTGCGGCCGGCATCGATGTCTGGACGGCGCTCAACATCCAGCATCTCGAAAGCCTTGCCGACCTCGTTGCGCAGATCACCGGCGTCACGGTACGGGAACGTGTGCCCGATATCGTCTTGAAGCGTGCCGATGAAGTGCTCCTGGTCGACCTGCCACCGACCGAGCTGATCGACCGCCTGAAGGAAGGCAAGGTCTATCTACCGGAGAGTGCAGGCCGCGCCGTCGACCGGTTTTTCCGCCTCGGCAATCTCACCGCGCTGCGCGAGCTTGCCCTTCGCCGGACTGCTGACCGTGTCGATGACCAGATGGTCGATTACCTGAAGCAGAACGCCATCGACGGGCCTTGGGCGACGGGCGAGCGGCTGATCGTCTGCGTTGGGTCGGATGCCCTGTCGGAAAAGGTGGTCCGGGTGGCAAGCCGTTTGGCCTCCGGGCTCAACGCACCGTGGATCGTCGTCTCCATCGAGCGTTCCGACCGCGAGGTGGAAACCCCCGAACGCCTGCAGAGGATCGAGACCCTCTTCCGCCTGGCGGAACAATTGGGCGCCGAGACCCGCCGCATTATCGGCAATGATTTCGTGGATGAAATTCTGAAGCTGGCGCGCCGCGAACATGCAACGCAGATCGTCATCGGAAGGAGACGGCGGCGCGGCTTGGAGCTCGTGTCCCGGTCGCTGCCCGATGCCCTGTCGAGAAAGGCCTCCGGCCTGGGCGTTTACATTGTCACGCCCGACAGAAGCGAAAAGCAACGGCCGGCGATGCGACCGCCGACGCCGAACCTTGCGACGCTGCGGCAGTCCGTCCTGATCGCTTTCGGCTTCGTCGCACCCACAACGGCGGTCGGCAAGATGATCGAGAGCGTTGTCGATCTGCCGAACATCTCACTGCTTTTCCTGCTGGCCGTGCTGGGTGCATCGGTGTCCGGCGGCTATCTCTCAGCCTTTCTGGCGGCTCTCCTGTCGACGCTTGCCTACAATTTCTTCTTCATCGACCCGCTGCACACCTTCACGGTCGCCGCGCCGCACGAGGTCTTCGCCCTGTTCGTGTTCCTCGCCGTCGCCATCATCGCCGGCGGCTTTGCCTCGCGCATCCGCGAGCAGGCCGAGATTGCGCGGGTCAGGGCGACGGCGCTTCAGTCCCTCTATGATTTCTCGCGAAAACTGGCGAGCACGGCCAAGACCGATGACGCCATCTGGCTGACCGTCTCGCAATTGCAGACAAGCCTGAAGCGAAAGGTCGTCCTGCTGCTTGCCCGCAACGAAGAATTGAGCGTGGCCGCAGCATGGCCGCCTGATACCGACCTTGACGTAACCGATCTGGCAGCGGCCCGCTGGGCGCACGAAAAGCGGGAAGCGGCGGGGCATGGCACGGGCACGTTGCCGAACAGCCGCTTCGAATTCCGGCCGCTGCTCGGGCCGCACGGGATCGTCGGCGTGTGCGGGATAGAGCACACGGACGACAGGCTCGACCTCAACGCCGAGCGCTCCCTGACGGCCATTCTGGATCAGACCGCCATCGCGCTGGATCGCGCCCGGCTTGCCGAGGAGACCGTGGTTCAGGCGGCAAAGCTTGAGGGCGAACGCTATCGCGAGGCCTTGCTGTCCTCGATCTCGCATGACCTGCGGACCCCGCTCGCCACCATCACCGGTGCCGTGACCGGTCTCCGCCAACTCGGCGAGCGGATGACGCCGGAAAACCGTGACGATCTTCTGCAATCCATCGAGGAGGAAAGCGGCCGGATGAGCCGCTTCGTCGCCAACCTGCTCGACATGACGCGTATCGAGGCCGGCACGCTGAAGCCCAAGCGCGATTGGGTGGACGTGGCCGACGTGGTGCAGTCCGCCGTCGAGCGGACCCGCAAGCACGCGCCGGACCGCATCATCGAAACAGGGATCGCGGCGGACCTGCCGCTCATTCGCGGCGACAGCGTTCTGATCGGCCAGGTCCTGTTCAACCTTCTGGACAATGCGGCCAAATATGGCGGCGACGAGCCGATCAATGTCTATGCCCGTCGCGACGGCAAGGATGTGCTGATCTCGGTCACCGATCTTGGCAAGGGCATTCCGTCCGAAGATCTGGACCGCATTTTCGAAAAATTCTATCGCAGGGGAAAACCGGACGGACGCTCGCCGGGTACCGGGCTCGGCCTTTCCATCGCCCGCGGCTTCGTCGAGGCCATGGGTGGCAGGATCCATGCCGAGAGCCCGGCGCTCAAGAAGCGGGGCACGCGCATCGTCATGCGGTTTCCCGGGAGCAATGAAGCAAGGGGCGATGTCCGATGAACCAGTCCCGCATCCTGGTGGTGGATGACGAGCCTCAGATCCAGCGTTTCCTGAAACCCTCGCTGTCCGCCGCAGGCTACGAGGTGGTCGCGGCTGTCACGGGGGCCGAGGCGCTGAAAGCCGTCGCGACCCAGGCGCCGGATCTCGTGATCCTCGATCTCGGCCTGCCCGACATGGACGGCAAGGAGGTGATCGCAAGCCTACGGGGCTGGTCGGACATTCCGATCATCATCCTGTCCGCCCGTGACCGGGAGAGCGAGAAGATCGCAGCACTCGACCTCGGTGCCGACGATTACGTGGAAAAGCCCTTCGGTATCGGCGAGCTCACCGCCCGCATAAGGACTGCCCTTCGCCATCGCGGACGACGTGATGCCATTCCGATGGTGATGGACGTGGATGGCCTGACGATCGACCCGATCAAGCGGCTGGTCTCGCGGGATGGCGAGACCGTGCACCTGACACCCAAGGAATACGACCTCCTTCTCCTGCTTGCCCGCCATGCCGGCCGTGTCGTGACCCATCGTACCCTGCTGACGACCGTCTGGGGGCCTGCCCATGGCGCCGACCTGCATTACCTGCGCGTCTTCATCGGCCAGTTGCGCCAGAAGATCGAGCGCGACCCGACTGAGCCGCGGATCGTCCGTACGGAAGCGGGTGTGGGTTATCGGATGGCCGAGCAGGACTGACATTTGAGGTGAACCGCCCCAGGCTTTGGCCAAAATCGACCGGCTTGCCATCGAGGCAAGGTGGGCGCTGAAGCGCATCTTTAGCGATCGGGACGCATTTTTCTGTCGCGAATGGCCTTTGCCGGATTGCCGGCGAAGATGGTCCAGGGGGCAAGGTTGCGCACGGTCACGCCTCGCGCGCCCAGCACGGCGCCTTCGCCAACGACGACGCCGGGCCCGACAAATGCTTCCGCCGCGACCCAGGCATTGGCCCCGATGGTGATGGGCTTCGGCAGGAGCTGGAAATGCGGATCGTCGGGGTCGTGGGTGCCGCCGCAAAGATGGGCTCCCTGCGAGACGATCGCGAAGTCTCCGACGGTGATCCGGTCCATGCAATAACAGATGACATTGGGCCCGAGGACGGCGTGCTGACCCATGTGGAGATGGGGCGGATACCAGATCCTTGCCGAGGGATAGACGCGTGCGGTGGAATGCAGGTTCGCGCCGAAGCACTTGAGAAGAAATCTCCGCCAACCGTGCAGGGGCACAGGCGTCCAGCGGCCGAGAAGAGCCCAGGTAAGACCCCAGACGGCCCGGAAGATCCGGTGTCGGAGCGAGAAGCTCGGGCCTCCCTCGCGCGGATTGGAGCTTGCGGCGTCAAGAAGGCTCATGCCGGTCTCCGTTTGTGGATGATGCTTCGGCGTAAAGGTCCAGCAGGGCTTGGCGGACGCCGGATGCGGAATATCGGTTCTCGACCACGGCCTTGGCCTTGTGGGCCATGGCTTGCCGTTCACTGGCGGGCAGGGCGGTCGTCATCTTGAGGGCCGTTCCGATCGACTCCGCCGTCGGCTCGCAACGCACCGCGATGCCTTCGCTGAAGCCAAGAGACAAGTTGCAGTATTCGGTCATGATCGTCGGCAATCCCGCCGACCATGCCTCAAGGATCGCCATCGGTAGGCCTTCGCTCTTGGACGGCAGGATGAAGAAGGTGGCGCAACTCAGCGTGCGGTTCTTTTCCGCGTCATATTGCGGGCCGGCAAAAAGCACGTTCCTATACTTCTCGCCGAGCGCAAGGACCTTGTCCTCGAAACCGGTCAGTCCATCGTTCCAGCCACAGAATATCAGGACGGATCGTTCATGGAAGCTCGCATCGTCTTCGCACAGGCGCGCCCAGGCGTCGCAAAGTTCGATGCAGCCTTTCTTCTCGTGGATGCGTCCAAGGAAAAGATAGATGTCGCGGCCCGCGAAGTCTTCCCGCCACCATCCGGGTTTTTCGAGGTCGGCGCGAAACGCCGGAACGTAGTTCGGAACGACATGAATGGGCTGGCCGATCGAGAATTCGGCGACATCGTCTCGCTCTTTCTCGGTCAGAATCTGGAAGCCGGCGGCCCGCTTGAGGAAGCGGTCTTGATAGAGCCGGGAAACCAGGGCCTTCAATCTCGGCGAACGGGCCCTGATCCATGGTTCCAGCATGCCGTGCGGCGTGACCACATAGGGGCGTCCGGTGACCAGCGACCATAGGAAGACCGCCAGGCAATGAAACTGCCAGACGCCATGCACATGGATCACGTCGGCGCTGGTCCAAAGCAAGGACCACACCATGCCGGGTGCAAAACTGTAACTGGTCGGTCCGAAGACCCGATGCTGATGAATGACGACGGCCGGCCAGGCGCTTTTACTGTCGTTCGAATAGGCATCTTGAAACGTTGAGATCTCCAGGGCCACCGCATCTTCCAATGCCACGGTCTGCAGGCGCGCGGCTTCCGAAACACCTCCGCCTGATCGCGAAATGGAAGGAAGGCAAAAGAGAATGTTCGGTTTTGCTGTCATGCTTTTCCGGCCAATTTGGTAACGCCTTCCACAAAGCGCCCGACATCGCCCCGTTCGGCGAATTGCGACGCTGCCGCGCTCACGTGCGTCCACAAGTCCTGGTCCTCACCCAGCATGGTCATGAAGAAGGCCAGGCCCTGCGGATTGTCCGGCTCGATGACGAAGCCGTTGACGCCGCTGCGCACCAGGTCGTCGCGCGATCCGCAATTGTCGGACAGAATGACCGGCAGCCCCATGGCCTGCGCCTCAATGGTCACCAATCCGAATTGCTCCTCGATGCTGGGCAGGATCAGCGCCACGCTATCGGCCAGGATCCGAGCGATGTCCGTCGTCTGCACGAAGCCATGGAAGACCACGCTATCCTCCAGCCCGAGCGCCGACACCTGCGCCCGCAATTCGGCCTCAAGTGGCCCGGACCCGCAAAGGTGCAGGGCACGCGGACTGGCGGTCTGCTGGCGGTAGAGCGCATAGGCCGCCAGCGCCATCTTGAGGTTCTTCTTCGGCACGAACCGCGCCACGATGGTGAAGTGGCGCTCGTCATAAGCCGTTCCGCCTGGCGCCGGCGGCTTGCCCGCCAATCGACGTATGCGGTCGATCGACAGGGTGTCGTAGCCATCGACGATCCTGGCCGCCGGCAGGCCGAGAAAGCGCATGTAGTCGCTCGCCCGTCCCTTGCAGGAGATGCCGCCCTGATAGGGCAGGTAGTAGAGGCTCTTTGCGACCTCGCGCCACAGGCGCCGTGAGTAGTCGTCGAATTTGGAATCGGCCATGGCATAGACGCGCCTGCCCGTCAGGCGAAGTGCCGCCGCCGCCAGCAGGATCGCGGTGTAGTCGTAATGGCACAGAAACACGTGGTTCAGGCCTTCCCTGAGGCACTTGCTGACGATCCGTGCCGCAACGGCAAAGGCGGACGTCGTCGACCTGCTGCCGCCGGGAAACAATGTAATCTTGCGGAAGGAAGATCCGGTCTCGCTGACCCATCCATAAGTGTCGCTCTTTGAAAAGAGTTCAAGGCCGACAACTTTGACCGAGGGGCCAAATGCTTTCGCGACTGCTTCACACCGATCGACATGCGTAGGACCAAAATTATCCCAGACGAATGCAATGCTCGTCATGCAATATCCCGAATTTAGAAGATGGTGCTGCTGAAGGATGGGTTTGGTTCAGTTGCGCCTTTATATTTTATATGCACTGCACTGTATAAAGAAGACTATCCAAGGTCTATGAAAAAATGAATACAATCCGCATCAGCAATTTCGATGCGGTCGGCTCTACATACGATATCGTCTTGTTGTGGTGTTGTTCGTTTCGATCAGGCGTTTCAGTCTGCGCCCGCCACCAGGAGAGACACAGCCTCCGCAAAACGCGCTGAATCGCCCCGCGAGGCAAATTCTGTCGCCGAAAGGCTCATTGTGGTCCAGAGATCTCGGTCCCGGCTGACGATAGTCATGAAGAAGGCAAGGCCCTGCGGATTGTCCGGTTCCACCACGAAGCCATTGACGCCGCTGCGGATCAATCGGTCACATGCGCCGCATACATTCGAAAGGATGACCGGCAGCCCCATGGCCTGAGCCTCGATCACCACATTGCCGAATTGCTCCTCGGTGCTGGGGAGCAGCAGGGCCAGGGTGTCGGCAAGCACGCCGGCAATTTCTCTGGTCTGCAGAAAACCGCGGAACACCACCTTGTCGCCAAGGCCAAGTTCGCCAACCTTCTGTCGAAGCTGGGCCTCCAGAGGGCCGGAGCCGCACAGATGCAACGGCCGGGGCCGGTCGACGGTGGCGCAGTAAAGCCCATAGGCTTCGAGGGCCATGAACAGGTTCTTCTTCTCGACCAATCGTGCCACGATGGAGAAATGCCGATCGGCGAAAGCGGTACCGTTCGGCGCAGCCGGCTTGCCGGCCAGCTTGCGGATGCGGTCGATCGACAGGGTGTTGTACTCGTTGGCGATCATCTTTCGGCCGACGCCAAGGAAACGCATGTAGTCGCGGGCGCGGCGGCCCGAGGAGAGCGCCCCATGGTACGGCAGAAAGAACAGGCTCTTGGCGACCTCTCGCCACAAGCGCCTCTCCTGATCATCGAATTTCGAACAGGCCATGGCATGGACCCGGCATCCTGTGAGGCGCAGGAGCGATGCAGCAATGAAAATTCCAGGGAGATCGTAGTGGCAGAGAAAGACGTGCCGCGCTTTGGCCCTGCGGCACGCCGCGACGATGCCAAGTGCAAGCTTCAGGGCGCCGACATCCTTGTTGCTCTTCCCGGGAAACAGCGTGCGCTTCTGAAAGGATGAGCCGCTCTCGCTGACCCAATCATAGGTATCGCTGGTGGAATAGAGCTCGATACCGATCACAGGACTTGATGTGTCCGTGGTCGCTGACACCGCTTCACAACGATCAACATGCATGGGCCCAAAATTGTCCCAGACGAATACAATACCGATCATGAATGTTCCTGTCTTCACGAAGAGGAACATGGCCATGATACTTACGTCAATGATAAATTGCGCGGTGCGATGCGTTCTGTACCGCAGCGCCGACTGGTGGTGGCAACAGGCCTGGGCGGATCAACCGCAGGCATCGCCGGGACAGACATGGATATGTCCGGGGTGGTCGCATAGCGGGCGGCGCGCATTAAATACACGTCTCGAAAACGATTTCGTGCCATAGACTTGATATGAGCCGGAATCCAGAAGGTTTGCATGCCAGAGACTGCAGAAAGGCAGAATAGCCGCGGCCACCCGACGGTGGCGCCTGTCCGGCGCAAGACAAGCGGCCGATGGTTGTTTGCCCTGCTGATCCTTGCGATCGGTTCGGCGATCCTGGCGACGGTTCTGCTGGCCAATGACATGCAGAACCTGCGGGCGGTCTATCGGCACTATGGCCTGCCTTGGCCTTTTGAAGACAAGCAGGTGGAGCGCGCGCCGCGAACGCTCAAGGGGAAACGACTGGCCGCACTTCCGATCAAGCTGCCGGACCATGTCCTGGCGGTGCCCGACGTCGCCAATCTCGGCGCTCTGGTGCGAGACATCCGCCGGCCTGGCGACTTGTTTTGTGCCGCCTTTGCCGAAAACGGCATGCAGAACGGTGGCTGGCAACCGAGCCAGTTCGACAGCGCCACGTTCGAATGCCTGTCGGAAACGCTGATTCCGTCCGAGGATGGATCAGCCCAGAACGCCTCGTTCTTCTTTATCGCCAAGGGTGATCCCGAAGGCAACATAGGCTCCATCCGCATGAAACTCGTGGCGCCGGACACTGATTCAGGAAAGAAGGTCCATGCCATGCTGGTGCGCGCGGTCGAACTGCTGATCGAGCAGACCCAGTGGGGCGATCTTGCGGCCGCTGTGGACCACGCCACCCGGCTGGAGGATTTTCAGGTCGTGCGTTTTGGCCTGTCCTTCAAGTTCACGCGGGAGTTCACCGCCCCCAACCGCTTCAATCTCATCGTGCTGCCGACCGGCAAGACGCCGGCCATCAAGGCGACACGCGCCTATTTCGAACGGCAGGACTGGCTGCCGGTACCGCCGATGCCCGCCCCCATGGTTCCGATATCGCGGCTGGCTGCCGCGCCATGACGTGTCCCCGCCGAGCCGCGATTAATCTTAATTGCAAGACGGTAGGATGCGCATCTTTCTTGCCTGCCTGCCGTCAAGTATAGACAAGACACTCTGCTTTCGTGGCACTCTGTCCAGATCGAATCGTAACGGATCAATCATGCCAATCGAGCTTTCCAAGACAAAGTCAGCCTCGATCTTGATGGCGATATTGGCTGTCGGCGCCGTGCTGCGTCTCTACGCCATCGACACCCAGGCGCTGTGGAGCGACGAGGGGCAGACGCTGACTCTGTCCCTCTGGCCGGTCATGGACATGATCACCAAGCCGACGGACCCCACGCCGTTTCTCTATTATGCGCTGCATCAGCTCTTCCTGACGCCGGAATCGAGCGTGGCGGCGGTGCGATCCATATCCGTCATCTTCGGTCTGGCCCAGGTCGTGCTGATGTTCGGGCTTGGCCGGCTGTGCTTCGGTCGTGCCGGCGGGCTGCTGGCGGCCGCCTTGATGGCCGTCTGGTCGTCCCATGTCGATTACAGCATGGAGGCGCGGGCCTATGCGCTTCTGGGGTTCCTGATCCTGCTCGCCTTCTATGGCCTGATCCTCTACGTCAGGAGGATCGGTGAGGCCGCGCCGCTTTCTCCAAGGCTTCTGGCCCTGGCGCTGTTTGCCGTCGGCAACGTGCTGAGCTTCTACACCCATGTCATCGCGGCCTTCAGCATCGCTTTCACCGGAGCCCTGCTGTTCGGCTTCGCATTGCTGCATCCGCGCCGCTACTGGCCGGAAGTCGCGATCACCTTCGCGGTAATGGCGCTCCTGGCGGTCCCCGGCGTGCTGCGAATCCTGGCGCAGGTGGAAACGGGCCACGAATTCAACTGGCTGGTCCAGGCAAGCCCGATGACCTTCGTCAGCACTGCGGCGGACATGTTCTTTCCGATCGGCTTCTGGGACAATCCGCTGACCAATGGCCTCGACATGCGGCTTGACGCAAAATTCGTCGCCATCCCGGTCTTCGCATTGCTGCTGGCGGTTAGCCTATGGTTTGGCCGCGCAACACTTTCGAAGGTCGCGCGCGAGCAACCGATGGCGGCCCTCCTGGTGCTGGGCTGTGCCGTGCTGCCGGCGGCCATCTGGCTGGTCGGTTATGTCGGCCGGCCGATCTTCCTCGGGCGCGTCATCCTGTTCTGCATTCCGGGCCTGATCCTGCTGCTGGTCGCGATAATTGTCGGCCAGCCACGCCAGCGCGCGATGGTCCTGTCCGTGGCAACGGTCGGACTGTGGCTCGCTTCGACACTCATGTTCGGCATGATGCGCGAAAAGCAGGACTGGCGCGGTGCAAATGGCTTTCTGGCCGCCTCGGTTGCCTCGGACGACATTGTCGCCCTGTGCCCGGACTTCGAATATCCGGCCCTGCGCCACGCGGCATCGGAACCTCTCGGCCGGGCGGTTTTGCTTGCCGACGACAAAGGCGCCGTCACGCTGATCGAGGCGGGCCTTGGCGCCAGCCAGACCTGGGCCGCCGACTATTTCGTGGCAAGCCAACGTTATGACGACCGTCCCACGGTAACGCTCGACATCCAGCCGGGGCAATCGATCTGGAGAGTGGATGGCATCTGCTGGGAAGGCCTTGCCGAATATGCGACGCTCGACAGGCTTCTGGCGCCGATCGATCCGGCTCCCTCGACCGAATGGTCGCAAAAGGCCAAATACGAGGACCACATCCTCATTCGACGCTATCGGGTGACGCAGCCGGCAAGCCTGACGCTGCGGCAGGGCCTGGACGCAGGCCTGCAGAGATAGCGGCGGGCGGAATCGACACTTGGTCGAAAGGGCGATCTGCCGCCCTTGTCTCAGGCTTCCTCAAGCGGCTTGATGGTCGGCGCCGTCACGGCGGCCTGCGGGCCGACATGGGCTTCCTTGACGATATAGCGTGGCCGGCCCTTGGTCTCGATATAGATGCGGCCGATATACTCGCCCAGCACACCGAGCCCCATGATCTGGATGCCCGACAGAAACAGCGTCGCGGTGATCAGCGAGGGGTAACCAGGCACCGGGTTGCCCCAGAGCAGTTTGTTGAGGACCATCCAGCAGGCATAACCGATCGACATGCAGGAAATGCTGAGGCCGACATAGGTCCAGACCCGCAACGGAAAGGTCGAGAAACTGGTAATCCCTTCGATCGCCAGGTTCCAAAGTTTCCAGCCGTTGAACTTTGTATTGCCGGCCGAGCGCGGCGAGCGGCGATATTCGACGATGTCGACGGTTCCGCCTACCCAGGACAGGATGCCCTTCATGAACAGGTTACGTTCCTGAAGCTGTTTGATGTTTTCGACGGTCGGGCGCGACAGCAGCCGGAAATCGCCGACATTGGCCTCGATCTTCGGTGTCGATATCATGTTGTGGAGGCGATAGAAGATCTCTGCGGTATTCCGTTTCAGCCGTCCGTCGCTGCTGCGGTCGATGCGCTTGGCCAGCACGATATCTGCGCCGTTGCGCCATTTGTCGATCATCAGCGGGATGATCTCGATGGGATCCTGCAGATCGACGTCGATCGGGATCATCGCCTCGCCGCTTGCTGCTTCCAGTCCGGCAAACAGGGCGGCTTCCTTGCCGAAATTGCGCGAAAGGCTGATTAGCGTGACGAGCGGGTCAGCCAGCGCCAAGGCCTTGATGATGTTCAGCGTTCCGTCCTGGCTGCCGTCGTTGACGAAGACGATTTCGACGTCGACGCTCTTCAGCGGGGCGAATTGCCTGACCGCATTGTAAAAGATCGGGACCGTATCTTCCTCGTTGTAGACGGGTACTACCAGCGATACTTTCATGAAGACCTCTTGCGGAACACGACATACTTAGAGAACAAAAATCCGAAAAAAAGACTAAAGGCCGAGAAGGAAACAAGCGTAACAAGGGCAGGAAGGTTAAAAATGTCTGACAATCCGCCAAACAGGAAGGACATCAATCCGAGAAAGCCGACATAGAGCAGATAGCGCGTGCTGCTGATCGCCGCCCGGAAGGTGAAGCGGGCATTGACGAAAAAGCTGAACGTGACAGCCGCAATGAAGGCAATCAGGTTGCTGACGCTCTGGTCCTGTCCAAGAAACTGGAAGAAAACGAAAAAGATCGCCCAATGAATGAATGTATTGGCGACGCCGACGACCACATATCTGGAAAACATTTTGATTGCGTGACCCACCCGCGGCTTTTCAAGTTCCGGCAAGCTTAGTTCGGCAATCGAAATTTATCATTAAACGCCGAGCATGAATTGAACATAAGTGTGCCGGGTGAGGCAACCTATCAGGCCATCAGATCTATCGATTTGAATTCATGAGGTAATTCGAGGGGAGATACGGATTTTCCGCTTCGCTTTTCGGCTCGGCCATCACGTCTCGAAACGTGCGCACGACAGTTCAGCCGATGCCATTCCAGCTGATTTGCTGCAGATCAGAATATGCGGACGTGGTCCGCTTCCTGTGTAGGGCGCGCTGCAAGAAGGGAAATTGCTGCGGTCGCCGCAGCGGCCAGAAGTGCCGCACCAATGCCAAGAACAATCATTGCTCATACCTCAACCGACTTCATCGTCGCCGGATAGCTTTCACCAGGAAACTTGCCCGAAACTTATCATTACTTGATTCTCCTCCATTTGTCCAAAGTTAACGAAACCCCATTTTGTCGAAAAGAACCGCCGGTGCAGAGATTATTAACCTTCAAGCAAGGAATTAACCATAAAGATTGAAGGACACGTCGGAATGGGGCTTTCCCAGCAGCTCCGGTCGGCATGAAGCCAGTCCCGTCGCACCGGTTTTTGGTCCGGTATGAATCATTGAAGTAAGTCCTGTCGCTCTCCTCGGCGAATACGGTCTTTGTCTGCAGGCGATGTCGGCAGCCGGATATCTGTCACCGCGGATGCAACGGACGGGTTTGATCGGATGGGTCTGGCCGCAAGGGCCGGCCATCCGGACGGGGATTGGCAGTTGCAGCAGGACATGCAGGCAGAAGAAGCAAGAGGAGCCCAGGCAGGCAGCCTGCGCGATCGGTTGCGCTTTGCCGCGCTCGATGCCGAGCTCTGCGAGCTTCTGCGCCGCCACCGTTCAAGCCTGGAACCCCATGTGAATTCCGGCCTGCGGGATCTCTTCCAGCGGTTTCAGACCTTCCCGGAGGCTGCTCGCAATTTTACCAGCGAGCGGCAGACCGATCGTTTCCATGATCTTCTGGGCTCCCATTGGGACGTTCTGACCGATGCCCGGTTCGACGCGCTCTATGCCGAACGCGTCAAGGTGCTGTCCGACACCGAGAGCCGGATGGGGCTCGATCCCCGCTGGCATATCGCCGGTCATGCCGTCGTGCTCGAGCATCTGCTGTCCGGCATTGTCGCGGACGCGGGCGGCGGATTTTTCACCGCATCCAAGAAGAAGACCCGCGAACTGGCCGATCTGGCCAATGCGATCGTCCGTCTGGTCATGGTCGATGTCGAAATCGCCGTCTCCTTGCGGTTCAACGAATTACGCGTCCGGCATCACCGTGAACTGGGCGAGATGCGGCGCAAGGAGCGCGCCGGCGTCGTGGAGGTGTTCGGTGAGGTTTTCGAGGCTCTGGCCGAAGGCGATCTTTCCGTTCGGCTGTCTGGCGAGTATCCGGACGAATATCGCGATCTTGCCGAGACGTTGAACAGGGCTATCGACGGTCTGCAGTCGGCCATGGTTTCCGCCGACCGAGGCACGCAGCAGGCCGCCGCGACCACCGGTGAGTTCGCCGTCAGGACCCGTCAGTATTGGGAGCGCGCCGATAGCCAGGCCGCCCAATTGGAGCAAGCCTCGGTCGAACTGCGCACCATCACCGACCAGGTCCGCGACAGCGCCGGCCACTCCAAGCGCACGGAAGAGGCCGCGACGCAGACCCGCAGGGCGGTCGAGGAAAGCGGTCATGTGGTCGGCCAGGCGATCAGTGCCATGTCCGATATAGAGGCCTCGGCTGAGCAGATCGGCCAGATCATCGGCGCTATCGACGAAATCGCCTTCCAGACCAATCTATTGGCCCTCAATGCCGGCATCGAGGCGGCCCGTGCCGGCGATAGCGGCCGCGGCTTTGCCGTTGTTGCACAGGAAGTGCGCGCACTCGCCCAGCGCTCGGCGGAATCGGCCCGTGAGATCAAGACGCTCGTGGCGACCACCAAGTCCCAGGTCGATGCCGGCGTTCATATGGTCGCCCGCACCCAGGAGGCGATCGCCAGCATCGTCACACAGGTGACCGGGATCAATGATGCCGTCGCCTCCATCGCCCGGGACACCGAGCGTCATGCCGGCGAACTCGGCGCCGTTTCCGGCACCGTGGCGGCACTGGGGACAGATGCGGCCGGCAATGCCGAAATGGCCCGGCAGTCGTCAGAGGGAACCGATGATCTTCACACGGTAATACTGGAACTGGGCAAGACGATCCGGGCATTCCGCATCGAGCGCCAGCAGCATGCGCCGAAACGGGACAAGCTTGCCGCCACGGCTTCTGAAGGCGAGACGCCCCGCCGATTACAGGCTCTGCCGATTTCTCAAGGGGGGCAGAAGCAGGAAGACATTTTCGCGCCGCCGATCGACGACGAATATAGTTACGCAACGCCTCTCGCGGGTCTTCGGCTATGAGGGGAATGTTTACTACCTTTCTATACAACAAGAGCAGTCGTGTTTCGCACGCCGTTGTTTCAGCCACGAAAAGCATGGCTGGCAATGGGGGTTAATCGAAACGGAGACGTGGAACAGGAAAGACGAGGTAAGAGCTGATGGCAAGCAAGAAAGGCGCATTGAAGGATTTGGAGCTGCCCGCTGTGCTGGACTTGAACGAGGCTTCCGCACTGCGCGACAAGCTTTTGTCCATGCGTGGCAGCGGGTTAACGGTCGATGCCTCCGGCGTCGAACGGGTCGGTGCATTGTGCGTGCAGGTGCTCATGGCGGGTGCCAAGGCCTGGGAAGAGGACAAGCATCCGTTTTCCGTAACGAAGGCATCCGACGCCTTCCTCAAGACCATCCAGCTTTTAGGCTTAAACATCGATCATCTGATCGCCAAGGAGATCCGTCAATGAAGAAAAAAGTGCTGACAGTGGACGATTCCCGCACCATCCGGAATATGCTCCTGGTCACCCTCAACAATGCAGGTTTCGAGACCATTCAGGCCGAAGACGGCATCGAAGGCCTGGAAGTGCTTGAGGAATGCAATCCGGACGTCATCGTTACGGACATCAACATGCCGCGCCTCGATGGCTTCGGCTTCATCGAAGGCGTTCGCCGCAACGAGAAATACCGGGCGATCCCGATCCTCGTTCTGACCACTGAAAGCGATGCGGAAAAGAAGAACCGTGCTCGCCAGGCAGGCGCCACCGGCTGGATCGTCAAGCCTTTCGATCCAACCAAGCTGATCGATGCCATTGAACGTGTAACCGCCTGAACCGGGAAATTCTCCGATGGATATGAACGAAATCAAAGAGATCTTCTTTCAGGAATGCGAGGAACAGCTCGCTGAACTGGAATCCGGTCTGCTGAAAATGAATGATGGGGATCGTGATCCGGAAACGGTCAATGCCGTTTTCCGCGCGGTGCACTCCATCAAAGGCGGCGCGGGTGCGTTCGGTCTCGATGATCTCGTCTCCTTCGCTCACGTTTTTGAAACGACGCTCGATTGCGTTCGTTCCAACAAGCTGGAGCCGGGTCCTGAAGTGATGAAGGTGATGCTCAAGTCGGCCGACGTGCTCGCCGACCTGACCAATGCATCCCGTGACGGGGGCAGTGTCGATCCGTCGCGCTCTGCCGGTCTTGTCAAGGAACTTGAAGCTCTCGCCAACGGCGACCCCTTGCCGGCGGCCTCCGCTGCACCGGCGCCGGCACCCAAGGCCGCGCCTGCCGCAGCGCCGAGCGATGCCAGCGGCTTCCAGCCGATCCCATTCTCCTTCGAGGATTTTGGCGGCGATGAGCCGGCAGATGAAGTGCCGACTTTCGAGGTATCCTTCAAGCCCCGCCGCGACCTCTATTCCAAGGGCAATGATGCGGCGCTGCTGCTGCGCGACCTGTCGCGCATCGGTGAGATGACCATCAATTGCAACTCGGACAACCTGCCGCCGCTCGACCAGATGGACGCCGAGGACGCCTATTTCAGCTGGAAGATCTCCATCAAGACGGAAAAGGGCGAAGAGGGTATCCGGAGCATCTTCGAATTCGCCGAATGGGATTGCGAACTCGAAGTGAAGCTCCAGGAAGCCGCAGCTGCAGCCAAGGCTGAAGAGCTGCCGATGGTTCCAGTACCCTTCGATCTGTCCATTCTGGACGAAGGCGGCGCGGAAGTCACCGGCAGCGCCTTTGAAGACCAGGCCGCCAGCGCGGTAAGTGCCGCCGTCGAAGCTGCCGAGACTGCCAGCAATGTCACGAAGCTGGCCGGAATCGCCGCCAAGGCCGAACGGCAGGAGAAAAAGGAATCGCCCGCTGCTGCCGCTGCAGCCGCCGCCGCAGCCCAGAACAATGCGGCTGCCGGACAGACCATCCGCGTCGATCTCGATCGCGTCGACCGCCTCATCAACCTGGTCGGCGAGCTCGTCATCAACCAGGCGATGCTCTCGCAGAGCGTCATCGAGAACGATACCAATGGTACCTCCTCGATCAACATGGGTCTGGAAGAACTCCAGCAACTGACCCGTGAGATCCAGGACAGCGTCATGGCAATCCGTGCGCAGCCGGTCAAGCCGGTCTTCCAGCGCATGTCGCGTATCGTTCGCGAAGTGGCCGACATGGTCGGTAAATCGATCCGCCTCGTCACGGAAGGGGAAAACACCGAAGTCGACAAGACCGTCATCGACAAGCTTGCCGAACCGCTGACCCACATGATCCGTAATGCCGTCGACCACGGTATCGAAACGCCTGAAAAGCGCATGGCGGCCGGCAAGGATCCGGAAGGCACGATCAAGCTGACAGCGAAGCATCGTTCCGGCCGTATCGTCATCGAACTGGTCGACGACGGTGCCGGTATCAACCGCGAACGCGTCCGCCAGAAGGCCATCGACAACGAACTGATCGCCGCCGACTCCAACCTGAGCGACGAGGAAATCGACAACCTGATCTTTGCGCCGGGCTTCTCCACGGCCGACAAGATCTCCGACATTTCCGGCCGTGGCGTCGGTATGGACGTGGTCAAGCGCTCGATCCAGGCACTCGGTGGCCGTATCTCCATCAGCTCGAAGCCGGGTTATGGATCGACCTTCACCATGAGCCTGCCGCTGACGCTCGCCGTGCTCGACGGCATGGTGGTCACGGTCGCCAACCAGACCCTGGTCGTTCCCCTGACGGCCATCGTTGAGACCCTGCAGCCGGAAGCGCAGAACATTCATTCGTTCGGTGCCAACCAGAGGCTGATCTCGATCCGCAATAGCTTCTGCCCTCTGGTGGATGTCGGCCGGATCCTGAACTTCCGCAACCTGCAGGCCAATCCCATGGATGGCGTCGCTCTCCTGGTCGAATCGGAAGGTGGCGGTCAGCGCGCGCTGATGGTGGATGCTATCCAGGGCCAGCGCCAGGTGGTCATCAAGAGCCTTGAGGCAAACTACACCCACGTGCCCGGCATTGCCGCCGCAACGATCCTCGGAGACGGGCGCGTCGCGCTCATTCTGGATGTCGATGCCGTCGTCTCTGCCTCGCGCGGTCAATCGCTCAAACAGGAAATGTCCTTAGCTGTTGCAGGATAATGTCATGTCGTTCGTTGTAAAAAGTCTGATTGAAGGAAACCGGGAGCTCATCGCCTTCCGGATCGGCGATCAGGAATTCTGCGTCAACATCATGAATGTACGGGAAATTCGTGGCTGGACCCCGGCGACGCCTCTTCCGCACTCGCCGTCTCACGTCATGGGCGTCATCAACCTGCGCGGTGCCGTCCTGCCGATCATGAACCTGGCCACCCGGCTCGGGATAAAATCTGCCGAACCGACGCCACGTCACGTGATCATCGTCGCCCAGGTTAAGCAAAAAGTCGTCGGCCTGCTGGTCGATGCCGTCTCGGATATTCTGACCGTGACGGAAGACAATATCCAACCGACACCGGAAGTGTCGTCAGATCTCGAACGGCAATACGCGCGTGGGGTCCTGGCAATTGAAAAAAGGATGATCTGCTTGATCGAACTTGGCGCACTATTTCCTGAAGCAGAGAGCGAAGCGGCATGATGTCGATGACCCCTGCTCAGACCAGGCAATCAGACGACGAGATCATGGCCAACGGCGAATATCCGTTGACCCGGCGGGATCTGAACGAGATCGCCGCGATGATCTACTCCGATGCCGGCATAGCGCTGAACGACAGCAAGGCCTCGCTGGTCTATTCCCGCTTGTCCAAGCATATCCGGGCCTTGGGTCTGAGGGGGTTTCGTGAATATTGCGCGCTGGTATCCTCCACCGAGGGCGCCCCGGCGCGGCGGGAAATGCTGTCCCATCTGACGACGAATTTCACGCGATTCTTCCGTGAAAACCATCATTTCGAACATCTGAAGACGGATGTGCTGCCTGAACTGATCAATCGCGCCAAGGCCGGTGGCCGGGTTCGCATCTGGTCGGCGGCCTGTTCGGACGGGCAGGAGCCCTATTCGATCGCGTTGACCGTTCTTTCCATGATGCCGAATGCCGCCGACTACGATTTCCGCATCCTGGCGACCGACATCGATCCGAAGATCCTGGCGCTGGCCCGGGCCGGCATCTACGATGAGGCAGCGCTGGAAACCGTATCCCCGGCCATGCGCAAGCAATGGTTCAAGGAAGTCGATGTCCAGGGGCGCCGCAAATACCAGGTCGATGACCGCGTCAAGCGGCTGATCACCTATAACGAGCTCAACCTGATGGCCCAATGGCCGTTCAAGGGGCCGTTCGACATCATCTTCTGCCGCAACGTCGTGATCTATTTCGACGAGCCGACGCAGATGAAGATCTGGTCGCGCTTCGCCGGATTGTTGCCGGAGGGCGGACATCTCTACATCGGCCACTCCGAACGGGTTTCGGGCGATGCCAAGAACCTCTTCGACAATATCGGCATCACGACCTACCGCTATCTGGGCAAGGGGGGCAAGAAATCATGAAGCTTCCTGCCCGTGTCCTCGTTGTCGACGACAGCCCGACCATGCGCGGTCTGATCACGGCCGTGCTCAATTCCGATCCGGAAGTCAATGTCGTCGGCCAGGCCGGTGACGCGCTTCAGGCGCGCGCTGCGATCAAGGAACTCAACCCCGATGTCGTAACGCTCGACATTGAGATGCCGAACATGAACGGCCTCGAGTTCCTCGAGAAGATCATGCGTCTGCGCCCTATGCCGGTCATCATGGTCTCCACCATGACCCATCGTGGTGCCGAAGCGACCCTTGCGGCGCTCGAAATCGGCGCCTTCGATTGCGTCGGAAAGCCGATGCCGGGCGAATCCCGCCCGTTCGGAGATCTGGCCGACAAGGTCAAGGCAGCAGCGCGCGCGCAACGCCGGCAGGCACCGGCCCCGGCCGCCGCCACGACCGCACCGGCCGCGGACTTTCGCGTCGGACGCAAGATCGTCGCGATCGGCTCGTCGACCGGTGGCGTCGAGGCGCTGATCGCCGTGTTGCAGAAATTCCCGCAAAACTGCCCGCCGACGGTAATTACGCAACACATGCCGCCGACGTTTACCAAAAGTTTTGCAGAACGCCTTAATCGTCTCTGCGCACCGGTGGTCCAGGAAGCGACCGATGGTGCAAGGCTGGAAATCGGCAAGATCTATCTCGCTCCGGGCGGAGACCGGCATCTGCAGGTCGTCAACGCCTCGGCGCCGAGCTGCCGGTTGATCGAAAGGGATCCGGTCAACGGACATCGGCCTTCGGTGGATGTGTTGTTCGATTCGGTTGCTGAGCTTGCTGGCCGCAACGCGGTAGGGGTCATACTGACCGGTATGGGCCGCGATGGGGCCGCTGGATTGCTCAAGATGCGTCACGCAGGTGCGCGCACCATTGGGCAGAATGAGAAGACCTGTGTGGTCTACGGGATGCCACGAGTGGCCCATGAATTGGGTGCGGTCGAGCATCAATTGCCGCTTGCTTCAATCGGCGATGAAATTCTGAAACTTACGGCCGCCCGAAAAGAAGGTAGTGAATAATGTCTATAGCTGAGAAAATCAAAGTTCTGATCGTCGACGATCAGGTCACAAGCCGCCTGCTGTTAAGCGATGCACTGACGCAGCTCGGTTTCAAGCAGATCACGGCCGCCGGCGATGGCGAACAGGGTCTGAAGATCATGGAGCAGCAGCCCCATCATCTCGTCATCTCCGACTTCAACATGCCGAAGATGGATGGCCTCGGCCTCCTTCAGGCGGTGCGCACCAACCCGACCACCAAAAAGGCCGCGTTCATCATTTTGACCGCGCAAGGTGACCGGGCTCTGGTTCAGAAAGCCGCGCAGCTGGGGGCCAACAACGTCCTGGCAAAGCCTTTCACCATCGAAAAGATGAGGGCTGCCATCGAGGCTGTTTTCGGAGCGTTGAAATGATCGAAGAGGTTGCGTCTCGGCGGGTCCATATCATACAGGGCGAGTATAAGGTCATCAGTGAACCAGATGTGGTCCTGTCTACCATTCTCGGCTCCTGTGTGGCCGCATGTCTGCGGGATCCGATCGCTGGCGTCGGAGGCATGAACCATTTTCTTTTGCCTGGTTCGGCCAATCCGGGGGCCGGCGGTGGAGATGCAACACGATACGGCGTTCATCTGATGGAACTTCTCATCAATGGACTGCTGAAAAAGGGAGCGAGACGCGATCGGCTCGAGGCGAAAATTTTCGGGGGCGCCAAGACCATCGCAACCTTTTCCAACGTCGGCGAACAGAATGCCGCCTTTGCAAACCAGTTCCTGAGGGACGAAGGCATCAAGATTGTCGGTTCGTCGACCGGGGGGGATCATGGCCGTAAGCTGGAATTCTGGCCAGTCAGCGGACGTGCCAGGCAGTATCCGTTGACGGGTGCCGAAACGCAGAAAACAGTGGCTCTGGAACAGCGGCCCACACCGGTCCTGCGGCCAGTGGAAAGCTCCATCGAATTCTTCTAGTGATAGGAATCTTCATGCATACCGAAAAGAAGACAGAGACTGTTCTGGAAGAGGCTCTGCCGGAAATCTTGATGCGGATTGTCTCCGAGCTGCATGACGTGGCCTATCTGATCGAACGGATAGAGCCGCAGATGCTGGAACTGGGCGGCGTCAACGTCCTGGAATCGCCTGACAGCGTCAAGGTCCTGCAGGGCATTGATCTGGCGGTCCAGAAGACGCGCGGCATCGCGGAATTCATCGACACCATTACCGGCACCATTCCCAATGAATGGGTGGTGGACCTCAGCACTGCCATCAGCCTGGTGAAACTTGCCGACATGCAGAAGGCGTTGGGCTCAGGTCTGCGCCATGGCCATTCGCAGCCGCTTGGCAAGGCCGCCGGAGACTTCGACTTCTTCTAGAGCACGCAGCCCGAAGGCCGCTACCGGCTCCGGGACAATGACATGCGGCAAGACAAACAGATAAAGTGTACGACGGATCGGATCTGAACGATCCCGACACGCGTTAGACGCATACCCTCCAAGGTTCTTCCCATCGTTTCATGTCACGCATTGCACCCGCTATTGCACCGGTCGCTTGCGTGCGACGAAACGCTCGCACAAGTTTCGCCTCGTAGTGTCTGGCCAAGGGCAAATGCCGCAACCACTTCGATCGACGGTGTGAGACAGAATGAATCTGTTTAATCAATTACTTCAAGTTTTTAAAAACTTGGCATCCCTGGGGCAAGGTCGCCTCATGGCCCTGGCGGGTGTCGGTGTCTTATCCGTGGCGTTGATCATCGGCGCCGCGCTTCTTGTCAACAAGCCCGCCTATGAGACCCTCTATGTCGGTCTCGAAACCACCGATCTCAATCAGATCAGCATTGCCCTTGCCGAAGCCAGCATCGATTTCGAAGTCGGCAGCGATGGCCAGAGCATTCAGGTTGCGGCCGGCATGACCGGCAAGGCCCGCTTGCTGCTGGCCGAACGTGGCCTGCCCAACAGCGCCAATGCCGGCTATGAGCTTTTCGATAATGTCGGCTCGCTCGGACTAACCTCCTTCATGCAGGAAGTTACAAGGGTTCGCGCCCTTGAAGGCGAAGTTGCCCGCACCATTCAGCAGATCGCCGGCATTGCCGCGGCGCGTGTCCACATCGTCATGCCCGACGTCGGCAATTTCCGGCGCGGCGACCAGAAGCCGACGGCTTCCGTCATGATCCGCGCCAGCACGACCACCGGGCGCAAGGCATCCGCCTCCATCCGCCATCTGGTCGCGGCCTCGGTGCCGGGCCTTGATGTCGACGATGTCACCATCCTCGATTCGACCGGCCAGTTGCTGGCGTCCGGCGACGAGACCGGCGGTGCGGCCAACAAGTCGCTTGGCGTCGTCCAGTCTGTGCAGCAGGAAATCGAATCCAACATCGACAAGGCGCTGGCGCCTTTTCTCGGCATGGACAATTTCCGCTCGAGCGTCACGGCCCAGCTCAACACAGATACCCAGCAGATCCAGGAGACGATCTACGATCCGGAATCGCGCGTCGAGCGCTCCGTCCGTGTGACCAAGGAAGCGCAAAAATCCATGCAGAAGATGCAGGATACCGCCGCGACCGTGGAACAGAACATTCCCCAGGGCGATCCGCAAGGCACCGGCGCAGGTCCGGAATCTTCCGACGAGGCGGACAAGAAGGAAGAGCAGACCAACTACGAAATCAATAGCAAGACGGTCGCAACGGTCAGCAACAGCTATAAGGTCGAGAAGATCTCGGTCGCCGTGGTCGTCAACAAGGGTCGCGTTGCCAAGATGGTCGGCGAACCGGTCGACCAGGCCAAGATCGACGCCTATCTGGCCGAGATGCAGAAGATCGTCACGTCGGCTGCGGGCCTCGATACCGGCCGCGGCGACATGATCACTCTGACGGCCATGGACTTCCTTGAGAACCAGCTTCTGGAAGAATCGGCAGCCGGTCCCGGTGTCATGGACATGCTGAGCCGCAATCTGGCCGGCATTATCAACTCGCTTGCCTTTGTCGGCGTGGCGTTCCTGATCGTCTGGATGGGCATCCGCCCGATGGTCAGATCCATCAACGGCTCGTCCTCCTCGGCGCTTGCCACCGGCGAAACGGCTGCAGGCCTCGAGCTTCCGGATTTCTCGCCTGGCATGCCCGGCATGGATGGTGCAGGCGGCGGCCTTATGGATGGCTTCGGTTCAGACTTCGGTTTCGACAGCACCGACGACATGCTGTCGCTGGACGACGATCCGAACGGCGGATTCAACCGCCGCGTCAAGGAAGGCCCCGAGCGGCGCCTGGCGCGGATGGTCGAAATCAGCGAAGAGCGCGCTGCCAAGATCCTTCGCAAATGGGCTGTGGACAAAGCCGCCTGATCAGACACCCCGACAGACCCGAACGCCGTGCCTTGCGCACGGCGTTTTCGTTAGCGCAGCGGGCTTTCGGCGGAGCGATTCGCGGTGATTCACGGATGCATGTTGGTGGCCAGCCCCCAAAGCTAGTTATGGCATTTGCCTATTTATCTCTTACAATGGAACCATGATTCGTCGGTATGCGCGGATCGCCAGACTGAGCTGAAGGAATAGGCGGCTTCCGACAGTTCATGGCGTTTATTGAGGACTGGCCGTTTCGTCCCGGAAAGGGGGAAACAAATGGACGCTGAGCTGTTGCAAGCAAGTGTCGGAAACAAGAAGCAGTCCGTGTTCCCCTCCGGCGATAGCGCCAAGGGCGCATCTGCGGAACAGCTGATTGGCAAATTGTCGACGGTGGCCGGATCGGGCAATATTCAGGCTGCCTTGCGAATTTTGACGAGCTATTCCGGTGCGTCGTATTTTCTTCTGGCCCGTTACGACCTGGTTCAGGAGCAGGGGCTGGACTTCGTCGTTTCGGCAAACTGGCCTTTCGATCTCGTGCGCAGGCTTGAGGTGGAACTGGCCGCGGCCTATTCCCGCACGACGGAACTGGAGAAGTGTCTCTCCCTCCTGCAGCCCAAGTTCGCTCTTCTGCCTGATGACGTGGATGTGCCTCCCGGTGCCAGCCGGCAATATTGTTCGCTGATGTTCAATGTCGGGCGCACCAGGCTGTCGTTGATGCTGCTCTTGCCGGACGGTTTTGTCCTGTCGCCGGAGCGGCTGCGCGAGGTAGGGCTACTGGCGGGCTATTGTGTCAGCCTCTCGTCCAGCAAAGGGCAGAAGACCGACCGTGATTTCGAATTGACCGAGCGGGAACTGGAATGCCTGTTCTGGATCGCGGAAGGCAAGACCAGTGACGAGATCGCCATGATCCTTGGAATCTCACGCAATACCATCAACAACTACATCACCAGTGTGATGCGCAAGACAGCCACAAAGACCCGCTCCGAAGCCATTGCCTATGCAGTGCGCAACAATCTCGTATGAAGGATCTTCCCATGGCCTATTCCGGGGGCTTTTCCGATGGTGGCGTGGGGGATTTCCAGTCGAGCCGTACGCGCCTGGCTGCCAGCCGCCCGGACATCTTCCCCAAGCTCGTTGCCATGCAGAAGACGATCAACGCCAAGAGCTTCGCGGTGCTGCGGGTCAGCGGCGCCGGCCTTCCCGGCAAGCGCAAGCTCTATTGCGAGATGGAAAACTGGGGTCCGGCCCACACCTCCTATTGCGAGGCCTTCGTCGCCAGCTATGGCGACAGGCTGCTGACCCATATCGATGCGTCGCTTCTGCCGCTGGTCTGGAATGCCCGCGACGACAGCAGCTTTACGGAAGCCTCCGATTTCACGGCCTTCGTCGTCCGCCTGGCGCCCGGTCCCCTGCCGTTCTCGGGCATTGCCTTTCCGGTCCGTCTCGGCGCCGTCGGCAATGGCTACATGGTTTTCACCACGACGGGCGGCATGGACGTTCCGGGTGAAATGATTCTTGATATGCATAGCCGCAGCTGCAAGCTGATGATGGATATTCTCTCGCTCACCGAGCGCCGCGCCGCGCCATCCGAATCGCTCAGCGATCGGGAGATCGCCTGCCTTCAGCTGGCAGGCGACGGCCGCATCAGCGAGGAAATCGCCGAGAAGCTCGGCCTGTCCGTGCATACGGTCAATGCCTATCTCGGCTCCGCGACGATCAAGCTTGATTCGGTCAATCGCATCCAGGCGATCGCCAAGGCGATCCGCCTCGGCTACATCAACTGAATTTGGAAGGGGCCGCCTGGCTCCAGGAAAACCTGTTGTCAAACGGTCTCAGCCGTAGGACGGGGCAGGGCGGCTTTTCACGAAGCGTGCATCGCGCAGGCTCTGTTCCAGGAATCGCGTGTTCTCGTCGGGATTGCTCGACGGTTTCTGGAATGAGATATGGTTGATTTCGATGCCTGCCAGCTCGTTCGTCAACGTCAGTTGTGCATAGACGGTGACATCTTTCGGCTTGATTTCCAGGTCGAGCACGACCTCCGGCACGCCGCCCCAGTCAAGACGGTAATCACCGCCCGCCCCGAAATTCACGGTGCCTGGATGAAAATAAAGCTCGGCCGCGGATGATACGAGATCCGCAATATTGCCGAAGAATTCGAATCGCAGAAGGGAAATCAGGTCCGCCGCATCCAGGAGCCTGAGCTCCGTGGCGACAGGGCTGATGGCCTCGGCGACGATCTTCTCACGTTGGCTTGTGTAGGGGCATTTCTTCATAATGCTTAGCGTATCCGTTTGTTCTTTTTGGCCTGCGAGGCGTAAACCCGGTGAACGAGTTCCGCTACGGCCTTATAAAATACTGACGGAATGACACTATCCACCGAGACTTGCGCAAACATGGAGCGCGCCAGCGGCGGATCCTCGAAAATCGGTATGTTGTTTTCCCGGGCAAGTTCGCGAATTTTCAACGCAATGATGTCCTGGCCCTTTGCCACGACGATTGGCGCATCGCCTTCCTCGCGCACATACCGCAACGCTATGGCATAATGGGTGGGATTGGTGATCACCAGCGTGGCGCGAGGCACATTGCTGATCATCCGGCGGCGAGCCCGGTCGCGCGCGATCGAACGCTGGCGCGCCTTGATGATCGGGTCGCCCTGGGCTTGCTTGAACTCCTCCTTCACCTCCTGCTTCGTCATGCGCAGCTGTTCGTACCAATGATAGCGGGTCCATGCGACGTCGATGATCGCCAGCAGTGCCGTGGCAAACAGGATGATGATGATGATCTGTTTCATGATCGCCGCAAGCTTCACGAAGATGACCTGCGGATCGGAAAACATCGCATCAAGCGTGGCGAAATACTGGCCCCGCATGGTGAAGATGATCACGGCGGAGACGATGACGATCTTGAACGCCGACTTTGCGAACTCGATCATCCCCGTTTTGCTGAACAGGCGCTCCCATCCCTTCATCGGCGAGATGCGGTTGATCTGCGGCCTTATCCTCTCCAGCACGAAACTCGGCATGTTCTGGGCGACGGAAGATATGACGCCCAGCGACATGAACAGCAGCATGGCCGGCAGCAGCAGCGCGCTTGCCTCCCATCCCAGATGAATGAACAGCGAGATCACATCCGTGCCAGTCGCAATGCTCCACTGGTCGGGTTGCTCGAAAAGATCCCGCAGGGTTTCGCCCATACGGGCGATCCCTTTGGGCAGGAAGAAGACGAAGTAGATGTAGAGAGCCAATGCGGACGCAAAGATCGGCGCTTCGCGTGAAGAGGGCAGGTTGCCTTTCTCGGCCGCGTCCCGAAGCTTTTTACTGGTCGGGTCTTCTGTTTTGCTGTCTTTATCGTCGTCAGACAAGGCCCGATCCGTTCGTTGCGGTCATCCGTCGAGGTAGAAAGCCCTTCGGGCCTGCTGCCATGTTCCGTCCATCGGATCGACACTTGCCAAGGCGGCCGGACGCGCGGTGATCGAGATATCGACGTCAAGGACGGCCATACGCGTCGGGCACGGCCGCATCATCAAGATACCCCCGGGCGTTCCCGCATTCAATCGTCGCAATTGGTGGGGCCAGGGTTTTCAACAGTGCATGCGGATAGATTGCAGCGGTAGGGCAGCTGGCAATCGAAGCGGCCGCCTGTGCCACCTCTGGTCTGCAGAAACCGAACCATGCGGACGTGAGTGGCCCGCATGGTTGACGTCAGGCTCAGGCGGCCTTTTCGGCCTCGGATTCCTTGAGCTGAATCTGGCCGGCATTGGCGAGGCGAATGGCCTCCTGGGCGACCGCCCGCCGGGCAATCGCGATTTCGCGCGGGTTGATGCCGACGGTGCCGGCCTGCAGATCCGATTCGATCATGCGGCGTTGACGCGGGCTGATCGCCGACAGGACACATTCGCGGATCTCCACCGAGGCGCCACGCAGCGCCATGGTGAGAATATCGGCGGAGATGTCGTTGAGCAGCATGACGCGGCTGCGCTGCGGCATCGACAGCAGATCCTCGAACAGGAAGATCTTCGGACGAACCTTGTTGACCGCTTCCTTGCTGATCGTCTCCAGCGAGCTGAGCAAGGTGTCGACCTGGGGCTTGTCCAGCTCGTTCATCAGTTCGGCCACCTTGTTGGTGCCGACAGAATTGCGATCGGTGTCGATTTCCTGGATCAGTTCGATGACCCGGTTCTCGATGATCTGGGCCGCTTTGGAACTGACGTTCTTCAGGTTCACCGTCCGGTTCATGATATCGGCCCGCCGGCTCTCCGGCAGGGTGAACAGCACTTTGGCGCCGAATGCGGACGGGATCATGGACAGGATATAAGCAACTGTCTGCGGATGTTCGCGCATCAGGAACTTGCCGATGAATTCCGGATCGGCATCCTGCAGGCGATCCCAGATCGAAGCCTCATAGGCCTGGAATGCAGTACGACGGCCGAGCAGGCCGTCGACTTCTTCCGGCGTGAGGCCTTCTTCGAGAATGCTCTCGATGGCCTTGGCATTGTCCATCAGGCCGGCGCCCTCGGTGAACAGGTCCTCAAATTCGCCGACGAGAACAGCCAGTTCGTCCGGCGGAATGGTGCGCAGTGTCTGGGCCGAGGCAATGATCGTCTGCAATTCGTTCTGGGTGAAATACTTCAGCAGCTTGCCGGCAACGCCCTTGCCCATGGCAAGAAGAACCGCAGCGGCCTTGTCCGCCTGGCTCAGGGGCTTTCCTGCAATGGGACCGCCGAAATCATCAAAGTCCATCATGGTCTTTCCCCTCCGGCCCTAGAATTGGGTCAGGATGTCTTGGTGCTCATCACTTCGATCAGTTTGACACCGAACCGGGTGTCGTCGTTTTCAAGCACGGTGATTTCGCCTTTGGCAATCCGCCGGCCATTCACCATGATTTCAACCGGTTCGCCGATTTTCTTGTCCAGCGCAATGATTGCGCCTTCCTCGAGATTCATCAAGCCCGAGACCTGCATGCGGCTGCTGCCGAGAACGATCTGGACATCGATCGGGATATCCATGATCAGATCGAGATTGGCGTTCAGCGCGCTGCCGAGGCCGGCCGTCTGGCCGCCCGTGTCGGAAAAGCCGCCACCGAACGACGTGTCGCCGAAGGAACCGGTATCCATCGATGGGCTACCGCCGCCAAAATCGGAATCAAAGCTCGCCATGCCGGGTGCATCGCTGCTGCCGGCACCGAAGTCGCCGCCGAGGTCCGAACCGAAGTCACCGCCGAGATCCGGCAAGGTTCCGTCGCTGTCGCTTTTCAGGACGCCGCGCAGATCGTCGATCGCCTGGTCGAAATCGGCATCGCTCGCCGGCATCGCCAGTGCATCGTCATCGGTCACAGGTGTTTTTTTCGTAGCCATGAAATCACTATTCCCGTTGAAACTTGCCTCAACCTGCCTTGCCGTGCCGGCGGCAGGATAAAGGTCTTACCCCATCAAATGTCTAAGTATCTCGTCTTCGGAACTGATGTTTGATTTAACGCGAACCGTGTAGTGCTCGCCGGCCCGGCCGAATTCGCATGCATACATGTCCTTGCCGTTCGCGCTGACGTCGACGGTGACGTCGCCATGATCGCGGAACGGAATGACATCGCCGACGGCAAGCTTGGAGACCGTCAGCAGCGAGATCGGCTGCAGCCGGACCTTGGCCTCCAACGTGATCTGCGAGCGACGAACCTGTTCGGCCAGCTGATCCGACCACTCCTTGTGGTTCTTCGACAATTGGCTCTTGGATCGGGGAGCGGTCACCTTGGTCTTGAGCAATGCCTTTTGCGGAATGATCAGGACAAATTCGGATGTCACCGTGCCGAGCGTGATGTTCATCCGGATTGCGGCGCCGAATTCGTCAATATGGTCGGGTTCGGGCTTGGGACGATCTTCCGCATTGTGCGGCCGCTCGGGGATGACTTCAAAGCCGCCCGTCGCGTTCACGCCGGAGCGCAGAACATTGGCAATCCGGTCGAACACCATGACGGCCAGATCGAGTTCGATGCGCGACAGCGGGCGCTGGATCGGTTGTTCGATGGTTTCCGGCATGGCGCCCAGCAGGTTTTCCATCAGGGTGATGACGAAGCCGTTGCCGCAAGCCAGGACGAAATTCTGGCTCCAGTTGCGCAGGGACGCATCGACCAGCACGAAATCGTCGCCCAGATCGGCGATCAGGTCGTTCATCAGGCCCGCGCTGTGACGGTTGTAGCTGACTTCGATCGCCAGTCCCGTCTCGCTGTGGAAGACGTCGGGCAGGAATTCGCTGTAGAGGTGGCCAAAATCGGCCGCCAGCTTCTCTACCGTCTTTTTGTCGCCGAGAGCGCCGGTCAGCTTTGCAAGCAGGGCGTGATCGATGGGGGTCGCGGGCTTTGTCTGTGTATCTGTCATGATCAAGCCGCCTTGTTCTCGCCACCTGGGTTCATCATTTCCTGCTCGACCGCGTCAATCGACGGACGCTCATAGGAGGAAATCGTCTTGCGGCCGTATTCCAACGCAACTTGCGGGACAGAGCCGTTCATGTAGGCAAGCAGGGTCTGCTTGACGATGATGTAGAGGCGGTGCTGCTTGGTACGAACCACCTTGATCTGCGAGACCAGCGGATTGCAGACCGAATAGGACAGGATGATGCCGAGCATGGTGCCGACGAGGGCGGCGCCGATCAGCGCGCCCAGAACTTCCGGCGATTCGTTGATCTTGCCCATGGCCTTGATGACGCCGAGCACCGCCGCAACGATACCGATGGCCGGGAAGCTGTCGCCCATGATGGTGATGGCATTGTACGGCTTCATCTTGTCGTAGTGGATGGTGTTGATTTCTTCGTCCATCAGCGCCTCGATCTCGTGGCTACGGGCATTGCCGATGATGATCAGACGGACATAGTCGCAGATGAAGGCCGTCAACTCCTTGTTCTTCAGGACCGACGGCGCTGCCTGGAAGATCGAGGACTCCTCGGGATTGTCGATATGCGCTTCGATCTCGTTGCGCGATTTCGTTCTGAGGTCGCGCATCAGAGAATAAAGGACGCCGAGCACATCCAGATAGTGCCGTTCCTTGGGAACCGCGTTCTTGAAGGCCTCGGCAAGCGCTTTGCCGGAGTCTTTCACGACCTTCATCGGATTGGCCATGATGAAACCGCCGATGCCGGCACCGCCGATAATCATGAGCTCGTAGGGCTGAATAAGCACGTCGATATGGCCACCCATGGCCATAAAACCTCCGAGGATACAGCCGATAGTGATCACAAATCCGATGATAATATTCATTTCGCGCCTGCATCTGAACGTTGCTTTTCAGATGAAGCGATAAGGTTGCTTCCTTGCGTGAGGCTGATGGTCGGGCTCTTCATGAATTGTCAACCTACAGACAGCTTCGCGCAAGCCATTTGGGACAATAACAGCGATAACGGACGCTATTCCCGCTTGTCCCATCCTGGAGGTAAACGACCGTGACGACAACCTATACAAGCTATCAGATGATTGCCAAGGACCTGCCGAGCTCGCTTGAACGCGTATCGCAGAAGCCGGATGTCGTACGCGAAACCGAATACTATCTCTCCAAGATCGGCGATGTGAAATCCGTCGACGATTTCATGGCCGATACGCGTCTTTATAATTATGCGCTGAAGGCGCACGGTCTCGAAGACATGGCCTATGCCAAGGCCTTCATCCGCAAGGTGCTGACCGAGGGTGTGACCGACGACGAGGCCTTTGCCAAGCAACTGACGGATCCCCGATATGCGGACCTGGCCACGGCACTGAATTTTGCCGCCTATGACACGGCCGCCACCTCCTTCGACCGGGCGCAAAAGGGCGTCGTCGACAAATATATGCGCCAGACCCTCGAGGAAGACGCCGGCGCCGACAACAATGGTGTGCGGCTCGCGCTTTATTTTGAGCGCATGGCGCCCGAAGTGACGTCGACCATGGATATTCTGGCCGATGGCGCCCTGGCTCAGGTCGTTCGTACCGCCTTTCAATTGCCGATGGAGGTTGCCGCCTCCGATATCGACAAGCAGGCGGCCTATCTCGAAAAGCTCTTCGACGTCGAGGACTTCAAGGACCCCGAGAAGCTCGGCACCTTTCTCGAGCGCTTTACGGCGCTCTGGGAGCTGGAAAACCCATCCAACAACTATGACCCGCTGGCCGTTTTCGGCTCCTCGGCCGGGCACGGCATTTCCGCCGATTTGTTGATCTCTATAAACTCCCTGAAACTCGGAGGCAGTTGACGTGCAATCTGGAATGTATGTTTCTCTGTCGTCACAGATTGCCCTCGAGCGGCGACTGACGACAATCGCAGACAATATGGCGAACATAAACACGGTCGGTTTCCGTTCGACCGAGGTCAAGTTCGATCAGGTGCTGAGCAAGACCCAGAACGACATGAATGCCAAGATCGCCTTCGTGTCCCAGGGCAATGACTATCTCAATACCGCATCCGGGCAGTTGGAGCAGTCCGGCAATCCCCTCGATTTCGCGGTCAAGGGCGACGCCTGGTTCGCCATCGATACGCCCGCTGGTCAGGTCCTGACCCGCGATGGCCGTTTCACCATGAAGGAAACCGGCGAACTGGTCTCGCTGCAGGGTTATCCCGTCCTTGACGCTGGCGGTGCGCCGATCCAACTCAACCGGGCCGGCGGCCCGCCGTCCGTTGGCGCTGACGGCGGCATCATGCAGGATGATCGCCAGGTCGCAACGCTCGGCTTGTTTACCGCCGATATCAGCAAGGGCTTCATCCGCCACGACAATAGCGGTGTGATCACCACCGACCGGCCGCAGCCGGTGGTGGACGATTCGTCGATCGGCGTCATCCAGGGTTATCTCGAGCAGTCCAATGTCAACGGCATCGGTGAGATGACGCAACTGATCCAGGTCAATCGTGCTTTCGAGAGCATTTCCTCCCTGATCCAGGAAGGCGAGACATCTCTCAGCGAGGCAATCAAGACGCTCGGCGGAAGCCGATAGGCTGAGGACGAAGACCGATGGCCACAGAGTTTCAAGTCGATATCGCTCCGAACACAAAGCTGGCGCAGCTGGCAGGATTGACGACGCGCTATGCCAATCCGGATTATTCCGTGACTCATGGCGGCCATGTCCGCACCATCGCGGCCGGCCACTACACCGTGACCGGTCTGTCTCGCCATCTGCATCTCGGCGATTTCGTCGCCCATCGCAGCGCGACCGGCATTCATCTGGGCGAGGTCGTACGGGTCGAGCCCGAGTTGGTCTATGTCTGCCCCATCGAGCCTGGCGAACCGATCGGCGTGCACGACGTGGTCATTCGCAAGGGCGCTTTTCGCATCGCGCCGGATGCCAGCTGGTGCGGCCGCACGATCAACGCTTTGGGCGAGCCGATCGATGGCCGCGGCCCCCTCACATCAGGACCTGAACGCCGGTCGATTTCCAATTCGGCGCCGCCATCCATGGCGCGCCGTCGCGTTGAAAAGGGATTCCGCACCGGCGTGCGGGCCATCGATATCTTTTCTCCGCTCTGCTTCGGCCAGCGTCTCGGCATCTTCGCCGGCTCCGGCGTAGGCAAGTCGACCCTGCTGTCGATGCTGGCGCGCGCCGATGCCTTTGACAAGGTGGTGATTGCGCTGGTCGGCGAACGCGGCCGTGAAGTGCGCGAGTTTATCGAGGATACGCTCGGCCCCAACATGGCCAAGGCCGTGGCGGTTGTTGCCACCAGTGACGAAAGCCCGATGCTGCGCAAGATGGCGCCGCTGGCCGCCATGACCATTGCCGAGCATTTCCGCGACAAAGGCGAAAACGTCCTGTTCATCGTCGACAGCATCACCCGTTTTGCCCATGCCATTCGCGAAGTGGCCACGGCCGCCGGCGAGCCGCCGATTGCCCGCGGATACCCGGCGTCGGTCTTCACCGAATTGCCGCGGCTGCTGGAACGGGCTGGCCCGGGCGAGGAGGGGGCAGGGACCATCACGGCGATCATCTCCATTCTCGTCGATGGCGACAACCACAACGACCCGATCGCCGACTCGACTCGCGGTATTCTCGACGGCCATATCGTGCTCGATCGAAGCCTGGCGGACGAGGGGCGATATCCGCCGATCAATCCGCTGACCTCGATCTCGCGTCTGGCGCGCAAGGCCTGGACGCCGGAGCAGGAAAAACTGGTCTCGCGCCTGAAGACGTTGATCCATCGTTTTGAAGAAACGCGGGATCTGCGGCTGATCGGCGGTTACCGCGCCGGCAGTGATCCGGATCTCGACATGGCGATCAAGCAGGTTCCCCTCATCTACGAGGTGCTGAAGCAGACGCCGAGCGATCGCGCGGCTGTGGACGCCTATGCCGATCTGGCCGGCGCCCTGAAGGCAGCAGCCGGCCAGCCTGGTACCACCGGAAAACTAAGAGGATGACCGTGACCGATTTTGATGCCGACGAAAAAGTGCCGCCGTTGAAGCAGCCTTTTCGCAAGCCGTCCCTGCTGACTGATCGCGTCCTCGCCGCGACCGGCGTGGCACTTGCCTGCGCCGCGGCTTTCTTCCCCTGGTATGTCTTCTTCAACGAAGAGAAATTCGGCATGCGGGTGACGGCGATCGATCACACGCGCGACCTGCCGGAAGGTCCCGGCCGAAACGTGTTCAGCGTTTCGCCGCTGGCCATGGTCGACAAGGACGACAATGGTCCCAAGTCGCCCCCGCAGGATCTGGATTCCCTGGTTACCGCGACGGTGTCGAAGCTGGGCGAAGAGACAAAGGCAGGCGACGCTCTGGATGAAATCCAGCCGTTCCCCGGTCGCGGTGGTTTCCGTCTGCTGCATGTCGCCAATGGCCGTGCGCTGATCGAGGACGGCTCGGCCATGTTCATGGTTCGCGTCGGCTCGATCCTGCCCGACAACAGCCGTGTCGCGACCCTTGAACAGCGTGATGGGAAATGGGTCATCGTGACGTCTGCAGGTGAAATCTACGAACACGAGTGAAGACAACTTTCTCCGTAAGTCCCACGCAAGATTAGCCCCATAGGCTTTAGGCAGTAAAACGGAGAGAACCCTATGGACCCGATCCAGCTTTTTGACTTGGCATCCCGGCAGGCCGAATGGCTTTCCGTGCGTCAGGAAGTTGTCGCCGGCAACATTGCCAACGCGAACACGCCGAAATTTCTGGCCAAGGATATCACCCCCTTCGATGCTGTCCTCGACGAGACCCGTTCTGTGCGCATGGCCAAGACCCACCCGGGCCATATGTCGACCAGTTCGCTGAGCGACGACGTGGAAGTGAAGGAAGCCAAGCTCAACAACGAGATCGGCGTTCAGGAGTCCGGCAACTCCGTCGCTCTTGCCGAGGAGCTCACCAAGACTGGTGAGATCCAGCGTCAGTACACTCTCAACACCAACCTGGTCAGTTCCTTCCATCGCATGATGCTGATGACCGTAAGGAAGTAAGTTATGGATCCGTTGACATCCGCCCTGAAGATCGCCGGTAGCGGGCTTGAAGTTCAGTCCACGCGCCTGCGCATCGTCTCCGAAAACATCGCCAATGCGCGCTCGACCGGCGATACGCCCGGCGCGGATCCCTACCGCCGCAAGACTGTGACCTTCGGTTCCGAACTCGACAAGGCCAGCGGTGCCACACTGGTTGAGGTTGAAAAGCTTGGCTTCGATGCCTCCGACTTTGTCGAGGAATACGATCCGGGCAATCCCGCCGCGGACGAGAAGGGCTTCGTCAAGCTGCCGAACGTGAACATTCTGATCGAGATGTCAGACATGCGCGAAGCCAATCGCAGCTATGAAGCCAATCTGCAAAGCGTCAAGCAGACGCGTGATCTCATCGCTTCGACCATCGATCTTCTGAAGGCCTCCCAATGATAGATTCAATCAATAGCGTAAGTTCGTTGTCCTTGACCAAGGGCCTTGAAGGCCTGTCGACCGAGACGGTGGACACCGGCCTGCAGACGGGTGCGGCGACCCCCGGCACGTCGACCGGAATGAGCTTTGCAAGCGTGCTCGGCGACATGGCCACCCAGGCGATGGACAATATCAAGCAGGCCGAAGTCTCGTCCTTCGAAGGGATCAAGGGAACGGCGAACACCCGCGAAGTGGTGGACGCAGTTCTCGCGGCCGAGCAGTCTCTCCAGACCGCGATAGCGCTGCGCGACAAGATCGTCTCGGCCTATCTCGAAGTCAGCAAGATGCAAATTTAACGGATTTGAGGACGAACATATGAGAGCGCTCGCTATCGCAGCCACCGGCATGGACGCCCAGCAGACAAATCTGGAAGTGATTGCCAACAACATCGCCAATATCAACACGACCGGCTACAAGCGGGCCCGTGCCGAATTCTCGGATCTGTTGTACCAGACGGAAAAGACCCAAGGCGTGCCCAACCGGGCAAACCAGGCGATCGTGCCCGAGGGTGCGAATATCGGTCTCGGTGTTCAGACGGCGGCCGTCCGTAACATCCATCTGCAGGGCGAACTGACCCAGACCGAAAACGAGCTCGACATGGCGCTTGTCGGGCGCGGCTGGTTCCAGATCGAATCCGCCGACGGCACGACGCAGTATACCCGCGCCGGCGCCTTCAACACCAATGCCGACGGCCAGCTGGTCACCATCGACGGCTATGCGGTGGTGCCGGGCATCACCGTTCCCGACGATGCCAGCGAACTGGAGGTCAGCCGTACCGGCGTCGTGTCGGCGCGCCTCGGCAACGACACCGACCTAACCGAAATCGGCCAGCTGACGATCGCCAATTTCGTCAACGAGGCAGGCCTGAAGCCGCTCGGCGACAACCTGTTCGGCGAGACCGCGGCTTCCGGCGAGCCGATTGTCGCCGCGCCGGAAGATCCGGGCTTCGCCTACATCAAGCAGGGTTACCTCGAATCGTCGAACGTCGATTCCGTGAAGGAAATCACCGATCTGATCTCCGCCCAGCGCGCCTACGAAATGAACTCGAAGGTCATTACCACGGCTGACGAGATGGCGCAGATCGTCAGTAAGAACCTGAAGTAAGCCACGGGAAAGGGCAAACATGATGTTTCGCCGCATCACAGGATCGAAGAGAATACCGGTGGTCCTTGCGACCGTTGCCCTGGCGCTTGGCGCCGGGGCCGATGTCATTGCCGCAGAAAGCGGTTATGCGGTCGTCCCCACCGAGATCATCTATCCCGGCGAGACAGTGTCCGCCCACCAGCTTGAGGAAGTCGCCATCACCAACCCGAATCTGGCCGGCGGTTATGCCGGCTCGATCGCCGAGGTGGTCGGCATGATATCCAAGCGAACGCTGCTTCCGGGCCGCACCATCCCCGTTTCGGGATTGCGCGAGCCTTTCGCGGTCAAGCGTGGCTCCAATCTTCGTCTGACATTCACGATCGGGCCGATGACGATTTCGGCCGCCGGCAGCCCGTTGCAGGACGCCGCGATCGGCGACGTCATAAAGGTACGCAATCTGGATTCCGGCGTAATCGTCAGCGGTACGGTGATGGCTGACGGAACCGTGCAGGTGATGGCAAAATGAGTACAATGCGTTTTCTGATAACTGTGCTGATGGGGCTCGCCATCGGGTTTGGGCCTGCCGGCAGCGGCTTGGCGGCAAACTCGCGCATCAAGGATATCGCCTCGTTGCAGGCCGGCCGCGACAACCAGCTGATCGGTTACGGTCTGGTCGTGGGCCTGCAGGCGACCGGCGACAGCCTTCGCTCGTCGCCCTTCACCGAGCAGTCGATGCGCGCCATGCTGCAGAACCTCGGTATCTCGACCCAGGGCGGACAGTCCAACGCCAAGAACACCGCCGCCGTCATGGTAACGGCTACCCTGCCGCCATTTGCGAGCCCAGGCAGTCGGATCGATGCGTCGGTCAGTTCGCTTGGCGACGCGACGTCGCTACGCGGCGGCACGCTGATCATGACCTCCCTCTCGGGCGCCGACGGACAGATCTATGCGGTCGCACAGGGTTCCATCATCGTTTCCGGCTTTTCGGCGCAAGGGCAGGCAGGCAGCATCACCGAAGGCGTGACGACCTCCGGCCGGGTACCCAATGGCGCGATCGTCGAACGGGAACTGCCGTCGAAATTCAAGGATGGGGTCAATCTGGTCCTGCAGCTGCGCAATCCCGACTTCTCCACCGCCATGGGCATCGCCGAGCGGATCAACGGTTATGCCGCCGCCAATTTCGGCGGCCCGATCGCCGAGGCCCGCGATTCCCAGGAGGTCGTCGTCCAGAAGCCGAGAACGGCCGATCTGGCCCGACTGATGGCGGATATCGAAAACCTCGTCGTCGCGACCGATACGCCGGCCAAGGTGGTCATCAACGAGCGTACCGGCACGATCGTCATCGGCGCTGATGTCCGCGTGTCCAAGGTGGCCGTCAGTTACGGCACCTTGACGGTTCAGGTCACGGAAACACCGCAGGTCATCCAGCCGCAACCGTTCTCCCGCGGCGAAACGGCCATTCAGCCGCAGACCGATATCCTGGCCCAGACGGAAGGCGGCAATGTCGCGATCGTCGAAGGCCCGGATCTGCGCACCCTTGTGACCGGTCTCAACAATATCGGCGTCAAGCCGGATGGCATCATCGCCATCCTGCAAGGCATCAAATCGGCCGGCGCCCTTCAAGCGGAGCTTGTACTGCAATGATTGCTCGACCCCGCGCTCCGGCATCTGCTCACCTGGTCCGGCTGGCCTTTGTCGCCGGCTCCCTTCTGCTGGCCTCGGTATCCGGCAGCCATGCCCAGGAAAAATCGCCGCTCGACTCCATCACCCAGGACGAAATCCAGAAATTCTGCACCAGCATTGCCGATCCGGCCCGCGATCAGCGCTATCTTCTGCAGAAGCAGGATCTGGAAAAGCTGCAGGCCGACGTCGACAGCCGCATCGCCATCCTGGAGGAGCGCAAGGCTGAATACGAGGACTGGCTCAAGCGCCGCAACGATTTCCTGGTGCAGGCCGAAGCCAGCCTGGTGGAAATCTACAAGAAGATGAAGGCCGATGCCGCTGCGCCGCAGCTGGAGGAAGTCAATGTCGGGCTTGCCGCTGCGATCCTGATGAAGCTGCCGCCCCGGCAGTCAAGCCTCATCCTGAGCGAAATGGACGCCGAGAAGGCGGGTGCTGTGGCATCCATCATGTCGAGCGCCGCTGATCCCACTACATCGAAAGATCCGTCATGACCAAGCGTTTTACAGTCTTCCTCGCGGTCGCATTCCTGGCGGGTTGCGAAAGCCAGACCGTCAAGGAGATCGGCAACGCACCGTCGATGAGCCCGATCGGCAGCGGACTGCGCTATAGCCAGACGCCGCAGATGGCGCTTTATCCCAAGCAGCCGCGACAGATTGCCAGCGGCTATTCGCTCTGGAGCGATTCGCAGGCGGCCCTGTTCAAGGATTCGCGCGCCCTCAATGTCGGCGACATCCTGACGGTCAATATCCAGATCAACGACAAGGCGACCTTCGATAACGAGACCGATCGCAGCCGCACCAACTCGAGCGGCATCACCTGGTCGACGGCCGCCGATCTGTTCGGCTGGTCGCCGCCGGAGACGACGGGTGATCTCAGCTCGGGCTCCGACACCAGCAGCGAAGGCAAGGGATCGATCAGCCGATCGGAGAAATTGACCCTGCTGGTCGCCGCCGTCGTGACGGGCATTCTGGAAAACGGCAATCTGCTGATCAGCGCCTCCCAGGAAGTGCGGGTCAATCATGAACTTCGCATCTTGAACGTTGCCGGTATCGTCCGGCCGCAGGATGTGGATGCCGACAACACGATCTCATACGAACGCATCGCAGAGGCTCGCATATCCTATGGCGGCCGCGGCCGTCTGACCGAGGTGCAGCAGCCTCCGGTCGGGCAGCAGGTTGTCGATCTGTTCTCGCCGATCTGATGCCGGCAGAGCTTTTGAAAACGAACGGCGGTTAGGGACCATGCAAGAAGCCGAAGCCAATGAAGGTGGGAAGAAAAAATCTTCGCTGATCCTGTTGATTGCAGCGATCGCCGGTCTGACGGTTCTGGGCGGCGGCGGCGGCTGGGTGGTCGGCATGCTGATCGCCCCGAAGATCCAGTCCGCCGAAGCGGACGCTGCGGCCACCGAGGCCGCGGCTGCAGGCGCCCATGGCGCCGGTACGGAAGAAGAGGGCCTGCCGCATATCTCGACCGAGGCGAACGGCGTTGTCCAGCTGGAGCCCATCACCACCAATCTTGCCTATCCCTCGGAAAGCTGGATCCGGCTGGAAGTGGCGCTTTTGTTCAATGGGCCGGCGGACGTGACGATGTCCGAAAGCATCCACCAGGATATTATGGCCTACATGCGCACGGTCTCGCTGCAGCAGGTCGAGGGCCCCCGCGGCTTTCAATATTTGAAGGAAGACATCCAGGAGCGTGTTGACCTTCGATCCGAAGGGCGCGTATCGAGAGTGATGTTCAGGACATTTGTGATCGAATGATTCGATACCTCATCTTGCTTGCTGCCATGATGGCGGTGCCGGAAATTGCTCACGCGCAGCAGTTTCCGACCGATATCCTGAACACGCCGATCGACGGCTCCGTTGCAGCCTGGATCATCCGGACCTTCGGGTTGCTGACCATTCTGTCAGTGGCTCCCGGTATCCTGATCATGGTGACGAGCTTTCCGCGCTTCATCATCGCCTTTTCCATTCTGCGCTCCGGCATGGGTCTGGCCAGTACGCCGTCCAATATGATTCTGGTGAGCCTGGCGCTGTTCATGACCTTCTACGTGATGACGCCCACCATGGACGCGGCCTGGCGCGATGGCGTTCAGCCCTTGCTCGACAACCAGTTGACGGAAGCCCAGGCGGTCGAGCGCATCGCCGAGCCGTTCAGAACCTTCATGACGGCCAACACCCGCGACAAGGATCTGCGTCTGTTCATCGATATCGCCAGCGAACGCGGACAGACGCCCGTGGTCGACCAGAAGGTCGACTACCGTGTCCTGGTTCCCGCCTTCATGCTGTCGGAAATCCGCCGCGGCTTCGAGATCGGTTTTCTGATCATCCTGCCGTTCCTGGTCATCGACATGATCGTCGCGACGATCACCATGGCGATGGGCATGATGATGTTGCCGCCGACTTCGATCTCGCTGCCCTTCAAGGTTCTGTTCTTCGTGCTGATCGATGGCTGGAACCTGCTGGTCGGCAGTCTCGTCCGCTCCTTCGCCTGACCCCTCCGAAGATCTGCCGGCCGTCTCGCCGCTCGCAAACCAGTTCCGCACTTTTGGGTGCCGGAAGGGCCATTTTGCGTCGATATTTGTGATATTATAAACCATTTTATTCAAATTTGACGCATCTGGCCTCTCTTTAAGGGCCAATTGCGCATTTAATGAATTCTTCACCATTTGCCTTCAGGCGGTGTTAAAGTCCTTGCTGTCATTTAGCTCTCAGAGGCGAATTAATTTCAGCATTAGTTAATTGACATGATGTCGATCGCCTCTTCCGGTAGCAAATCCGGCATGTCCCTCTCTCGTATCTTGTAATCAAGGGACAATCCTATGACCAGCATCATGACAAACTCTGCAGCGCTGTCCGCACTCGACACGCTTCGTTCGATCAACAAGAGCCTTGACACGACCCAGGGCCGGGTTTCTTCCGGCTACCGCGTCGACTCCGCATCGGACAACGCCGCCTACTGGTCGATCGCCACCACCATGCGTTCGGACAACAAGGCACTCGGCGCCGTCCAGGACGCCCTCGGCCTCGGCGCTGCCAAGACCGATACCGCCTACACCGGCATGGAAGCCGCCATCGACGTCGTTTCCGAAATCAAGGCCAAGCTCGTTGCCGCTCGCGAACCGGGTGTTGACAGGGACAAGATCAACAAGGAACTGACCGAACTGAAGTCGCAGCTCGCCTCGGTTGCCGAATCGGCATCGTTCAACGGCGAAAATTGGCTTTACAACGACTCCACGGTTGCCGTCGGCACCAAGGAAATGGTCGGTTCCTTCGTTCGTGACTCGGAAGGCAATGTTTCTGTCGAAACCCTGTCCTTCGACGCCTCGACGTCTGTCCTGATCGACGACAACGACGCCAGCCTGGGTCTTCTGACCAAGGACTACTCGGTCTCGGTTGCCACCGGCACGACCACCACGACGGTAACCTACTTCCTGATCACCTCGGCCGGCTCGGCTGCGTCTGGTACGGTTGTTGAACTGTCTGACTCGAGCACGGACTTCGAAGTCGAAGGCATGATCAGCGCCGTCGACGCCATGTTGGACGACATGACGGACGCCGCAGCGACCCTTGGTGCCACCAAGAGCCGCATCGACATGCAGGATGAGTTCGTCGCCGACCTCATGGACGTGATCGACACCGGGGTGGGCCGACTGGTCGATGCCGACATGAACGAGGAATCGACGAAGCTCAAAGCCCTGCAGACCCAGCAGCAGCTCGGTATCCAGGCGCTGTCGATCGCCAACTCCAACTCCGAAAACATCCTGTCGCTGTTCCGTTAATCGGACACGCCATAGCCGCCTGATCGAAAGGCGGAGTTTTCAGGCAGTCGCGCCCTCCTGGGCGCGGCTGTTTTTTTGTTTTTTTCAATCAAGCCAGGGCTTTTAGGGCAGTCGAACGGCATTTATCCGAAATATTCGCTTTTTCATTTCAAGCTTTAGTGTCTGTTAACCTTAATGAGGTTGAATGAGGACATCAAAACGACGGATTAACCAGTTGTAAACAAAGGTTAATTGCATGACGCGTGCTGTCGTTGCCGGTATCACAATCCGGTATGTCCCTTCCAAATTTCCTGTCAACAAGGGGCAGTACCTATGACGAGTATTATGACGAACAATGCTGCAATTGCAGCTCTTGACACCCTCCGCTCCATCAACGCCTCCATGGATACCACGCAGTCGCGTGTTTCCTCCGGTTACCGCGTTGAAGACGCATCGGACAACGCCGCCTACTGGTCGATCGCCACCACCATGCGTTCGGACAACAAGGCACTCGGCGCCGTTCAGGACGCCCTCGGCCTCGGCGCTGCCAAGGTCGACACAGCCTATACCGGTATGGAAGCCTCCATTGACGTCGTTTCCGAAATCAAGGCCAAGCTCGTTGCCGCTCGCGAGCCGGGCGTTGACAAGGATAAGATCAACAAGGAACTGACCGAACTCAAGGCACAGCTCGGCTCGATTGCCGAATCGGCCTCCTTCTCCGGTGAGAACTGGCTCTACAATGACTCCACGGTTGCCATCGGCACCAAGGAAATGGTCGGCTCCTTCGTTCGCGATTCTTCCGACAACGTATCGGTCGAAGTCTTGTCGTTCGACGCCTCGACGTCTGTCCTGATCGACGACAACGACGCCAGCCTGGGTCTTCTGACCAAGGACTACTCGGTCTCGGTTGCCACCGGCACGACCACCACGACGGTAACCTACTTCCTGATCACCTCGGCCGGCTCGGCTGCGTCTGGTACGGTTGTTGAACTGTCTGACTCGACCACGGACTTCGAAGTCGAGGGCATGATCAGCGCCGTCGACGCCATGCTGCTCGATATGACCGATGCCGGTGCAACGCTTGGTGCCACCAAGAGCCGCATCGACATGCAGGGCGAATTCGTCGCCGACCTCATGGACGTGATCGACACCGGCGTAGGCCGACTGGTCGATGCCGACATGAACGAGGAATCGACGAAGCTGAAAGCGCTTCAGACCCAGCAGCAGCTCGGCATCCAGTCGCTATCGATTGCCAACTCCAACTCCGAAAACATCCTGTCGCTGTTCCGCTAAGGGACGGTGGCGTTCGGGAGGCGCTTCGGCGCGTCCCGAACGGGTTGAAAAAAGACGCCGCGGTCCCAAGGATCGCGGCGTCTTTTTTTGCAAAATGCCGCGCCTTCATTTTTTCTCAATTGTTATTAACGAAAGCCATCCGGCGTTTAGTATTCATTAACCATAATGGTGTTTTCTGTGCCTATCGAAACGGCGGGCCGATGACCAAAGTCATCCGATAGGCGGGCATGAAGCTGACCTCCGTTGCCGGTATAAAACCCGGTATGTCCCTTCCAAATCACTGTCAATAAAGGGGCAGCACTATGACTAGCTTGATGACCAACAACGCCGCAATCGCAGCACTCGACACCCTCCGCTCCATCAACTCCAGCATGGAAACCACGCAGTCGCGTGTTTCCTCCGGTTACCGCGTTGAAGACGCATCGGACAACGCCGCCTACTGGTCGATCGCCACCACCATGCGTTCGGATAACAAGGCACTCGGCGCCGTCCAGGACGCCCTCGGCCTCGGCGCTGCCAAGGTCGACACAGCCTATACCGGTATGGAAGCCGCCATCGACGTCGTTTCCGAAATCAAGGCCAAGCTCGTTGCCGCTCGCGAACCGGGCGTTGACAAGGATAAGATCAACAAGGAACTGACCGAACTGAAGTCGCAGCTCGGCTCGATTGCCGAATCGGCCTCCTTCTCCGGTGAGAACTGGCTCTACAATGACTCCACGGCAGCCATCGGCACCAAGGAAATGATCGGCTCCTTCGTTCGCGATTCTTCCGACAACGTATCGGTCGAAGTCCTGTCCTTCGACGCCTCGACTTCGGTCCTGATCGACGACAACGACGCCAGCCTGGGTCTTCTGACCAAGGACTACTCGGTCTCGGTTGCCACCGGCACGACCACCACGACGGTAACCTACTTCCTGATCACCTCGGCCGGCTCGGCTGCGTCTGGTACGGTTGTTGAACTGTCTGACTCGACCACGGACTTCGAAGTCGAGGGCATGATCAGCGCCGTCGACGCCATGCTGCTCGATATGACCGATGCCGGTGCAACGCTTGGTGCCACCAAGAGCCGCATCGAGATGCAGGGCGAATTCGTGGCCGACCTCATGGACGTGATCGACACCGGCGTGGGCCGACTGGTCGATGCCGACATGAACGAGGAATCGACGAAGCTGAAGGCGCTTCAAACCCAGCAGCAGCTTGGCATCCAGGCGCTGTCGATTGCCAACTCCAACTCTGAAAACGTGTTGTCGCTGTTCCAGTAAGCTCTTCGGCAAACGCCGCTCTTACCGCTTAGTCACCACGACAAACGCCGCGATCCCTAGGGGTCGCGGCGTTTGCCGTTTGTCCCAGGCTTGAGCGACGCTTGCGGCCCGGCACGATCTTAGCGATTTATTCATCAAGATTAACAAAAACTTTATTGCGTTAAGGTTTTGTTAACCATATGACTGTTAATCATTCGTTAAGAACGTCAGGTTGGTCGCCAGGGCAAAGAAGCGACCGATGCGCATGAAGCGATCCGACGTTGCCGGTAATCATTAGATTTTCAGTCCGGTATGTCCCGTAACCTTCATGGGGCACCATTCAATGACCAGCATTATGACCAATACCGCCGCGATGGCGGCTCTTCAGACACTTCGTTCCATTGACGCGAACATGGAAGAAACGCAGGCGCGCGTCTCCTCTGGGTACCGGGTCGGCACTGCCGCTGATAACGCTGCATACTGGTCGATCGCGACCACCATGCGCTCCGACAACGCGGCACTCTCCACCGTTCAGGACGCTCTCGGCCTCGGTGCCGCAAAAACCGACACGGCCTACACGGGTCTGGAATCCGCAGTCGAGGTCGTCACCGAAATCAAGTCCAAGCTGGTGGCCGCCCGCGAGCCGGGCGTCGACAAGGAAAAGATCAACAAGGAACTGGCCGAACTCAAGAACCAGCTGGCATCGATTTCCGAATCGGCTTCGTTCTCCGGCGAAAACTGGCTCTACAACGAATCCACCGCCGCCCCCGGAACCAAGGAAATCGTCGCGTCGTTCAACCGCGCCACGGACGGCACTGTGTCCGTCACGACCCTTGCCTTCGATACAGCGGAATCCGTATTGATCGACACCAGCGATGCATCCCGCGGCATTCTGACCGGCGGCGTTGTCGTTGAGCAGCCGTCTGGCACGGCCACGACCAGCGCTACCTACTTCCTGATCGATGCGGGCTCGACTGCAACGGCTTCCGGCACGGAAATCGAGCTGTATACCACCACCAGCGAGGATACGCTGGACGGCATGATCAGCGCTGTCGACGCCATTCTCCAGCAGTTGACCGATTCGGCTTCCACGCTTGGCGCCATCACCAGTCGTATCGAGATGCAGGACGAATTCGTCTCGACGCTGATGGACGTGATCGACAAGGGCGTAGGCCGACTGGTCGATGCGGACATGAACGAGGAGTCCACGAAGCTGAAAGCGCTTCAGACCCAGCAGCAGCTTGGCATTCAGGCGCTGTCGATTGCCAATACCAATGCCGAGAACATCCTCACCCTGTTCCAGTAAGGCATTGATCGACCAACCGGAGTTGACCGCATTTCCCTCTACCGTGCCGCCGGTCATCGGCATCAGGTGGAACCGTTGGACCGCGCAACTGCCCTGGCGCGCGGTCCAACACCTTCATCCTCGCACAAGTTTGACCTTCTAGTTTTCCATGTGGCGTCTTTCCGGCGCCGATCGGCAAAAGCAAAGCCGGATGTCCCGGGATTGAAACGGATCGTGGGTGTAGAGTTGGCAGAGATTTTTGAAATGATCCCGAATTCCGGCCTGTCGGTCGTCGGCGTATCGCGCCGGCGCGTTTTTGCGCAAGCGGGAGGGCGCGTCCTATGAGCATGCCTCTTGCACGCTATCTGAAAGATTTTAGCGCTCCGCAGACAGCGACGGTTGTCATGAACGACGTTGGCTTCGACGCGCCCGGGATGGCTTTCGACGACGGAGATTTTCCAGCCTTGAGTGCGCCCGATCCGATCGACCTGGATGCGGAGAGGCGTGAGGCCTATGCCGAGGGCCATGAAGCGGCGGAACAGGAACTTCGCGAGCAATTCGAGGCCGAGAGGCAGGCCCTCGAAGCCCGTCACCGTGAAGAGATCGACGCCTTGCAGCGAGTTCATGATGCAGCCACGAGCCAGCTGATCGCCGACGGTTTGCGTCTGATTGCCACGGACATCGCCGCGTCTGTCGGGGAGCAGGCCATGGCCGCCCTGGCGCCGCTGGTCTCCAGAGATATTGCCGAAAATGCCGTCAAGGATCTGGCGCGCCTGATAGAGGATGCCATCCTGGCCGGCGAAGCGGGTGTGATCACCGTCAAGGGGCGACGCGATCTGTTCGACATCCTCAAGGCCGAGCTCCCGGAATGCGCAGGGCAACTGAACCACGTTGAAGCGGACGACCTGGATCTGACTGTCGATATTGCGGAGACCGTTCTGGTTACACGTATTTCGGCCTTTGCGGCCAGCCTTAAGAAAGTGTTGGGATGAGCGACGGCGAGAATCACCATCACGGCAAAAATGAGATCGTCATCATCAAACGCCATGGCGGCGGCGATCATGACGGGCACCATGGTGGTGCGTGGAAGATTGCCTATGCCGACTTCATGACCGCCATGATGGCCTTTTTCCTGGTCATGTGGCTGGTCAATGCCGCCAACGAGGAAACCAAGGCCTCGGTTGCCAGCTATTTCAACCCGATCAAGCTGTCCGATGAGAAGCCGACCGAAAAGGGTTTGAAAAAGCCCGTCGATCAGGCCGAGGGGGAAGAGAAACAGGAGCGTTCGACGGTCAAGGAAGAGCAGGAGACGGTTGGCGCAGCCGCTGCCACCGGTGAAGACCAGACCGCGACATCCGGCGACCAGGCCAACTATTCCGAGGCTGATTTCTTCGAGAACCCGTATTCCGTTCTGGCCGAGATCGCCCAGGAAGTCGGCCAGCAGGCCAATGTCAGCGCCAAGGGCGAGGGCGGTGCCAGCGATTCCGGTCCTTCGACCGGTGCCGAGGGCGGCGAGGCCTATCGCGATCCATTCGACCCCGATTTCTGGACTCAGCAGGTGCAGACCGCCAAGGGTGAGCCCGGTACACCGCGCAACACGGAACTGCCGACAGCAGAACAAGCCACCGCCGAAGAATCCGATGTCGCGCCAAATCAGGAGGTGGCAGTCGCTGTTCCGACGCCGCGTCCCGAAAGCGCCGACGAAATCGCGGCCAAAGACAAGGATAAGGATGCTGATCCCTCGAAACCGGTCACTCCGCAGGATGTTGCGGACAGGACCAAGGAGTTCGACAAGGAGAAGAACGCCGATGCCGAGGCGCTGCGTGATAGCATTGAGACGGCCATCGGCGGCGTGACCGGCAAATTGGCCGAAGGGTTGATCGTCATGCCGGCCGAAGGTGGTCTCCTGGTCACCATTACCGATCAGGCCGACACGCCGATGTTCAACGTCGGTTCGGCCGTTCCCCGCAAGGAACTCGTGGTGGCGATGGAGAAGATCGGCAAGATCCTCGAAGCGCGCAAAGGATCGATCCTCATTCGCGGCCATACCGATGGCCGGCAGTTCAAGGGCACGGAAAACGACAACTGGCGGCTTTCGATGGCGCGCGCTCACAGCGCCTATTACATGCTGGTACGCGGTGGCCTGAGCGAAAAACGCGTCAGCCAGGTCTCCGGCTATGCCGACCGGCGTCTTCAGGTGCCCGAGAACCCCTTGGCGGATGCCAATCGGCGTATCGAGATCCTGATACAGGCGGATCAGGGATAGCGCCATGGCAGCTGCAATGATGCCGTTCCGCACCATGTTGCTGGCAGCCTTCGGGCTTGCCGCCGCGGGACCGCTTGGCGCGCAGACACTGGATTCCATCGAGCCCTTCCGCATGCTGCGGTCGCTGCAGTTCGTGCAGGATTCCGTCGTGCTCGGCGACCATTCGGCGGCCGAAATGCAGCGCTTCATGCTGGAGACCATAGACGGCCGATTGCGCGATGCCGACGCCTCCATTTTCGAGGAGCCGCGCAATGTCGATGCAGCCTTGATCTACGCGATGAGCGGCGGCAATCCGGCTACCCTGGAGTTTCTGGTGGCGCGCGATGTCGATGGCAATTTCGACAATCGCGTCACCGATGCCTTGCGGAAATATCTGAGCGGCAAAGGCACGCTGATCGCCAAGAGCCTTGCCGACATGGTGCCGGAATATCGCGACCAGAAAATCGGGCCCTATCTGGCACTGGTGGCTGGCAACGTGACCATTACCCGGGACCCCACCGCCGCCCTCAAATTCTATGACTGGGCGCGCCTGACCGCTCCGGGCACCATTGTCGAGGAGGCCGCCCTGCGCCGCTCCCTGTCGATAGCCCTGGATACGGGTATGGTCGAAAAAGGTGCCTCCTATTCCAATCGCTACGCCCGGCGTTTTCTCCATTCCCCCTATGCCAGCCAGTTCGCCGACCTGTTCGTCCGTCTGGTGGTCGATCATTTCGACAAGCTGGACGAACAGTTTATTCTGACGACGCTCTCCTTCATGGATGAGCCGCGCCAACGCGAGGTATATCTGCGCATTGCCCGGCAGGCCGCCATCAACGGCCATACCGAGCTGGCCCGCCTGTCCGCGGCCCGCGCAAAGGGGCTGGCCGGCCAGGTTGATGATGGCATGGACGCTCTGGCCGATCTCTACGGCGGCGTTGCGGATGTTTCGTCCGGCAGTGTCGAGGCGGCCATGCAGGCCATCATAGACATTCCCGACGAAAAGCTGTCTCCGTCGGACCGGGCTCTGCGCACCGCCGCCCAGGCGGTGGCCGAGGAAGTTTTGCGCCTGCCGGTCATGGAAAGCCCGACGCAAGCCGACTCAACGACTCCTGATGTCGTCATATCCGAAACTGCTTCGGATGACCCGACCGCGATGACAGCGGATGAGCGTGCGGCGGCTGTTCCCGTCGCGGCAACGCCTGCCGGAACGAAAGAGGGAGCGACGGATAGCGATCCGGCCTTCCAGTCTTTCGTCGATACGGGCCGTTCCAAACTCGAAGAAATCGATAAGCTGCTGAATGAAGAAAGTGCCACAAAATGATGGATGCCGGTCTTTCGGGAAAAGTTGCCGCCGCTGATACCAAGGCCTATTCGGGCTCTGCGCGTGGATCAGGCGCGGGCGCGACGTCATCGTCCAAGGGCGGTTTCTTCGATGAATTGTCCAAGGCCTCCTCGCAAAAAACGACATCCGGCGACGATCAGGATACGGCCATCGACACGGACGAGCAGGACCCATCGGAGCTGCTCGCCGAGGACGGCGCCGGCACCGAACTTTCCGAAGACGTGGTCGCCACGATGAAGACGGGTAGCAAGGCCAAGCCGATCATCGACATTTCTGTGGCCAGCTTGCGCAAGGCCACGGATCAGTCCGTCTCGGAGGTCACACTGAACCAGGTTGCCGATGGCAACGCAGAAGTCGTGACGCCTGATGGTGATACCGCCACAACGGATCCCGCGACGACGGCACAGATGGACAAGGCTCAGCAGACCGCAAAGGCGGCTCTTGGCGCCTTGTCGGACAGCGCGGTGACCTTGACGGTCGACGAGGCCGCTGTCTTGCAGCAGGCGGCCAAGGTCGGGCTGGCATCGGCAGGCGCACCGGAAAAGCTGTCCGCAGACGCTGAAGAGGCTGAAGAGGTTGAGGAGGCTGAAGAGGTCGATGACGGCAGCACGGCCGCCGCAGCCGGCGACGAAGATCTCGAAGCCGTTCTGTCGCTGCTTGGCGGCAACACCGCCGCCGTGGTCGAAGATGCGGACGCAATCCTGGTCGAAGATGCGCACGCGACTCTGGTCGAAGCGGTGGCCGATCGGATTGTCGTGGCGCCCCAGTCGTCCGAGGATGCGACCGACCAATCCGACGCCGTAGAGACCACCAGCCTGTCGGCCGCCGTGACCGCCGATGGCAAAACAACGGCCAAGACGAACACCGCAACGACCCAGGTTTCGGGCAATACCATCGCCCAGGAGACAAGCTCTACCGACCAGGCGTTCCGCGCTGTTCGGGCCGATGGAAAATACGAATCGGCAGCAGTCAGCGTACGTCAGGATGACGCCGCCGGCGTCGAGACCAAGGCTGCGGCCTCCGACACCCTTCAGACAGTGACGGTTCTCGACAGCAGACGCTATCTGGCACCCGCCGAGACCTCCAACGCTGCCAATATTGCCGCAAGCATGATGGGTGACGCCGAGTGGGCGAGCGCCATGCGGGCAGGCACGGAGGCGACCGATGCAACGGCTGGCGGTGGCCGGGTGCTCAACACCTTGAAGATCCAGATGAGCCCGATCGACCTCGGCAATGTCACGGCGACGTTGCGCCTGACGGGCGACGAATTGACCGTCAGCCTGGTCGTTGAGAGCAGCGCGGCCTATCGCAAGCTGAGCGAAGATCAAAACGAGATTGTCAAGACGCTGCGGGCCCAGGGCTTTAGTGTCGATCAGGTTCAGATCACCATTGTCAGCAGCGACAAGACAGGTAGCGACCCCAGCCAGTCCGGCGGGCAGAACCAGTTCTCCGGCCAGCAGTCCGCCCAGAACGGCGCGCAGGGCGGAGCAACGAACAACCGGTCGCAGGATACCTTCTCGTCCTCGCTCGGCAATGATAAGTCACTGGGAGTGTCTTCCGATGAAGCGACCGCGGCTCAATCCTCTGCGGACGGCACTGGCGGCACTCGTTCTGGCCAGCTGTACCTCTGAAGCCCAAGCAACCGTCGGCATATGCGAGCGCGAGATACAGCACGCAGCGGCCAAGTATGGGGTGCCGGAAGGCATTCTCTATTCGGTCGGTCTGACGGAAACCGGACGCAAGGGATCCCTGCAGCCTTACGCCATGAATATCGAAGGCAAGGCCGTGTTCCTCGGGTCGAAATCGGAGGTCCTGGAAGCGTTTGCAGCGGCCCGGCAGCAAGGTGCCAAGCTCATCGACGTCGGGTGCATGCAGATCAATCATCATTTTCACGGCGAGAATTTTGCCTCCGTTCAGGAGATGCTGGACCCTCGTCGCAACGTAGAGTATGCGGCAAAGTTCCTCAGCAACCTTCATGGCCGCCATGAAACATGGACGATGGCGGTAGCCAGATACCATGCGGGACCCAATAACGACCCCGCGCAGAAGCGCTATGTGTGTCGCGTGATCGCCAATCTGGTGGCAACGGGGTACGGAAAGTGGACCTCCAACGCGCGACAATTTTGCAGTGAATAACAATCTATGATTGCTTGCATCAACCGCCGGACGCGGTCGCCAAAATGTGACCACAATGCGGAGGAAAAAAGTCGTGCAAGCGGAACGTTAACCATGCGTTAACTTTTCCACTAAAGAATTGTGGCTGATTTTGCCCTTAGCTACTATATGTAGATCAAATCACCACTAAAATCTTAATCAACTGTTAATACCTATCATTAACTTTATCCAGTTGTCGCTGATTCCCGCGATTCGTACCGATAGGGTGTTGAAACACCACACTGATTCGGAGGCGGACGAATGATCGTAGTGGTTGATGAGCGCGAGCTCGTTAAAGATGGGTACACATCACTATTTGGACGTGAGGGTATTCCCTCGACCGGATTTGATCCGGGGGAATTTGGAGAGTGGGTCTCGACTGCAGCCGATTCGGATATCGCTGCGGTCGAAGCGTTTTTGATCGGCCAAGGCGATCGGACGTTCGAGTTGCCGCGGGCAATTCGTGACAGAACCACGGCACCGGTGATAGCAGTCAGCGACCACCCGTCGCTGGAAGCCACGCTGGCACTTTTTGATAGCGGCGTCGATGACGTCGTTCGCAAACCAGTGCATCCACGCGAAATCCTGGCACGGGCGGCGGCAATTCGCCGACGCCTGAAAGCAATAGCCAACTATACTGAAATCGGTGCAATCCGGGTGTTCTCGGATGGACGGGACCCGGAAATCTCCGGAGAGATATTCCCCTTGCCCCGGCGCGAGCGCCGTATTCTTGAATATCTAGTCGCAAACCGCGGACGTCGCGTGTCGAAGACCCAGATCTTCAGTGCCATCTACGGCATTTTCGACGAGGAAGTCGAAGAGAACGTCGTCGAAAGTCACATCAGCAAACTGCGCAAGAAGCTGCGGAAAAAGCTTGGTTTCGACCCGGTCGATTCGAAGCGGTTTCTTGGTTACTGCATTGATTGGAAGTGATTTTACGGTCTGAGGACCGAACCGGCGGGTCCTTGCGCCAATCAAAGTTGTCAAACGGCACCTCGCCAGACAGCTTCACGCAAGGCCCGCCTTTTACTCTCTGCAATGACGATAGAAACGGGGACTTATTATGAGCCTTTTCGGTACTATGAAAACCGCGGTGTCGGGAATGAATGCACAGGCAAACCGCCTAGGCACTGTCGGTGACAATATCGCCAATTCCAGTACAACCGGCTACAAGAAGGCCTACACTTCATTTTCATCGATGGTTTTGCCTTCCACGGGTGGCTCCTACAATTCCGGCGGCGTCGATACCAACATCCGCTATTCGATATCCGAGCAGGGTGCGCTTACCTACACCACGTCGACAACGGACCTCGCTATCCAGGGCGAAGGCTTCTTCGTGGTCTCTGATGCCACCGATTCGACTTATCTGACGCGCGCCGGTTCTTTCCAGGTCGACGAAGACGGCTACCTGGTCAATTCAGCCGGCTACACGCTCCTCGGCTATTCCTACGATTCGGGTACTCCGGCCGCAGTCGTCAACGGGTTTGACGGTCTCGAAGCCGTCAATGTTGGTCAGTCTCAATTGACCGCGACGGCTTCCACGACGGGTGAGTTCGGAGCCAACCTCGACTCCGGTTCGGATATCGTCACCGGCGATACGCCAGCCCTCAATTCCGCCACAAGCGAATACACGCACAAGAGCTCGCTGGTTGCTTATGATAGCCTCGGCAACGAAGTGCTGTATGACTTCTACTACACCAAGATCAACGACAACGAGTGGGAAGTCTCGGTGTTCCGTAACGACGAAGCCACGTCCGGCACGTCGTTCCCCTACAGCCCAACCGGCCTCCTGGCCAGCACGACACTTACCTTCGATCCGACGACCGGGGCACTGGACAGCTCCAGCGCAGACGCGATCTCGTTCACCGACTCAAGCGGCACAGTGCCGTTGACGCTCGACATCGATCTGTCGGAGATGACGCAGCTCTCCTACGACTTCACGGTTGCGACGGCAGATGTGGACGGCAACGCGCCGAGCAGCATCGAGAGCGTCGAGATCTCCGAAGACGGTACCGTGTCTGCGGTTTACGCCGACGGTACCAGCGAGCCGCTCTACCGTGTCGCCATGGCGACTGTGCAGAGCCCCGACAACCTCACCGTCGTCAGTGGTAACGTCTACAGCGCCGGTTCCGACTCCGGCGTCATTACCACCGGCTTTGCCGACAGCGGGACCTTCGGAACCATCGTTTCTGGTGCCCTGGAAAGCTCGAACGTCGACCTGGCAAGCGAACTGACGGAAATGATCGAAGCACAACGCAGCTACACCGCCAATTCCAAGGTCTTCCAGACCGGTTCGGACTTGATGGACGTACTGATCAATCTGAAGCGTTAATAGAAGCGCGTAAAAGGCAGCTAAATGTCGCTCTCATCTGCAGTTAATACGGCTCAAGCCATTTTCAGGAACACCGGCGAACAGTCTTCGGTGATATCCAAGAACATTGCCAATGCCGGTAACGCAAACTATGTGCGGCGTTCCGCTGTTGTCGCTACCACCATGTACGGCGCGCAGGTCGTCACGACCGAGCGCGCCCAGAATGACGCCCTGCTGCGCCAGACGCTGGACAGCACAGCCGGCAGCAGCGGTCAGGAGACCCTGCTTGCCGGTCTGGAACAGCTCCAGTCGCTGTTGGGTGGCAATGACTATGAATTGGCACCCTCGACCTACATCGCCGAGCTGCGCGACAGCCTCCAGGCTTTTGCCGCCAAGCCCGGCGAACTTTCCCTGGCCGAAACGACCGTCAATACCGCCCAGGATGTCGCCAGATCGCTGAACACGGCGTCCGAGGGTGTCCAGAGCCTGCGGGCGCAAGCCGATCGGGAAATCGAGACCTCCGTTGCAACGCTGAACGACCTGCTGGCCCAGTTCAAGATCGCCAATGATGCGGTAACATCAGCAACGGCAGTCAACGGCGATCCGAATGATGCGCTTGACCAGCGCGAGACGCTGACCAAGCAGATCTCGGAGATCATCGGCGTCACGGCCGTGACCCGCACCAACAACGACATGGTCCTCTACACCGCCGACGGGATGACGCTGTTTGAAACGTCGCCACGCACGGTCAGCTTCGAGCGGATCATTGCCTACGGTTCGGCCACCGAGGGCAACCCTGTCTATATCGATGGCGTTGCGCTCGATAGCGGCGCGGGCGGCAATACGACGGCCCAGGGCTCTCTAGCGGCATCGCTGCAGTTGCGCGACGAGATCGCCCCGGTCTTCCAGAACCAGCTCGATGAAGTGGCCCGCGGCCTGGTCACGGTTTTTTCCGAAGTGGATCCGCTGACACCGGGATCGGAAATGCCGGGCCTGTTTACCTGGGAGCCTGCCACCCCGCCGGCCTACACACCGACAGCCGGGACGGTCGAGCCAGGCATTGCCGCGACGATCACGGTCAATACGGCGCTCCTGAGTTCGGCGGGCGGCGATCCGATGCTGTTGCGCGATGGTGGCATAAACGGTGCCTCCTACGTCTGGAATACCACAGGCGGCAGCGGCTATTCGGAACTTCTCGATGGCTATGTTACCGGCATGGATGCCGACATGGCATTCGATACGGCGGCTCAACTCGATGATCAGGCAAGCCTGATGTCCTACGCGACCGATTCGATCGGCTGGCTCGAAGAGCTTCGCTCGAATGCGACGACAGCTTCGGAAAACAAGGCCGCGATGCTGCAGAGGGCGACGCAAGCCTATCAGAACGAAACGGGGGTCAGCCTCGACGAAGAATTGTCGCTGCTCCTCGACATCGAGCAGTCCTACAAAGCATCGACGAAATTGATGAGCGCAGTAGATGAAATGCTGTCCGCTCTCATAGAGATGGCGGGTTAAGTCATGAAGACATCCAACGTATCGAATTTGGCCATTCAAAATGCGATGCGATTGACGATCCAGCAATCGCAGAACCAACTGGTCGAGGCGCAGACGGAAGTCACGACCGGCAAATATGCTGATGTCGGGGCCGAACTCGGCGCCGATACTGCCGTCGCCCTCGATCTCAATCGGGATGTGTTGCGGCTCCAGTCACTGATCGATACCAATTCGATTGCCGAGCAGCGGCTTGAAGCCTCCGAGGAGGCCATGAACCAGATGGCAGCCTCCGGACAGAACATGATGGATGCACTGGTCGCGCTGAGCGGCAGCCAGGATTCCACCAGCCTTGCCGTGGCAACCCGTTCCATCAGCGATGCGCTCGATAGCTTTACGAGCATGGCCAATACCTCGGTCAACGGCGAATATCTGTTTTCCGGCATCAATACGGATGTACAGCCGCTCGACAACTACCTGGACGCCGGTTCTCCCGCCAAGGCAGCCTTCGACGCTGAGTTCCTCACCTATTTCGGCTTCTCCCAGACCGATCCGGGTACGGCAGGCATTACCGCCGCCCAGATGGATGACTTTCTGACCAATGTCGTCGAACCGATGTTCTCCGGAGCGGATTGGACGACCAACTGGTCGAACGCCACCGACGAAAGCATGACCAGTCGGATCAGCAAGACGGAAGTCGTGGAAACCTCGACCAGCATCAATGCCGACGGAATGCGTAATTTCGCCATGGCAGCAGTGGTGTCGATCGAGCTTCTCGGCCTCGATCTGCAGGGTGATGTTCGCAAGGTCGTCAGTGACAAGGCCATCGCCTATACGGGCATCGCGGTCACCGGCATTAACGAAGAGCGCACCCAACTGGGTTTGTCGCAGGATCGAGTGACGCGAGCCAACGAGTCCCTGGCGGTCCAGAAGGACATTATCGAGAACAACCTGTCGGATCTCGTCGGTGTCGACGCCTACGAGGCTTCGACCCGGGTCAACAATCTCCTGTCGCTTGTCGAAACATCTTACACGCTGACTTCACGAATACAGCAGTTGAGCCTTGTCAATTTCCTTTGATGAGCAAAGGATGAAATAAGAAATGAAGGAAATCTAAATGTATCAGTTTTCCTACGCCGAAATCATGGAGGATGGCGTCGCCGACGCCAAGGATCGTGAACGGCAAGCACTGAGCCGGTCGATCGATCTGCTGACGGCGGCGCGTGACCACGGCGGCTATTCGCGCGAGGCGATCGAAGCGCTGTTCTACACCAGACGAGTATGGATCCGCTTCATCGAGGATCTTAAGCAGCCCGAGAATCAGCTGGGATCTGAATTGCGCGCAAACCTGATCTCCATAGCCATATGGATCTTGAAGGAATGCGAGCGAATTCGAAAACGACAGTCCAGCAACTATCAGGGCATCATAGACGTTACAACCATCATCAGGGATGGACTTAAATGAAGAGCACTCTGCGCATATCGCTGAAATCTGGGGAACGAATCTTTATCAATGGAGCGGTGTTGCGCGTTGATCGCAAGGTTGCATTGGAATTTCTGAACGACGTGACCTTCCTGCTGGAAAACCACGTATTGCAGCCGGAAGACGCCAACACGCCGCTTCGGCAGCTCTACTTCATCGCCCAGATGATGTTGATCAATCCGGAAGGCCGCGACCAGTCCATGGCCATGTTCCGCAAGTCGATCATCATGCTGGTGTCGTGCTTCCAGGACGAGGAGGTTCTGGCCGAACTCAAGCGCATCGACGGCATGGTCACGTCAGGCCGGGCCTTTGACGCTTTGAAGGCGATCCGCTCGCTCTATCCGATCGAGGACCGCATTCTGAACAATCAGGAAATGGCCCCGGCCACCATCGAACAGATTCGCAAGGAGATCGCACCATGGCGGTAGATGCAGTCAGCACGAGCGCGACCAGCTCCGTTTCCAATCCGTGGGTAAATGCCGGATCTTCCACGGAGGATTCGGACGATGCCACCCTCAATTATGACAGTTTCCTGCAACTGCTGATCGCGCAGATGTCGAACCAGGATCCAACGGATCCGATGGACGCCTCCGAACAGGTCGCCCAGCTTGCGACATTCTCGCAAGTCGAGCAGACCATCCAGACGAACACCCATCTGAAGAGCATGCTGCAGGCCGAGGCGCTGACCCGGGCTGGCGATCTGATTGGCAAGGCGGTCACAACGGCAGACGGTGAGACCTCGGGCATGATCAAGGAAGTCGAAGTCTATTCGGACGGCGTTGTTCTGATCACTGAAGATGGCGACGAGCTGCTTCTCGAAGTGGGCATGTCCTTCTCGGACGAAGTCACGGACACCGACACTGACACAGACACAGACACAGAAACTGATACAACTACGGACAGTTGACCGATTCGTTTAAGGCTTCTGGCCTTTGGAGTGCTGTTCATGAATGAAGCTGACGCCCTCGATATCATGCAGGCTGCCGTATGGACGGTGTTGATTTCGTCGGGGCCGGCTGTTCTGGCCGCCATGATCGTCGGGGTCTCGATCGCCTTGATCCAGGCCCTGACGCAGGTTCAGGAAATGACGCTGACCTTCGTTCCGAAGATCGTGGCGATTATGATCACCATCGGTGTCAGCGCGCCCTTCGTGGGCGCGCAGATTTCACTTTTCTCCAATCTGGTCTTTTCCCGCGTCGAATCCGGCTTCTAGGGATCAGGTAGCACCGGTCGAACCGCCGGTTTTGCTCGCCGTTTTATCGGCGCCAATCGTTCGCTTGAAGTGAACCCGGCCACCTTCGCGCAAGCTTCACCGTCTACTCATTAGGGCAATCTGGTCGTGGAACCCCTTCCTCCGACCGCCTTCTCATGAAGAGACGGACTGTAAATGGCGCAAACACCGGCTTTATCCATCCCGAAGGTCAGCCCGAACGGCCGTGATATCGGCTTCGCGGCCGGCATTGTCGCGATCCTTTGTATCCTTTTCCTGCCGATTCCGCCGTTCCTCATCGATATGGGCCTGGCGTTTTCCATTGGCTTTTCGGTGCTGATTCTGATGGTCTCGCTGTGGATCAGGCGACCGCTGGACTTCTCGTCCTTTCCGACCATCCTGCTGATCTCGACGATGATCCGCCTGGCGCTCAACATCGCCACGACGCGCGTCATCCTTTCGCACGGTCATGAAGGCCACACGGCCGCCGGCGGCGTCATCGCCGGCTTCTCGAGCCTGGTAATGTCCGGCGACTTTGTCATCGGTCTGATCGTCTTCCTGATCCTAGTCACGGTGAACTTCATCGTCATCACCAAGGGTGCGACGCGTATCGCCGAAGTCGGCGCGCGCTTCACCCTCGATGCCATTCCCGGCAAGCAGATGTCGATCGATGCCGACCTGTCGGCCGGTATCATCGACGAGAAGGAAGCCCAGCATCGGCGCCAGGAACTCGAGCAGGAAAGCTCTTTCTTCGGCGCCATGGACGGTGCCTCCAAGTTCGTGCGCGGCGACGCTGTCGCCGGCCTGCTGATCACGGCGATCAACGTCTTCGGCGGCATCATCATCGGCTATTTCCGCCACGGCATGGAAATCGGCGAGGCCGCCGACGTCTTCGTGAAGCTGTCGGTCGGCGACGGTATCGTGACGCAGATCCCGGCGCTGATCGTGTCGCTCGCGGCCGGCCTGCTTGTTACGCGTGGCGGCACACCGGGCTCGACCGACGAGGCGGTTATCAATCAGTTGAGCGGCTATCCCCGCGCGCTGTCCGTCGCGGCCGGCCTGATGGTTCTGCTGGCCTTCATTCCTGGCCTGCCGTTCTTTCCCTTCATCACGCTTGGCGGCATCATGGCCTTCGGAGGCTGGTTCATTCCGCGCCAGATCGAAGCCGAGAACAAGGTCAAGCGCGACCAGGAGGAAAAGAAGGTCGTTCAGACCAAGGAGGCCGAAAAGGACTCCGTCAAGAATGTCCTGAAGACCGCGGAGATCGAGCTTGCCCTCGGCAAGCTGGTGTCCACCCGGCTTCTCGGCGCCCATCAGGAACTGGCCTTCCGCGTCGGCAAGATGCGCAAGAAATTCGCCAGCCAGTACGGGTTCGTCGTGCCGGAAATCAAGGTCACCGACGATATCGGCATTCAGGAAAAGTCCTATCACATCCGCATACACGGCACGACGGTTGCCTCGAATCAGCTGCGCGTCGGCGAAGTGCTTGTCGTCACAGGCTCCGGCCGCAAGCCGAGCGTACCGGGCGACGACATCCGCGAGCCGGCCTTCGGCATGCCGGCGGTGTCGATCATGGAGACTTTCACCGAGGACCTGAAGCGCGAAGGCTTCCACCCGATCGACAACGTCTCGGTGGTGCTCACCCATGTCAGCGAAGTCATCCGCAACAACCTGCCGCAATTGCTGTCCTACAAGGATGTCAAGATTCTCATCGACAGGCTCGATCCGGAATACAAGAAGCTCGCCGACGAGATTTGCTCTTCGCACATGTCCTATTCAGGCCTGCAGGCCGTGCTGAAACTGCTGCTGGCAGAACGCGTCTCCATCCGCAACCTGCACCTCATTCTCGAGGCGGTGGCGGAGCTGGCGCCCCATGTCCGCAAGACCGAGCAGATCGTCGAGCACGTGCGGGTGCGCATGGCCCAGCAGCTCTGCGGCGACTTGACCGACAACGGTGTGCTGAGGGTCCTGCGGCTCGGCAGCAAATGGGATCTGGTCTTCCATCAGGCCCTGAAGCGTGATGCCAAGGGCGAGATCGTCGAATTCGATATCGATCCGCGCAGCCTCGAGGAATTCAGCGAGCAGGCCAGCAAGGTCATCCGCGAATTCATGGATCGTGGTCTGCCCTTTGTGCTTGTCACGTCGCCCGAAACGCGCTCCTATGTGCGCATGATCATCGAACGGCTGTTTGCCACTTTGCCTGTTCTGTCCCATGTGGAATTGGCCAAGGGCATCGAGATAAAGATCCTGGGTTCCATTTCATGATTGACGATCCCGAAGGGACTGTCATGGCCTTGTTTGTGGCCTTCTGCCGCATTGGCGGATGCATGATGGTCCTGCCGGGATTCGCCACCTCGCGTGTTCCAGCCCAACTGCGCCTGTATATAGCCCTGGCAATGTCCATGGCGATCCTGCCTGTTCTCTGGGACATGATCTATCCCCGCGTTGCCGGCGGTGCCGCGACCTATATTGGCCTGATCGTCACGGAAACCCTGATCGGCACCATGTATGGCATGATTGCTCGCATCTACACGCTGGGACTGCAGTTTGCCGGAGCGGTCCTGACCATGTCGATCGGCTTCAACGCGCCCGGCACGGCCGACGCGCTCGAGGATTCCTCTGAAAACCAGCTGACCAACCTGATCAGCTTCGGCGGATTGCTGCTGCTGTTCATGATGGATTTTCACCATATCGTCTTCAGGGCGCTGATCGATTCCTACGATATCATGCCGCTCGGTGGCGTCCCGGATACCCAGAAGATGCTGATCACCATGACGGATACGCTGCAGGCGACCTTCATGGTGATGCTGCGTCTGGCCAGTCCCTTCATCATCTTCAGTATCATGTTCAACTTTTCGATCGGCCTGATCAACAAGCTGGCGCCACAGATCCCGATCTACTTCATCTCGACGCCCTATCTGCTGGTCGGCGGTCTGTTCCTGGTCTACCTGTCCATTGCCGCCCTGGTTCGCCAGTTCGCCGAAAACTTCACCCCGATTTTCCTGGGCAATTAGGGGAGGGCACTGACCATGGGGCCGATCAAGAAATCGGATAAGCTGAAGCGCCTGGTTGCCGTGCAGCGTCATCTGGAAAAGATGGCCGAGAGCGATCTGGCGGCCACCGCCAAGCAGCGTGTGGAAGTGGCCATCGAACTGGAGCGCGTGATCGAAGCGATCGGCTCGCTCGATCCCGTGCACCGCTTGTTTGCCCAGAGCTATGCCGATCGTTTCGGCAGGCTGACCGCCGCCGAGAAGCAGCTCGCCGGCGTCCAGAAATTGCAGGAAATGAAGGTTCTGCGCGAGCGCACCAAGGGTGATCGCCTCGAAGGAAACATGAAGGACGCACGCGTTCTCGAAGACCGGGAAGTCGACGACAACGCCATTTACGACCTTGTCGACATGCAATTTGCCACGCCAGCCTCCAGCAAGGTTCACAAGACATAGTCCGCCGGTAATTAGGAAGTGAGGACTATAACGTGGCGATTTCTCCCCCGAGTGACCTTGTGCTGGATGTTGTTCGAGCGGCCGATCCGACGGAAGTCCAGGCAGCGCAGGAAAAGCTGAAAACCAGCCGCGCCTCTTACGAGGCGGCAAGCCTTGCAGAAAAAGGGGCCGGCTTCGAAGCGGCTGTGGGTGTCCTGAACGGCGCTGCCAACCGGGCAGGGCTTGGCAATGTCAACGCCAAATCGAGCGAAGTCCCGGAAACCTACCGGCAGTTCGAGGCTGTGGTCCTGCAGAATTTCGTCAAGTCGATGCTGCCCTCCGACAGCGAGGCCGTATTCGGCAAGGGCAATGCCGGTGAGATGTGGAAGAGCATGATGGCCGAGCAGATCGGCGAGGTCCTGTCCGAGCGCGGCGGCGTCGGCATCGCCGAACAGATGTTCTCCGACGAGGTCAAGGCCCGCCGCGGCAAGGATGTCGTTAATGTCGTGACCGACGAGGACGACCGCAGCGTTGCCCTGAACATGTTGACCGACCTTGAGCGCCGGACCTTGGGCGTCTCATCTACTGAACAGGCGCAAGCCTAGAATTTTAATGTGGGGCAGAAATATGGAATATGTCTCTAGCGAGTATCGCATCAAATCGGTCCTGGGACGGCTCGAGATGATCGTCGACAACGAGAACCAGCGTCTCGGCAAGGACCCTGAATTCGACCTCAAGGTGTCAAATGCGCATAAAAGCCGTTGCCTCTACGAATTGACCATGCTGTTCCGCGATACTGCGCCAAGCGATCTTGCCGCCGGCTATGTCGAACAGATGCATGCCTTGAAGAAGAAGCTGGCGATCAATGCTCGGCGGGTCGAAGCGCATATGAACGCGGTGCGTGCCGTGGCGGATCTTCTCAAGAATGCCGTTCAGGATGCCGATGCCGACGGTACCTATTCCCAGGAACAATTCCTCTTCTGTGAGACGTGATGGTCAAGCTGCTGTTTGCCGGTATATGGGTCTGTGTCGTTACCCTGGGTGCGGTCTATTTCTCCGTGCAAATGGCAACGGCTCCGGCTGTCGTCGACGAGGAAGCGGCCCGCCAGGCGGCGCTGGAAGTGGTGCCCGGTGAATCGATCACCATTCCGTTGATCGCCGACGGCAAGGTCAAGGGCTATTTCCTCAGCAAGATCTCCTTCATGGTCGACAAGGAAAAGGCCAAGGGCCTTCACCTGCCGATGACGGAACTGATGACGGATGAGCTTTTCACCCTCCTGGTCGGCAACAAGATGGTGGATATTGCCAATATCGCAGCATTCGACGTCGCCACGTTTCGGGACACCATCAAGACCGACATGAACGTCAAACTCGGCGAGGGCATGGTCAACGAGGTGCTGATCGAGCAGCTCGATTATCTCTCCAAGGACGATGTGCGCGCCAATGACGAGGGGACGACTAAGCCTCCCGGCCAACCGGTCAAGATCGTCGAGGGTCAAGCCCCTGCAGAACCGGCGAAAACCGGCCACTAGGCAGGAAAATCGGGCAGCTTTCATAACCGTATTTGAAGAAGGCTCAAGCAGTGATGCTCGGGCCTTTTTCTATACTGTCGAGCTTTGAGATTCGAGAGCCGCGGCGGTCGGAAACATGGTTACCATTTCGTTTATCTGCAGGGGTTAATCCTAAGGTTTACCTTAAGTCGGGTTTCAACCTTGCCTGCTATACCCATGCATAGTCGTTTCTTGTTCTGCGTGGTCCTATGCAATCCCAATTTCAGTTCCAGATCCTTGCGGCATTGACCGGCGGCGCATCATGCTCGCGGCCCCTTGGCGTGGGTCTGGCAGGTCCGGTCGCTGCGTCTGCGATTTCAAAAAACGGCGAGTCCCGACATGATGAAGGGTCTGCCCGATGAACATTGTTCCTGCTTTTACACTGATTGCCCCGCGGCGGGCGATCCTCGGATTGCCGGTCTTCGATCTCCCGTGGGACGGCGCCCTGTCGTTCGTCAATGAACTGGCCTCATTGCCGGACGGACAGACGCAGATCGCCTTTCTGAATGCCAACAATGCCAATATCATGCTGGCCGATGCCGAATACCGCGAGGTGCTCGACAGGCAGGTGGTGCTGCCGGACGGCTTCGGCATCGATCTGGCATCCGGCGTCCTGCATGGCCGCACCTTTACCGCCAATCTCAATGGCACCGATTTCGTCCCGGCGTTGCTGACCTACATGGAGAGCCGCAAGCGCGTCGGCCTGATTGGCGGCCGCAAGGCCGTGCTGGCCGCCGCCACGGAGCAATTTCGCAAGCATGCGCCCTGGCACGATTTCATCGAGATTTCCGACGGGTTCTTCAGCGAAGGCGAAACGGCCGACGTTCTCGACCGCATCGAAAAGGCCGATCTCGACATTCTTCTGGTTGGCATGGGCACCCCCTTGCAGGAAAAGTGGATGGCCCACACGATCCGTCCCGAGCATGCACGTCTGGTGATCGGTGTCGGTGCGCTGTTCGATTTCATCTCCGGCACGGTGCCGCGGGCGCCTAACTGGGTTCGCCGCTTCCGCTGCGAATGGCTTTATCGCCTGACCCGCGAGCCGGACCGCCTGTGGCGGCGATACCTGATCGGCATCCCGGTATTTCTCACCTATATCGTGCTGTTCCGGTTGGGCCTGCGCAAGGCAGCCGATCCGGCACCAGTGGTGACGGTGGCGCCGAGCCGACCGACAGCCGTCAACGATGGCCGCAGGTCGCTGAACCTGCCGCGCCAGAAGCTGCGCCGCTCCTCGGTCCGCTGAAGGCGGGCGGTTCGGCCTCATCAAAAGCAGATCACTTGTACCAAATCTCGATGATAGGATCCTATCATCGAGATTTGGTATTAGACGCCGCCGCTGTGCGGCGTCTTTTTTGTGCCGGACCATTTGTTCGGGCCCTGACCTTTTGTCGCAACCCCGACAATCGTGTATCCGACACGACAGAATAGGTCTTGTCGAAATCGCATAATCTATTGAAAATGATGACATAAATTAGCTGGCACGGGCTTTGCTTCGGTGTGGTTATCGATTAACCGACCGCAACGGAGCATCAGATGTCTGCACCGATGATATCCCTGGAAAGCCTCGTCTCCGCCAATTTCTCCGTCGACACCATGCTGGCCAAGGCCAATTCAGGCGGCTGTTCGTCATCGTCCTGCGGCTCGTCTGCCAAGCCCGATGATATGGACCCCGCGGTCTGGGACAAAATCAAGGACCACCCCTGTTATTCGGAGGAGGCGCATCACTATTTCGCCCGCATGCATGTGGCGGTGGCGCCGGCTTGCAACATTCAGTGTAATTACTGCAACCGCAAATACGATTGTGCCAACGAGAGCCGGCCCGGCGTGGTGTCGGAAAAGCTCACCCCCGATCAGGCCCGCCGCAAGGTGATCGCCGTTGCCAACGAGGTGCCGCAGCTCTCTGTTCTCGGCATCGCCGGGCCGGGCGACGCCTGCTACGACTGGAAGAAGAGCAAGGCGACATTCGCCGACGTGTCGCGGGAAATCCCCGACATCAAGCTGTGCATCTCGACCAACGGCCTGGCGCTGCCCGATCATGTCGATGAGCTGGCCGAGATGAATGTCGACCATGTGACGATCACCATCAACATGGTCGATCCCGAGATCGGCACGAAGATTTACCCGTGGATCTTCTACAAGAACAGGCGCTACACCGGCCTGGAAGCCTCGCAGATCCTGCATGAGCGCCAGATGCTGGGGCTCGAAATGCTGACGGCGCGCGGCATTCTGACCAAGATCAATTCGGTGATGATCCCCGGCATCAATGACGAGCATCTCATCGAGGTCAACAAATGGGTGGAGGCGCGCGGCGCCTTCCTGCACAATGTCATGCCGCTGATCTCCGATCCGGCCCATGGCACCCATTTCGGCCTGACCGGCCAGCGCGGCCCGAAGGCCATGGAGCTGAAGGCCTTGCAGGACAAGCTGGAAGGCGGGGCCAAGCTGATGCGCCACTGTCGCCAGTGCCGGGCCGATGCGGTCGGCCTGCTTGGCGAGGACCGCGGCCAGGAATTCACCCTCGACCAGCTGCCGGAAGAGGTCAGCTACGACCCGGCCAAGCGCGAGACCTATCGCGAGATCGTGGCGCTGGAACGCGGCGATCACATCGCCGCCAAGAAAGCGGCCGTCTCGACGGTCAAGGAGACCGAAGCCGCCGGCTCCCTGCTGGTGGCCGTTGCCACTAAGGGCGGCGGCCGGATCAACGAGCATTTCGGCCACGCCAAGGAATTCCAGGTCTACGAGGCCTCGCCCAAAGGCATCACCTTCGTCGGCCATCGGAAGATCGAGCAGTATTGCCTGAGCGGATGGGGCGAGGACGCCACGCTCGACGGCGTCATCGAGGCGCTGGAGGGCATTGATGTCGTGCTGTGCGCCAAGATCGGCGATTGCCCGCAGGACCAGCTGAAGGCCGCCGGCATCCGCGCCAGCGACGCCTACGGATACGACTATATCGAGACCGCGATCGGGACCCTCTATGCCGCCGAGTTCGGACTGGAGTTCCTGGCGCAGACCGCCTGATTTAACCATCGCAGGACCACGCGACCGCAAGAGCCGAAAGGAGACGACCATGGCTTTCAAGATCATCGCATCGCAATGCACCCAATGTTCCGCCTGTGAATTTGAGTGCCCCACCGCGGCGATCAAGTTCAAGGGCGAGACCTATGTGATCGACCCGAACAAATGCACCGAATGCGAAGGATATTTCGACACGCAGCAATGTGCGGCGGTCTGTCCGGTGCCAAAAACCTGTGTTCCTGCCTGACCACCCGGGCCGGGAACCCCGTCTGCTGCCTTTGGGCCTTGACCCCTTGTGGCGGCAGCCGGGGCCATGATGCAACCGCCTGATCCCGGACGAGGAGTGATGGTATGAACGCCAGGAGCAGCTCGAAGCAGATCGATGACGAGATGCCGGCCGCAGTCGACTGGCTGGGCAATCCGGTGTCCTGCGGCGATTGTCCGCATGACGAGAACCGGGTGACCGGCCGCTGCGATCTGGGCAAGGCCTGCGTTCGTGACCTGCGGGCCCGCCGCGTCGACCGGTTCTTCTCGCTCAATCCCGATGAGGCGGACAATTATCTCGATCATCCGTTCTTCGAGGTCCGCAGCATTGCCGCGCGCTATGCCTCGCCGTTTCGGCTGCTGCCGTTGCTGAGCGACCCGGAGTCCGATGTCAGGGCCATGGCTGCCGTCCGGCTGCCGGCATCCCGCGTGCTGAGCCTGCGTTTCGATCCTGATCGCCGTGTCCGCATTGCGCTGGCGCGCCGGCTCGAGGGCGACGATCTCCTGCCCTTGCTGGCCGACCCGGACGACCAGGTTCGGCTGACGGCGGCACGCACGGCAAGCCCTGTCCTGCTCGTGGCCCTGCTGGGCGACCGCGAACCGGATATCCGCCGGGAAGCGGCACGGCGCGTCGAACTCTATCACTTGCCGGCACTCGTGAGCGATCCCGAGCCGCTGGTGCGCATCGAGGTAGCGCGCCGCATGGAGCCGGAGCGGCTGCATCTTCTGGCACGCGATCCCGACTTTCGCGTCCGCTATGCCGTGGCCGAGCGCATCGGTCTCGATCAATTGCCGGCCTTTCTGAGCGACCAGGACGAGGCGGTCCGCGAGATCGCGCAGGAACGCATGACCCGCCTTGAAAAGGAGAGCTGACCCATGGGCCTTGGACGCGAGGAAGAGATCGAAATCCGCAAACCCCCGGTCTTCAAGCCGGGCGAGCAGGTTCGCGCCACCCGTCATGTTCGAAACGACGGGACCTATCCCGGCAAGGACATCGGCGAAAATCTCGTGCGCAAGGGCGATGTCGGCTACGTCCGCGATATCGGCACCTTCCTGCAGCAGTTCTACATCTACTCGGTCGAGTGGATCGGGCGCGGCACGCTGGTCGGCATGCGGGCTCGCGAACTTGTCAGCCTCGACCATCCCGTCGACACCGGCGCCGGCATGTCGTCGGCGGAAAAAAACCAGCAAGGAATTGCGCCATGAAAGTGATGATCCGGAAGTCCGAACGCGGCTTTTCCGTCTATGTGCCGAAGAAGGATCTCGAAGAGCCGATCGTCGGCGCCGAGAATGACGCTCTCTGGGGTGGCATCGTCACCTTGAAGAACGGCTGGCGGCTGGGCCTGCCCGAAATGCCCGCTGACACTCGTCTGCCCGTCACCGTCGAGGCGAAAAAGCTGTCGGGCGACGCATAGCCCGTCGGCAATCCAGCAAGCCAAGGAGGCTGAGCGATGAATGCAATCTTGAACACTGATTTCCTGTTCACTCTGGATGGCGAGGAAGGCGCGCGGGCCGTCGAGGATATCGGCCGGCTGTTGCGGGTCGGCGACCTTATCCCCTATCTCGGTCCGGGCCTGCTGGCGCTTGATGGGGCCGTGCCGGCAGTGCCGGTCTCCCCGGAAGAGGTGGCGGCTGCCCTGCATGCCCGTGCGCCGGCACCGTCGCGCATCCGCACCAATATGTGGTCGGTCGCCCAGTATATCGAGCAGCGCCGTCATCGGGTCACCCTGCGAACCTGGATGGCGGAGATTTTTGCCGCCGATCCGCAGCCGAGTGCGCTGCATCGCTGGCTGGTGAGCCTGCCGTTGCCGCTGGTAGTCGACACCTGGTATGACGGCGCAATGCGTGCGGCCTTTGCGGCGGCCGGCCGCCCCGATGTCCCGGCCATCCAGGGGATCACCCGGTCCGGCGAGTTCCGCGATATCTGGACGAAGGCCTATGACGGCGAGGGCCAGGAGATCGACGAAGCTGTGGCCGAGGCGACGGCGACCGTGCTCTACGAACCCCATGGCGGTGCAAGACCGGCCGGCAATTTCCTGGTGGCCGATTCCGATTATGTCGAGGTGCTGACCGAAATCGACATCCAGACCCCAATCCCGGATCTGGTGCGGACCCGCCGCAGCAATCGCGGCTTCCTCTTTCTCGGCTGCCGTTTTCACGACCAGATGCTGCGCACCTATGCAAGGCAGATCATGAAACGCTCGAAGGGGCCGCATTATGCCATCATGGATGCAGCCGCGCTAACCAGAAACGAGCGCCGCTTCCTGGCGGGGCAGGGCATCACGCTGATCGACATGCCGCTGGCCGAAGCCGCCGGACTGCTAACTGGCGAGCATGTTCCAGCCTGATCATACCAAGTCTCGATAAAAGGACGCGACGCCATCGGCGGCGCGTCAGAACTTCTTGACCGGAACATTGTGGCGGCGCAGGGCATAACCGACTTGGCGGGGCGTCAGGCCGAGAATGCGGGCGGCCTTGGCCTGTACCCAGCCGGAGCGCTCCATCGCATCGACCAGCCGATCCCGTTCCGTGAGCCGGCCGCCATTGGCGGGACAATCCGGATCTTCCGGGTCGCAGGTCTTGGTGCTGGCTTGCGGCAGCGCGTCGCCCGCAACGGGACGCGACGGCAGCGCGCCGGCCGGCAGCATGTGGCCGGCCGCCAGGGCGTCGATGGCATGGGCCGCTCCCGTCTTGCCGGCGCCTTTCCACAGCAGGGCCGACAGACATTGCCCGGAACTGCAGGCGAAATCGCTCGGCCCGATGGTTTCGGAGCGGGTCAGCGTTGCCGTGCGTTGCACGCAGTTTTCAAGCTCGCGAACGTTTCCGGGAAAATAGCATCGCGAGATCAGGTCGAGCGAGGTCTTGTTGAAGCTCAGGTGACGGCTGTTTTCCCGGTTGAACCGTTGCAGAAAGGATTCCGCCAGCTGCGGAATATCGCCCGGCCGGTCGCGCAAGGGCGGCAGCGTGACCGGCACGACGCTGATGCGGTAGTAGAGATCGGCGCGGAATTCGCCCTTGCGCACCGCCTCTTCGAGGTCGCGGTTGGTGGCGCAGATCAGCCGCACATCGACCTTGATCGTCTTGTTGCCGCCAACCCGCTCAAACTCGCCCTCCTGCAGCACGCGCAGCAGCTTGGCCTGAAAGGCCGGCGAAATCTCGCCGATCTCGTCGAGTAGAAGCGTACCGCCATGGGCGAACTCGAAGCGTCCGACGCGCTGGCTGGTCGCGCCGGTGAAAGCGCCCTTCTCATGGCCGAACAGTTCCGATTCCAGCACGCTTTCAGGCAGCGCCGCGCAATTGAGTTTGACGAACGGCTTGTCGTGGCGGGTCGACAATTCGTGAATGGTCTGGGCGAACAGTTCCTTGCCCGTTCCGCTTTCGCCGCGCAGCAACACGGTCGAGTTGGTCGTGGCGACGATGTTGATGACCTCGAGCACCTTCTTCACGGCGGCGCTCTCGCCGACGATGCGGTTGGTCTTGCCGCCGCGGCGCGGCCTGACATCATACTTGCCCTGGGCCTCAAGAGATTTTTCAAGCCGCTGCTGCTGCTCGATCAGCCGCTGCCGGTCTTCCGACAGGATGCGGTGCAGGCGAATGGTCTGCCCCACCAGGTTGGCGACCATGGTCAGGAAACGCATGTCCTCGTCGAAAGTGAAATCGTTGCCCTTGCCGCTGTCGCGGGCCCTGTCGATCGACAGCGTGCCGAGAACCTGATGGTTGGCCTTGACGGGAACGCCGATGAAACAGACGCTGGATGCGGCATGGTCGGTTTCGCTGAACAGGCTGGAGCGACGGATATCCTGCACCACCAGCGGCGTCGCCGTTGCGACGATCTGGTCGATCACCGCCTGTGGGACTGGCATGAAATGATCCTCACCCGGCGGATGGCTGTAGCCGGCGGTCGCAATGATTTCCGGCAATCCCGCCTCGTCGAGTACGAGGATCGCGCCCTGGCGCATCTGCAGGAAGGACGAAAGGATGTTGACGACATTGGCAAGCGTGATTTCCAGCCGGGCCGGTTCAGCCAGGATCTTGGAAATCTCGTAGATGCCGCTGAGCGAGATATTGGCGCGCCGCCCCGACCGCACTGCCGCGTCCGACGGGGGAGTGCTCTCTTTCGGCCGGGCAATATGCTCGACATAGCTGTGGTTCATCTGATGACCTCTTGGACTATCCGCATCTGGATTGTTCCAAGGGTAACCTCCCCGAGCCGAATTTTGTTATGCAAACAGCTTATGCCGACACTTGTCTTTGTCAATTCGATTTCGCTCTGCAGGCCCTGCAAAGCAGGGATTCCTTGGCAAATGTAAAGTTTTTGAGACATGATCCGGTACGGGTTGCCAAACCTCAGCCAAACTTGAACAGCACGCCGAAGCCGCCGCGCGGATAGTTCCACTCGATCTCGCCGCTTGCCTCGCAGAGCACCCGGCAGGTGCCGCATTCCATGCAGCCATCGGCGGTGATCTCCACCTGACCCTGATCGTTGGTCTCGTAACATTTTGCCGGACAAACCCGGGTCAGTGCCAAAAGGTTTGCGCTCGGCGTTTCGTGTGGCCGGACCGTGATATGCGGGCGGCCGACATCGACCAGGTAGCGATTCTGGAAAAGCTTGTCTTCGACCCTGATGTCCTTGATGGCGATGGTCATGTCGGTGCTCCTCGTTGACTATGGGTTGCGGTAGAGGCGGCTTGTGGTTTTTTCGGTCAGCGCCAGGCGAGTGCCAGCCTGACCGCGTCGGACACCATGCCCCATCGGCTGCGGCGCTTGACGAAGGAGGCGATCGTCGCCTTCTCCTTGTCGATCTTCGGCGTACCGTCGACGCGCACGAAACTCTGTGCCGCCGCCGACAGCAGTTGCGGATAGGTCATGAAGAAATTCTGCGAATTGGTGTGCAGCAGGGCGGGCATGTCCTTGTGCTTCTTCAGATCCTTGACCACGAAGGACTCGTCCAGCATCTTTTTGTAGAGGCTAAGGTTCTCGGCCGTCATCGGATCGCGCCGGCTTTTCACCTGGAAGATTGCCTCGGCGGCCAGCCGCCCTGATGTCATGGCGAGGTTCGACCCTTCGCGGTGCACGGCATTGTTGAGCTGCGCCGCATCGCCAACCACCACCCAGCCGTCGCCAAAGAGCTGCGGAATGGCCTTGTAGCCGCCTTCCGGGATCAGATGTGCAGAATATTCCTTGACCTCGGATCCTGCCAACAGCGGCTTGATCGAGGGATGGTTCTTGAATTCCTCCAGCAGCGCATAAGGACTTTCCATGGTCTTGGCATAGTCGGAGACCAGGCAGCCGAGACCGAGTGAAATGCATTCCTTGTTGGTATAGAGGAAGGCAAGTCCAGTCATGCCTTGCGAGAAGGTGCCGGCCGCCTCGATCACGCAGCCTTCGTTGCCGGACAGGCCGAAGCGCTGACAGATCACCTCCTCGGGGAGGAAATGCATTTCCTTGACGGCCAGTGCCACCGTTTCGGGCTTCGGCATGTCGCGCAGGCCGGCCCGCGTGCCGAGCAGGCCGTTGACGCCTTCGGCCAGCACCACGACATCGGCGAGAATGACGCCGCCGGTGCGGTCGGTATGCACGCCGATCACCTTGCCCTTGGTGTCGCGAGCAAGCGCCGTCACGGTGGTCTCGCACAGCACCGTTCCGCCGACCTCCTTGACCTTGCGCGAGAACCATTTGTCGAATTGCGCCCGGATGATCGTGTAGCGGTTCGGCTTGTCCTCGTTGAAGTCCGACGAGCGGTAATGCATGCCGGTATGCGAGGTGTCGTCCATCATCCAGAAGCGCTGTTCGACCAGATGGCGCTCCAGCGGCGCATCCTCGCGGAAATCCGGGATGATTTTTTCCAGCATGCTGGCATACATGATGGCGCCCTGGACATTCTTGGAGCCCGCATATTCGCCGCGCTCCAGCTGCAGCACTTTCAGGCCACGGCTGGCCAGCGTATAGGCGGCTGCATTGCCGGACATCCCGGCGCCGATGACGATGGCATCGAATTTTTCCTCGATCATGATCCTCACCCCTTCAGCTTGCGAGCTTGTCGCGATTGTGCGGCGAAAGCCGGCGGACAAAGGCTTCTTTCAGCGCCGGCAGGAAACGCACGGCATCGGTGACGATGCCGACATGGGCGAAATCGAAGATCGGCGCATTGGCATCGGTGTTGATGGCGACGATCAGGTCTGCTCCCTCGACGCCCACCCGGTGCTGGATCGCCCCGGAAATGCCGGCGGCGATATAGAGCTTTGGCCGGATGGTCTTGCCGGTCTGGCCGATCTGGCGCTCGGCCGGCATCCAGCCCTTCTGCACCACCGGCCGCGAACAGCCGTATTCGGCGCCAAGCGTCGCAGCCAGCCCCTTGATCAGCTGGAAATTCTCCGCAGCCCCCATGCCAAGCCCGCCGGCCACGACGATATCGGCATAGGCAAGGTTGACCTTTAGGGACTGGCCGTCGGGAAGGAAGCTGAGGATCTTCGTGACGATATCCTCCTCTACCATGGAGAGCGGATGCTGGATCACCCGGCCGATCGGCCGTTCGCGGCGCTCGGGCATGGCCATCACTCGCGGCCGGATCGTCGCCATCTGCGGCCGGAAATTCAACGTGTAGATCGTGCACAGCAGCGAACCGCCGAAGGTCGGCCGTGTCGCGGCCAGCGACTTGTCGTCATCGACGTCGAGTTCGGTGCAGTCGGCTGTCAGCCCCGTCTTCAGCGTCGTCGCGACGGAGCCGGCCAGATCGCGGCCGAGCGTCGTGGCGCCCAGCAGCAGGATTTCCGGCTGGTAGGCATTGACCAGATCGGTCAGCCCCTTGGAATAGGGCTCGTTGCGATAGTCGCGCAGCAGGGGATCCTCGATGAGATAGGCAAGATCGGCGCCATAGGCGAAACACTCTGCCACCGCATGCCACGTTGCCTCGCCGGGCGGGCCGAGCACGACGCCGGCCAGTTGCACGCCGAGCTTGTCGGCGAGCTTGCGGCCTTCGCCTAAAAGCTCGAACGAGACGGGATGCACCTGGCCGCGCTCCATCTCGACCGCCACCCAGACATGTTTGTAGGACTTGAAATGCTCCGGCAGTTCTTTTTTCATGCCGGCCCGGCCGGCGGCCGGTGGCGGTGCTTTCGGGCTTTCGTCGGCCATGATGGTGTCCTTTCTCAGAGCAATTCCAGGAAAAGTGCGAAGCGGTTTTCCGTCCGGAATTGGGTAAAACAGATAGAGAGAGCCTTTCACAGAAACGGTGAAGGGCTCTAGGCGAGGCTATTTTCAGCGATCAGCGCCGTTTCAAGCACGGGTTGACGGGCGAAGATTTCGGCGATGAGGGCATCGGCCAGATCCCTGGGGCTATCGCCAGCCTCGCCGATCAGCACTGCCTTGTCCTGGCGGGCGGTCGGCGCAAAGACGCGCTTGACCACGGTCGGCGAGCCGCGCAATCCGCATTTGGTGAGGTCGATGATGCCGGCATCGGCAGCACTCCAGGTGAGGATTTCGGCCCGCGCCGCCCGCAGCGCATCGTTCATGCTGCCGCGGCGGATCTCGTTACTGCCTTCAAGCATGGTGATCAGGCAGGGCAGCCGAGTCTTCAGCACCTGCGTACCGCCTTCGGCACGCCGCTCCACGGTAATCTCCCGAGCGCCCGGATCAATCGCGCCGATCTTGGCCACATAGGTCAGTTGCAGCAGGTTCAGCCGCTTGGCGATGCCGGGGCCGACTTGGGCGGTATCGCCGTCGATGGTCTGCTTGCCGGCAAAGATCACGTCGGGCGTGCCGTAGAGTTCGCCGATCTTCTCAATCGCTGCCGACAGCGCAAACGAGGTGGCCAGCGTATCTGAGCCGGCGAAATAGCGGTCGGTCAGCAGCACGCCGCGATCCGCCCCGTAGGTCAGCGCTTTGCGCAGCGAATCCGCGGCCATCGGCGGCCCCATGGTCAGCACAGTCACCTCGCCACCATGGGCGTCGCGCATCCGGAGCGCTTCTTCGAGCGAGAACAGGTCGTAAGGGTTGATGATCGTCGGCACGCCCTGCCGCATGATGGTATTGGTCACCGGATGGACGCGGATCTGCGCCGAATCCGGCACCTGCTTGATACAGACGACGATATGCATGTCCTGCGCCTCCAAATCCCTGGTCGTTGCGGCCTTGTCGGTCTCAGGCATTGATCAGCATAATCCGTGCCAGATTTCTAAGTGACTGAATTCAAGCGATTTTTATTTTGTGTCGGTCGGCTGTTGCAGGCTTTTGTCGGGTTTTCGACATTGTCGCGTCGGATGCGGCGCGTGTCGGGTGGTGCGGCGGACCGACAAAAAGAGACCGGTCCGCCTTTGGCGGACCGGTCGAGGCTGGGGAAGAGCGGTTCAATTGTCGGCGAATGGTTTCAGGGCCGCCTCGAAGGCGACGAAGGCGCCGCGCTTTTCGGCCGGCTTGTCCGGATCGTGGTCCTTCAGCACCTTGAACACCCGCTGCGACAGCGGCGAGGCGGCTTCAAAATCGCCATAGGCCCGTTCCAGCGTCGAGCGGGCGCGGGCTGCGATCACCCGGTCCGGCAGGCTGTCGAAATCTTCCTCAGCCAGATACTGGCCCATGCGTTTGAGGATATGTAGCCGGGCGACGTTGAGGATCTTCGGATCGTAGAGAATGCCCAGCTGATGGAAGAAATCCTCGGCCGACGACAGGCCGCGCAGGCGTTCCAGGATATTGTCGACGTCGATCGGACGGGAATTGCTCGAGCAGTCACTCATGTTTGTCTCCCTGGTCTGGCGATGAGTTCGCCGCCTGGCGACGAACCGCGGGTGGAACGAAAGGTTGTTTTGCGGCGCGCTGGCCCTGCAGATGCGCCAGCCGCAGTTCGAGAAATTCGATCCGGTCGATCAGTGCAGAGACGGCATCTCCCACCGGATCGGGCATCAGGTGATGATCGAGATCGATGCGGCCGTGGCCGAGCCGGCGCCGTTCGGTGTCCGGCCGCACAACGCGGCCCGGTATGCCGATGACGGTCATGCCGGGCGGCACATCCTCGATGACCACGGAATTGGCACCGACGCGGCACCCAGTGCCCAGCGTGATCGGCCCGAGGATCTTGGCGCCCGCTCCCACCAGCACGCCGTCGCCAAGGGTCGGATGGCGCTTGCCCGGCGACCAGGAGGTGCCGCCGAGGGTCACGCCGTGATAGAGCGTCACGTCGTCGCCGATCTCCGCGGTCTCGCCGATCACCACGCCGGCGCCGTGATCGATGAAAAACCTTTGCCCGATCGTGGCGCCGGGGTGAATGTCGATATTGGTCAGGAGCCGCGACAGCCAAGATAGGAAGCGGGCGGCAAAGCGTAGTTTTGCCTGCCACAGGCGATGGGCGAGGCGATGCCAGATGATGGCGTGCACGCCGGGATAAAGCGCCAGGATTTCGAGGCGATTGCGGGCTGCCGGATCCCGCGCCTTGACGCAGGCGATATCGTCCTTGATCGCGGTGAAAAGTCCTCGGCGCGGTGGCGCCACGGCGGCGGGCCGGTCTTGCTTGGATCCACTGGTCAGCATCACGAATGACATCTCGACCCCCTTATCCGCGGCAGGACTGCGGCATCTGTTACCAGCCGGTCGTAGAGGCGCACCAGTTCGCCCGGCGGCAGCGACGCCTTGGTCTCGGTGGCCCGTTGGCGCACCAGAGGGATGAGCGCCGTGATCTCGTCGCGATTTGGAAAGCGGCCGTTTTCTTCGAGCACATGCGCTATGGCCGTTGTCCCCGAATGCTTACCGATGGCGATCCGGTGCCGCCGGCCGACATCCTGCGGGTCGAGGCCCTGATAGGTCTGCGGTTCGCTCAGCAAGCCGGCGACATGGATGCCGGATTCATGGGTGAAGACATGGGCGCCGGTGATCGGCTTGGCCGGGGCGATCACCTGTCCTGCGGCACGCGCGACAAGACCGGCAAGGTCAGGCAGGGCGGCCAGGTCGATGCCGCCCGTCAGGCCATGACGATGGTGCAGCGCCACGGCGACCTCCTCCAGCGCCGCATTGCCGGCCCGCTCACCAAGCCCGCCGACCGTGACCGACAGGTGCCGCACACCGGCCCGAAACGCCGCCAGCGTATTGGCGGTCGCCAGTCCGAGATCGTTATGGGCGTGGAATTCAAGCGCGACCGGCGATTTCGCGGCAAGCGGTGCCAGCATGTCGAAGGTCGAAAACGGATCGAGAATGCCGACCGTATCGGCCAGCCGCACCCGTGCCGCGCCCGCATCCACAGCAACGGCGATCACTTGCTCAAGATGCTCGGCATCAGCCCGCGATGCATCCTCGCAGCCAACGGCAACGAACAGGCCGCGGGCGACCGCCTTGCGCACCATGGCCTCGATGACGGTAAGCGCCTGCTTTCGATTCAGGCCGAGCTTGGCGGCAAGCTGCAGATCGGAGGCCGGCATCGACAGGTTGACGGCATCGACCCCGCTGGCAAGGGCGGCGTCCAGATCGCGGTCCGTCATCCGGCACCAGGCCATGACGCGTAGCGGCAGGCGCAGCGACACCACGGCGCGGATGGCCGCCACCTCGTCCTCGCCCATGACAGGCGTTCCAACCTCGATTTCCGGAATGCCGGCGGCGGCCAGGGCCTCGGCGATCCCCAGCTTCTCCGCCACGGAAAAGGCCACGCCCGGCGCCTGCTCGCCGTCACGCAGTGTCGTGTCGTTCAGAAAAACCGGGGCTTCCGTCATCTCAAGTTCGTGTCCATGGCGCGGTGGGTCATGCGAGGGCCGACATGGGGATCGCCAAACTGCGACCGGTGCCGGCGGGTGATACCGATCGGGTCCGCAGCGTTTCGACGATGCCGGGCAAGGTCGCAATGACGCGGTCGATCTCCCGCTCGGTACTGTCGCGCGACAGGGAGAAGCGTAAGGCCCCGTGTGCGGCACCGGCGGCAAACCCCATGGCGCGCAGGACGTGGCTCGGCTCCATCGATCCGGAGGCGCAGGCAGAGCCGGTCGAGCAGGCTATTCCCTGGCGATCGAGCAGCGCGACGATCCCCTCGGCATCGACATCGGCAAAGGCGATATGAGCGGTGTTGGGCAGGCGCTGCTGTCGATCGCCGGTCACCGACGCGTCGGGAATGCGTTGCAACAGCCCATCCTCCAGCCGATCCCGCAAGGGCCTAACGCGGCTGGTCATCTCGTCCATATGGGCAAGGGCCAGTTCGGCAGCCTTGCCGAGCCCGACGATGGCCGGCGTGTTCTCCGTTCCGGCGCGGCGGCCGCGCTCCTGCTGCCCACCGCGCAGCAGCGGACAGAAGGGCGTGCCGCGCCTGACATAGAGAACGCCGATGCCTTTCGGTCCGTGCAGCTTGTGGCCGGACAGCGACAGCATATCGATCCCCGCCTCTTTCAGATCGATCGGCAGCTTGCCGGCTGCCTGTACCGCGTCCGTATGGAATAGAGCGCCGGCCTGCCGGGCGAGTTCGGCCAGCTCGGCCACCGGAAACAGAGTGCCGGTCTCGTTATTGGCCCACATGATGGAGGCGACTGCGACCTTGTCGGAAAGTGCTGCGCGATAGGCCGCTATATCAAGCCTGCCCTGCCTATCGACCGGGATGCGGTGCACCCGGATGCCGCGCTGCCGCTCCAGATGGGCACACAGCGACAGGATGGCCGGATGCTCGACGGCACTCGTGACGATCTCGTTGCGGCCGGGCATGGTCTCGAGCGCCGAGAGGATCGCCGTGCTGTTGCTCTCGGTGCCGCCGGAGGTGAAGGTCACCTCATGGTCGTGCGCGGCGCCCAGCAGTGCCTGGACCTGCCGGCGGGCGGTCTTCAATGCGCCGCTGACACCGGACCCGAAGGCGTGTCGCGACGAGGGATTGCCGAACTGGTCGCCAAAGAACGGCAGCATGGCATCGACCACGGCAGGCGCCACGCGGGTCGTGGCATTGTTGTCGAGATAGACGGCATCCATGTCCGGCACCTCCTCTCAAGCCGTCAGTTGATCGGGATGACGCGCAGCGCCGGCAGGCCGGTTGCCTCGATCAGCTTCTGCCGCACGCCGTTCAGGGTCAGCGAGGCCAGTTGACAGCCGACGCAGGCGCCTGACAGCTTGACGCGCACCGCATCGCCGACGATCTCGACCAGTTCGCAATCGCCGCCGTCGCGCCGTAGGTTGGGCCGGATTGCTTCAAGGGCTGCCTCGATCAGCGGGCGGCGGCGTTCCATCAAGGCTGCCCTGAGCGCTGCCGCCTTGCCATCTGGATCGGTGCCGTCGGGCTCCGGCCGGCTGGCTGCATCGCCCGGATCGGCCATGGCGCCGTGGCGCACCGCAAGAGTGGCCGGCCTCGCCGGGCGATCGCGCAATCCGTCGTAAAGCGTGATGCGTGCCGCATTGCTGTTGTTCTGCATGATCCCGCTCTCCCGGTTCAACCGAACGACTTGCCGCAGGCGCATTTTTCCGCCGCGTTGGGATTGTTGAAGACGAAGCCGGAAGATTCCAGGCCAGTGACGAAATCCACCGTCATTCCAGCGACATGCTGCTGCGAGCCGGCGTCGACATAGACCTTGACGCCATCGGTCTCGATCACGGCATCGCCGTCGCGGATAACGGATTCCAGGCCCATCATGTATTTCAGCCCGGCGCAGCCGCCCGCCTCCACCATGATGCGCAAGCCCTCGGCGGGCTCGGCGGCCCTCGACAGGGCTGTCTTGACGGCGGAAACGGCATTCTCAGTCAGGTTAATCATGGCGGTTCTCCATCTCGAATAGGACGACGAACCCTGCGATGCACATGCCGTGCCAAAAGTGAAAATGCAGAAATATCAATTGAATAGGTCTGATGTCGCTTTGTCGTCAATCCGACAACGTCGGTAACGCGACATAAGCTGCAGGACATCGCTCACCGGTACCGGCCGCGCAAAACAGACCTTGCCGTCACGATTTTCCGGTCGCCGCGGCAGACCTGGCATGCAGGGGAATACCGGCGGGCGCCGGACGTGGACAAATCGGACAAGGCCTGTCGGATTTGTCGTGTCTGCGACAGAGGCCGGGCGGCCGTCATGAGACCGCTCGTGAATTTTATCATATTGAAAAATATGGATAAAATTTTTTCCTCAAGGCGGTTTTTCAAACTGGCACGGCTTTTGAAACGAGAGGGACGGCGGCGGTCAAGCCTGCCGATCCGGTATCCAACTCGCGGCCTTGCCGCGGTTGCCTTAAGCGAAGGAAGGAAAAGTCATGGCAGCTCTGCGTCAGATTGCATTTTACGGGAAAGGCGGCATCGGCAAGTCCACCACCTCCCAGAATACATTGGCCGCACTCGTCGACCTGGGTCAGAAGATCCTGATCGTCGGCTGCGACCCCAAGGCGGATTCCACCCGCCTCATTCTCAACTCCAAGGCCCAGGACACCGTCCTGTCGCTCGCAGCCCAGGAAGGCTCCGTCGAGGATCTCGAGCTCGAAGACGTGCTGAAGATCGGCTACAAGGGCATCAAGTGCGTCGAATCCGGCGGTCCGGAGCCAGGCGTCGGCTGTGCCGGCCGCGGTGTCATCACCTCGATCAACTTCCTCGAAGAAAACGGCGCCTATGACGACGTGGACTATGTGTCCTACGACGTTCTCGGCGACGTCGTCTGTGGCGGTTTCGCCATGCCGATCCGCGAAAACAAGGCCCAGGAAATCTACATCGTCATGTCCGGCGAGATGATGGCGCTCTATGCCGCCAACAACATCGCCAAGGGCATTTTGAAATACGCCAATTCCGGCGGCGTGCGCCTCGGTGGCCTGATCTGCAACGAACGCCAGACCGACCGCGAACTGGACCTCGCCGAAGCTCTGTCAGCACGGCTCAATTCCAAGCTGATCCACTTCGTGCCGCGCGACAACATCGTGCAGCATGCCGAACTGCGCAAGCAGACGGTCATCGAATATGCGCCGAATTCCCAGCAGGCCGACGAATACCGCCAGCTGGCCCAGAAGATCCATAACAATTCGGGCAAGGGTACCATCCCGACCCCGATCACCATGGAAGAGCTGGAAGACATGCTGCTCGCCTTCGGCATCATGAAGACCGACGAGCAGATGCTGGCCGAACTGGCCGCCAAGGAAGCCGCCAAGCAGGCCGTCGCCGCTGTGTAATCGGCTCAGACGAAACCGGGCGCCGGCCTTGACCCGGCGCTCCTTTCAAACCCGGCGGATCTGCCGCCATCCATCTTCGAAGAAGGGGTCGATTGCCATGAGCCTCGATTATGAAAACGACAGCCAGCTCCACGAGAAACTGATCGAGGACGTGCTGTCGCACTATCCCGACAAGACGGCCAAGCGCCGCAAGAAACACCTGAACGTCGCCAAGACGGGCGAAGAGGTCGATGCCGAGGATGGCAAGCCGCTGTCCGAATGCGACGTCAAGTCGAACATCAAGTCCATTCCGGGCGTCATGACCATCCGCGGCTGCGCCTATGCCGGCTCCAAGGGGGTCGTTTGGGGTCCGGTCAAGGACATGGTCCACATCTCCCACGGACCGGTCGGTTGTGGCCAGTATTCCTGGTCGCAACGCCGCAACTACTATATCGGCACGACCGGCATCGACACCTTCGTCACCATGCAGTTCACCTCCGATTTCCAGGAGAAGGACATCGTCTTCGGTGGCGACAAGAAGCTCGAAAAGGTCATCGACGAGATCGAGGCGCTGTTCCCGCTCAACAATGGCGTGACGATCCAGTCCGAATGTCCAATCGGCCTGATCGGCGACGACATCGAAGCCGTGTCGCGCAAGAAGAAGAAAGAGATCAACAAGACCATCGTGCCGGTACGCTGCGAAGGCTTCCGCGGCGTGTCGCAGTCGCTCGGCCACCACATCGCCAACGATGCCATCCGCGACTGGGTGTTCTCCGGCGAAGACAAGCATGCCGACTTCGAGACTGGCCCCTACGACGTCAACATCATCGGTGACTACAATATTGGCGGCGATGCCTGGGCGAGCCGCATCCTGCTTGAGGAAATGGGCCTGCGGGTGGTCGGCAACTGGTCGGGCGATGCGACACTCGCCGAAATCGAGCGGGCGCCGAAGGCAAGGCTCAACCTCATCCACTGCTACCGGTCGATGAACTATATCTGCCGCCACATGGAAGAGAAATACGGCATCGCCTGGACGGAATACAACTTCTTCGGTCCCTCCCAGATCGAATCCAGCCTGCGCAAGATCGCCAAGTATTTCGGGCCGGAGATCGAGGCCAATGCCGAAGCCGTCATCGCCAAGTACCGGCCGTTGGTCGATGCGGTGATCGACCGTTTTCGCCCGCGTCTCGAAGGTAAAACCGTGATGCTCTATGTCGGCGGCCTGCGCCCCCGCCACGTCATCACGGCCTATGAGGATCTCGGCATGGAGATCGTCGGCACTGGCTACGAGTTCGGCCATAACGACGATTACCAGCGCACCAGCCACTACGTCAAAAGCGGCACGCTGATCTATGACGATGTCACCGGCTACGAGCTGGAAAAGTTCATCGAGGGCATCCGTCCCGATCTGGTCGGTTCCGGCATCAAGGAAAAATACCCTGTCCAGAAGATGGGCATCCCGTTCCGCCAGATGCACTCGTGGGACTATTCCGGCCCCTATCATGGCTATGACGGCTTCGCGATCTTCGCCCGCGACATGGATCTGGCCATCAACAACCCGGTCTGGGGCCTCTACGACGCACCGTGGAAGAAGAAGGCGCCGGCACCGATGGCGATTGCCGCCGAATGAACTGCCATTCCCGCTTCGCCCGCGAAACGGGGATACCGACATCCGGTCGGTGAGACCGGCGGAATGAACCAGCGCCGGTGGGCGAACGCCCGTCCGGTTCCTTTAAATGTCTCATATGTCCCAGTGCCGCCGTATGGCGCGGCCTGCAAGGATGGAGGTGACCCGTCATGCCACAGTCGGCTGAAAAAGTACTCGACCACGCCCCGCTCTTCCGCGAGCCCGAATATGTCGAGATGTTGAAGAACAAGAAGGAAAATTTCGAATGCCCGCATCCGGGCGAATGGGTCGATGATCAGCGCGAGCTGACCAAGACCTGGGAATATCGCGAGAAGAACCTTGCCCGCGAGGCTCTTGTCGTCAATCCCGCCAAGGCCTGTCAGCCGCTCGGCGCGGTGTTTGCCGCCGCCGGGTTTGAGAAGACCATGTCCTTCGTGCATGGATCGCAGGGCTGCGTTGCCTATTACCGCTCGCATCTGTCGCGCCACTTCAAGGAGCCGTCGTCGGCGGTTTCCTCGTCGATGACGGAAGATGCAGCCGTATTCGGCGGCCTCAAGAACATGATCGACGGGCTTGCCAACACCTACACGCTCTATGAGCCGAAGATGATCGCGGTCTCGACCACCTGCATGGCCGAAGTCATCGGCGACGACCTGCGCAGCTTCATCGAGAACGCCAAGAACGAAGGCTCGGTGCCGGCCGATTACGACGTGCCGTTCGCCCACACGCCGGCCTTTGTTGGCAGCCATGTCGACGGCTACGACAACATGGTGCGTGGCGTGTTCGAGCATTTCTGGAAGGGCCAGCCGCGCACGGAGATCAAGGGCCGCTTCAACCTGATCCCCGGCTTCGACGGTTTCTGCGTCGGCAACAACCGCGAGATCAAGCGCATGCTGGCGATGATGGGTGTCGACTACACCTTCATCCAGGACGCTTCCGACCAGTACGATACGCCCTCGGACGGCGAATACCGCATGTATGACGGCGGCACGAAGATCGACGACGTCAAGGCGGCGCTGAATGCCGAGTGGACCTTGTCGCTGCAGCATTACAACACTCGCAAGACCGAGGACTACTGCAAGGAGGTCGGCCAGAAGGTCGCGTCGCTGCACTATCCGATGGGGGTTCGCGGCACCGACGACCTGCTGATGAAGGTCTCGGAGATGACCGGCAAGGAAATCCCCGAAGAGCTGCGCATGGAGCGCGGCCGCCTGGTCGACGCCATGGCCGACAGCCAGGCCTATCTGCATGGCAAGAAATACGCGATCTACGGCGATCCGGATTTCGTCTACGGCATGGCGCGCTTCATCCTGGAAACCGGTGGCGAACCGACCCATTGCCTGGCCACCAACGGCTCCGCCGCCTGGGAAGCCGAGATGAAGGACCTCTTCGCCTCCTCGCCCTTCGGCAAGGATTGCCAGGTCTGGCCCGGCAAGGACCTCTGGGCCATGCGCTCGCTGCTGTTCACCGAGCCGGTCGATCTTCTGATCGGCAGTTCCTATGGCAAATATCTGGAGCGCGATACCGGCACGCCGCTGCTGCGCCTCACCTTCCCGATCTTCGACCGCCATCACCACCACCGCTTCCCGGTCATGGGCTACCAGGGCGGTCTTCGGGTCCTGACGACGATCCTCGACAAGTTCTTCGACGTCTACGACCAGCAGACGATCATCCCATCGAAGACAGACTATTCCTTCGACCTGACGCGCTAAGTCCGGCAGCATCCTGCAACGACGAAACCGGCTCCTCTTTGGGGCCGGTTTTGCTTTGGGCGCTGATTTGCGCTGTCAATCGTGGTATATGTCGGTCGGACCATGGAGACAGTCATGAACATTTCCGTCAGCGAAGCCGCCAAAAGACTTGCCGAACTCGTCCGCCGCGCCGAGGCGGGGGAGGAGATCGTCCTGACCGACGCTGGAAAAGCGGTTGCGAGGTTGAAGGCGGAAGAGAAAAGAGCGCTAACGCCCGAAGAGAAGTTGGCGATCATTGATGACATAAGTCGCCGCGCCGCGAAGGAAGCGACGCCCGGCCCCGATGCGGCGCACAGTCAGGATTTTCTCTACGATCCTGAGACCGGACTGCCCGCGTGATTGTTTTGGACACGTCGGCGATGCTGGCGATCCTCTTGCGAGAGCCCGCGGCGGGTGAGTTGGCCAACCGATTAGCGGTGTCAGGCGACGTTCTTATATCTGCGGGGACCTTGTCTGAAATGTATATCGTGGCCAGCAGGCGGGGTATTTTCGAAAGGCTTGACGAGCTTCTGGCGCGGATCAAGCCGGAGATTGTTCCGGTCACGGAGGAAGTCGCGCAAAAGATAGGTGCCATCTAGCGCCAATGGGGCAAGGGCTTTCATCCTGCCGGTCTCAATTTCGGAGATTGCTTCGCCTATGCGCTGGCCAAGGAGCGCGATCTGCCGCTGCTGTTCGTCGGTAACGATTTTGCGCGGACCGATATCCGCCCGGCAATCGGCATGGCCTGACCGCTTTGTCGGGAAGCTGACAAGCCGACAACGGTTTTGTCGCAACCGGATTCCGGGAGATTCCGGAACGCCATGAATTTCCTATGAAAAATTGTTTTTCTTGATGCTGGCATGCCGCTTGCAGAACTCTGTTTGTCGCCTCCTTTCCGGAGGTGGTTCGAACAAGGAACCCGCCAATGTCGCTGAAAGCAAAGATCGACGACGTGTTCAACGAGCCCGGTTGCGACAAGAACCAGGGCAAGGATGCCAAGGCGCGCAAGAAGGGCTGTTCCAAGCCGCTGACGCCGGGGGCGGCGGCCGGCGGCTGCGCCTTTGACGGCGCCAAGATCGTGCTGCAGCCGATCACCGATGTCGCCCATCTGATCCACGCGCCGCTCGCCTGCGAGGGCAATTCCTGGGACAACCGCGGGGCGGCGTCCTCGGGGCCGGATCTCTGGCGCACCTCGTTCACGACAGACCTGACCGAGCTCGACATCGTTCTGGGACAAGGCGAGAAGAAGCTGTTCAAGGCGATCCGCGAGATTTCGGACACATACGCCCCGCCGGCGATCTTCGTCTATTCGACCTGCGTGACGGCGCTGATCGGCGACGATATCGAAGCGGTCTGTCGGCGGGCGGCGGAAAAGTTCGGGCTTCCCGTGGTGCCGGTCAACGCGCCGGGCTTTGTCGGCTCGAAGAACCTCGGCAACAAGCTGGCCGGCGAGGCGCTGCTCGACCATGTGATCGGCACGCAGGAGCCGGACGACGTCACGGATATGGACGTCAATATTCTCGGCGAGTTCAACCTCTCCGGCGAGTTCTGGATGGTGAAGCCGCTGCTCGAAAAGCTCGGCATGCGGATACGCGCCTGCATCCCCGGCGACGCGCGATACCATGATGTCGCCACCGCCCACCGCGCCCGGGCGACGATGATGGTCTGTTCCACCGCGCTCATCAATCTCGCCCGCAAGATGGAGGAGCGCTGGGGCATCCCCTATTTCGAAGGCTCGTTCTACGGCATTTCCGACACATCCGATGCCCTGCGCCAGCTGGCGCGGCTGCTGGTCAATCAAGGAGCGTCCCCTGTGCTCCTTGACCGGACGGAATCCCTCATCGAGGAAGAGGAGGCCGCCGCCTGGGCCGCCCTCGAGGGATTCCGTCCCCGCCTTGAAGGAAAGCGCGTGCTGCTCAACACCGGCGGCGTGAAGTCCTGGTCGGTGGTCCATGCCCTGCAGGAAATTGGCATCGAGATCGTCGGCACCTCGGTCAAGAAATCGACGCCGGAGGACAAGGAGCGCATCAAGCAGATCCTCAAAGACGAGAACCACATGTTCGACTCGATGGCGCCGCGCGATCTTTATGCCATGCTGGCAGAGCACAAGGCAGACATTATGTTGTCGGGCGGCCGTACCCAGTTCATTGCGCTGAAAGCCAAGATGCCCTGGCTCGATATCAACCAGGAACGCCATCACCCCTATGCCGGCTATGACGGCATGGTGGAGCTGGTACGCCAGATCGACATCGCCATTCACAATCCGGTCTGGCAGACGGTGCGCGAACCCTGTCCCTGGGACGGAGAGGGGAATCCGGCCGAAATCGCCGTGGTTGTGTCTCCGCCAAGCGATGAGGCCGCGCTGCCGGCGCCAAACCATGCCTTCCGAAAATTTCTGTCCACCACCGCCGACGACATGGGAGAATGCTGATGGCTCGCGTATTGCACCAGACCAAATCCGCGGCGGTCAATCCGCTCAAATCCTCGCAGCCGCTGGGCGCCGCCTTTGCCTATCTCGGCGTCGATGGCGCCATGCCGCTGTTCCACGGCAGCCAGGGCTGCACGTCCTTCGCACTGGTTCTGTTCGTGCGCCATTTCAAGGAGACCATCCCCCTGCAGACCACCGCCATGGACGAGGTGGCGACCATTCTCGGCGGAGCCGATCACCTGGAAGAGGCGATCCTCAACTTGAAGAGCCGCACCAAGCCGTCGCTGATCGGCATCTGCACCACGGCGCTGGTCGAGACGCGCGGCGAGGACTTCGCCGGCGATGTCGCGGCGATCAAGGTGCGCCGCGCCGAGGAACTGGCCGGTACCGAGGTCGTGCTGTCGACCACGCCGGATTTCGACGGCGCCATCGAGGAGGGCTGGGCCAAGGCCGTCACATCGATGATCGACGGCGTGACGATCGCGGGCGAACGGGTGCGGGATCCGAAAAAGGTAGCGATCCTGCCCGGCTGGCACCTGACGGTGGCCGATATCGAACATATCCGCGAAACGGTGGAAAGTTTTGGCCTGACGCCGGTCATCCTGCCGGATGTCTCCGGTTCGCTCGACGGCACCGTGCCGGACCGCTGGATCCCGACCACCTATGGCGGCACCCGCGTCGAGGATATCCGCGATCTCGGCACCTGCTTCCAGGCGATCGCCATCGGCGAACACATGCGGGCGCCGGCCGAAGCCCTGCAGGCCCGAACCGGTGTGCCCTATTCGCTGTTCCAGCAACTGTCGGGCCTGAAGAGCATCGACCGTTTCATCACCATGCTGGCGCTCATCTCAGGCAAGCCGGTGCCGCAATCGATCCGCCGCCGCCGGGCGCAATTGCAGGATGCCCTGCTCGACGGCCATTTCCATTTCGGCGGCAAGAAGATCGCCATCGGTGCCGAGCCCGATCATCTCTACCAGCTCGCGACGTTCTTTCTCGGCCTTGGTGCCGAGATTTCCGCCGCGGTGACCACAACAGGCGGTTCGCGCATCCTGTCGAAAGTGCCGACCGACACCGTGCAGGTCGGAGACCTCTCCGATCTCGAGTTCCTGGCCGAAGGCGCCGATCTGCTGGTCACCCATTCGCACGGCCGCCAGGCCGCCGAGCGCCTCGGCATTCCGCTGATGCGGGTCGGCTTCCCGATCTTCGACCGGCTCGGCAGCCAGCACAAGCTGAGCGTTCTCTACGAGGGCGCCCGCACCATGATCTTCGAGGCGGCGAATATCTTCCAGGCCAATATCCGACCGCCGACCCCGCAAGGCCTCAACCCGTTCCGCAACAGGGAGACTGACAATGACAGCTGTCCGACGTCTATCACTCGTCACTGACGAGATGCCGGCACCTGCACCTGAGCGCCCGAAGGGCGTGCTTCGCATCGCCATCGCCACGCAGGACATGAAGGGGCTGAACGCCCATTTCGGCTCTGCCAAGCTGTTTGCCGTCTACGATGTCACCCCCGCCGGCTGGCAATTCGTCGAGGCCGTCGGCTTCGGCGATGTGTCGGACGAAAGCGGCAATCACAAATCCGAGGGCGATGACCGCATCACGCCCAAGGTGGAGGCGCTGAGAGGCTGCCACCTGCTGTTCTGCCTGGCGATCGGCGGCCCCTCGGCCGCCAAGGTCGTCTCGGCCAAGATCCATCCGATCAAGGTGCCGCAGCCGTCCTCAATCGACGAGGTGCTGGCGCGGACCCAGACCATGCTGAAGACTGCACCGCCGCCCTGGCTGCGCAAGGTTCTGGCCGAAGCCGGCCTTGGCGAGACGAAACCATCCTTCGATGACGACGACAATTGAAAAGGAACCGACCATGACTCCGACAGCCGTACTCGAGAAGCTCGCCGCCAATGATGATGTCGACGCGCTCGCGACGCCCTTCATGAAATGCTTGGTGCGCCTGATGCGTGCCCAGGACACCTATGACGCCTGGGAGGGCCGCTCCGATGCGTCGATCCTCGGTGATTACATCCTGACCAAGGAACAGCGCCGCGAGATCCCGATCATCGGCGATCCGGATCCTGATGTGCTGTGGCGGCTCGATATCTTCTATTCCGCCATTGGCCTGGCCATCGAGCAGGAGACCGGCATCATCGCGTCGCCGATGATGAAGATGAGCCATGAGGGTTTCGGCCGGGTGCTGCTGACGGCGGGCCGATTGGTGGTCGTGCTGAAATCGCTGCGCGATGTCCACCGCTTCGGCTTCGAGACGCTCGCCAAGCTGTCGGACGCCGGCGACAAGCTGGTGCGCGATGCGGTCGAGATGATCGAGAAATATCCCGAAGTGGCCCGGTACTGAAACCCCGTTCGATCAAGGAGACATCGCATGTCCGAACTCGAGGAACTGCAGAAGAAGGTCCGCAAGCTGAACTCCCGGGCCGGCAATGCCAAGATGGAATTGCATGACCTGGCGGAAGACCTGCCGGTCAACTGGACCGAGATCAAGGCGGTGGCCGAGCGCACCTATGCGGTGTTTGCCGAGCTGGAAGCGGCCAAGCAGCAATTGAGCGCATTGGAGAACGCCTGATGGCCGCCCCCTTTGAAACCCGCGACGGGTCAGCCTGGATGCCGGACTACCTGACGGCGATCGATGGTGCGACCTGCATTGGCTGCGGACGCTGCTTCAAGGTCTGTTCGCGCGAGGTGATGCATCTCTACGGCGTCGACGACGAGGGCGAAATCCTCGGTCGCTGCGACAATGACGGCGACGATTTCGATGGCGACCTCAACCGCATGATCATGGTCGTCGACCGGGCCGGCGCCTGCATCGGCTGCGGCGCCTGTGCGCGCGTCTGTCCCAAGAACTGCCAGACCCATGTGACGGCCGGAGCGCTGGCCGCATGACCCGACCTCTTGTCTTGGCCGATAACTTGAAGGAGCGTTTCGATGTTTGCTGATCACTATGCCTGCCTGATGGCCGGACAATGGCCGGCGATCGACGCGGATACCGCCTTCGACCATCATGCGCTTGCCTGCGCCCTTTCGATGGCCCGCGACGAAGCCCTTGACGGTTCGACAACCTTCAATGCAGCCTGCGGGCTGGGATCGCGGGATCTGGCCTCGGTCATCGCCTGCAACTTTCCCGGCGTCTGTCTGAGCTTTTTCGATGTCGGGCGCGCGGGCACCGAGCCGGAGCGGGAGGTGGAGGAGGACCTGCTTCTGGCGCTGCTGCTGGACCATGCCGACGGCGCCAAGATCAACAGCGTGTTTTTCGCCCATATCGTTGCCCGCCGCGCCATGCGCGACGATCATCTCTGGCAGGATCTGGGCCTGTTCGAGCGGCCTGAATTGACCCGCCTGCTGAATCGCCACTTCCCGAGTCTCGCGCGCGGCAATACCAGTAACATGAAGTGGAAGAAGTATTTCTATCGCCGGCTCTGCGAGGCCGAAGGATTTTCGATTTGCAGCGCGCCCAGCTGTCGCGAATGCCATGATTTCGAGGGCTGCTTCGGCGAGGAGAGCGGCGAGAGCCGGCTGGCGCGCCTGAAGAACGGGATGGTCCAGGCGGCCTGAGAGCGCATGCCGCCGGCTCAATCAGCAGACGTTTTAACAAAATGCAATTATATGATCTTTCTCTCCTTTAATCATTCCTCAGCACTCCCGAATGTAGGATGCCCGGATTCTGAAGAGGGTGGAGGCCCTCTTTGTCGTGCGGCCTCTACTGTCTTCTTGGTGGTATTCAACGTTTGGGAGCGTAGAAAGCATGTTTATTGATCGTATCCTGTCCCGGTTCAGGATTCAGACAAAGGTGCTGATCTTCATTTTACCTTTCGTCGTCAGCATCACGGCTGTCGGCTTTACCGGCCTCTACGCATCAGGTCTGCTGCAAGGGCGGATTGAGATATCCAACAGCGTTCTGCAATCCTTGAGCGGCTTCCGCGACGTATCCGGCGCGATGAACGACTTCCTGAAAAATGCCACGGCCGAAAGCCGGGACAAGGTCGTCGACAAGCTGCAAAGCCAGCAGGCGACCTTGAAGGAGACGCTGTCGCAGCTTGGTGCCGATGCCGATGGCCGGGCCGAACTGGAGGAGACAACGACGGCCGTCGATGGCGTGGTCAAGCATATGGCGTCCCTGTGGAGCCTGCATGAAACCGAAACCGGCCTGATCCAATCTCTGCAGAAGGGTGTCAGCGCCATCGTCAGTTCGCAGATCGACATTAACGAGGCGATGAAGAAGGTCTCCCGCGCTGTCGAGGACGACGAGACCGCCGCCAAGCAGATGCTGCGCGATGCCGACCGCATCGCGCTCAGCGCGACGGTTCTTTCCGGCATCAATTCCAAGTTCACCAAGATGAAGACGCCGGAGGAAAAGTTCGACGTTGTGGCAGGTAGCCTCGACGAGATGAAGACGCGCCATCGGCTGCTGTCCATCTCGCTGCCGGAGAAGAACAAATCGGCGGCCAAGACGCTGGAGACGATCATCAAGGATCTCGGCGGCATGGTGGCAGCCGGCGACAAATCCCAGCTCGTGGTCGACGAGATGACGGCACGGCTGCGCAATTTCACCCAGATGTCCGCCTATCTGGGGATTGCCGCCCAGCAGAAGATGAAGGACGCTACGGCCCGCTTCGGCGAACTCGACGAGCCGCTGCAAAAGGCCCAGGCCATTCTCGACAACAGCCGCAGCCTGATCAATTCCTCCTATTCCATCCAGATCATGATGGCTCGTTTCATGCTGGCGCCGACCAGCCAGAATCTGACTCGCCTGACGCAGGAATTTGCCAGCGTGCGCAAGGATCTGGCGACGCTCGAAGGCAGCGCCGGTGATCGCGAATTCCTGCCGCCGCTGAAGGCCAAGCTGGCGCCTGCTATCGAGACGATGGAAAAGGCGAGCGCTGATCTCGTAAAGATCGCTGAGGAACGGGCTAAAAACTTCCAGGTGGCTGCGGCAGATCTTGACGTCATCTGGAGCCAGCTCACCTCCTTTGCGGAGCAGCAGAAGCAGAGCGCCGGCGTGGAGCGCGAAAGTGCCAATTCGATTTCGATCGGCGCTACCGTGCTTGGCATTCTGATTTCGCTGTTTGCCGGTATCGGCCTGGTCATCACCTTCAAGGGGCCGATCGGCCAGATTACCGACGCCATGCGCAGGTTGGCAGAAGGCGTACTCGACACGCGCATCAACGGCGAGAGTCGCGTCGACGAGATCGGCGAGATGGCCCGCGCCCTTGGCGTCTTCAAGCAGAATGCCCTGTCGAAGATCGAGATCGAAACCCGCAGCGAGGCCGAGCGGGCCGAGGTCGAAGAAGAGCGTCGCCGCAACGATCGCGACAAGCAGGAAACCGACCGCCAGATCGACTTCGCCGTCAATGCCCTGGCAATGGGCCTCGGGCGTTTGTCCCAGGGCGACATTTCCGAAACAATCGAGACGCCGTTCTTTGGCCGTCTCGAACAGTTGCGTACCGATTTCAATTCCTCGCTGGTGCGACTGCAGGATACGATGATGCAGATCCGCTCCAACACCTACATGATCCAGCGCAATGCCGGAGAGATGAGCCAGTCGGCCGACGAACTGGCCAAGCGCACCGAGCAGCAGGCGGCATCGCTGGAGGAAACGGCGGCAGCCGTCGAGCAGATCACCACCACGGTCAAGTCCTCGGCGGCCCGGGCCGAAGAGGCAAACCGCATCGTTGCCGAGACGAAGAAGTCGGCCGATACCTCGTCAGCCGTCGTCGCCGACGCCATCGAGGCCATGGACCGCATCGAAGCCGCTTCGGGCCAGATCGTGCAGATCATCGACGTTATTGACGAAATTGCCTTCCAGACCAATCTCTTGGCGCTGAATGCCGGCATCGAGGCGGCGCGGGCCGGAGAGGCTGGCAAGGGCTTTGCCGTCGTTGCCCAGGAAGTGCGCGAACTGGCACAACGCTCGGCCACCGCCGCGCACCAGATCAAGGACCTGATCAACAAGTCGAGCACCGAGGTTTCGTCCGGCGCACGCCTGGTGCAGCAGACGGGCACGGTGCTCTCGGAAATCTCCTCCAAGATCGTTACCGTCTCGGATCGCGTCCATGTGATCGCGACGGCCAGCCGCGAGCAGTCGGATGCGCTGGGCGAAGTGAACTCGGCCGTCAATCAGATGGACCAGATGACGCAGCGCAATGCCGCGATGGTCGAGGAAACCAATGCTGCGACACGCCAGCTTGCCGACGAGGCCGATGCCTTGATGTCGCTGGTCGATCGGTTCAAGCTGGCCGACCAGCGTTCCGGCAGCGCCACGACGCATCGCGCCGCCTGATCGCTGAGCGGATTTCTCGCTCCATAAAGTGATACCATGCCCGCGACCGCCGCGCGGGCATGGACAACAAGCTCAGACCAGTTGCAAGCGCTGCGCTTTTTGGGTGCGCGGTCGGACCTCTACCGTTGGTCCGGCCTGCCGAGCCGGCTCGGCGACCACCGGTCGCTTGCCGAGGCCGCTGGCGCGGGCCAGTTCCGAACGCTTCTTGGCATAGTTGCGCGCGACCATCGGATAGGACGGTGAGAGATCCCATTTCCTGCGGTACTCTTCCGGAGTCAGATTGTACTGCGTTCTCAGGTGACGCTTCATCGATTTGAACTTCTGCCCGTCCTCCAGGCAGATGACGAAGTCGTCGGTCAGCGATTTCTCAATCGGCACGGCAGGCCGCAGGACCTCGACAGTGCGCGACGAAGCGCCGTTTGCGGTGCAGGCGGTAAGCGACGAATGGGTTTCCGATATCAGGCGCGCGATATCGGCGACCGGTGTCACGTTGCGGCGCAGATAGGCCGAGACGATCTGTGCGGTCAGCGTCAGCCGGCTCTCGGCCGGGTCCTGCTCCATGCTTGCAAGGCTGGCCCTGTCTTCGTCCTGGTTCGGTGTCGAGGATATCAAATCGAGGCTCCTATCGTGCCCGTGATCGCCCGTCGGCACGGTGGGGCCGTCCGTCGATCCGTCGGGTGCAGAATTGGTTTAGTGTTCCGGAACGTCGCCAAATCCGGCTACATCCCGCCAGAAATGCTGGGCCAGGAAACCAATGGTTTGGTTCCTGCCGAAGGCGTCGCAGTCTTCCAACTTGAATAGGTCGGGATGCATCTGCAGCGGTTCGTGATTGCCGCACTGCCAGATTCTGTCCTGTTCCGTATCAAAGCGGTCTTCAGTTGCCACCGTCATTGCGGCCCTTGCATATCGGTGTGCCGGAACGGTGTCCGGGGTCTGGCGCGAAAGATCCACGGACATGCTTGGTCCCTGGTAGGATCTCTCTTGTGTCCCATCGATGGACTGTCGATCTCCACCGGATGGTTAATTCGACAATACTGTCGGGAACGAACGTAAAGATTTCTGAATATTTCTGAAATCTGGAATTTTCATGGAATTGTGTTTCGGCGCTTTTCTGAGGGGCATTACCTGAGCCGAAAATCGGCGCCGCCGGATGACGCGCCATCATCGGCTATGGAGCGTCGTCCGAGGCCTCGGGCAGGGCGACAACGACCTCAAGGCCGCGTGCCACGCGGTTGCGCACGGTGATGCCGCCGTTGAACCGCTCGATGATTTCCTTGGCGATCGCCAACCCCAGGCCCGCTCCGGGTATCGCCTTGCGCCTGGCGATGTCGATGCGAAAGAACGGCTCGAAGATCTGGCCGAGCAGATCGGGCGGCACGCCGGGGCCGCTATCCTCGATCCTGACCAGGGCCTTGCCCGCCTGTCGCTCGACGGTCACCATCGCTGCTTCGCCGTGGGTTGCGGCATTGATGATCAGGTTGCGCAGGGCCCGCGTCAGAGCGAGCGGATCTGCGTAGACGGTTATCGTCTCAAGCGATCCCTGTTTGACCTTCAAGTCGAGTGCCGAGACTTCGCTGATGATCTTCCCAACGGCCGTGTCGAGACGCAGCTTCTCCGGTTTGCTGGCGCCGACCTCTTCGCGCACCAGCCGGATGGCGCTGTCGGCAATGGAATCCAGCTCTTCAAGATCGGCAAACCACTTGCCGCGCTCGGCGTCGTCCTCAATAAATTCGGCGCGCAGGCGCATCCGGGTCATCGGTGTACGCAGGTCATGCCCTGCGGCCGCAACCAGCCGCATGCGGCTCTCCGTTGCCGCCCTCAGGCGTGTCGAAAGCCTGTTGAGCGCTTGTGCCGTGGCGCGCAACTCGCGATTGCCGGTCTCTGGAATATGGGCAAACATCCCGTCCGCCCCGACGTCAGCCATCGCATTTTCGATCAACTGCAGCGGCCGGGTGATCTTCGTGGCGGCGAATACGGCAATGAAAGCGCTGCCGACAATGATCAACGCCAGCCAGGTCAACAGCCGCTTCCACTCGCCGGGCGGAGGTCCGAGCCCGCGCAACGGAGCGATCAGCCAATTGCCGTCGGCAAGCTGGAGTGACACGATTGCGGTCCAGGACTCATCGCCGCGCACCACGGAGGAGGATCTGGACGATCCGATCCGTTTCAACGACTCGGACATAACAGTCGAAAACTCTGTGTCGGCTTCGCCATCGTTCGGCTGCGGACGGATGACTGCGCCCGCCGAGATGGCTGCAGTCCGGTCCCTCTCGACCAGTGTGGCAAGCAGTTCCAGCTTGCGCGCCTCGACCCTGCTGAAGTCCTCGCTGATCGGTGGCCGTAGCACGAAAAAGGCCGCCACGGTGGACAGGATGACCACGAACACGATGGCTGCCACCAGAAGGGCGGCAATACGGAAGACCAGGGATTTCATTCGTCATCCAGAAGCGTTGTTACCGGCACGACCAATTGGTAGCCGCCATGGCGGATGGTTCTGAAAATGGGGGCCTCGGCTGTTTCTCCAAGCTTGCGGCGCAGCCGGCTCACCAGAACGTCGATGGAACGGTCGGCCGAGTCCCGTTCCTTGCTCTGGGTGAGATCCAGCAATTGCTCCCGCGACAGGCGTTGCCCGGAATGTTCGACGAAGGCCTGCAGCAGGTCGAATTCGGCACCGGTGAGATCAAAGACCTCGCCCGCAAACCGCTCCACCCGCCGTCTTTGCGGGTCCAGGGAAAACTCGCCGAAGCGGTAGCGCCGCGGCAGATCCTCCAGTGAATCGATGGCATGGACACGGCGCAGCACCGCCCGGATACGTGCCGCCAGTTCGCGGGGATTGAAGGGTTTGCCCAGATAGTCGTCCGCACCGATCTCAAGGCCGAGGATACGATCGATGTCCTCCTTCAGCGCGGTGAGCAGGATGACGGGCATATGCGGCGTTTGCCGGTGCAGGTCGCGGCAGAAATCGAAGCCGGACCCGTCCGGTAGCATCACGTCAAGCACGATCAGGTCCGGCCGCGACCGGCTGATGGCCTCGGAGCAGCCCCGCAGATGGGCGGCCGTCGAAATCTCGAAGCCCTGTTCTTCCAGATACCGGCTGAGAAGCGTGCGGATTTCCATATCGTCGTCGACGATCAGAACTCTTGGCGCTGACCTCGAAATCATGAGCTGCGTTTCCTCTCGGCAGGCAGGGTGGTGGACCTCTTTATGCATCAAACGGTCCCGGTTTCCAGCGCTGATGCCAGTCTTCTTACAATGACCGTTTTTCGGAAACATTGGGAAAAAATAGGGGGCGCTTCCTGCCACGGGTCGTCCCATGGCACTTCGGTGCTGCGACCGAAACCGCCGATACGAGCGCCGTCACCGGACCTGTGCTCGAGCAATCGTCCGCCCTGGCGGTCAGCCGCCAATGAAGCTGAAATAGGCCCATGCCGCCACGAATGCCGCGACGACGCCGAGGATCGTCAACGCCTTGCGCAGCCCTGGGCGGGGTGTCTTCGGCTTCGGGGGTTTCGGCGGTTGCTTGAAGTCGATGATATTTGACACGCTGGGCTCCGTTCCGTCTGTGGCAGATTATAGGGCGCCAAGGTTTCCAAAGTCCTGCCGCTTCCGAAAGCGGCGCAGCCGCCTCAATATTTCTTGCGGTTCGACGTCGTCTTGTTGCCACGCGGCCCGGTCTGTGCGGGCGTGTTGTTGCGGTTTTCTTCGAGCAGCTTGCGCCAGCGTGCCAACCGCTCGGCGGGCAGGGTGCCGGCGGCAATCGCCGCCTGCACCGCACAGCCCGGCTCATGGGCATGGGTACAGTCACGAAACCGGCAGGATGGTGCCAGATCGGTGATTTCGGCAAACAGTGTGTCGATGCCCTCGGCGGCGTCGCTGACATTGAGCGTGCGCATGCCGGGTGTGTCGATGATCCAGCCGCCGCCGGCAATGGCATGCAGCGAGCGCGCCGTCGTGGTATGGCGCCCCTTGGCGTCGCGTTCGCGGATACCACCGGTCTCCTGCGACGTGTCGCGGTTCGGGCCGGCCAGCGTGTTCACCAGCGTCGACTTGCCGACGCCGGACGAACCGATCATCGCCACCGTCCGGCCGGGCCTGCACCAGGGAGCAAGCGCCAAAGCGCTGTCGGGCGAGCGGGCATTCACGGTTACCACCGCCAGCCCGCGCTGCAGAGCAGCTGCCTCGTCTTGATAGGTGGAAGCGTCTTCGGCTGTGTCAGCCTTTGTCAACACGATCACCGGCTCGGTGCCCGCCTGGTTGGACAGGGCCAGATAGCGCTCCAGCCGGGCCGGATTGAAATCGAGATTGCAGGAAGTGACGATGAACAGCGTATCGACATTCGCGGCCGCCAGCTGCGGCGCCTTCCTGCCTTCGATGCGCCGCTGCAGCAGTGTCCGGCGGTCGAGCCGGCGGTTGAGCGCAAGGCTGCGGGGCTCGGCCAGAACCCAGTCTCCCACCGCAAAGTCGCCTGTGTTGGCATGCACCGGCAATTCGACGTCGACAGGGCCTTCGATGGATAGGCCTGTCAGCCGGGCGCGATGCACGGAGGCGATCCGCACGATGGCAAGGTCGGATTCGGCGGGCAGCAGCTGTTCCGCGAAAAAGGCGGTCCAGCCGAGCGCCGTCAGCGATGGGTCGACAGGATCTGTCACAGAAATGCCCGGGGGCATGGCGTCGCAATCATCGATCATCTCCCGGACGGAACAGATAGGAGACGCTGATAGCAGAAGCGTCACCCCTCCGGCAATCGTTTCCGCAGCCGTGGCGGAGCCATCGACCGGGATATGGTCTGCGGCATCGTGACCGTCTTTTTTCAGTGCTGTGGATGTTCCTTCGGCTCCAGATCTCTTGCATTTGCCGATTTTAGACACCATAGGGCGGTGGCAGGAAAATCGTGGCGAGAACCGGACGCTAGAGTGGACCGGACGTATCCAGGCAAGGGATGATCGGTGTGACGACAGTGATTGATGGCAAGCAGGCAGCCGCATCTGTGATCGAGGCAGTGACCTCTGCCGCGGCAGGTTACGAAAAACAGACCGGCGGCAAGGTGGGGCTTGCCGTGGTCATCGTCGGCAACGATCCGGCCAGCCATGCCTATGTCGGCTCCAAGAGCAAGATGGCCAAACAATGCGGCTTCAACTCCGTCCAGCATACGCTGCCCGAGGAGACGACCCAGGAAGAGTTGATGGCGCTGGTCGCCACGCTTAACGCCGACGCCTCCATTCACGGCGTCCTGGTCCAGCTACCGCTGCCCAAACATCTGCAGTCCGATGCGGTGATCCAGGCGATCCTGCCGGAAAAGGATGTCGATGGCCTCAACATCCTCAACGCTGGAAAGCTCGCCGTCGGCGATCTGGAGACGGGCCTGATCTCCTGCACTCCGGCCGGCGCCATGCTGCTGGTCCGCCAGATCCACGGCACGGATCTGTCCGGCCTCAATGCGCTGGTGATCGGCCGCTCCAACCTGTTCGGCAAGCCGATGGCGCAATTGCTTCTCGCCGCCAATGCCACCGTGACGATCGGCCATTCCCGCAGCCACGATTTGGCATCGCTCGGCCGCAATGCCGATATCCTGGTTGCCGCCGTCGGCCGCGCCCAGATGGTCAAGGTCGATTGGATCAAGCCTGGCGCGACGGTCATCGATGTCGGCATCAACCGCATTCCGGCGCCGGAAAAGGGCGAGGGCAAGAGCCGTCTGGTGGGCGATGTCGCCTTCGACGAATGCGTGGCCGTTGCCGGTGCCATTTCGCCGGTTCCAGGTGGCGTCGGCCCGATGACCATCGCCATGCTGATGGCCAATACCGCCATCGCCGCCTACCGCACGGCCGGGCTGACCGCACCGAAATTCTAAGCGGCAAATAGCCCGGTCTATCTGGGGGCGGGGCCGGTCGAGGCCCTGATCACCAGGTCGGCCTTCCACAATTCGTGCAGCGGCGGCTGTGGTTCCTGGCCGCCGATCTGACAGATCAATCGCTGGGCGATGCGATTGCCCGCAGCCCGCAGCGAAGACCGCGTCGTGGTCAGCGGGATCGAGAAGTTTTCAGGCTTCAGCAATGGCAGCACGTCGTCATGGGCGATCAGCGAGATGTCCTTGCCGAGCTTCAGCCCGGCCTGGTTGATCGCCCGCACCGCGCCGAGCGCGAGGACCGTGCTGGCGCACAGCACGGCGGTCGGCGGTTCCGGCTGGCGCAGCAGTTCTGCCATGCCGCGAAAGCCGAATTCGTCGGTCATCACAGAATGCCGCGTGTGGGAGGCGGCAAGCGTCAACCCGGCGCCGGCCAGCGCCGCCACGACGCCGTGGCGCCGGCGCATGGCGAAGTCGAGATCTTCCGGGCCGTTCAAAAGACCGAAATGGCGGTGGCCGAGCCGCAGCAGCAGGCTGGTCGCATCGTTGAAGGCTGCCTCGTTGTCCACGTCGAGATAGGGATAGTCGGGTTCAAGACCCAGAGATCGGCCATGCACCACGAAGGGTACCGGCAGGGTCTTGGCCATGGTGATGCGCGGATCCCTTTCCCGCATATAGGCGAGATAGTAGCCATCGACGCTGCCACTGGCGACCAGCCATCGGATGGCCTGCTCTTCCTCGCGCGGATGGGCCGGCATGATCACGAGGTGAAAGTCCTGCCGTAGCGCTTCTTCCGCCAGACCGCTCTGGAATTCGGCAAAATGGATGTCAGAACTGTGATCGGCGGCGATCGGCATGATAAGGCCGATCGATCCGGCTTTGCCCGTCGCCAGTCTCTGGGCGGCAAGATTAGGTCGGTAGCCGGTCTCCTTTGCCACCCGCAGCACGCGCTGACGCGTCTCCTCGTTGACCTCGGGATAACCGTTCAAGGCGCGGCTGATCGTCGTTTGCGACAGGCCGAGCAATTGCGATAACTGTTTCAGATTCACCTGTTGGCCACTCCTCGGGCCTGGCATCCGGACGTCGACGCCCTCCTCGTGAATGCCGAAGCGCTTCAAGCTTCTAGCAGCAGCGCAATGGCACATAAACAGGAAAATGACAAAGCCGATTGCCTGTGCTTAATTCGTAGTCACCTTATTGCGGCCTTTTGAGGCATTGGCTGAAAAAGGCTTGACTCTGTTTCGATCCAAGTGAAATTACACGTCGTCAAAGCGCTTTGAATAAATCCACTATTCAGGACGGACCTGGCGGGATCATCTCGCTGGACAATGTGATGGGAGGTAAATCACATGAAAAAGACTCTGCTATTGCACGTTGCTGCCCTTGCGCTGCTTGCCGGTTCTGCTGGCGCGGCGGAGCTGAAATTCGCCCCCGGCGAAGACAAGAAATTCAACTGGACGAGCTTTGAGGATTTCAAGAAGGGCCATGACCTGAAGGGGCAGAGCCTGACGATCTTCGGCCCCTGGCGCGGCGAAGACCAGACGCTGTTCGAAAGCGTGTTTGCCTATTTCGAGGAAGCGACCGGCATCGACGTCAAGTATTCCTCCTCTGAAAACTATGAACAGCAGATCGTCATCGACACCCAGGCCGGCAGTCCGCCGGAAGTCGCCATCCTGCCGCAACCCGGCCTGATCGCAGACCTTGCTTCCAAGGGTTATCTGACGCCGCTGGGCGACGACGTGAAGACCTGGCTGCTCGAAAACTACGCCGCCGGCCAGTCCTGGGTCGATCTGTCGACCTACAAGGGCAAGGACGGACAGCCCGCCCTTTACGCCTTCCCCTACAAGATCGACGTCAAGTCGTTGGTCTGGTACGTGCCGGAAAACTTTGAAGACGCCGGCTATGAAGTGCCCAAGACCATGGAAGAGTTGAAAGCCCTGACCGAGCAGATCGTCGAGGATGGCGGCACGCCGTGGTGCATCGGCCTTGGTTCAGGCGGCGCCACTGGCTGGCCGGCCACCGACTGGGTCGAGGACATGATGCTGCGCACCTCGTCTCCGGAGACCTATGACAAGTGGGTTACCAATGCCATCCCGTTCACCGATCCGGCCGTTCTGACCGCGATCGACGAGTTCGGCTGGTTTGCCAAGAACGACAAGTTCGTCGACGGCGGCTCGGCAGCCGTTGCGTCCACAGACTTCCGCGACAGCCCGAAGGGCCTGTTCGGCGCGCCGCCGAAGTGCTACCTGCACCATCAGGCGTCCTTCGTGCCGTCCTTCTTCCCTGAAGGCACGGTTGTCGGCGAAGATGCCGATTTCTTCTACATGCCGCCTTACGAAAGCAAGAAGGATCTCGGCAATCCGGTGCTCGGCGCTGGCACACTGGCACTGATCACCAAGGATTCGCCTGCCGCCCGTGCTTTCATCGAATTCCTGCAGACCCCGATCGCCCACGAATTGTGGATGGCACAGTCGAGCTTCCTGACGCCGTATAAGAGCGCCAGCAAGGATACTTATGCCAATGCGCCGATGGCCAAGCAGGGCGACATTCTTCTGAATGCCACCACCTTCCGCTTCGACGGCTCCGATCTGATGCCGGGCAAGATCGGCGCTGGCGCCTTCTGGACAGGCATGGTCGACTATACCGGTGGCAAGTCGGCAGCCGACGTGGCTGCTGAAATCCAGAAGGCCTGGGACGGCCTGAAGTAAGCCACTATCCTCGAAACGGATTGCCGGGCCAGAACGGGTCCGGCAATCTTCAAAAAAGCCGCGCCGCTGGCTCGTGCCGGATGAATGAGCGCGACGGACAAGAGAGCGAGGGGAGGGGGAGACTGTGGATCAGTTACTCTACGCACTGGTAACCATCGTACTCGGTGTTGCAGGCGCAATCGGCTATTTCTACGGGTCGAACCTGCTGCTCGACCGGATATTTCCATCCAATATCGATGACATGGCTCGCGCCTCGCGCAATATGCGCCGGGCCAACATGATAAGGCCCTGGCTGTTTTTAGGCCCGGCCTTCATTTCCCTGTCGGTCTATCTGGTCTATCCGCTGTTTTCGTCCATCGCCTATTCCTTCTACAACCGGTCCGGCACCAGCTTCGTTGGGCTCGCCAATTACCGCTGGATGCTGACCGACGACGAATTCCGCGAATCCATCTTCAACAACATGCTGTGGCTGATCGTCGTTCCGACCTTTTCCACGCTGTTCGGCCTGATCATCGCTGCCCTCACCGATCGCATCTGGTGGGGCAATATCGCCAAGTCGCTGATCTTCATGCCGATGGCGATCTCCTTCGTCGGCGCCTCGGTCATCTGGAAATTCGTCTACGACTACCGCGACACGGGCTCCGAGCAGATCGGCATTCTCAACGCTATTGTTGTCGCCTTTGGCGGCGAACCGCAGATCTGGATCGCCCTGCCGTTCTGGAACAATTTCTTCCTGATGGTCATTCTGATCTGGATCCAGACGGGCTTTGCCATGGTGCTGCTGTCGGCGGCCCTGCGCGGCATTCCGGAAGAAACCATCGAGGCGGCGGTCATCGACGGCGCCAATCCGTTCCAGATCTTCATGAAGATCAAGGTTCCGCAGATGTGGAGCACGATCGCCGTCGTCTGGACGACCATCACCATTCTGGTCCTCAAGGTGTTCGACATCGTTCTGGCCATGACCAACGGCCAGTGGAACACGCAGGTGCTGGCCAACCTGATGTTCGACTGGATGTTCCGCGGTGGCGGCGATTTCGGCCGCGGCGCGGCCATTGCCGTCGTCATCATGGTCATGGTCGTGCCGATCATGATCTGGAACATTCGCAATGCCCGCCGCGAAATGGAGGGACGCTGACATGCGCGCCGCCAAGAATTCTCCGCTCACCTGGGCCGTGCATCTTTCCGTGCTGCTGCTGGTGGCGCTCTGGACCCTGCCGACCGCCGGCCTGCTGATCTCGTCCCTGCGCGACAAGGACCAGATCGTCGCCTCAGGCTGGTGGACGGCCTTGACCACCTCCAGCCAGAACGGCATCTACCGTGCGCCGGCGCCCAGCGCCCAGGTGGAGCAGAACGGCACCTTCGTGATTTCCGGCAATGTCTTCGACGGCAAGGGCGGTACGGTAAGTGCCTTCGGTGTCAACATCAACCAGCCGACCGCCTATGAACCCGGCGCAACAGCCGAGCGCAACGACGGCAGCAAGCTCACGCTCGAGGAAAACGGCGACTTCCGCCTGGAATCGCCAAAAGCCTTTGAAGGCACGCGCGGCGACCGCATCTTCTTCACCTCTGTCGTTCCACCCCGCTTCACCTTCGACAATTACCGCACGGTGCTGACAGCCGAAGGCATCGGCCAGTCGTTCCTGAATTCGCTGACGGTGGCAGTTCCCTCGACCATCATCCCGATCCTGGTGGCAGCCTTTGCGGCTTACGCGCTTGCCTGGATGAAGTTCCCCGGCCGGGCGCTCATTCTGGCGGTGATCGTCGGCCTGCTGGTCGTGCCCCTGCAGATGTCGCTGATCCCGCTTCTGCGGATGTACAACGAGGTTGGCGTATTCTTCGGCGTGCCGTCCAAGACCTATCTCGGCATCTGGCTTGCCCATATGGGCTTCGGCTTGCCGCTGGCCATCTATCTGCTGCGCAACTACATCGCCGGCCTGCCGCGCGAGATCATGGAATCGGCGCGGGTCGATGGCGCCAGCGATTTTACCATCTTCGTCAAGATCGTCCTGCCGCTGTCCTATCCCGCTCTGGCGTCGTTTTCGATCTTCCAGTTCCTGTGGACCTGGAACGATCTGCTGGTCGCCATGGTGTTCTTAGGTGCCGGCGACAGCGAACTGGTGCTGACCGGTCGCCTCGTCAATCTTCTTGGCTCGCGCGGCGGCAATTGGGAAATCCTGACGGCCTCAGCCTTCATCACCATCATCGTGCCTCTGGCGGTTTTCTTCACCCTGCAACGCTACCTGGTGCGCGGCCTTTTGGCCGGATCCGTCAAGGGCGGCTAAGCGACACGAACACTCATGTTTTCGAACGGATACAATAAGGAATGACCATGACTGCAGTTTCGCAATCGGTACTGGCGCAGGACAAGGATTGGTGGCGCGGCGCGGTGATCTATCAGATCTATCCGCGCTCCTACCAGGATTCCAACGGCGACGGCATCGGCGACCTGAAGGGCATCACCGCCCGCCTGCCGCATATCGCCAAGCTCGGTGCCGACGCCATCTGGATCTCGCCCTTCTTCACCTCGCCTATGAAGGACTTTGGATACGACGTTTCGAACTACGTCGATGTCGATCCGATGTTCGGCTCGCTGTCGGATTTCGACGGCCTGATCGCCGAGGCCCATCGCCTCGGCATCAAGGTGATGATCGACCTGGTCATCTCCCACACCTCCGACCAGCACGCCTGGTTCATCGAGAGCCGGTCGAGCCGCATCAATCCCAAGTCGGACTGGTATGTCTGGTCCGATGCCAAGCCGGACGGCACCCCGCCCAATAACTGGCTGTCGATCTTCGGCGGCTCGGCCTGGCAGTGGGATCCGACCCGCATGCAGTATTACATGCACAATTTCCTGACCTCGCAACCGGACCTCAACCTGCACAATCCACAGGTTCAGGACGCCGTTCTTGATGCCGTGCGCTTCTGGCTGAAGCGCGGCGTCGACGGCTTCCGTCTCGACACCATCAATTTCTATTTCCACGACAAGGAATTGCGCGACAACCCGGCGCTGGCGCCGGAGCGCCGCAACGCCGCCACCGCGCCGGCCGTCAACCCTTACAATTTCCAGGAGCATATCTACGACAAGAACCGCCCGGAAAATCTTGAATTCCTGAAGCGCTTCCGCGCAGTGCTCGACGAGTTCCCGGCCATTGCCGCGGTCGGCGAGGTGGGCGACAGCCAGCGCGGACTGGAAATCGTCGGCGAATACACCTCCGGCGGCGACAAGATGCAGATGTGCTACGCCTTCGAATTCCTGGCGCCTGACGTATTGACCGCCGAACGCGTCGGCGAGGTACAGAAAGCCTTTGCCGCAGCTGCCGCGGAGGGCTGGGCCTGCTGGGCCTTTTCCAACCACGATGTCGTGCGCCATGTCAGCCGCTGGGGCGCCGACGTCGTCGATCGCATCGCCTATGCCAAGATGCTGGCCGCGATCCTGCTGACGCAACGCGGTTCGGTCTGCATCTATCAGGGCGAGGAACTGGGGCTCACCGAGGCCGATATCGCCTTTGAAGACCTGCAGGACCCCTACGGCATCCAGTTCTGGCCGGAATTCAAGGGCCGCGATGGCTGCCGCACGCCGATGGTCTGGGATGCCCAGGCCACGCAGGCGGGCTTCAGTTCCGCCGAAAAGACCTGGCTTCCCATTCCGGTCGAGCATGTCCTCAATGCCGTCAGCGTTCAGGAAGGCAATCCGGATTCAGTGCTGGAGCAGTACCGGCGCTTCCTGGCCTTCCGCAAGCAGCACGAAGCCTTTGCCAAGGGCGACATCGCTTTTCAGCCCGCAGACGGCTCGATCCTGGCCTATACGCGGTCGCTCGGCAACGAAACGCTGCTCTGCGTCTTCAATATGTCGGCGGTTGAAAGCGATGCCGTGATGCCGCAAGGTGACTGGCAGGAACTGTCCGGCCATGGCTTTGCAAGCAGTGTCGAAAATCAAAAAATCCGGCTTCCGGCCTGGGGCGCGTATTTCGCGCGTCACGGCTAAGGCACGAGGGGGGAGATCATGACAGGCCTCATCTTAAAAGACATCCGCAAGTCCTACGGCCAGGTGAAAATCCTGCACGGCATCAATCTTGAGATTGCCGAGGGCGAATTCATCGTTTTCGTCGGGCCGTCCGGCTGTGGCAAGTCGACCCTGCTCCGGATGATCGCCGGGCTGGAGGACATAACCAGCGGCGAGATGATCATCGATGGCCAGGTGGTCAATGATGTGCCGCCGTCCAAGCGCGGCATTGCCATGGTCTTCCAGTCCTATGCGCTCTATCCGCACATGACGGTCTACGACAACATGGCCTTCGGCATGCGCATTGCAGGCGAAAGCAAGGAGGAGATCGACCGCCGGGTTCGCTCGGCCGCCGGTATCCTGCAGCTGGAACCCTATCTGGATCGTCTGCCGAAGGCGCTGTCCGGCGGCCAGCGCCAGCGCGTCGCCATCGGCCGCGCCATCTGCCGCGATCCGAAGGTCTTCCTGTTCGACGAACCCCTGTCGAACCTCGATGCGGCCCTGCGGGTTGCCACCCGCATCGAGATCGCCAAGCTCAACGACACCATGCCCGACACCACGATGATCTACGTCACCCACGACCAGGTCGAGGCCATGACGCTGGCCGATCGCATCGTCGTTCTGTCGGCCGGCAAGATCGAGCAGGTCGGCCCGCCGCTGGAGCTCTACGATCACCCGGCCAATCTGTTCGTCGCCAAGTTCATCGGCTCGCCGGCCATGAATATCATGCCAGCCACGATCGAGACGGCCGGCGCTAGTACGGTGCTGAAGCTTCTCGATGGCAGCACTGTGTCGATCGATATTGCCACGCCTGCCGCAGACGCCGGCAAGAAGGCGAGCTTCGGTGTCCGTCCCGAGGATCTCAGCATCGCCACCGGCGATACCCATCTCTTCGAAGGCGTCGTTGCACTCGTCGAGGCACTCGGTGAAGTGACCATGCTCTACGTCGAAGGCCCGGTTGAAGAAGAGCCGATTGTCGTCAAGCTGCAGGGTACGGTGCCGGTCAGGAAGGGAGAAAAGCTGCGCTTTGCTTCCGATCCGGCCAAGCTGCATCTTTTCGATGCGCAGGGCCAGGCCTATGCCAAGATCTGACCGTTTTCGCTTAACCACCGGTTAGCGATAAACAGAGCCAGAGAGGAAGGACACCCCCACCGAAAAGGAACTGTTAAATCCCTCGTTTTAAGCTGTTTCCCATAAGAAAACGGGTGGGCGGACAATGGCAATGCGAGCGTCTTCAAGCGGTGGCAACTACTTGAAAAAAGAGGAATCCTTCATGTACGACCGCGAGGCGCGGTTCAAGATGGAGGACACGATGAATGCCGCCCGTATCGAGTATACGGAGAAGGGCGTCATGCATATGGCCGCACGCCGTTGCGACGTCATCCGGATCTCGATGAGCGGCGCTGTTCTCGGTCTGCTGACCCAGTATAACCTGCCGCAGCAGTTCTATCTGGACCTGCCGGATGCCCGCATCACCAAGGTCGGTTGCCTGCTGATGAAGGTCTATTCCAACAACACCGCCGAAGTGCGTTTCCTGCGCCTGCTGACGCAGAAGGAACTCGACAGGATCTTCGTCTTCTCGACCCATCCGGCCCATCGCGACCGGGTGCTGGACGTGCGCTCCTGGTAAGTGGATGCTGACCGATGCGGCAGGGCGGCGCCAGCGCCGGCCTTGCCTGCAAAGTCCTGAATAGTCGCCGAAATAGACCATTCCCCTCTGGACATTCCGCGCCGTAAGCGAAATCCTGCATGACCAATGTGCAGGAGGATGCGATGGCAGTGGAAAAAGTGGCGATCATCACCGCCGGCGGCAGCGGCATGGGTGCCGCCTCGGCAAGGCGGTTGGCCGCCGATGGCTTCAAGGTCGCGATTCTGTCGTCCTCAGGCAAGGGCGAGGCGCTGGCCGAAGAACTCGGCGGTCTGGGCGTCACGGGATCCAATCAATCCCCTGAAGATCTGCAGCGCCTGGTCGACAGCACGATGGAGCGCTGGGGTCGGGTCGATGTGCTGGTCAACAGCGCCGGCCACGGACCGCGCGCCCAGATCCTCGAAATCAGCGATGAGGATTGGCACAAGGGTATCGATGTCTATCTCCTGAACGTCATTCGCCCGACGCGGTTGGTGACGCCGATCATGCAGGCCCAGAAGTCGGGCGCGATCGTCAACATCTCGACGGCCTGGGCCTTTGAGCCGAGCGCCATGTTCCCGACCTCGGCTGTTGCCCGGGCCGGGCTTGCCGCCTTCACCAAGATTTTTGCCGATACCTACGCGGCCGACAATGTGCGGATGAACAACGTCCTGCCGGGTTGGATCGACAGTCTTCCCGCCACCGAGGAGCGGCGCGACGGCGTACCGATGAAGCGTTACGGCACCAGCGAGGAAATCGCCGCGACCGTCGCCTTTCTCGCCTCCGACGGCGCCGGCTATATTACCGGCCAGAACCTCAAGGTCGATGGCGGTCTGACCCGCTCCGTTTGAGGCGAAAGCTCTCTCGGCTCATCGCCTTGCGTCGATTTCGCACGACATCGTCCATAAGCGATGCCGCGTAAACGACTTGGTTACCAAGTCTCTTCATACTTGTCTCCAGTCGGCGAGCGCCGACGGGCACAAATGCGGCGTCGGGGGTCGCCGGACCTGTGCTCATGGTAAACGCGGCGCGTATGGCCGCCGGCTGGAAACGGCCGCTTTGGTAACGAGTAAGAGTATGGCGTTCTCGACCGAAACGATGCGTAGCCGTAACCCCGCAAAGGGATCGGTTCCCCCGAAAAGAAAGCCGGCCATGTCGAAGGCCGGCGTGGTCGGCGTCGGCATTGCCGCCGCCTTCTGGGTCACGGTTGCGATCACGACCATGCAGACCATGTCGATCTCCGCTCCGAAGACCCCGGCCGGTCGCTCCGACGCTCTGCTTGTGTCGTCACGGGTGGCGATCGTCGATCGTTCACTGTTGAGCCCTGCGGCCGAGAAGCGACAGGATATGACCGCTCTGGAAGAGGCCAAGGCGCGGCTTGCCCGCGCCGTGGCCCTGACCGACGATCCACTGCTTGCCGTCCTGCCGCGCTCCATGAGCCTCTCCGATGTCGACAAGTCCCAGCGTCTGGCACTGGCGTCCTCCGTGCCGAACGAACAGCGCATTGCCATCCTGCGCCAGGCGATGGCGCAGGCCGAAGCAGAGGTGACCCGCGAACTGGCGCTCGCGGCAAAGCCGGCGACCCCGGGCGTTGCAATGACCGATCCGCTGGTCACGGCCTCGATCCCTGCGAAGTCCGTACCGGCGCTTGAGGATGTGTCTTCTGTCTCTTCGGTGACGACGCTTGCCTATGCGGCACCCATGCCCGTCGACGAGATCGTGCCGCCTGCCGTGGATCCGCGTGAACAACCCTTTGACGAAGTGCTTTCCGAGTCCGACCACGATACCGAAGACGACCTGCTGGCCATCGGCCCGTTGCCGGCCGCCCGTCCGGAACCGCCGAAGACCGCCAAACCGCCGACCGAAAAAGTCGCTCCGCCCGCTGCCAAACAACTGGCCGTGGCGCGACCGGAAAAGTCTGTCGTCGAGGAGGACGACGGCTGGAAGCTGTTCAGCAACAAGCCCAAACTGCCCGGCAGGAACAGCCGGATCGCCGTGTACGACATCTCGGCCGGTGTGGTGCATATGCCGAACGGTGAGAGGCTGGAGGCCCATTCCGGCCGCGGCAGCATGCGCGACAATCCGCGCTTTGCCAATGTCAAGAATCGGGGTCCGACACCGCCGCATATCTACAATCTGCGCATGCGTGAAAGCCGCTTCCACGGCGTCGAGGCGATCCGCATGCTGCCCTATGACGGCCGCAACAAATACGGCCGCGACGGGTTCCTGACCCATACCTATCTGCTGCGCGTGCGTGGCGACAGCAGCGGCTGCGTGGTGTTCGAGGACTACAATCGTTTCCTTAACGCGTTCAAGCGCGGCGAAGTCCAGAAACTGATCGTCGTGCCGCGCATGGCCGAATTGCCGAAATACCTCGCGGCGCTATAAGGGCCGCCGCGGCCCGTCAAGTCAGCCAGGAACGGGCAGGCGGGTCTAATCCGCCCGCTTCAGGATGGCGTCACGGGTCGCGGTCATCTGTTCGATCAATTTGGTCAGGACCTCGGGCTCCAGGGCGGTCGCCTCGGCAATGCAGGCCGGAATGCCGCGTGCCTTTTCGCGCAGCGCCAATCCGTCAGCCGTTAGCCGCACCCGCACCATGCGTTCGTCGACGGGATCGCGGCTGCGGGTCAGATAGCCCATGCCCTCCAGCCGCTTGATGAGCGGCGTCAGCGTGCTCGATTCCAGAAAAAGTGCCCGTCCGAGATCCTTCACGGTCTGGTCGTCCCGCGACCACAGCGCCACCATCACAAGATATTGCGGATAGGTAAGGCCGATCGCGTCCAACAGCGGGCGATAGAGCTGGTTGAAGGCATGGCCCGCCGAATAGACCGCAAAACAGAGAAAGCTGTCGAGGCTCAGCGGTGGCAGGGTCTGCGATTTTTCGTGCGAGGTCATTCTGGCTTCATCGCTCTGTTAGAATTCCTCAATAATATAAATCGTGCGCAATTGAATCGCAAGCGCTTGACGGCCGTGACAAAACGAGTCATATAGATCGCACACGATTTAAACGTGCGCAATTAATATGGAGCCGGAGCGATTGTATCCGGCACAGAACTGAAGGAGACTGCCATGTCCGGGCAACCGAACCTCATCCTGACCCGCCGCGGTGCGCTCCTTGGCAGCGCGGCTCTGACCGCTTCCCTCGCTTTGCCGGCACTGTCGGCAGTCGCCACCACTCAAAACCCAGCAGATGGAGATGTTCCCATGACCGAGAGTTTCGTGAAGACCAAAGACGGCGTTGAGATTTTCTACAAGGATTGGGGTCCGAAGACCGCCCAGCCGATCGTCTTTCATCATGGTTGGCCGCTGTCCGGCGACGACTGGGACGCGCAGATGCTGTATTTCGTCGGCAAGGGTTATCGGGTAATCGCCCATGACCGCCGCGGCCATGGGCGTTCGACCCAGGTTTCCGACGGCCACGACATGGACCACTATTCCGCTGACGTTGCGGCCGTCACCGAGCATCTCGACCTGCATGATGCCATTCATGTCGGCCATTCCACCGGCGGTGGCGAAGCGGCAGCCTATGTCGCCCGCCACGGCAAGGGCCGCGTTGCCAAGCTGGTGATGGTCGGCGCTGTGCCGCCGATCATGCTCAAGACAGAAGCCAATCCGGGCGGCTTGCCGATCGAAGTGTTTGATGGTTTCCGCTCGGCGCTTGCCGCCAACCGCTCGCAGTTCTATCTCGATGTCGCCTCGGGTCCGTTCTACGGCTTCAACCGGCCGAACGCTCAGGTGTCACAGGGGGCGATCCAGAATTGGTGGCGCCAGGGCATGGCCGGCGGTGCAAAGGCCCATTACGACGGCATCAAGGCCTTTTCCGAAACCGACTTCACTGCCGACCTCCAGGCCATCGACGTTCCCACGCTGGTCATGCATGGCGACGACGATCAGATCGTGCCGATCGACGATTCGGCCCGTCTCGCCGTCAAGTTGCTGAAGAACGGCACCCTGAAGGTCTATGAAGGCTATCCGCACGGCATGCTGACCACCCATGCCGAAGTGCTGAACGCCGATCTGCTCGCCTTCTTCAAGGGCTGATCAGCCGACCCCACTATGGAAAAGGCGCGGAGTGCTCCGCGCCTTTTCTGTTTGGGTTTGGTTCTTCAGACCCGACCCGTGCCCGAAAATGGCGTCCCGGGCGCCGGAACTGCGTCTCAGAATTCCTGCCAGTCGTCCTGCTTCAGTGCCGTGTTGCCGACAGAGACCGGGGCCGACCGGGTGGGTCGGCGGTCAGCGGCAGGTGCCGAGGAGCGTGGTGCGGAGGACGGGGCAGGGCGAGACGTCTGCCGCGATGTGCCCTCGGCTTGGTAATGCGATCCGAGCGCGAAGCGGGAAATCAGCTGGCGCAGCCGTTCGGTTTCCTGGGCCAGCGTCGCGCTTGCGGCATTGGACTCTTCCACCATGGCGGCATTCTGCTGGGTGACCTGGTCCATCTGGTTGACGGCGGCATTGACCTCGGAGAGACCCGTCGCCTGTTCGCGGGCTGAGCTGGAGATGGCCTCCATGTGCTCGTTCACGGCGACGATATTCTGCTGGATGGTGCTCAGGGCTTCACCGGTCTCGCTGACCAGCTTGACGCCGTTGCGGACCTCGTCCGACGAATTGCGGATTAGTTCCTTGATTTCCTTGGCGGCCTGGGCGGAGCGCTGGGCCAGTTCGCGGACTTCCTGGGCAACGACGGCAAAACCCTTGCCCGCTTCACCGGCGCGTGCCGCCTCAACACCGGCATTGAGGGCAAGCAAGTTGGTCTGGAAGGCGATTTCGTCGATGACACCGATAATGTTGGAGATCTGGCTCGATGATGTTTCGATGCGGGCCATCGCGCTGACGGCGTCGGCCACCACCTTGCCCGAGCGGGCCGCGTTGTTGCTCGCTGTTTCTGCCGCGGTGCGGGCTTCCTCGGCGCGCTTCGAAGCATTCGAGACGTTCACGGTGATCTGGTCGAGGGCTGCCGCGGTTTCCTCCAGCGACGCTGCCTGCTGCTCTGTCCGCTTGGACAGGTCCTGCGCGCTGTGGCTGATTTCACGGGTGCCGCTGTCGATCTGTTCCGTCGATTTCGATACCGCGGCAAGCGTGCCTCCAAGCTGCGTCAGGGCATCGTTCATGCTGTCACGGAGGCTTTCGAAATCCGTGGCAAATGGCGTGTCCAGAGTGAAGGCGAGGTCGCCCGCCGCCAGCTTGGTCAGGGACTCGCCAATCGTTCTGACTGCATGAACCCGTTCGGTCACATCGGTGGCGAATTTCACCACCTTGGTGACCTGGCCCTTGTCATTCAGGATCGGGTTATAGGAAGCGTTGATGACGACCTTCTTGCCGTTCTTGCCGATACGCGTGAATTCGTCGGCTTGAAACTTGCCTGCGCGCAATTCCTTCCAGAACGTCTCATAGGCGGCGCTTTTCGCAAAATCCTTGTCAACGAACATGCTGTGATGCTTGCCCTTGATCTCCTCAAGGCGATAGCCAAGCGCATTGAGAAAATTCTCATTCGCGCTGACGATCTCGCCCTCGGTGGTGAACTCGATGATGGCCTGCACGCGGCTGATCGCCTCCAGCTGGCTCTGGAAATCGAGGTTCTGCAGCCGCGCCGCCGCATTGGCCCATTCGACGACGAAGCCGGTGGTCTTGTTGCCGTCACGAAGCGGCGTGACGATCAGGTCAAAAGCCCGGTGGCCGACCCAGATCGTCGCCTTGTGCTGCACCTTCAGCGCGGCAAGCATGTTGCGCTGGTGCGAAGGGTTCTTGTGAAAGATATCGATGTTGGCGCCGATCAGCGACTTGACGTCGAACCGCGGCAATTCCTTCTTAAGATCGCTTTCCGCTTCCTTCAGCAGGTCTTGAACGGCGGCGTTCATGTAGCGGATGTTGAGATTGGCGTCGGCGATCATGATATTGGCGGTAATAACTTCGAGCGAATCGAGTTTCGAGCGCGAGGCGTTGTTGAATCCGAACATCAGTTTGTCCTTGGGCCTGGAAGATTGATCGAGACTGTTTGCAATCGTTAGCTGCAGAAGACAAGAAAGCGTGTGGACCCGTCTGTCAGGGTCAACGTTTGATGCTGCCGAGCCGAACAATGGATCGTTAAACTACTTTATATTTCAGAAGTATAAGATGTGTTAACCGTATCTAATGTTCGCGCACGCAAAGAAAAGCGAGCGCTGGTGGTGGCGCTCACTTGATAGAAATCAACTTTAATGAGACGAAAGAAGTAGGGCGCGACCTCGTCCTATAGGAGTGCCATCCTTAGAACAGCACACTCGCGCCCTGGTCGGCCGGTCCGGCAATGCGACGCAGCGGCGCGAAGAGCTCGCGGCCCATGCCGAATTCATTGTCGGAGAGATCGGCGGTTGCAGGCTCCCGTGCGGCGAACTCCGCCGCGTCGACCAGAACTTCCAGCGTGCCGTTGACCGCATCGAGGCGAATCATGTCGCCTTCGCGGATGCGGGCGATCGCGCCGCCGTCGACGGCTTCCGGCGTGACGTGGATGGCGGCCGGCACCTTGCCCGAGGCGCCCGACATGCGACCGTCGGTCAGAAGCGCCACCTTGAAGCCACGGTCCTGCAGCACGCCGAGCGGCGGCGTCAGTCGGTGCAGTTCCGGCATGCCATTGGCCTTCGGTCCCTGGAAGCGCACCACGGCGACGAAATCACGGTTGAGCTGGCCATCCTTGAAGGCGTCCTGCAGCGACTGCTGGTCATGAAAGATCATCGCCGGTGCCTCGATCACGTGGCGCTCGGGCTTGACGGCGGAGATCTTGATGACCGCCTTGCCGAGATTGCCGGTCAGCATTTTCAAACCGCCATTCGGCTGGAACGGCGCCTCGATGCGTGACAGCACCTTCGGATCGGCGCTCTCCTCCGGCGACGGTTCGCGGATGACGTTGCCGTCTTCGCCCAGCCGCGCATCGATCGTATAGGCGGCCAGTCCCTGGCCGAACACGGTGCGCACGTCGTCATGCACGAAGCCGGCGTTCAGCAACTGCTTGATCAGGAAGCCCATGCCGCCGGCGGCGTGGAAATGGTTCACGTCGGCCAGGCCGTTCGGATAGACGCGGGCCAGCAGCGGCACCACGTCGGACAGGTCGGAAATATCCTGCCAGGTCAGCAGAATGCCGGCCGCCCGCGCCATGGCGATCAGATGCAGGGTGTGGTTGGTCGAGCCGCCTGTCGCATGCAGGCCGACCACGCCATTGACGACCGAACGCTCATCGATCATCTCTCCGGCCGGGGTGAATTCGTTGCCCTGCGCGGTGATCGCCAGCGCCCGCTTGGCGGCTTCCTTTGTCAGCGCATCGCGCAGCGGCGTGCCGGGATTGATGAAGGAGGCGCCAGGCATGTGGAAGCCCATGATCTCCATCAGCATCTGGTTGGAATTGGCCGTTCCATAGAAGGTACAGGTGCCGGGACCATGATAGGATTTGGATTCCGCCTCCAGCAGTTCCGCCCGTCCGACCTTGCCCTCGGCATAGAGCTGGCGGATGCGCGACTTCTCGTCGTTCGGCAGGCCCGTCGTCATCGGCCCGGCCGGCACGAAGATCGCCGGCAGATGGCCGAAGGTCAGCGCCGCAATCACCAGACCCGGCACGATCTTGTCGCAGACCCCGAGATAGACGGCAGCGTCGAACATGTTGTGGGACAGGCCGATGCCGGCCGCCATGGCGATCACGTCGCGCGAAAACAGCGACAGCTCCATGCCCGGCTGCCCTTGCGTCACGCCGTCACACATCGCCGGCACACCGCCGGCCACCTGGGCGATGCCGCCGGCCTCATGGGCCGCGGCGCGGATCAGCGCCGGATAGGTCTCGAAGGGCTGATGGGCCGACAGCATGTCGTTATAGGCGGTGATGATGCCGAGATTGCCCACGACATCGCCGGCCAGCGCTGCCTTGTCGGAGGGGGAACAGACGGCAAAGCCATGGGCGAGATTGCCGCAGGACAGGGTCGAGCGATGCACGCCCTTGGTGATCTGCCGGCGTACGCGGTCGAGATAGACCTCGCGATGCGGCTTGGAACGCTCGACGATACGCTTGGTAATGGCTTCGATGCGGCTGTCGGCGGTCATGGGGTCCATCCTGTCTGTTTGCGAGCAGGCGCGGCGACGGAGGGGAAAGGGCCTCGCGGCGCGGCCTGTTCAGGCCAAGGTCGAGTTCGGCATGCGGCGATCGGCCGTCGCATGTGCCAGGGCATGTGGTCTCAATGGGCGCTCAGGCCGCCCAGTATATCGCAAGCGGCGTGTCGGCGCGATTGAGCACGGCGCGGATCGGCATCTCTGCCTCGTCCGTGCCGCTTTGGGCCTTTTCCAGCACGGCCTTCTTTTCCGCCCCTTCGATATGCAGCACCAGCAGGCGGGCATCGTGGAGGCTGGAGAAGGAGAAGGTCAGCCGTGGTTCGCCGGCCCCTTGCGCTTCCATGGTCATGACGCGGCGCGGAAGCTTGAGATCGAGCGCATCCGCCAGATGATTGCCGCCGGGAAAGAACGATGCCGTATGGCCATCGCCGCCCATGCCGAGAATGACGATATCGAAGGGCGCGCTGATGCCGGCGGCAGCCTTGGTCGCCCGTTCAGCCGCCTCTTCTGCCGACGAACAGTCATGGTAGAGTGGCAGGAACTGCGCCTTGGCGGCGGCATTCTTCAGGAGATGCCGTGCCACCAGTCCGTGGTTGGAACGGTCATTGTCCTCAGGCACGAAGCGCTCGTCCACCAGCGTCACCGTGACCTTGTCCCAGTCGAGCGGCCTTGCCGAGAGCGCCTCGAAAAAGGTCTTCGGCGTCGAGCCGCCGGAAACCGCGATCGAGGCGGCTCCGCGTGCCGCGATGGCGGCGGACAAGGCGTCCACCACCGTATCGGCCAGCGCATCGGCGAGCGCTTTGCCATTGTCAAAGCTGTTGAGATGGGTCGCCATGCGCCGGCCCTCAGTCGATTTCGTGCCAGGTACGGCCGTCGCGCTCGATCAGCGCGATCGCCTGGCTCGGACCCCAGGTGCCGGATGTATAGCCCTGCGCCTTCTGTCCGACCTCTTCCCAGCTCTTCAGGATCGGATCGACCCACATCCACGCCGCTTCCACTTCGTCGCGGCGCATGAACAGCGTCTGGTTGGAACGGATAACGTCCATCAGCAGGCGCTCATAGGCATCCGGGTTGCGCACGTCGAAAGCCTGCGCAAAGCTCATGTCAAGCGAAACGTGGCGCAGGCGCATGCCGCCCGGACCTGGATCCTTGATCATCAGCCATTGCTTGACGCCTTCGTCCGGCTGCAGGCGGATCACCAACTGGTTGGCCTCGATCCTGCCTGCCGCGTCGTCGAAGATCGAATGGGGGATCGGCTTGAAGGAGATGACGATTTCCGACATGCGGCTGGCAAGGCGCTTGCCCGTGCGCAGGTAGAAGGGCACGCCGGCCCAACGCCAATTGTTGATCTCGGCCTTGATGGCAACGAATGTCTCGGTATCGGAGGCAGCCTCCAGCTCTTCGGTATAGCCCTTCACCGGCCCGCCGGCAGAGGCGCCCGCCCGGTACTGGCCGCGCACGGTCTGCTTCTCGACATTGGCCGCGGTGATCGGCTTCAGGGAGCGCAGAACCTTCAGCTTTTCGTCGCGCAGTGCCTCGGAATTCATCGAGGACGGCGCTTCCATCGCCACCAGGCAGAGCAGCTGCAGGATATGGTTCTGCACCATGTCGCGCAGCGCACCGGCCTTGTCGTAATAGCCGACGCGGCCTTCAAGGCCGACGGATTCGGCCACCGTGATCTGTACATGGTCGATATGCGCCGAATTCCACAGCGGCTCGTACAGCGCATTGGCAAACCGCAGCGCCATCAGGTTCTGCACGGTTTCCTTGCCGAGATAGTGGTCGATGCGGAAGATCTGCTCTTCCTTGAACACCTTGCCGATCGTGTCGTTGAGCGCCTGGGCGGAGGCGAGATCGCGGCCGATCGGCTTTTCGACGACGATGCGGGTCGATTTGGTGATCAGCTTGTGGTCGCGGATCTTTTCCGCGATATCGCCGAAGATCGATGGCGATACGGCCAGATAGAAGGCGCGTACCACGTCCTTGCCAGTGTCCAGCAGCGTTTTCAGCTTGTCCCAGCCGTCGGGCGACTTGGCATCGACCGGCACATAGAACACCCGCGCGCAGAACTTGGCGACTTCGGTGTCGTCATATTCCCCCTGCTTCAGGTGTTCCTTCAGGGCGTCCTGGGTATATTTGCGATATTCCTCGTGCGTCATGGCGGTGCGCGATGCACCGATGATCCGTGTCGGTTCGGTCAGCTGGCCGGCCAGCTGGCGATGATAGAGGGCGGGCAGGAGCTTGCGCTCCGCAAGGTCGCCGGTGGCTCCGAACACGACATAGTCAAAGGGTTCGACGGGGATGATCTGGCTGCTCATACGGGCTTCTCTCAATCAGAAACGTTGCGCGGAAGAATAATCTAATCGATTTAAAAAGGCCAGCACCTTGCAGCGCAAAAAGTCCTTTGCCGCAAAATCAGAACCTGTCCCGGAGCGCATACCAGGTCAACGCCAGGAACAGCAGCGGCGTGCGAAGCCTTGCGCCGCCGGGAAAGGGCGGGACTTTCAGGTCTTTCAGCAGGTCGAGGTCCGGGGCCTTTCCAAGGATCGAATCGGCGTAAAGCTTGCCACAGTAGTTTGACAGCATGACGCCATGGCCGGAATAGCCGCCGATCGAGGTGACGCCCGGCATGACATCGCGGGCGAACGGCTTGCGCGGCAGGGTGATGCCCACCGATCCGCCCCAGGCATGGGTCATGTCGATCGAATGCAGGGTCGGGAAGACTTCGGCGATCTGCCGGCGGATATGGCTCGATATGTCGATCGGGTTGTCGGCGGTATAGGCCTCGCGCCCGCCGAACAGCAGCCGCCCGTCGCGGCTCTTGCGGAAATAGCGCACCACGAAGCGCGAATCGGCGACGGCTTCCGATCCGGGAATGATGTCCGGGAATTTGTCGAGCGGCACGGTGGCGCCGATGAAGGAGCGGATCGGCATGACATGCGCCGCGGTCACCGGCTCCAGGTTGCCGATATAGGCATTGGTGGCGATCAGAACGCGGTCCGCGGTGATCGTGCCGGTCGGCGTGTCGATCATCGTCTTGCCGCCCGCCTGGCGGATGGAAAGGGCCTTGGTCATCTCGCGGATATCGGCGCCGGCTGCCTTTGCCGCGCGGGCAAGCCCCACCACCAGTTTCAGCGGATGGATATGGCCCGTGCCGGTGTCGCGGACGCCGCAATGATAGCGGCTCGTTCCGAGCCTTTCCGCGGTTTCCTTGCCGTCCATGAAGGTCACATGCGGGTAACCGTAGCGGCTGGCCAAGATCTCGGCGCTGGCCCGGTAGTCCTTGTCCTGTCCCGGCTTGTGGCTGACATTCATCTGGCCGGGCATATAGTCCATATCGATGGCCTGCGCCGCGGCGAAGTCGTGCACGTAGCGCTTGGCCCGTTCGGCCATGTCGAACAGCGCCTTAGAGCGTTCATAGCCAAGCTCGGCTTCAAGCTCGTCCGGCCAGGCGCGCTGGCCGGTGCCGAACTGGCCGCCATTGCGCCCCGACGCGCCGTCGCCAATGCGGTGCCCCTCGATCAGCAGGACCGAGACGCCGGAGACGGCCAGATTGTAGGCCGCCTGCAACCCGGTGAAGCCGCCGCCGACGATCGCCACATCGACGCTTCGTGAACCGTCGAGCGGCGGATACTCCGGCCTGTCGTCAACAGTGGCCTGATACCAGGAGAGACCCGGTGCGATGGGGCTTTGCCAAGCCATGGGATACTCCTTACCTCAGACGTTCAGCAGAAGGAATTCGCGTTCCCACGGGCTGATCACCTGCATGAATGTCTCGAATTCGCCGCGCTTGACACCGGCATAGAGGCCGATGAACTCCTGGCTCAGCACCTCCGCCAGTGCCGGCTCCGCCTCCATCAGCGAGACGGCTTCGAGCAGGCCGCGCGGCAGGTCGACCGAGCCTTCGTTGGCGGTACCTTCGGAGGCTGCCGTCGGTTCGATCCCCCTGATGATGCCGAGATAGCCGCAGGCCAGCGACGCGGCCAAGGCCAGATAGGGATTGCAATCCGAGCCGGGCAGGCGGTTTTCGACGCGCCGTGCGGCGGCATCGGAGACCGGCACGCGGAAAGCCGTCGTGCGGTTGTCGTAGCCCCACGCATTGTTGACCGGCGCCGACATGTCGGGCGTCAGACGGCGGTAGGAATTCACGTAGGGCGCCATCATCACCAGGGCGCTTGGCACGTATTTCTGCATGCCGCCGATGAAGGAGAAGAACTCCTTCGACGCCGAGCCGTCAGGATTGGAAAAGATGTTCTTGCCGGTCTCCAGGTCGATCACCGACTGGTGGATATGCATGGCCGAGCCCGGCTGCGCCTGCATCGGCTTCGCCATGAAGGTCGCATAGATGCCGTGTTTCAGGGCGGCCTCGCGGATCGTCCGCTTGAACAGGAAGACCTGGTCGGCAAGCTCGATCGGATTGCCATGGCGCAGGTTGATTTCCAGCTGCGCCGGACCTTCCTCGTGGATCAGCGTATCGATTTCCAGACCCTGCTTTTCCGAGAAATGATAGATGTCGTCGATCAGTTCGTCGAACTCGTTGATGCCGGCAATCGAATAGCCCTGGCCGCCAAGGATCGAGCGGCCCGAACGGCCCTTTGGCGGATGCAGCGGATAGTCCGGGTCCTCGTTGACGGCGACCAGGTAGAATTCGATCTCTGGTGCCACCACCGGCTTCCAGCCCTTGGCCTCGTAGAGTTTCAGGACATTCTTCAGCACGTTGCGCGGCGTATAGGGCACGTCGTCGCCATCCGTGGTGATGATGTCGCAGATCACCTGCGCGGTCGGGTCGGTTTCCCAGGGCACCACCGACAGCGTCGACAGGTCGGGCATCAGCTTGATGTCGCTGTCACGCGAATCGTAGCGGAACTGGCCGCTTTCTTCCGGATATTCGCCGGAAATCGTGTGGCGGTAGAGCGCCGAGGGCAGGGCGAGCGACGTATTGCTGGTGAATTTCGAGGTCGGCATCATCTTGCCGCGCGGCACGCCGGCCAGATCCGGCGTGATGCACTCGATATCCTCGATGCCGCGGGCCCGCAGCCAGGCGGCCGCTTCCTTCCAGGACTGGACGCCACGGGTGGAATTGATGTCCGGGGGAATGCTTGCCTTCTTGGATGCCGCGCCTTTGGGTCTGAGCATTGATTTCTTAGGAGGCATGTCTCACCGGTTCTGGTTGTTGTCTTGTTCCATCATATCGGCTGTTTGGGAATTGGCGAGGGGGAAACCGTCATTGACTTTGCCGCACCGATCGAAAAGACAGGATTTCAACTGCCTTGGGAGCCGCATGTGGCGCGAAACTACGATGTTGTTATAATCGGTGCGGGAGCCGCCGGCATGATGGCGGCCATTGCCGCCGGTCGCCGCGGCCGCTCGGTCATCGTGCTCGATCACGCTAAGTCGCCCGGCGAAAAGATCCGCATTTCCGGCGGCGGCCGCTGCAACTTCACCAATATCCATACGAGCCCGAAGAACTTCCTCTCCGCCAATCCGCATTTCGCCAAGTCGGCGCTCGCTCGCTTCACGCCCGCCGATTTCATCGCAATGGTCGACCGCCACGGCATCGCCTGGCATGAAAAGACGCTCGGGCAATTGTTCTGCGACGACAGCGCCAAGGACATCATCCGCATGCTGCTTCAGGAGATGCGGTCGGCCGATGTGACCCTGTCGCTGGGACGCGAGATATCCACGGTGTCAAGGGTCGGCGATGCCTTTCGCATTGAGACGCCGGAAGGGCCGGTCGAGGCCGGCGCCCTGATCGTGGCGACCGGCGGCAAGTCGATCCCCAAAATGGGCGCCACGGGTTTTGCCTACAGGCTCGCCGAACAATTCGGCCTCACCGTGCTGGAAACCCGGCCGGGCCTGGTGCCGCTGACGCTCGATCCTGGTCTGCTCGAAAACCTGGCGCCGCTGGCCGGTATCGCCACCCAAGCCGAAATTCGCCATGGCAAGACAGGCTTTCGCGAGGCGCTGCTCTTCACCCATCGCGGCCTTAGCGGCCCGGCCGTGCTGCAGATTTCCAGCTATTGGCGCGAAGGCGACGAGATCCTGGTGTCGCTGGAGCCGGATATCGATTTTCTGGCCGTCCTGAAGGCGGCCCGCCGGGAAAACGGCAAGCAGGCGCCGCAGACCGTGCTGTCCCTGCATCTGCCGAAACGTCTGGCCCAGCATGTGGTTGAGCGTAGCGGCTCGACCGGCCCGCTGGCCGATCACTCCGATAAGGCGCTGCAGACCCTGGTGGACGCCTTGCGCTGCTGGGCGATCAAGCCGGCCGGCTCGGAAGGCTATCGCACCGCCGAAGTCACGCTGGGCGGCGTCGATACGACTGGGCTGGACTCCAAGACCATGCAGGCCAAATCGGTGCCGGGGCTTTATTTCATCGGCGAATGCGTCGACGTGACCGGCTGGCTCGGCGGTTACAATTTCCAATGGGCCTGGGCCTCCGGCCATGCCGCCGGATCGGCAGTCTGAGAGGCGCTAAGGCCTTATAATCGCAAGCGACAGACCTATATCAGGGGAGACGGCCCAATTGCCGCCTTTTTCTTTCAATACTTCTTAACAGACTTCATTCATCCTGATCGAATGCCGGAAAGACCTGTCCTGATCATGGACGGGTGCATGGCAGCAGAGCCATCGGTATGGAATTGAATTCTGAACGGCAACATTGGGAATTTCAGCTCATGAACAGACCAAATCGCCAAGCGCGTGCTATCGCCATCGCGAAGGCCAATGAAGACCAGTCCAAGATCATGCTTTTAACCGCAGCACTCGGTCTGGGTGCCTGTACCCTCATCGCAGCGCTTGCAATCCTGATCGGCTGATCGCAGGAACTAGCCGGCAATAGCGCTCGACGGCCTACCATGGCCGCAGCACGGGTCCTGTGCCGACCCATGCCGCTTGTGTCTGGGCGGCTGCCGCTTGGCGGCGGTTGATGACGGAACGGCGGCTTTCTCACTCTCGACGGCTGCATGCCGGCTTGCCGCATATCCTTGCCGAAGCGCCGCCCATTGCCTGATGAGCCTCTGCCAGAACGGCTCTCGAAAACGCGCGTAAAACGCCTCTTCGCGCTCGACGGCTGACTGGCCACGCCCCCTTTGTTCCGCCGCTGACAACGCTTCTATCATTCCCCATAATTCCAGCATGACGCATCTCCTTGTTCGGACATGCCCTATGATTTATGCGTCAAATATCGCTTTATAAACACTGCATTCCGCGCTACATCGTTCATCTATGAAAAACCCATCCTGGGATGCCTATCAGATCTTCCTGGTCGTGGCCCGTTCCGGCGGCCTGACCGGCGCGGCCGAGGGGACCGGCCTCAGCCCGGCCACGATCGGCCGGCGCATGGTCGATCTGGAACGCCAGATGGGCCGCGCCCTGTTCGTGCGTAGCCAGCAGGGCTACGGCCTGACCGGCGACGGGCGGCAATTGCTGGAACAGTTGCTGGATATGGAAACTGCCAGCCGCAAGGTGGAGACCTGGCGGGATGGAGCGGCCGCGCCGGCTTTGGTGCGCATTGCCGCCGGCACCTGGAACGGCCTGCGGCTGGCGGAGAATTTTGCAGCTCTCTGCACGGCCCGCGATGCCTTTCGCGTCGATCTGTTCATCGCCGAACAAAGGGCGGCGCTGGCCCATCGCGAGCACGATATCGGCATCCGCGCCTTCGAGCCGGAGGAGATCAACCTTGCTTCCATTCCAGCCGGTGATGTGGCTTACGCGGCCTATCAGGCCCGCAATGCCGGGGATGTCGGACCTGGTCGCTGGCTGGCGGTGGGCCGTGAAGATGCCATTTCCGCCTATCTGCGCTGGCCGCACGACAACCGGGCGGAAAACATCGTCGCCACCGTCAACCGGCCGCGCTCGCTGCGCGACCTGGCGGTGGCCGGCGCCGGCATCGCGGTGCTGCCCTGCTTCATCGGCGATTTGGAACCACGGCTGGAGCGTGTCGGCGCGGAGATCGACGAATTGCGCCATCGCCAGTGGATCGTCATGAACAACGACGACCGCCACCGCCGCGAAATCCGCACCGTCGCCGACCGCATGACACGGCTGCTGCGCGGCCATGCGGACCTGATTGCCGGCAAAGGGGGCCTCTGAGTCCAGGGGCCTAAACTTGGCTGGGCCAAGGGCGCTTCTTGTCGGCGCGGCATGTCATTCCATCAAAAATCCCGCGCAAAGGTCCGCTGCCGCTTCCCCCTCGAAGCGCTGCGGTCCATTGCGCGGGACAGAACCCGGCGTCGGGCAGCCGGGTGTTTGTGCCGGGTGTGTTCAAAAGCCGTCCGCCCGCGACACGTCGAAGGCGGACGGCTTCTGGAGCCGAATGGTTCAGGCGGCGTTCTGGCCCTGGGTGACGATGACCGGGATCAGCAGGTCGCCCCAGTTGCCCTGGCCACCATGGTGGCGGGCCGAGCGCACGAGTTCGACCGAGACGCCCGCATCGACCGCCTTCATGACCGACTGGTTGAGGCGGTGCAGGTCATTGGCCAGCATGCGGATCATCGCCTGCTGATCGGTATTCATGGCCGAGGATTGCTCTTCTGCGCGTTCTTTGACTCGGGTCTGCGGTGTCATGGTATTTCTCCTCTCGTTATCCGGGGTTTTTGAAATGCTGTCCGATTTGCCCCTCAACCGCCTGCCGGCACCTTCTCCCCGCGAGCGGGGAGAAGGACGGTTGCCGCAAGCCTCCCATACGGGAGCCTGCTGCCGGCTTAGCGTCTTGGGGCACGTCCCCTCTCCCCGCTTGCGGGGAGAGGTCTAGGGTGAGGGGCAGGTCCCGGATGGTGCCGGGCCTTGTCTCCGATTACTCCGCCGCCGGGCGGAACTGTTCGTGTTCGGTCGATTCGCCCATGGCAGTCGTCGAGGACTGGCCGCCGGTGATGGCCATCGACACGGCGTCGAAATAGCCGGTGCCGACTTCGCGCTGGTGCTTGGTCGCCGTGTAGCCGTTGACCTCGGCGGCGAATTCCGCCTCCTGCAGCTCCGAATAGGCAGCCATCTGGCGGTCCTTGTAGCCGCGAGCCAGTTCGAACATGCCGAAGTTCAGCTGGTGGAAACCGGCCAGCGTGATGAACTGGAACTTGTAGCCCATCGCCCCCAGCTCGCGCTGGAACTTGGCGATCGTTGCATCGTCGAGGTTCTTCTTCCAGTTGAACGACGGCGAGCAATTGTAGGCGAGCTTCTTGCCCGGATGGACCTTGTGCACGGCCTCGGCAAACTTGCGGGCCTGCTCGAGATCCGGCTTGCCGGTCTCCATCCAGATCATGTCGCAATGCGGCGCATAGGCGATGGCCCGGGCAATGCAGGGCTCGATGCCATTCTTGACCTGGTAGAAGCCTTCCGTGGTGCGGCCGGCATCATAGTCGACGAAGGGCTGGTCGCGCTCGTCGATGTCGGAGGTCAGGAGCTTGGCGGCTTCCGCATCGGTGCGGGCGACGATCAGCGTCGGCGTGCCCATGACGTCGGCGGCGAGCCGTGCGGCGTTGAGGTTGCGGATATGGGCCGCCGTCGGGATCAGCACCTTGCCGCCGAGATGGCCGCACTTCTTCTCCGATGCCAGCTGGTCCTCGAAGTGAACGCCGGCAGCGCCCGCCTCGATGAAGGCCTTCATGATCTCAAAGGCGTTCAGCGGTCCGCCGAAGCCGGCTTCGGCATCGGCGACGATCGGTGCGAACCAGGTGTCGACCGACAGGCCCTTGCCTTCAGCAGTCTCGATCTGGTCGGCGCGCTGCAGCGTCTTGTTGATGCGCTTGGCGAGTTCAGGCGCTGCATTGGCCGGATAGAGCGATTGGTCGGGATACATCGACGAGGCGGTATTGGCATCGGCGGCGACCTGCCAGCCGGAGAGGTAGATGGCCTTCAGGCCGGCGCGGACCATCTGCATGGCCTGGTTGCCGGAGAGTGCGCCGAGCGCATTGACGAAATCTTCTTCCTGGATCAGCTTCCACAGGCGGTTGGCGCCCATTTCGGCCAGCGAATACTTGATCTCGACGCTACCGCGCAGGCGCTGCACATCCGCTGCCGTATAGGGGCGCTCGATGCCGTCGAAACGACCCTTGGCTGCACCCGGAACGAGATTGTAAAAATCGGTCATAGCTAACTCCCTCTTGCTTCGGCGCCCGGAAAAGGGGACCGCGTCTTGCGGTCGTTTCTCCGTTGTTGATGTGACGATATTTACAGTGCGTTGCGAAAAAACGCCAGAAAAAACAGAATATTCAGCCTTTGAAAGAGGTTATCCTGTCTTGTGCTTTACAGCGGAGCGCTGTAAAATTGTAAAGAATGTAAATTCTGAATGCCGGACAGTTTTGTAAAAGGGTGTCACATGGCCGAGAACAAGATCTTCGCTGGCCCGCGCGTGCGGCGCATCCGCAATGGCCTGGGGCTGACCCAGACTGCCATGGCCGAGGCGCTGGATATCTCGCCGTCCTACCTCAACCTGATCGAGCGCAACCAGCGGCCGCTGACGGTGCAGCTGCTGTTGAAGCTTTCGGCCGTCTACAAGGTCGATCTCGACGAATTGCAGGGCGAGGCGGGCGGCAGTGCCGGGCAGTTGCGCGAGGTCTTTGCCGATCCGCTTCTCGCGGGCGAGGTGCCGGGCGACCAGGAGCTGTTCGAGGTGGCAGAGGCCGCCCCCAATGCCGCGAACGGCATCATCAAGCTGTACAGGGCCTATCGCGAACAGGCCGCCCGGCTCTCCGATCTTGCCGAATTGCTGGCCCGCGAGGGCCATGAGACCTCGCTGTCGGGAACGCGCCTGCCGATCGACGAGGTGCGCGAGAAGCTGGAGCGCCGGCCGAATTTTTATGCGCGGATCGAGGATGCGGCGGAAGCCTTTCACGCCGGCTTGGGACTGTCTGCCGGCGACGACCTGGCGGTGGCGCTGAAATCCTGGCTGCGCAGCCAGCACGGCATTGTCGTACGCACCCTGCCGATCCATGCCATGCCCAATCTGCGGCGGCGCTACGACCGCCATTCGATGCGCCTTTTCCTGTCCGAGCGGCTAACGCAGTTCGACCAGTTGCGGGAAGTGGCCATGGAAGCGAGCCTTCTGGGTCTTGCCGACGAGATCCTCGCCGAGCTGGAGGCGCTTGGCTTTTCCACCGGCGAGGCCAAGCGCCTCGGCCGTTTCGAGCTGGCGCGTTATGCCGCCCATGCGCTGATGATGCCCTATGGCGCCTATCTCGCCGCCGCCCAGCGCGCCCGCTACGACATCGACATCCTGCGTTCGCGCTTCAACGTTTCCTATGAACAGGCCGCCAACCGGCTGACCATGCTGCAGCGACCGGGCGCCCAAGGCATTGCCTTCTTCATGCTGGAGATCGACCATGCCGGCAACCGCTTCCGCAAGGCGGGCGCGCAAGGGTTTCCGCAGGCGAAATTCGGCGGCGGCTGTCCCAAGCTCAATGTTCACGCCGCCTTTTCCCAGGCCGGCCAGGTGCTGGTCGACAGCGTCGAGATGCCGGATGGAGCCGGTTTTCTTACGGTGTCGCGCACGCTGGACGGGCCGCAGGCCGGCTTTAACGAGCGGGTGCGGCGCACGGCTCTGCTGATCGGCTGCGATATCGGATTTCGCGATGAGGTCGTCTATGGCCAGGCGGTGACGGCAGCCGGCCTGCCGCCGGTCGGCATCGGCACGATCTGTCGGCTGTGCGAGCGGCAGGGCTGCCTGGCGCGTGCCGAGCCCCCAGTGACGCGTCCATTGGGTCTCGACGAAATGGTCACGGGGCTTTCGGCCTTTGATTTCCAGTGAGGGTCCGGCCTCCTGCCGACCCTGTATGAACATACAGTATTTTCTCCTTGTCGCGCCCGCGTTTCCTTTCTAGTCTGAGAAAAAACAAAGGGAATAGTGAGCGGGCGCCAACGTCCTTCACCTTAAGAACAGGAGATAGTATGAAGTCCAATTTGATCCGTTTGGCCTCCGTCGCGTTAGCGACCATCTTCATGGCATCGGCCGCAAAGGCCGATGGCGTTGTCAACGTCTACAACTGGTCGGACTATATCGACGAGTCGATCCTGGAGGATTTCACCAAGGAAACCGGCATCAAGGTCGTCTACGACGTCTTCGACAGCAACGAATTGCTGGAAACCAAACTGCTGGCCGGCGGCTCCGGTTATGATGTCGTGGTGCCGACCGGTCCGTTTCTGGCGCGCCAGATCCAGGCCGGCGTGTTCCAGAAGCTCGACAAGTCCAAGCTGCCGAACCTGTCCAACATGTGGCCGGATATCATGGCGCGGCTGGCGAAATACGATCCGGGCAATGAATATGCCGTCAACTATATGTGGGGCACCACCGGCATCGGCTACAATGTCGCCAAGGTGAAGGCTGCTCTCGGCGATATGCCGATCGACAGCTGGGACGTGCTGTTCAAGCCGGAAAACGCCGAAAAGCTCAAAGGTTGCGGCGTCAACATTCTGGACGCCTCCGACGAAACCTTTGCCATCGCCATGAACTATATCGGCAAGGATCCCGACAGCAAGGCGACCGCCGATCTGGAAGCCGGCGGCGAGGTCTATTCGAAGATCCGTCCGTCCGTGAAAACCTTCAATTCCTCGTCCTATATCGACGATCTGGCCAATGGCGACACCTGCATCACGCTCGGCTGGTCCGGCGATATCCTGCAGGCCAAGGCCCGTGCCGAGGAAGCCAAGAACGGCGTCGAGATCAATTACGTGATCCCGAAGGAAGGCACCTATATGTGGTTCGACAACCTGGCCATCCCGGCGGATGCCAAGAATGTCACAGAGGCCCATGCCTTCATCAATTACCTGATGAAGCCGGAAGTGATCGCCAAGGCATCGAACTATGTTCAATATGCCAACGGCAACCTGGCGGCCCAGCCACTGCTCGACAAGGAAGTCTTTGAAAACCCGTCGGTCTATCCGGATGCGGAAACGGTCAAGAAGCTCTTCACCATCTCGCCCTATGGCCCGAAAGAACAGCGCGTTCTGAACCGGGTCTGGACGCAGATCAAGACCGGCAGCTGATCGATACGAACGAGCGGGGCACAGGGTGCCCCGCTTTCATTTTGGGCGTGCCTCATCGGGGAGGGGTTGCACGTTCCGCACGCATGACAATCATAAATCGGGGATAAGGGTGTTTCGGCATGGCGAAGTCTTTGGGGCCGGTAAAGCGTAAATTCAGTCCGTGGACAGATCCGGCCGCCGTGCCGTTCATCCGGTTTGAAAATGTCACCAAGCGTTTCGGCAATTTCACCGCCGTCGCCAATCTCACTCTCGATATCTACGAGCGCGAATTCTTCTCGCTGCTGGGGCCGTCGGGCTGCGGCAAGACCACGCTGATGCGCATGCTGGCCGGCTTCGAGGATCCGACCGAAGGCCGCATCCTGCTGCAGGGCAAGGACATTTCCGGCGTGCCGCCCTACAAGCGGCCGACCAACATGATGTTCCAGTCCTATGCGCTCTTTCCCCATATGACGGTCGCCAAGAACATTGCCTTCGGGCTGGAACAGGACAATCTGCAGCGCGCCGAGATCGATGCCCGCGTCGAGGAAATGCTGAAGCTCGTCAAGCTTGAGGATTTCGCCAAGCGCAAGCCGAACCAGCTGTCGGGCGGCCAGCGCCAGCGAGTCGCTTTGGCCCGGTCCCTGGCCAAGAAGCCGAAGGTCCTGCTGCTCGACGAACCGCTCGGCGCGCTCGACCGCAAGCTGCGCGAGGAAACCCAGTTCGAACTGATGGACATCCAGACCAAGCTTGGCCTCACCTTCCTGATCGTCACCCATGACCAGGAAGAAGCCATGACCGTCTCCGATCGCATCGCAGTCATGGACAAGGGCGAGATCGTCCAGGTGGCAACGCCGGCCGAAATCTACGAGGCGCCGAATTGCCGTTATGTTGCGGATTTCATCGGGGACATCAATATCGTCGAGGGGCACTTCGAAGCCGAGACACCCGGCGGCCATCAGGGTATGGCGCTGGTCACCTGCGACGGCTTCAAGGTTGCCGTCGACCAGGTCTGCGATGTCCCGGCCGGCACCAATGTCGCCTTCGCCATCCGGCCCGAAAAGGTGCATATCTCCACCGAAGCGCCGGCCGATACCAGCGTCAACGCCCTGCATGGCGAAGTCTGGGATATCGGTTATCTCGGCGACTTCTCGGTCTTCATCGTCAAGCTGGACGATGGCCGGATGTTCCGCGCCGCGCAGGCCAACATCTCGCGTCTCGTCGACCGGCCGATCACCTTCGGCGACATGGTCTGGCTCACCTGGCCGGCCGATGCCGGCCTTGTCCTGACACGTTGAGGGGAGGGCATCATGGCTGAAACCGCAACTCTGCCCTCCGCCAGCCGGGCCCGCTGGCTCGTCGTCGTCATTCCCTATGTGTGGATGGTACTGTTTTTCCTGGCGCCGTTCTTCATCATCGTCAAGATCTCGCTGTCCGACACCGCCATCGCCATGCCGCCTTACACGCCCGTGCTGGAAAGCCTGTCGGCGATCGGCGCATTTTTCAGCGAGCTGGACTTCGAGAACTATGTCTTCCTGACCGAAGACCCGCTCTACATGAATGCCTATATCTCGTCGCTGCGCATCGCCTCGATTTCGACGCTGCTGCTGCTTCTGATCGGCTATCCCATTGCGCTGGCCATGGCGCGCGCCTCGGTCACCATCCGCCCGACCCTTCTGATGCTGGTGATCCTGCCGTTCTGGACCTCGTTCCTGATCCGCGTCTATGCCTGGATCGGCATTCTGAAGCCGGAGGGCCTGCTGACGCTCGCCCTGCAGACACTCGGCCTCTACGGGCCGGATGAGCAGGTGCAGATTTTCCGCACCGAGACCGCTGTCTTCATCGGCATCGTCTATTCCTACCTGCCCTTCATGGTACTGCCGCTCTATTCGGCGCTCGAAAAGCTTGACGGCAGCCTGCTGGAAGCGGCCAGCGATCTCGGCTGCCCGCCCTGGAAAGCCTTCTGGAAGGTCACCTTTCCCTTGTCGCTGCCCGGTGTCATTGCCGGCGCGATGATCTGCTTCATCCCGATCACCGGCGAATTCGTCATTCCGGATCTGCTGGGCGGCGCGGAAACCCTGATGATCGGCAAGACGCTCTGGACGGAGTTCTTCGGCAATCGCGACTGGCCGCTGGCCTCGGCCGTGGCGGTCCTGTTGCTGCTGATGCTCGTCGTGCCGATCGCCATCTTCCAGAACCAGCAGCAGAAAGTGTGAGGGCGCGCCATGAAACCCGGCAAATTCGACGCGACCGTTCTCACCCTCGGCTTCGCATTCCTCTACATCCCGATCATCATCCTGGTGATCTATTCGTTCAACGACTCCAAGCTGGTCACCGTCTGGGGCGGCTTCTCGCTGAAATGGTACAGCCAGATGTGGTCGAACGACGGCCTGATGAGCGCCGCCTGGGTTACGCTTCGGGTCGGCCTGCTCAGCGCCTCGCTCGGAACGGTTCTCGGAACGCTGACAGCACTTGCCCTGGTGCGCTTCAACAAGTTTCCCGGCCGCCTGCTGTTTTCCGGCATGGTCTATGCGCCGCTGGTCATGCCGGAAGTCATCACCGGCCTGTCGCTGCTGCTGCTCTTCGTGGCGATCGGTCTCGACCGCAGCCTGCTGACGGTCACCATTGCCCATACGACCTTCACGATGTGCTATGTGGCGATCGTCGTGCAGTCGCGCCTTTTGACCTTCGACCGCAGCCTGGAAGAGGCGGCCCTTGATCTCGGCTGCCCGCCGGTCAAGACCTTTTTCAAGATCACCCTGCCGCTGATCCTGCCCGCCGTCATCTCCGGCTGGATGCTGGCTTTCACCTTGTCGCTCGACGATCTGGTCATTGCCAGCTTCACCACGGGGCCGGGTGCCACCACCCTGCCGATCAAGATCTACAGCCAGGTGCGCCTCGGCGTGACGCCCGAGATCAACGCGGTCTGCACGATCCTCATCGCCATCGTCACGGTGGGCGTGATCATCGCCTCAATCACCACCAAGCGGCACGAATTGCAGCGCCAGCGCGACGAGCACTTTGCCGCCGCCGCTCCTTGAAAGCGCTTCAGAGATCGCGCGGCGGCGACAGGATATAGGTGAGCAGCCAGATCGGTACGACGACCAGCGAGCCCAACGCAGCCCGCGGCAGCGACCAGTCGACGGTGCGCTGCAGGCCGGCCCAGAATTCCGCCTGGGTCGCGCCGAAGAAGGCGAGGATGTTGTCGGCGGTGAAGCCGAAAAAGGTGAGGGCGGCGCCTGCCAGCAGCGACGCCAGGGCGATCTTGAAAACGGCCGTCAATATCCGAAACATCGCCCGCCTCCCCCTCGGTTGATTCGTCTACTAATATATCAAATCACCGATGAAGAGACCCGGTATTACGGGCCGTTCGCCCCGGGCAAGGTGATCGGCGAGATCACCGGGTCCGGCCAGGACCCGCCGACGAAGAAACGCAGCGATGGCGGTGCCGGTAACCCGGCAACAGGCTCGGCCGCAAGCTCGGCCGATAGTGCCAGCCCATTGGAGCTGAAGGGAATGACGCCGGTCATGCTGAGCGTCTCGGCGGCATTGCTAAGCAGCGCCCGGTCTATCTCGGCTGATCCCTCGGCAAACCGCGCCGAAAGCTCTAGCCGGTCGAAGGGTATCTCGCCATCGGCAGCTTCGCTCAGCCGGAAGAACGGCCGTTGCGCTGCCAGCTTGCGAATCTGGTCGACATCGGCGCCGCTCAAGGTGCCGGGCCCGGCGGTAAAGCTCAGTCGACCCTTGATGTCTTCGGGGCCGGTTTCCCAGATCGGCCGGTCGGTCTGCAGGGCCAGGTCCACTGAACCAAGGCCCTGCAGCAGGGGGCCTTCCAGCGCCAGCCGCCGGCCAAGGTCGCCGAGATTGGCGTCCGTCACCGATAGTTCCAGGTGGGCGCCCTGGTCGAAGCCGCTGCTGGTGCCTTCCAGATGGCCGGTCAGCCGACCCTCCTCAAACAGGCTGTCGGCGATGTCGAAGGTCATGGAATTTCCCGTCGCCAGAATGCTGGCCGCCATGTCTTCGAGTGTGAAGGGCGTCAGTGTCGCCTGATTGGCTGAGAGCGTCAGGTCCAGTTCCAGCCAGTCGAGCAACCCGGAGCTCTTCTCGGCGTCCCGGTGGGAAAGGGCGGGCAGGTCGAGCGAGAAGGCGCCAAGCAGCCCGCGGATATCAAGCGTTTCAAGCGCCAGCGTACCGCTGACTCTGGGCTTGGTCGATCGCGACGGGGACAGCACCATGATGCCCGAGGCACGGGTGTCGTTCGCCTGGAATTCCAGATCTTCAAGGCGCAGGTTTTCGCCGCTTGTCGTCAGGCGCGTTGTCACCGAAGCCGTCTTCAACACTTCGGTGCCGGGCAATTGCACACCCAGCCAGTCGAGCAGCGCCGGCATGTCGGGTGTCGAGGCATCGATTGCGCCGCTGAGGACATAGTTGGGCTGCAGGCTGGCTACGCCATCGAAGCTGGCATTGAGCGCGGCCGAGCGAAAGTCAAATCGCCCCTGGCCATTCCGGCCGCCGAGCAGCAGCAACGGCTGGCTCGAGGAAAAGTCGATCCGTGCGTCCTGGCCGGCAAGGCGAAGATCCGCCGATCCTTTCAGTTCGCCGGACAGGTACGGCCAGCCGATTACGGCCGAAATTCCGTCGACCGTGAAGCTGCGGCCGCTCGCCCGGTCGCGCAGTTCGACCACGCCGTCCTCGATCGTTACGGAACCGATGCCGGTGTCGAACGCCGCGTCGAGGGTCTGTTTGCCGCCGGCAAGCGGTTGGGCATGGCGCACGGCAGCGCTCAACAGCCCTTCGCTCGCCCAGTCGATATGGCCCTTGCCATTGCGGTCGATGAACACCCGCGGCCGGGTCAGATGGAAATCGCTGAAGACTGGCCGGCCCTTGACGGCGTCGATGATGCCGAATTCGGCCGACAACAGGTCGATCCGGCCGAGCACGACGGTGCCGTCCGGCGTCGATTTGGCGATCGTCACGAAGGGCAGCGAGATCCGCGGCTCCGGCCAGAATTGCAGTTGCGGCGTGCCGGCAATCGTCACGTCATGGCCGGTCCATTGCGCGACGGCATCTTCCATGGCGCTGCGCACCAGGCTGCTGGAAATCAGATAGGGGGCCACTGCCCGCGAGGCGACGAAGATGCAGAGACCGACCAGCAGCACGACGCCGCCACCGCGCAGCAGGCGACGCATCAGCCGGTTGCGGCGCGGATCCGGCCGCAGAAGCTTCTTCCACATGGCGCTCACGGTTCGTCTTCAACCTGCATGCCGGATCGAATGGTCCGGCCTCTGTTCCGGTCGGATATAGGAAATAGGCGCGGCTTGCAAATCTGGGCGCGACGGCTTCTTCAGAGACTTTATATTGCGCTGCGAAGTGTTATACAGGCCGGGGAAAAAGTGGAGGAAGGAATGACGAACGAAATGCCGCTCTGGGTGCCGTCGGAGGCGTTCCGCAACGCGACGCCGATGCATGCCTTTATGATGTTCTGCAGTGCCCGTGCGGGAATGGATTTCGCCGATTACGATGCGTTTCACGCCTGGTCGGTTGAGGATCGGCCGGCCTTCTGGTCGGCTGTCTGGGACTATTGCGGCGTGCGCGGGGAGAAAGGCACCACATTTCTGGAAAATGGCGATGACATGCTGGCGGCGCGGTTCTTTCCCGAGGCCCGGCTGAACTTTGCCGAAAATCTGCTGAAAAGCACTGGCCCGGGCGATGCCATGGTCTTTCGCGGCGAGGATAAGGTGAGCGACCGCTGGTCCTGGGATCGCCTTTCGGCCATGGTCTCGCGCCTACAGCAGGCCTATCGCACGCTCGGCATCGGGCAAGGCGACCGTATCGCGGCGATGATGCCGAACATGCCGGAAACCGTGGCGGCCATGCTGGCGGCCAGCGCCATCGGCGCGATCTGGTCATCCTGCTCGCCCGATTTCGGCGAACAGGGCGTGCTCGACCGTTTCGGCCAGATCGGTCCGAAATTGTTCATCTGCTGTGACGGCTATTGGTACAATGGCAAGAAGCAGGACGTTGCGGACAAGGTTCAGGCTGTGGCCGTCAAGCTCGGCGTGCCGGTTCTGGTCATTCCCTATGCGGGCGACGCCGAGGCGCTGGCCAAGGCCCTGCCGGATGGCAAGACGCTGGAGGCCTTCGTGGCGCCGTTTACGGCAAAGTCCATCGACTATGTGGCGCTTCCCTTCTCCCATCCGCTCTACATTCTGTTCTCGTCGGGCACGACAGGCGTGCCCAAATGCATCGTCCACTCGGCCGGCGGCACATTGCTGCAGCATCTGAAGGAGCAGCGTTTCCACTGCGGTCTGGTCGAGGGGGAAAAGCTATTCTACTTCACCACCTGCGGCTGGATGATGTGGAACTGGCTGGTCTCAGGCCTAGCCTGTGGGGCCACGCTGTGCCTTTACGATGGCTCGCCCTTCTATCCCGACGGCAATGTACTGTTCGACTACGCGGCCGACGAGAAGTTCGCGGTGTTCGGCACCTCGGCCAAATATATCGACGCGGTACGCAAGGGCGGCCTGACGCCGAAGACCACCCACGACCTCTCAAGCCTGCGCCTGATGACGTCGACCGGATCGCCACTGTCGCCGGAGGGCTTTTCCTTCGTCTACGACGGCATCAAATCCGATGTGCATCTGGCGTCGATTTCGGGTGGCACGGATATCGTCTCGTGCTTCGTTCTCGGCAATCCGCTGAAACCCGTCTGGCGCGGCGAGATCCAGGGGCCGGGCCTTGGTCTCGCCATGGATGTCTGGGACGACGAGGGCAGGCCGGTGCGCGGCGAAAAGGGCGAACTGGTCTGCACCAAGGCGTTTCCGTCCATGCCGGTGATGTTCTGGAACGATCCGGACGGCCAGAAATACCGCGCCGCCTATTTTGAGCGTTTCGACAATATCTGGTGTCACGGCGATTTTGCCGAATGGACCGCGCATGGCGGCCTGATCATCCATGGGCGCTCGGATGCGACGCTGAACCCGGGCGGGGTACGCATCGGCACGGCGGAGATCTACAATCAGGTCGAGCAGATGGCGGAAGTGGCAGAAGCGCTTTGCATCGGTCAGGACTTCGACGACGACGTTCGTGTCGTGCTGTTCGTGCGGCTGGCGGGCGGCGTCAGCCTCACCGACGATCTGGTCAAGGCGATCAAGACCCGTATCCGCCTCGGCTGCACGCCGCGCCATGTGCCGGCCAAGGTGATCGCCGTTGCCGACATTCCGCGCACCAAGTCCGGCAAGATCGTCGAACTGGCGGTGCGCGACGTGGTGCACGGCCGGCCGGTGAAGAACAAGGAGGCGCTGGCCAATCCGGAGGCGCTCGATCTGTTTGCCGATCTGGCTGAGCTCAGGAGCTGAAAACGCCGCTTTACCGGGCGGCAGGGGAGGAAATGGCGACTAACCTTTCCATTGTTAGAAAGATGGGCGGCCGGTAACCTTCTCTTAAATGTCTTTTGGCAAGACTGTGCCAACTTGGAGGCACAGGATGAACCTGTGGCGTGGAACCGTCCGGCTCCCGAACACATGATGTTGATCGGCTCGAACTCCAGTTGAACAGCATTCCACTTTCAGGGCAGCCTCGGCTGCCCTTTTTCTTTGGGCAAGCGGATGCAAGCATGTCGCCCGAAAGTGGGCACCGGTTTCGGGACAGCGACATGCGACAAAAAGAGGATCAGCGACGCGCGTCGAGCGAGCGCGACACCAGGATCACGGGAATGAGACCGGCCGCAATGATGATGATGGCGGCCACCGACGCATCCTGGACCTTGGACCGCGACGCATCCTCATAAACCAGCGTCGCCAGCGTGTTGAAGTTGAACGGCCGCAACAGGATGGTCGCCGACAGTTCCTTCAAGGTCTCGATGAAGACAAGCAGGGCGGCGGTCAGCACGGCCGGACGCATGTTCGGCAGAAGCACGCTGCGCAGCGTCTGGAAACCGGTGCGCCCGAGCGTGCGCGAGGCCATGTCGAGATGCGGCGAGAGCTTCTGGAAGCCGGCATCGATCGTGCCTTCGGCCATGGTCATGAACCGCACCGTCGAAGCATAGACGATGGCAAAGCCGGTGCCGGAGAGCAGCAGGCCCGTCGAGATGCCGAGCGAGGAACGGAACCAGCCGTCAATGGCATTGTCGATGCCGGCAAGCGGGATCAGCACGCCGATGCCTAGCACGGTGCCCGGTATGCCATAGCCGAGCGACGACAGCCGGCTGGCGGCGCCGGCAAGGTTCGAGCGTTCGGCGCGCGCTGCATAGGCCAGCACGAAGGCACAGAGAACGGCGAGCAGGGCGGCTGATGCCGATACCGCGACGCTGTGCCAGAGGGCGCGCACCAGCCGTGGTTCGAGAAACTGGTCGAGCCGCCTGAGCGCAAAGCCGGCCAGCACGATCACCGGCACGGCAAAGCCGATGATGACGGGCAGGGCACAGAAGGCCGTTGCGGCCAGCCGTCGCCAGCCGGTTAGCGACAGGCGCAACGCATCGCCGACCGATGCCGTGGTCTTCTGGTTGGCAAAACGCTGGCGCCGCCGCGCCGCGCGCTCGATCAGCAGCAGGCCGACGACGAAGAACAGCATGACGCAGGCGATCTGTGCCGCACCCGACAGGCTGCCGCGGTTGAGCCACGTATCGTAGATCGAGAAGGTCAGGGTATTGACCCCCAGATATTCCACCGCACCGATATCGTTCAGCGCTTCCATCATCACCAGCGTCAGGCCGACCATGATGGCCGGCCGGGCCATCGGGATCTGCACCCGGAAAAACACCCGGAGCGGCCCGGCGCCCAGCGTGCGCGCCACGTCGGCGGCCGTGCGGCCCTGCATCAGGAACATCGAACGACAGGCGAGATAGACATAAGGATAGAGAACGGCACTCATCACCAGGACCGCGCCACCCAGCGAGCGGATCTCCGGGAAGGAATATTGCCGGACGCTGGTAAAGCCGAACAGCTGGCGATAGGCGGTCTGCACCGGGCCGGTATAGTCGAAGAATTCGCCGAAGGCATAGGCGGCCAGATAGGACGGAATGGCCAGCGGTAGCACCAGGGCGGAGGAAAAGAACCGCCGCAGCGGAAAATCGCAGGCGGCGATCAGCCAGGCCGAGGCGATGCCGAAAAAGGCGGTCACCGTGCCGGTCAGCAGCAGCAGCAGCAGGGTGGGGCCGGTGGCGCGCGGCACGACATTGAGGATCACATGGCGCCCGCTCTCGGTGTCGCCGGACAGCGCAATCCACAGGATCGCGAAGATCGGCATGGCCACCACGGCCGAAACCAGAACCGAAGACAGCGTCAGCCAGCTCAAGCGCTGCCGGAAAACACCGCGACCGGAGCGGATGGTCATAGGACCTGTTTCCTGCAAATGCCCAGTCTCCTGCAAATCCCTTGCCCTTCAAGTAACGGCGACGAACCGATGTCTAGACCAAACGCCGGCGCAAGGGAACGGGCCAGAGCCGGCACAAGGCCGGTTCGCCCGCCATCTTAGTTGGCAAGCACGCGCGGCGAGGGGAAGGTGACTTCGACCAGCGTTCCCTCGTTGGGAGAGGAATGGATGGCGAAGGTGGCACGGTTGGCATCGACCATGGCCTTGGTGAGCGGCAGGCCAAGCCCGGTGCCTTCGCCACGAATGCGCGGTCCGGTCGAGACCTGCCGGAACGGCTTCATCGCTTGTTCCAACTCGCTGCGCGACATGCCGACACCGGTGTCGCGGATGCGCAGCACCACGCTGCCGTTCGCCTCATAGGCGGTCGAGACGATGATCTGCCCGCCCGACGGCGTGAAGCGGATGGCATTGGCGAGGATGTTGAGCACGATCTGCTTGACCGAGCGCAGGTCCGCCACGACATTCGGCACCGCTTGCGATAGCGCCGTGCGGATGATCACCCGCTGGCCATTGGCTTGCGGCTGGACGATCGACACCGCTTCTGACACCGTCTCATTCAGGCCGACGGCGACGAAATCCAGCTCCATCTCGCCCGCCTCGATCTTGGAGATGTCGAGCAGGTCGTTGACGATGTCGAGCACATGCCGGCCGGAGCGGCCGATATCGTTGGAATATTCCACATAGCGCGGATGGCCGATCGGTCCGAAGCGTTCGCCGGCCATGATGTCGGCAAAACCGATGATGGCATTCAGCGGCGTGCGGATCTCGTGGCTGACGCGGGCGAGGAAGTCGCTCTTGTGGGCATTCGCCGTCTCGGCGGCCCGCTTGGCGTTGCGCAATTCCTCTTCGGTGCGCTTCCACTGGGTGATGTCGCGGATCACGGCGCAATAGCCGTTCGACGAGGTCAACTGGCCGATCGTCATGAAGATCGGCAGGAAACCGCCGGAGGCCTCGCGGCCGATCACTTCGCGGCCGTCGTTCAGCACGCTGGCGACGCCATGGCCGGCAAGGCCGCTCAGATAATCGAGGATCGCCTTCTGGCTCTCATGGGCAAACAGCATGACGAAGGGTTTGCCGCGCGTCTCCTCGTCGTCATAGTTGAACAGCGCGCTGGCCGCCCGGTTCATCGACCGGATGTCACCGTCGGCGCCGAGAATGACCACGCCATCGGTGGCCGTTTCGAGGATGGCGCGCAGTTCCTCTGCCTCGACCTGCAGCCGCGCCAGTTGCTCGGCCTCGGCGTGCGCACGTTGCTCGACCTGCTTTGCGGCAGCTGGCATCGGCAAGGCCTCGTCGCGCACCGAGACCGGAACAAGCGCCAGAAGCAGCGCCGAGGACTGTTCCCAGCGGATCGATTGCAGCCGGGCCGAAACGGGCACGAGTTCGTCATCGGCGCGCACCACGACCAGGCTACCGGCCTGTTCGGCGGCATCCTTGAGATCGTCACGCTGCAGCAGCGCGTCGAGCCCTCCGGCCTCGTCCAGCGCTTCGATACTGTCATAACCGGTCAGGCCGAGGAATTCGGGATTGCCGTGGATCAGCCGGTCGCCCAGATGCACCAGCAGCGGAACCGGCATCATGTCGAGGATATCGGCGGTGAGCGCAATCTCGCGCTTGGCCCGCGGCAGGGACACCACTTCGCCATGCGCATCGGCGAAGGGTTCGGCATCGGTCGTAGTCTCCGGATGCGCATCGTCCGGTTCGGGGCGCTCGTCCAGCACGGCGACGGCCGTATCGTTCTCGTCAAAGCTGGCCTGCTCGGCGGCTCCGACGGCCGGAGCCGCTGCGCCGTCATTGTCGTTTCCGGCTTCTAACAGAATTTCGTCTTCGTCGTCATCGTCGTCGATGGGCGGCACGTCATTGCCAAGACCGCTCAGGCCATGAGGATCGAGCTTGCGGGCGATCTCGCGGAACGCCGCCTGTTCGCCGGGCGTCAGGCCTTCCTTCGGCTTGAAGCGGCGCTCCTCGAGCTGGATGACCTTGTCGGAGGAGCGGCGGCTCGGCGTCTCGACGATCTGCAGGGCCGGCGGTTCGTACGCAGCCACGAAAGGAGCCCGCGGGGATTCTTCGGCGTCGAACAGGTCCGGCTCGTCGTCCTCGGGGATTTCATGATCCCCGGCCGTCTCGTCGTCCGCGATCACTTCATCGGCGGCGGTCAGGTCGGCCTCGGCACCCGGCTCGGCCTCCTCCAAGGCGTCCGCGCCGTCATCCTCGATCGTCGGCAACGGCCCCTCGTGGACGTCAACGGCCGGCGTTTCGCTATCCACCACGGGCTCGCCGGCGTCTTCCGTTGCCGCCGCCTCGAGAGCGGCGCTGCCTGTCTCGCCGGGCACGAAGGTCAGGCCGACGGCGTCGGGATCGTCGATCACATCGGCGACGCGCACGATGCCGAAGCCGCGGAAACCGTCGAAATCGCGGTCGCGGGTATAGGTCGGCAGAGCTGCCAGATCGACCGGCACCATCAGCGCCGTGCCTTCGATCGGCCAGTAGATGGTCTTGCCCGACCAGGTGTCGCGCTTCTTCAGCAGTTCGGCAATCTTGCCGTCCGGATCGAGATTGAACAGGGCGGCGAGATCGCCGAAGGCCTGGCCGTTGATGTCGGCGGCGCGTGGCCCCACCGTCTGGGCAAATTCACTCGACACTTCGCTGAAACGCCCCGCCGCATCGATCTTCCAGACAAAGCGGGCGGCCCGCGAGCCGGGCACGAAGCGGAAGGCGCCGCCGTCCGTGTCGGCGGCCGTCTCGACGACAACCGGATCGGTCTCCTGGACAAAGGCCACAGCGTCCGGCAGCTCTTCCGAATTGCCCTCGGCCTCATCGCTTCCGCCATCATCGCCGGACACCTCGTCCGTGGCTTCAACCGGCTCGATGTAGTCCATCGCTTCGGCGGCGGGCAACGCGTCCGCCGGGTCGCTTTCAGTCACGGCTCCGCTTTCGGGCGCTTCCGGTTCGGCAGAGACAGCCGCGTCAACCGGGACCTCTTCCGCAATCGCTGACGGCACGTCGTCGTTGGGCAGATTGTCGTCCGTCCTGTCTTCGGCAAGCGCAGCACCGTCTTCGGTCGCGATCTGCTCGTCCACCGTGACAGTCGTCTGCTCGTCGTCGTCCAAAAACTCTTCCGGCGCCTGCTCGATATCCTCAATCCCGCCGATCGCCTGCATCACATCGGTGAAATCGGGCGTCGTATCGGTGAGGGCGGGCTCGGCCGCAGCCGGTTCCTCCACAGGCGTTTCGGTCGTCGTGTCAGGCGCGGCCTCGATGGCGGACACCGGCGCAACCGTCTCCATGATAACCGGCGCTGCCACGGGCAGCACGTCTGCCGCAGGAGCCGGCTCATCCGCCACAACGGCTGCTACCGGCTCGTCGTCGCTCACGTTGCCGTCGGTCCGCTCGAAGCCCTCGGTCGGATCCATGGTGCCGAGGATCGTTTCCACGGCAAATAGCAGATGCAAAGCCGGCGTATCGGCCACCTTGCCGATTGCCGCCGGCAGATAGCCGCGCCCGGTCGGGATCGGCCGCTTGAGAATACGCTCCGGCGTGCTGCCGACCAGGTTGACCAGCGTCTTGGCGGTATGGGCGGTAATGCCGAGCTGATGGAAATGCGCCGATGCGGCGATCACCTCGCCCTCGCCGCCCAGCATCGCCATATGGGTGTCGGGATCGTCGAAGCCGGTCAGCATCAGCTGGGCGCAATCCTTTGGCGTCTTGGACTGGCCGGGCAGGGCGATCGAGAACAGCACCACGGGCTCGCCCGGCCGGATCTCGATCAGCTCGACATGGGCCTGCACGGGAATGCGCTGGAAGCCGGAGGCGACGCGCACCAGCAGGCTGCGGCTGTCGCCGAGCTTGGCCAGCTGATGCACGGTGGTTTCCAGCTGGCGGAAGGTGACGTCCGTCGGGGTCGGCCCCTGTTCCAGGAAATCATAGATCGACGCGCTGCCGAAAAAGCCGGCGCCGGCACCGTTTGCCCACAGCACCTGGCGCAGATCGGCCGAAAACAGCGCCAGCGCTTCACCACGCGCAAAGCGGTCCCGCACACGTCGGTGAACGGCAATGTCGATGAACGGGTATTGGACTGCGGGCATAGCATACCTGTCGAGCCGATCGCCGGCTTTTGCACATATTAACAGATTTTTAATAACTTCGCACAGCCCTTGGGTCCAGCTTACCCAGCGGGATTTGACAAACAGAGTTAATACGCAAGTCGATGAGACTATGGTGCAACGCACAAAGATATTGCAATGCAACATGAGCGATGCTATATAAGACTTATCCAATCAATGAGGTGCCTCTGGCGAGGACCCGTGACGAACCCAAGGAGCGCATGACATGGCTACCACCAAGACCAAGGACGTATTCTCGATCTCCTCTTTTGATCCGTCGAAGCTGTCGGAAGGCTTCCGCGACTTCGCCGAAAAGGGCGCCGCCCAGTCGAAGGAAGCTTATGCCAAGATGAAGACCGCTGCCGAAGAAGCCACCAAGACGGTGGAAACCACCATGCAGACCGCCCAGGCCGGCACTGTCGAACTCGGCCTCAAGGCCATCGACGCCCTGCGCACCAATGCCGAAATGTCCCTGTCGCACATGGAAGCGCTGCTTGGCGTCAAGTCCATTGCCGAACTGGTCGAACTGCAGACCTCCTTCATCCGCAAGCAGGCCGAAGTCACCATCGAGCAGGCCAAGTCCATGCAGGAAGCCGCCAAGAAGGTCGCCGAAACCGTGACCAAGCCGGCCAAGGAAGCCACCGAAAAGGCGATCTCGACCCTCAAGGTCGCCTGATCCGCCAACAATGCCAGAAATGCCAAGGCCGGGACGCCAATGTCCCGGCCTTTTGTTTTGCCGGCGCAGAAAGTGCTTGAAAAAAGCAGCGACTGCCCGTATGTGACCCCTGCAAGCGCGGTTAGCGCCTGCATGTGCGGTTGTAGCTCAGTTGGTTAGAGCGCAGGTTTGTGGCACCTGAGGTCGGAGGTTCGAGACCCCCCAACCGTACCATTTTTTCCTCCTTCGCCAGTCCCGGATATTTAGTATGTTATGAAATCCATGACATTTTCGCTGTGTTGACAACGCGGAACGGGAGTGGAACGGTCGCGATAACGGCGGTTCGAGAGGGTCGTCAAATCGCCGATCTACAACAGCGAGTAACCCCGATTCCTGGCAGCGCACGGCACCGAGGCCATCATGCACGAGCGGCCTTCCTCGCATTGCCGGGGGCCGTGGCGCTCTGCCTTGAGCTATTGCCATCACCCCATTATCCTGCCTGACAACATGCCATCGCGAAATAGCCTGCCGAGAAGCACATCGACACTTCGTGTATTTTCAGCCAGAAATAGGCGGGCATTGGAGGGTGCGACATGTGGCCGTTTGCAAAGAAGAAAGTTCGGGAGGCTGCGCTGACGAAACCGAAGCCGTGCGCCACGCCGCTGCCGCTCGCCGCCGTCCCGCTTCCCGCCGAGATTAAGCGCCAGGCAGTCAGAGAGGCTATATCCGCTCTTGGTCTCCTCAAACCCGAGGCCGAGGATACCATCGTCGGATTCCTTGCCGACGAAATGGAAACTCACCCCAGGCAGACGCTGACCGAGTACCGCAAAGGCGGCGAGCAGTTGTCGAAGGAAGAGAAGAAGACGCTGGGCCTGCGGTCGAATGCTTTCCTAAGTCGAAGGGCGTACGATGACCTGACGGAGGCGGGCCTAGAAGTCCCGCTCAAGGCTCACGAGACCGTACTGCTGCGCTCCACCTTTACATTCCAGCGCTATCGGTCACTCCAGTCGATAAAGGCATCAGGCCTGGTCGGCGACAAGGTCTTCAAGGGCATGCGGTACGACGTGCTAAACATGTCTTGCCCTGTGTGTGGGCCGCTTGACGGCGTGACGATAACGCTCGACGAGGCGACGATCTTTCCGTTTGAAGGCTGCACTTGTCACACGGCAAACTGGGGTTATCGCCCGAGTGTCGATTTCTTGGCCGCATGGAACAACTAGAATGGTCGGGATCGAGTTCTGCGGAACAAACATACTGCATGAAACGAAGTCCTCCGTGCCTGAGAGGGTGCGCAGAAAAATGTGGGTATCGCAAGAAATCCAAGCCGGGCCTTTTCCCTGAAAAACCGCCAACCCCACCCACCCGTCATCCTCGGGCTTGACCCGAGGATGACGGGTGGGTGGGGTGGCGCCCCGCCGATAGCGGGTGCCTCCGCCTCCAGCAGCGCATCCCGCCTGTAGCCAACGCCTACAGCCGCCACCCCCCCGCAAACAAAAC
>NZ_JAAXMM010000019.1 GCF_012276985.1 Agrobacterium sp. a22-2 | reverse complement strand
ACCCAGCACGCTGCCGGAGGCGGTTGCCGGCTGATCGAAGACAATCACCGTGACGCCGGAGCCGAGTGCCAGGTCCGTGGCATGGCCAACGGAGACGCCGTCGATGTCGGTCAGGAGGTTGAGAAGAGGGGGCATGGCAGTGCTCGCTGTCTGTGGGGCTGTGGCGGTTCTATTGACAAAGTCGGATCAAGCGCCTTTGACATTCCCTTACTTCCGCATGACCCCCGTTCTTGTATCAACGTGTTTTACGAGCATCGTGAATCAACAATCAAGGTATCAAACATTCGGGCAAAGCATGGATTATTTCACATTCGACTGGGCAACGGGAAATGAAAGCGATGTTGATCCGGTCGGAGACTATTCACGCTTTCTAAGCTCGCTCGATCCGGCTGGGACAGCCTATCAGTTCGCAACCACCATAAGCTTGAATGATGCGCTTCTGGACAAGGTGGTGTTCGATCGGAGCGAAGGTGCGCTCAAGCTCCTGCTCCTGACGGGTGATCTGCAGGTGGGTTACTGGAGATCGGAACTCGCTTATACCGGCGTAACTTTGCATGGAGAACGTGCGTTGGTCGATGCGTTGGATCGTCGGCCAACCGAAGTCTGGTACGATGAGTTTACCTGCCGTGGTGAGCGGTTGTGCCATAACTTTCTGCTGGCACCAACGGATCTACGTCAAGCCATTGCCGGCGAATTCGGCATTGAGTTCGTTTCGTTTAGCTACACGCAAGAAGCCGTGACAAGCCGGACCCTTGCGACAGTGCACAATACCTCAGTGTGGCGCTGATCGTTCCTGGCAGTGGAGCGACAAGATCTGTGCTTGCCGGGCCGATGATCCTCATCCAATCTAGATGAATGAAGATGCGCTCTTTGCGTTGCCGCGGGTTCGATCCGTGCTGTGGACGCGGGCCGATAGGAGACACAACATGACCGTCATTACGCCGGATCGCATGGTCAAGTTTGAAGAGTCCGCCGAAAGCTCCTGCGGTCCCAATCTGCAACACTGGATCAGCGAAGCGGGAGGTCTGACCCAGTTCGGTGCCTTCATCCAGATCCTGCCGCCCGGCTCGCGATCGGCGACCAAGCACTGGCACCAGTGCGAGGACGAAATGATCTATGTGCTGGAGGGAGCGGTCACGCTGATCGAGGGCGACACGGAAACGCTGCTGCAGGCCGGCGATGCGGCGACATTCCGGGCGGGCGATCCGGTCGGTCATTGCCTTGAGAACCGTTCATCGGCGCCGACCAAATGCTTCGTGGTCGGCACGCGGGCGCCGGTCGATACGATCACCTATCCCGATCATGACCGCGTCTGCCACCGCGATCGATCGCTGCCGGAAGATCGCTGGACCGATGGCGCGGGCAATCCGGCATCCAGCCTTTAAGTGTAACGGTCCTTGCACCGAGACGGAAAGCCGCCCGCCGCGGACACGGCGGGCGGTTATCACTTTTACATCTTCGGGCCGCCGAAATTGGCGGCGATGCGCATCTGCAGGTAGTCGTTGGCGGTCATCGGCTCGTATTTCTTCTGCGGCCCCTGGATCACCGCGTCCTTATTGGCCTGGCAGAAGAAGGCCATGGAATAGCGGGGGCCGTGGGATTCGTCGGGTTTCGGCATGCGCACCCGGTGCAGGGTCGACTTCAGCTGATCGTCGCTCCAGCGCATCAGCATATCGCCGATATTGCAGGTGACGACGCCCGGCAGCGGCGGAATGCTGGTCCAGGACTGGCTTTCGTATTCATGGCCGGGGCAGACCTGCAACCCGCCTTGGCCGGGGCGCTGGTGCAACAAGGTCAGGCAATCGTAATCGGTATGGGCGCCGGCTCGCCAGAAGGCGTAGTCCTCCGGCTTGGGATCGACCAGGGCCAGATAGTGCAGCAGGCGTAGCGTGCTCTGGTATTCCGGCGAGGATGGTTCGTGGCGCGTAGTGAAGAAGCTCTCCTCGAAGCCCAGCTTCAGGGCAAAGCAGGAGAGAACCTTCATGCCGAGTTCCCAGTTGGCGCGCTCGAAGGCCATCATCTTTGCCTTGAAGTCCGCGACTTCGTCCTCGGTCGGCCAAAGATCGCCCATGCGGGGCAGGGTGATCTGGTAGCTTTCCTTCTGGTCGGCGGTGCCGGTGGAGGGGCGCACCTGCGCCTTGTATTCCCAGCCGGCATTGGTGCCGGGCCGCAGCGGATATTGCGCCTTGGTTTCGAGCGTGAGCGCGAAGAACTTTGCTTCCAGCTCGAAAGCCTCGTCGATCTGCGCCTGCGGGATGCCGTGGTTGATCAGCTGGAAGAAGCCGACCGTGGTCGAGGCTTCCCAGAGCTGATCGGCGATCTCGGATTTGCGGTTCTCGAAATCCGACATGTCGATCTGGCGGATCTCGCGATCGGTTTCCTGGCCCTCACCGCCGATCGTGGTTTCCTTGTTGAGTTCGTTTAGGCCGTAGGCTTTGGCACTCATTTCAGTCTCCCATCAGTGTAACGATGCCGGCCTGTCCGGCATCTTCCAAAAGGAGCAATGACCCGGCGACGCTTTAAGATGCGGCGCGTGACTGCTTCTACTCCTGCTCCGGCACGGCCTTGATATGGCGGCGCCGAACTCGTGGCGGACCTTTGGCCCGCAGATCTTTCGTCCGTTACTGCGTCTTGGGAATGCTCCACGGAAAGAACAGTTTTTGCGCCAGCGCCACTAGCTGGAACAGGATGAGCGACATCAGCACGAGGATGCCAAGACCCGCCCAGGCCTGCGGCAGCTTGAAGAAGGATGTCGAGAACTGGATGAAATAACCGATGCCTTTTTCAGCGGCGACGAATTCGGCGACGACAGCGCCGATGACGGCCAGCGTGATCGAGATCTTCAGCGCCGAAAAGATGTAGGGCACCGCATAGGGCAGGCGGATCTGGGTGATTTCACGCCAGACCGGCGCCTTCAGGCTTTTCGACAGCTCGATCAGTTCCGGCGGCGTTGCCATCAGGCCGGTTGCGGTGGAGACCACCAGCGGGAAAAAGGTGATCAGGCAGGTGATGACAATGCGCGGCGCATCGCCCGAGCCGAGCACGACGATGATGATCGGCGCAACAGCGACGACCGGGGTCGACTGGACGACGACCAGGATCGGATAGAGAGCACGCGACAGCATCTTCGACTTGGTCAGCACGATGGCGATCGGCAGCGATATGGCAATCGAGATGAAGTAGCCGAGCAGCGCGACGCGCAGCGTCGCCCAGACATGGTCGAGCCAGCGCAGCGCGGTGATCTCGCTGAAGCCCGTTGTCAGGATGCGCGAGGGGGCCGGCAGCATATAGGTCGGAATGGCGAACAGGTGGCAGGCGATTTCCCAGAAGGCCACCACCAGCACGAAGGTGCCGACCGGCAACACAGCCGGCGCATCCAGCCAGCGATACAGGAGCTGGCCGGCCGTCTCGCGATCCTCAGGCAACGCGCTTGAGGAGGAGATTGCGGAGGTGTCCGGTGTAGTCATGCATCACCTTTGTGCTGGAAGTCTCGACGCCGCGGGGGCGCGGAATGCTGATCTCGATGTCCTCGATGATGGTGCCCGGCCGACCGCTCATCACCAGGACCCGATCGGCCAGCAGCACGGCTTCGCTGATCGAATGGGTGATGAACAGCACCGTTTTCGGCTGGGCCTCCCAGATGCGCAGAAGCTCGAACCCCATCTCCTCGCGGGTCAGGGCATCGAGCGCCGAGAAGGGCTCGTCCATCAGCAGGATATCGGGATTGAGATGCAGGGCGCGGGCAATGCCGACGCGCTGCTGCATGCCGCCCGAGAGTTCGGCGGGCAGGCGTTTCTCGAACCCGGTCAGGCCCACCTTGTCGAGCAATTCCTTGGCCCGCTGCCGGTCTTCGACGGATACCCGCCCGGTCTTGTGGTGGACGGGGAAGACGATGTTGTCCTCGATATTGGCCCAGGGCAGCAGCGTCGGCTTCTGGAAGACGATGCCGACATCGTCGCGGGGCTCGCTGACCTTGTAGCCGAACACTTCGACCGAGCCGGAGGTCGCCGGCAAGAGGCCGGCAATCGAGCGCAGCAGGGTCGACTTGCCGCAGCCGGATGGCCCGAGAACCGCCACGAACTGGTGGCGGCTCACGTCGAAGGTCACCCCGCGCAGGGCCTCAAGCGGGCCGGAGGAGGTCTTGTAGACCTGCCCCATGTTCTTGAAGGACAAAGCGGGAGGTGAGAGGCTCGATGTCATTGGCTCATTCCGCCAGGAAGCTGCGGTTGACCATGGCTTCGGGGTCGAGCGCGGCCGGGTCGAGCTTCTGGGCGGCGGACACGCGCTTCCAGGTTTCGGCCAGGCGGGCCGTTTCGAATACGCCGAGACCGTCCTTGTCGGTGACCTCATTGAATTCGAGGATCAGGGTATCCATGATGGCGCCCTTGACGTCGTCGACCGACAGTTCCGGCACGATCTTGTTGACCGCGGCGGCTGACTCGTCCGGGTTGGTCTTCACATATTCCAGCGACTTCTTGAACGCCTTGACGAAACGCTTGGCGACATCGGGGCGCTCGGTGATGAACTTGTCGGAGGCCAGCAGCGAGGCGGAATAAAGATCGAGGCCGGCGGAATACCAGGGCAGGATTTCCAGCTCCTTGCCGGCGCTTGCCGCTTGCTTGGTGAAGACGCTGACATTGGTCATCCAGGCAATGATCACTTCCGAGGCGCCGGTCATCAGCATGGGGCCAAGCGCGCCGGGATCGGCCTTGGTGAGCGTGATGTCGGCTTCGGTCATGCCCTTGTCGGCCAGGACCAGCGGCAGGAAGACGTTAGACGAGGTGAACGGCGAGGTGGCAACCTGCTTGCCCTTGACGTCCTCGATCTTGGTGACGCCGGTGCCCTTGATCGCGAAGAAGGCATGCGGGCCCTTGTTGAAGATCGACATGATGGCCGTGATGCCGACCTTTTCGGTGACCTTGGCGGCCATCAGGGCGCCGATATCGGCGGAGCCGACATCCGAGGTTCCGGCAGCAAGCCGGGTGATCGCTTCGGTCGAGCCGCGGCCGGGCTCGATCGCCACTTCGATGCCCTCTTCGGCACAGAAGCCCTTGTCGATGCAGACATAGATCGGTGCCTTGTCGCCACCCGGCAGCCAGTCGAGCTGGTAGACCACCTTATCCGCGGCGGCAGCGGAGCCCGCGGTCAGCAACGCAGCGACGGTGGCGGCAGAAAGCTTTTTCGAGATACGTGCAATCGACATTGGCAGATCGTCTCCTGTTGATCTTTATGGCGTCCGCCCACCGGACGTCGCTTGCCGTCTGCGTGCCGAGATGCAGGTTTGCGGGTTTTGGCAAAGGCATGGCGCGGCAAGGATCGGCAATCGGGCCGGGGACCGGAATTTCTCGAGCAATGTCCCAGGCTGCGCCCTGACCGCTTCTACTCATGAGTTTTTGTTGCAGATTCCATGCCAGATGGTTTTCGGGCGTCTGCCTTGGCCATGGGCCTTCCGACCGGCACGGCAGCGCTGCGCCCTGTCTAAAATAAGTCCACGGCCCATCGAGCGTTGATTAAGATTTAGTCAAAAGGCGCGCCGCCTACGTTTTGGGTTTAACAACGTGACGCTCGCTGCGGCGGGATAAAAGCGCCAATGTAGTATGGCGATAATACCTGTTGATCTGCCGGGTTTGCTAGCATGTCCGCGACATTCCACAACGGGAGGATGATGCTATGTCGACCAAGAAAATCCTGATGATCACCGGAGATTTTGCAGAGGATTATGAAACCATGGTGCCGTTCCAGACGCTGCTTGCGGTGGGACACACGGTGCATGCGGTCTGCCCCGGCAAGAAGGCCGGACAGACGATCGCGACCTCGATCCACGATTTCGAGGGCGACCAGACCTATTCGGAAAAGCGCGGCCATAATTTCGCGCTCAATGCCACCTTCGCCGATATCGACCCCAAGGACTACGACGCCCTGGTCATCCCCGGCGGACGGGCGCCGGAATACCTGCGGCTGGATGCCAATGTGATTTCAGCCGTGAAGCATTTCTTCGATGCCGACAAACCGGTGGCCGCCGTCTGCCACGGCGCGCAGATTTTGGCCGCGGCACGGGTGCTTGAGGGGCGCACCTGCTCTGCTTATCCTGCCTGCCGCCCAGAGGTCGAGCTGGCCGGCGGCATCTATGCCGAGATTGCCATCGACGCGGCCGTTACCGATGGCAATCTGGTCACCGCGCCCGCTTGGCCGGCTCATCCGGCCTGGCTCAAGCAGTTCATGGCGGTGCTCGACGCCTGAGCTGCCGTCCGGCGAGCGGAGAGACAAGAGGGGAGGGCTTTCGGGCCCTTCCGTTTCGCGTTAGTCTCCGTCTCGTCCTTTAAAGGCATGCGCATCCGGGAGGAAACCATGTGCAAGCTCTTCATCCAGGCCGACCCCACCTTGTGGGAGAGCCATACGAAATCGATGCGGATCGACGGCATGGTGACCAGTGTGCGGCTGGAGAATTTCTTCTGGATGACGCTGGAGGAAATCGGCCGGCGCGACGGAATGAACACGATCCAGCTGATCGCCAAACTCTACAATGAATCCATCGATGCCGGCCACGATCTCGGCAATTTCACCTCATTCCTGCGCGTCTGTTGCGGCCGTTATCTGGCACTGCAATTGTCCGGCGACATCCCCGATAACACAGACCTGCCGATCAGTTCGCTCGATGCCGATCGGATCCTGACGGCCGAAAACTCGAAATATCACTGATCTGTTTGCCGAAACCGAGAACCTCGTCGGCGGACGATGACGGACCCGGCCCTTGATGTTATAGCTCCCAGCATCCATTAGCCGCCGGCCGGCCTTTCCGGTCTTGCGTGCCTGTTTCCATTGCTGTTTCAGGAGCGTTTCCGTCCATGCCCGGTCCTCAGGTCGTTTCCGTTGAAGGCGATGCGAGCTTGCCTGCCCGCGTCGATGTCGTGGTTATTGGTGGCGGCATTGTCGGCGCATCCGCGGCCCTGGAGCTCGCCGAACGGGGTGTCAGCGTTGCTCTCTGCGAAAAGGGTGGCATTGGCGAGGAACAGTCGAGCCGCAATTGGGGCTGGGTGCGGATTTCGCAGCGGGATCCGCGCGAGGTGCCGCTGATGGCCGAGGCCATTCGCATCTGGCAGGGGCTGGATGCGCGCACTGGACGAGACACCGGCTACAGGCAGTGCGGCATCGTGTTCGGCTCCGCCGATGATGCGGACGAAGCCTTCAATGCGCGTTGGCCCGAAATCCTCGGGGCCTATCAGATGAAATCGCGCATGGTCGACCGGATCGAGCTGAACGGTCTTTATCCCGGCATGCGGCATGATTTCAAAAGTGCTCTCTATACATCGGCCGACGGCCGGGCCGAACCGCAGAAGGCGGCGCCGGCCATTGCCGAGGCAGCGCGCGACAAGGGTGCGGCGATCCTGACCCGCTGTGCGGTGCGCGGCCTTGAGACCTCGGCCGGCGTCATCTCGGGCGTGGTGACGGAGCGCGGACCGATTGCCTGCAGCGCGGTGGTGCTGGCCGGCGGCGCCTGGTCCAGCCTGTTTTCCCGCAATGCCGGCATCGACCTGCCGCAGTTGAAGGTGATGAATACGGTGATCCGCACCAAGCCGATCGAGGGCGGGCCGGAACAGACCTTCTACAGCAAGGATTTCGCCTTCCGCAAACGCCAGGACGGCGGCTATACGATCGCGTCGGGCTACGACAATATCGTCGATATCGTGCCGGACAGTTTTCGCTATGCCTGGAAATTCCTGCCGGCCTTGAAGAACGACTGGCGGTCCCTGCGTTTCCGGTTGTCCGGTCGGTTCTTCGAGGAAATGAAGATGCCGCGGCGCTGGCGGCTGGACGAGCAGAGCCCGTTCGAGCGCTGCCGGGTGCTCGACCCGAAGCCGTCGGAGAAATGGACGAACCATGCTCTGGCAACACTCAAAGCCGCCTATCCGGCCTTTGCCGAGGCCGAGATCGCCCAGCGCTGGGCCGGCTATATCGACGTGACGCCGGATGCCGTGCCGGTCATCTCGGCGGTCGAGGATATTCCCGGTTTCCATATTGCCACAGGCTTCTCCGGCCACGGCTTCGGCATCGGGCCGGGTGCCGGCCGGCTGATGGCCGATCTCGTGACCAATCGCACCCCTTGCGTCGATCCCGCAGCCTTCCGGCTCGAGCGGTTCTTCGACGGCTCGAAGATCGAACTGCTCAGCACCGTGTAGCAATGGAAAAGGGCGCCGCGGCGCCCTTTTGATTTGTCGTCTTTCCGCTTACCCGCTCTATCGCTTCAGCATGCGCGGATCGAGCGCATCGCGGATCGCGTCGCCGATATAGTTGACGCTCAGCACGGTCAGCGAAATGGCAAGACCCGGCCACAGCACCCGCGATGGGGTGATCTGCAGGAAGTTTGCGCCATCGAACAACAGCCGGCCCCAGGTCGGGAAATCGGAGGGGAAGCCGAGACCGAGGAAGCTCAGCGCCGATTCCGTGATGATCGCCGAGGCGATGCCGAGCGTTGCCGAGACCATGATGGAACTCATCACATTCGGCAGGATGTGCTTCAGGATGATGCGATACTGGTGCATGCCGCTCGACTTGGCGGCCAGGATGAATTCCTGGCTTTTGACCGCCAGCACGTCGCCGCGCACGATGCGGGCAGTGTGCATCCAGCTGGTCACCCCGATGACGAAGACGATCAGGATGAAGATGCCGGTTTCAGGCCCGAAGGCGGCCCTCAGCGTATCGCGGAACAGCATGATGATCACCAGCAGCAGCGGCAGCAGCGGTAGGGCGAGGAACAGGTCGGTGATGCGCATCAACAACCCGTCGATACGCTTGAAGAAGCCCGAGAGCACGCCGACCAGCGTTCCAAGAAAGAGGGCCAGCAGCATCGCCGTCATGCCGACCGCCAGCGAGATCTGCCCGCCGGCCAGAACCTGGGCCAGCATGTCGTGGCCGAGATTGTCCGTTCCGAACGGATGGGCGAAGGACGGCCCCTGGTTCTTGGCGCGGATGTCGATCTTGTTGGGGTCGACGGTGTGGATCAATGGCCCGACATAGACCGCGACCACGATGAAGGCGAAGACCGCAAGCCCCGCCACCCCGCCGGAATGCGCCCTGAACTGCCGCCACAGGTCGCCGGCAAAGGATCGTGACGGACGGGTGTCGACCGTGATTGTCGCATCAGTCATAGCGGATCCTCGGGTCTAGGATGCCGTAGAGAACATCGGCGATCAGGTTGAACAGAACGATGAGCACGGCGAAGATGAAGGTCAGCGTCTGCACCAGCGGGATATCGGCCCCCTGGATGGCGATGATCAGCAATTGCCCGAGCCCGTTCACCCGGAAGATCTGCTCGGTGATGATGGCGCCCGAAAAGATCGTCGGCACGCCGAGCGCGATGACGGTGACCACCGGGATCAGGCTGTTGCGCAGAACATGCACCAGAAGCACGGTCTTTTCCTTGACGCCCTTGGCGCGGGCGGTGCGCACATAGTCCTGATGCAGATTGTCGAGCATGGAGGCGCGCACGAAACGGCTGATCTGCGAGGTATTGAACAGCGTCAGGACCATCACCGGCAGGAACATCTGCTTGACCTGCAGGACGAAGCTCGCCCAGCTGTCGACCACCAGATTGGTGTCGTAGATCGACGGGAACCATTGCAGGTAGGACGAGAACACGACGATCAGTAGCACGCCGGTGAAGAAGGTCGGCACGGAATAGCCGACCATCGAGACGAAGGTGCCGATCTGGTCGAAGATCGAATATTGCTTGTAGGCCGAGATGACCCCGATCGGGATCGCCAGCATGACGCCGAACAGATAGGACAGGCCGACGACCCACAGCGTCTGCGGCAGGCGCTGCACGATCAGGTCGACGACCGGGCTGCGGGTGGCCCAGGACAGCACACGCATGCGTTCGCCCGTGCCGATGGTCAGGCCGGTCAGCTCCTCGAAGATGTTCAATGGTTCGTTGATGAAGAACTGCTGCAGCCATTTGAGGAAACGGATGAAGAAGGGTTGATCCAGGCCGAGGGCTGCCCGCATCTGTTCGCGAACTTCAGGCGGAATGGTCAGGGGCAATTCGCCGAGCGGATCGTTGGGAGCCAGATCCAGCAGGGCAAAAATGATGAAACTGATAATCAGCAGCGTCGGGATTGCAAACAGCAATCGCCGCAACGTGTAGGTGAACATCGGATGGTCTCCAGACTGTCACGAAGTGAGATGCGATCGCCGGGCCGGCGCGTTGCACCAGCCCGGCGAAATGGCACTTACTTCTTGCGCGACCAGTCGGCGACGTTCCAAAGTTCGCTGTCCCAGGCGTTCATCTTGACGCCTTCCAGGGTCGCAGAGACAGCCGAGGGCTGGCCGCGATGGATCAGCGGGATCTGCGCCACGTCATTGCTCAGCATGTCGTTGAGCTTCTTGGCGATCACGGCACGATCCTCGAGCTTGCCCGTCTTGCCGAGTTCCTTGACGAGGGCATCGTATTCCGGGTTGCAATAACGCACGATGTTCTCACCCTGCCAGCCGTTGGCCGGGCTCGGGATCTTGTCGCACATCCAGCCGGCCATGTATTTTTCCGGGTCGGTGCCGTCGAAGTTGTTGGTGTACATCTGTACGTCGGCATAGAACTTCTGGAAGGTGTCGGGGCTTGCCGGGTCGCCGCCGAAGAAGACAGAGGCGCTGACGTTGCGCAATTCGCTTTCAACACCGATCTGCTGCCACATGTCCTTGACCAGGGCCTGGGTGGCCTGGCGCACGGAGTTGGTGGAGGTCTGGTAGAGGAAGGAGAGCTTCACGCCGTCCTTGGCGCGGATGCCATCGGAACCCTTTACCCAGCCGGCATCGTCCAGCAGCTTGTTTGCCGCATCGAGATCCTGCTTCAGGCACCAGTCAACGGCGGTCGACACATAGATATCCGGGGCCGGCAGAATGTTGCAGGTCGGCTTGCCGTTGTCGCCATAGCCGGCTTCATCGATGATGTCGCGGTCGATGGCGAGCGACAGGGCCTTGCGCACGGCCGGATCCTTGAGGGCCGGATGGGGGCCCGCTTCCTTGGTCGAGCGCTTGTCGCCGAGCGAGGAGTCAACAGCGAAGGGGTTGAGGTCGATACGCTCGACCTGAGTGCCGAAGGCAACTTCGATCTTGCCCTTGCCAGCCTGCATCATGGTGGCCAACACTTCTGGCTCGACCTGCATGTTCCAGGCATAGTCGAATTCGCCGGTTTCCAGAACCGAGCGAGCGGCCGAGGCGGCGTCGCCGCCGCCCTTCAGCGTGACGGATGCAAAGGCGGGCTTGGCGGCATCGCGGTAGTTCGGGTTGGCGGTCAGAGTGACCACGTCATTCGGCTTGAATTCCTTGACGACGAAGGGGCCGGTGCCGATCGGGCCAAAATTGGCCGAAGTGCATTCCGGTGCCTTGGCGCCCATGCAGTCCTTGAACTGGGCGGCCTGGATCAGCGGCGACTGACCGCCGACAAGGGCGCTATAGGGATAGGGCTTGGGATCGGTGAAGGAGATCTTGATGGTGGAAGGATCGACGGCCTCGACATTGCTCACACCTTCGAAATAGGCGGTCTGGGCGCAGCCGCCATCGGGAGCCGTGCAGTATTTCCAAGTGAAAATCGCGTCATCGGCGGTCACCGGCGTGCCATCCGACCATTTGAGGTCCGGCTTGAGCTTCCAGGTGATGCTCTTCAGGTCGGCGGCGACACCGCCATTTTCAACCGTCGGGATCTCGACGGCAAGCATCGGCACCAGCGCGCCGGTCTCGTCGTAGCGGGCCAGCGGTTCGATGACCATCGAGGCACCGTAGACTTCCTTGGTGCCGCCGGACAGGTAAGGGTTGAGCGTCGAGACGGCCTGCCAGAAGATGATCTTCAGATCGCCGTCGGTTCCGCGTTCTGCCAAGGCGGGCGAGCCCGACATAGCCATGGCTGCCACCGACGCTGCCAAAAGGATTCGGTATTTCTGCATTATTTCGTTCCCCTATTTTTTTGTTTGGAGCTGTGATTTTGAAATTCGCCCTGATGTCCATCACACATGACGTCAGGAAACCAATGCCAAGCGACTAATGCATTGACATGATTTCGTAATTTTGATTGCGCCGCCTCCATTGCTTCGGTGTGTCCAGCGCCAGCCGCTTGTCGATCGTAGCGGACTTGCTCAAAATTTGAGCCATCTAAGCATAGGGCTATTTTTCGTTCAAGGCCGAAAATTGCGACTTGCAAAAGCGCTTTGACACAGCGCAGTATGCCGCCCAACCGATGAGCGGGAACAAAAAACTGTAATCGAGGACTGTGCCTATGCCCCTATTGAACCGTGCCAGCGAGATGCAGGAAGAGGTGGCCGGTTGGCGCCGCCAATTGCATCAGAACCCGGAGCTTCTGTTCGATGTGCATGAGACGGCTGCCTTCGTTGCCGACAAGCTGAGGGCCTTCGGCTGCGACATCGTCGAGACGGGAATTGGCCGGACCGGGGTTGTCGGGATCATCCGGGGTAGTCGTGGCGATGGGCCGACCATCGGCTTTCGTGCCGATATGGACGCACTGCCGATCCTGGAGGCAAGCGGCAAGGAATGGAGTTCCAAGACCCCCGGCAAGATGCATGCCTGCGGCCATGACGGCCACACGTCCATGCTGCTGGGCGCCGCCAAGCATCTGGCGGAAACGCGCAATTTCAAAGGCTCCGTCGCGGTGATCTTCCAGCCGGCCGAAGAGGGCGGCGGTGGCGGGCTTGCCATGGTGAAAGACGGTATGATGGAGAAATTCTCGATCAGCGAAGTCTATGGCATGCACAATCATCCCGGCATGGCGGTTGGTGAGTTTGCGACCCGCAAGGGTTCGGTGATGGCTGCTGCCGACCAGTTCGATATCGAGATTTTCGGCCGCAGCGGCCATGCGGCGCAACCGCACAAGAGCATCGACCCGGTTCTGGCCGCCGCCCAGGTTGTCGTGGCGCTGCAGTCGATCGCCGCCCGCGAAGCCGATCCTCTGCAATCCGTCGTGGTTACGGTCACGAAGATCCACGGCGGCGATGCCTACAACGTCATTCCGGATGGCGTAAAGCTCTCCGGCACGGTGCGAACCCTGTTGCCGGCGATGCGCGACATGGCTGAAAGCCGCATCAGGGAGATCGCCTCGGGGATTGCCATGGCCATGGGCGCCAGGGCCGAAGTGCATTATCATCGCGGCTATCCCGTCACCTTCAATCACGCCGATCAGACGGACTTCGCCCTCGACGTTCTGCGCAAGGTGGCCGGCGACAAGGCCGTCAGCGACGATTTCCCGCCGGCCATGGGTGCCGAGGACTTCTCCTACATGCTGGAGGCGCGGCCTGGGGCATTCGTGTTCATCGGCAATGGCGATACCGCCAACCTCCACAATTCATCCTACGACTTCAACGACGACGCGATCCCCTATGGCATCAGTTACTGGGTGACGCTGGCTGAAACCTCGCTTGCCGCCTGATCAAGGCGGCGATCCGCATTTGCAGTGTCTTGGTGTCGAGAACGGGAAGGTCTATCCATGGCGCATGGGATTGAAGGCGACGGCGGCAAAGGAGCTCACGGTCCGGTTCTGTCGGTCAAGAACCTAACGACGTCGTTCCGGATCGGCGATCATTGGCGGCCGGTGGTGCGCAATGTCAGTTTCGACATCGCGCCACGCGAAACCGTGGCCATCGTCGGCGAGTCCGGTTCCGGCAAGAGCGTTACGTCGCTTTCCATCATGCAACTGCTGCCCAAGAATGCCAGCAAGATCGAGGGCAGCATCAAGCTCAACGGCCGTGAACTTCTGACGCTCGACAGCGAATCGATGCGCAAGGTTCGCGGCAACGACATTTCGATGATCTTTCAGGAGCCGATGACGAGCCTCAATCCGATCTTTACCATCGGAGACCAGATCGCCGAGGCGCTGACCTGCCATACGGATCTGTCGCGCGCCGCGGCCCGGGCGGAAGGCATCCGTCTTCTTGAGAAGGTGCGCATTCCGAACGCCAAGGGGCGCTTCGACGAATATCCGCACCAGTTCTCCGGCGGCATGCGCCAACGCGTGATGATTGCCATGGCGCTGGCCAGCAAGCCGAAACTGTTGATCGCCGACGAGCCGACGACGGCCCTCGACGTGACCATCCAGGGACAGATCCTCGATCTCGTCAAGATATTGCAGGAAGAAGAGGGCATGTCGGTCCTCTTCATTACCCACGATATGGGCGTGGTGGCCGAAGTTGCCGATCGCACGATCGTGATGTTCCGTGGCGAGGCGGTTGAAAGCGGGCCGACCGACGATATCTTCCATCGCGGCCAGCATCCCTACACCCGGGCACTATTGTCCGCGGTGCCGCGGCTCGGTTCCATGGAGGGGCGCCAGCGGCCGATGCGTTTTCCGGTCATCGATATCGCCACCGGCGCAACGCTGGAGCCGGAGGCCGAAAGCGGTGTGCTCGACATCGGCAAGCGGCCGATCCTCGAGGTGCGCAACCTCACGACGCGTTTCGATATCCGTTCCGGCCTGCTCGGCCGCAAGTCGGGCGCCGTGCACGCGGTCGAGAATGTCAGCTTCGACCTGCGGCCCGGGGAAACGTTGGCTCTGGTCGGGGAATCGGGTTGCGGAAAATCGACGACTGGCCGTTCGATCACCCGTCTGGTCGAGCCGACAAGCGGGTCCATTGCCCTTGACGGTTTCGACGTCGTCAATCTCGGCAGGACCGATCTGCGCAAGATGCGGCGCAGCGTTCAGATGGTCTTCCAGGATCCGTTCGCCAGCCTCGATCCGCGCATGAGCGTCGGAGCGGCGGTCATGGAGCCTTACATCGAGCATGGGCTGGGAACCAAGCGCCAGGCGCGGGAAAAAGCCGCCAACCTTCTGGAACGCGTCGGCCTGAGCGCCGACATGATGCGGCGCTATCCCCATGAATTCTCCGGTGGTCAGCGGCAGCGTATCGCCATCGCCCGATCGCTGATTCTCGATCCCAAGGTCATCGTTGCGGACGAGGCGGTGTCGGCGCTCGACGTCTCGATCAAGGCGCAGGTGTGCAATCTGCTGCTCGATCTGCAGCAGAGCTTCAATCTGGCCTATCTGTTCATCAGCCATGACATGGCCGTGGTGGAGCGGGTCAGCCACCGCGTCGCCGTGATGTATCTGGGTGAGATCGTCGAGATCGGGCCGCGGCAGGCGGTGTTCGAGAACCCGCAGCATCCCTATACCAAAAAATTGATGGCAGCGGTGCCCGTGCCTGATCCGTCACGGCGTATGATCAAGCGGGCGGTGTCGACGGATGAGATCAAGAGCCCCGTCCGGGCTGTCGGCTTTGTGCCGCCAATCCGCCAGTACAATCAGGTGTCCGAGGGACATCTCGTCCAGGTCTGAGGTTTTCCGGCGTCTTTAGACCATGCCTGCGGTCCATGGACCGGCTTTGTCCAACATAGGTCATTGTGCGGTGCTACAGCATCCTTACATATGATCCGTGGAACGTTATCGGCAGGGAGCCGGCATGACTTTGGACGAGCAGGAGCGGAGCGAAGACACGCAGGATTATCGAGCGTCGCGTAAACGCGGCGGGCGGTTGTCGGAGATTCTCGACAGCATTGCATCGGATGAGGCGAGGATCAGGGTTTCCGTTTCGGATATATTCCAGGCCATGGGAGACCGGGCATTTGGCGCGCTGCTGCTGATCTTTGCCCTGCCGAACGTCTTTCCAACGCCACCGGGGACCTCGGCGGTGCTCGGTGCTCCGCTCGTCTTTCTGTCGGCCCAGCTGATGCTGGGCCAGGCGCCGTGGCTTCCGAAGATCATTGCCGATCGTTCCATGACGCGCGAGGATTTCGGATCGATCGTTACTCGGATTTCCCCGTGGCTGGCGCGCGGCGAACGCATGTTGCGGCCAAGGGCGGTGTTTCTGGTCTATCCGCCGGTGGAATACCTGATCGGCTTCCTCTGCCTTGTCATGTCGGTCATTCTGGCCCTGCCGATCCCCTTGGGCAATATCCTGCCCGCCCTGGCGATCTGCCTGTTCGCCTTCGGCATCCTTGAACGCGACGGCTTCGTCGTGGTGGCCGGTTTTGTCCTGGTCGGCTTTTCGATTGCCGTGGTCGCCAGTGTTCTGGTCGCCCTGGTCAAGGGTTTCATCTTTCTGCTGACCACGATGCTCAGCTGACTGCTGCTTCCATCCGCCGGCGCCGGCGGCCTTTCTTCCCTCCGACAAGCCTCGCGAAAGCTCGATCCTCCATCATGGATGAGGATCGTCGGCTCATCTTGCGCCGGCACAGGCCAGATGACTTGGCGATGAGGGACGGCGGATGAGCGTGAACAAGCGAATCTTGGTAACTGGCGGCGCCGGTTTTCTCGGCTCCTATCTGTGCGGGCGATTGCTGGCGCAGGGACACGACGTGATCTGCCTCGACAATTTTCATACGGGATCGCTGGACAATATCCGCGCCCATATGGCTTCTGACCGCTTTCACCTGGTGCGGGCCGACGTGTGCGAGCCGTTCCACGCGCAGGTCGATCAGATCTTCAACCTGGCATGCCCGGCATCGCCTGTCCACTATCAGGCCGATCCGATCCGCACCATGCGGACCAATGTCATCGGAGCGATGAACCTTCTCGATCTGGCGACCAGGACGGGCGCGCGGATCCTGCAGGCGTCGACATCCGAGGTCTATGGCGATCCGCTGGTGCATCCGCAGCCCGAGGAATACCGTGGTCATGTCAGCATTACCGGTATCCGCGCCTGTTATGACGAAGGCAAGCGGAGCGCCGAAACGCTGTTTTACGACTACAATCGCTGCCATGGCACGGATATCCGGATCGCCAGGATCTTCAACACCTATGGTCCGGGCATGCAGGCCGACGATGGTCGGGTCGTTTCCAATTTCATCGTCCAGGCATTGAAGGGCCACAGCCTGACCATCTATGGCGATGGCCGCCAGACCCGGTCGTTCTGCTACCGCGACGATCTGGTCGATGGCCTCATCCGGCTGATGAACAGCGACCAGGCCGAGCCGCAGGCCATCAATCTCGGTAATCCCGGCGAATTCACCATGCTGGAACTGGCGGGGATGGTCATCGATCTGACCGGGTCGAAGTCGCGTCTCCTGTTCATGCCGCTACCGCAGGATGACCCGGCGCAGCGCCGTCCCGATATTTCCAAGGCGCAGTCCCTGCTGGGCTGGCAGCCGCGCATCGCATTGCAGACCGGACTGAAGGAAACCGTGGCCTATTTCGACCGCGCGCTAAGTGTCGTGGCGGCCTGAAGGGCGTGGTTTTCCACGTCCGGCGGCTGGCTCGACATTCTTGAAAATAAAGCATGCTGATCAGTCTCGGGTCAGCTTGCGATATTAATATGTCTTATAATCGCCGGCCGATCTTTCGGCCAATACCTGTCTGATTGGCGGCCTTGTTTGTCGTCACCAACCCAGTAACGGGGAATAGCTGTGGCTACGACTGGCAAAACACTCACCGTAACAAGCCTCGATACCGTGACCGGCACATCCGCCGCGGATTTCATTACCGTCACCACGCAGGTGAACGGTGCCGAACTCAATCTGGGTGCCGGCCTGGACCGGCTGGTTCTGGGGAATTTCAACAACCTTGTCACGCTTTCCAACGTCGAATCCGTTGCAGGCGGAACGCTGGTCGACCAGCTGGTCTACGACACCGCGCTGACGGCGGGGCGCCTCGACCTGAAGGCTGGAAGCGACAAGGTTACGCTGTCAGAACTGGGCACGACCGCCACGGTCAGCAATATCGAGACGATCGTGGGTGGCGACAGCAAGGAAGTCATCGTCGTCGCAACGCAGATGACGGGCGGGATCTTCAATCTCGGGGACGGCGCCGACAAGGTCACGCTGGCTAAATATATCAATACCGTGACCTTGACCAGCGTCGAGACGGTGATCGGCAACACGAAGAACGACACAGTCTATCTGCGCGGCGAGATTACGTCCGGGCGTGTCGATCTCGGCACTGGGGCGGACTACCTGCATCTCGGCGGAGCCGGGGTGACCTATGTCGTGTCCAATGCCGAGACAGTGGTCAGCGGTGCGGGGGACGACCGGGTGGTGTTGAACACCAATGCATCCAAGGTCGTGGTCAATCTCGGGGATGGAGAAGACACCCTTGTTCTTGGTGCCTTTGCCAACAAGCTGACGATTTCCAATGCCGAGAGCATTGTCGGCGGCTCTTCCACGGATTTGATCACGATCGGGTCCATTTTTACCGGCGGGTACATTTCGCTGGGCAAAGGCAATGACATTCTGACGCTGGGCAATTTCGTTAACACCGTCAGCATTTACGGCACCGAGACGATTTACGGTGGTTCGAGCGACGATACCGTCACAATGATGGAGGCGAAAGCCGGCGGCCTGATCGATCTTCGTGGCGGCAACGATACGCTGGTGTTCTCGGAATATGGTGGCACCACCACGCTGAAGAACGTCGAGACAGTAATCGGCGGCGAGAGCAAGGAATACATCATATTTGGAACCGCCGTGACCGGCGGCAGTTTCGATCTCGGCGATGGCGGCGACCGGTTGCTGCTCGGCAAATTCAACAACACTGCGACCTTCGACAATGTGGAGACCATTTCCGGCAACGCGTCGTCCGATGTCATCACCGTTACGACTGAATTGACCAACGGCATCATCAACCTGGGCGCCGGTCTCGACAGCCTGACCCTCAGCGATGAAATCAATACGGTCAGGGTTTCCTATGTCGAAACGGTCACCAGCGGCGCATCCGACGACTGGATTGCCTTGGCGGTATCGACATCCGGAGCAACGATCGACCTCGGGGGAGGCGACGACTATCTCGGCCTTTCGGGAACCGAGAACAAGGTCACGATCAGGAACGTCGAGTCGATCATCGGCAGCAGCGGCAGCGAGCTTGTCACGATCAATGGCCAGTTGACGGGCAATCTCATTTCGCTCGGGACGGGCAACGACACCCTGACGCTGGGCAACTATATCAATACCGTTTCGGTCGCGCTGATCGAGACGATTACCGGCAATGCCAAAGCCGACGACGTCACGTTTACCAGCGCGATTGCCGGTTCGGAAATCGATCTGGCGGGTGGTATCGACACGCTGACCCTTCTTGCCGGCGGCACGGTAACCGTCACCAATGTGGAAACCATCCTGGGAGACGATGGCATCGATTCCATCGTGTTTAACAAGACAGTGACGGGCGTCTATATCGATCTCGGCGCCAAGACGGACAAGGTTACCTTCGGAAACTACAACAACACGGCAACGATCCTCAATGCCGAGACGATCGTCGGCGGCAAGTCCAGCGACATCATCACCCTTGGCTCCGAATTCACGTCGGGCTCGATCGATCTCGGCCAGGGCTATGACATGCTGACGCTCAGCGATGACGGCGCGACCGTCACCGTTTCTAATGTCGAGACGGTCATCGGCGGCACGGCCAATGATGAGGTCACGCTCGGCGGCACGGTGACTTATGGCTTTGTCGATCTGGGCGGCGGCGAAGACACGCTGACGACCAGCGGCAATGTCACCTTCACGGTCAGCAATGTCGAGACGATCGTCGGCGGCAGCGGAATCGAGAAGATCATTCTGGCCGATTCCTTCGACGGCTCGATCAACCTGTCCGGCGGCAACGATACCATTCTGATGGCCAATGGCGGCAATACCATCACGATCTCCGCTGCCGAAACGATTACCGGCGGTACGGGTTCGGATCTCGTGACGATCGATACTGCCGGCGCGACGACGATCGTCGACCTGGGGGGAGGCAGCGATACACTCGCCTTCGGCGACAATGGTGGTTCTGTGACCGTCGTCAATGTGGAGACAATCACCGGTGGGATCGGCGCTGAGACCATTGTGTTCAAGTCGACCGTAACCGGTGTCGAAATCGATCTCGGCGAAGGCGTCGACAGCGTCATCTTCGCCAACTACGTGAACGTGGCCACCATATCGAATGTCGAGAACATTACCGGCGGTACGAACGGCGACAAGATCACGTTCGGCACGGCCGTGACCGGCATGACCCTTGATCTCGGGCTTGGGTCCGACATGCTGACCTTCTCGGCGGATGGCGGAACGGTCACGATCGCCAATATCGAGACGGTCATCGGTTCGGATATGAACGATATCGTCAGCCTCTCGACCTACATGACGGGCGGCCTGATCTCGCTGGCAGACGGCGAGGACCGGCTGACCTTCAACGATCTCGGCGGTACGGCGACCGTGTCGGGTGTTGAAACAGTCACCGGCGGCATCGGCAAGGACTATGTGACCGTATCGGCCGGTGATACCGGCTTCATCGACCTTGGCGATGAGAACGACCGCCTGACGCTGTCGTCGACCGGCAATACGCTGACGATTTCCGGTGTCGAAACGATCACCGGCGGCGCCGGCAACGACGACATCGTCTTCTCCAAGGAAGTGACTGGTGCGATCATCAATCTGGCAGGCGGCAATGATACACTGACCCTGTCGGAATATGGTGGAACGATCTCGGTCGCCGGTGTGGAGTCGATCATAGGCAATGTCGGCACGGACATGGTCACGATGACCGAGAGCTATACCGGGGGCGAAATCAATCTGAAATCCGGTGTCGATACCCTGGTCTTTGCCAATTCCAACAACACAGCAACCGTACAGAACGTCGAGACGGTCACCGGCGGCACGCTTGCGGATCGCATCACGCTCGCGGGAACCTATAGCGAAGGTTATCTCGACCTCGGCGCCGGTACCGATGCCATCATCTTCGGGGCAAACGCTGCGACGATCACCATTGCCGGCGTCGAGTCGCTGGTGGGCTCGACGGGCGACGATCGCGTGACGATTTCCGGATCGACCGGCAACGGCATTTACGACTTCGGTGACGGCCAGGACGAAATTGCCTGGACGTCCGGCCTGACGGCAACGCTTTCGAATGTCGAATCGATCTCCGGCGGCACCTATGCCGACGCGATCACGCTGGCGACCCAATGGACGGACGGCTACATCGACCTTGGTGACGGATCCGACAGGCTGATCCTTGCCGATGCGGCCAACACGGTCTCGGTCAGTGGTGCGGAGACCATTACCGGCCAGAGCTTCGACGACATGATCATCATCACCAGCGCCACCCATAGCGGCCTCGTCGCCCTTGGCGGCGGACATGACGAGTTGCAGTTGGGTTCAAGCCAGAACACGGTATCGATTACTGGTGTTGAAACCGTGCTCGGTGGCTCCGGTGCCGACAAGGTGACGTTATCGGCGGCGGCGACCGGCATTGAAATCGATCTGGCGGACGGCACGGACACGCTGACGCTCGGCAGCTTCACGAATACGGTTTCGGTCTACAATGTCGAATCCATCACAGGCGGCACCAACAGCGATACCGTGCTGGTGATGGAAGCAGTAACCGATGGCCAGTTCTTCCTGGGAACAGGGATCGACAGCATCACCTTCACCAACGGCGCAACGGCCACCTTGGCCAGCGTCGAAACCATTGTCGGCTCCAGCAGTGACGATTCGATCACGCTATCCGGAGTCTTCAGCGGCGCGCCCATCGATCTGGGAGCCGGCGACGATTATCTCAAGCTCGGGTCGGGCTCGACACTAACGGTTGTCGATGTCGAGAACATAACCGGCAGCAGCAGCAGCGACGTCATCGTCCTGACGGGCAGTTCGTCGACGATCGTCGACCTCGGCGCCGGCAGCGACACCGTGACCTTCAGCGGCAACCGCGATACGGTCACCGGCGGCGACGGATCCGATATGTTCACCTTCACATCGACCTCGCAATCGACAGGAACCGATGCCGACAAGATCACCGACTTCGTCAATGGCACGGACAAGCTGGTATTCCAGGGTCTCCTGAATGGCACGTTCAGCTATCTCGGCACCACGACCACTCTGTCGGCAGCCGGAAATTCGGAGGCCTATTTCGACAACGGCACGTCAACGCTGTTCGTGGATACCAATGGCGACGGGTCGGTGGACATGAATCTGACGCTGACCGGCAAGACTGCGGACAATTTGTCGGCCAGCGACTTCAAGTGGAGTTGATGACGCCCGGCGCGGGCGTTAACTTTCATGACGCGAATCGGAGGACTGCAATGATTGAAGTTCCGGTGTCATGGGGCGAGTTGATCGACAAGATCACTATTCTCCAGATCAAGGCCGAACGGATCGATGATGGCGAGAAACGTGCCAATGTGCGGCGCGAACTCGTCCTGTTGACGGAAAAGCTGGCTCCGGTCGAGGGCCATGGCGGCGTGCAGGGCATCATGGGTGAGCTGCGCGAGGTGAATACCTCGTTGTGGGACATCGAGGACGAGATTCGCGATTGCGAACATGCCGGCGATTTCGGCGAGCGTTTCGTCTCGCTGGCCCGCTCTGTCTACGTGACCAACGACCGCCGCGCCGATCTCAAGCGCAAGATCAATATCGAGCTCGGCTCCTCGATCATCGAGGAAAAATCCTATCGTCCCTACGGCGTGCAATAGGCGTGCGACCGGTCGTGTTTCATCTGCCCTGCGGCCTTGAGGGCGGATCGTGTCGCCTGTAGCCGAAGGGCCGGATGTCGGTGCGGCCGCAGTGCCGAGCGTCGCGGACTGCTGCGCGCTTATTGGCGCGGGGCGCTTTGCCGAAGCCGTGCAATGGCTGGAGATCCATCACCGGACTGCGCCGGACGATACGGCCATCAACCATTATCTTGGTCTGGCCCTTCATCTTTGCGGACGTTCCGCAGAGGCGCTCGGGTATTTCGAAACGGCGCTTTCCAAGACGCCAGACGATCCCGCCATTTTGCAGAACATGGTTTTGCCGCTGATCGCGGTCAGACAGAACGACCGCGCGGTTGCGATGGCAAGGGCCGGCCTGGCGCTTGATCCGGGCTCCCGCGGCCTGCACGGCAATCTTATCCTGGCGTTATCCTCTGCCGGGAAATGGCCGGAAGCAAGAGCGGCCTGCATGGCGGCACTGGCGATCGATGCCGACGATCCGGGCTTCCTGACCCAGGCCGGTCATGTCCTCTTGCAACTCGGTGACGTTACTGCGTCCGAGCAGGCTTTGCGCCGTGCTTTGCAGATCCGGCCGCAAAATCCAGAAGCGACTTTCAACCTCGGCGTCGTGCTGCAGGGACAGATGCGGGAGGACGAGGCGGTTGCCTGTTACGAACAGGTTCTGGCGATCGAGCCGCACCATGCCGGTGCCACCAATAATCTGGCGACGTCGCTGCGCAATCTCGGCCGCCTCGCGGAGGCCGAAAGGCTATTGCAGGATCTTGTCGGCCGAGACGGCGATCAGACGCTGAGCCGGTTCAATCTGGCCTGCGTGCGCCTGCTGGCCGGAAAATGGCAGGCGGCCTGGGTCGATTACGATCTGCGGGACGAGGCCGGCAAGACGCCGCCTGCGGCCCACCTGACGCAGGCGCCACGCTGGCGGGGCGAAGACATATCCGGCAAGACGCTGCTGGTCTTCCATGAGCAGGGCCTCGGCGATACGATCCAGTTCATCCGTTTCCTGCCGCGCCTGATGGAGCGCGTCGGGCGGCTGGTCTTCGTCTGCCAACCGCAGCTTGCGGCCCTGCTGTCGACATTTGCGCTTTTTCGCGACCCGTCGGGCCGCGCCGTGCTGCTGGCCGATGATGGTACGGCACCAGCCGCCGATTATTCCGTGCCGCTTCTGTCGCTGCCGGGCATTTTGGGGCTCGAGCCGGAAGAGGTCGGTTTTCACGCGCCCTACCTGCAGGCCGATGCCCACCGCTCCTTTATCTTCAACGATCCGTCCTTGCCTGGAAAAGACGCGCGGCGGATGCGGATCGGTTTGGCCTGGCAGGGCAATCCGCGGGCCTTTGGCGAGAAGGGCCGGTCGATGGCGCTCGGCGAACTGGCACCCCTGGCTGCGCTGAGCGCTGAAGCGACCTTCATATCTTTGCAGCGCGGCTTCGGCAGCGAGCAGTTGCCACCGGACGGGCTGGATCTCCTGCAGCCGGGTGCGAATTTTGACGGTGGGTCGCAGGCTTTCGTCGATACGGCCGCCCTGATGATGTCGCTGGACCTGGTCATTACCACGGATACCGCCATCGCCCATCTGGCCGGTGCGCTCGGCCGGCCGGTCTGGCTGCTCCTGAAGAAGGCGCCGGACTGGCGCTGGGGCATGGAGGGCAGCCTGACCGACTGGTATCCGACCATGCGGCTGTTTCGCCAATCGGAAAAGGACCGCTGGCCGCCGGTATTGAATGCGGTGGTCGACGAGTTGCGGCTGTTGCTGTCCATGCCGGCGGCAGGTTCGGTGGTCGCCAACGACAACGAGGCCCATCTGGGCGAGGCCATTTCCGCGCACCAGCGCAAGGACTATGCCGCAGCGATTGCGGTCTATCGGCATCTGCTGGCGGTCGGGTTTCGCGCTGCCTTTGTCCATAACCTGCTTGGCATGGCCTTGCTCGAAGCCGGCGGCCGGCGCGGTGCCGCCACGCGCGATGCCGTGGTGCTGACGGCCCGCTCTGTGGGCCTTGCGTCTGACATTGCCGATCACTGGAGCAATTTTGCCGTGGCGCTCGAAAGCGCCGGCAATGCCGCCGATGCCCTGCGGGCGCTTCGCCACGGCCTGCAGGCCGATCCGCTGCATCTGCCGAGCCATATGGCGCTGGCGCGGCGGGAGGTGGCCGGTGGCAAGGCGGAGCAGGCACTGGAGCGGGCGCGGACCATGCTGGCGCGGTTTCCGAAATCGGCCCATGCGCTGTCGGTCTTTGCCAATGCCGCAACCGCTCTCGGTCGGCTTGAGGAGGCGGACAATGCGCTGCGTCGTGCCGTTCAGATCGAGCCCAACAATGCCTCCACGCTGGTGCAATGGGGCGCTGTCCTGCTGAAGCTTGAGCGACCCGATGCGGCTGCACGGGCCTGGGAAAAGGCTATTGTGCTGGAACCCGGCAATGCCGATGCCTGGAGCAATCTCGGCGTCGCCGAGCGCAATTACGGGCTGGCCGACATTGCCTGCTGGTTCCAGCGCCAGGCTGCCAGAACTGTTCCCGACCATGCCGAAAGCTGGAGCAATCTCGGGATCAGCGAAATGGATGCCGGTCGGGAAGACGAAGCGAAGGCTGCCTTCCTGAAGGCGATGGCGCTGCGCCCGGGTTATGCCGATGCCGAAATGGCGCTCGGCATGGCGCTGATGAACGAGGGCGACTACGTCCGCGGCCTGCCACTTTACGAGCGGCGGCTGGATGTCGAATCGCTTGGGATCGCCAAGGAGCGGGTGCGCTTGCCGGCCTGGAAGGGTGAGAGCCTTGCCGGCAAATCCATTCTCGTGCTGGCCGAACAGGGGTTCGGCGATGCCTTCCAGTTCATTCGCTATGTCGCGCAGCTCAAGGCCATGGGTGCGACCAGGGTTATTGTCGGCTGCCGGCGCAAGATTGCCTCGTTGATCGCCACGGCGCCCGGTGTCGATGGCGTGATCGGCGAAGCCGAAACCGTGCCCGCCCTCGATTATCACGTCTTCATGATGAGCCTGCCGCTCTATTGCGGAACGACCGTCGAGAGCATTCCGGCGGCACCGTCTTATCTGAGAGCCGATCCGGCGCGTGTGACTCGTTGGGCCTCGTGGCTGGCGCCAAGACCCGGATTTCGTGTCGGGTTGGTCTGGCAGGGCAATCCCGATCCCAAGGTGGACAAGGGGCGCAGTTATCCGCTCGAGGTTCTGGAACCCCTGGCCGATATTCCCGGCCTGCGACTGATCGCCTTGCAGAAGGGAGCCGGCGAGGAACAGATCGCGGCACTTGGCGGACGTCTGACGGTCGAGTCGCCGGGCGAAGATTTCGACAACGGTCCCGATGCCTTTGCCGACACGGCGGCGCTGATCATGAACCTCGATCTGGTGATCACCTCGGACACCGCCGTCGCCCATCTGGCCGGGGCGCTTGGCAAGCCCACCTGGGTCGTCCTGAAATCCCATGCCGAATGGCGCTGGCTCAGGGGGCGCAGCGACAGCCCATGGTATCCGCGGACCCGCGTGTTCCGAAGGGTGGAAGGCGAAATCGAGAGCCGGCCCTTTGCCGGCGTGGCATCAAGGGTGGCCGGCGCCTTGCGGCAACTGGTGAGCGGCGATCGGTCGGTTCTGTTCGAGGCCGCCGAGCCAATTGTCGCGACCCATCCGCCTGCCGACGACGCGACTGCCTTTGGGGACGCGCTGGCCCGGCACATGGCTGGCGATCGCTCGATAGCCGAGACCGGCTATGCAGCACTTCTGCGGTCGCAAAGCCATGGCGCGGAAGCCCTGCACATGCTCGGCGCCTTGGCTCTCGAGGCGCAGCATTACCATCGTGCCACTCTGTTCCTGCAGGCGGCGGATCGGCTGGGCCTTGGCACCTCTGCCTTCCAGACCAATTATGCCATTGCGTTGCGCCATATCGGCAAGGTCGAAGAGGCCGAGCGCCTGCTACGCCTCAGCCTTCAGGCGGCCCCTTCGGCCGAGGCTCTGATGACGCTTGGCAATCTGCTGCGCGATACCAACCGCTTCGAGGAGGCGTTGGCCGCCTATGAGGCCTCCCTTGTGCTGCGGCCGGATCTGGCCAAGACACATCGCGGCAAGGCCAATGCGCTGAAGGACCTGAGCCGATGCACTGATGCGATTGCCGCCTTTGACACGGCGCTGGAGCTTAGCCCCGGCGACGCCGAAACCTTGATCGACCGCGGCCATGCGCATCTGATGGCCGGCAATCTGCCGGCCGGGTTCCGGGATTACGAATATCGTTGGCTGGGCGCGGAAATGGTGCCGCGGACCTTTGCCGTGTCGCGCTGGCAGGGCGAGGACACCGACAAGGTTCTGCTGATCCATGGCGAGCAGGGCTTGGGCGACCAGATCCAGTTTGCCCGCTTCGTGGCGCTGGCGGCCGCCCGTGTCGGTCATGTGCTTCTGGAATTGCGCGAGCCGCTGATCGGTCTGTTCAACACGCTTGTCTTTGAAAAGAACAATGTGACGATCCTTCGCCAGAGCATCGACAGCATCGACGATGCCGATCTCGAAGTGCCTATGCTCAGCCTGCCGCTGGCGCTCGGCACGACGCTGGAAACTTTGCCGGCGCCGGCCCGGTTCATGCTTCCGGCAGAACGGATCGCGGCGTGGAGCGAGCGCTTTTCTAACCGCGAGAAGGTTCGGGTCGGCCTGATCTGGCAGGGCAATCCGAACGCCCGTGCCGACCAGGGACGTTCGCCGCGGCTGGAGGTTTTGGCGCCACTGTTTGACGTTGAAGGTGCCCATTTCGTCAGCCTGCAATATGCCGACGGGCTGGAACAGTTGCGCGGCTTTGCCTATGCTGATCGGATCGATGTGCCCGGCGCCAGCCTTGGCGATTTTGCCAGCACGGCGGCGGCGATTTCCGCTCTCGACCTGGTGATTTCCTCCTGCACCTCGACCCTGCATCTGGCCGGTTCGCTCGGGGTGCCGACCTTCGCTCTGCTGAAATACAATGCCGACTGGCGCTGGATGGCGCATCGCACGGACAGCCCGTGGTATCCAAGCGTCCGGCTGTTCCGCCAGCCGCAGCCCGGCGATTGGGGCAGCGTGGCGCGACAGGCGGCCGCGGCGCTGTCAGACTTCGTGGACGCGCGCCGATGAGCGACCCATCACCCGAAGAATTGCTGCAGACCGCTTTCGAGCGCCATCGCTCCGGTGATGCGGCCGGGGCGGTCGTTCTCTATGATGCGATCCTGGTGCAGAACCCCGATCATGTCGACGCCTTGCGGCTGCTGGCCTCCGCGCGGCGGTCGCTCGGTGATCTGGCGGGGGCGCTGATCCTCTACGAACGAGTGCTGCGGCTGGCGCCGGACAATGGCGAGATCGGGGGCGAGATCTGGTTCAATTTCGGCAATGCGCTGGTCGATGCCGGACGATCGGCAGAGGCGGTGCCGGCCTATCAGCGCGCCGTTGCGCTACAGCCCGGCAATGCCGATGTCGCGGCCAATCTCGGCATCGCGCATGCCAATGGCGGCGCGTTCGCTCTAGCGGCCGAGGCCTATCGCCTGGCACTGTCGATCGATCCGGCTCACAAGACATCGCTGCACAATCTTGGCAATGCGCTCGGCGAGTTGGGCGACCCGTTCGGGGCCGTCGAGAACCTGCGCGCCGCCGTCCGTCTCTATCCCGATCTGGCGGAAGCCCATTACAATCTGTCCCTGGCACTGCTGCGGCTTGGCGATTTTTCGCAAGGTTTTGCCGAATACGAATGGCGCTGGAAGACGCCGGGATTTCCGGCGGTTGCCCGCCACCAGGCGATCACCGACTGGGATGGCCGGCCGTTTGCCGGCAAGCGGCTTCTGGTGCATGCGGAGCAGGGGCTTGGCGATACGATCCAGTTCGTCAAACTGCTGCCTCTGGTCAAATCGCTGGGTGGCGAGGTCATCCTGCAGGTGCCGGAACGGCTGGTGCGGTTGCTGAGAGATATCCCCGGCGCTGACCGGGTGATCTGCGAGGATCCGCCGGCCGGCTCTGTCGACCTGCAGGTGCCGCTTCTCGGGCTGCCGCATCGGCTGCAGCTGACGCCGGGGGCCGTTCCTCCTGCTATCTCCTATCTGGCGGCCGAGCCGAAACTGATTGACGTGTGGAAGCATCGGCTGGCTCTGGACGCCGGTGCAAAGGCTATCGGGTTCGTCTGGCAGGGCAATCCGGCCTCGCCTGTCGAGCGCGGCCGCAGCCTCGATGGACCGCTGGCTTTGGCACCGTTCGCAGCGCTTGTCGATGTGCGGCTGATCGCCCTGCAGAAGCTTGAGGCCCATCGGCTGGAGCCGGCGGAGACGCCGTCCGGCCGGAAGGTTGCCGGGCTGCCGTTCCTGCTCGAACATCCCGGCCCCGATTTCGACGCCGGGCCGGACGCCTTCGTCGATACCGCCGCCATCATGGCCTCGCTCTCGGCCATGGTGTCGGTGTGCACGGCGCCCCTGCATCTGGCCGGCGCGCTCGGGACTCCGTCGGTGGCGCTGCTGAAGCGGGTGCCGGACTGGCGCTGGATGATGGGGAGGCACGATTCGCCCTGGTATCCCGGCATGCGTCTCTGCCGCCAGCCCGATGAAACGGGCTTTGCACCTGCCATTGAGATGGCAGCCGATGAGATCGCGCGACTGCTCGCGGTTCAGCCGTAGGATTTGACGATGCGCTTCATGGCATCGGCGGTGCGCGACCAGGTCAGGCCGGCGATCTTGGCCGCCCCCCGTTCGGCGCGGCGCCTTGCGTCGTTGCGGTCGGTATAGGCGCGCTCCAGCGCATCCTCGATTTCGTCGACACTGCTGTCTCCCCAACCTGCCACCGCGCCGACACCGCTTCCGGCACCGGCGACCGCGGCCTGGTTTTCCAGCGCATAGCAGTTGCGGCCGTCGATCAGGTCGAGATGGCCTGTATTGGCCGAGAGAATGGTCGGCACGCCGCAGGCCATGCATTCCATCGCCACCAGATTGGTGCCGCCTTCGCTGCGGTTCGGGAACAGCGCCACGTCCATTTCCCGCAGGATCGGTGGCATCAGCGCATTGGGCACCGGCCCGAGGTCGATGAATTGCGATGGGGCGATCCCGTTGGCGGCAATCCAGGCGGCCTGGTCGATGCCGCCCTTGTCGTTCAGGGAAAGCGGCGCCGTCTTGCCGGATTCGTTGAGGGTCAGGGCAAATTGTGGCCAGGGGCTATGCCAGGCGCTGACCAGCAATGCGTCCGGATGGCGCCTGGCGAACCGCGCGAAAGCGGCGACCACCAGATCCTGGCCCTTGCGCAGTTCCAGCTTGCCGCCCGAAAACACCAGGAAGCGATCGGCCAGCACGCCCTGTTTCTGGGCGGGGTGAAACAGCGTCTGGTCGATACCCTGGATCACCGTCGTGACATTGGTCAGCCCATGGGCGCGCAGGATGTCTTCGTTCCAGGTCGATCCGGCGACGATCAGCGGCAGGGACCGGGCGCGATCCAGCGTCTGGGCGCTCAATTGCGGCAGTTCGAAAAACACCACGCCGATGGTCGGGCTGCCGGAAAGCGTCACATTGTGGGCGCCGGACGCCATCTGGAAATCATTGCCGAGGGCGCCCAAAACCGGAACGTTGACCGAGATCTGCTTGCCGGCGTTTTCCTGAAGCTTGCGGACCAGGTCGGCGGAGCTTGCGGTAAAGCCAGCGAGCGCCCTCTGGCGCAAAGGATCGACGACGATCTGGTCCTTCTGCAGCGGGAAGGAACTGGCCGGCTCCAACTCAGGATCGTTCGACCAGTTGAGCGCCAGATTGAGGCCGTAGATGCCCCATCCGAAAAAGCTGGAAATGCCCCAGTGGATAATGATCGGTCTTTTCCGGCTTGGTGCTGTCATGGCTTTGGCTTTTGCTGTTCATACCTGCCGGGCGGCCTGATTCTCGGCCCGTCGAACCTAAAGCGCTTCATGGACAAAAGGAATCGCATGATCGCCGAACCCGGCGGTTATGCACCGTGGCATGGCTTGAGCAGTTATTGCCGAGAAAGGCCGATCACTCCAGCATCGCGAAAGCTTGCCTGCCTAGGGTCGGCTGTGATGGGGCCATCAGTCCGTCTTAAAACGGCTTGATGCGTCTCCTTTACGGGTGCGCATGGGCTGTGATTCCGACAGCTGTAATTAGGGTGAGGTTCGTTCCATGGATGTACAGGAAAGGGATTTGGCGGCGGAAGACAATGCCGGGTCCGCTTTTGCTGCATTGGTTGTGGCGGCGCAACGGCTTGGGCTGTCGCTGTCGGTCGAGCAGTTGCGTCGGGATTTCGGGGACCAAGGCTTCGACCCGAGTTTTACCGCGCTCGCGCAAATCGCAGCCGAACATGGTCTGAAAGCCAAGCCGATCCGCCTGTCCTGGAAGATTCTCACGCGCCTTGAGGGCGACGTTTCGGCGCTGATCCGGCTGAAGGACGGCACCATCCTGGTTTTCGACCGTTTCATCGACGATCGCGACACGCCTCAAATGGTCTTGCGCGATCCGGCCGATCCGCGCGCGCCACGGCTTGTGGTCGATGAGCTGCGCCTGACCGAGGCCTGGGACGGTTCGGTTCTGCTGTTGAAGAAAGAGGCGGCCGTCGAGGCCGAGCAGGAGGATTTCAGCTTCGCCTGGCTTGCCCGACAGGTGTTCCGGGAAAAGCGGCTGGTCCGCGATATCTTCATTTCCGCCATGGCGCTCGGCGTCCTGGCGATCGTGCCGTCGCTGCTCTACATGGTGGTCATCGACCGGGTTCTCGTCCATCACCGGGTGTCGACCCTGACGCTGATGGCGCTGGCAATTGCCGTCGTGCTGGTGTTCGACATGGTGCTCGGCTATCTCCGGCGCTCGGTCACGGCGATTGCCACGGCAAAGCTCGAGGTGCGGGTCAATCTGCATATCTTCGACCGGCTGTCGCGGCTGCCCATCGAGTTCTTCGAGCAGAATGCCACCGGCGGCATCGTGCACCGGCTCGGCGAGGCGCGGCGGCTTCGCACCTTCATCACCGGCCAGCTGTTCGGCGCCATGCTCGACATGCTGTCTCTGCTGGTTCTCGTGCCGGCCATGTTCATGCTGAGCCCGGCGCTGACCTTCTGGGTGATCGGCATTGCCGTGCTGATGAGCCTCGTGCTGTTTGCCTATATGGGGCCGGTGCGCCGCGCCTATGGCGAGGTGATGAACAGCGAGCATCGCCGTACCTCGATGCTGATCGAGACGATCAACGGCATCCGCACCATCAAGTCGCTGGCGCTCGAAGGCCGCAAGCGGCGCGAATGGGATCAGCGGGTGGCCGAATCGGTCAAGCGGCAGACGGAACTTCTGACGCTGGCCAACCAGCCGCAGACCCTGCTGGCGCCGCTCGAAAAGCTGATCTATGCCGGGTCGCTGTGCATCGGGGCCTATATGGCGATCACCGACCAGCAGGCGGTGATGACCGGAACGCTGGTGGCCTTCACCATGATCGCCATGCGCGCCACCCAGCCGATGGTGCAGATGGCGGGCATGATGCAGCAGCTCGAAGAGGCGCGCGGCGCTCTCAAGCAGGTGGCCTCCATCGTCAATGTGGCGCCCGAGGCGCGGCGCGAGGCGGGCGTGCGACCCAAGATCGCCGGGCGCATCGAGTTCGAAGGGGTGCGTTTCGCCTATCCCGGCACGGCCTCGCCAGCGCTCGATGCGGTCAGCTTTGGCATCAGGTCGGGCAGCATCGTCGGCGCCATGGGCCGCAGCGGCTCGGGCAAGACGACGATCACCCGGCTCTTACAGGGGCTGCACCAGAACTATAGCGGCCTGATCCGCATCGATGGCGTGGAGCTGCGCGAAATCGAGCTCTACCACCTGCGCACCCATATCGGTGTGGTCCTGCAAGACAGTTTCCTGTTCCGCGGTTCGATCCGCGACAATATTCTGGTCGGCAAGCCCGATGCGTCGCCGGAGGAAATGGTCGAGGCGGCGCAACTGGCCGGCGCCGACGAATTCATCGAACGGCTGCCGCGCGGCTATGACACGATGCTGGAGGAGCATGCCAGTAACCTATCCGGCGGCCAGCGCCAGCGCCTGGCGATCGCCCGCGCCCTTGTCGCCAATCCGCCAGTCCTGGTTTTCGACGAGGCGACCAGCGCGCTCGACCCGGAAAGCGAGGCGATCATCCTGCGCAACCTGCAGCGTATTGCCGCCGGGCGCACCGTGTTGATGATCTCGCATCGGCTGTCGTCGCTGGTCGATTGCGACCAGATCCTGGTGCTCGATCGCGGGCACCTGAAGGATTGCGGCACCCATGGCGAATTGCTGCGCCGCTCGACCGACTATCGCCATTTGTGGAACCAGCAGAACCGGCATCTCGGCCCAGGAATTGACCATGACCAAGACCTTATCGCTGTCGCCTGACGAACACCGCTATGCGGTGCGCACGACGGCGGAGTTTCTGTCGGAAAGCGCCGGGATCCTGCATGCGACGCCGCCGCGCAGCGCGCGGCTGACCATCACAGCTCTTGCCGCCCTGATCGCCTGCGCCATCGGCCTTGCCGTGGTCATGCCGATCGAGCGGGTCGTCAGCGCCAAGGGACGCGTCGCCTCGCAGGCGCCGCATACGGTCGTGCAGCCGCTCGAGACTTCGATCATCCGGCAGATCCATGTGCGCGAAGGACAGGTGGTGAAGGCCGGCGATATGCTGGCGACGCTGGATCCGACGTTCTCGCAGGCCGACCAGACCACTATTCGCCGCGAAGTGGCAAGCCTTACGGCCGAAGTCCTGCGACTGCGCAGCGAGATCGACGGCACCGACTATCTTCCCGCCGACGGCGACAGTTTCAGCCTGCTGCAGCGGCGGTTTTTCCAGGCGCGGCGGTCCCAGTACCGGGCGGCGCTTGAGAGCTATCGCAGCCGGTCGGCGGCTCTCTCCACCAATCGGGCGCAGCTGCAATCGGAACTGGACCTCTATCGCCAGCGGCTGGCGCTCAGCCAGGAAAGCGAGGCGATGAAGGCCGAGCTGGTCAAGAAGAAGTTTGCCAGCCGTGCCGATGCGCTGCAGGCGGCCGACCTCAGGCTTGACGTGCAAAGCACGATCGCCGAGCTTGACGGACAGCTGCAGAGCAATGTTCACGAGCTTGGCGCTCTGAAGGCCCAGGAGGAGAACTATGTCCAGCAATGGCGTTCCGATGCCATGTCCATGCTGGTCACCCAGGAGGGCAAGCTGAATACGGCGCTGGAACAGCTGTCCAAGGCCGACAAGCGCCATGATCTGATCGGCCTTCGCGCGCCGCAGGATGCGGTGGTGCTGCAGATCGGCGATATCTCAATCGGCTCGGTGGTCGAGACGGCGCAAAAGATGTTCATCCTCGTGCCGGCCGATTCGGATCTTGAGGTCGAAGCGGAAATCTCCACCCAGGAGCAGGGGTATATCCAGGTCGGCCAGGAGGTCGAGATCAAGCTCGATGCTTGGCCCTATGCGCGCCATGGCTCGCTACGCGGCCGGGTCCGCACGATCAGCGCCGACAGCCTGACGGTGTCGCAGGGCAATAGCGCCGACCGGTCCGTCTATCTGGCCAAGATCGACATCATCGATCCGACGCTGAAGACCCATCCGTCCGACTTCCGGCTGATTGCCGGCATGACGCTGACGGCCGACGTAGTGGTCGGGGACCAGACCGTGGCGGCCTATCTGTTCGACCGCGTCGTTCCGGTGGTGACGGAAGGCATGCGGGAGCCATGACGCTCAATCCCGGGCTCACAACCCAATGGGCAGCCGCCTTCCGGTTTCGCCGCGCCAAGGCAAAGCTTGCCAGCGGCAGACGGGCGCAGGCCGCCGGTCTGCTGACCCGTGCCGCCAAGGCCGGGCATGCCGAGGCGGCCTATGAACTGGCCCGACTCTACGAAAGCGGCAAGGGCGTGATCTGCGACCTGTCGATGGCGCGGCACTGGGCGAAATCGGCCGCCGACGCGGGCTTCATACCCGCCATGGCGCTGCTTGCCCGGCTTTATCTTCTGACACCGCATCCGGCCCTTGGTTCTTCGCCGGCTGCCGCACGGCTCTATCGGGGTGCGGCAAGACTGGCCGCCGAGCCCGAGGCGGCGCGGGCCTATGCGCTGAAAGCCGCAGAGGCCGGCAATGTCGATGGCATGGCGCTGGCCGGCTATCTCTTCGCCTCCGGCATCGGTGGCGAGGTCTGCGCGCAGACGGCGCTTGGCTATTACCGACCGGCGGCCGGGGCGGGCCAGATCGAGGCGCATCTCGGTCTTGGAACGCTTTTGGCCGGCGGCCATGTCGGTGAGCCGGACTATCCGGCGGCACGGCTGCATTTCCGGATTGCCTCGGACGGCGGCAACCTGACGGCACGGCACTATCTGGCCCTGCAATTGCTGAAAGGTCTTGGCGGCGAACAGGATGAACGCGGCGCGCTGCGGCTTCTGCATTCCTGCGCCCTCAAGGGCTATCGCGCTTCGATCGAGGAGCTTGCGAAAGTCTATCTTGCGCCCGGACGAACCGATGCCGACAAGGCCCGCGGCATTCGCTGGCTGTCGACCCTTGGGCGCATGGGGGACCGGCGGGCGTGCCGCGATCTGGAGCAGCGCTATCGGCACGGGATCGACGTCGCTGCGGATGCGGTCGAGGCCTTGTTCTGGCTCGAAAAGGCCGCCCTTTGCGGCGATACGGCCGCACAGTTCCAGATGGCGGTGGCCGCTGCGACGGGTGCGGCTGAGGTCAGCGAGAACCATCAGCAGGCCCGGCACTGGTTCGCCATGGCGGCGCGTAGCGGCCATACCATCGCGATGATCAATCTCGGACGTTTCCTGATGAAGGGTATCGGCGGCCCGGTGGATCTTGCCGCGGCGCGGGCGCTGCTTGAGGATGCGCTTGCCGCCGGCGACCTGGCAGCCCTGTCGGCGCTCGGCGAATTCTACTGCTTCCATGCCAATCCGCCCGAGCCGGATGCGGCCCGTCGGGTCCTCCAGCAGGGGGCGGATCTCGAGGATGCCCTGTGCCGCCAGCTGCTGCAGCGCATGGAAAACAGCCAAGCCTCCCGGGTGGCCTGACGCGGTCCATCGGTCATGCGATTGCGCTTTTCCCGCCGCTGTTTCATGATGGGCGACCGGAGACATCTGCAGGAAGTAACGTATGCGCATAGCTCTCCTGCAGATGCAGGCCGCCCTCGGCGATATCGACGGCAATCTCAAGACAATCGAACAAGCTGCCGCGGCCTCCGTCGCAGCGGGGGTGAGTTTGCTGGTTTCGCCGGAACTCTCGGTGACCGGATACGGGCTGGGCGAGACGATAAAGATCATAGCGCAGCCGCGCGACGGGGAGATCGTGTCACGTTTGCAGGGGCTGGCGGATCGGTCCGGGCTGGCAATCTGCGCCGGCTTTCCGGAACGTGACGGTGCGGACATCTATAATACCGCCGTTGTTGTGCAGCGCAGCCGATCCGCCGAATTCTATCGCAAATGCCATCTCTACGGGCCGATGGAAAAGGCTGTCTTCAGGCCGTCCGATGCCGCCCCGCATGTTTTCGATCTGGGCGGACTGAAGGCCGGGTTGCTGATCTGCTACGATGTCGAGTTTCCCGAAATGGCAAGGCATCTGGCGCTTGCCGGTGCCGACCTGCTGATCGTGCCGACAGCCCTTCCTGCCTCGCCCAACAACAGGCGGGTGTCGGAAATGATGGTGCCGAGCCGGGCGATGGAGAATCAGGTTTTTGTCGCCTATGCCGATCTGTGTGGCCGGGATGCGCTGTTTGACTATGAGGGCTGCTCGGTGATTGCGGCGCCCGATGGCGATATCCTGGCGCGGGCCGGACGCGGGCAGACGCTGCTGTTTGCCGACCTCGACCTGCAGGCCTATGCCGATTGCAAGGCCGAGCTGCCCTATCTTGGCGAGCGGCGACCCGAGCTATACGGGGCGCTTGCCAGGGTGCCTTGAGCGCACGAAGGGCGGATTGTCGGTTCCGCGCGCCCTTGCCCGGCCCGCTTGGCGAACCTACATCAGCCTTGCTGTCGAACGGAGGCCAGACATGATACTAGACGCGGCAAGGCTTGCATTGTCCAATCTTCTGGCGCCCGAGACCCGCTCGGTGTTCTGGAAGGTGATCGGCCTGACGGTCGTCGTGCTGCTCGGTCTGTGGTTCACGCTGCGGGGATTTTTCGTCAGCTTCATCCTGCCGATGTTTGACGGATTTTTTACCGGCATGCCGGAATGGGCCGGCTGGCTGACATTCCTGTTCGGCATTCTGGCGAGTATCGGGCTGGCGCTGGCTTTGGCGCTGCTGCTGTCCTCGGTGACGGCGATCATCGCCGGCCTGTTCCTCGACGATGTGGCCGAGGTTGTGGAAAAGCGGGACTATCCGACCGATCCGCCAGGGATGGCCATGCCGCTGGGCGATGCGCTTCTGTCATCGCTGAAATTCTTCGGCGTCGTGCTGATCGGCAATATCATCGCGCTGTTTCTGCTCTTCGTTCCGGGCATCAACATCATCGCCTTCTTCCTGGTCAACGGCTATCTGCTTGGCCGGGAATTCTTCGAATTCGCCGCTATGCGCTTTCGCACGCCGGCGGAAGCGCGGCTGTTCCGCTCCAAGCATTCCGGCACCGTGTTCGTCGGCGGCCTGGTGATCTCCGGTTTCCTGGCGATCCCGATCGTCAACCTGCTCACACCGCTGTTTGCCGCCGGCATGATGGTGCACCTGCACAAGCTGCTGTCGAAGAAGGATCCGCTATTCGCCGATCAGCTGCGCCGGTAGCTCGACCAGCGGGGCCGGCACGTCGCAGGTCTTTTCCGGCGATTTGCAGATGTCGGCAATGACGCAGCGCTCGCATTCCGGCTTGCGGGCCTTGCAGCAGTAGCGGCCATGCAGGATCAGCCAGTGATGGGCATGGAACAGGTAGGGTTTCGGGATGATGCGCATCAACCCGTCCTCCACTTCGTCCGGCGTCTTGCCGGGTGCCAGCCTGATGCGGTTGGCAATGCGGAAGACATGGGTGTCGACCGCCATGGTGGGGATGCCGAAGGCCATGGACATCACCACATTGGCGGTCTTGCGGCCGACACCGGGCAGCGTCACCAGCTCCTCGCGGCTCATGGGGACTTCGCCGCCATACTCGTCGATCAGCCGGCGACAGAGGGCAATGACGTTCTTGGCCTTGTTGCGGTAGAGGCCGATGGTCTTGATATAGTCGCGCACCGTGTCCTCACCGAGCGCCAGCATCTTCTGCGGCGTGTCGGCCACCTTGAACAGGGCACGGGTCGCCTTGTTGACGCCGGCATCGGTGGCCTGGGCCGACAGCGCCACGGCGACGATCAGCGTGAACGGATTGACATGCTCCAGCTCGCCCTTCGGCTCCGGCCGCTGGATCGAAAAGCGCCGGAAGATCTCTTCCAGCTCGGCCTTCGAATAGGCGCTGCGCGGCATCTGCTTCTTTCGAGCGGCGGCGGGATTTGACTTTTTCAAAGTTTGGGTGCTGGATTTCTTGATGGGAACCGTCATCCTCAATCTATAATCGCGCAGGCCAAGGGAAGGCAACGTGGACCAGACGATCGAACAACCGATTTTTGCAGCCGAACTCGTGCCGCACCGCTCGCTCGGCCGAAAAGGCTTCCGGATCCTGCTGCTGTTGACCGGCACGGTCTGCCTTGGGCACGGGCTTTTCTTCGTGATGACCGGCGCCTGGCCGATCGGCCTGTTCTTCGGCCTCGATTTCCTGCTGCTCTACGGCGCTTTTCTGCTCAACTACCGCTCCGGCCGGGCGCGGGAGGAAGTGGTGGTGTCGCGAACCCGTCTTTTGATCCGCAAGTTCACGCCGTCGGGCCGCATGACCGAGCATCGGTTCAATCCATTCTGGGCGCGCTTCTTCGTGCGCCGCCACGACGAGATCGGCATTACCTCCATGCTGGTGACCGGCGAGGGACGGCGCACCGATGTCGGATCTTTTCTCAATCCGGACGATCGCGAAAGTTTCGCCAAGGCCTTCCGCTCGGCCTTGGCCACGGTGAAACAACGCATCTGAGGCTATTCCTGCGGCAAGAAACGGGTGGCGCTTGCTGCCGGGCCGTGTTGAAGTCCTGAGACGATAGAGGACTGCACCATGACCCTTGCCCACCAGATCGACCTGTCCGCCACCACCGACATCACGCCCGACGGCGATGACTACGAGACCGTTCGCCGCGTCATCGAGATGCTGACAGTCGAATACCAGAGCCAGCCGTCGCTGGAGACGATTGCCGCGGCACTGCGCCAGTCGCCGACTCAGTTGCAGAAGACGTTTACCCGCTGGGCGGGCCTGTCACCCAAGGCCTTTCTGCAGGCGGTGACGCTCGATCACGCCAAGCGGCTGCTGCGGCAGGAAGACCTGCCATTGCTTGAGACATCGATCGAACTCGGCCTGTCAGGCCCTAGCCGGCTGCATGATCTGTTCGTCACCCATGAGGCCATGTCGCCCGGCGAGTGGAAGTCGAAAGGGGCGGGGCTCACCATTCGCTACGGCTTTCACCCGTCGCCCTTCGGCCAGGCGCTGGTCATGGCGACCGATCGCGGGCTGGCCGGCCTTGCCTTTGCCGATGCCGGCGGCGAGCAGGCCTGTTACGACGACATGGCCTGCCGCTGGCCCAATGCCCTGTTCGTGGCCGACCAGATCGCCACCGCGCCCTATGCTGCCCGGGTGTTCGATCCCGGTCGCTGGTCGCAGGAGGAGCCTTTGCGCGTCGTGCTGATCGGCTCGGATTTCCAGGTGCGGGTCTGGCAGAGCCTGCTGCGCATTCCGCTCGGCCGCGCCGTCACCTATTCCGATATTGCCCAGCAGATCGGCCAGCCCACCGCCAGCCGCGCGGTCGGGGCGGCGGTCGGCCGCAATCCGATCTCCTTCGTGGTGCCCTGCCACCGGGCGCTCGGCAAGAGCGGCGCGCTCACCGGCTACCACTGGGGCCTCACCCGCAAACGCGCCATGCTCGGCTGGGAGGCGGGGAAGGTCTAGTCGGAGAGTTTCGTCTTCAGGCAGATATTCCTTCCGCCAGCCGCAACAATTCCCGTGCTGCGCTCTCGTCGGTGATCAGGGTGTTGCAGCCGATGCGGTTGATCGTGGCGCGGATGGCGAGCGCCCGGTGGGCGCCGCCGGAGCAGATGACGATGTGTTTGGCCTTTTTCAGCGTATCGAGATCGACGGACATGACGCGCTCGTTGATCGGGTGATCGACGGAGCGGCCCTCGGCGTCGAGGAAATTGAACATGGTGTCGCAGACGCAGCCCGCGGCAATCAGCTCTTCCAGCGTCTGCCGGGAAATGAAGCCCTCCGACAGGGAGGTCGAATGGGGACCGATGTCGCCGCAGGAGACAATGGCAAGGTCGAGGTCCTCGGCAAGGTCATAGATGGTCTTCAGGCCGCATTGCTCGATCAGGGCGCGCTTGGTGGCGACCGAATCGACCAGCAATGGGGCGAGGAACATGTAGCATTCGGCGCCCAGCTGGCTGGCGAGCCGCCAAGTGTAGTCGATCGGGTTGGTCTGGTGCACGGCGACGATGCCGCCCAGCAGGGAAACGACCTTACAGTTTTCCCGGCGGGGCGGGCGGAAGCCGGCCAGCGAGGCGGTCATGGTGCGACCCCAGCCGACGCCGATCGTCGCATTGTCGGTGACCACTTCGGTGAGGAATTGGCCGAGCGCCAGCCCGACCGCCTTGGCAATGGCGCTGGCATCCTGAGCGACCGGTGCCGGCACGACGACCGCCTCATCCAACCCCAAGGCCTTTTCCAGCCGGACGGCCAGTTCCACGCAATCACCGATGCCGTCGCTGATCCAGATCTGCACCTCGGCGCGCTTCAGGGCCTCATCGAGCAGGCGGATGACGGTGCTGCGGCTGATGCCGAGACGATCGGCCACATCCTTCTGCGTCAGGCCTTGGTTGTAGTAGAGCCATGCCGCGCGCAGCCGCAGGGATGCAGCCTCCGAATAGGCGATGTGGGTTTCGCGCCTGAGCTTTGCCACGTCGTTGACGGCTCCTGTTGCAGGTGTCCGTATTATCGCTATTTGTGAGACTTATGTCAAATGAGATGCACAAATGTCTTGACTTCCCATGGGTGGAATGGCGATAATCGGGATAATGGCGCAGTGCGCATTGAGCCCGTTGCTGTGGAACAATGTGCTGGCCTGTCGGTTCAAGCACGTACCCGAAGGAAATTTGAGAATGACCTCCAAACTTGATCAGCTTCGCGCCATGACGACGGTTGTCGCCGACACCGGCGATATCGAAGCCGTCGCCCGTCTGAAACCGGTGGATTGCACCACCAATCCGTCGATCGTTCTGAAAGCACTCGGCACCGAAGCCTTTGCCGAGGCCTTCGAGGAAGCGATCACCTGGGGCAAGGCCAAGGGCGGCAAGGATGATGCGGTGGTCGGCGCGATCGCCGATCGGCTCGCCATCTCGGTCGGCGCGGCCCTGGCCGGCATCGTGCCGGGCCGTGTGTCGACGGAAGTGGATGCCGACCTGTCCTTCGACACCAAGGCCTCCATTGCCAAGGCGCATGGCATCATTGCCGGCTACAAGGAGCGCGGCATCGAGCGCGAGCGCATCCTGATCAAGCTGGCCTCCACCTGGGAAGGCATTCGCGCAGCGGAAGTGCTGCAAAGCGAAGGCATCGACTGCAACCTGACCCTGCTGTTCTCAAAGGCCCAAGCCATTGCCTGCGCGGATGCGAACGTTTTCCTGATCTCGCCCTTCGTCGGCCGTATCCTCGACTGGTACAAGAAGTCGACGGGCCAGGACTACACGCCCGAAACCGATCCGGGTGTCGTCTCGGTGCGGTCGATCTACAACTATTACAAGGTCAACGGCATCAACACGATCGTCATGGGCGCGTCGTTCCGCAACGCCGGCGAGATTATCGCCCTGGCCGGTTGCGACCGCTTGACGATCAGCCCGGCGCTGCTCGATGAGCTGGATGCCGCAACCGGCGATCTGCCGCGCGCCCTGTCGCCGCAGTCGACCACGCCGGACCCGCGGGTCTCGCTGGACGAAAAGGCGTTCCGCTGGGCCATGAACGAAGATGCCATGGCGATGGAAAAGCTGGCCGAAGGCATTCGCGGCTTTGCCAAGGATCTCGGCACGCTGCGTGGCCAGATCGCCCAGAAGCTGTCGGCCTGATCAGGCACGATTGTCTAAGAAGGTCAGAGGCGCAACGGGCAACCGTGGCGCCTTTTGTCGTCAATCACCCATCATCGCATCAGGACAGACACGGCAACGCCGTTGTGGAAAGTGACGATGGCGTTGCGACTTGGTATTAGTTGCAATCATCCAAGGGGCGGTTGCCGGACTGGTGGCAGCGGTGCGGGCTGATGGCGTCATAAATCCCTTCGGCCACGTAGTCGTCCGTGCTTGGACCCCTGTCATGCGGTATGTCGTCTTCATACAAAGCGCGGCCGATCACCCAGCCGGAGACGCGCGGCCGGTCGGTGGTGGCGATCCGGCACCAGTAGCCGCGGCTGTCTTCATTGCAGCTAAGCTTTTCGACCGGGGCGCCATCGGCAAGTGTGCCGATGATCCGGAAGTTTGTGCCGGCGCCCGAGCGGATATTGACCGGCTCGCCCGGACGGGTGCCGTAGACGTGAAAGAGATAGGGATCATCCTCGAGGGTTCCCGGCAGAGTGCCCGGCGATGCGGGCGCGGGAACGACCTGCTGTGCTACAGCCGGAAAGGCAAGGGCGAACAGCAGACAGGTTGCCAGGGCGGAAAGAGTGGGTGTCGCCTGCATGATGTACCTTTTGTCGTTTCGCTTTCCGCATCAGCATAGTCCGGCATAGGCAGGCACGCCAGCGGCGCCCCTGCCTATGGTTTACGCATTGGCGGCGATCATGCGGTGCAGAACTTTCGCAGGGCTGATCAGGCTGGCCGAGTGGCCCGCGCCTAATACCATCGATCAGATCTCCAGCGTCCGCACGACCTCGTAGAGTCCGGGATTTGCCACTGCGAGCGCTTGGTTGCGCTGCAGATACCCTTCCTCACGCAACCGGTCGATAATGCGTTTAGAAGCATCAAGGCTGTCGCTCTGGGCGTAGTTGACGACCCGGGTGCCGTCGAGGCTGCGGTGGATGCTCGCCGACATCCAGCCGGGGATGGATCTGGCAAATTCCGCTGACTCGACCAGCAGGTCGATCAGCGGTTGCTGGTTGCCCGGCGGCACGGTGAAGACATTGATCTGGGTGATGACGCCGGAATGGGCGCGGATGATCGGCATGGTTTGCTCCTTGCGTGTGGGGCTATGCCGACGGAAAGAGAGGTTCGAAGAGCCACAAGCCACAACAAGCCTCCGGCGGCAAAGCCGGTTTGCTTGTCGTGGGTTCGCCAATGCGGCGACACGGAGCTTCCCTGCAAGAGAAGCGGCCGGAATGACCTGTGCCGGCCGATATCCTTTTCGACAGCCCGATGATGCCAGACCCGGCACGCAGGGTCAACGAGAGGGCGCGGAAAGCTCTTCAATGGGCGATCATCACATGGCGTACGGCGGTGTAGTCCTCCAGCGCATAGACCGACATGTCCTTGCCATAGCCGGACTGTTTCAGGCCGCCATGGGGCATTTCGTTGCAGAGCATGAAATGGGTGTTGATCCAGGTGCAGCCATAACGCAGCTTGGCGGCGGTCTGCATGGCGCGGGAAATGTCCTTGGTCCAGACGGAGGAGGCTAGGCCATAATCGCTGTCATTGGCCCATCTGACCGCATCGCTGCTCTCTGAAAAGCGGGTGACGGAGACCACCGGGCCGAACACTTCGCGGCGCACGATCTCGTCGTCCTGCAGCGCACCGGCAATCACCGTCGGTTCGTAGAAGAAACCCTTGTCGCCGGATACCTTGCCGCCGGTGACGATTTCCATGTGCTTGTGCTCGGCGGCGCGGGTGACGAAGCTCTCGACCCGGTCGCGCTGGCGCCTGGAGATCAGCGGGCCGATTTCGTTCTGGGTGTCGTCGGCCAGGTTGAATTTCAGCGTCGAGACGGCGGAGGCGAGATCAGCCACCACATTGTCGTAGATCTTGTCGGCGACATACATGCGGCAGGCGGCCGTGCAGTCCTGGCCGGCATTGTAATAGCCGAAGGCACGGATGCCGGCGACGACGGCGTCGATATCGGCATCGTCGAAGACGATGACCGGCGCCTTGCCACCCAGTTCCAGATGGGTGCGCTTCACCGTCTTGGCGGCGGCCGCCAGAACCTTCTTGCCGGTGGCGATATCGCCGGTGATCGACAGCATGTTGATCTTGGGATGATTGATCAGCGCATTGCCGGTGCTCTCGCCGCGGCCGAGTACGACATTGACCACACCTTCCGGAAGGATATCGGCCATCACCTTGGCCATTTTCAGCGCGGTCAGCGGCGTCTGCTCGGAAGGCTTGAAGACCACCGTGTTGCCGCCGGCAATGGCCGGGGCCAGCTTCCAGGCCATCATCATCAAAGGATAGTTCCACGGTGCGATCGAGCCGATGATGCCGACCGGATCACGGCGGATCATCGAGGTATGGCCGGGCAGATATTCGCCGGCCACCGGCGCGTGCAGCGAGCGGATGGCACCGGCGAAGAAGCGGTAACAATCGACGATGGCCGGGATCTCATCGTTTAGAACCGCATTGATCGGCTTGCCGCAATTGAGGCTCTCCAGCGTGGCAAATCCCACCGCATCCTTCTCGATCGCGTCGGCAATCTGCAGCAGATAGGCCGAGCGCTGGGCCGGCGTGGTTGCCGACCAGGTGTCGAAGGCCTTTTCCGCCGCATCGACGGCGGCATCGATCTGCGCCAGCGAGGCTTCCGGCAGATCGAGAATGGTCTCGCCGGTCTTCGGGTTGAGGATCTTTTCCTCCGTTTCGGTGCCGGCCTCGAATGTCGAGCCAATCAGCATTTTCGTGTCCATACCGTTCTCCCTTGTCTTTTTAGATGTAAACGGGGCGACGCGCGGCGTGCGGCGTCGCAAGATTGCTTGTCGTCATTTGCCGCTGCCGGAAATCTGGTCGGTGTCGCGGGTCAGGTAATAGGCCGCCAGGATCGGCAGGAAGGTGACGATCACCACCACCATGGCCACCACATTGGTCACCGGGCGCTGGCGGGGACGGATCAGTTCCTCAAGCATCCAGATCGGCAGCGTTGCCTGCTGGCCGCCGGTAAAGGTGGTGACGATCACCTCGTCGAAGGACAGCGCGAAGGCCAGCATGCCGCCGGCCAGAAGTGCTGTGGCGATATTCGGCAGGATCACATAGCGGAAGGTCTGGAACCCGTCGGCGCCGAGATCCATCGAGGCTTCGATCAGCGAGCCCGAGGTGCGGCGGAAGCGGGCGACCGCGTTGTTGTAGACCACCACGACGCAGAAGGTGGCGTGGCCGAGGATGATCGTCCACATGGAATAGGGGATCTCGGCCAGCGAGAAGGCCGAGCGCAAAGCAATGCCGGTGATGATGCCGGGGAGCGCGATCGGCAGGATGACCAGCAGCGAGATTGCCTCGCGGCCGAAGAAGGCAGTGCGCGCCACGGCAGCCGCCGCAAGCGTGCCGAGCACGAGCGCGATCACGGTGGAGATCGAGGCGACCTTGACCGACAGCGCCAAGGCTTCCCAGACATCGGGACGATTCCAGGCAACCGCGAACCACTTGGTGGTGAAGCCCGGCGGCGGCCACTGGAAGCTCTTTTCCTCGGTGGTGAAGGCATAGACGAAGATCAGCAGGATCGGCAGATGCAGGAAGAGCAGGCCCACGCCCGCGGCGATCTTCAGCGGCCAGCCGGCGTCATTGGAGCGATCAGAGCGCATTGAAGGCCCCCATGCGTTTGGCAATCCAGAGATAGACGCCCATGATGACGATCGGCACGACGGTGAAGGCCGCGGCGAGTGGCACATTGCCGGCGGTGCCCTGCTGGGCGTAGACGGCCTGGCCGATGAACAGGCGCGACGAACCGACGATCTGCGGGATGATATAGTCGCCCAATGTCAGCGAGAAGGTGAAGATCGAGCCGGCGACGATGCCGGGCAGGGCGAGCGGCAGCAACACATGGCGGAAGGTCTGGCCGGGGCGGGCGCCGAGATCGCCTGAGGCTTCGATCAGGTTGCCGGGCACGCGCTCCAGCGCTGCCTGAGTCGGCAGGATCATGTAGGGCAGCCAGACATAGACGAAGACCAGAAAGGTGCCGATATAGCTGATCGACAGGGAATTGCCGCCGATCACCGGGATTGCCAGGATGGCATCGAGCAGAGAGGTCAGGCCCAGCTTCTCGAAAATCCAGGTGAGGATACCCTCCTTGGCGAGGATCAGCTTCCAGGCATAGACCTTGACCAGATAGCTCGACCACAGCGGCAGCATGACGCCGAGATAGAACAGGGCCTTCCATTTGCCGGTCGCATAGCGGGCCGCATAGTAGGCAACCGGAAAGGCGATCACGGCGGACGCGACGGTGACGGCCGCAGCCATCAGCACGGTGCGCAGGATGATGTCGAAATTCGACGGGATGAGCAGTTGCCGATAGGTCGACAGCGTCAGTTCATGAGTGATCAGCCCGGAAAAATCGTCGATCGAAAAGAAGCTCTGCAACAGCAGGGCCAGCAGCGAGCCGATATAGATCACGCCGAGCCAGAGGAGCGGCGGCGCGAGCATCAGGGCGAGCAGCACGCCCGGCCGGCGCCAGAACAGGTCCGAGAGACGAGCCAGCACGCCGGTTCTGGCGGGAAGGATGGTGGCGGTTCCCTCGCTCATGCCGTGCCGTCCATATAGTGCAGGTCGGCGGCATTCCAGGACAGGCCGGTGTCCGCCCCTTCTGCCGGGACGGGCTGGCCGGCCGGAACCATGACCGAAAGGCTGATATTCCCGACCGAAACATGCAGGCGGGTGGCGCTGCCAAGGAAACTCGAGGAGCGGACCTTGGCCGTTAGGCCGCCGGTGGCGCCGATGCGGATGGCTTCCGGCCGCAGGCTTGCCCATTGTGCCTCACCGCCAAGTTTCTTCATGTCGGTGGGCGCAATCACATTGGACGAGCCGACGAAATCGGCGACGAAACGGGTCTTGGGACGCTGGTAGATTTCCTCCGGCGTTCCGGCCTGGACAATTTTTCCGTCGTTGAAGACAGCGACCCGGTCGGCCATGGACAGCGCTTCCCCCTGGTCATGGGTGACGAAGATGAAGGTGATGCCGAGCGAACGCTGCAGGCTTTTCAACTCCTCCTGCATCTGTTCGCGCAGCTTGAGATCGAGCGCGCCAAGCGGTTCGTCGAGCAGCAGCACTTTCGGCTTGTTGACCAGCGCTCGGGCCAGCGCCACGCGTTGGCGTTGGCCGCCGGACAATTGCCCCGGCTTGCGGGCACCATAGCCCGGCAGCTTGACGAGATCGAGCGCCTGTTCGGCCATGGCATGGCGTTCGGATTTCTCGACGCCCTTGACCATCAGCCCATAGGCGACATTGTCGAGAATGGAGAGATGCGGGAACAGGGCATAATCCTGGAAGACGGTGTTGACCTGGCGGCGATAGGGCGGCACGCCCTCGGCCGTCTCGCCGAAGATTTCGATATGGCCGGAGGTTGGCTGCTCGAAGCCGGCGATCAGCCTGAGGCAGGTGGTCTTGCCGGAGCCGGAGGGCCCGAGCATGGCGAAGAATTCGCCGGGCGCAATCTTCAGATCGACGCCGTCGACGGCTTTGACAGCACCAAAATGGCGCGACACCTGCGAGAATTCAACGGCTGCGGTCATGGGGACTCCGGGAAAGCAAGGCGCTGGTTGCAAGGCCGGCGCGGGATATCACCCTCCCCTTGAGGGGGAGGGTCGGACCGAAGGTCCGGGGTGGGGTGACATCTCTGTGCATCCCATAAGGCAGAAGGATCACCCCACTCGCGCGTTCGCGCGACCTCCCCCCTCAAGGGGGAGGTGGGAAGATCAGCGGCCGCCGATGACGCCGATATAGTCGGAGACCCAGCGGTGATAGGGTACGCACTCGCCCTGGCTTTCGCATTTCGATACCGGCGTCTTCCAGAAGCGGATCTTCTCGAAGTCGTTGTAGCCGTTGGCGGCGCAGCCCTCGTCGGTCAGCAGTTCATTGCCCTTGCAGGCGGCCGGAACCGAAGGCACCGTGCCGAACCAGGCGGAGACGTCGCCTTGCACCTTGGGCGACAGCGAATGCTCCATCCACATATAGGCGCAGTTGGGATGCTCGCTATCGGCATGCAGCATGGTCGTGTCAGCCCAGCCGGTGGCGCCTTCCTCCGGGAAGGTGGAGGCGATCTTGGTGTTCTCGGCCTTCATCATGTTGACCTGGAAGGGCCAGGAGCCGGAGGCGACGACGCCTTCGTTCTTGAAGTCGTCGATCTGGATCATCGCGTCATGCCAGTAGCGGCCGACCAGGGTGCGCTGGACGCGCAGCAGGTCAAGCGCTGCCTTGTACTGGTCCTCGTTGAGTTCATAAGGGTCCTTGATGCCGAGTTCCGGCTTGTGGGCCATCAGGTAGAGGGCGGCGTCGGCGACATAGATGGGACCGTCATAGGCCTGGATGCGGCCCTTGTTGGATTTGCCGTCGGGCAGGGTCATTTCCTCGAAGACGACTTTCCAGCTCTTCGGCGCTTCGTCCTTGAAGGCATCGGTATTGTACATCAGCACATTCGGGCCCCAGACATAGGGCGTGCCGTAGTGCACATCCTTGACCGTGTGCCACGGGGCGTTCTGCAGGCGTTCGTCGATGGTCGACCAGCTGGGGATCAAAGCGGTGTTGATCGGCTGGACGCGTTTGCCGGCGACCAGGCGCAGCGAGGCGTCGCCGGAGGCGGTCACGAGGTCGAAGCCGCCTTCGTTCATCAGGGCGACCATTTCATCCGATGTGGCGGCGGTCTTCACCGAGACCTTGCAGCCGGTGTCGGCTTCGAACTTGGTGACCCAGTCGTAATTCTTGTCGGTTTCGCCGCGCTCGATATATCCGGCCCAGGCGACGATGGAGAGCGCGCCCTCGCCCTTGCCCAGTTCTTTCAACGGCTCCTGGGCAACGGCGTTAAAGGCAAAGCTGAAAATGGCTGTGATGGCAGTGCAGGACTTCAGGATAGTCTTCATGTCGATTTTCTCCCGGTTCGGAGCCGCCGTTTCGCGGCATTTGTTCCCGATCGTGAGAGTGGCGCTATTTCGCCGCATTCGCAAATTCATTTGTCAGAAAGCCGGTATCGGAATTTCCGAACGCAGCGAAACTTTGCTGACGGGTTGCCGGGATGCTCCGGCTCTCCTATCCTCACCGGGCCTGCGAGTGGCGCTCCATCCGGTGAGCGGGTTTGCCGGTGCCCGAGGGAAAGCCGGACCGACGATGCAGATCGAATTGATCGAGACCTATCTGGATCTCATGGAGACCCGCAGCTTCAATCGCACGGCCGAACGCCTGAACCTCACCCAATCGACCATTTCCCACCGGATCAAGGCGTTGGAGACGGCGCTGACCCGCAGGCTGTTCACCCGCAACAAGGGCGGTACGGTTCCGACATCGGCGGGCCTGCGCTTTCTCGATCATGCCCGCGCGCTGCAGCGCCAGTGGCACGAGGCGGCCAGGGCGGTGGAAAGTGCCGGCGCTTATGAGCATGCCATGCGCATCGGCGTGCAGCAGGATGTGGCCGAGCGGCTGGCCGGTCCCTGGCTGGCGGCGATCCGCGCCGATCTTCCGGCCACGTCGATCTATATGGAGGTCGATTATTCCGGCCAGATGAACCGGGATCTGGCCAGCGGCGATCTCGACCTTGCCATTCTCTATACGCCGCATCATCTGCCGGATCTGCATTATGAGCGCATCGGCGAGATGACCTATGTGCTGGTCAGCACCCTCTCGGCGCTGGCTGTGGATCTGCGGGTCGAGACCTATATCTATGCCAATTACTCGCCGGCCTTTGACCGGGCGCAGCGGCTAGCGCTGCCGCAATTCGTCGGTGCTCCGTTGGCCTCAGGCCAGAATATCGCGATTGCCGGACTGTTGCGCAGTCTGGGTGGTGCCGCCTTCGTCAGTAAACCGACGGCGGATGACCTGGTCGAGAGCGGTGCGGCGCGGATCGTTGCCGACGTCATGCCGATCGCCCAGACGGTCTATGCGGCCACCGGCATCCGTACCCGGCATGCGCCGCAGCACCGGCGCATCATTTCGGCCATGGCCGATCTGCTCAACCGTTAGGATCTAATGCCGCAAGCTCGCGGTTGCGCCGTAGCACGACATGTTCGCGCCAGGCTGTGAAAATACCGGCCGCAACGACGATGATAGCGCCGACCACCATGTTGAGGCGCAGGGTCTCGCCGAAGATCACGACGCCGATGCCCGAAGCCAGCACCAGTTGCAGATAGCTGATCGGCTGGACGACGACGGCGTTCAGGTTCTCATAGGCCTTGATCAGCGAGTAATGGCCGACAATGCCGGTGAAGCACAGAAACAGCATCCATTTCCAGTCTTCCGGCGCGATCTCCACCCAGAAGAACGGGCCGGCGATGGTCAGGGCCACGGCGCCGACGACGCCGATATAGAAGAAGCTGGTGGTCGGGCCATCGACGCGGCTGACCAGGCGCGTGGTCAGCCCATAGATCGCGCCGATGAAGGCGACGATCAACGGCAGCACGACAAGGACATTGAAGCTGGCGCCGGTCGGTCCAAGGATCAGCAATACGCCGCAGAAACCGACACCGATCGCCGTCCAGCGCCGCCAGCCGACCTTCTCGCCGAGGATCGGCACCGACAGCAGTGCGACGATCAGCGGACCCGATGCAAAGATCGCCTGGGATTGCGCGAGGCCGACGAGCGTGAAGGCATTGATGGCAATCGGGATCTGCGAGGCAAGCAACAGGCCCCGAAAGATCTGCAGGAAGGGCCGCTTCGACTTTATAGCAACGGACAGGCCGCCGCGGCCGCGCATCGCCAGAAGAATGGCGAAAGCGGCAAAGGCCCAGTAACGGATCATCGCCACGACCACGGCCGGATAGGCTGCCCCCAGATGTTTGGAGACGCCGTCCTGCGCAGAAAAGACCACGAACGCGAGCAGGGCGAAGGCGTAACCGATAGCCGTGGATTTCATGGGGGAACTTCAGACAATAAAGACGGTGCACCATCAAGGTGCGCACCGCTGGCGGCAGGAAGGCGAAACCAGATAGTATACGTCTCTTGATTTTTGCAAAGGGTTTTCCGCGCAAGGCAGCGATGCAGGAAAAGGGCAAGGGTTCAACTCGTGCCCGCAGATGGCGCCTGTCATGCCGGTTCGGCGGCGGCAACTTGGGCCACGCGTTCCGCTTGCCCTTGGCGTGTCCGGCGTGTTCTAAAAGCCCATGGCCTTCACACTTCGACAATTGCAGTATTTCGTCGCCGTGGCCGAGCAGGGCTCGGTGACGCGGGCGGCACAGAACCTGTCGATTTCGCAATCCTCGGTCACCGAGGCGATCAAGGAGCTTGAGGGCGATTTGAGCGTCGAGCTGTTCGAGCGCCATCCGCGCGGCTTGACGATCACCCACAACGGCCATCAGTTCCTGCGCCATGCGACGAAAATCCTCGCCACGGTATCGGATGCCCGCAATTCCTTTTCGATCACCAAGCCGGATGCCGGCGGCACGCTGAATATCGGCGTGACCTCGCTGGTCGCCGGTTATGTCCTGTCGGATCTGCTGGCTCGCTATCGCCGCGCCTGTCCGGGCGTCGAGATCAGCGCCATCGAGGACAACGGCTCCTATCTCGAGCATCTGCTGATCGGCGGCGAGCTGGACGTTGCCGTCATGGTGATTTCCAACCTGCGCGATCGCATGGCGCTGCAGGCGGAAATCCTGGAGACCTCGCCCTATCGCCTCTGGCTGCCGATGGGCCATCCGCTGGTCTCGGCCGATATCATTTCCGTGGCCGATATCGCCCGCGAACCGCTGATCATGCTGACGGTCGACGAAATCGAGGAAAATACCGGCAAATTGCTGTCGGCGCTCGGCGCCCGGCCGCATGTCGCCTTCCGTACCCGGTCCGTCGAGGCGGTGCGCAGCCTGGTGGCGACCGGGGCGGGCGTGGCGCTGCTGCCCGATCTGGTCTATCGGCCGTGGTCGCTGGAAGGCGACCGGATCGAAAGCCGCGACGTGTCCGGCGCCCTGCCGGTGGTGCAGGTCGGCATGGTCTGGCGCAAGGGATCGAGCCTGCCGCAGTCGGCGCGCGATTTCGTCGGCGTTGCCGAGGCGCTACGTTCCGGCCGGCCGCGCTGACGGGCCAGCCTCAGGCCGCGTTCAAGCTTTCGACAGGTCAGCGAGTTTCTCCACACCGACCGGCGCTTCGCTGCAATATCCCAGCGCATAGACCCGTTTCGCCAAGGTATCACGGACTCGTTCGATCTGGACGCGCTCGCCCTTGAGCCGGGCCCGCAGCAGCGGATCGCGGGTTCCGGCAGCCGTCATGCTGCGGTTGATCACCCAGCCATAAGGCTCGATGCCGGCACGGCGCAGGTCCTCCTGCAGGGCACCGGCTTCGGACACCGGCGTGGTCTCGGGCAGGGCGACCAGGATGACGCGGGTATAGTCGGGATCCTGCAGCCGCATCAGGGGCGTGATCAGCCGGCCGGGTGCATCGGCTTCCAGATGCCGGGTCATCTGCCGGTGATAGGCGCCCGTTGCGTCGAGCAGCAGCAGGGTATGGCCGGTCGGCGCCGTGTCGATCACCACGAAGGCGCTGCGCGCCTCGCCGACGACGCGGGAAAAGGCGTGGAAGACGGCGACTTCCTCGGTGCAGGGCGAGGCAAGGTCTTCCAGCAGCAGGGCCTTGCCGTCGTCGTCCAGTTCGCGGCCGCGGCTTGCCATGATCTTGTCGATATAGCGTTTGGTTTCCGCCGCCGGATCGATGCGGTCGACGGTGAGGCCGGGCATCGCACCATCGACGACGAAGGCGACATGGGCGGCGGGGTCGGTGGTGGTGAGGTGCACGGAATGGCCGCGGGCTGCAAGGCCGACGGCGATGGCTGCGGCAATCGTCGTCTTGCCGACGCCGCCCTTGCCCATGACCATGACAAGACCCTTGGTGCCGGCGGCGATCTCGTCGACCAGGCACGACAGCCGCGGCAGGTCGATGCCGTCCGGCACATCATCGCCGTTGACAGCGGGTATCGCCGCTGCCGGCGTCAGCAAAGCGCGCAGGGCTGGCAGGCCGACCATGTCGAAGGCGAGCAGCGCAACCTCGTCGCGCGGCAGGCGGGCAAGGCTTGCCGGCATGGCCGACAAGGCTTCGTCCTGCTCGCGGGCAAAGGCGGCAGCGATCGGGTCCGTGGTGTCGCTGGCATGGAACCGTCCGTTGACGGCCAGCAACTGGTTCGACAGCCCGAGCGCATCCAGTTCGCCCGATGTGCGGGCCGCCTCGCGGATGGCGCCCTTGTCGGCGCGGGTGACCAGGATGATGGTGGTGCGGGCGGCGTCGCCGAGACACTCGAGAGCTTCGCGAAACCGGTCCTCCTGCATCTTCAGGCCCGAATGGGGACCGAGGCAGGAGGCGCCGCGATCGTTGTTTTCGAGAAAGCCGGTCCAGGCTTTCGGCAGGCTCAACAGCCGCAAGGTGTGGCCGGTCGGCGCCGTGTCGAAGACGATATGGTCAAAACCCTGCTCGTCGCCCGACAGAAGGCCGGCGAATTCGTCGAAGGCGGCAATCTCCGTGGTGCAGGCGCCGGAGAGCTGTTCCCGGACGGTCGATTTTTCCGCGTCGCTGGCGGCCGGTCCCAATTGCTCGATGACGCGACGGCGGTAGTCGTCGGCCGCCTGTTCGGGGTCGATGTTCATGGCAAACAGGCCCGGCACGTCGGGCACGGCGACGGGGCTGTCGGACAGGGCAACGCCCAGCATCTCATCGAGATTGGAGGCCGGATCGGTGCTGACCAGCAGGATGCGCAGGCCGCGGTCGGCGAGGGTGATGGCGCTGGCGCAGCTCAGCGACGTCTTGCCGACGCCGCCCTTGCCGGTGAAGAACAGGTATTTCGTCGGGGCGTTCAAGGCGCGGAACGAAGCCATGGCACATTCTCTTCCAGCTGAGGATTGTTGGCTGCACCCTATCACCCGCCCTGCGACCGCGACTTGATCTTTCGCAAGGGACGCCAAGACAAACTAATCGAAGTCTTCGATCAATAAAGCCGTTTTGCGCGGCTTGATGACTGTCAGTTTCGGCGTCACAACTTCTCACAAAACAAGGGAGCAGTCATGTCAGGTTTGCCGTCGCATGCGCGCGTCGTGATCATCGGAGGCGGGGCTGTCGGGGCCTCCTGTCTCTACCATCTGGCCAAGGCCGGCTGGAGCGACTGCGTGCTTCTGGAGAAGAACGAGCTGACGGCGGGCTCGACCTGGCATGCGGCCGGCAATGTGCCGACCTTTTCGTCCTCCTGGTCGATCATGAACATGCAGCGCTATTCCGCCGGGCTCTACCGCGAGCTCGGCACGCTGGTCGATTATCCGATGAACTATCACGTCACCGGCTCGGTGCGGCTTGGCCATTCGAAGGAGCGGCTGCAGGAATTCAAGCGCGTCGTCGGCATGGGCCGCTATCAGGGCATGGATCTCGACATTCTGTCGCCGGACGAGATCAGGTCGAAATATCCCTTCGTCGAGACTCATGACCTGACCGGCGCGCTCTATGATCCCTATGACGGCGATATCGATCCGGCGCAGCTGACCCAGGCGCTGGCCAAGGGCGCGCGCGATCTGGGCGCAAGAATCTTTCGCTTCTGTCCCGCCACCGGGGTGCGCCGCGAAAACGACGAGTGGGTGATCTCGACGCCGCAGGGCGAAATCCGTTGCGAGAAGGTGGTCAACGCCGCCGGCTATTATGCGCGCGAAGTGGGCAAATGGTTCGGCCGCGATGTGCCGATGATGGTGATGAGCCATCAATACATGTTGTTTGAGGAAATCCCGGAACTGGCGGCCTGGTCGAAGGAGGTCGGGCACAAGCTGCCGCTATTGCGCGATGTCGACAGCTCCTATTACCTGCGCCAGGAAAAGACCGGCATGAATCTCGGTCCCTACGAGAAGAACTGCAAGGCGCATTGGGTGACGCCGGATGATCCGATGCCGGAGGATTTTTCGTTCCAGCTGTTTCCCGACGATCTGGAGCGGCTGGAATGGTATCTGAACGATGCCGTCGAGCGGGTGCCGATCCTCGGCACGGCGGGCCTGTCGAAGATGATCAACGGCCCGATCCCTTACGCGCCGGACGGCAATCCGCTGATCGGCCCCATGCCCGGCGTGCCGAACGCATTCGAGGCCTGCGTCTTCACCTTCGGCATCTGCCAGGCCGGCGGCGCCGGCAAGGTGCTGGCGGAATGGGTGACGGAGGGTCAGACCGAATGGGACATGTGGTCCTGCGATCCGCGCCGGTTTACCAGCTTTGCGACCCAGGACTATTGCGTGGCAAAGGGCATGGAAATCTACGGCCATGAATATGCGATGCATTTTCCCAAGCACGCCTGGCCGGCCGGCCGCAACCGGAAGCTCTCGCCGATCCACGACCGGATCGCCGCACTTGGCGCGCAGTTCAAGCCCTACAATGGCTGGGAGCGCGCCAACTGGTACGTCAAGCCGGGCGACGATACGTCCGAGGAGTCCACGCAGACCTGGAACCGGGCGGGACCGTGGGCGGCGCGGATCGAGGAGGAGTGTCTGGCGGTCACCCATGCTGCCGGCATTCTCGATCTGCCGGGCTTTTCCCGCTATCGGCTGAAAGGCGAAGGCGCGCGCGCCTGGCTGCTTGATCTCACCACCGGCAAGGTGCCGAAGCCCGGCCGCATCGGCCTTGCCTATTTTTCCGACGACAAGGGCCGCATCGTGACGGAAATGTCCGTCATGGCGCTGGAGGAGGATTTCTTCTTCCTGATCACGGCGGCAACGGCGCAGTGGCACGATTTCGAATGGCTGCAGAAACACCTGCCCGAAGATGCGGCCTTCACGCTCGATGACGTGACCGAGGATTTCTCCTGCCAGATCCTGTCCGGCCCCAAATCGCGCGATATTCTGGCAGACGTGTCTGACGCTGATCTCGCCAAGGGTTGGCTGACCCATCAGAGCTGCCAGATCGCCGGGCGCTGGTGCCAGCTGGTGCGGGTGTCCTTTGCCGGCGAACTCGGCTGGGAAATCCATACGAAAATCGATGACACCGCCGTGATCTTCGACGCCGTCTGGGCGGCCGGCCAAAGACACGGTCTCAAACCCTTCGGTATGGAAGCGCTGGATTCGCTGCGCATCGAAAAGGGCTATCGCGCCTGGAAGGGCGATCTGTCGACCGACTACACCATCCTTCAGGGCGGGCTGGAACGCTTCATCGACTGGAGCAAGCCCGATTTCAAGGGCCGCGCGGCATTGGAGCGCGAGAAGCAGACCGGCGTTTCGAAGCGGTTCGTGACGCTGGTGGTGGAGGCCGGCGATTGCGATGCGTCTTATATGTCGACGCTCTGGCACGGTGGCCAGGTGGTCGGCGAGACGACATCGGGCAATTGGGGCTACCGGGTCGGCAAATCCATTGCGCTCGGCATGCTGCGGGCCGATCTGGCCGTGCCCGGCACGGAGATCGAGGTGGAGATCTTCGGCGAGCGCTTCAAGGCCGTGGTCCAGGTCGACCAGCCGCTGTTTGATCCCCAGAATGAAAGATTGCGCGCATGACGAAGGCCGTCCCCAAAAAGGCGAGAGCCGTGATCATCGGCGGCGGTGTGTCCGGCTGCTCGGTTGCCTATCACCTGGCCAAGCTCGGCTGGAGCGATGTGGTGCTGCTGGAGCGCAAGCAGCTGACATCAGGCACGACCTGGCATGCGGCCGGGCTGATCGGCCAGTTGCGCGGCAGCCAGAACATGACGCGGCTCGCCAAATATTCGCGCGATCTCTATGTGCGGCTGGAGGAGGAGACCGGCATCGGCACCGGCATGAAGCAGAACGGCTCGATCACCGTGGCGCTGACCGAAGAGCGCCGCGAGGAGATCTACCGCCAAGCTTCGCTGGCCCGCGCCTTCAACATCGATGTGCGCGAGATTTCCCCTGACGAGGTCAAGGCGATGTATCCGCATCTCAACGTCTCCGACGTTGTGGCGGCCGTGCATCTGCCGCTCGACGGCCAATGCGATCCGGCCAATATCGCCATGGCGCTGGCCAAGGGGGCGCGCCAAAGCGGTGCTTCGATCATCGAGGGCGTCAAGGTGACGGCGGTGCATCAGACGGATGGACGCGTCACAGGCGTCGCCTGCGAGCAGAACGGCGAGAGCTACGTCATCGAGACCGACCATGTGGTCAATGCGGCCGGCATGTGGGGGCGGACGCTGGCCAACATGTCCGGCGTGACGCTGCCGCTGCATGCCTGCGAGCATTTCTATATCGTCACTGAGCCGGTGGCCGGCCTCAAGCAATTGCCGGTGCTGCGCGTGCCGGACGAGTGCGCCTATTACAAGGAGGATGCCGGCAAGATGCTGCTCGGCGCCTTCGAGCCTGTCGCCAAGCCGTGGGGCATGGAGGGCATCCGCGAAGACTTCTGCTTCGACCAGCTGCCGGAGGATTTCGATCATTTTCAGCCGATCCTCGAGCAGGCGATCAACCGCATGCCGATGCTGGAAACCGCCGGCATCCACACCTTCTTCAACGGTCCGGAGAGTTTTACTCCCGACGACCGCTACTATCTCGGCGAGGCGCCGGAGCTGAAGAACTATTGGGTGGCGGCCGGCTACAATTCCATCGGCATCGTCTCGTCGGGCGGCGCCGGCATGGCGCTGGCGCAGTGGATGAACGACGGTGAGCCGCCGTTCGATCTCTGGGAGGTCGATATCCGCCGGGCGCAGCCATTCCAGAAGAACCGCACGTACCTCAAGGAACGCGTCAGCGAAACGCTGGGGCTGCTCTATGCCGATCACTTTCCCTATCGCCAGATGGCAACCGCCCGTGGCGTTCGCCGTTCGCCGATCCATGAGCATCTGAAACGCCGCGGCGCGGTGTTCGGCGAGGTGGCTGGCTGGGAGCGGGCCAACTGGTTTGCGAGAGACGGCCAGGAGCGCGAATACCGCTACAGCTGGAAGCGGCAGAACTGGTTTTTGAACCAGCGCGACGAACATCTGGCGGTGCGCAGCGGCGTCGGGCTGTTCGACATGACCTCGTTCGGCAAGATCCGCATCGAGGGCCGCGATGCGCTGTCCTTCCTGCAGCGGCTTTGTGCCAATCAGATGGATGTGGCCACCGGCCGCATCGTCTATACGCAGATGCTCAATGCGAAAGGCGGCATCGAGAGCGACCTGACCGTGACGCGTCTGTCGGAGACGGCCTTCCTCGCCGTCGTGCCCGGCGCCACCCTGCAGCGCGACCTTGCCTGGTTGCGGCGGCATATTGGCGATGCCTTCGTGGTGGTGACCGACATGACAGCATCGGAATCGGTGCTGTGCGTCATGGGGCCGAAATCGCGCGATCTCCTGCAAAAGGTCAGCCCCAACGATTTCTCCAATGCCGCCCACCCGTTCGGCACGGCACGGGAGATCGAGATCGGCATGGGGCTCGCCCGCGCCCATCGCGTCACCTATGTCGGCGAGCTTGGCTGGGAGCTCTATGTCCCGACCGACCAGACGGCGCATGTGTTCGAGGCGCTGGAGGAGGCGGGCTCGCAAGTCGGCCTGAAGCTCTGTGGCCTGCACACGCTGGACAGCTGCCGCATCGAAAAGGCGTTCCGCCATTTCGGCCACGATATCACCGACGAGGATCATGTGCTGGAGGCCGGGCTCGGCTTTGCGGTTCGCACAGTAAAGGGCGATTTCATCGGCCGGGATGCGGTGCTGGCCAAGCAGGAGGCAGGCCTCGACCGCCGGCTGGTGCAGTTCCGCCTGACCGATCCGGAGCCGCTGCTGTTCCACAACGAGGCGGTGGTGCGTGACGGCCGGATCGTCGGCACGGTTACTTCAGGCAATTACGGCCACCACCTCGGCGGCGCCATCGGCCTTGGCTATGTGCCCTGTGCCGGCGAGAGCGAGGCTGATGTGCTGGCCTCACACTATGAGATCGAGATTGCCGGCGTGCGGGTCCAGGCGGAGGCGTCCTTGACGCCGATGTATGATCCGAAGGCGGAAAGGGTGAGGGCATGATGCAAGACACACCAGCATTTGCCAGAGTTACCGCACGCTCTTCAGTTTGGAGAAAATCCCATGCTCGCACCTGACATCACCACCCCGCCCACAACTGACCGCCTCGACCAACTGGTCGCCGCCCACACGCCCGGTCATGGCCTCGCCCGGCCTTTCTATCTCGATCCCGAGATCTATGAGCGCGATCTTCAGCGAGTGTTCTTCCGTCACTGGCATTGCGTTGCCCATGAGAGCGTCATCCCCAACGCCAACGATTTCGAAGTGTTCCGCATGGCGTCGGAACAGGTGATCGTGACGCGCGGGGCGGATGGCCAGGTGCATGCGATCCTCAATGTCTGTCGGCATCGTGGCGCCGAGGTCTGCACGAAGGACAAGGGCAATGCCCGGGTCTTCGTCTGTCCCTATCATGCCTGGACCTATGGCAATGACGGGGCGCTGAAGGCCGCCCGGCTGATGCCGAAGGAGTTCAAACGGGAGGATCACGGGCTGAAGCGGCTGCAGGTTCGGGTGGTCGAGGGGCTGATCTTCATTTCCTTTGCTGAAAATCCGCTGGATTTTTCCGAGGTCGAAAACCTGCTGCATGCGACCTGCGGGCAATATGGCTGGGCGTCGGCCAAGGTGGCGCATCGCCAGAGCTATTTGCTCGATGCCAATTGGAAGCTGGCGGTCGAGAATTATGTCGAGTGCTATCACTGCGGCCCGGCGCATCCCGAATATTCGCAGACCCATGCGCTGGAACAGCCGCTGCCGATGATCGAGGCGCTGAATGCGGCGATGGAGGAACGCACCTGCGCACTCGGCATCGAAGTCGGCTCCGGCGATCACTGGCAGACTTCTGAGAATGGACGAGAGACCATCCATGCCTTTCGCTATGCGCTCTATGATGGCGTGAAGACCGGCAGCCAGGATGGATCACCTTTGGCGCCCCTGATGGGCCGCTTCAGCGAATACGACGGCGGCGTCACCTCCGTGCATCTCGGCGGCACGTCCTTCCTGGTCTGCTATCCCGACCACGGTATGATCTACCGCTTCATTCCGAAGGGGCCGGAATCCTGCGAGATGGAGCTGATCTGGCTGGTCGATGGCAAGGCCGAACAGGGTGTCGACTACGATTTCGACAAGCTGACATGGCTATGGACTGTCACCACCGACGAGGACAAGGCGATCATCGAACACACCTCGCGCGGCGTGCGGTCGCATTTTTTCGTGCCCGGTCCGATCGCGCCGATGGAGCAGAACGAGCTGCGCTACATCAACTGGTATCTCGACGAGATCAGCCGTCCGTAATGGCGGCTCCTTCCTTGTCCGCCGCGTGGGCCTTCCAAACCGTGCGGACAAAGGCGGCGATGAACATGGCGGTCATCAAGAGCACGATGGTCGGGGCCGGGGCGCTGTCGATGTAGAAGCTCAGATAGATGCCGGACAGCGTGGCACTGACTGCGACCAGGACGGCGGCGACCAGCATGCTCTGGAAGCGCCGGGTGATCAGGAAGGCAATGGCGCCGGGCGTCACCAGCATGGCGACCGACAGAATGATGCCGACCGCCTTCAGCGCGCCGACCACGGTCAGCGACAGCACCGCCAGAATGCCGTAGTGCAGAAGCCGCACCGGCAGGCCGATGGCGCGGGCATGCTGTGGATCGAAGGCATGGGCTAGCAGATCCTTGCGCAGGATGACGAGAAAGGCTGTGGCCGCCAGGGCGATCAGGCCGGTTTCCAGCAAATCCGACGGCAGGATGCCGAGCATGTCGCCGAACAGGATATGGTCGAGATGCACGTCGCTTTCGACCTTCACATAGAGCACGAGACCAAGGCCGAACATGCCGGAAAAGACGATGCCGAGAACGGTGTCTTCCTTGATGCGGCTGTTTTCCTTCAGATAGCCGGTCGCCAGCGCGCAGGTCATGCCGGCGACGAAGGCGCCGACGGCGAGCGGCAGGCCGACGACATAGGCGATGACCACGCCCGGCAGGACGGCATGGGAGACGGCGTCGCCCATCAGCGACCAGCCCTTCAGCACCAGAAGACACGAGAGCAGGGCCATCGGCACGGCAATCATCAGCGTGACGATGAAGGCATATTGCATGAAGGGCAACTGGAACGGCAGGATCAGCATCGCAAAGGTATCGCTCATGCCGCATCCTCCAGGGCGAGCCGCGCCTTGCGCTTGCTTGCCAGCAGCCCGTGCTTCGGGGCGAAGACGAAAGCAGCGAGGAAGATCAGCGTTTGCAGCACGACGATGATGCCGCCGGTAGCGCCGTCGAGGAAATAGCTGAGATAGGCGCCGACGCCGCTGGTGCCGGCGCCGATGCAGAAGGCCATGACGATCAGCCGCTGGAAACGGTCGGTCAAGAGATAGGCGGTGGCGCCCGGGGTGACGACCATGGCGACGACGAGAAAGGCGCCGACGGTCTGCAGGGCGGCCACTGTCGATGCGGCCAGCAAAGTGAAGAACAGCACTTTCAGGAGCGCCGGCTTCAGGCCGATCGAGCGGGCATGATCCTCATCGAAGAAGGTGACCATGAAGTCCTTCCATTTGAGCGTCAGGATGACCAGGCTGACACCGCCGATGATCACGAGCTGCAAGGTGTCCTCCGGGGTGATGGCGAGGATATTGCCGAGAACGATGGTCTGGATGTTCACCGACACTGGCGACAGCGACACCATGAACAGGCCGAGACCGAAGAAGGAGGTGAAGATCAGGCCGATGATGGCATCTTCCTTCAGCCGGGTGCGCTGATTGAGGAAGAGCATGGCGCCGGCGGCAAGGCCGCCCGAGAGGAAGGCGCCGGCGGCAAAGGGCAGGCCCAGCATATAGGCGCCGGCGACGCCCGGTACGATGGCGTGGGACAGCGCATCGCCGATCAGCGACCAACCTTTCAGCATCAGATAGGCGGACAGAAAGCCGCAGACGCCGCCGACCAGGGCGCTGACCCAGATGGCGCTGACCATGTACTGGTAGGAGAAGGGTTCAAGCAGCAGGATCATTGCTCACCTTCTGTGCTTGCGGATCGCGATAGATCACGAAGGGCCGTTCGTCGTCGGTGATCACCTTGACCTGGCGGGCATCCGCATCGTCATGCAGATCGCTGCCGGACAGCACGAAGTGCCGCAGCGCGCCGCCGAAGGCCAAGTGCAGGTTTTCCTCGGTAAACGTGTCTTCCGTCTTGCCGGAGGCGATTACCGTGCCCTTGACGAAGACGGTACGATCGCAGAAATCCGGGACGCTGCCGAGATTGTGGGTCGAGACCAGCATGACCCGGCCTTCACGGCGCAGGTCTTTCAGGAGGGCGACGATCTGCTCCTCTGTCGTCACGTCGACGCCGGTGAAGGGTTCGTCAAGCAGGATGACCTGGCCTTCCTGGGCGAGTGCGCGGGCCAGAAAGACGCGCTTGCGCTGGCCGCCGGAAAGTTCGCCGATCTGGCGCTTGCGATAATCGAGCATGCCGACGCGACCAAGCGCCTCGTCGACCATGGCCTTGTCGCGACGCGACGGGATGCGGAGAAAATTCATGTGGCCATAGCGGCCCATCATCACGACGTCTTCGACCAGAACCGGGAAGTTCCAGTCGACCTCCTCGCTCTGCGGCACATAGGCGACGAGGTTCTTCTTCAGCGCCTCGCGCACCGGCATACCGAGAATGGTGATGTCACCGCGGGCGAGCGGCACGAAGCCCATGATCGCCTTGAAGATCGTCGACTTGCCGGCGCCGTTGACGCCGACCAGCGCGGTGATCGTGCCCTTGGGGATGGTGAAGCTTGCATCCTTGAGAGCGGTATGGCCGTTGCGATAGGTGACCGTGATGTTGTTGGCCGTCAGGCCATCCAGCCGCTGGCCGGCGCTTTTGCCCATGATCATGCGGTCAACCCTTCAACGATGGTGGAGACGGTGACCTTGAGCAGATCGAGATAGGTCGGAACCGGTCCGCCTTCTTCGCTGAGCGAATCCACATAGAGCACGCCGCCATATTTGGCGCCGGTCTCTGCGGCGACCTGGCGGGCCGGCTTGTCGGACACGGTGCTTTCGGAGAAGATCACCTTGATCTGATGCTCGCGCATGGCATCGATCACGGCGCGAACCTGCTGCGGCGAGCCCTGGCTGTCGGCGTTAATCGGCCAGAGGAACAGTTCCTTCAGGCCGAGATCGCGGGCGAGATAGGAGAAGGCGCCTTCGCTGGTGGCCAGCCACCGTTCCTGCTCCGGCAGTTTGGCGATTTCGGCCTTTAGCGGTTCGATCTCCGCCTTGATCTTGTCGGAATAAGCGGCGGCGTTGGCGGCATAGAGATCGGCATGGTCGGGGTCGATACCGGTCAGTGCCTTGCGGATGTTCTCGACATAGATCAACGCATTCTCCGGCGACATCCAGGCATGCGGGTTCGGTTTGCCGTCATAGGCGCCGCCGGCAATGCTCATCGGGGTCACGCCTTCCGAGATGACGGCGTTCGGAACCGAGCCGAGATTGCCGAGGAATTTCTCAAACCAGAGTTCGAGGTTGAGGCCGTTCCACAGAACCAGATCGGCGTCGCGGGCTTTCAGAATATCGCGGGGTGTCGGCTGGTAATTGTGGATCTCGGCGCCGGCCTTGGTGATGCTTTCGATATCGGCTGCATCGCCGGCGACGTTCTTGGCCATATCGGCAATCACGGTAAACGTCGTGATGACCTTGGGTTTGTCCGCCGCCGCTGCCGACAAGGGCAGAAGGGAGAGGGCAACTACCAGAATTCCCGCAATTCGTTTCAGCATGATCGACTCCAAAAGGCTTTTGCAACTCATTCGCAATCTAAGCTAATGCGTTTGCGGCGTTTGTCAAACGCTATTGCAACTCATTCGCAAAAGGAGTGCCGCGAAAGAGCGGCCTTGTGCCGAAATGGGAAATCTTCGCTGCAATGCACAGGGCGTAGATTAAAGTTTCCTCAAGAACAGTGTGGCAAGGTCAGCCTAAGTTTTGCGTATGTGTATGGAGTGACTTGATGCCGGAGTTGTTGGCGTGAAGGGTCTTGTCGGCAAGTTCCGGTTATCCCGTAAATTGGTTCTGATTTCCGGCAGCGTCCTGGTCCTGTTGGGCGGAACGGGAGCAGCCGCCGTGTTTATTGGCACGGAAGCGATCCTTGGTCCCTCCTACAAGCAGATCAATGGGTTGGAATGCACCGAAGTGACGTCGGTCACCATCAAGAAGCAGGATCGCTTCTGGGTGCGCAAGTTCGTCACCACGGAACCGACCGACGGCCTGACGCGGGTGAAGACGGCGCTTCGGGTCGCCAAGGCCGTGCAGGAGGCCGAAAAGGCCGATCTCGTCCAGGTGGTGGTGCTCGACGCGAAAGGGCCGACCAAACGGGCTGATATGCGCGGACGGGCGGTCGGCGCGGATGTCGTCTATGTTCCTGATCCGAGCAAGATTCCCGAAGAGGCCAATGGCCAGGTTTTTACGGCCCGCTACGTGGAAAAGCCCGCCAATGGCAGCGGCCAGTTCTACGGCGAGAAGATTTCGATGACGCCGGATGATATCGACCATCTCGTGGCCAGCCTCGACGACACGGCCAATTGCGTGAAGCCGGAAGTGGTCCTGCCGGAGGGCCATGCCGCTCCGAGCGGCCATGGTGAAGCGCCTGCTGCCCACGGCGAAGCACCGGCGCATGGCGAGGATGCGGCACCGGCAGAAGGGCATGGCGAAGCGCCAGCCGGGCATGGTGAGACACCAGCCGGGCATGGCGAAGCGCCAGCCAGCGACGAAATTGCATCGGCCGATGGCCATGGCACGGCTCCGGCGGAAACCGGCGGCTGGTTTGCGTCCCTGAAGGGCATGGTGTTCGGGGCAGAAGAGACCCCGGCCGCCGAAGGACATGCGGCCACGCCTGTGGCGGAGGGGCATGGCGCTGCCCCTGTTGCGGAAGGACATGGCGAGGTTGCTGCCGATCACAACGCAACGCCGTCGCATGAGGCACCAGCTACCCCCGCGGCGGGACATGAGGAGCAGGCCATCAAGGAAGAGGCGCCTGCCCATGCGGCGCTTGTGGCGCACGGCACAGAGCCTGCCGCCGCGAACGAGCATTCGACGGACCAGGCGGCAGCGCCGAGCCACGAGCCCGTGGTTGAAGCCGACAATGGCGGCTGGCTGTCCTCGGTGAAGAGCATGGTGTTTGGCGGTGGTGAAGAAGCGGCAGTGCCTGTAGAGGCGCAGGGCGAGGCGGCCGCAACACCCTCATCTCATGGCGAACCGGTGCCTCCGGTCTCAAAGGAACACGTCGCGGCAACGCATTGACGTCAGGGGCGCTCCTTTCGTTCGGAAAGGAAACCAGGTCCAGGATATAACAGGAGCCGGGAGAAGGGGCATGCCCCCTGGTCTTCCGGCTCCTTTTTTGTTCGGCCCCAATTGCTTTGGCGTTCAGGTCAGGCTCTGCGCGAGATTGGCAAGGATGGCGCTCCAGCCCTTCTCGTGGCCATTGCGTGAGTCTTCGCTGCGAAACTTGACGTGCCGTAAGGTGACTTCGGTCGTTGTCGCGTCGATTTCGGCCAGATCGATGGTGACGACGCTGTCGTCGAGCGAATGGGGCGATTCCCAGGTGAAGGACAGGTGCGAGACTGGATCGATCTCCAGATAGGTGCCGGCATGTGGCACGTCTTTTTCCGGGGTCACCATGACGATCGAGAAACGCCCGCCCTTGATCGGATCGTTCGACACCCTGGACGGCGCCGTGCTGCCGTTCGGCACGGCCATGAATTTGGCCATCATGGCGGGCGAAAGCCAGGCGTTGAATACTTTTTCGCGCGGTGCGGAGATGGTCCGGCTGACTGTCAATTCCAGTTCACTCATGATCGTCGTCCTTTGCGTTCAACAGTTGATCGAGCGCCGCAAGGCGCAGTTCCCATACGGACTTTAGCTGCTCGAACCACTGTTCCGTCTGCTTCAACGGTTCGAGTTCTGCCGCGATAAAATGTTCGCGGCCCAAAGTCCGGCGAGAGACCAGTCCCGCCTCCTCCAGCACCTTGATGTGCTTGGAGACCGAGTTGAGGGACATATCGAAATGGGCGGCGAGCGCCGTCACCCTCAACGCGCCCTCCTGGACCAGCAGCGTCAAGATGCGTCGCCGGGTCGTATCGCCGGCGGCTTTCAGAATTCGTGACAGAGCATCTTCGTCCATTTGTTCTCCCGAATGGTTGAATATAGGAGCGGCGACAATTAGTCAACCGTATGGTTGAATGTTGTTGAAATTATTTCGGATATGTCGGCCAACGGGAAGGGCCAAGGCCAAGCAATCGCTCATCAAACGCAAAAGGCCCGAAATGCGGGTCAAGCGCTTCGGGCCTTTCAAAGGGATGCAGGACGCGATCAGTCGTTCTTGTTGCGGCGGGCCGGGAACAAGATGATGTCTCGGATCGAGGGGGAATTGGTGAGCAGCATGATCAGGCGGTCGACGCCGATGCCGAGGCCACCGGCCGGCGGCATACCCTGGTCGATCGCATCGAGGAATTCCTCGTCCAGTTGCTTGTCCTTCTCGCCGCGGGCGTGGGCCTGCTCCAGCTGCTCGACCATGCGGGCGCGCTGCTCTTCCGGATCGTTGAGTTCGGAAAAGGCATTGCCGATTTCCCAGGCATTGCAATAGGTTTCGAAACGCTCGACGAGGCGCGGTTCGCCCGGCACTTCCTTGGCAAACGGCGAGATGTCCTTCGGGAAATGGGTGACATGGGCCGGCTGGATCAGCGTGCCCTCGACCTTTTCTTCGAAGATGAAGGCCAGGCACTCGCCCCAGGTCCAGTCCTTCTCGACAGCAAAACCGGCAGCCTTGGCCGCCGCGCGGGCTTCCTCGTCGGTCTTGATGGCCAGGAAGTCGATGCCGGTCACGTCCTTGACGGCGTCGGGCATCGGCACGCGGCGGAACGGACCCTTGAAGGAGATTTCATTGTCGCCGAAGGTGAATTCGGTTGAGCCGTGGATGCGGGTCGCGAGGTCAGCGAACAGCCGCTCGACGAGGTCCATGATGTCCTCGTAATCGGCATAGGCCCAGTAGCATTCCATCATGGTGAATTCGGGATTGTGTCGTGTCGAGACGCCTTCGTTGCGGAAGTTACGGTTGATCTCGAACACCTTGTCGGACAGGCCCGAGACCAGCGTGCGCTTCAAAAACAGTTCCGGCGCGATGCGCAGGTACATGTCGAGCTTGAGCGTATTGTGGTGGGTCTTGAAGGGCTCGGCCGTGGCGCCGCCATAGATCGACTGCAGCATGGGCGTTTCGACTTCCATGAAGCCGTCGTTTTCCATGAAGCGACGGATGCCGGAGACGATCTTCGAGCGCTGCTGGAAGCGCAGCTTGCTGTCCTCGTTGGTCATGATGTCGAGATGACGCTTGCGGTAGCGCGTCTCGATATCGGTGACGCCATGCCACTTTTCCGGCATGGGCAGCAGCGCCTTGGTCAGCATGGTGATCTCCTGCGCGTTGATCGTCAGCTCGCCGCGCTTGGTGCGGCGAACCATGCCGGTGACGCCGACAATGTCGCCGAGGTCGATCAGCGGCAGCAGCGCGCGGGCGCTTTCGGGCGTGGTGTCCTTGTGGCTGAAGATCTGGATCTTGCCCGAGGCGTCATGAATATCCATGAACATGCCGGAGTTGCGCGAGGAATAGACGCGGCCTGCAACGGTCACGACATCGCCGGACTCGGTATCGAGCTCCAGGCCGGCATATTTCTCGGCCAGTTCGGCATTGGTCATGGTCCGGTGGAAATGGGCCGGATAGACATCGCCGATGAGTTCGCGCAGCATTTTCAGCTTCTGGGCACGCACTTCCGTGACGTCGGAGGAGAGGGCGGTTTCGGTCTTCGTTTCGGTCATTTTTCGATTCCGTCGGTGTTCTTTTTTTCCGTCGTTCTGGCGAAGTACTCGCGGGGCATTTCCCCGTACTCCATTTCTCGGCGAAGAATATCCTGAAGATATTTTTCGTCTTCGACGTCCTCTGTTCCCAGAAATTGCGACATCTCGATGTGATCATCATCGAATACCGAAATCTCTATGCGCTTACCTACAAGCGTGACCGTCACATCAATCGTGTCTGGACGATGCCGCTGAAGGTAATAATGAATCTTGGCATCATCCAGCTGTTTTAGCAGGCGATATATAGCAGCTGTCATGTCCTCTCCCTGAATTGGAGTGGAAATCAATGTCAGTTAGACGTCAATTGCCGCTACCCACCATCGACGCCACCACGGCCGCGGCGACCTTCAGGCGCTGGCGCACGACCGAACGGCCGAGCAGGGCCATCGAGTCAAACAGCGGCAGCGAGCGCGACGATCCCGAAACGGCGACGAACAGCGGCGGGGTGACCACGCGCAGCTTCTTGCCGAGGCGTTCGGAAATGGCGCGCAGTTCCTCGTCGATGGTGGCAACGTTCCATTCGAGGATCTTTTCGAGATCCGTCTGGACGGTGTTGAGGATCTCCAGCGTCTCGGCCGGGCTGGTCTTCAGGCCGGCAAACGAGGCCGGCGTCAGGCCGACGTCATTGGCGAGCAGGAAGCCGGTCAGCTGCGGCAATTCGCCGAGCTTGGAGATGCGGCTCTGGGCGAGCTTCAGGCCTTCCGTCAGGCGGTCGTTTTCCGCCGACCAGTCGAAGACGCGGGCCAGGAACTCGTCCGGCGTCAGCTTTTCGCGCAGCCAGCGGCCGTTCAGCCAGTCGAGCTTCTGGATGTCGAAGATCGCGCCGGCCTTGGACAGGTTGTCCGGATCGAATTTTTCCGCCAGCTCGTTCATATCCAGCAGTTCTTCGCCTTCGGCGATCTGGATGAAGAACAGGCCGAGGAAGTTCATCAGGGCTTCCGGCAGGTAGCCGAGCGCCGAGTAGTAGGAGATCGAGGTCGGGTTCTTGCGCTTCGACAGTTTTGACTTGTCGGCATTGCGCATCAGCGACAGATGCATGAACTTCGGCTCGTCCCATTCGAAATAGCGGTAGAGCAGGATATGCTTGGGCACCGAGGCCAGCCATTCCTCGCCGCGCGCCACATGGGTAATCTTCATCAGATGGTCGTCGATGACGTTCGCCATGTGATAGGTCGGCATGCCGTCGGCCTTCATCAGCACCTGCATGTCGACCGAATCCCACGGGATCGAGACGTCGCCATAGACCCCGTCGTTGAAGTCGCAGGAGCCTTCGGCCGGGATCTTCATGCGCACCACGGAGGCTTCGCCGGAGGCGACCCGGGCGGTGACTTCCTCGGCCTTCAGATGCAGGCAGAGGCCGTCATATTTCGGCGGCTTGCCGCTGGCGCGCTGGGCTTCGCGCATTTCGGTCAGGCGCTCGGGCGTGCAGAAACAGCGGAAGGCATGGCCCTTGTCGAGCAGGTCCTGGGCGAAGGGCTGGTACATATCCTTGCGGTCGGACTGGCGATAGGGACCGTAGGGGCCGCCGACATCCGGGCCTTCCGACCATGTCAGACCGGTCCATTTCAGTGCGTCGAGCACTTTCTGCTCGAATTCCGGCGTCGAGCGCGTCGCATCGGTGTCCTCGATGCGCAGGATGAACTCGCCGCCCATCTTCTTGGCGAAGAGATAGTTGAACAGGGCGATGTAGACGGTGCCCACATGGGGTTCGCCGGTCGGGGAGGGTGCGATGCGGACGCGGACGCCTGATGTGTTCATTTGAATTCGTGCTCGTGGTAACGTGCGGATGACCGGGCCGTGCTTTTGCGCGATCAAGGGATTGGCTGAAACTCTCGGAAACGCGGACAAAACCGGCTCATTCCCGGCGTTTCCGCAGTGTTCCAATGCGAGGCCTTAGGCCATATTCAGCGCCAAGCGTCAAGGAAAACTGCCGCCTGGCCGCGCCCCGGAAGTCGATGCACCGTAAAAAATCGATGGCGGCGCATTTTTTTCAAGGTGTCCGGGAACCATTTTTGATCGGCCGCGTTGAGGCTGCGGAATGATTGTCGTGCCCACCGGACGCAACGGAGGAGAGAAGACGGGGACTGTGTCCGGATTCTTACCGTAGCCAACGAGAAGGCAGGGAACCCCTACCCCGACTTTCATTCACATTCCCCGTCCCCCGCCCGAAAGCCTGCGTCCCGCCCGACGCAGGCTTTCTCCTTTTGCAGGCGGGCTTGCCGATCGGCCTATTGAATCGGCCAGACCAGAAGCAGCATCGGGATTGCCACGACGATGATGAGCAGCGACAGCGGCAGGCCGAGACGCGGGTAGTCGCTGAAGCGATAGCCGCCCGGTCCCATCACCAGCGTGTTGCATTGGTGGCCGATCGGGGTCAGGAAATCGCTGCCGGCGCCGATCGCCACGGCCATCAGGAAGGCATCCGGCCGGAAACCGAGGTTGGCGGCAAAACTGGCGGCAATCGGTGCCATGACCAGAACAGTTGCGGCATTGTTGAGGAAGGGCGTGACGGCCATTGCCGTGACCAGGATCAGCGTCAGCGCGCCATAGGCCGGCAGGCCGTGGGCCACATGGCCCAGCCATTCGGCGATCTTCTCGCTGGCGCCCGTGGTGCGCAGGGTTTCGCTGACCGGAATGAGGGCGGCCAGCATGATCAGGATCGGCCCATCGACGGCGCGGTAGATCTCGCTCAACGGGATGACGCGGAATAGCACCATGGCAAGGGCGGCGGCAAAAAAGGCCACCGCGACCGGTGCCAGACCAAGCGCCGTCGACCCCATCGCGGCGACCAGTATGGCGATCGGAACCAGGGCGCTGCGCGACGTTCCAAGCAGGATCTCCCGCTCGGCCAGTGGCAGGCAGCCGAGTTCCTGCAGGGCGGCCGGAAGCGCCTTGCGCTGCCCTTGCAACACCACGACATCGCCGGAGCGCAGGGTCAGTTCACCCAGCCTTTCCTTGATGCGCTTGCCCTGGCGGCTGACGGCCAGAAGGTTGATGCCATAGGTATTGAACAAGGAGACATCGCGTGCTGAAAGGTCCACCAGCGTCGAACTGGGGGCAATCACGGCCTCGATCGTGCTGATTTCTCCCTTTCTGCTGCCGCTTTCGGCTATCGGCTTGCCGGACAAGCTCAACTGGGCCTGCGACACGATCCGATCCAGCGCCTCGGACGGGCCTTCCAGCATCACCGTGTCGCCTTCCTTCAGCGCGACATCCGGAAACGGCGACATGCGGGTGTGTCCGCGCAGAATGGAGGTGGCGATCACTTCGCCGGAGGCGAGCGTCAGCAGGTCGTTCAGTTCCTTTCCGACGAACGGCGATTGCCTGGTCAGCGTGGCGTCGGTGGCATAGGTGGAACTTTCCAGAGCCTCCTGCATGGACGGGTTCTGGTTTTCGCGCCGCGGCACCAGCCAGTAGAAGAACATCAGGAAGATCGTGCCGGTGACGGCCAGCGTTGCGCCGACGGGCGTGAAATCGAACATGGTAAAGGCTTCGCCGGTGATTTCCTTGCGCAGGCCCGAGACGACGATGTTCGGCGAGGTGCCGATCTGCGTCATCAATCCGCCGAGCAGGGCACCGAAGGCCATGGGCATCAGGAAGATCGACGGCGGGCTGCTGGAGCGGCGTGCGAATTGGAAGGCGACCGGCATCATGATGGCGAGCGCGCCGATATTCTTGATGAAGGCCGAGAGGATCGTCACCGTGACGATCAGCAGCAGCATCTGGCCGCGGATCGATTTCAGCCGCGGGAAGAAGCGCTTGATGGCCGCATCGACGATGCCGGACCGCGCCACACCGGCGCTGACCACGAGAGCGGCGCCAACGATGATGACGATATCGTCGCTGAAGCCGGAGAAAGCCTTGTCGACCGGGACGAGACCGAGGGCGACTGCCGCCACGAGCGTGACGCAGGCTACAATGTCATACCGGAACCGATCCCACATGAAGGCGGCCATCATCAGGCCAATGACCGAAAACGCAAGGATTTGCTCGGTGGACATGGGGCTCCAGTCAATTTTGATGTCGGGATAGGGATGGGGGATGAACGGCAGAAATCGCAAACAGAATGCAAACGGCCACGACTTTGTTCCCAGCCAAGGCTACCGCCAGACACGAAACAGGCCCGCGGAGATATCCGCGAGCCTGCTGTGGTCGATCAGGCGCGGCCTGTCAATGCAAGCGCTTCTTGTCCCGGTCGGCCTGCTTCTTGCGACGGGCGAACATGTTGAGTACTTCCACGAGACCCGAAAAGGCCATGGCAGCGTAAATGTAACCCTTCGGAACATGGAAGCCCATGCCGTCGGCAATCAGCGTCATGCCGATCATCAGCAGGAAGCCGAGTGCCAGCATGACGACGGTCGGGTTCTTCTCGATGAAATTGGCCAGCGGGTTTGCTGCCAGCAGCATGACCGACACGGCGACAATGACGGCAACCACCATGATCGGCAGGTGATCCGTCATGCCGACGGCGGTAATGATGCTGTCGACCGAGAAGACCAGGTCAAGCAGCAGAATCTGGCCGATGGCTGCCGTCATGGTGGCATTGGTCGTGGAGGCGATGAAGTCGCCGTCCTTGTCTTCCGGATCGACGCTGTGGTGGATTTCCTTGGTGGCCTTCCAGACCAGGAACAGGCCGCCGGCGATCAGGATCAGGTCCTTCCAGGAGAAGCCGTGATTGAACAGGACGAAGAGCGGCGTGGTCAACTGGACGATCCAGGCGACGGTGCCGAGCAGGACAAGACGCATCACCAGCGCCAGACCGATACCGATGCGGCGGGCGGATTCGCGCTGATGCTCAGGTAGCTTGTTGGTGAGGATCGAGATGAAGACCAGATTGTCGATGCCGAGAACGACCTCCATGACAATCAGGGTGACCAGGGCGATCCATGCGGCTGGATCCTGAAGAAGTAGGGCAATGTCCTGCATTTGGCTCTTCCGGTTGGCGGTGGCTTGGCGATAGCATCAAATGGCGCTAGCGGGAAGCATCGACAAGGTGTCGCCCGGAGAAGAATAGTAAAAAGTCGAGGGCCGCTATTGCGGCACTGTCTGGGCAGCCTCGTTGCAGGGCGGCGCGTAGGCAGCCAAGAAGACGCGCAAGGCGCTGTTGACGATCCGATCGATTTCCTTCGTATCCGGGACGCAGGTCATTTCACCGAACAGTCGGCGCTTGAAAAGAATGCTGGTCGACAGGTCGATGAACTGGCGTGATGCCAGGTCGGCATCCTCGACGCGGAGCGTGCCTGCTTGCGCCTGGCGCTCAATGTAGTCCTGCAGAACGGTCTGGGCGTTGCTCGGCGTGCTGGCAAAAAAGCGTTTGCAAAGGCTCGGCATGCGATCGATCACGCCGATCACGGTGCGCATGGCGGGAACCATGTCGCTGTTGACCACGTGACGGGCATAGGTCAGGCCAAACTGCAGCAGCCGATCCTCGACGGAGCCGTCGCGGGCCAGAAGGTCGCGCAGTTCTTCGGCAAAGCGGCCCTTTTCCCGTTCGATCAGCGAGGCAAACAGGTCTTCCTTGCTCTGGAAATAGACATAGATCGTTCCCTTGGAAACGCCGGCTTCCCGCGTCACGTCGTTCATGCTGGCGGCATCGAAGCCGAGCTTCATGAAAACCCGCTTGGCGCCGTCGAGAATCTGCTCACGCTTGGCTGGATCCGCACCCGCCGCAAAACGGCCCGAAATAGGCGCGCACATGTAGGGAGGGCCGGTTTCATCCTCCTCCGCCACACTATTTTTGTCTGCTGCTTCGCTCATTTCCAACCTAAAATTAACGCTATCGAACCCACAGGTTCTTTATGGCTTGATATGTGGTATAAAACGCCCTATGTCAAATCGAACCGAACGGTTCAGTTCGATATTTCTTCACAATCTACTCTCTATGGTAACCAAAATGTCAGGCACGCAGAGAACTGGCGCCGTCCGCGCCGTCGATCTTAAGACTACGCCGGAGCCCGGCGCTGATGGTGAAACGGCCAAGCTCGACGAATCCGGCACGGAAGCTCATGCTGCCGGCTCCGCGAGCCCGGTCGCAGCCGAAAAGCCGAAGGCCAAGCGGCGTAGCCTGGTCCTCCCGACGATCCTTCTGGCTCTGGTGTCGGCCGGCGGCTGGTACGGTTATTCCTGGTGGACGGACGGGCGCTTCATGGTTTCGACCGAGGACGCCTATATCGAAGGTGACATCGCGATCATCTCGCCCAAGGTTTCCGGCTATGTCACGCAGGTCAATGTGACGGACAACCAGATGGTCAAGGCTGGCGATCCCCTGGTGACGCTCGACAATGGCGACTACCGCATTGCGCTCGAGCAGGCCGAGGCTGCCATCGATACCGAGATGCTGTCCCTGAAGCGCATCGATGCGCAGATCGTCGGGGCGCAGGCAGCTCTTGAGCAAGCCGAAGCGCAGAAGGTCGCGCTGGAGGCCGCGGTGCGCGGCGCCGGTATCACCCAGCGCCGGGCAGGCGAGTTGCAGTCCAAGTCCGTCGGCACCGTCGCGTCGTTCGACAATGCGCAGGTGGCTCTCGATCAGGCACGCGCCAACCTGGTTGCGGGCGATGCGAGCATTTCGTCGGCCAAAGCCAATATCGACCTGTTGAAGGCGCAGCGCGCCGAGGCGGAAAGCTCCGTGCGGTCGTTGGAATTGTCGCGTCAGAAGGCGCAGCGGGATTTCGATTTCACCATTCTGAAGGCGCCCTACGACGGTGTCGTGGGCAACCTGGCGGTGCAGACCGGCGATCTGGTCTCCGTCGGCAAGCGGCTCGCAGCATTGGTTCCGGTCAAGGAACTCTATATCGACGCCAATTTCAAGGAAACCCAGATTGGCCACCTCGTGCCCGGCTCCAAGGTCAACATCCATGTCGATGCCTTTGAGGACGAGCCGCTGATCGGAACGGTGACCTCGATTGCGCCAGCGTCCGGTTCGGTGTTCTCCATGCTGCCGGCTGAAAATGCCACGGGCAATTTCACCAAGGTCATCCAGCGCGTGCCGGTCAGGATCGCTTTGCCCGAAGAAGCCTTGGCGCAGGGACGCCTCAGGGCGGGCCTCAGCGTCGTGGTCGATGTCGACACCCGCACAGCGCCCGATGATGGCGCGGCGATTGCTGCCAAGTAACGCGTCAAGAGGCCCGGAACGACGATGGCGACGACAGTGACCCCAGGCGCGGGCGGCATGGCCGTCCCGAATGCCGAAGAACGCATGGATCCCAAGCGCATCATCGCATTTTTCGCGATGGTGTTCGGGATGTTCATGTCGATCCTCGACATTCAGATCGTGTCCGCCTCGCTGTCCGAGATCCAGGCGGGCCTTGGGGCCGGTTCGGACGAGATCGCCTGGGTGCAGACGTCCTATCTGATCGCTGAAGTCATCATGATCCCGCTGTCGGGTGCCCTGGCGCGCATCGTGTCCACCCGCGTGCTGTTCTCGGTCTCGGCGGCCGGCTTTACGCTTGCCAGCGCGCTGGCGGCCACGGCCACCAATATCGAGCAGATGATCGTCTACCGCGCCATACAGGGTTTCATCGGCGGCGGCATGATCCCGTCCGTTTTTGCGGCGGCCTTCACGATCTTTCCGCCCTCCAAGCGCAATATCGTCTCGCCGATCATCGGTCTCGTCGCGACGCTGGCACCCACCGTCGGGCCGACGATCGGCGGCTATATCAGCCATGCCATGTCCTGGCACTGGCTGTTCCTGATCAATGTCATCCCCGGCATCATCGTGACCGCCGTGACCTGGAGCCTGATCGATTTCGACAAGCCGGAATACAGCCTGTTCAAGAAATTCGACTGGTGGGGATTGCTGACCATGGCGGTCTTCCTCGGCTCGATGGAATTCGTGCTGGAAGAGGGCAATTCCAAGGACTGGTTCAACGACGAGCATATCGTCATGGGCACGATCGCCATGGTGATCGGCGGCATGATCTTCTTCTACCGGGTGTTCAGGGTGGATTTCCCTGTGGTGGATCTCAGGGCATTTGCCAACCGCAATTTCGCCTTCGGCTCGCTGTTCTCCTTCGTGATGGGCGTCGGCCTCTATGGCCTGACTTATCTCTATCCGCTCTATCTCGGCCGCATCCGCGGCTACGATTCCCTGATGATCGGCGAGACCATGTTCGTCTCGGGTCTGGCCATGTTCCTGACCGCGCCGGTCGCGGGTGCCCTTTCCAGCCGGCTCGATCCGCGGGTGATGATGATGGCGGGTTTTGCCGGCTTTGCCGCCGGCACGTTCCTGATGACCCAGATGACGGCGGACTGGGATTTCTACGAATTGCTGGTGCCGCAGATCCTGCGCGGCTGCTCCTTGATGATCTGCATGGTGCCGATCAACAATATCGCGCTCGGCACTCTGCCGCCCGACCGGATGAAGAACGCCTCCGGCCTGTTCAACCTGACGCGCAACCTCGGCGGTGCCGTGGGTCTGGCGATCATCAATACCATGCTGACGCAGCGCACGGACGATCATTACGCCCGGCTCTCCGAGCATGTCACCTGGAGCAATCCGGCAGCCGTCAGCTGGCTCGACAACGTCGGTGCCAATTACGATTCCTACGGGCTCGACGGCACGTCGACTGCTCTTGCCAAGCTTTCGGGCCTGGTGACACAGCAGGCCTGGATGTTGTCCTTCATCGACGTGTTCCTGGGGCTGACGGCGTTGTTCGGCGCGCTGGTCTTCATGGCCATGCTGATCCAGAAACCCAAGGCCGCGCCGCCGCCCGGCAGCGGCCACTAAACCTTTCTGAAATCCACCGCAGCGCAAAAAGGCCGTCGTCTCAAAGCGACGGCCTTTTCGCGTGCTGCCCAGGCCGTGTGTCGGTCTGATGACGTACGTGCATCAAAAAATGATTTACGTACCTCAGAAACTTCGCTAGGACTCGGCACCGGAGGAGATATGAAGCCTACAGTGCACGATATCGCGGCCCATGCGGGCGTCAGCCTGGCAACCGTCGACCGGGTCTTGAACCGGCGCGCCGGCGTGCGGGCGGAAACCCGCGAGCGCGTCGAAGGGGCGATCAGTGAGCTCGGCTACGTGCGCGATCTGGCCGCGGCCAATCTGGCCAAGGGCCGGGTCTATCCGCTGGTCTTCATTCTGCCCTCCAACGACAATTCCTTCATGAGAACCCTGCGCCGCGAGGTGGAAGGCGCCAGGGCCCGTTCCGGACAGGAGCGCACGACCATCTCTATTGTCGAGGTGCCGCCCTTCGATCCGCAGGCGATTGCCGCGGCGCTGCAAGCCGTGCTGGCCGATGGTCCGGCCGGTGTGGCGCTGGTGGCGGTCGATGCGCCGGAGGTCCGCGCGGCGATCGACGATCTGGTTGAGGCCGGCATTCCTGTCGTGACGCTGGTGTCGGACCTGCCGGGATCGCTGCGGCATCATTATGCCGGCATCGACAATATGGCGGCGGGCCGCACGGCGGCCAGCCTGCTAGGGCGTTTCCTGGCCGGGCGACCGGCAACGGTGGCGGTGATCGCCGGTTCGATGCTGGTACGGGACCACCGCGAACGGTTCGAGGGGTTTCGAGCCGTGATGGCTGCAGAATTCCCGCAGGTTTCGCTGCTGCCGGTTCTGGAGGGGCGCGACGATCCGGCACTCGTCGAGGACATCGTCACCGATCTGTTTGCCGCACAGCCGGATCTGGCGGGCCTCTACAGCCTGGGAGCCGGCAATCGCGGCCTGGTGCGGGCACTGGAGGCGGCACGCCTTCCGGTCCGGCCGGCGGTGATCGCCCATGAACTGACCGAGACGACGCGGGCAGCGCTTCTGTCCGGCCGGATCGATGCGGTGCTGAACCAGGATGCCGGCCACGAGGTGCGCAGCGCCATCCGGCTCCTGAAGGCCAAGGCGGACGGATTGCCGGTGGTCAGCGCGCAGGAGCGCATCCGGCTCGATATTTTTCTGCGAGACAATCTGCCCTGACGGGCCAGGCATGGAGACGAATGATGTATTTGGGACTGGATCTCGGCACTTCGGGTGTCAAGGCGCTGTTGATCGACGGCGATCAGCGAGTGATCGGTTCGGCCAATGGGGCGCTCGATGTGTCGCGACCGCATCCCGGCTGGTCGGAGCAATATCCGGTCGACTGGATCCGCGCCACACAGGAGGCGATCGCCGGCCTGAAGGCCAGCCATGGACGCGAGCTTGCGGCCGTCAAGGGCATCGGCCTGTCCGGCCATATGCACGGCGCCACATTGATCGGCAGCGACGGCGAGGTGCTCCGGCCCTGCATCCTGTGGAACGACACGCGCAGCCATGTGGAGGCCGCCGCACTCGACGCCGATCCTCGCTTCCGCGCCCTGACGGGCAATATCGTCTTTCCCGGCTTTACCGCGCCGAAACTCGCCTGGGTCGCCAAGCATGAGCCGGAGATTTTTGCCAAGGTCGCCAAGGTGCTGCTGCCCAAAGACTACCTGCGTTTCTGGCTGAGCGGCGAATACCTGTCCGACATGTCGGATTCGGCCGGCACGGCCTGGCTCGACACCGGCAAGCGCGCCTGGTCGAGCGTCCTGCTCGAGGCGACGGGGCTCACTGAAAGCCAGATGCCGGGGCTCGTTGAGGGCACGGAACAGGCCGGTCTCTTGAAAGCCGAACTGGCTGCCCAATGGGGCATGGGTGCGGGTGTGGTGATTGCCGGCGGGGCAGGGGACAATGCGGCTTCCGCCTGCGGCATGGGCACGGTCGCCGCCGGCCAGGCCTTTGTGTCGCTCGGCACGTCGGGCGTGTTGTTTGCCGCCAATGGGTCCTATCTGCCGAAGCCGGAAAGCGCCGTGCATGCCTTCTGCCACGCGCTGCCCGATACCTGGCACCAGATGGGCGTGATCCTGTCGGCGACCGATGCCCTCAACTGGCATTCCCATGTCACCGGCAAATCGGCCGGCGACCTGACCGGCGAACTCGGCGACACGCTGAAAGCGCCGTCAAGCGTGACGTTCCTGCCCTATCTCTCAGGCGAGCGCACGCCGCACAATGACGCAAAGATCCGCGGCGCCTTTATCGGCCTTGGCCACGAGTCGGACCGGGCGGTGCTGACCCAGGCGGTGCTGGAGGGTGTGTCGTTTGCCATTCGCGACAATCTCGAAGCGCTGAAATCGGCCGGAACCTCGATCGGCCGGGTCACCGCGATCGGCGGCGGCTCGCGCTCGCGCTACTGGCTGGCCTCGATCGCGACCGCTCTCGATATGCCGGTCGATATCCCGGCCGACGGCGATTTCGGCGCCGCCTTCGGTGCCGCCCGCCTCGGCCTGATTGCCGCGACCGGTGCCGACCCCGTCTCGGTCTGCACGGCGCCGGCAACATCGGAGACGATCGAGCCGGTGGCGGGGCTTGGCGCGGATTACGCGGCAGCCTACCAGCGCTATCGCTCGGTCTATCCGGCGATCAAGGCGCTGAACCCATCATGACGATTTGCCCCTCACCCTCTCCCCGCCTGCGGGGAGAAGGTGCCGGAAGGCGGATGAGGGGCTGCAAATGCTAGACATTCAACAGGAGGATACCCCATGACGACAGGCTTTTTCGGCGATACGCCCAAGATCCAGTATGAAGGCCCTGATAGTACCAATCCGCTGGCCTTCCGCCACTACAATCCCGACGAAATGGTTGCCGGCAAGCGGATGGAAGACCACCTGCGCTTTGCGGTCGCCTATTGGCATACGTTTACCTGGCCGGGCGGCGATCCGTTCGGCGGCCAGACCTTCCAGCGGCCGTGGTTTGACGACAGCATGCAGGCGGCCAAGCTGAAGGCCGATGTGGCTTTCGAATTCTTCTCGCTGCTCGGCTCGCCCTACTACTGCTTCCACGATGCCGACGTGCGCCCGGAAGGCCGCAATTTTGCGGAAAACACGAAGAACCTCAACGAGATCGTCGACTACTTTGCCGAGAAGCAGGCGGCCACCGGCGTCAAGCTGCTGTGGGGTACGGCGAACCTGTTTTCCCACCGCCGCTTCATGAGCGGCGCCTCGACCAATCCCGATCCGGATGTCTTCGCCTTCTCCGCGGCGACGGTGAAGACCTGCCTCGATGCGACAATGAAGCTTGGCGGCGAAAATTACGTGCTGTGGGGCGGTCGCGAAGGCTATGAGACGCTGCTCAACACCGACCTGTCGCGCGAACTCGACCAGATGGGCCGCTTCCTCAACCTGGTGGTCGAATACAAGCACAAGATCGGCTTCAAGGGCACGATCCTGATCGAACCGAAGCCGCAGGAGCCGACTAAGCATCAGTATGACTACGATGTCGCCACCGTTTACGCCTTCCTGCAGCGGCATGGTCTCGACAAGGAAGTGAAGCTCAATATCGAGCAGGGCCACGCCATCCTCGCCGGCCATTCCTTCGAGCATGAACTGGCCATGGCCAATGCGTTTGGCATTTTCGGCTCGATCGACATGAACCGCAACGACTACCAGTCCGGCTGGGATACCGACCAGTTCCCCAACAACGTGCCGGAAATGGCGCTGGCCTATTACCAGGTTCTGGCGGGTGGCGGCTTCACCACCGGCGGCACCAATTTCGACTCCAAGTTGCGCCGCCAGTCGCTCGATCCGGCCGACCTCTTGATCGGCCATATCGGCGGCATGGATTGCTGCGCTCGCGGCCTGAAGGCAGCGGCCAAGATGATTGAGGACGGCGCCCTGTCGACGCCGCTCAAAGAGCGTTACGCCAAATGGGACAGCCCGGAGGCGCAGAAGATGCTGCGCGGCGAACTCTCGCTCGACGCGATTGCCGAGACGGTGGAACGCGAGGATATCAACCCCGAGCCGAAGTCAGGCCGCCAGGAATATCTGGAGAATGTGGTGAACCGGTACGTGTGATATCGGTTTGACGAGGATGGGTAGCCGGGGCGTGGAAGCGCTCCGGTTTTTGTTGTGTTGACTATTGGCTAGAGGCTACGCATTCTTTTACTGGGGGAAGGCGGCGACCCATCGGACCGCTAGGGCAAGCTTTGATTGAAAGTGGCAAAAAACTTGAGGAGTGGCGCCATCTAATTGAGCAGCCAAAAAGCATATTTGCCTGGCCGTCTTGGAAAACACAAAAGGTTGTTCGAGAAAATACGGCGAAGGCAAAGGCTGCTGAACGACAGCCGTTTTATTCTGTGGCGGCCGAACGGATAGAATTGCTCATCCAACTTATGGATGAAAACGATATTTCAATTGAGATCGTTCGAATTCGTTTACAGGCTTGGACGCAGAGGCCAATGGAAGATATTACGGCTACGTTTGAAGTGTTGCATCAGGACCGCTGGGTATGTATTTCTCGGATCGATTTTGCACCGTCGGCCCCGCATACAAATGTCAATTGGCGAAAATTTCGGCTGTCGCCAGAAGTTAACGGTTCACACATTCACTTGTATGAGGATAATGCAAAGTTGGGTGACGAGGCCTTCAAGCCTTCGGCAAACCTTCCTAACGCGTCACCGCTTCAGGCGGAACCCCAGTCGTTTCGCGATGTGGCAAAGGAAATAGAACAGCATTTCCATATCTCTGGGCTGAGTGAGTTACCGCCGCCGGATTGGAGTGGGAGGCTTTTATGATCGACGCTTTATCGCTAAACCAGATTGCCGAAGAGGTTGCACGCGCCCTGGCGTACTCAAAGAGCACCAACGGCAGCGCAATGGTCGTGACGCCGCTGCTCTATCCTGGTGGAGTGCGTGTCGTTCTGAGGTTCGAAGACAGCCCCGGGGGGTATTTCATATCAGACGGTGGCGCCGGGCGACGAGAGGCCGATCTTATGGGCGGGCGCGCATTGTTTACGCGGATCGCCAGAGATGCGGCAGATCGCTTTGGGGTCCGATTTGACAGTGACATGGTTTTCGATCTTGAAGTGCCGCGAGAGGCACTAGTTGCAGCGTCAATTGCTGTGGCGAACGCTTCGAAGGCAGCGGTTGATGCTACGGCGGAAAAGTTATCAGAACAGCATGCAGCGGATCAGCGTGAGAAGCTTTGGTCAAGACTTGAGGCTGCGTTTCCAGGTGCGTATGTCGCACGCGAGGCTGCATTTATCGGGGCCAGCGCCGAATGGAAGTTTGATGCTATGATCGAGCAATCTGAACGGATAGCTGTTTATGATCTGGTGTCGCCACACGCAAATTCTGTTCATGCTGCCGTTTCCAAATTTCTTGACGTGAGGGATTTGGGTGAAAAAGCACCAACGCGAGTTGCTGTGACACTGAGCAAGGAGAACACACCACATCTGCCCTTGCTAGGTCGAACGGCAAAAATCATTGACATTTCAGCAAGGGCTGAAACGTTTAGGATGGCTGCTTAGCTATACCCGAGGTGCACGATTGCGACCGCGGCTATGTCCGCATTTTTGACTCACCGCCGCCCCGGCGGCCCGACCGAATTCCTGACCACCAGATCTGGCCGCAGCAGGATTTCGGTCTCGGCGGGTTTGCCATCGGAGAGCAGTTCCAGCAGCAGCGCCATGGCATGTTTGCCGATCGCCGTGCGGGGCTGGCGGATGGTGGTGAGCGACGGGGTCATGAAGCTTGCCTGCGGCACGTCGTCGAAGCCGGTCACGGAGAAATCGCGCGGCACGTGATAGCCACGGGCCGACAGGCCGATCATCACGCCGATCGCCGTCTGGTCGTTGACGCACATGAAGGCGGTCGGCAGTGTGTCGCGCATGAACAGTTGCTCGACGGCCAGCCGGCCGCTCTCGATCGTGCCATCGCCTTCGAGGATAATGCGCAGGCTGTCGGGCACGTTGGCCGCGTCCAAGCCCGCCTCGTAGCCGAGCCGCCGGCGGTGATAGGCAAGCCTTGTCTTGCTGTCACCGATGAAGGCGATCTTACGGTGGCCTTCCGACAGCAGCAGGTCGACCGCCTTGCGGGCCCCTTCGATATCGTCGACGCCGACATAGGGAATGCCGCCGTTGAACACCGGCTCGAACACGCCGACCGAGGGCGGCAGGCGGGCGGTCATGGTCTGGTGGCCGAAGGGCAGGATGCCGGTGAACAGGATGAGGCCGGCAGCCTGGTTGGAATTTAAGAATTTCAGATATTCGAGGCCGCGCTGCGCGTCGTTCTGGGTATGGCCGATCAGCACGCCATAGCCGTGGGAGCGCGCCTCGTTCTCAAGGCCGACCAGAATGCTGGAAAAATTGGGGTCGCCGATATCGGGTGCCACGACGAGGATCATGTTGGAGCGGCCAAGCCGCAGGCTGCGGGCCATGGCATTGGTGGTGTAGCCGGTGATGGCGATGGCCTGGTTGACCTTCAGCCGCGTCGAATTGGCCACTTTCTCCGGCATGTGAATGGCCCGCGATACCGTGGCGATCGAAACCTCGGCGATCCGGGCGACGTCTTCGATGGTGGCGGGTGAGGAATTCGACACTGCGTTCTGCCTTGGAGTCTCGTTGCGCGGGACACTACACAGACTGGCTTGAAGGTCAAAGCGTGTACATGGAAAATCCACGTTATGCCTCTATGTAAACCTTTACAGTGGTCATGTAAAGGTTTACATCATCTCTCGAGCGGATGGGAGCCGCGGGGAGGCCAGCATGAATTCCGAGACGATAGACGACCGTGCGGTGGTGCTTCGGGCGAAGCGGATCAGCAAGTCGTTCAGTGGTGTACAGGTGTTGTTCAGCGTCGATTTCGATCTGCGTGCCGGCGAGATCCATGCGCTGATGGGCGAAAACGGTGCCGGCAAATCGACCCTGGTCAAGATCCTGTCCGGCTTCGAGCAGCCGACCTCCGGCGAAATCCTTCTCGACGGCAAGCCGATCAAGCTGCCGGCCAATGGTGCCGCCGAGGCGCTGGGCATTGTCATCATCCACCAGGAATTTAATCTTGCCGACCATCTGACCGTGTCGGAAAGCCTGTTTCTCGGCCGCGAGCTCACCCGGTTCGGCGTGCTCGACCGCAAGCGCATGCGCGCCGAGACGCGCCGTGTGCTGGATACGCTGGGCTCGCATGTCGACGAGAACCAGCTGATCAGTTCGCTGACCGTTGCCGACAAGCAGATGGTGGAAATCGCCAAGGCGATCAGCCGCGATGCGCGCGTCGTGTTCATGGACGAGCCGACCGCGGTCTTGTCACGCGAGGAAACGCGAGTGCTGTTCCAGCAGGTGCGCAAGCTGCGCGACAAAGGTACCAGTTTCGTCTTCGTGTCGCACAAGCTCGACGAGGTGATGGAGCTGACCGACCGCGTCACGGTTCTGCGCGACGGGCAATGGGTGAAGACGGCGCAAACCTCGGTGCTCGATGGCGAATCCATTGCCCAGTTGATGGTCGGTCGCGAGCTGTCCAGCCTTTATCCCGCCAAGCACGAGCCGGATGTGGACGGCGAGGTTGTGCTGTCGGTGCGCTCGGTGTCGACGGGTTATGTCCGGGATGCCAGCTTCGAGGTGCGTCGTGGCGAGGTGTTCGGGTTTTCCGGGCTGATGGGGTCCGGCCGCACCGAACTGATGGAAGCAGTCGTCGGGCTGCGGTCGCGGACATCGGGCGAGGTCGTGGTCTATGGCAATGCCATGCCGGCCCATAATGTCGATGCCGCAACCGGTGCCGGCCTTGCCTATATGACCAAGGACCGCAAATCCAAGGGCCTGCTGCTCGGCTCCGGCATGACGGTGAACCTGACGCTGCAATCGCTGGCCCAGCACAGCCGGTATGGTTATCTCCAGCCCAGAAGCGAGGCGGCGGCGATGGTGCGGGCGCAGCGGCGTTTCGATATCCGGGTGCGCGACGACCGGGTGGTGGTGGGGCGCATGTCGGGCGGCAACCAGCAGAAGCTGCTGCTGGCCAAGGTCATGGAGACCGAGCCGCAGATCATCATCATCGACGAGCCGACGCGCGGCATCGATGTCGGGACAAAACAGCAGATCTATCATTTCATCTCGGCCCTGGCGCGCGAAGGCCGGTCGATCATCGTAGTGTCCTCGGAATTGCAGGAGGTGATCGGCCTGTGCACCCGCGTCGCGGTGATGCGCGAAGGCCGCATGGTCGGCGTGCTGGAAGGCGACGAGATCAACGAGCAGGAAATCATGCGCTACGCCGCGGGCCTGAAGCAGAAGCAGGCGGCCTGAGGCGAGGGTGCGTGAAGGCTAACAGAATACAGGACAGGCCCGGAGAGCCCGGCAAGGGACGCGGAGGGCGGGAGGTTGAGTGTGGACACGAGCATGAATGACGAGCCGAAAGGTTTGGAGACAAGGCGCCGCACATGGCGGGATGTGGACCTCAGGGCCGTAGCACCCTTTGCAGCGCTTGCCCTGCTGCTGCTGGTGGGCGCGCTGGTCAATCCCAATTTCATCGGCATCACCAATCTGGCCAATGTGGCGACACGCTCGGCCTTCATCGCCATCATCGCGGTCGGTGCCACCTTCGTCATTTCCTCGGGCGATCTCGACCTGTCGGTCGGCTCGATGGTGGCCTTCGTCGCCAGCCTGATGATCCTGTTCATGAATTCCGGCGTGATCGTCGACAGTGGCCTGATGCTGGCGGCGGCCGTCGTGCTGACGCTCGTCATCGGGGCTGCCTGTGGCCTGGCCAACGGCCTGATCACCACGGTTGGCCGCATCGAGCCGTTCATCGCCACGCTCGGCACCATGGGTATCTATCGCGGCCTGACCACCTGGCTGTCGCAGGGTGGCGCCATCACGCTGAAATCGCCGCAGCTGCAGGACCTCTATCGTCCGGCCTATTTCGGCACGGTCGCCGGCGTTCCGTTCCCGATCGTCATCATCTTTGCCGTCACGGCGATTGCCGCCTTCGTGCTCTATCGCACCCGCTACGGCCGGCATGTGGTGGCCGTCGGCTCCAACCGCGACGTGGCGCGCTATTCCGGCATCAGCGTCGACAAGGTGCGCACCGCAGCCTTCGTCATCCAGGGGCTCTGCGTGGCCATTGCCGTGCTGCTTTATGTGCCGCGGCTCGGCTCCACTTCGGCGACCACGGGCATCCTCTGGGAGCTGCAGGCGATCACCGCGGTGGTGGTCGGCGGCACGGCGCTGAAGGGCGGGGCAGGCCGCGTCTGGGGCACGATCTGCGGCGCCTTCATCCTCGAGCTGGTCGGCAACATCATGCTGCTGTCCAATTTCATCAGCGAATATCTGATCGGCACCATCCAGGGATCCATCATCATCATCGCGATGCTGGTGCAGCGTTCCCTGGTGCGCAAATCTTAGCCGGTCGCATCAATTGAGCCAGGTCCTCGGGTCGCCCGGCTCCTTTCAAAGACCAAAGACCCCGGCATTGCACTAGGGAGAGAGAAATGCTGAAACGATTGATAGGAGTAGCCTTTGTCGCGGCGGCCATGGCCGGCACGGCACTGGCGCAGGAGGCCAAGACCATCGGCGTGTCCATTCCGGCGGCCGACCACGGCTGGACGGCGGGCGTCGTCTACCACGCCGAGCGCGTCGCCGAACTGATCCGCAAGGAACATCCGACCGCTACCGTGATCGTCAAGACCTCGCCGGATGCGGCAAGCCAGGCCAATGCCATCCAGGACCTGGCCATCCAGGGCCTCGACGCGCTGGTCATCCTGCCGACCGATCCGGATCCGCTGGTCAACGCGATCAAGGAAGTCAAAGCCAAGGGCACGTTCGTCACCATCGTCGACCGGGCCCCGAGCGTCAACGACAGCTCGGTGCGCGATCTTTACGTGGCCGGCAACAATCCGGCTCTCGGCGAAGTGGCCGGCACCTATATCAAGGACACCACGCCGGACGCCGAAGTCGTCATCATCCGCGGCATGCCGATCCCGATCGACCAGCAGCGCCAGGACGGGTTCGACAAGGGCATTGCCGGTTCCAACGTCAAGGTTCTCGACCGCCAGTTCGGCAACTGGAACCGCGACGACGCCTTCAAGGTGATGCAGGACTACCTGACCAAGTACCCGAAGATCGACGTGGTCTGGTGCCAGGACGACGACATGGCCGTCGGCGTGCTGCAGGCCATCGAGCAGGCCAAGCGCACCGACATCCAGTATGTCGTGGCCGGTGCCGGTTCCAAGGACATGATCAAGAAGGTCATGGACGGCGACAAGATGATTCCCGTCGACGTTCTCTATCCGCCGGCCATGGTCGGTACCGCCATGGAACTGACGGCGGCTGCCGTACTCAACCAGGTTCCGGTGTCGGGCACCTATACTCTGGATGCGACGCTGATCACCAAGGACAATGCCGAGAACTATTACTTCCCGGATTCGCCTTTCTAAGTCACGTCGTGTGGGAACCGCCCGGGACATGATGACCCGGGCGGGATTCTCCGCACTATTTCGCGGTTAAAAAAATCCGGCGGCGCGGCTTGTCGGACGAGGTTTGGACGGTTAGCCTTCTGGCTCCTGCAACGTTACAGGTCGAGGGGCTGGATTGGCGCCTCAAGAGTCTAGAGATAAGAGGGATCCGGCCTCAGACGAGCGGCACGGTTCCAAGGGAGGATGTGAAGCGATGAAGACCATCAAGGGCCCGGCCCTGTTTCTCGGCCAGTTCGCCGGCGATACTGCACCGTTCGACACATGGGACGGCATTACCAAATGGGCAGCCGACAAGGGCTATCTCGGCGTTCAGGTTCCAACCTGGGCCGGCCAGCTGTTCGACCTGAAAAAGGCGGCCTCCTCGAAGGATTATTGCGACGAATTCTTAGGCGTGGCGCGCGGCAACGGCGTCGAGGTCACCGAGCTGTCGACCCATCTGCAGGGCCAGCTGGTCGCCGTCCACCCGGCCTATGACGAGGCCTTCGACGGTTTTGCGGCGCCCGAAGTGCGCGGCAATCCCAAGGCGCGCCAGGCCTGGGCGGTCGAGCAGGTCAAGATGGCCATCACCGCCTCGCGGCATATGAGCATTTCCGCCCATGCAACCTTTTCCGGCGCGCTTGCCTGGCCCTTCATCTATCCCTGGCCGCAGCGCCCGGCCGGCCTGGTCGAGGCTGCCTTCGACGAGCTGGCCAAACGCTGGACGCCGATCCTCGACCATGCCGAGGAACATGGTGTCGACGTGTGCTACGAGATCCATCCGGGCGAAGACCTGCACGACGGCGTAACCTTCGAGATGTTCCTGGAGCGGGTGAAAAACCATCCCCGCGCCAACATGCTCTACGATCCCTCGCATTATGTGCTGCAGTGCCTGGATTATCTCGACAATATCGACATCTACAAGGACCGCATCAAGATGTTCCACGTCAAGGACGCGGAGTTCAATCCGACCGGCCGGCAGGGCGTCTATGGCGGCTACCAGGGCTGGGTCGGACGGGCCGGGCGCTTCCGGTCGCTCGGTGATGGTCAGGTGGATTTCGGGGCGATCTTCTCCAAGATGGCCGCCAATGATTTCGACGGCTGGGCCGTGGTTGAGTGGGAATGCGCGCTGAAACACCCTGAAGACGGCGCCCGCGAAGGGGCTGAATTCGTCAAGCACCACATCATCCGCGTCACCGAAAAAGCCTTCGACGACTTTGCCGCCAGCGGCACCGACGATGCGGCCAACCGGCGGATGCTGGGGCTGTAATCTGCCCCTCACCCTAACCCTCTCCCCGCAAGCGGGGCGAGGGGACGCAGAACGCCGGCGGCGGAATTTCGCTAAGGCGGGCGGGAGGCTTACGGCATGCTTCCTTCGCCCCGCCTGCGGGGAGAAGGTGGCGGCAGCCGGATGAGGGGCAGCAGGGCGGGGATGAGAGGGGTGAACCCCTCGGTAGAACGATAGATTTCAAAGGAGAAAACCCATGGCAATCGAAGCCGGCAAGACAGAATCGCGTGCCCCGAAAATCCGTCTCGGCATGGTCGGCGGCGGGGCGGGGGCGTTTATCGGCGGCGTGCATCGCATGGCGGCGCGGCTGGATGGCGAATTCGACCTGGTGGCCGGCGCGCTGTCGTCGACGGCGGAAAAGTCGGTCGCCTCGGGCCTTGAGCTCGGCCTCGATCCGGCCCGCTGCTATGGCAGCTTCGAGGAGATGGCGGAGAAGGAAGCGGCGAGGCCCGACGGGATCGAGGCGGTGTCGATCGTCACGCCCAACCATGTGCATTATCCCGCGGCCAAGGCCTTTCTGGAGCGCGGCATCCATGTGATCTGCGACAAGCCGCTGACCTCGACGCTCGAGGATGCGCTGAAGCTGAAAGCCGTGGCCGACCAGTCCAAGGCGCTGTTCATCCTCACCCACAATTACACCGGCTATCCCATGGTGCGCCATGCCCGCGAGCTGGTCGAAAGCGGTGCGCTCGGCGAGATCCGGCTGGTGCAGATGGAATATCCGCAGGACTGGCTGACCGAGGCGGTCGAGCAGACCGGCGCCAAGCAGGCGGTGTGGCGCACCGATCCGGCGCAATCGGGCCTCGGCGGCTCGACCGGCGATATCGGCACCCATGCCTATAATCTCGGCTGCTTCATCTCAGGCCTCACCCTCGACGAGCTGGCCGCCGACGTGCACACCTTTGTCGAAGGCCGCAGGCTCGACGACAATGCCCATGTCATGCTGCGCTTCAAGGGAGGCGCCAAGGGGTTGCTGTGGTGCAGCCAGGTGGCGCCGGGCAACGAGAACGGCCTGAAGGTGCGCGTCTATGGAGCCAAAGCCGGCCTCGAATGGGTGCAGGCCGATCCGAACTATCTGTGGCTGACGCGGCTGGGCGAGCCCAAGCAGTTGATCACCCGCGGCGGGACCGGTGCCGGCAGTGCCGCCGCCCGCGTCACCCGCATCCCGGGCGGCCATCCGGAAGGCTATCTCGAAGCCTTTGCGACGATCTACACCGAGGCCGCCAAAGCCATCCACGCCGCCCGCACCGGGGCTCCCGTCGACCCGGCGGTCATCTATCCGACCATTGACGATGGTGTGAAGGGGGTAGCGTTCGTGACGGCCTGCGTGGCGTCGTCGAAGGCGAATGGGGTGTGGGTGAAGGTGTGAGGGGGGGCGAAGCGGCCTAAACAATGTTCCCCCTATGAGTCCGTGAATTGCACAAATTTACTGAGTATAGCAACAGACACGCGTGTGTTATACGCGGGGGATGATGGCGCTGTGCAATGTTTCGCTATGAACGCAACTGCGCCCAAAAATGTATACTGTACCTAAATGAAGTTCATGCGATAGGTGTTTGGATAACCGTGCACATCGGACAATTTACGTGAGCGACACAGATTTCTTCCTTGATACTGGCCTTCCAATTATCCTCAACAGCGTGGGCTTTGTCACTGCCATGCTTGCGGCACTTTTCTGGTATCAATCTGCAAAGGCCGAAGTACCCTTTGACCACAATGAAATCGACCGGAATGGGATGCATGCGGGAGGTATCATCATCGAGCATAAGGACGGACGTCAAATCGACCCATTTGCATCTGCTGCTCGCGCGAACGTGTTGAATGCACGAGCGGCAATCTGTGCTGCTATCGCGGCGGCATCTCAGGCGTCGGTCTACTTTTTCCCTGCACGAAACGTTATAATCTCAACAGCAACTGATTTATGGCGCCAACTAGTGGCTTGCGTCCCTTTCTTTTAGCGTTCTCGCATGAACAGAGACTCAAGAGAGGGTGTCACGAAGACCGTTCATTGTCTGCCGGTCTGCGCCATCCCCCTTGCCAACCCCACCC
>NZ_JAAXMM010000018.1 GCF_012276985.1 Agrobacterium sp. a22-2 | reverse complement strand
GGGTGGGGAGGGCTTTGAAGCAAAGCCGGATAATGACCGTTCAGACCCAAACATTACAGGCCGCCGCCTTGCCGACCGACACGCCAATCCTCGAAATGCGCGGCATTTCGCAGATCTTTCCGGGCGTCAAGGCACTGGATGGGGTCAGCATTGCGCTGTATCCCGGACAGGTCACCGCTCTGATAGGCGAGAACGGCGCGGGCAAGTCGACGCTGGTGAAGATCCTGACCGGGATCTATCGACCCAACGAAGGCGAGATCCTGATCGACGGCCAAGTGATGAGCTTTGCCAGCGCGCAGGCGGCGATCGATGCCGGTGTCACGGCGATTCACCAGGAAACCGTGCTGTTCGACGAATTGACCGTCGGCGAGAATATCTTTCTCGGCCATGCGCCGCGCACCCGGTTCGGCCTGATCGACTGGAAGACCATATACACCAAATCGCGCGAACTGCTGTTGCAGCTCGAAAGCACCATCGACCCGACCATCCGCCTCAAAGACCTGTCGATCGCCCAGCGGCATCTGGTGGCAATTGCCAGGGCGCTGTCGGTGGAGGCGCGCATCGTCATCATGGATGAGCCGACGGCGGCTTTGTCGCGCAAGGAGATCGACGACCTGTTCCGCATCGTTGAGGGGCTGAAGGCTCGCGGCAAGGCGATCCTGTTCATCAGCCACAAGTTCGACGAAGTCTATGAAATTGCGGAAAACTATGCCGTGTTCCGCGATGGTCGCATGGTCGGCAGCGGTCGGCTGAAGGAAACGCCGCAGGACGAGATCGTCCGCCTGATGGTCGGTCGCGATGTGCATGACGTCTTTCCGAAGATCCAGGTTGCCATCGGCAAGACCGTTCTGTCGGTCGAGAATTACTGCCACGAAACCGAATTTCGCAATATCTCCTTCGAGCTGAAGCAGGGCGAAATCCTCGGGGTCTACGGCCTGATCGGGGCGGGGCGCTCTGAGCTTTGCCAGTCGCTGTTCGGCATTACCCGCCCGGCTTCGGGCAGGTTGACGCTCGAGGGCCGGCCGATCGAGATCCGTTCGCCGGCCGATGCGATTGCCGCCGGCATCGTTTATGTGCCGGAAGAGCGTGGTCGCCACGGGTTGGCGCTGGACATGCCGATCTACCAGAATATCTCGCTGCCTTCGTTGGCGCGGACCTCGGCGCGCGGTTTCCTGCGGGCGCTCAACGAGTTGGCGCTGGCGCGCAAATATGCCGAGCGGCTCGACCTGCGTGCCGCAGCCCTTTCGGTGCCAGTCGGCACGCTGTCCGGCGGCAACCAGCAGAAGGTGGTGATCGGCAAATGGTTGGCGACGGCGCCCAAGGTGATCATTCTCGACGAGCCGACCAAGGGCATCGATATCGGTTCCAAGGCCGCCGTGCATGGCTTCATCAGTGAACTCGCCAGCGAAGGCCTGTCGATTATCATGATCTCGTCCGAACTGCCGGAAATTCTCGGCATGTCGGATCGCGTCATGGTGATGCACGAGGGCCTGGCCGGCGGCATCTACCCGCGCGAAGGCCTGACCGCCGAGACGCTGGTGCGCGCCGCGACCGGCAATGCGTAAGGAATAGACAATGCAACGGCTCTTCAAAAATCGCGAACTGCTGCTGGGTCTGATCATCGTGGCGATGATCCTCGGCTTTTCGACGCGCGCGCCGAATTTCGCAGCGCCTGGAAATCTCGCCACTATCTTCAACGATACCTCGATCCTGATCATTCTGGCGCTCGGCCAGATGACGGTCATCCTGACGAAATCGATCGATCTTTCGGTTGCCGCCAATCTCGCCTTTACCGGCATGGCCGTGGCGATGACGGATGCGGCGTTTCCCGGCATGCCGCTTGCCGTGCTGATCGTCATGGCGATTTCCATCGGCGCGCTGCTGGGCAGCATCAACGGCTTCCTGGTCTGGGCCTTGCAGATCCCGCCGATCGTCGTGACGCTTGGTACGCTCACCATCTATCGCGGCATGGCGTTCGTGCTGTCGGGCGGCAGCTGGGTCAATGCCCATCAGATGTCGCCGACCTTCCTCAATTTTCCGCGCATCAGCGTGCTCGGCATGCCCATTCTCTCCTGGGTGGCGATCGCCATTGTCCTTGCCATCTGGTTCGTGCTGACCCGTACGCCCTTCGGCCGTTCGGCCTATGCGACGGGCGGCAATCCGACGGCCGCGATCTATGCCGGCATCGATGTCGGGCGGGCACGCTTTCTGGCCTTCGTGTTGTCTGGCGGGCTGGCAGGCCTCAGCGGCTATCTCTGGGTGTCGCGCTACGCGGTTGCTTATGTGGACATCGCTGCCGGGTTTGAGCTCGACAGCGTCGCGGCCTGCGTGATCGGCGGCATCTCCATTGCCGGTGGCATCGGTTCCGTCATTGGTACGGTGCTGGGGGCGCTGTTCCTGGGCGTGATCAAGAATGCCCTGCCGGTGATCGGCATATCACCTTTCGCGCAGATGGCGATTTCCGGGGTGGTGATCGTTCTGGCCGTGGTGTTCAATGCCCGGGCCGAGCGCAAGAAAGGCCGGATCATCCTTCGGGACCGTGCGGCAAAGGACAAGACGAACGAGGTGACGGCATGACGCTCGCAAAGACCGAACCCCGCGAAAAACGCGCCATTCCGGATCGGCTCGGCACGCCCTTCACCCGCGTCATGGCAAGCTGGGAGGTGCTGCTGTTCGGCGTGGCGGTGCTGATCTTCATCGCCAATTCTCTGGCCTCCCCGTATTTCCTCGATGCCTGGAACCTGTCCGACGCGACCTTCAATTTCACCGAAAAGGCGATGATTGCCTTCGCCATGGCGCTGCTGATCATATCCGGTGAAATCGACCTGTCGGTGGCGGCCATTATTGCTCTTGCCTCTACCGCGATGGGTTATGCGGTGCAGATGGGCGTTGGCACGCCTGGGTTGGTGGCGATCGGGATTGCAGTCGGACTGCTCTGCGGCGCGTTCAATGGCATTCTGGTGGCCGGATTGAAACTTCCGTCGATCGTTGTCACCATCGGCACGATGAGCCTGTTCCGCGGCATTTCCTATATCGTGCTGGGCGATCAGGCCTTCGGCAAATATCCGGCGGACTTCGCTTTCTTCGGCCAGGGCTATGTGTTCTGGGTGTTCTCCTTCGAATTCGTGCTGTTCCTGGTGATTGCAGCACTTTTTGCCGTGCTGCTGCACAAGACCAATTTCGGCCGCCAGGTTTATGTGATCGGCAACAATCCCTTTGCTGCGCGCTTTTCAGGGATCCCGGTCGAGCGGGTTAAGTTCATCCTGTTCCTGTTGACCGGGCTGATGAGCGGCATCGCGGCGGTCTGCCTGACCTCCCGCCTTGGCTCAACGCGGCCGTCGATCGCTCAAGGGTGGGAACTGGAAGTGGTGACCATGGTCGTGCTCGGCGGCGTGTCGATCCTTGGCGGGGCCGGAACCATCGTCGGTGTGGTGATCGCCGCCTTCGTCATGGGTCTGGTGACCTTCGGCCTTGGATTGCTGAACGTGCCGGGCATCGTCATGTCGATCTTCATCGGCCTGTTGCTGATCATCACCATTGCCCTGCCGATCGTGGCGCGGCGCATCAAGAATTCGAGGGCCGGTTGATGGCAGACCTGGAAAAGCACGCTTTCAAGATGCAGCTTCATCCCGGCATGGAAGCGGAATACAGGAAGCGCCATGACGAGATCTGGCCGGAGCTCGTGGCGCTGCTACATGAGGCCGGCGTCTCGGACTATTCGATCCATCTCGACCGCGAGACCAATATTCTGTTCGGCGTGCTGACTCGGCCCAAGGTCCATGGCATGGCCGATCTGCCCCATCATCCTGTCATGAAGCGCTGGTGGGCGCACATGGCCGATATCATGGCGAGCAATCCCGACAATTCACCCATTGCCATCGATCTCGTCACGGTCTTTCATCTGCCATGAGCGCGGCGTCGCTGGAACGGGTCGCCGTCTTCGATATCGGCAAGACCAATGCCAAGCTGGTGGTGCTTGACGTGGAGACCGGCGCGGAGATCGCCGCACGGCGCATGCCGAACCGCGTGCTGCCCGGCCCGCCCTATCAACACTACGATATCGATGCGCTCTGGGCATTCTTGCTGGAATCGCTGAAGGCGTTTGCAAAGACGCCCGGTTTCGATGCGATTTCCATTACCACCCATGGCGCGAGCGCCGTTCTGCTGACGGAGGATGGCGGTCTTGCTCTGCCGGTCCTCGATTACGAGCAGGAGTATCCAGACGAGATCCGCGCCGCCTATGACGCAGTGCGTCCTGATTTCACCGAGACCTTTTCGCCGCGCCTGGCCATGGGCCTCAATGTCGGTGCGCAGCTGCATTATCAGAAGACCGCATTTCCCAATGCTTTCGCGCGGGCCGCAACGATCCTCACCTATCCGCAATACTGGGCCTTCCGCCTGACCGGCGTCGCTGCCAATGAAGTGACGTCGCTGGGCTGCCACACGGATCTCTGGCGTCCGGAAGCCAGCGACTATTCTGCGCTGGTCGATCGTCTCGGCATTCGCGATCTGATGGCGCCGGTGCATTCGGCCTTCGAGGCGCTGGGCGTGGTGCTGCCGGAGATCGCCAAGCAGACCGGGATTGCCGGCGACATGCCCGTCCATTGCGGCATTCACGATTCCAATGCTTCGCTGCTGCCGCATCTGATCCGTCGCGAAGCACCGTTTTCGGTGGTCTCGACCGGTACCTGGGTGGTCAGTTTTGCGGTCGGCAGCCCGATCGTCGGGCTCGACCCGGCCCGCGATACGCTGGCCAATGTCGCTGCCTTCGGCAAGCCCGTGCCCTCGGCACGCTTCATGGGCGGGCGGGAGTTCGAGACGCTGACGAAGGATATCGAGACACCAGATCCGGCTGAGGTCGATGCGGTCCTCTCCGGTGTCATCGGGCGCTCGCTGATGGTGTTGCCCAATGTCGTCGAAGGGTCTGGGCCCTATCCTGGGCATCGCATGCAATGGCTGGGCGTACCGGCCAGTCCGGCCGAGCATCATGCGGCAGCCTCGCTTTACGTGGCGATGATGACGCATGCCTGCCTCGAGCTGCTGCATGCCGACGGGCCGATCGTGGTGGAAGGTCCGTTCTGCCGAAACGACCTCTATCTGAGGGCGCTGGCGTCGATCGCCGGCCGCGATGTCATCGTGCTAGCCGATGGCGCGCCGACCGGAACGGCGCAAGGTGCGGCTCTGCTGGCCGGCTGCAAGCCGCCACCTGGTCGCGACAGCCACATCGCGTCATCCCTGGATCTTGCCGCCTATCACCGGAAATGGCAGCAGGCCGTCTCGTCAGCGGGGACGCTCTAGCCGAGGCCTGCGTGGCGGGCGGCTTCTGCCAGCGAGATGTCGCCCTTGATTTCCCGGGTCACCATGGCGGTGACTGTCCGGCGCACGCCGGGCAGGCGACAGAGTTCCTGGCGCAGCAGCGTGTCGAGGGCCGCCATGTCTGCGGCGATGATGTGCAGCAGATAATCCGCATCGCCTGTCGTGGCGTGGCAGCGCCAGATCAGCGGGTGATGGCGCACCGACGTCTCGAAGGCGTCCGACAGTTCGAAATCGATCGACACCTGCACGAAGGCCTCGACGCCGAAACCCAGCTTGGCCGGGTCGAGCCGCGTCACGTAGTTGCGGATCACGCCTGTATCTTCCAGCGCCTTGACCCTTTTCCAGCAGGGCGACTTGCTGAGCCCGGTCTGCTCGGCAAGTGCTGCGAAGGAGATCCGCGCATCGGCTTCCAGGATCTGGATGATCTTCTTGTCTATGGCGTTCATGGCACACCGTTCCATCATGACTGCATCTGTGAAGTGATCGTATCTCCAGAATGGGATTTCGAACAACAAAGAGAAACAATGTTCAGCGGAAAATTGCCTATTATCAGCTCGGAAACAATGAACCGGCTCTTTTGACGTGGCCGGGAACAAAGGAACGGCCGATGCAAAAGGAAGAGTATCATGCCCGTATCGAAGCGCCTGAGATGCGCGACTACGGGGTCTATCTGCAATGCGACAAGCTGCTGACCTGTCAAAAGCCGTTGGCCGAGATGGCCAATGCCGACGAGCTGCAATTCCAGATCGTGCACCAGGTCGAAGAGCTTTGGATGAAGCTGATGGCCTATACGCTGGTCGACGTGCTCGACTACATGGAAAAGCAGGATACGCACCGCGTCGTTACCTTGATGGGCCGCGTGCACCGTTTGATGCGCATGATGACCCAGCAGCTCGATTTGCTGGAGACCATGTCGCCGAAGGAATATCAGGAAATCCGCCTGCAGCTCGGCAATGGCAGCGGCCAGGAGTCGCCCGGCTTTAAGTTTTTGCTGCGCATGCCGCCGGATCTCTGGCAGGGCTTCAAGTCGGCCTATCTCGACGGGCGCGGCCTGACGGTCGAAGACGTCTACGATACCAAATACAGCCATTGCGACAGCTATGTCGTTGCCGAGGCGCTGATCGAATATGACGAGTTGTTCCAGAAATTCCGGGCCAACCACGTCTACCTGATCCATCGGTCGATCGGCCTTGGCTCGAAATCGCTCAAAGGTCGCCCGGTCGATCTGCTGCAGGCCGGCGCCCGCCACCGGTTTTTCCCCGAGCTCTGGGATATCCGCTGCGCGATGACCGATGCTTGGGGCAGCCAGTATGGCGTCGTGCGCGAGTCGATCAGCGAGACGGAAAAGGCGCAAGCCTGATCGTCCGCAGACATTCGGTTCCATGAAAAAGGCGGCCAATCGGCCGCCTCTGTTTGCGGTATTTATGCTGGGTTTTTCTGCTCCGCGTCCTCGAGTGGCGGGTTGCCTACCGGCTTGCGGCGGCGGATGCCGGCGAAGAGGCCGGTTGGCTTGACCAGCAGGATCAGGCAGAGCATGACACCGATGGCAACGATCTGCAGGGCGGCGGCGCGAGCCTGATGTTCGACCGGAGCCAGCGCACTGGTCAATGCTCCCGAGGCGACCCAGATCGCCCAGACGACGATGCTGCCGAGGATCGCGCCCTTGTTGCTGCCGGAGCCGCCGACGATCAGCATGACCCAGACCTGGAAGGTCAGCGTCGGCAGGTAGTTTTCCGGGGCGATGAAACCGATGAAATGGGCCTGCACAGCGCCGGCCAGTCCCATGATCGCGCCGCCGACGGCAAAGGCCTGGATGCGATAGAAGCGGGCGCTCTTGCCAAGCGATACCGCGGCGCGTTCGTCTTCGCGCAGCGCCTTCAGCACGCGTCCCCAGGGGCTGCGGGCCAGGTGCTCGAGTGCCAGATAGGCCAGCAATGTGACGCCGCCGACGACTGCCAGGTTGACCAGATTGAAAGCGAGCGGCGTATCGGCAAGCTCGCCGAACGGGCGCGGAATGAAGCCGATGCCGAACGGACCGCCGGTCACGCTCTGGGCATTGAGCGCAACCAGCTGCACCACCACAGCAACGCCGAAGGTGGTGATTGCCAGATAGTCGGATTTGAGCCGCAACGTCGCTGCGCCGACGATCGCAGCGGCAATGCCTGCCGTCAGCATGGCGGCCATCCAGCCGATGGCGATCGGCAGGTCCAGGCCGCCGAAACGGGCGGGATCGTCCGGGGTCGTCACCAGGGCGGAGGTGTAGGCACCGATGGCGACAAAACCGGCGAGGCCGACATTGAACAGTCCCGTCAGGCCCCATTGCAGGTTGAGCCCAAGGCTCATCAGCGAGAAGATCAGGGCCGTCGTCATGAAGAAGGCGCCGTAGCTTACAAGATCCATTATCGTTCCCTCACGCCGAACAGGCCGATCGGCCGAATGAAAAGCACTGCCATCAGCAGGATGAACGAGACTGCGGCCCGCCATTCTGCGCCGATCAGCTGGACGGCCCCGGCTTCCGCCAGGCCGATGATCAGCCCGCCGAGCACGGCGCCGGGCACGCTCCCGATGCCGCCGAGGATGGCAGCTGCAAAGATCGGCAGCAGCATGTCGAAGCCCATCAGCGGGCGAACCTGCACGAGAACGCCGATCATCACACCGGCGACGCAGGCCAGCGCCCCGCCGAGCAGCCAGGTGATGCGCACCACCTTGGCGACGTCGATGCCGACGACGCGGGCGAGCGCCGGGTTCTGGCTGACGGCCTGCATGGAACGGCCGGAATGGGTCCGGGTCATGATCAGATGTACGCCGACGACCAGCACGACGGTCAGCAGCAGCAGTACGATCTGGTCGGGCGTGATGCGAATGCCAAGCCCGACCGGCATGGCGATCTGGATGCCGCGGCTGAAATAGGCCGGTTTCGAGGTGAACATGAATTCGAGCAGGCTGCGCAGTGCCATGGAGGCGCCGAAGCTGGCCATGACGACGATGATCGACTGGCCTTTCGAGCGGATGCGGGAAAAGAGGATCTTGTCGAGGGTGACGGCCAGCAGGCCGGTGAAGGCCATGCCGGCCACAAGGGCTATAATCAGTGGCCAGCCGAAGGAGAGCGGGCCGATCGGCGCCACCTTGCCGACGATGGCGCCGATAGCGGTGACCACGGCCAGTGTCGCATAGGTGCCCCAGGCCATCAGGTCGCCATGGGCGAAATTGGAAAAGCGCAGGATCGAATAGGTCAACGTGACGCCGATGGCACCAAGGCCGATCATCGATCCGGTCAGCAATCCGTCGACGATGAATTGCAGGTTCATGCCGCACCTCCCTGTGCCGTCTTGGCGCGTTGACCCAGATAGAGTTCGGCGACCACTGGATCGTTCCACAATTGCGAGGCCACGCCTTCGTGGCGGTCCTTGCCTTCGACCAGCACATACGCTCGGTCGCCGATGGCAAGGGCTGCCTTGGCATTCTGCTCGACGAGCAGGATCGTCACGCCGGTCTTGCGGATCGAGGCGAGCATCTCGAAGACCATGCCAACGAATTTCGGCGACAGGCCGGCCGACGGTTCGTCGAGCACCAGCACTTTGGGATGGACGATCAGCGCGCGGGCGACCGCCAGCATCTGCCGCTGTCCGCCTGAGAGGTTCCCGGCCGCCGTCTTCCGCCGTTCGGCGAGATCGGGAAAGAGCGCATACATTTCTGCAATCCGCTCGGGGAGCAGACGCGGCGGAAGAATGCCGCCGGCGACCTTCAGATTGTCTTCGATGCTCATCAGCGGAAAGATGTTTTCGGTCTGCGGCACGAAGGCAAGGCCAAGTCGCACCATGCTGTGGGCCGGGGCGGCGGTGATGTCGGCGCCATCCAGCATGACCTTGCCGGAGGTGATCGGCACCAGTCCGGCGATCGCCTTGATGAAGCTGGACTTGCCGGCACCGTTCGGGCCGAGCACCACGACGATCTCACCCCTGACGACGCGGATCGACGTGCCGCGCACGATCGACAGGCCGGGCTCATAGCCGGCGACGAGGTCTTTGACGAGGAGGACGGTTTCGCTCATGCGGCGGTCCCTCCAAGATAGGCCTCGATGACGCGGGGGTCGCGGGCGACTTCGTCCGGGCGTCCCTCGCAGAGCAATTGGCCGCTCGCCATCACCAGCACACGGTGGCAGAGGCGCGAGACCATATCGATATTGTGTTCGATGAGCAGGAAGGTGATGCCGCGCGCATTGATCTCGCGGATCCGGTCGATGATGACTTCCAGCAGGGTCGCATTGACGCCGGCAGCCGGTTCGTCGAGCAGGATGATCCTCGGATCGGCCATCATGACGCGGGCCAGTTCCAGAAGCTTGCGCTGGCCGCCCGAGAGGATCCTTGCCGGCTCCTCCGCAAGGCGGGTCAGCGATACCAGGTCCAACAGATCCATGGCTTTCTGCCGGGCGGCGCGCTCTTCGGCCGCCACCTTGCGCGGTGTGAGGAAATTGCCGAGCAGCCGTTCGCCCGCCTGGTCCTGCCCGGCCAGCATCACATTGTCGAGCAGGCTCAGGTCCGGAAAGGGGCGGGGGATCTGGAAGGTACGGCCGAGGCCGCGGGAAATGCGGCGATGGGCCGGTTCGTCGCAGACATTGGCACCATTCAGCAGGATCCGCCCGGCCGTCGGCGGCACGCTGCCGGCCAGAAGGTCGAACATGGTCGTCTTGCCGGCGCCGTTCGGGCCGATCAGGCCGAGGATCTCGCCGTCATGGACCGAGAAGGAAACGTCGTCGACCGCGGCCATGCCGCCATATCGTTTCACGACATTGCGCACCTGAAGCACGGCGGGTCCGGCGGACAGCGGCGGGTCTGGAATGGCACTCATCTTGTTCCTCTGGCGGAAATCTATTTTTCTTTTTCTTGATCTGTGATCACACTTGCATTGATCAAATTATTTAGGTTTAAATTATCGTGCAAGCACAAAGAGGGCTTCATGCAAAAGAATGTCACCGGCAGGCTTTCTGAGCCGACAGGCCCCCAGCTCCTGCCGATCGAGCGCGAAACCGTGCAGGACCGGGTCTATGCGGAACTGCGCCGCGCGCTGATCTGCGGCCTGTTCGAGCCGAGCCAGGTGCTGACCATTCGCGGCCTCGCCGATGCCATGATGACCAGCACCATGCCGGTGCGAGAAGCTCTGGGCCGGCTGGTCAGCGAAAAGGCGGTCGAGGCGCTGCCGAACCGCTCGGTTCGTGTGCCGCCGGTCACTCTGGAGCGCCTCGACGATCTGCTGCGCACCCGCATTCTCATTGAAGGCGAGGCCATTTCCCTGGCGGCTCAGCGCATGACGCCACGGGAATTGTCGATGGTCAAAGACATTCTCGCCGAATGGGATGAGGTGCGTTCGCTCAGCCAGAAGCGCGATTTTGACCGCGAAGTGACGCTGAACCAGAAATTCCATTTCCAGATCTATCGCTGCAGCGGCTCGACGGTGCTGATTCCGATGATCGAAAGCTTGTGGCTGCAATCCGGCCCCTGCACCCGCGTCGCGGCCTACGCCTTTTCCGAGGCCGGTTCGAAAGTGGCCGGTGCCGATGTGGCGCATTTCCACCGGGCGATGGTCACGGCGCTGGATGCACGCGATTGCGCGGCTGCACGCGAGGCGCTGATCGCCGATATCAGCCGGCCCTTTGCCTTTCTGCGGGAAAAACTCCTGCCTCACGACATGCCTGAAGAGGATACAGAATGACCCAGCGCTTCATCACCATCGGCGAGGCGCGTTCCGGCCTCTCCGTCAAGTTCGCCCTTGCTGCGGAAAAGGCGCCGGAAAACGCCGCCTTCTTCTGGGACTATCTGGCGCAGCCGCGTGTCGTGCCGGGGCTGCATGCAATGTGGACCGGGCCTGAGATTTCCTGCCCGATTCCCGCTGCCCATCTGGAAGGCACTGCTTACGCAAAGGCCCTGCCGGCCGAGAATGCGACCCTGACGCCGCAGCCGGGCGATATCGTGCTCAGCTATGTGCCTGCGCGCATGTGGGGTGGCAGCCCGAACGCGATTTTCGATATCGGCATCTTTTATGGCCCTGGTGCGCGCATGCTATTTCCGATCGGCTGGCTGGCCGGCAGCGTCGTCGGGCAGGTGGCGCCGGAAGACCGGGCGCATCTGGCCGAAGCCTGCGGGGTGATCCGCCGCAACGGTGCCTGCGACGTCCGCTTTTCGCGCGGCGAGGCCTGACATGCCCGACGAACCAGTGGATGACGGTTTCGAGCTTTACGACCTTCGCGTCGAGGCGGTGATCCCCGAAGGCAAGCCGATCTATTGCGGCGCCAAGCCGGGCGACTATTTCGAACTCAAGGGCGAGATGCTGTCCATGCCGGCTGGCCAGGGGTTTTCTATCTATTCGATCTCGGCCGTCCTGCCGCTTCTGGCGGCCAAGCAGCGGCCGACCCACAAGAACGACTGGATGACTTCGGATGCCGAGATCGCCTGTCCCGATCCCCATTGCGCCAGCAGACTGAAGATCGTGCGTCTCGGCACGCGCCGTTTCAGCCATGCGGAGACAACGGCCGTACCGTTGCCCAAGGAGAGTGAATAAATGAACGGCAAGACCTTCGAACTATCGCCCGGTTACCGGATTTCCCGCGTCATCCGGGGCGGATGGCAATTGGCCGGCGGTCATGGCGCCGTCGACAAGAATCAGGCCGTGGACGACCTGATTGCCGCTTTCGATGCCGGCATCACCACCTATGACTGTGCCGACATCTATACCGGCGTCGAGGAACTGATCGGGGCAACGCGTCTGAAGCTGGCTGATCAGCGGGGCGCCGAAGCGGCCGCGCAGATGAAGGTGCATACCAAGCTGGTACCCGATCTCGATATGCTGTCGCGCATGAACCGCGACTATATTCGCGGCATCGTCGAGCAGTCGCTAAGGCGGCTGAAGACCGAGCGGCTCGATCTGGTGCAGTTCCATTGGTGGGATTATGCCTTTTCCGGTTACCTGGACGCGATGGGCTGGCTCAGCGAGATGCGCGACGAAGGCAAGGTGCGCAATGTCGGGACGACCAATTTCGACACGCCGCATGTCGCCGAGATCCTTGGTGCCGGCATCCCGCTGGTCAGCCAGCAGCTCCAGTATTCGGTGCTGGACCAGCGTGCCACCTATAAGCTGGCCACTCTTGCCGCCGAGAACGGCGTCTCGTTCCTTTGCTACGGTTCGGTTGCCGGCGGGTTTCTCAGCGATCGCTGGCTTGGGCAGCCGGAGCCGGACATGCCGCTCGAAAACCGATCTCTGGTGAAATACAAGCTGATCATCGACGACTTCGGCGGCTGGTCGCTGTTTCAGACCTTGCTGCGGACGTTGCGAACCGTGGCGGATCGGCATGGTTGCGATATCGCCACGATCGCCAGCGCCTGGGTTCTCAATCAGCCTCAGGTGGCAGCCGTCATCATCGGCGCGCGCAACCAGGCGCATGCGCTGGCCAATGCGGCGATCATGGATATCGTGCTGAGTGATGATGATCGTCAGCAGATCGAGGCGGTCATTGCCCAAAGCTCCGGTCCGCTGGGCGATGTCTACACGCTGGAGCGCGACCGTACCGGGCGCCATGGCTCGATCATGCACTACAACCTGAACGCCGGAAAGATCTGACCATGACCTTGTTCGAGCGCGCCAGCGCCGAGATTCTCGATTTTCATCGCTTCTTCGTTTCCTGGTACGACGCGGCGACGGCCGACCGTACGGATTTCGGCCGCTGCGAGCAGGTGTTCGGGCAGGGGTTCCACATGATCCCGCCGACCGGCCGGGTGTTCGACAGGACACAAACGATCGAACTGATCCGCTCCAACCGTGCGACGTTCAACGGCAATTTCACGATCGACATCGAGACGGTCCGTTCGGGCTGGGAGAGTGCCGATACGATCGTGATGACTTACATTGAGGCGCAGGTGCGGGCCGGAAAATCCAGCCGCCGCCAGGCCAGCGCGCTTTTCACAACCAGTTCATCGGCGCCGCACGGCGTCGAATGGCGGCATCTGCACGAAACCTGGGTGCAGATGCCGGACGACTGACAGGCCAAAGCAAGCAAGAGATCATCGGTTTTAAGCCAAGGGGAACGAGCATGAAAAAAACGCTACTTCAGATGACGACGGCGCTGGCACTGGTTGCCGCGGCCGATGCGGCCAATGCTGCAGACTGCAAGATCACCGTCGGCATGGTGATGGAATTGACGGGACCGGCCGGCGAATACGGCCAGGCCGGCGCAAAATCCGTCGAGATGGCCTTTCGCGATCTCAACGCCGCCGGGGGTGCGCTCGGCTGCGACCTGGTGACTGATACCCGCGACAGCCAGAGCCAGGGCAATGTCGCGGTCGATGCGGCAACACAGCTGGTGCAGGTGAAGAAGGTGCCGGTGATCATCGGCGGCATCATCTCGTCCGTGTCGATCCCGATCCTGACGTCGGTCACGGCGCCGGCGAAGATCGTCCAGGTTTCGCCGGCCTCGTCCTCGCCGACGCTGACGGCGCTTGGCCGCGACGGAAAGACCAATGGCATGTTCTTCCGCACGATCACGTCGGATGCCCTGCAGGGTGTGGCGGCTGCCAAATATGCCATCGACAAGGGCTTCAAGAAGCTGGCCATCATCCATGTGAACAACGATTTCGGTGTCAACATGGTGCAGGAATTCGCCCGTGCCTATAAGGCGCTCGGCGGCGAAATCGTCTCGCAGACGCCTTACAACGAAAAGCAGTCGAGCTATCAGTCGGAAGTCACCGCCGCCATGGGCGGCGAGCCCGACGGACTTTATCTCATCAGCTATCCGGTCGATGGCGCAACGATTGCCCGCACCTGGATTTCCCAGGGCGGCGTCCAGAAATTCCTGCTGAACGACGGCATGAACAGCCCTGATTTCATCGAGGCGGTCGGTGCCGAGTATCTGAAGGAAGCCTATGGCACGTCGTCTGGCACCAGCCCGACGGCATCGACGGAATATTTCAATGTCAATTACAAGGATTTCTCCGGTATCGATCCGTCGGCACCGGCCGCCGACCGGTCCTATGACGCCGGCGCCATTGTTGGTCTCGCCATTGCCGCTGCCGGCTCGCAGGATCCGGCTGCCATCAAGGATGCGATCTTCAAGGTCGTCGACCCGAAGGGCACGCCGATCTATGCCGGAAAGGACGAGTTCACCAAGGCGCTCGGCCTGATCAAGGACGGCAAGACCATCCGTTACGAAGGCGTCATCGGCCCGGTGCTGTTCGACCAGTATGGCGACATCACCGGCCCATTCCGCCTGTGGAAGATTGTCGATGGCGTCGTTGCCACGGAAGGCGAAATGACCACCGACGACGTGGCGAAGCTCAAGGCCGAAATCAAGTAAGCCGGCATTGACCAAACCGATCGGTTCCGATCGATCGACCCGGGGCGCCGCCTGAAACGGCGCCCCGCTTGCAGGAAAGGGGGGCCGTTTCTGTGAGCGGCTTTCAAAGCCAGTACGGCATCACCAAATCGAATGATCGTGTCACAGAAATTTAGTTGAGCTTTAAAATATCTTGTGATCAAGTGATCCCGAGGAGAGAGCGGTGGGTCGATCTCGTTCGGGCTCAATACCCGTCGTTCGTTCGATCCCTCGGCTTCGATCGGTCTTGCCAGGATCCTTTTGGGAACGGCTCGCGACGCTCTCCGGCTCGATGCTGCAAGAAAGAGAAGGTTAGTCGCGATGTCCATTCAGCCTCATCAGATCGCCAACGAACCGTTGAGTGCCCGTTGGTCGTTCGAGGGCATCAGGCCGCAGATCCGCGATCTCCACACGGAAAATATCGCCGAACTTGCGACACGGGCGCGTGAACTCGGGGACGTCATTCCGCTCTGGTATGGCGAGGGCGATGTGGTGACGCCGGCCTTCATCCGCGACGCGGCCAAGGCAGCTTTCGATGAAGGGCTGACATTCTACATTCCCAACATGCGCGGCCTCGATCCGCTGAACGAAGCGCTATCGACCTATCAGTCGGAGTTGCATGGCCGGCCGATTTCGGTGCGTCGCACGACGGTGACCCCCGGTGGCATGCAGGCGCTCTACCTGGCGCTCGAGATGCTGGTCGATCTCGGCACCAATGTCGTCTATGTCGCGCCGCAATGGCCGAATATCCACAACGCCATTCACCTGATCGGCGGAGAGCCGCGGCCGGTGGCGCTGGACTTCGATACAGACTGGCGGCTGGATCTCGACAAGCTGTTTGAGCGCTGCGATGCCCGGACAAGGGCGATCTTCCTGTCGACGCCGTCCAATCCGACGGGTTGGACGGCGAGCCGCGAGGAGATGCAGGCGCTTTTGGATTTCAGCCGGCGGACCGGCATCTGGATCATTTCGGATGAGGTCTATGGGCGCCTTTACTTCGAGGGAAGGGTAGCGCCATCGATCCTGCAGCTTGCCGAGGACGAGGACCGCGTCATCTCCATCAATAGTTTTTCCAAAGCCTGGGCGATGACCGGCTGGCGCATCGGCTGGTTGAGCCATCCGACCGGCGTGGCCGATCAGGTTGCGGCGATGACCCAGTATATCAACAGCGGAACCGCCGGCATGATCCAGGCAGGGGCCGTGGCGGCGCTGCGGGATGGCGAGCCGCTGGTGGCGGACATCCGGCAGAGGATCAAGTCGGGGCTTGATCTCGCCTACGACCGCCTGTCGGCCATTCCCGGCATCATCCTGCCGGAAAAGCCGCGTGGCGGCATGTATGCCTTCTTTGCGCTGGAGGGCGAAACCGACGCACGGGCCGTCTGCGCGCGCATTCTGGAAACGGCACGGGTTGGTCTGGCGCCCGGTTACCTCTTCGGCGATTCGTCCCGGGCTTTTCTGCGCATGTGCATCTTCCGCGACCGCCAGCAGATCGAGACATCCCTCGATCGCATGGTCGGGGCAATGAAGTAACGGCGTCCAACGGGGCGCTGCCGACCTGCATGCGGGAGGCGCGTGCGGGTCATACACAGAGGGAGAACAACAATGATCATTTTACGCCGCCAGATCCTGGCATTTGCCGCAGCGATCAGCATGACCGGCATGGGCTTTGCGGCCCATGCCGCCGATGCCCTCAACATCGGCTCCTATCCCAGCAATCCGCCCTTCGAATACAAGAATGCCAGCGGAACCTTCGAAGGCTTCGAAGTGGATATCGCCACCGAAGCGGCCAAGCGCATCGGCATGGTGCCGGAGTTTGCCGATTACGGTTTCCAGGCGCTGTTTGCCGGCACCAGTTCGAAGCGTATCGACGTGGCGATCTCGTCGATCACCATCACGGCGGAGCGCCTGCAATCGCAGTCCTTCACGCAGCCCTATTACGATGCCGACATGGGTGTGGCGGCCATGGCGGCCAGCGAGGTCAAGGGCCTGGCCGACCTGAAGGGCAAGATCATCGGCGTTCTCTCCGGTTCGACCGGCGAAAAATGGTCGAAGGACAACCAGGCGACCTACGGATTCGCCGACGTCAAGGGCTATAACAGCCAGCAGGACGTGATGCTTGATCTTGGCGCCGGTCGCGTCGATGCGGTGATCAGCGACGTGCCGGGCATGGAGTATCTGTTCCTGAAGATGAAGGGCTATGCCGTGAAGGAGCGCATCAAGACCGGCGAGCAGTATGGCCTGATGATGACCAAGGACCATCCGTTGCTCGACAAGCTGAACGCCGCGGTGAGCGAGATGAAGAAGGACGGCACGATGGCTGCGATCCACAAGAAGTGGTTTGGAAGCGACGCCCCGGCCGGCTCCGCCACGATCACCGAAATGCCGATCCCGAAGGGCTGATCGGATTGGCGCATAGCGGGCGCGGGCTGGCCACTCTGCCACTCGCGCCTTTTTTGTCTGGCTCGGATCTCTGCACGGGAACTTCAAGATGTCGCTCGTCGAAACCTTCTTCAACTCGGACGTCCTGTGGTCCAGCCTGCCGGCCCTGTTGCGCGGCTTGTGGAATACGCTGATCCTCGGCGTGCTCAGCATCATCGCCGGCGTGTCCTTCGGCCTGGTGATCGGACTTGTCCGGCTTTATGGCCCCAAGCCGCTTCGATACATCACGGTTGGCTATATCGACATATTCCGTGCCGCGCCGGTGCTGGTCGTGCTGATCCTGATCTACTATGCGCTGCCTTTCGTCGGCATCCGCCTGTCGTCCTGGTCATCGGCGGTCATCGCCTTTTCGATGGTGATGGCCGCCTATTCGGCGGAAGTGTTCCGGTCCGGCATCGAGAGCGTGCCGCGGGGCCAGTTCGAGGCCGCCGCGGCCCTTGGCCTGCCCTTCATGGTGACGCTTCGAAAGGTCGTGCTGCCGCAGGCCATGCGTATCGTCATACCGCCGACGACCAGCAATTGCGTGTCGATGTTCAAGGATACATCGCTCGCTTCCGCTGTCGCTCTGCCGGAACTGCTCAAGGAAGCGACCGATGCGCAGGCGCTGCATGCCAATCCGACGCCGCTGATCGGCGCCGCCCTTGTCTACATCATCTGCCTCTGGCCGATGGTGCGCCTGGTCGGCATGCTCGAAAAGCGGTTCAAGGCCGAGAAGACGCGATAGGCGAAGAACGAAACCGCGGGCGCCGGACTCAGCGTTTGGACGGCCCAGCTTTACGCTTCAGGCAAGGGCCGCGGCCTGCCGGTTTCGTCCAGCGCCACCATGACGAAGCTCGCATCGGTGACTTTCTCGCGCCGCTCGGAATATTGCCCGACGAACCCAGCACTCCACGTAAAGCGTCATCGATGTGCGGCCGGTATGGCTGACGGTGGTGTAGATGCACAGGGTATCGCCCACTTTCACCGGCAGCTTGAAGGTGATTTCCTTGACCGCGACGGTGGCGATACGGCCCTTGGCGCGCTCGGCGGAGCGGATGCCGGCGGCAAGGTCCATCTGAGCCATAACCCAGCCGCCGAAAATATCGCCGGCCGGATTGGCATCGCCCGGCATGGCAAGGGTTCTAAGCGTCAACTCACCTTGAGGTTCAGCGGGGTCAGTCATCTCTCTGTTCCTTCGGTGGTTATCTTGAGGCGGCAAACATCGGTCCGCCCTTGCGGGCCGGGAAGCCGTAGCCGTTGACCAGCACGATATCGATGTCGCCGGGGCGGGCCGCAATGCCCTCGGCGAGCAGTGCGTCGCCTTCGCGCGCCATCGCGGCCAGCAGACGTTGGATGATCTCCGCGTCGTCGATGAGGCGCGCTGTCAGCCCTTTTTCGAGGCGATAGGCCTCGATCATGGCGGTCACATCAGGGTCGACGGATCTCTTGCCGTCTGGGTAGACATACCAGCCGCGGCCGCTTTTGGCACCGAACCGGCCGGCTTCGCAGAGGCGGTCGGGGATTTCGAAATAGGGAGCAAGAGGATCGCGGGTGGCGGCTTGGCGCTTGCGCCGCGCCCAGGCGATCTCAAGGCCTGCCATGTCGTAGACGGCAAACAGGCCCATCGGGAAACCGTAGTCTTCCATCGCCCGGTCGATATCCTGCGGCAGGGCGCCTTCCTCGATCAGCCGTTCGGCCTCCGAGCGGTAGGCCGAGAAGATGCGGTTGCCGATGAATCCCTCGCAGACGCCGGTGACGACCGGCAGCTTCCTGATCTTTCGGGCAAAGGCAAGTGCGGTTGCCAGCGCCGTATCGGTGGATTTGGCGCAGCGCACCACTTCGACCAGCCGCATGATATGGGCCGGCGAGAAGAAGTGCAGGCCAACCACGCGGGTCGGAAAGGCGGTCGCGGCCGCGATGGTATCCGGATCGAGATAGCTGGTATTGGTCGCCAGAATGGCATCCGGCCGCAGCACGTCATCCAGCCGGCGGAACAGGTCGATCTTCCCGTCGAGATCGTCGAACACGGCTTCGATTACCAGATCTGCCGGTGCCATGTCGGTGATTGTGGCTGTCACGGTGAGGCGGGACAGCTGTGCGTCGGCATCGGCCTGCGCGAGGCGGCCCGACTTGACCGATTGGGCGAGAAGGCCCGCAATGCGGTCTCGGCCCTTTTCGGCCGCCTCCACGGTCTGGTCGAGGGCTATGACGTCGTAGCCGGCGGCAAGGGTTGCAACCGCGATGCCGCATCCCATCAGTCCGGTTCCGGCAATGCCGATGGTCGCAAGCGTCAAGGGGGTGGCCTCCAGCCCGTCGACCTTGCCGGCCGAGCGTTCGGCAAAGAAGACATGGCGAAGGGCTGCGGCTTCCTCGCTGTCGCGCAGACGAAGGAAGGTGGCGCGCTCCTCCGCCAGACCTTCGGCGAACGGGACTTCCATGGCCAGGCGGACCAGCCGCACGACCTCTGCCGGAGCCCGCTCACCGCGCGCCTTCTTCAGGATCTTTTGAACCTCCGTCTCATAGGTCGCGGTATCGAACGCGGGCAGCGCCAGTTGCGACGTACGACGGGGGGAAATGCTATTGGGACATAGTGCCATGTCGATGGCGTCGCCAATCAGCTCGCTGCCGGAGACATCGTCGACGAGGCCGATGGTCAGCGCTTCGGCGGACGGGACCGGCTTGCCGCTGGCGATCATGCCGAGCGCCGGAATGGCGCAGACCAGGCGCGGCAGCATCTGCGTGCCGCCGGCGCCAGGCACGATGCCGAGCTTGACTTCGGGCAGGCCGAGCGATGCAGTGCGGACAGCAATCCGCCGATGGCAGGCCATCGCCACCTCCAGGCCGCCGCCGAGTGCGGCACCGTTCAGAGCCGCAATGACAGGCTTGTCGGAGGCTTCCAGCGCTGCAATCACCGTCGGCAGGATCGGGTCGACCGGCGGTTTGCCGAATTCGCGGATATCGGCGCCACCAATGAAGGTCCGGCCGGCACCGGTCAGAACCATGGCCGTGGCATCAGGCGTTTGGGCGAGATGGGCCAATGCGGCCATCAATCCGCTGCGAACCTCGGCGGAGATCGCGTTGACCGGCGGATTGTCGATGGTGACGACCAAAACGCGGTTCTGCATCTGTCCGGATACGGTGGACGAAAAATCCGTACGCGGCTCGCTGTCGGCTTGGTGCTCCGCCATGTCTATGCTCCGCTCAGTCCGGGATGACGGCTGTTGCCTGGATTTCGATCTTGGCACGGTCTTCGACCAGCGACACAACCTGGACGGCGGCCATGGCCGGGTAATGTCGGCCGATCACCTCGCGATAGGCTTCGCCCAGACCGCGCAGGTTGGCGAGGTATTCCGCCTTGTCGGTGAAATACCAGTTCATCGACGTGATATGCTGCGGACCGGCGCCGGCTTCGGCGAGAATGGCGACTATGTTCACCAGGGTCTGGCGGACCTGGCCGACGAAATCGTCGGTTTCGAACTGTCCCTGCCCATTCCAGCCGATCTGTCCGCCGACGAAAACGGTGCGGCCGCGTGCCTCGATGCCGTTGGAATAGCCGATCGGCTTCGCCCAACCCTCGGGTTGCAGTATTTTATGCATTCTTGGTCTCCAGATGGGTCATCAGTGCGGCGCGGATATCGTCCGGCCACGGACAGGCCTTGTGGGTTTCGAGCGAGGTGGCGACGAGCCTGTGGCTTGCCTTCCAGAGCACCTCGCCCTTCGAGAGAACCTCATGCTCGAGGTCCATCGAGGAATTGCCGATGCGGATCAGCCGCATGGTGAAATCCAGCCTGTCTCCATGCAGGCCGGGTTTCAGGAAGGTGAGGTCCAGCTTCAGCGTCGGCGTGCCGATGCGCCGCTCGCCGATCATGGTGGTCCAGGGCGAGCCGATGCTTTCGAAGAAGTCCTCGACCGCTCCGACCAGCAGGTTCAGATAGGTCGGGAAATAGGCAATGCCGGAAGGATCGCAATCTCCAAAACTCAGGCGGCGCGTGGTGGTGAACACGGGTGGCGCTCCTCAGTTTGCGAAGGCGGCGATGCCGGTAATCGCCCGACCGAGGATCAGCGCGTGGATGTCGTGGGTGCCCTCATAGGTGTTGACCACTTCCAGATTGACCAGATGGCGGGCGATCGGGAATTCGTCGGAAATGCCGTTGCCGCCCAGCATGTCGCGCGCCTCGCGGGCGATCGCCAGCGCCTTGCCGCAGGAATTGCGCTTCAGGATCGAGGTGAGCTCCACTGGCGGATGGCCGTCTTCCTTCATCCGGCCAAGCCGCAGGCAACCCTGCAGGCCGAGGGAGATGTCGGTCAGCATGTCGGCGAGCTTCTTCTGGACCAATTGGTTGGCGGCCAGCGGCCGGCCGAACTGCTGGCGGTCGAGCACATATTGCCGGGCCGTGGCAAAGCAGGATTCGGCGGCCCCTAAGGCACCCCAGGCAATGCCGAAGCGGGCTGAGTTCAGGCAGGTGAACGGGCCTTTCAGGCCCTTGACGTGCGGCAGCAGGTTTTCCTCCGGGACGAAGACGTCTTCCATGACGATCTCGCCGGTGATCGAGGCCTTGAGACCGACCTTGCCGTGGATGGCGGGGGCCGAAAGACCCTTCCAGCCTTTTTCGAGGATGAAGCCGCGGATCACGCCGTCTTCGGTCTTGGCCCAGACGACGAAGACGTCGGCGATCGGCGAATTGGTGATCCAGGTCTTGGCACCCCTCAGGCTGTAGCCGCCCTTGACGGCCGTGGCGCGGGTGATCATCGAGCCGGGGTCGGAGCCGTGGTTGGGTTCGGTCAGGCCGAAACAGCCGATCCATTCGCCGCTGCTGAGCTTGGGCAGGTATTTCTGCTTCTGCTCTTTGGAGCCAAAGGCTTCGATCGGCACCATGACCAGCGAGGATTGCACGCTCATCATCGAGCGGTAGCCGCTGTCGATGCGCTCGACCTCGCGAGCGATCAGGCCATAGGCGACACAGCCAAGGCCGGCGCCACCGTATTCCGGGGCGATGGTCGCGCCCAGCAGGCCAAGCTCACCCATTTCGCGGAAGATTGCCGGATCGGTGCTCTCGTTGCGGAAGGCGTGTTGAACGCGGGGTGCCAGACAATCCTGCGCGTAATCATGCGCGGTCTTCATCACCATGCGTTCTTCGTCGGTCAATTGCTCTTCCAGGCGAAACGGGTCGGCCCAATCGAAGAATTCTTTCTGTGCGGTCATCTCTGGTCCTGCCCTTATCGTGTCTTCAGGAGTTCGCGGGCGACGATGAGCTTCTGCACTTCGGTCGCACCTTCGTAAATCCGCAGGGCGCGGATCTCGCGGTAGAGTCTTTCGGTGATCTGGCCGCTCTGGACGCCGCGGCCGCCGAACATCTGCACGGCGCGGTCGATCACCTTCTGGGCGTTCTCGGTCGCCGTCATCTTGGCCATGGCCGCTTCGCTGGTGGTCGGCAGCTTCTGCACGTCGCGACGCCAGGCGGCGCGGTAGGTGAGCAGCGCTCCGGCGTCGATATCCGTCGCCATGTCGCCAAGGGCTGCCTGGGTCAGTTGCAGGTCGGCAAGCGTTGCGCCGAACATCGGCCGCTCGCGGCTATAGGCAAGCGCCTCGTCAAAGGCGCGCCGGGCAAAGCCGAGCGATGCGGCCGCGACCGAGGCGCGAAAGATATCGAGCGTGCGCATGGCGATCTTGAAGCCTTCGCCAGGCGCCCCGAGGCGACGGGATGCCGGAATGCGGCAATTCTTGAAACGGATGGTGGCGAGCGGATGCGGCGCGATGACGTCGATGCGCTCGGCAATCGAGAAGCCGGGGTCATCGGCGAAAACCACGAAAGCCGAAATGCCCCGGGTGCCCGGTGCTTCGCCGGTGCGGGCGAAGACGGTGTAGACATCGGCAATGCCGCCGTTGGAGATCCAGGTCTTTTCGCCATCCAGCACATAGCCGTCGCCATCGGCGCGGGCAGCGCAGGCCATGGCGGCGACATCCGAACCGGCCAGTTTCTCAGACAGGGCAAAGGCGGCGATCCACGCGCCGGAGCGCACCTTGGGCAGGACAGCGTCGCGCAGGGCGGCATCTCCCGACAGCGCGATGGCGCCGGTACCAAGGCCCTGCATGGCAAAGGCGAAATCGGCAAGGCCATCGTGCCAAGCCAGCGTTTCGCGCGCCAGGCACACCTTGCGGCTGTCGATCGAGCCTGCTCCCTCGCCGGAGCTGACTGCCGCGTCGAGCAGTCCCACTTGGCCGAGCGCCTGCACCAGCTTGCGACAGGCCTTGTCGACATCGCCATGGTCGATCTCGGCCATGGCCGCGGAAGTGGCAAATTGGTCGAGCTTTGCGGCGAACTCGGCATGGCCGGCATCGAAAAACGGCCAGGCCAGATGGTCGCGCGTCGGACCGCAGAGAGAGGATGGAGTGCTCATCGCCTCAGTTTCCCTCGAAGACCGGCTTGCGCTTGGCGGCGAAGGCCTCGAAGGCGCGGGTAAAATCCTGGGTCGCCATGCAGATCGCCTGGGCCTGCGCCTCGGATTCGATCAGCTCGTCGATGCCCATCGCCCATTCCTGGTTCAGCATGGTCTTGGTCATGCCGTGGGCAAACCACGGACCGTCGGCGATCTGCCGGGCAAGGGACAGGGCCGCATCGTCGAGCGCTGGCTGATCGTGCAGGGCGTTGTAGAAGCCCCAGGTCTGGCCTTCCGCGGCGCTCATGAAACGGCCGGTATAGAGCAGTTCGGCGGCGCGCGCCTGGCCGATGATGCGCGGAAGAATGCCGCAGGCTCCCATGTCGGCGCCGGCAAGGCCGACGCGGGTGAACAGAAATGCAGTCTTCGCCTCAGGCGTCGCCAGGCGCAGATCCGAGGCCATGGCGAGGATGGCACCGGCACCGGCGCAGATGCCGTCAACCGCCGCCACGATCTGCTGCGGGCATTTGCGCATGGCTTTCACCAGATCGCCGGTCATGCGGGTGAAGGCCAGAAGGTCGGGCATGGCCATTTTGGTCAGCGGCTCGATGATCTCGAAGACGTCGCCGCCCGACGAGAAATTGCCACCGGCACCCTTCAGCACGATGGTACGCACATCGCCGGCATAGGCCAGATCGCGGAACAGGTCACGCAACTCGGCATAGCTCTCGAATGTCAGTGGATTCTTACGTTCCGGGCGGTTGAGCGTCAGCGTCGCGACGCGGCCGTCCTCGCTCACCTCCCAGAGAAAATGGCGGGCCTGGTAGTCCCTGAAGGGTTTCAGATGGCTTGCCATCGATATCTGTTGATCGTTCATCCTGCCATGACCTCCCCACCGGCGACCACGATGGCCTGCCCATTGATTGACTGCGCCCCAGGCGACGCCAGCCACAGAACACTGTCTGCAACCTCCTCCGGCTTCACCAGGCGTCCCTGCGGATTGGATTTCACGAACTCGGCCATCGCCTCTTCGGGCGAACGGCCGGTCTTGGCGACGATTTCGGCAATCGATCGCTCGATGATCGGTGTATCGGTAAAGCCGGGGCAGACCGCGTTGACGGTGACGCCCTTGCGCGCCAGTTCCAGAGCGAGCGCCCGCGTCAGACCGATGACGCCGTGCTTTGCCGCACAATAGGCCGAGACATAGGCATAGCCCGTCAGTCCTGCCGTCGAGGCGACATTGATGATGCGGGCGCCATGGCCATGCGCTTTCAGATCCGGTAACACGGCCTGGGTGACGTTGAAGACACCCGTCAGGTCGACATTGAGGATATGGGACCAGAGGTCCAGGCTGGTTTTTTCAAAAGGCGCGCTCGGTGCGTCGCCGGCATTGTTGATCAGGATATCGACCGGCCCGAACAAAGCGCGCGCGGCGGCAAGGCCGGAAGCGATTGCTGCGGGATCGGTAACGTCGAAGCCGCCGGCAATGAAGGTTTCCGTCATGCCCAGTTCCAGGGCCAGTTTTTCCAGCGGCTCGCGGCGGCGGCCGGCAAGCGTGACGCGGGCTCCGGCCTTGACCAGCGCGCGGGCAATGGCAGCGCCGATGCCGCTGCCGGCGCCGGTTACCAGTGCATGTCTGCCGTTGAGGGTTTGGCCGGGCGTCATGTCGGATCCTTACTTTGCCGCGGCGGGTGTCGTTGCCCGGGCGAGGTTTGCTTCATACTGATACTTGCCCGATTGATACTGTTTCGGCCAGGCGATCGAGCTGATGCCGATCTTGGCGGCCTCGTGCAGCGTCCAGGCAGGATCGGCCAGATGCGGGCGCGCCACGGCGCAGAGATCGGCGCGGCCGGCAGAGATGATCGAGTTGGCATGGTCCGCTTCCGAAATGGCACCGACGGCGATGGTCGCCATGCCGACTTCGTTGCGGATCTTGTCGGAGAACGGCGTCTGGAACAGACGACCATAGACCGGCTTTTCTTCCTTCCAGACCTGACCCGACGAGCAGTCTATCAGATCCGCACCGGACGCCTTGAACATTTGCGCGAAGATGGCCGCATCATCCGGTGTGTTGCCGCCTTCAAACCAGTCGGTGCAGGACAGGCGAACGGAGATCGGCTTGTCCTGCGGCCAGACGGCGCGCACAGCCTCGAAGATTTCGAGCGGATAGCGGGCACGATTTTCGTGGGCGCCGCCATATTCGTCGGTGCGGCGGTTGGTGAGCGGCGACAGGAAGCTCGACAGCAGATAGCCGTGGGCGCAATGCAGTTCCAGCCAGTTGGCGCCGGTCTGCGCTGCACGCCTGGTGGCGGCGACGAAATCGGCCTTGACGCGGTCCATGTCGGCGCGATCCATGGCCTTCGGCACCTGGCTGTCCTTCAGATAGGGCAAAGCCGAGGCGGAGTAGAGCGGCCATCCGCCGTCGTCCAGCGGCTTGTCGATGCCGTCCCAGGCGAGCTTGGTCGCGCCCTTGCGACCGGCATGGCCGATCTGGATGCCGACCTTGGCAGGGCTGCTGGCATGCACGAAATCGACGACGCGTTTCCAGGCGGCCGTCTGCTCGTCATTCCACAGGCCGAGGCAGCCGGGGGTGATGCGGGCGTCGGGCGAGACGCAGGTCATTTCGGCAAAGACAAGTCCGGCGCCACCCATGGCGCGCGAGCCCAGATGCACCATATGAAAATCGTTGATCAGGCCGTCCGTTGCCGAATACATGGCCATTGGTGAAACGACGATGCGGTTCGGCAAGGTGACGCCGCGCACCGTGTAGGGCGTGAACATCGGCGGCAGGCAACGCTCGCCGTCCTTGACGTTGAGGCCCGCTTGTCTTGCGAACCAGCGCTCATAGCCCTCCAGCCAGGTCTTGTCGCGCAGGCGCAGGTTCTCATGGCTGATGCGCTGCGAACGCGTCAGCATGGAATACATGAACTGTTCCGGCTCCATGCTGTCGGCGTAACGCTCGCCGACCACTTCGAACCATTCCATGGCGTTGCGGGCGGCATTCTGGATGCGGGCCACATCGACGCGGCGGATCTCCTCATAGGCCGATAGCACGGCCGGGATCTTGTCCTTGTCGTGGCCAAGTTTCTGGAACTGGTTGGTCAGTTCGATCGCATCGTCGATGGCAAGCTTGGTGCCGGAGCCGATAGCGAAATGAGCGGTGTGGGCGGCGTCGCCCATCAGCACGACGTGGGAATTGCCATTGAAATGACTCCACTTGCCGCAGATCAGCCGATTGAAATTGAGCCAGGCCGAGCCGCGCAGATGCCGGGCATTGGTCATCAGGGAGCCGCCGTCCAGCACTTCGGTGAAGAGCTTTTCGCAGAAGTCGATCGAGCCCTGCTGGTCGAGTTCGCCCAGGCGATGGGCCTGATAGGCCTCTTCCGTCGTTTCGATGATGAAGGTCGAGGTGCGCTCGTCGAACTTGTAGATATGGGCCTGGAACCAGCCGTGATCGGTCTTGCGGAAATCGAAGGTGAAGGCGTCGTAGAGCTTGTTGGTGCCGAGCCAGATATAGCGGTTCGGGCGCACGACCATGTCGGGTTCGAAAATCTCGGTATATTTCTGACGGATCTTCGAGTTCAGTCCATCGGAAGCGATGATCAGGTCGGCATCCGGAAAGTCGAGATCACTGTCGACATCGGTCTCGAACTGCAGTTCGACGCCGAGTTCCTCGCAGCGCTCCTGCAGGATGTTGAGCAGGCGCTTGCGGCCGATGCCGACGAAGCCGTGGCCGCTGGTGCGCTGCCGTGTCCCCTTGAACAGGACTTCGATATCGTCCCAATGGTTGAAGGCGTCCTGGATCTTGGCCGCACTCTGCGGATCCCAGATCTTCATGCTGTCCATGGTGGCGTCGGAGAACACCACGCCCCACCCGAACGTGTCATACGGCTTGTTGCGCTCGACCACGGTGATCGTGTGCTCGGGATGGAACTTCTTCATCAGGAGGCCGAAATAAAGACCGGCCGGGCCGCCGCCAATGCACACGATACGCATGTCCGTTCCTTCTCGCTCGATCCTCCGCGAGGATCGTTTCGGCCTGTTATTTTAAGTTTAAAATATAAATGGAAGCGGCGGTGCGTCAAGGGGAATAATGCCGGGAAGGTCGCTTTTCCCTGATCCCGGGGTCTGACGCGGGATCGCATGGCATTCTGCAGGCTATTGATTTGACGAAAGAAAAATTTCGTTCTGCCTGACCGCTCGCGCGTTTGTCCACAATTTGCAGATGGGACGGCCTCGGGGAAAATCCGATATAGTTGAAGCATGAAATAAATTGATCCCGCCGTAACTTTTGCCTAGCATGCCTGCATCGACGTCAGCCGGCCTGGCCTATTCAGCAGAGGACAATGCAGAGATGACCCTCCAGACAGAGACCGTTGGAACCACTGTCCTGCAAGATGCGGCGGCGCAAAGTCCGTATGAACTGCTGAAAATGCAGAGCCTGAGGTTTGCCGAACACGATCTTCTGGTGCTGCCGGATGATGTCCGGCACATGTGGGGCTTGAACCGCAGCAGCTGGACCTACCGGGATGTTCTGGAGGAGGCGGATGCCCTGGCGGATCGATATCGTGGGGCGGGCTATGGGGCCGGCCATCGCGTTGCCGTCCTTCTGGAGAACCGGCCGACGCATTTCATCCACTGGCTGGCCCTGAACAGTCTCGGCATCAGCCTTGTCCCGGTCAATCCGGACTATACCGCGGATGAGCTGTCCTATCTTCTCGACCACAGCGAAAGCCTGCTGGTGGTCACGCTGGCCAGCCGTGTGGCCCAGGTCGCGGCGAGCGCTGAGGCGCTGCAGATTCCGGTCTGGGTTGCTGGGGAAGGGGACATTCCGGCGGCGAAACAGCCCCCGCAGCCGGTTGCCGGTGCCGTGGGCGAGTGTGAATGCGCCCTTATCTACACATCCGGCACAACAGGTCGGCCGAAGGGTTGCCTGCTGTCCAACGATTATTTCCTGGCCTGGGGCCATTGGTATGTTGCGCAAGGCGGCCAGGTTTGCCTGCGCGAGGGCCAGGAGCGGTTGATCACGCCGCTGCCGACCTTTCATGTCAACGCCATGGGCAATTCCTTCATGGGCATGCTGGCCAGCGGCGGTGCGCAGATCATCGTCGATCGCTTCCATCCGCGCAGCTGGTGGGACATGGCCGAGGAGACGAAGGCCACCTGCTTCCACTATCTCGGCGTGATGCCGGCGATCCTGCTGGCCATTCCGCCATCGGACAAGGACCGTCGCCACCAGTTGCGCTTTGGCGTCGGCGGTGGCGTGCATCCCGACCATCATGCGGCTTTCGAGCAGCGGTTTGGCGCACCGCTGCTGGAGGGCTGGGCGATGACCGAATCCGGCGGCGCCTGTATTCTGTGCGCCAGCGACGCGCCGCGGCATGTCGGCGAGCGGTGCCTGGGACGCGCGACGCGTCCGGGTCCGCGCATGGAGGTGCGCATCGTCGATGACGAGGGACGGGATGTCCCGACCGGAACGCCGGGCGAGCTGCTGGTCCGTGCGGGGGCGGGCACGCCGGCCAAGGGTCTGTTCTCCGGCTATTTGAAAAACCCGCAGGCGACGGCCGAGATCTGGCAGGGGGGCTGGCTGCATACCGGCGATATCATGCGCATGGACGAGCAGGGCAGCCTCTACTTTGTCGATCGCAAGAAGAACATCATCCGCCGCTCCGGTGAGAATATTGCGGCCATCGAAGTCGAAGGTGCCATCGCCACCCATCCGGCCGTGGCGCAGATCGCCATCGTGGCGGTGCTCGATCCGTTGCGCGGCGAAGAGGTTCTGGCTGTCGTGGTCGCCAGGGAAGGGTTTGAGCGCGACGAGGCGCTGGCGCTCGATATCCTGCGGCACAGTGCCGGCCAGCTCGCCTATTACAAGGTGCCGGGCTATGTGGTGTTCGTCGACAGCATGCCCACCACCTCGACCCAGAAGATCCGCAAGGCCGATCTTGGTGCGGTCGCCGAAGATCCCGGTTCTGCCGAGCATGGCTTCGATCTGCGCGAGCGCAAGCAGGCGCTGCGCGTCAAGCATTGAAGAGGAAGCGTCAGGCGGCGTCGCCGAGCGCCGGGCCGTTCAGCCAGTCCGGGTTGATTTCGGGTAGGGGAATGGCGTCCAGCAGGGCGCGCGTATAGTCCGATTGCGGATTGGAAAAGACCGTGTCGCACGGGCCATGTTCGACGATCTTGCCGTAGCGCAGCACGTAGACGCGGTCGCAGATGGCGCGGATGACCGAGAGGTCATGGCTGATAAAGGCCATAGACAGGCCCATGTCGCGCGACAGTTCCTTCAGCAGATTGAGTGCCTGGGCCTGGGTCGAGACGTCGAGGCCGGAGACGATCTCGTCGGCCAGCACGAAATCCGGTCTCAGCAAGGCGGCGCGGGCGATGCCGATGCGCTGCCGCTGGCCGCCCGACAGCTCGTGCGGATTGCGATCCAGCACTACGGCGGACAGTTTCACCCGGTCCAGCATCTGGCGGACAAGGGCCTCCGCCGCAGACCTGTCATGCGCCATGCCATGCAGAAACAGCGGTTCGGTCAGGATGCGGCGGATCGAGTGGCGCGGGTTGAGCGAGGCCATGGGATCCTGGAAGATCATCTGCATGCGCCGGCGCAGCGGCCGCATCCTGGCATCCGGCAGATGAGTGATGTCCTGGCCGTCAAAGGTGATCTTGCCCGAGGAGGTCTCGATCAGCCGCAGCAACGCCCGCCCGAGCGTCGTCTTGCCGGATCCGCTTTCGCCGACGATGCCGACGGTTTCGCCGCGGTTGATGGTGATGTCTATGCCGTGCAGCACCTTGACGCCCGGCAATGGGCCGAACAGGCTGGCGCCGCCGCCATAGGTCACCTCAAGCCCGGTCGCGGTCAAAAGCTCAGCCATGGGTCGGGCCTCCTTGCGGGGCAGCGCCGATCTCCTGGCGCAACTGGTCAAAGACGGTTTCCGGCACGGGCTTCAGGCCGGCATCCGGACGGTCGTAGCGCGGGCCGGCGGCGATCAGCGCCTTGGTATAAATGTGGGTCGGCTTCTGCAGGACGTCGGCGGTCGTGCCGGCTTCGATGACCTTGCCGGAATAGAGCAGCGTGACGCTGTCGCAGATCTGGGCGACGACGCCGAGATCGTGGGTGACGAAAATCACCGCCGTGCCGTGGGCCTCCTGCATGCGACGGATCAGACGCAGGATCTGTTTCTGCACGGTAACGTCAAGCGCCGTGGTCGGCTCGTCGGCGACCACCAGCTTGGGTTCCAGCGCAAAGGCTGCGGCGATCAGGATGCGTTGCCGCATGCCGCCGGAGAGTTCGTGCGGATAGGCTTTCAGCACCCGCTGCGGATCGCGGATCTGCACCTCGTCTAGCAGAGTCAGCGCCCGTTGATGGGCCTCGGCCTTGCTCAGTCCACGCTTCAGCCGCAGGCCATCGGTCAGCTGCGCCTCGATGCGGCGGCCGGGATTGAGGGCCGTCTGCGGGTCCTGCGGGATCAGTGATATCTCGTTGCCCATGATGTCGCGTAGTTGCGGGGCGGGCATGGTCAGCAGATCGCGATCGTCGAAATAGATCCAGCCGCCGGTGACCTTGACCGTTTGCGGCAGGATGCTCAGAAGTGCCTTGGCGATCGTCGACTTGCCGGCGCCGCTCTCTCCGACCAGACCGCGGACTTCTCCGCGCTCAAGCGTGATACTGACGTCGCGCAGGATCGGCGCGTTGCCGTCGCGGCTGGAGACGGCGCTCAGCGCCTCGATGGAAACAAGCGGGCGGGTCATCGGCGCATCACCGGATCGAGGGCACGGCGCAGGCCGTTGCCCAACTGGTTGAAGGCGAGCACGGTGGCAAACAGCATGGCAAGCGGCGCGGCCAGCACCCACCAGCTGTGATGGATGGTCTGGCGCCCCTGTGCGATCATGCCGCCCCAGGTCGGCGTGTCGGAGGACAGCGACAGGCCGACAAAGGACAGGATCGCCTCGACGATCACGGCGATGCCCATTTCCAGGCTGATCAGAGCGACCAGGACAGGCGCGACATTGGGGAAGATTTCGTTCTTCAGAATCTGGATTTTCGAGAAGCCGATGGTCTTGGCGGCGGTTACGTAATCCATGCTGGCCTGCGCGATCGTCTCGGAGCGCACGACGCGACAGAACCGGGTCCAGTCGATGATCACGATGGCCGCAATCACCGAATGCAGGCCCGATCCGAACACCGCGACCAGCAGAACCGACAGCAGGACCGGCGGAAAGGCCATCCAGATGTCGACAAGGCGCGAAATCACCTTGTCCGCCCAGCCGCCATACCAGCCGGCGATCAGGCCGAGGACCGTGCCGATGATCGCGGCCAGGCTGGCGGCGACAAAGGCAACGATCAGGGCGATCCGCGTTCCATAGATCATGCGCGACAGCACGTCGCGGCCGAGATCGTCGGTGCCGAAATAAAAGCCCGGCTCGGTGCCCGCGGTCCCGATCGGTGGCAGGGTGGAGAGCATCAGGTCCTGTTCCAGCGGGTCCTTCGGCGCGATCCACGGCGCGAAGATTGCAAGCAGGATGAGGACGATGATGAAGCCTCCGCCCCAGACGACGCGTGGCTCCGCCAGCAGCGCCTTGATGCTTCTCGAACGGTTGCGCGGGGCTGCGCCGGCCGTGCCGTGAGTGATGTCAGCCATGGGCGATCCTCGGGTTGAAGACGGCGGCCAGCATGTCGACCAGGATGTTGATGACAATGAACAGCAGGCCGAACATCAGCACCAGCCCCTGGATCAGCGGCAGGTCGCGGTTGATGACCGCATCGATCGCCATGTTGCCGATGCCCGGATAGGAAAAGATGCGCTCGACGATGACCGTGCCGCCGATCATGAAGGTGAATTGCACGCCGGTCAGCGTCAGGGTCGGCCCGATGGCATTGCGCAGGGCTTCCTGCAGCACGAGCCGCAGGTTCGACATGCCTTTCAGCCGCGCCAGCAGCACATAATCCTGCACCATGGCTTCCAGCAGCGCCTCTTTCAGGGTGCGGACGATGACGGCCGAGAGCGGCAGGCCGAGCGCCAGCATCGGCATGATCATATGAGAGAGGACATCGCCGAACACCGCAAAGCGCAGCGTCACGAGGCTTTCGACAAGATAGAAAGAGGTGGCGAACTCGGTCGAGAGCGAGGGATCTAGCCGGCCGGAGAGCGGGAAGATCGGCAGGAACACGCCAAACAGCAGCACAAGCACCAGGGCCCAGACAAAATCCGGCACGGCCAGGAACAAGCCATTCAGAAAATCAATGACCGGCTCGGCCGGCGTGCGGCGAAGAAGCGTGCCGATCACGGCAATGATGCCGCCTGTGACGACGCCGAGCGACAGGGCGGCAAACGCCAGCTCCAGCGTCGCCGGCAGGCGCTCCATCAACAGGTCCAACACGTCACGGCGCAGCGAGATCGATGTGCCGAAGTCACCAGCCAGGACATTTTTCAGCCACAGGCCGAACTGTACCGACAGGCTGGCATCCAGCCCGTAATGGGCGCGCAGGGCGGCGATGTCGGCAGGGCTGGCGCCGGGCGAGATCATCATGGCGATCGGGTCGCCGGGCACGATGCGTAGTAGAACGAAGACAATCAGCCCGACGCCGAACAAGGTGATCGCGGCCATCAGCAGTCGGTTGAGGATAGAGACGGCAGTCATGAATGATGCGTTCCCGGCCGCGGTTCCGGCGGCAAGCGTAGCGAAGGGAAAGAGGCGTCGCAAGGCATCGCCGGACCCGGAGAAAGCCTCTCATCCGCCCTTCGGGCACCTTCTCCCCGCAAGCGGGGCGAAGGAATCTGCGGCCGGCGTTTGCGCCTCATCGAAAGGTCGTACCGCCTGCGTTCCCTCGCCCCGCTTGCGGGGAGAGGGTCAGGGTGAGGGGCAATCGGGCGGCAGCCGGATGCACAGCCCCCGACAATCAGGCCTTGCGGACCAAGGTCGGCTGCAGGGCGCCGGAGACGTTCGGGGTGACCTTCAGCGCGTCCTTGTAGACGACCGGTTGGGCATATTGCAGCAGCGGGATCACGTAGCCCTCTTCGGCAATATACTTGCTCACGGCCTTCCAGCCGGCAATGCGCTTGGCTTCATCCGTTTCGCCCCAGAGAGGGCCGATCATGGCATCGAGATCGTCGGTGTTCCAGACCGAGTGCGGCGAGGGGCCGAACATCGCGAAGCCCGTCGAAGTGGTCGGATCGCCAATCGCATTGCCCCAGTTGTAGAAGGCGGCGGGCGCCAACTGGTCGGCGGCGCGCAGTTCGTAGTGCTTGGCGATTTCGTAGACTTCGATTTCCGCCTCGATGCCAACCTTGCGCCACATGCCGATGATCGCCTGGATCATCTCGTAATCCTTCGGCTTGAAGCCGCGGGTCGTCTGGATCTTGAATTTCACCGGTTTGTCGGTGGAGAAACCGGAGGCGGCCAGAAGGGCCTTGGCCTTTTCCGCGTCGTAGCCGACGGTGATCGAGGCGTCATAGGCGTCATATTCCGGGGCTTCGAGTGTATCGAGCGGCACGCCGTAACCCCGCAGCAGGCGCGTGACAATCGCCTTCTTGTCGATGGCATGATGGGCGGCCAGTCGAACGTTCTTGTCCAGCATGGCATCAATATTGTTGAGAAAGATCATGCCGATGTCGGAGATCGGCGTGGCGACGCCGGCAAGGCCCGCCTTGTCCTTCAGTCGGTCGAATTCCTCGTAAGGGATTTCCAACGTGACGTCGGAGGAGCCGGATTCGATTTCGGCGACGCGGCTGGTGCCGTCCGGAACGAACTTGAAGATCACGGTCTCGAAAGCCGGCTTGCCGCCGAAATAGGCGGGGTTGGCCTTCAGTCGCAGGAAGGCGTTGCCTTCATAGGCGTCGACCATGTAGGGGCCGGTGCCGATCGGCTTCTTCTCGAAGCCTTCCGCGCCGACCTTTTCATAATAGGCCTTGGGCAGGATATACCCGGTCAGGAAGGCCATCCACTTGAAGAAGGTCGGCTCGAAGCGCAGCACTTCGCCGCTGATCTTGTTGCCGTCGATCTTGTAATTGCCGGCGGTCGACCAGACGAACTGGATCGGGTTGCCGGTTTCGGCCTTCGCGGCTCGCTCCAGCGACCACACCACGTCTTCCGGCGTGAATGGCGAACCGTCGTGCCAGGTAACGCCCTCGCGGACCTCCATCCAGATCTGCTTCTTGTCGTCGCTCCAGCCCCAGGCGGTCAGAAGACCGGGCTGGAAGGCCAGATCGGGGCCCTGGGCCACGAACTGGTCGAACACCGAGCGATAGATCGCCTGGATGGTCGGGTTGACGGCGGAGGGGCCGACCGTCGGATCGAAGGACGGCAGGTTGACGTTGAACGCGATGGTGAGCGTCGAGGCATCCTGCGCTGCGACCGGCAGACGGCCGGCAAGGATGCCCGTGATCAATGTTGCTGCGCCCAGCTTGAGGGTCTGGCGCCTGGAAATTGTCGGCATGTTGTTCACTCCGTTGTTCCCCTGATCTCCGGAGGTTCTCGCGAGCCGCCGGGCCGTTTATTTTCGGAATGCTTTAACCCTAAAATACCTCCGGGATTTCGACAAGAGCAAATTCCGACCTCGACAAAAAATAGCTTGGCTGGTTCCGGCGCTGATGGCGGGAGAGGTTGATCTGATGCCGATCCGTTATTTAATATGCGTTTGCATATAAAATATTCAATGAAGCTTATACGGTTGGAGATGAAAGCCCGCAATTTGCTGGGCTTTGCAAATTTCCGGGAAAAATTGTTGACATGTTGGATCCGACAAAAATATGCTTTTGCATGTTAATCAAGAAAAGCCGGAAATCGGCGAGGGGAATGACAGATGGCGGAGCGCTCATTTGCTCGCGAGGTCGAGGACCTGAAACTCGGCGAGGGCGAAATTTTCAGAGGTGAGGGTATCCTCGCCATCACCAAGGCCCTTTTGCAGGCCGGGGTGTCTTATGTCGGCGGATATCAGGGATCGCCGATCTCCCACCTGATGGACGTCCTGGCCGATGCCAAGGATGTCATGGATGAGCTTGGCGTGCATTTCGAGACCTCGGCTTCGGAGGCCGCGGCGGCGGCCATGCTGTCGGCTTCGGTGATGTATCCGGTGCGCGGCGCCGTCACCTGGAAATCAACGGCCGGCACCAATGTCGCCTCGGATGCTCTGTCCAACCTGTCGTCCGGCGGGGTGACCGGCGGCGCGCTGATCATTCTGGGCGAGGATTTCGGCGAGGGCTCCTCCATCATGCAGGAGCGCAGCCACGCCTTTGCGATGAAGTCGCAGATGTGGCTGCTGGATCCGCGCCCGAACCTGCCGTCGATCGTGCAATCGGTGGAGGACGGTTTCGAACTGTCGGAAGCCTCGAACACACCGGTCATGCTGCAGGTACGCATCCGGGCCTGTCACGTGCATGGCCAGTTCGTGGCCAAGGACAACAAGCGCCCGGCCTTTACCCTTCGCCAGGCCTTGGAAAATCCGATGCGCGACGTCAACCGCATCGTGCTGCCGCCGGCCAATTTTGCCCATGAGAAGGATAAGCTCGAGCGCCGCTGGCCGGCGGCCGTCGAGTTCATCAAGTCGCGCAAACTCAACGAGACCTTTGGTCCGGCCGAGGGCGAGATCGGCATCATCATGCTGGGTGGCATGTACAATTCCGTCATGCGATCGCTGCAGCAGCTCGGCCTTGCCGATGTCTACGGCAATTCCGCGGTGCCGCTCTACATCATGAATGTCGCCTATCCGGTCATCGACGACGAGATCGCCGAGTTCTGCGCGGACAAGAAGGCCGTGCTGATGGTCGAGGAAGGCGCGCCGGAATATATCGAGCAGATGCTCAACACCATCCTTAGGCGCCGTGACATCCAGACCCGGATATCGGGCAAGGATGTGCTGTCGATGGGCGGCGAATATACCGCGCCGGTTCTGGTCAAGGGCATTCGATCCTTCATCGAGACCAATGCCCTGCATATGCTGGGCAACCAGCCGCCGATCCCCGATCCGACCTCTGTTCTCAACGATCCGAAGATCAAGGCTTTGGCCGAGGTGGTGCCGGCGCGGCCGGCCGGCTTCTGCACGGGCTGTCCCGAGCGCCCGATCTTTGCGGCCATGAAACTGGTCGAGAAGGAACTGGGCGAACATCACGTCGCGGCCGATATCGGCTGTCACCTGTTCTCCATCCTGCCGCCGTTCAACATCGGCGGAACGACCATGGGTTACGGCTTGGGCCCGGCGTCCGCCTCGGCCTTCAATGTCGAATCCGACAAGCGGTCGATCTCGGTGATGGGCGATGGCGGCTTCTGGCACAATGGCCTGGCGACCTCGGTCGGCAATGCGGTGTTCAATAAGCAGGATGGCGTCATCCTGGTGGTCGACAATTTCTACTCGGCGGCAACGGGCGGACAGGACATTCTCTCGTCGCGCGCCCTCAACCCGCGTCGCAAGACCAACAATTCGATCGTCAACGCGGTCAAGGGCATCGGCGCGACATGGGTCAGGCAGATCGACCGCACCTATGATGTCGCCAAGATGCGCGACACGCTGAAAGAGGCGCTGACCAGTACGGAGAAGGGACCGAAGATCATCGTCGCCTCCTCGGAGTGCATGCTGAACAAGCAACGCCGGGTAAAGCCGCAATTCGCCAAGGCGGTGAAGGACGGCAAGCGCATGGTCAAGGAGCGCTTCGGCGTCGACGAGGACGTCTGCACCGGCGATCACGCCTGCATTCGGTTGTCAGGCTGTCCTTCGCTGTCGGTCAAGCACACCGATGATCCGCTGAAGGACGATCCGGTCGCCGCGATCGACAATTCCTGCGTCGGCTGTGGCAATTGCGGCGAAGTGTCGGAGGCGGCGGTCTTGTGTCCGTCCTTCTACCGGGCCGACATCATCCACAATCCGACCGGCTGGGACCGTTTTCTGCACAGGGCCCGCAGTGCGGTAATCGGCTGGCTGCAGGCGCGTCGCCAGTCCGGCCGCGTCCTGTTTGCGGATTGAGGAGAGAGACCATGGACACCTTGACCAAATCCGTTTCACCCCGCCTTTCCACCGACAAGCCGCTCTGCCTTGCCATCATGGCGATGGGCGGGCAGGGCGGCGGCGTACTGGCCGACTGGATCGTCGCCCTTGCCGAAGCGCAGGGCTGGATGGCGCAATCGACATCGGTGCCGGGCGTTGCCCAGCGTACTGGCGCGACGATCTACTATATCGAAATGCTGCCGGCACGCGACGGCGTGGCACCGATCCTGTCGCTGATGCCGAGCCCCGGCGATGTCGATGTGGTGATTGCCGCCGAACTGATGGAAGCCGGGCGCTCGATGATGCGCGGCCTGGTGACCCCCGACAGGACCCTGCTGATCGCCTCGACCCATCGTTCCTTCGCTGTCGGCGAAAAGGAAAAGCCGGGCGACGGTATCGGCAATCCGGTCGTTGTGGTCGATGCCTCGGCCTTTGCGGCGCGCAAGACGGTGGCCTTCGACATGGACACACTGGCGATCAAGAACGGCAGCGTCATCTCCTCGGCGCTATTCGGGGCGCTTGCCGCAACCCAGGTTCTGCCATTCCCGAAGGAGGCTTTCGAGGCCACCGTGCGGGCCGGCGGCAAGGGTGTCGAAGCAAGCCTTCGTGCCTTCAATGCCGCTTACGAGCGCGCGCTCAAGGGCGAGAATGACACGCCGAGCGACAAGCCCTCTAAGCGTTTCGAAGCGCTGCCGGCAGCGACAGGTCATGCCGCGCTCGATGCCCTGGTCAAGCGGATCGCCGCCGAGTTTCCGGTTGAGGCGCATGGTTTCCTGCTGGCCGGCGTCAAGAAGCTCACCGATTTCCAGGATCCCGCCTATGCGGCGGAATATCTGGACCGGGTGGCGGCTCTTCATGCTCTCGACCGGGACAATGGCGGGGCGGAGAAGGATTTCGCCTTCACCGTCCAGTCGGCCAAGTATGTCGCGGTGTCGATGGCCTATGACGACGTGATCCGGGTGGCGGATCTGAAAGTCCGCGCCTCCCGCTTCGAGCGGGTGCGCAAGGAGGTCGGAGCCAAGGGCGACCAGATCGTCTACACGACCGAATACATGCATCCGCGCATGGACGAAGTTTGCGGCACCCTGCCAAAGCGTCTCGGCGAATGGATCGAGGCACGGCCGAAGGTCTTCGCGCGGCTCGACAAGATGATCAACAAGGGGCGGCGGGTGCGCACCGGCACCGTGTTCTGGTTCACGGGCCTTTATGTCGTCTCGGCCCTGCGTGGCGGACGGCGGGGTACGCTGCGTCACCACCGTGAGCGCTTGCACCGGGATGCCTGGCTGCAGACGGCGTCCGATATGCTGGCCAAGAATTATGATCTGGCCGTTGAAATCATTGGCTGTCGGCGGCTGGTCAAGGGCTATTCCGATACCCATTCGCGCGGGTTGTCGAAATTCGATCGCGTCATGTCGGCGCTGCCGATGCTGACAGATCGCGACGACGGCGCCGCCTGGCTGAAGCGCCTCAAGCAGGCAGCGCTGTTGGACGAGGGCGGCATCGCGCTCGATGGCGCCCTGAAGACGGTGGCGACCCTTTAGGACGCTGCGGAGCGTCTCCATGCATGATCGGCGCTGTGCCGCATGCCGATACCCAGCCGATTTAGGCTGAAATAGAGGATTTTGACCGGGCCGCGGCGTCTGCCGTGGGCCTCTGTCCCGCATGTCCGCACCTCACCGCATCCCCAAAAACCGCAATCTGAAAAAACCGAAAATATTTTAGGTTTAAACTTGTTTTTTCTCTCAAGCCGCGCTCATATTGCGATGACCGGCAACGACCGGTCCGATGCAGGATCGGGACCGGCGGGCCATCACAACAAGTTCGAGACGCTGACCGGGTCAAAGAATCCGGAGCTTTTCAGAAGAACGGTCAACCACACAGAGGAGTTCAACATGCGTTATCTCAAGGCTCTTGCCTTCGCCGCCCTGCTCGGCGGCTTTGCGACCGCGGTCCATGCCGAAGAAGTCGTGCTGAATGCCGTGCATTTCACTCCAGCGCAGAACGGCTTTGCGCAGAGCTTCCTGAAATTCGTGGCCAAGGTCAACGAAGCGGGCAAGGGTGTGGTGCAGATCAATGTGCGCGGGGGGCCGGAAGTCATTCCAAACCCGCAGCTCGGAACGGCTCAGAAAAGCGGCCTTGTCGATCTGGTCAATGCGCCGGCCGGCCTCTACCTCGAAATGGTGCCGGAAGGCGAAGTGTTCTCTGCCTCGACGGCCAAGCCGTGGGACGTTCGCGCCAATGGCGGCTGGGATCTGATCAACAGCATTTACGAGAAGAAAGGCAATGCCCATCTGCTCGCCCATATCGACGCCGGCACCGGCTTCCACATCTTCACGGTCAACGAGCCGGAGATGACGCCGGACGGGTCGATCGACTTTTCCAAGCTGACGCTGCGGTCCTCGCCGCTCTATCGCCAGTTCTTCGAAGCGCTGGGCACGACCGTCATCGTTCAGAATGCGGGCGACGTCTACACCTCGCTCGAGCGTGGCGTGATCAACGGCAATGCCTATCCCATCATGGGCTATGCATCCTTCGGCTGGGACAAGTTCACCAAATACCGCGTCGATCCCTCCTTCTTCCAGGTCGACGTGCTGGTCTCGATGAACAAGGCCAAATGGGATTCGCTGAGCCCGGAAGCCCAGAAGATCCTCAACGATGCGGCGATCGCCTATGAGCGCGAGAGCTATGACGCCATGGTGGCTGAGACAGATCGCCTGGCAAAAGTCATGATCGATGGCGGACAGAAGGTCGTCGAGATGACCGGCGCCGGTCGCGAAAAGTTTCTTGCAACGGCTGCAAAAGCCAGCTGGGACCGGATGGCAGAACGCGATCCGACCAATGTCGAAGCGCTTCGCAAGCTCTTTCCCTGATCCAACTTTAACGGGCCGGTGACCAAGTCTCCGGCCCGAATGGTTTTTGAAAGCCCCCGCACGCGGCAGAGGCAACAGGATCCGCCCATTCTCGAATTCCTGCAAGCATGCAGGAGTGAACCTGATGCAGGCAGGGGTGGGCCGTTGTCGTGCCGAACCGCCTGCGAATCCTGAAGGTTAGACCCATGAAAGTGTTTTTCGATCTTACCGGCAAACTGAGCGAGGCCCTGGCTGCGCTGACGAAAGTGATGATCGGTTTGATGGTCGTGTTTGTCGTCGCCGACGTTGCCGTCCGCAATTTCGGATTCCGGCCCCTTTCCTGGGCGATCTCCGGCTCCGAATATATCCTGCTCTATTCGGCTTTCCTGCCGATGCCGTGGCTGGTGCATATCAAGGGGCATGTTTTCGTGGAGTTCCTGCGCAACCTCTTTCCACCGGCCGGTCGGATCGTCCTGGAGAAACTGGTCTATCTGACCTGCATCGCCCTGTGTCTCTATCTCGGCGGCATTGCCCTCAGTTCCTTCATCGGGGCAATCCAGAGCGGTGACTACGAAACCCGCACCTTCGACATGCCAAAATGGGGCGTTTTCCTGCCCATCATGATCGGCTTCTTCCTGTCGGCAATCGAATGGCTCCGATACCTGCTGGGTTTCGATACGCTCTACAATCTCGATCCGCTTGAAGTGGAAGGTCTCTGATCCATGGGCTGGTTTTATCCCTTCGCTTTCCTCGTTGGTTCCATCCTGGTGTTCATGGGTCTGGGCCTGCCGGTGGCTTTCGCCTTCTTCATCACCAACATCATCGGCCTATTCCTGTTCTTCGGTGGCGCCACCGGCGTCACGCAGATGGTTGCGAATTTCTCCGACGCGGTCTCGACCTATGCCCTGGCGCCGCTGCCGATGTTCCTGGTTATGGGCAGTCTCTATTTCCGCTCGGGCCTAGGGGAGAAGGTCATTTACGCGCTCGATCTGGCGATCGGCAATCTGCGGGGCCGCCTGTCTTATGTGGTCCTGGCGGCCGGCGCCGTCTTTGCAGCACTTTCAGGTTCCAGCCTTGCCAATGCCGGCATGATGGGGTCGCTGATGGCGCCTGAAATGCTGCGCCGCAACTACAAGCCGCATATGGCCTATGGCCCGATCCTCGGCGCCGGCAGCCTGGCGGTCATCATCCCGCCATCGTCGCTCGGCGTGCTGCTCGGCTCGCTGGCGCAGATCGATGTTGGGGCGCTGCTAATTGCCGGTGTGATTCCGGGTCTGTTGCTCGTCATGATGTTTGGCGTACTGATCTTTGTTCAGACGAAGATCGATCCGGAAGCGGCGCCGCAATATCCCGTGCCGCAGACCAGCGGCATGGAAAAGCTCAAAGCCGTACTGGTCAACATCATCCCGATGGGTTTCCTGGTGTTCATGGTCGTCGGCACGATCATTCTCGGCATCGCCACGCCGACGGAATCGGCGGGTCTCGGCTGCGCGGGCGTAGCCCTCTTGCTGGTCGTCTACCGCAAGTTCAGCTGGCGGGTGCTTTGGAAGTCGCTGGACGATGCCATGAAGGTCACCGGCATGACCTTCCTGATCATCTCGGCCTCCACGACCTTCTCGCAGATCTTCGCCTTCTCCGGCGCCTCTAGCGGTTTCATCCAGTTCATCACCGGTTTCGATATGGGACCGTTCGGCATCCTCTTCATGATGATCGTCGTGATCCTGATCCTCGGCATGTTCATGGACCAGGTATCGATGATGCTGATCACCCTGCCGATCTTCATGCCGATTGCCATGCAATATGGCTTTGACACGGTCTGGTTCGGCCTGATGCTGCTGCTCGCATACGAGGTCGGCTTCACGACACCGCCTTTCGGCATGCTGCTGTTCATCATGCTCGGGGTGGCGCCAAAGGGCACATCGCTCAAGACGGTTGCGCTCTCGGCCGCACCCTATATCGCGCTGACCCTGCTGCTGATCGTCCTGATCGCGATCTTCCCGCAGATCGCCCTGTTCCTTCCCAGCCTGATCTAGAAGATAGGTTCCCCCCATGACATTCGCCTATCTCCTGTTTTTCGACAATCCGCCCGGTGCTGACCTTACCGTCGATGCCGGGCAGAAGGCGGCGATCCGCGAGATCGTCGCCGCGACGCCCGGCTTGACCTCAGGCTTGATCTACACGCCGGAAACGGCCGAGGATCTGTTCAACCACGACGGCACGTCGCCACCCTTCGGCCTGCAATTGCATTTCAGCGACCTGCCGGCGCTGGAGGCGGCTGTCAGCAGGATCGGACATCTGCAGGCGCTTGCCGAGCCAGGCCTGCTGTCCAGTCTCGACGGCGCAAAGGCTACGCAACAGGCCATGTATGTCAGGCATTTTCCCGTCGACGATGTGGTGATCAAAACGCCGGCCGGGGCGCTGCCATGTTCCTATGTCGTGCACTATCCGGGGCCGGCCGAAGATCTCAATCTGTGGCTGACCCACTATATCGCCGGTCATCCGCCGATCATGCGCAGGTTCCCGGGCATCCGATCGATCGAAATCCTGAGCCGCGTCGACTGGTGCGGGGCCTTGCCATTCGAGCGGGTGGACCACATCCAGCGCAACCGGATCCTGTTCGACAGCGCGCAAGCACTGGAGGCGGCGCTGCAGTCGCCGGTGCGCCACGAGATGCGGGCCGACTTTCACACGTTCCCGCCGTTCGAGGGCGGCAACAAGCATTTCCCGATGGCAACCGATACGGTGCTGCCCGTCCTCTGATCGAACGGGCCGCGGTCTTCAGGGAATTTGCAGAACGATGCGGCCGCGGGTCACCGTGCCTGCGGCCATCATCGTCTGGGCCTCTCGGGCCTCTGCCAGTGGCATCAGGTGGGAGATCTGCGGCCGGATGATGCCCTTTGCCACCAGATCCAGCATGGCCGAGACGGCCTCGCCATCGTCGGAGATCATGGCGCGGGATACCCTGACGCCGAACTCTTCGCCGCGGTCGACGATCGGCAGTGCCGTCAGCCAGACCAGGTGACCGCCCGGCTTCAGAACCGTGTAGGAACGATCATGAACCGCGCCGCCGACCAGATCGAAGACGGTGTCCTGGGGCTCGATCGTCGTGAAGTCGTCCCGGTCGTAGGCAATGGCGCGGCTGGCGCCGAGCGACAAAACATAGTCCTGATTGCCGTCGCGGCAGGTGGTGGTGACGTCTGCCCCCAGATGTCGGCAGAACTGCACCAGCAGGCCGCCGACGGCACCGGCGCCGGAATGGACCAGAACCTTCTGCCCCGGCTTGATATCTGCCGTGCGCACCGCCGATATCCAGGCGGACAGGCCGGAGTTGACGACCGCCGCACCGTCCTCCATCGAGATGGCATCGGGCAATTTCACGACGTTTATTGTGTTGCAGGCGATTCTTTCGGCATAGGTTCCGGCGGCCAGCGGCGGCGGCGCCATGACGCAGACCCGGTCGCCAATGGCAAAGTCCGTGCTTTCAGGTCCCAGTGCGATGATCGTGCCCGTGCCGTCACGGCCGGGAATTTTGGGGAATCCCGGCGTGAAATGGGCCTGTAGCAGCCCGGCGCGCAGCTTCCAGTCGAGAGGTGCGACGCTTGCGGCCGACAGACGCACCAGCACCTGTCCGGCTTCGAGAACCGGGTCCGGCAGGTCCCCGTATTGCAGGACCTCGGGACCGCCATAGGCGCGGTAGAAGCAGGCTTTCATCGCGCTCAGCTCTTCAGGTTGACGGGGTATTTCGGCGCCTCGCCCTTCAGGACCGCCACCACATCGGCAAAGACCTTGCTGCGGACCTCGGCATAGGACTGGGTGGAGTAATGGGCGGCATGGGGAGACAGCAGGACATTGTCCAGCTTCAGCAGAGGATTGTCGGTTTCCGGCGGCTCGCTTGCCAGCGTGTCGAGACCGGCTGCCGCGATGTGTCCGCTGATCAGGGCTTCGGCAAGGGCAGCCTCGTCTATCAGCCCGCCGCGCGAGACGTTGATGACGATGGCACCTTTGCGCATCCGTGCAATCACTTCACGCGACAGGATGTTCTGGGTCTCCGGCGTGAAGGGCACGTGCAGCGAGATGATGTCGGCGCTGTCGATCAGCTGGTCGAGGCTGACGGGCACGGCACCTTCCACTGCGATGCGTTCGGCGGTCATGTGCGGATCATAGGCGATGATCTTGTATCCGAAGGCAGCGGCCTTTCTGGCCGTCAGGCGGCCGATCTGGCCGAAGCCGATCAGGCCGAGCGTCTGGTGGCTGGGCCTGGTGATGCCCTCGCCGTCGGCCAGTGCCTTCCAGCGACCGTTGCGCACCGCCGTGTCATAGAGCTTCAGGCGACGCACCAGCGCCAGGATCAGCGCCAGGGCATGGGTGCTGACCTCGTCCAGGTTGGAATCCGGCACATAGGTGACCTGGACGCCGGCCCTTGTCGCCGCATCGACGTCGATCGTGTCGAGGCCGACGCCGAACCGGCCGATGACCTTGAGCTTCGGCAATGCCGCGAGCACCCGCTCAGTGATCGGCTCGCGCAGCACCATCAGCGCATCGGCATCCCGGCATTCGGCAATCAGCGCGTCTTCGGTCAGCAGCGTTTTTTCGACGAAGTCGATATCGAGGCCGTCGAGATAGGCCATCTGCTCGGGCTCGACCGTCAGCATGCCATCCGTCTTGATGATCTTCATGGGTTCTCGTCCTACTTGGCGTTGCGTGCGGCGGCGGCGCCGGCGGCGAGGCTTGCCCCCAGGAACATGGTGTCGCTGGCCAGCAGATAGAAGCTGATGCCGGCGGCCGACCATTTGCCGATATCGTCGGCAGAGGGACGGAAGATGCCGACGGCCTTGCCGGCTGCACGCGCCGCCTTGGTGATTGTCTCGATCGCCGCGTTGAGCTTGTCCTGACCGGCCGGCCCCATGGCATCGATGGAGACGGAGAGATCGCCGGGGCCGATGAAGATCACGTCGACGCCCTCGACCTGGACGATGTCCTCGACATTGGCGAGGCCTTCCGCAGTCTCGACCTGGACGGCGAGCACGAGGCTGTCATTGGCCGATTTGAGGTAATCCGGGATCTTGTAGCCATAGGCCGCGGCGCGGCCGGGGCCGACACCGCGCTCGCCAATCGGCGGATAGCGGGTCGCCATGACGGCGGCCTTCGCCTGGGCGGCGGTCGAGACGCGCGGCACCAGCACACCGGCAGCGCCAGCATCGAGCACGGCAGCCACCGATTCCGGTGCATGCCCCGGTACCCGCACCATGGCCGGAACCTTATGGACGTCCGAAGCGCGGATCAGGTCCTCGATGCGCTCGCGGCTGATCTGGCTGTGTTCCCAGTCGATGCAGATGAAATCAAGCCCGCTGGCGGCCGTCACCTCGATGGCCACGGGGTGCGGGATGGCTGCAAAGGTGCCGATGACCCGGTCGTAACCGATGCATTTTTGACGAAATCCGCTCATTCTGATCCTCGATCTCTTCTCTGGAAAATGGCTTTAGGCGGCGCGCGGTGACCTGCGGCGCAGATGGAAATTTTATTTTAAACATAAACTATATCCGGTCGGCAAGGCGAAACTGGCCATGGGGCAGATCACTGCACGGATCCTCGTGGTCAGGTCCTGTCGATTTCGCCGAGCAGACGGATGAGATGGGGAAGGGCCGGCAGGCCACTGTCCCGGCGATAGACGAAAGCAAGCTGAAGGGTGACCTGCAATTGCGGCAGAGCGTGCAGGATCACGCCATCGGGACAGCGCCAGCGCTGGCAGGAATTGACGAAGGCGATGCCTGCTCCGGCATTGACCAGCGCCAGCATGTCCGCTTCGCTGTCCATTTCCTGCAGGATGGTCGGCGTGAAGCCGGCCCTGTTCAGGGCTTCGGACAGTTGATCATGATAGACGGGGCTTGCCTGACGGCGAAAGCCGATGAAGGGCTGGTTGGCCAGCCTGTCTAGGGTGATGCTGGGCTCCGCTGCCAGGGAATGACCGGCGGGCACCGCCAGCATCAGGCCATGCGCGGCCATCGGAAGCGACACAAGGGCCGGATCGTCTGGCGGATTATACAGAAACCCGGCATCCAGCGTGCCGTCGTTAAGCGCGATGAGCTGGCTGGTGCTGGGCATGGCGGAGAGCTCCAGCCGGACCGCGGGATAACGCCTGCGAAACGTCCTAAGCGTTTCCGGGATCATGCCGCTCCAGGCGGCGACCTCGATGAAGCCCAAGCGCAGAACGCCCTGGCTGCCGGCCGCGACCGCCTTGGTCGCCGTCACGGCCTGGCTAAGGTCGTGCAGGATCGTCGTGCAATGGCCGAGAAAGGTTGCGCCAGCTGCCGTCAAGCGAACGCCACGCGGCAGACGCTCGAACAGATCCAGTCCCAGTTCGGCTTCCAACAGTTTGACCTGCCGGCTCAATGCCGGTTGCGCGATGCGCAGGCGCGTCGAGGCGCGGCCGAAATGCTCTTCTTCGGCGATCACCTTGAAATACTGGATTTGTCTCAACTCCATGCCGATTGATAACAATTGGCTATCAGTTTCGCAACGCGATTGAATTGGATGAGGCGATCGATTTTAGGTATTTGAAGTTTATAGTAATTGTGATCTGATGATCGGGAGCACCGAGGACCGCATGTCGATAGTCACGCCCTACCTGGCCTTTGCACAGAAGGCTCGCAGCCGACCGGACCTGCCGTTCCTGATTGCGCCGGCCAGTGCGGGCCTGCCTTATGCGCCGGATGGGTTCCATCTGACCTACGGTTCTGTGTTGGAGGCGGTGGAAACCCTGAAAGCAGCCTTTCGACAGGCGGGCTATGGGCAGGGCTGCCGCGTGGCGCTCTTGCTGCAGAACCGCCCGGAGTTTTTTGTCCATTGGCTGGCGCTGAACGGCCTCGGGGTATCGATCGTGCCGATCAATTCCGATATGCGGCCGGAGGAGCTTCGCTTCCAGCTGGAAGTGTCCAAGGCGCGGCTGCTAATCGCCTTGCCCGAGTTTGCGGCGCTCGCGGACACTGCCGGGTGCAGCGATGTTGCCATCTGCTTTCCCGGCCAGCCCATCGCTCCCGCCCCGGACGCGGCGACGGAATTCGAAGGCATTGCGGATACGGAATGCGCGCTGCTCTTCACGTCTGGAAGCACCGGTCTGCCCAAGGCCTGCATCCTGACCAATACCTATTTCATGACGCTGGCCGATTGGTATGTGAACCAGGGCGGCATTGCCGACATGGGAGAGGATTGCGAGATCGCGCTGACGCCGCTGCCGATGTTTCATATGAATGCGCTCGGCTGCACCACGGTCGGCATGATCGTCAAGGGCGGCGCTGTCGTGCCGCTCGACCGGTTCCATGCCAGTCGCTGGTGGCAGACGGTGACTGACAGCGGCGCGACGATCGTGCATTGCCTCGGCGTCATCCCGGCCATTCTCCTGCAATTGCCGGTGAGCGATGCCGAGCGGGCGCACAAGGCCCGCTTCACCTTGGGACCGGGCGTCGATGCGCGCCACAAGGTGGCGTTCGAAGAGCGCTTCAATCTGCCGATCGTCGAGGCCTGGGCGATGACCGAGACCGGTGGGGCGGCCGTGACGTCCACGGCGCGCGACGCCTATCAGCCGGGCCTGCGCTGCATCGGCCGACCGCGTGAGGGTATGCAATACAGGATCGTCGACGATGCCGGCCTTGATGTCGCCGGCCGGGTGCCCGGCGAGCTTCTGGTGCGCTCGGCAGGGGACGATCCGCGGCGCGGCTTTTTCTCGGGCTATCTCGGCGATGCCGCCGCCACGCAGGAGGCCTGGACCGATGGTTGGTTCCACACCGGCGATGTCGTCTACGAGGACGAGGGCGGGCTGCTGTATTTCTTCGATCGCAAGAAGAGCATCGTGCGGCGCAGCGGCGAGAATATCGCGGTTCTCGAAGTGGAGGCTGCTCTTCTTGCCGATCCCATGATCGAGACGGCAGCTGTTGCGCCGGTGCCCGATGATATCCGCGGCGAAGAGGTGTTTGCCTTCGTGGTGCTGAAGCCGTCGGCAATCGCCGGGCGGGACCGGGCGCTTGCCATTCTACACACGGCCGCTGCCCGGCTGTCCTACCACAAGCTGCCGGGGTTCATGGTGTTTGTCGAACGGCTGCCGGTCAGTTCAACGCAGAAGCTGCAGCGTGGTGTCTTGAAAAGCCAGGCTGGCAACCTTGTGGCGAGTGGCGATGCGCTTGACCTGCGCTCTGACAAGGCCAAGGCGCGGCACGTTGCGCATTCTTGAGATAACAAATCTGAAATCGACGATGGGAGACGACCTGACATGACACCGGACAAGATTCTCTACGAAACATCGGTCACCGCCTTTGGCGGACGCGACGGACGGGTGGAAGGCGCCGATGGCGGTTTCACGATGGCCTTGAGCGTGCCGAAGGGGCTCGGCGGTCCGGGCGGTGATGGCACCAATCCCGAGCAGCTGTTTGCCGCCGGTTATGCCGCCTGCTTTCTCGGCGCGGTCAAGCTGGTCGCCAGAACGTCGAAGATCGCGCTGGAAGGCGAGCCGACGGTCAGCGCCAAGGTCGGCATTGGCCCCGTGCCGGTCGGTTATGCCCTGGCGGTCGAACTGGTCGTATCCTTGCCGGGGATCGAACGCGGCTTGGCGGAGGAGATCGTCGCCGGCGCCCATGAGCGTTGCCCTTATTCCAACGCGACGCGCGGCAATGTCGATGTAAAGCTGACGGTTGCCTGAGGAGGCAGTTCAGTGACAAGGATGCGGGTGTGAGCTTGGAATCGACAAAGCGGCGACAATCCTATGATGGCATCGTGATGGCGGTGCCGGTCACCGTTCCCTATGCGCGCTATTCGATCGAGAGCACGCAGTGGTGGATCGGCCGGGCACTTGCCGCCCTGGCGGAGGGCGCCGGCATCAGCCACACGTCCTTCGATGGCCTGTCGGTGGCAAGTTTTTCCACCACGCCCGATACGGCGATCGGCCTGACCCAGCATTTCGGTCTGTCGCCGCGCTTCCTCGACTATGTGCCGCTGGGCGGTGTGTCTGCCGTCGTGTCGCTGCGCCGTGCGGCGCGTGCGGTGCAGTCGGGCGATGCCGAGATCGTCGCCTGCATCGGCGCCGATACCAACTCGGTCGATTCGTTTCGCCAGTCGCTTGCCAATTTTTCACGCTTCTCGCAGGATGCGGTCTATCCCTATGGCAGCGGTGGGCCGAATGCCAGCTTCGCGCTGATCGCGCGCCATTACATGCAGAAATACGGCGCCCGTCGCGAGGATTTCGGCCGGATCGCCGTGGCGCAGCGCGACAATGCGCTGAAGAACCCGAATGCCCTGATGAAGAAGCCGCTGACGCTGGAGCAGTATATGGCAGCGCGGCCGATTGCCGAGCCCATTCATCTGTTCGATTGCGTCATGCCCTGCGCCGGGGCGGAGGCCTTTCTCGTCATGCACGAGGACAATGCCCGCGCCCTCGATCTGCCCTTTGCGCGCATTCTCTCCACCATCGAACGGCATCATGTGTTTGCGCAGGATACGGTGCAGGATCGTGGCGGCTGGGTTGTCGATATCGATGAACTCTATACCATGGCCGGCATCCGTCCGGCGGCAATCGACGTGGTGCAGACCTATGACGACTATCCGGTGATCTCGATGATGCAGTTCGAGGATCTGGGTTTCTGTGCAAAGGGCGAGGGCCCGGACTTCGTGCGGCAGCACGACCTGACCATCGGCGGCTCGTTTCCCCACAACACCTCCGGCGGGCAATTGTCGGTCGGCCAGGCAGGGGCGGCCGGCGGCCATCTTGGCATGATCGAGGCCATGCGACAGGTGATGGGATTGGCCGGACCGACGCAGGTAACGGGTGCCCGGCTGGCGCTGGCGTCCGGCTTCGGCATGATCAATTATGATCGCGGTCTGGCATCCGGCGCCGTGATCCTGGCGGGAGAGGGCGCATGAGCGAGCCTTTGTCCAAGCACAAACGCAAGAACCCGCTTCTTCGCACGCGGCAGGTGGTTCTGCCGCCGGCGGCCCGCAGCCGCAGGTCGCATGACCTGACGCGGGCGGCGGCAGAAGGCCGTTTTGCGCTGCAATGCTGCGAGGTCTGCGGACACTATGCCTATCCGGCGCGCGAGGCCTGCCCGCATTGCCTGTCGGCGGCCCTGCCCCTGAAGGATGCCCCGGATACCGGTGTGCTGGTGTCCGAGACCACTGTCCTCGTCCCATCGGATACGTATTTCCGCGAACGGGCGCCGTGGCGGATCGGGCTGGTGAAGCTCGATTGCGGGCCGGTGGTCCTGTCGCATCTGCATACGGACTGCCTTGAGCATGCAGCGGTGCGTGTGTCGCTGCAATTGGACAAGGCTGGACAGGCCGTCTTCTTTTCCTCACCGCTGCAAGGAGCCCCATCCATGACGGACGATCGACAGGGACGGGAATTGGCCGCCGATCCGAAACATCGCCGGGTGCTGATCGTCGATGGGCGCAGCCCGTTCGCGCTGCCGCTCGCCAAAGGCCTCAAGGCGGCAGGTGCTGCGGAGATTTTCATCGGTCTGTCGGAGCCGTGGAAACCCTTTGCCGAACGCGGTGCTTTCGAGGCACTCGGCGGCGTCACATGCGTGCCGCTCGACGTGACGGATGAGACATCGGCGCGGGACCTGGCGGCCGACTACGGCGCCAAGGTCGAGATCCTGATCAACAATACCGACTTTATCCGTCCCGGCAGCATTCTGGACGCGGCCGCACTGAACCCGGCACGTGATGCGATGGAGCGGCTGGTGTTCGGAACGCTGCGGCTGTCCCAGGCTTTCGCGCCGATCCTGCGGGCCCGCGGGGCCGATGGCGAGGCAGGGGCGGCGGCCTGGGTCAATATCCTCTCGATCTTCGGTGAAGCCGCGGCGCCCGGGCTCGGTGCCTATTCGGCAGCACAGGCAGCCGCCCTGTCGTTGTCCCATTCCCTTCGAAGTGAACTGGGCGCCGGCGGGGTGCGCTTGCTGAACGTGCTGAGTGGACCTACCGAGACCGAATGGTTCCAGGCCCTGCCCGCGCCGAAGGTCGCGCCAAAAGCGGTCGCCGATGCGGTGATCGACGGGCTGAAAAGGGGTTTGGAAGAGGTCTATGTCGGCGATGTCGCCAAGGATCTGCATGCGCGACTGCTTGCCAATCCGAAGGCCGTCGAGCGCGAACGGGCCGGCCAGGCGTAAGGGCCGCCGGCATCTTTAAAGAGGGGTCCCCAGTCATGTCCGCACTTGCCCATTTCGCCGCAGCGCTCTCGTCCGGCGCCATCCGCATCATCGACCTCACACAGACGCTGTCACCGGATTTCCCCGTCATCATTATACCGCCGGAACTGGGGCAATCGGCACCGGTCCGCATCGAGCGCATATCCCATTATGACGGCGCCGGCCCGGCCTGGTACTGGAACAATCTGAGCTTCGGCGAGCATACGGGCACGCATTTCGACGCACCGATCCACTGGTATACGGGCCGGGATCTGCCGCGCAACACCGTCGATACGCTGCCTGAGGCAGATCTGATCGCGCCCGCTTGCGTGATCGATTGTTCTGCGGAGGCGGCGATCGATGCCGATTACCTGCTGACGCGCGAGACGGTACTCGCCTGGGAGGCGATCAACGGCCGCATTCAGGCACGCTCCTGGGTCTTGATGCGCACGGACTGGTCGAAGAAGAGCGGCGCGGCCTATGCCGGTCTGCGGGACGATGGTGCCCATACGCCCGGCCCTGATGCCGATGTCATGGAATGGCTGGTGAGCGAGCGCGACATCCTGGGGTTCGGCACGGAGACGATCGGCACGGATGCCGGCCAAGGCGGGCATTTTCATCCACCTTATCCGGCCCATCATTTTCTCCATGGCGCCGGCCGCTATGGCCTGCAATGCTTGCGGGAGCTCGACCGCCTGCCGCCGACCGGCGCTGTCATCGTTGCCGCCCCGCTCAAGGTCCTGCATGGATCGGGCAGTCCGCTGCGGGTTCTGGCGCTCGTGCAAACCGCATAAACCCACGCTCCTTTCGTTATATCAGCTTGAAAGAACCGACATGCGCATCTTCTGGCAGAGCTTTATCGATTCCACGGCAAGTGCGGCCTACATGGCCAAGCTGACGGCCTATCTCAACGAGATTGCCGAGCCGGGCACGGTGGTCGAGGTGCATGGCATCAGCCCGCCGGACCGGGCCTTCTGCCGGCTATCGGAATTCCGCTGCGCTATCCTGGCGATCGACAATGGGCTGGAAGCGCAGGCGATGGGCTTCGATGCCGTGGTCATGGGCCATTTCCAGGACCCTGGTCTTTACGAGCTGAAATCGGCTGTCGGCATTCCGGTGATCGGCACCGGCGAGGCGACCCTGCACTATGCCGCACAGATGGGCCGTCGGATCGGACTGGTCACGCTCGACGACGTGTTCAAGGGGCTGCATCACGAACAGGCCGATCTCTATGGCCTTGGCGGTCGGGTGTCGCACATTGCCGGTCTCAATGCCGATCCCTCGGATTTCAGCGCCTGCTTTGCCGGCGATCTGGATGCCAGGACCCGCATGTTCGATGCCTTTCGCGCCTGCGCCGAGCCGATGGTGGCGGCGGGTGCCGACGTGATCGTTCCGGCCGGCGTGCTTCCGGGTCTTCTGGTCGGCGGCGAGTTCGGCCTTCGCATTGGTCATGCGCCGGTGGTCAATTGCGCCGCCGTGGCTCTCAAGGCGGCGGAAATGCAGGTACGCCTGCACAAGCTGAACGGCATCGAGCCGAGCGGCGGCCCGCATTGCGCCCGGGCGCCGCAACAGGCCATTGACGATTTTCGGCACTTGGTCGCCCATGGGCGCGTTTCGCCACTACATGCTCGATAATCGTATACTGTTATCTTATTGCAAGTCTAACATATCCGAAAAATTACGCATTTCGCGCTGTTTCATGAAATTATAAGCTTGAAATAACGGATTTTCCGTATACGATTTTATGCGGAGGTTCACCATGAATGTTCGCAATCTCAGCCTTGTCGAATCCGTCTATGCCGATCTGCGGCTGAAACTGCAGCTTAGCGAAATCGGCCCTGACGACCGGCTGGTCGATACCGAAATTGCCGAGATCTACGGCACGTCGCGCATGCCGGCGCGTGAAGCGCTGTTGCGGCTAGTGGCGGAGGGTTATCTCGTCGGGTCGACGCGCGGCTTCATGGTGCCGGTCCTGTCGCGCGACGATATCGTCGGGCTTTTCGAGCTGCGTCGCCAGTTGGAGCCGCGGGCCGCGGCCGCGGCGGCGCGCGATCTGACGCCGCAGGCCGAGGCAGACCTGCTGGCGGCCATGAATGCCATTCGCCAGGGCAACGAGCGCGACGACATCGCCCTGATGATCCGCGGCAATGTCGCCTTCCGCAGCGCATGGATCGCTGCTGTTCGCAATCCGCACATGGCGGCGACGATTTCCCGTTTCATCGATTATTTCCAGGGGCTGCGCATTGAGACCTTCGCCGATACCGAGACGCGCGGCGATTATATTGCGACGCTCGGCGGCCTGTTTGAAGCGTTCCGGGCCCGCGATCCGCTGCTGGCACAGGACCGGATGATGGCCTTCATGTTTGCAGCCGAAGCCGCATATCTCGCGGCGCGGGACAGGCAGATCGAGCAAGGCCAGGCGGCAAAGTCGCGGCGATCGAAAAAGAACACCAGACAAGAATGAGGGAACCAATGACTGTGATGCATCCGTTGAAGGGCGACAACAAACTCATGCTCGGCGTCTTCTCCGCCAATGCCGATGGGGGGCTGGCGATTACCGATGTTCCCGAGCGCTGGCGCGCCAGCTGGGACGACAATCTCAACGCGGTCCAGATCGCCGACCGGGCCGGACTTGATTTCTTCCTGCCGATTGCCCGTTGGTCGGGCTTCGGCGGCAAGAACCGGGTGCGCGAATGGTCGTTCGAGACCTTCACCTGGGCGGCAGCGCTGGCGGCGGTGACGCAGCGCATCGGCCTTTTCATGACCGTGCATGTGCCGATCGTGCATCCGCTTTATGCCGCCAAGGCCCTGGCGACGGTCGATCATATCAGCCATGGTCGGGCCGGCCTCAACATCGTCTGCGGCTGGAACCCGAAGGAATTCGCGATGTTCGGTATTCCGCTCGCGGAAAAGGGCTATGACCAGGCGCACGAATGGCTGGATGTCATCCAGCAGGCCTATTCGTCCGAGGCGCCTTTCGATTTCGACGGGCGCTATTACAAGCTCAAGGGTGTCGTCAGCCGCCCGGCCAGCCTGCAGTCGCCACGCCCGGTGACCATGAATGCGGCCTTTGGCGGGCCGGGCCGGGATTTTGCAGCGGTCAACTGCGATTACCTGTTCACGACCTTTACCGAGTTGTCGGAGGCCGGGCAGCATGTCGCCGATATCCGAGACCGATCGCAAAAGGCGGGCCGCGATGTCGGTGCCTATACGGTCTGCCATGTGGTCTGCCGCGATACGCAGCAGGAGGCGGAGGACTATTACGAGCGCTATGCCGTGACTATGGCCGACAACGACGCCGTCGATGCGCATATGGCCGGCAAGAAGGAGTTTTCGCAGTCCCATGACGCGGATGCCTATAACCGTTATCGCAAGCGTTTTGCCGGTGGCGCCGGCAGTTTTCCGCTGGTCGGAACGCCGGAGAAAATCGTCGAGCAGATGGTGGCGATTTCTGAGGCCGGCTATTCCGGCATTGCGCTGACCTTTGCAAACTACACCTACGAATTGCCATTCTTCTGCGATCGGGTGCTGCCGCCTCTGAAGCGCGCTGGGCTTCGGGTCTAGCACATGGACCAGATGTCGAAATCGATGATCGATCCCGTCACCCAGTTCGATTTCCGCAACGGCATGGCGTCGCTTGCCGCGGCCGTCCATGTGGTCACGACCGTGGGACCGGACGGCCGGTCGGGCTTCACCGCCTCGGCCGTCTGCAGCGTGACGGATACGCCGCCGACCCTGCTGGTCTGTGTGAACCAGAAGACGTCAAGCCTGGCTGCCATTCTCGACAGCCGGCACCTCTGCATCAACACGCTTACGCCGCATCACGAAGCGCTGTCGCGGCAATTCGGCGCCAAGATCCCGATGGAGGAGCGGTTCGCTGGCGGATCGTGGTCGCCGGGGATGCATGATGCGCCGGTGCTGGTGGATGCCCTGGTATCCTTCGAATGCAGCTTGCAGTCGGTGCAGGAGATCGGCACCCATACGGTGCTGTTCTGCAATGTGCTGAAGGTCAATCCGGGTGAGGCCAGCGAAGCCCTCGTCTATTTCGGGCGCGCTTATCGCACCATCTCCGTTGGCGGCTAGCCAACCGCCCGGCCGTCAGATGTCGTTCTTGCGGATATTGCGCAGGATCTTCTGCAGCGTGGCGAGGAAGGATCGATATTCGTCCTCGTCTATGCCGCTGAACATCTGCAGCAGGGAATCATACAGGACCGGCCACATCTGGTCGAAGGCGGTACGGCCTTCCTCGGTGATGCTGACATCGCGCACCCGCATGTCCTCCAGGCGCGGCTGGCGGCGGATATAGCCCTGCTCCTCGAGCGAATCCAGCGTGCGGCTCATGGTGGATTGTTCGATGACGGCAAAGACCGACAATTCGTTGATGGTCGCCGATGGCGTGATGCTGAGGACGGCCAGGGCCCGCATCTTGGCGGTGGTGATGTCGACACGCTTCAGCTCTTCCGCCATGTTGGCGTTCCAGCGGGCCATGACGCGGTTCATCAGATAGGGCGCGAAATTGTTGAGGCCGATTTCGCCGAGCGTCGGCATGTGATCGTATTCCTCGTGGTTTTCACGCAATACCGTTCCCGAGAAACGTTCGTCCATCGGCGGATCCACTCCAAGATTATTTCAATGTCGATGCGAGCAGGAAGCCGGATCCTCCGCCAAGGCCGGGCCCCGGATGGGTGGAGGCGCCGATATGGTAGAGGCCTGCAACATGAGTCCTGTGGTTAACCGCCGATTTGAACGGACGCCAGAGGAAAAACTGATCGAGCCCACAGAAGCCGCCATAGGGATCGCCGCCGACCAGGTTCATGTTCATCGCTTCGAGATCGGCCGGCGAATAGGCTTTGCGTGACAGGACATTGGTCTTGAAGCCATCGATATGGCGCTCGAGGATTGCCTCGATGCGGTCGGCATAGGCTTCCCGCAGGGCCTCGGTCCAGCGCCCGTCGGCAGGCGTTTGCAGTTCGCACGCGGCATCGCCCTTGATATGCCTCGGCGTTTCGGGAAGCTGCAGCCAGAGAATGGCCTTGCCCGCCGGAGCGCGGCTGGGATCCAAGGCGGTCGGCTGGCCGACGCAGATGGTCGGCACGGCCGGCAGCATGCCGCGTTCAGCCTCGTTGGAGGCGCGCGAGACGCCGTCGAGCCCCGGCGTCAGGTGAAGCAGGGCCACCTGGCCGAGTTCGCCTCCGGATTTCCATTGCGGCGGAGCATCCAGCGCATAATGGATCTGCATATTGCCCTTGCCGTAGCGGAAGCGGCGCAGGTCGTCGGTGATGCCGTCCGGCTGCTTTACCGGCCATTGCCGCAGCAGGCGGCCATAGAGCTGGTTCGGCGTCACGGAGGCGATGATGCCCGATCGGGCCCGGATCTCGGTGCCGTCGGCCAGCGCGACGCCGCCCGCCCCATTGCCAGGGCCGGGCAGCAGGCGGTCGACATCGGCACTTGTGCGGATCTGCCCGCCCTGATCGGCGATCAGCCGTTCGAAGGCCGTCAGCAGCGTTTGCACGCCGCCCTTGGCAACCGGGCAGCCGGCCAGTTCAACGGCAAAGGCAATGACCTTGGTCATCTCCGCCGAATAGCTGCTCTCCGGTCCAAGGCCACAATGCAGGGCCCATGGTGCCCAGAGGGCGTGGATGTCTTCTGACGCGTAGGTGGTCTCAAGATAGGCGCGCGCTGGCACCAGGGCTTCGCCGAACCATGCGGCCAGCCCCCGCAACCCGCGTTTCCAGGCTTCGCGGGCAACCGTCTTCAGCGTCGTGGTCGACCAGAGGTTGCCGCCGAGCAGCGCGAAGACGAAGCCGGCATCGGCGCCAAATGCGTTCATCTCGCGGTCGAAGGTCTGGCCGTCGCCCTTGGCCAGCATTTCGAAGGTGGCGATGTTGCGCTGGCGGTCCTTGGAATAAATGACATGGGAGCCGTCGGGACGCAAAACACCGGTCGGCAGGTCCGCATGGGCGAATTCCAGACCGCGCGCTTCGAGATCCTTGCCGAGCACGCCATAGGCCGGCGAGGTGAGAAACAGCACCATGGTCGTCGCCATGATGTCATGGATAAAGCCCGGTTCGGTAATCTCGGCCGTCGCCAGGCAGCCGCCGATGCGGGCATTGCGCTCCAGCACCAGCACTCTCTTGCCCTTCTTGCCGAGCATGGCGGCGGCAACCAGCCCGTTGATGCCGCTGCCGACGATGATGTAGTCGAAGTCACTCATGGCGGCACCGGATCGTCTTATTGGAAAGAGGAGCCCGGACAGCGAAATGTCCGGGCGTCTGGCTCGGCTCAGGCAATCAGGGCCAGCGCGCGCACCGGCGAGCCGGTTCCCTTGACGAATTTCAGCGGGGCGGCGATCAAAACGGCGCCCTTGGGCGGCAGCTGGTCGAGATTGCTGAGGCTGGCGAGGCCATATTTGTTGTTCTTGTGCATCAGGTTATGGGCCGGGAAGGGCGGGTTCATGCCGCCGGCCGAACCGGCATCCGTGCCAATGGTTTCCTGGCCCCAGCCGATGATGCCCTTGGACAGCAGATATTCGATGGCTTCGGCAGTCGGTCCCGGCGAATGCGGGCCGTTCTCGTCGGCATTCAGGAAGGTCTCGGTCGAGCCGTTGCGCTTGTACCAGTCGGTGCGCATCAGCACCCAGGTGCCGGCCTCGATCTCGCCGTGCTCGGCTTCCCATTCCTTGATGCTGTCGACCGTCAGCAGGTAGTCCGGATCGGCCGCGGCTTCCTTGGAACGGTCGATGACATTGACCGGAGCGACGAAGTTCTGCGGCGGAATGGTGTCCGTTGTATTGTTCGGATTGTCCTTGCCGGTGATCCAGTGACAGGGAGCATCGAAATGCGTGCCGGTATGCTCGCCAAGCTCGATCCAGTTCCAGGCCCAGAACGGACCATCCTGATCATATTGCGAGATCTTGTGGACCGTGACGCTCGGGGTGTTCTTGCCGAACTGCGGCGGCAGGTAAAGAACAGGGGTATCCGGGCCGAGCGGCGCGGTCAGGTCGACGACCTTGACGGAACCGGTCAACAGACCGGAAGCAAGCGTGGAAAGAATGGCATTTGCGGTCATGGTGGAGTTCCCCTTTTTCGGCCCGCATTCTGGTCGCGCATGGCATCGGCACTGGGCAGCCAAGCCGTGTTGACGCGGGCGGATGAGGTGAGCCTATGAGAGAAAATATGAGATTGCAAGTATTTGGGTCCTGCTGGGACGGGCCGAAATTGGCGTTGAATTGTCTCGATTCTGCAAGGCCTTAGTCGGAAAACAGCGCCAACACACATGGCAGAAAGCGAAAAATATTTCATGCTTCAATGAAATTGCGAAAAGGTGCTTGAGATCGATCGGCGGAAATGTATGCATATAAGGATAAATTGGGAACGAGAATGAGATTGGGGAGCGGGGCGCATGCGTACATATGATGCAGTGATCATCGGTGCCGGCCATAATGGCCTTGCGGCCGCCGTTCATCTCGCTGCCAAGGGCTGGTCGGTCGCCGTGGTGGAGGCGAAGGATGCGCCGGGCGGGGCGGTCAAGACGGCAGAACTGACGCTGCCGGGCTTTCGCCACGACCTGGCCGCCATGAACCTGTCGATGTTCGCCGGCTCCGCCTTTTTCGCCACCTACAAGCAGGACCTGATCGAGGCCGGTCTCGGCCTGGTGCCGGCGCCCCACTGTTTTTCCAGCGTCTTTCCCGACGGCACGTCTCTGGGCGTCAGCACCGATCTAGAGAAGACGGTGGCCGAGATCCACGCGCTGTCGCCGGCCGATGCCGATGCCTGGCGCGCCATGCTGCAGCGGTTTGGCGTCGATGCGCCGCATATCTTCGGGCTGCTCGGCTCGCCCATGCCGTCCGTCGCTGCCCTGAAGGTGTTGTGGAAGGCCTGGCGCGCCAACGGCACCGAATGGCTTTACCGCACCATCCGCCTGCTGATGGCCACACCGCGCGGGTTCCTCGATGCACATTTCGAAAACGACAGGCTGAAGGCGATGATGGCGGCCTGGGGGCTGCATCTGGATTTCGCCCCCGATGTCGCCGGCGGCGCCCTGTTTCCCTATCTGGAATCCATGGCCAACCAGGCGTTCGGCATGGTGATCGGCCAGGGTGGTGCCGACACGATCATCAAGGCGATGACGACCGCTCTGGAGCAGAAGGGCGGTACGCTGATGCTTGGCGCGCCGGTGGCAAGTGTCGAGATGGAGGGCGGCCGTGCGACGGGCGTGCTGCTGGCCGATGGCTGCCGCATCACGGCGAAAAAGGCGGTCATCGCCAACATCAATCCGACTCTTCTGTTCGGCAAACTCGTGCCGACCGCACCTGAGCGGGCCGATTTCGAGCGCAAGGCCGCCGCCTTCCGGCCGGGACCTGGGGCCATGATGATCCATCTGGCGATGGACAGCCTGCCGGACTGGACGGCCGGATCGGCGCTCAAGGATTTTGCCTATGTGCATATCGCGCCCGACATGCAGATGATGAGCCGTGTTTACGCCGAAGCCATGGGTGGCCTGCTGCCGGCCGAACCGGCCCTGGTCGTCGGCCAGCCGACGGCGATCGATCCGTCGCGGGCACCAGAGGGCAAGCATGTGCTTTGGGTGCAGGTGCGGGTGCTGCCGGGCGAAATCCGCGGAGATGCGCTGGGTACGATTTCCGCCACCGACTGGGATGCGGCGAAAGAGGCCTATGCCGATCGCGTGCTGGCGATCATCGAGCGATATGCCCCGGGTCTCGCCACCAAGATTCTCGCGCGGCGCGTGTATTCCCCGCTCGACCTCGAGCGGGAGAATGCGAATCTGATCGGTGGCGACAGCCTGTCGGGCTCGCACCATCTCGATCAGAACTTCCTGTTCCGGCCCATTGCCGGCTATTCACGCTATAAAACACCGGTCGGCTCGCTCTACATGTGCGGCGCATCGACCTGGCCGGGGGCTGGAACGGGGGCCGGCTCCGGATTCCTGTTGGCAAAGATGCTCGCGGGCTGATTGCAGTGCCCAAGACCTTTGACATTTCAACTATTGCCCCATAGATGGACTCTGGACCGATCAAAACCAAGCTTGGGCGCTATTGGCATGCATGCAGGGAACGAAGCCGTCGATCTGGAATTCATCGTTCAGGACGTGAAGGAGGGCGAGAAGCTCGAGCTGCGGCTTTGGCTTCGCATGCTGTCGACCACCAAACTCGTCTCGCAGGAAATCCGCCGCCGGTTGCGGTCCGAATTCGGTGCCACCCTGCCGCAGTTCGATATCCTGGCACAGCTTTATCGCGAGCGCGACGGACTGCGGCTCGGCGAGCTTTCCAAACGTACCATGGTGACCAATGGCAATGTCACGGGCCTGGTCGAGCGGCTGGAAGCCGACGGCTTGATCGTGCGCGAAACGCCGGATGGCGACCGCCGGGTGACCGTTGCCAAACTGACGCCGCGCGGCCAGGAGCATTTCTCCGCCATGGCCGCCGCGCATGAATCCTGGCTGCGCGACCTGATGACCGATGTCGATGCCAAGGCGATCCGATTGTTGCTGTCCAATGTCAGCGACATCAAGAAATCGGTCACCCGGCACCTGACCGAAGGGGCCACTGAGCCTAACTGATCGCCTGCCTGACCCAGGCAAGGCTCTCTTCAAGGGCGGCTTTTGGCGCTGAAAGAGCGTGGACGCTTTCTGCAAAGGGTTCGAAAGAGTACGGGCCGTCAAAGCCGGCAGACAGCAGCTTCCGGATCTGGGCGATATTTTCGAGCCGGTCCTTTCCGTCGATCAGAATGCGGTGTGCGTCGAGCATGTCCTCGACACGGACGTCTGGATCGGCCACGCCGGAGATGTGAACCAGCCCGGTCCATTCAGGAAAGAACGCGGTTTCCCCGGCCAGATGATGGTGGAAGGTGTCGTGGACGAGCTTGTAGGTCGTCTCGCCATCGGCGGCCTTGATCGCCTCGATCGCTTTTGCCTTCAGGCGAAGCGAGGAGACCGGAAAACCAAGTGGCTCGACGAGGCCGGTCAGGCCGCGGTCTTCGAGGATCGGCTTCATCTGTCTGAGCGCCTCGACTAAATCGTTGTCAGCCACTGCACGGCCATCGTTCAGCGGGCACATGACCAGGGCGCGGGCGCCGCAGCGGGCGGCATAATCGGCCATCGACCTTGCCCGCTCGGGCAGATCACCCGACCAGACATTGAACGGATACAGCGCATTGATCGAGATGATGGTGAGGCCGCTGTCTTCGGCCGCAGCCTTGACCGCTTCCGGTTCCATTGTGCCGACGATGTCGGGAATATCGTTGCGGATTTCCACCTCGCTCATGCCGAGTTGTCCGGCGAGGTCGAAGAACGATGCCAGCGTCAGGCGCGGTGCGACGATGTGGTTGAGGGCAAAACGCATGGGAGTACCTGTCAATAAAGAATGGGACGTGGCGGAAGGGCGATCGGCACGATGGCGCCGGTTTCCTGGGCTGCGACGCAGGCATCCGAGGTGATTGCCGCGACATAGCCGTCCCAGGACGAGGGGCCGGAGGCGGTGCCTTTGGCTGCGGCGAGGATGAAGTCCTGCAGTTCGACATCGTAGGAGGCGATGAAGCGATCCTTCCAGTCGGTGAGGATGGCGTTCTGCAGGCTGGCGTCCTTGCGCATGACCACCGACAATGGTTCCGGCAGGTTGGCAAGGCCTTCCTCGCCGACGACCTGGCACTGGATATCGTAACCGTAGCGGCAGTTGACGAAGACTTCGACATCGATGCGCACGCCCTTCTTCGTTTCCAGCAGCACGATCTGCGGATCGCGCAGCTTGGCGTGGCTATGGCTGCTTACGCGGGGGAAAACCACCTGCGCGGAGACATAGTCGTCGTCGAGAAGCCAGCGCAGCACGTCGATTTCGTGGATCAGCGTGTCGTGGATCGCCATCGGCGTCACATACTGTTCGGGAACGGCCGGATTGCGGTGGGCCGCATGAACCATCAACGGTGCTCCGATCTGGGAGTCCACGATCTTTTTCAGCGCAAGATAGCCGGCATCGTAGCGGCGCATGAAGCCGACCTGGACGAGCCGGCGTCCGAAGGCAACCTCGGCATCGACGATCCGCCGTGCCCCTTCCGCCGTGGTTGCCAGCGGCTTCTCGCAGAAACACGGCTTTCCGGCTGCAATGGCGGCCAGCACATATTGCTCGTGGGTGGCGCCCCAGGACGTGACCAGCACGGCGTCGACGTCAGGACTGGCGATCAGCTCCTCGCCGGTTGTGAAGATCTGTGCATCGGGCGCGATATCATTTTTTACAGCCTCGCAAGAGGCGATATTGACGTCCGATAGCGCGACGATACGACCGCCCTGCAAAACTTTGTTGATTCGCCGCGCATGGTCGCGACCAATGGCGCCGGTGCCGATAACTCCAATTCTTAACGTCACGTCTAAACCCTCACTTCCAGTGTCTGTCGATGTATTTCTGCATTTCGGTCCGCATGAACCGGCTCGACTCGTCGGCCCTGTCCTCCCAGGCGAACACGCAGGAGGTCATGATGCCGTCGAAGCCGATCTCGGCGAGCGTGCCGAAGAAGTCGTCCCAGGGCACTTCGCCTTGGCCAATGTTGAGATGCTGGTGCACGCGGGCGGCTGAGCCCGGCGGGTTGACGATGTAGCGAAGGCCGGACGAGGCCTTGTGATTGAAGGTATCGCCGACATGCACATGGGCCAGAACGTCCTTCGCCTCGCGCAGCATGGCCTTGGTGTCGTCGCCGAAATAGAAGGTGTGCGGCGCGCAGTAGAGGAACTTGACGTTCTTCGAATTGACGGTGCGGATGATGTCGAGCGCCGGCTGCAGCGTCTCACACCAGTCTTCCGGGTGCGGCTCGACATTGAGCTGGATGCCCTCGCGCTCGAAGATCGGCACAAGCTCTTCCATCGAGCGCCACCAGGCATCCTCACAGGCCTCGATCATCGAGCCAGTGTGGCAGCAGTAGCAGGAGCCCTTGTCGGGATGGGGGCCGCGGCCGAACTCGGAATTCATCGTATCCACCTCCAACTCGACGGCGATCTCGATGGCGCGTTTCCAATGCTTGACCGCGGCCTGGCGCTCGGTCTCGTCATTGGAAGCCCAGCGATACATCGGCAGCAGCGAGGCGATCTTCACGTTCTCGGCGGCGAGCGCCTGCTTGAACGATCGAATACGATCGGGAAAGACCCGCGGCGCCTTGAACCATTCGAGGAAATCGCCGCGCGGGCTGAGCTCGATCCAATCATAGCCAAGCTCGCGCACCTTGCGCGGCAATTCCTCGAGACTGGTGAATCGGTGCATGTGGGGGTCGAGGGCAATGCGCATGGCGGTCTCCGTCTAATCTGCATTCGGTGGTCTTGCGGGGGAGCAGGCCGACAGAAGCGCGCAACGGATCGCCTGCCGCATCGTGCGATGCGGACCGCAAACAGCCATTGATCGTGTCGAACGACGCGTGCTCCTCCGCAGCGCCTTGGCCGGCAGATTTCACGGAAAACCGTTAAGGGTCAATCGAAGACCGTCGCAAAGAATTTCATTGCTGATGGAAATGCATCTTATGAATGATGGAAATCCATCATTTCAGAAACTCTCGGGCGTGTAGATCTGAATAGGAAGAAAGCGCTGTCCCGGTGTTTCCGCCATTCCATTATCGATCGTATGGATCATCAGCGACAACAGATCGTCGCACAGCTGCGGCAAGGGCGTGGCCATCACCGCGGATACCACGCGATCCTGAAGGGCCTGCTGGGATTCCGGCGTCAACTCGTTGACGATCAGGACAAGATCCCCGGGTGCGCGCTGCTCCCTGACCGCGGCGATGGCGCCTTCCATGCCGCCGCCGGCGACATAAAGACCAGCGAGGTCAGGGTGGCGTTCCAGCAGCTCCGAGGTCGCCTCATAGGTTAGTTGCCGTGTCTCGAGGTTGGCCTGGGAGTTGAGCAATTCGAATTCGGGCGCATATTCCCGGAAATAGCTGCGAACGCCCGTTTCCCGCAATTCGTGGCCATGGAATCGATGTCCGCCGATGAAGACCCCGATCTTGCCGGGGCGTTTGGCAATATTTGCCATCAGCCATCCGACTGTTCGACCGACCCGCAGGTTATTGGTGCCGATATAGCTTTCGCGGATGCCCGGAGCGAAATCCGACAACAGCGAGAATGTCGGGATACCACGGCCCTTTAGCGCCGCCACGGCGTTGCTGACGCTCGGATGATCCAGTCCGGTGGCCGCGACCGCCTGGACCCTGCCGGACATGCCGTTGAAAAGCTCGGCCAGGTCCTGCGGCACGGTGCTTTTGGCAAACCGGACGGTCACCCGGATCCGGCGGTTGGTCTGGGCGGCGGCCTTTTCTTCGATCATGCTGGCGAAGCCCTGATAGAAGTGGTGTCGCTCCTTCTGCAGGATGAAACCAAGATGATATTCGGGCACATCGGCCAGCACGCGATGGCGAATGGCATTGGCACCGTAGAAATTGATACGGGTCGCTGCTTCCTGCACGGCCTGCATGGTTTCTTGCCTGACTTTGGCGCGTCCGCTCAGGATGCGATCCACCGTGGCGACGCTGACATTGGCCGCCTTGGCAAGGTCCTGGATCGTCGGTCGTCGCATTGGTGCTCGCAAGGGCTGAGGGGAAACCTCTCATGGCATAGCAGATTGCCGCAGCGCCTGCATACTGTTGCTGGCGACTTCGCAAACCGGCCGTCGTGACAAGATCCGACCCGTTTTACCGAATGCGCAGCCTTTCGGTTGCAGGCATGTCCGGCATTCCGGCTTGGTCCAATTCTACGCCGAACAAGGTGTTGGCATCCTTCACGGTATAGCGGCCCAGGCGCACGTCTTCAGCCACGGCCTGTGGATCGCGGGTCAGCGGATCGCCATAACCACCGCCTCCGGGTGTCCGCACGCGCACCCGATCGCCAGGCTTCAGGGGGATATCCTGCGCCTTCGACAGATGTTCCGGTGTCATCGGAATGCCGTCGCGCCAGACGGTCACGGTGTTGGGCTGACCATCCTTGCCACCCAGAGCGCCGGGCGGGCCGAAGCGGCCGTGGTCCATGACGAAGCTCGCGGTGGCATCGCCGCGCCGCAGTTCGATTTCGTAGTCGAGGCCGAAGCCGCCGCGATGGTGGCCGGCACCGCCGGACCCTTCGCGCAGCGCATAACGATGGTAGAGAACCGGGAACTGCTGCTCCATGATCTCGACCGGCGGCGCCTTGGAAATGCCGATCGTCGAGCAGCCATTGGCCAGTCCGTCGTGATCGGCGTTGCCGCCATAGCCGCCACCGGAGATCTGGTACATGACATAGCCGCGATTGCGTTCCGGATCGTGGCCGCCGAGTGCAAAATTGCCGGAACTGCCGGCCGGCGACGCAGTGACGCGATCCGGCAGGGCTTCGACCAGGGCGGCAAACACCGCTTCGGCGATGCGTTGGCTCACTTCAGCAGCGCAGCCCGAGACGGGTCGGGGATATCGCGCATCGAGGAAAGTGCCCTCCGGCCGCTTGACCTTCAGGGGCTCAAAAGCGCCGGCGCTGATCGGCACATCGGGGAAGATGTGGCGCATGGCGAGATAGACGGACGACAGTGTCGTTGCCAGCACGGAGTTCATCGGGCCGATGCAGGGCCTGGACGAGCCGGTGAAGTCGAAGTCGAGTTCGCCGTTCGTGGCCGTGATGGCGAGGCGGATCTCCAGCGGCTCGTTGACCACGCCGTCGCTGTCGACATAGGCGGTCGAGTGATAGGTCCCATCCGGGATGAGCCTGATATTGGCCCGCATCTGCTCGGCGGCGCGCACCCGCAGTTCGGCGATCGCCTCCGTCACGGTGTCGTCGCCGTAGCGGTCGAGAATGCGGGCTAGGCGCTGTTCGCCGACCAGCAGGGCCGCGGCCTGCGCCTTCACGTCGCCGATGCGCTGCTCCGAGACGCGGATGTTGGAGCAGATAATGGCGTAGATTTCGGTGTCGAGCCTGCCCTGCTTGAAGAGGCGAACCGGCGGCAGGCGCAGGCCTTCCTGCTCGACCGAGGTGGCCGAGGCCGAAAAGCCGCCCGGAACGGCGCCGCCGGTATCGGGCCAATGGCCGGTATTGGACAGCCAGCAGAAGATCTTGCCATCGCGATAGACGGGCATGGCGAAGCGCACATCCATCAGATGGGTGCCGCCGAGATAGGGGTCGTTGACGATGTAGATATCGCCCGGTTTCGGTTCGGCGGCCTTGCCGGCGGCGATCATCTCGATCAGCGTGCGGGTGGAATATTGCATCGTGCCGACAAAAACCGGCAGGCCGGTCAGCCCCTGCGCGATCAGCGAACCATCGACGGCGGAATAGATGCCGTCGGAGCGGTCATTGGCCTCGGCAATCACCGGCGAGAAGGCGGCGCGCGAAAAGGTCAGGTCCATCTCGTCGCAGACCTGCTGCAGGCCGGACTGGATGACGGAGAGTGTGATCGGATCGATGCTCACAGGCGGCCTCCGATGGTGATGATGATATTGCCGTCGCGATCTTGGGCGGCACTGTCGCCGGGTTCGATAAGGATGGTGGTGTCCATCTGCTCGACGATGGCCGGGCCCTGGATTACCGCGTCCAGCGGCAGGAAATCGCGCCAGTAGATTGGCGTGTCATGCCAGGCGTCGAACCAGACGGAGCGGTTGCCGGTCTGGGCTTCGGTTAGCGTCTGCTTACGTCCAGTCGGATCGATCAGCAGCGACAGATCGATCTCTGCGCGACGGCCTATGACCGAGGTGTTGACATTGACCAGGCTGGCGCGAATCTCCGGCAGTTCGACATGGAAGCGCTGGAAATAGGCCTCTTCGAAGCGTGTCTGAAGTTCGTCGAGGGTTGGCATCGGTCCGGGCAGGGGAACACGCAGCAGGTGAGTCTGGCCGATGAACTGCATGTCGACCGAACAGATCTCGCGGATCTCGCGGATAGCGACGGCTTCCTTGTCGATCAGCCGGCGGCCTTCCTCCGACTGGCGGGCAAAGAGGGCATGCACCGCATCGATATCGACCACGGAGAGCGGGCGATTGACCGTATTGACGAAATCGTGGCGCAGATCCGCGACGACGCAGCCGAGCGCATTGGTGATGCCGGGGCGAGATGGCGCCAGCACCTTGGGAATGCCCAGTTCGCGGGCGATCGCCGTTGCATGCAGTGGACCGGCGCCGCCGAAGGCAAAGAGCGCGAAGTCGCGCGGGTCTTCACCGAGGCTGACGGAGACCATGCGCACGGCATCGGCCATGCGGGCATTGGCGACATGGATGACAGCGGCTGCCGCAGCCGTTGCATCGAGGCCGAGCGGCGCGCCGAGATCTCGTTCGAAAATGCCTTTGACGTGGTCAAGCGACATGCCGCCCGGAACGGAATTCAACCGGCCCGGATCGAGGCGGCCGAGCAGCAGGTTGGCATCCGAGATGGTCGGCCGGGTTCCGCCGCGGCCGTAGCAGATCGGGCCGGGCGAGGCGCCGGCGCTCTCGGGGCCAACCTGCAGAAGCCCGGCTGCGGTGATCCGTGCAATCGAGCCGCCGCCTGCGCCCACCGTGCGCACATCGACCATCGGCACATGGATCGGCATGGCATATTCCACCTCGATCTCGTTGGAGACGGCGGGTTCGGCATTGCGGATCAGCGCCACGTCGGTGGAGGTGCCGCCCATGTCATAGGTGATGAGATCCGGCATGCCGGCGCGCCGGCCGGTATAGGCGGCCGCCATGACGCCGGAGGCCGGGCCGGACATTACCGTCTTGGCGGCTTCATTCGCCACATGGCGGGCCGAGACCATGCCGCCATTGCCGTTCATGACGAGAACGTCGTGGCGATAACCGCGGCTGGCCAGTTGATCGGCAAGCCGCTCGACATAGCGGCGCAGCAGCGGCTGGATGGAGGCATTGACGGCAGCGGTCACGCCACGCTCGAATTCGCGGCTTTCCGACAAAAGGGCATGGCCAAGCGTGATATTGCCGTTCGGCCAAACCTCACGGGCAATCTCGCCGGCCCGCAGCTCATGGGCGGGATTGGCATAGGCGTGCAGGAAGTGGATGACCAGGGACTCGCAGTCCTTGTCGATCAGGACCTGTAGCGCGCCGCGCAAAGCGTCCTCGTCGAGCGTTACCAGCACTTTGCCGCTCGCATCCATGCGCTCGGGGATTTCGAGCCTCAGGTCGCGGGGAATGATCGGCTTGAATTCGCCTTTCATGCCATAGGGCTGCGGCCGGGTGCGGCGGCCAAGCTCCAGCACATCGCGAAAGCCCATGGTGGTGATCAGGCCCGTCTTGCAGAGATGGCGTTCCAGAACGGCATTGGTCGTCGTGGTGGTGCCATGCACGATCAGGTCGAGGGCTGCGATATCGGCTTGCGCCGCGTCGAGTGCATTCAGAACGCCGGTCGCCTGATTGTCGAGCGTTGTCGGAACCTTGGCAAGGCGCACCGTCCCATGGGTCGCGTCGAACAGCACCAGATCGGTAAAGGTGCCGCCGACGTCGATACCGGCAACCTGCGACTGGATTCCGGGCGTATTCTCGTTTTGCTCAGACACTGCGGTTCCCGTTTTTATTGTTTGTGTACGAACGATTATGAGCGCAAGTTTTGGCCTGTCAACGGGTTTGCTGTCAGCGCAGCCCGTCCTTGCCTTCGATCTCGGAGGCTTTAAGCCCGCCGACCCGAGCCAGCGGCCGGCCGCTATCGGTGACGACCACGGCGACCATGATCTCGTTGGCACGCGGCGCATCGTTGAGCGTCACTTCCATGCCGTCGAAATGGGAGCGCACGAAGGCTGCATCCTTATGGCCGAGCGGGATGTCGAGCACCTGTCCGGGCCCACCGCGCTTTTTCGAGGAGGGCACCAGTGCTGCGCCATGATGCACAGCGTCGCGCAGTGGCTTGCCCATGCAGGGGTGGAGCAAGGCGGCGGCATGTTCCAACTCGCCATTCTCGCCGACCATGGCGGCCTTGCCATAGCTTTCCGCGGCCTCAGGCGCGATGCCCAGGGCGGCCACGCAGCGGCGGCCGAGCAGATCGCCCAGTTCTGCGTCGATCTCCATCAGCAGCGTCAGGTCTTCGACATAGGTGCCGGCGAAGGGATTGCGGATGACGGCGACGGCGGCGGCCTTGCGGGTCGGCGGCGAGACGGGGCGTCCCATCTCGCTGTGGACTTCTTCGACGAAGGTGGCGAGCTTGCGGATCTTCGCCTTCACCGCAGGCCGTCCTCGCCCTTGATATCGTCCGCCTTCAACCCGCCGACGCGGGCATGAACGCGGGCACCGGTGGTCATGACCAGGGCCAGGACGATCTCGTTGGCGCGCGGCGCATCCGGAATGCCGACTTCCATGGCATCGAAATGGCTGCGCACATAGGAGGCGTTGATATGGGTGACGGGCACGTCGAGCCGCGTGCCGGGACCGCCGACCTTCTTGGTGGAGGGTACAATCGCCTTGGCATCGCCGAGCGCCTCGCGCATGGCATAGCCGCCCGGCACATGCCAGAGCGCGCCATGTTCCAGCTCGCCGGCCTGGCCGACGATGGCGCCCTTGCCATAACCCTGGATATCGGACTTGTCGCCGCCGAGCGCTTCGATCAGCCGGTTGGCCATCATGAGGCCGAGCGGCTCCAGGTCCTTCATGAAGCCGGCGATTTCTTCGTGATAGCTGCCGGCGAAGGGATTCTCGATGACGGCGAGGATGGCGCCGCGCTTGAGCGGCGTTTCAACCGGCTTGCCGCCTTCGTGATAGATGTCCTCGACGGTGGTCAGGAATTTGCGGATCTTCGGTTCAGGCATAACGTTTGCTCTCCAGAAGGGCGCCGGCGCGGGCCGGCATGGCAATGGTTTCGAGATCGGCGGTGACCAGATGGCCCTGGGCTTTCAGGAACAGCCCGGCGCGATGCACCAGTCCCTGCGCCATCAGCCCTTGCGCTTTGGCGCCGCCGGCGTCGAGTGCTGCGGTAACCTCGGCATCGCTCAGATCGCCGCAATCGACGGTCACCAGCCGGGCGCCGAGATCGCTGTTATCGATGACCCGATTTGCCGGCAGGCGCTGAACAGCGGCATGGCCGGGCAGATCGACCGCATTGGCAACGATCGTCGCCGCCGCATCGGCGGCAGCAGCATTCGATGCCAGCACCGTCACCGAATCGGCAATGCCCATCGACAGGCTGCGTCCGCCGCGGCCGCTGGTGGCGATGCCGCGGGTCGGGCTTGCGGCATCCACCGCGAAATCGCCGAGATGCGCGCCGTCTTCGCGCGCCATGCGGATGCGGAAGTCCGCCTGCTCGTCGAGATGCAGGGCGATGTCGCCGCCATTGTTGACATAGATCCGCCGCGGCCGTTCCTGGCCGTCGAAGCTCGCCAGCATGGCGGCGAGGATTTCATCGGCCACCGCTCCGGCTACGGCTGCCATCGGCGTGATGAAGGCCGTGTCCGCAAAGGGAAGAACGGCGGTCATCATGCGCTTGGCGATCTGCCCTTGCGGCATCGCGCAGCCGGTGAGCGCCTGGCTCTTCAACAGCGGCAGTTCCGCCACCAGTTCATTCAGAACGGTGCGGAAACGGCGGTTGGCATGGGCGAAGGCATGGGCGCGGAAATAGGCTTCCAGCTCCAGCGAGATGGCGCCATCGACGCCGATGATCAGATCGATCGGCCCGTGCTGCAGATGCAGCCGGCCGTTCGGGTCATGGTCGATAAAGCTGGCTGTGGGGCCGGTCATGAAGGCTCGCGCGTCATCATGCGCCCCATCTGAAATTGCGGCCATCGGTCGGCCAGGCGCGATCTGCGACCGGCGCCAGCTTGCGTTCGGCAAGGCCCAGCGCCTCTTCGATCGGCACGATGGCCTCCATATGACCGCCCAACGCCTGATAATCGGCAAGCCGCATGGTGAATTCGATGGGGGCGACCAGGGCGGGGGTCGGCACGTAGCCGAAGGAATTGCTGGGCATGTCCATCACATCCGCCATGACGGTGATGCCGCCACCCGGCCAGACATAGGCCGGTGCACCCCCGCAGGAGACGTGGGTAAGCGCGTCCTTGACCGAACGGGTAAGGCGGACCGGATTGGTGGTGACGCCTGCACGAAGGCTGCCGCCGGCACCGCCCATGAAGAGCACGGAGGCCAGCGCCGGTTCGCAATTCTCGGCAATGATATCAACCGATTGCTGCAGCGGGGCTGGCAGGGTCGATTGCAGGATGGGAACAAGATTTTCATCCAGCACGTAATAGCCGAACTGTTCGCCGGTGGTCGAGACCATCAGCATACGAAGGCCGGGATAAGCTGTCTTTTGATCAAAATCGCCGATGATCGACAGGGGATCGGAAATATTGGTGCCGCCCCAGCCGGTGCCGGGTTCGGCGACCTGGAAATAGCGGCCGGGCGTCGAGCGGCGCCCCTTGATCTTGATGCCGGTCGGCTGGACATCGAGCAGCTTGCCAGCCTGGTGTTCGGACAACACGCCGGTGATATGGTCGTCGACGACGACGACTTCGTCGACATGGCCGAGCCATTGCTTGGCGAACATGCCGATGGTGGCCGAGCCGCAGCCGACACGCATGCGCTGTTCCTCGACACCATTGATGATCGGCGCGGTGCCGGCCTTGACGATGAGGCTTGCCCCGCCGTCGATCGTCATCTCGACGGCTTGCCGATTACAGAGCTGCAAAAGCGCGTCGCAGGTGACGCGGCCTTCCTTCTTGGAGCCACCGGTCAAATGATGGACACCGCCGAGCGACAGCATCTGCGAGCCGTATTCACCCGTCATCACATGGCCGATCTGCTCGCCATCGACCCGGACGGCCGCCGATTCGGGGCCTAGGAAACGGTCGGTATCGATCTTCACCTTGGCGCCGCAATAGCTGAAAATGCCTTCGGTGACGACGGTCACCATGTCGACGCCGTCCTGTTTCTGGGAGACGATGAAGGGCGCGGGCTTGTAGTCGGGATAGGTCGTGCCGGCACCGACGGCGGTCACGAAATGCCGGGCGGAATGGACGATGTCGCCGTCCCATTCGCCTTGGCTGTCGGCCATGAACGGAACGACCTTGCCGCCATCCGAGAGCGTGGCTTCGATCACCGTCAGCGGATCGACGCGGATCAGTTCACCGGCGACATTGGCATAGCGGTCGCAGGCCCCTGACCGGCCATCGGCGATGTAGCACATGACGGGACAGGCATCACAGCGGATCTTGCCGTTGATGGCGCTTTCGACATGCTGTTTGACCATCTGCAGCCTCCTGTCATACCCTTGGCTTGCGATCGTGGCGCGGCATCAGGGCTTGCGGGCGAAGTCGGCCAAGCTGGACATGCGAGCTGAAGGCCTATCGTTTGTATGCAAACGACTATCCGTCGGGATGGGGCAACTGTCAAGCAGGGCCAGGGTATTGATGCGGCCGATGTCGTCAGCGTCACGTTGACAAACGGGCCGGTGCGGGTAAACCCGAATGCGGTGATTGGCCGGGACGGGCCAAGCCGAACAGGAAACAGAGATGGCCCTGACCCAGGATTCCGATACGCCCATGGACAGCGACAAGCCGAGCGCCTCGGACTACCGGGTCGATCAACAGATCGGCTTTTTCCTGCGTCAGGCCAACCAGCGGCATGTGTCGATCTTTGCCGGCCTGATGGGGGATCGGCTGACCACGACCCAATGGGCAGCGTTGACCAAGCTGAAGGAAATCCAGCCGACCTCGCAGAATCAGCTGGGCCGCGAAACCGCGATGGATGTCGCGACCATCAAGGGCGTGGTGGACCGGCTGGTCAAGCGCGGCTTCATGAAGACCATGGCGGATGCCACGGACGGCCGGCGGCTGGTGCTGTCGCTGACCGAGGAAGGCCTTTCGGCGATCGACCGCAATATCGACACGGCGATCGCGGTCAGCGAAGAGACGATGGCGCCGCTGACCTCGGGTGAGCGGATGATGCTGGTCGAACTGTTGCGCAAGCTCTGCTGACAGCGGGTTGCCGCTTCAACCGACGCCGACATACCGTTTCAGGAGATCGGGATCGTCCTTCAGGGTCTCAACCGGCAGGGTCGCCTGCACCTTGCCGTTTTCGACAAGGCAGATGCGGTCGGCCAGGGCCAGGACGGCCTCGACACGCTGCTCGACCAGAAGAATGGCCTTGCCGCGCTGGCGCAGCGTGATCACCACGTCACGGATCGCCGAGATCATCGAGGGCATCAGGCCCTCTGTCGGTTCGTCCAGCAGGATGACGGAGGGATCGATGCAGAGCGCTCGCGCCGTTGCCAGCATCTGCTGCTCGCCGCCCGATAGCGTTCCAGACACCTGGTCCATTCGCTCGCGCAGCCGCGGAAAGAGCTCCAGGGATTCCTCCAGAATCTTACGGTCGCTCTTGCGGGTCATCAGCCCGATCTCGAGGTTTTCTCGCACTGTCAGTTCGGAAAACAGGCGCCGGCCCTGCGGCACATAGCCGATGCCGCATTTCGGCACTTCATGGGGCTTGAGGGTGGTCAGCTCTTTTCCATCGAGCGTGATGCTGCCGGACCTGGCTTTCAGCAGGCCCATGATCGCCTTCAGCGTCGTTGTTTTGCCGGCGCCGTTGCGGCCAAGCAGGCACAGGACTTCGCCCGGCGCCAAGCTGAACGACATGCCCTTCAGCGTCTGGCTGTTGTCGTGGAAAACATCGAGATCCCGGATGTCGAGCATATCAGACAGCTCCCAGATAGGCGGCCTGGACCGCGGCATTGGAGCGGATGTCCTCCGGCGTGCCGCTGGCGAGGATCTGGCCGAAGTTCAAAACGGTGATGCTGTCGGCAAGGCGCATGACCACCGGCATATTGTGTTCAATCAGCAGGATCGTCGCGGTCCTGGCGATGTCCTTCACCAGGGCGCAGAAATTGTCGATCTCGCCATCCGACAGGCCCTGGGTCGGCTCGTCGAGGATCAGAAGCTTGGGCTCCAGCGCAAGGCCCATGGCAATCTCCAGCAGGCGCTGGTGCCCGTAGGACAGGGTCCCGGCCTTTTCCGCGCTTCGGCTTTGCAGGCCGACCTTGGTCAGCGCCTGTTCGGTCAGGGTTTTCAGACGTTTGCCGTCGATATGGCCGGACAGGCCGGCATCCCGCTGCAGGGCGCTCTGCACGGACAGGGCGACATTGTCGAAGGCCGACAGCGTCGGGTAGACGCTGGTGATCTGGAATGTATAGGCAATGCCCTGGCGCACCCGCTTGAAGGCGGGGTCGCGGGTTACGTCCCGGCCCATGAATTCGACGGTGCCGGCGCTCGGCTCGATGCGGCCCGACAGAAGCGAGACGAAGGTTGTCTTGCCGGCGCCGTTCGGGCCGATGATGGCGCGGATCTCGCCCGTCTTCAGCGAGAAATCGACATTGTTGACGGCCTTCAGGCCACCAAAATGGCGGCTGAGACCCTTGGTGGAAAGCAGTGTCACGGGATCCATGGGAACCACCTGTCGCGGATCGAGCCAAGGATACCCTTGGGGAAATAAAGGACGAGCAGCACAAGCGCGATGCCGGTGACCAGCAGGTAGGCCGTGGTGTATTCGCTGGCGATATCGATCATGTAGAACATCGCAGCCGTACCGATCAGCGGCCCGAGAATGGTGCCGGCGCCGCCGAGCAGCGTGAAAAGCAGCGCCTCGATGGAATACTGGATCGAGGCAAAGGTCGAGCCGATATAGCCGAACAGCAGTGCGTAAGCCGCGCCCGCCATGGCCGACAGGGTGCCGGAGGCGACCAGTGCGATCAGCTTCAGCCGGAAGGTGTCATAGCCGAGCATCAGGGTTCGCGGCTCGTTTTCGCGGATGGCGATCAGCACCCGGCCGATTGGCCGGCGCACGATGGCAAAAATGACTGCAGTCGTCAGCGTCAGCAGGAAGAGTGCGATATTGTAGCGCGTCGTCGGATCGGTCAGATCGAAGTGCAGGCCGGCCAGATCGAAACTGCGCGCCGTCGGCGGCATGGTGAGCCCCTCCTCGCCACGGGTCCAGGTGGTGAAATAGTTGGTTGTCAGATGGGCCACCTGCGCGAACATCATGGTCACGATCATGAAGGCGACGCCGGTGGTGCGCAGCGATATGACGCCGATGACCAGCGATGCGATGAAGCCGGACGCAATGCCGGCCAGGAAGGCGAGCGGCACGCTCCATTCGAAATAATAGGCGGTCAGACCGGCGCCGTAGAGGCCGGCCGCGAAGAACATGGCATGGCCGAGGCTGAGCAGGCCCGTGTAGCCAAACAGCAGGTTATAGGCCATGGCGAAGACGGCCAGCACCATGATGCGGGTCATGGAGAGATGGTGATAATCGGGCAGCACGAACTGCAGGCAGAACAAAAGGGCGATGGCAAAGGCCAGCAGGCCGGCGGATTTGGAAAAGCTCATGCCGCTCATCGCTGTTTTGCTCCGAACAGGCCTTCCGGCTTGAAGACCAGGACGAGCGCAACCAGCAGGGTCGAGATCATCTTGGCCAGCGTCGGCGAGAAGAAGACGGAAATGATGCCATCGCTAAGGCCGATGATCAGGGCGGCAACCACCGTGCCGCGGATGCTGCCGAGACCGCCGATGATGACGACGATGAAGGAGAGCAGCAGCGGATCGAGCCCCATCAGGTAATGCGCCTGGCGGATCGGCACGATCAGCACGGCGCCAATGGCGGCCAGCATGGCGCCGGCGGCAAAGACGAAGGCATAGACCCGGTCAATCGGAATGCCGAAGGCCTGCGCCGTTTCGCTGTCGAGTTGGGTTGCTCGCATGACCAGCCCAATGCGGGTGCGGGTCAACACGAACCACACGACCAGCAGCATGACGGCGGCGGCAAAGATGACGAACAGGTTATAGGCGGAATAGCCGAACCAGGGCAGCTGGATGCGATAATAGAAAGGGGCGGCGACGGGCCGGGCATCCGGGCCATAGGCGAGCAGCACCGATTGCTGGATGATGTAAAGCATGCCGATCGTCGCGACGATGGTCGATTCGGGATTGTAGTTGAGCCGCTTGAGGATCAGCCGCTCCCCGGCGAAGGCGACGCCGCCGACCAGAAGCGGGCTGACGATCAGCGCCAGAAAGAAACCGGCGGCGGGATGGATGCCGACCATGGTGGTGACCCACCAGGCGAGCACCGCCCCGAGCATGTAGAATTCGCCGTGGGCGACATTGACGATCCGCATCACCCCAAAGACGAGCGACAGGCCGAGCGCCGTCAGTGTCAGGACCGCTGCCTGCAGCAGGCCTTCCAGGGTGGCGAGCAGGAAAAAGGGGCCGAATGCCAAATCGGTAGTCCTTCAGTCAGGTATGGCGGAGGGACACTATCCCTGACCGCCGACAAAGCGCAACCGTGGCCGGGACGGTGGACCCGGCGCTTCGGAACTTCGAATGGTATCGTGGAAAACCGCCTGACGGCGTTTGCCGCGGCTCCCGATCCGGAGCCGCGGCAGACCGAAATCAGAGTGCCATCTTGGTGTAGTCGGCAGTCACTTCATAGGCGCCGTCTTCGATGGACGTCTTGTGAACCACGTTCAGCTTGCCGTCTTCGACCTTGGAAATGTACTGGTGGCCGTAGACCTGATGGTTCTTGCCGTTGAACACCTTGTCGCCCTGCGGATGCTCGCGGCCTTCGTCGAATTTTTCGAGCGATTCCATGGCTTCAATGAAAGCAGCCTTGTCCTTCGGGCCGGTATAGTTGGCCTTTTCCATCGCCTGCTTGATGACGAACAGGCTTTCCCAGCAGCCGAACATATGGGCGTAGGTGGAGATGTCCTTCGGGTCGGCAAGGCTTGCGCCATTGTCATCGACGCCAACGGCGGCGCGGTAGAACTTGTCCCATTCGGTCTGGTCTTTCTGGGCATAGCGCGGCATGCCTTCCCAGAAATAGGTGCCGTTGAGGAAGTCGAGCTGCGGCGTGGCCAGATCGACGGCTTCCAGGCTGTCGATGAAGCCGAAGATTTCCGGGCGTTGCGAGCCGTAGAACTGGCCGAGTTCGGTGACGAAGGTCAGAACCGCCGGGCCGACCATGACATGGTAGAGCACTTCGGTGTCGGAGGGGATGCGCGGCAGGTAGCGGGTGAAGGAGGATTCCGTCGGCGGAACAGCGATCAGCTCGAGGATTTCGCCGCCCTGGGCCTTCATCGCGGCCGAGAAATAATCGCGATGATCATGACCGAAGGCGTAATCCGGGAAGATCATCGTCGCTTTCTTGCCGAGATTCTTGGAGATCCACGGCGCCATGGCGGTGACCTGCGAGCGCACGTCGGTGATACCAGGCTGGAAACAGTAGCGGTTGAGCTTGCCCGACGCGACGTGGAAGCCTTCCGACACCACGACATAGGGCATTTTCAACTCGCCGGCGCGGGGAGCAGCACCCATGACGACATGCGAAAACAGAGTTCCGAAGGTCACGTCGACCTTGTGCTGGGTGGCGAATTTCTCGACCACTTCGGCGCCGCGCTTCGGATCGGTGCCGTCATCCTCGACGATGATCTCGACCGGGCGGCCGTTGATGCCGCCTTCCTCGTTGATGATCTTGACGGCGGCATTGGTGACGCGCTCGTACCAGCGGCCATAGGAGGCGCCAATGCCGGTGCGGTGCAGTTCGAGGCCAATCTTGATCGGCTCGGAGGTCTGGGCCTGGCTATAACGAACGAAACCCGGTGCGGCTGACGTGATAATGCCGGCGCCGGCGGCAGCGCCCATCCCCAAAAGGGTGGAGCGACGAGTCAAGGCTGATTTGGGCTTGATAATGGTGTCGGACATTAAAATTTCCCCTCTTGTGGAAATGACGTCTGCCTTTGTTTTGTTGCGGTGGCAGATCGTTCGTCCACTAACAAAACATGAGAATTTCGAAATGACAAGTGGCGGGGATTGCCGAGATTTCCTGTGCTCTCGACCCCATGCCGCTTGCCGTGGTTATAGTTCGCGAATGCGAGCGGCCTGTTCAACTGTCTTTTCCGCCGATTGGGATCAATCGTTATGCAAGGACCCGGAATTTACGGTTTTAACGGCTATTTTTTAGGCATTTAATCAGAGACAGCGTCACCACTTGGAAAATGATGCGGATGTTTCGGTCGTTCCGCCAACGGCCCGCCGGTCATATTTTTGAACGCAGGCGCCCGCGGGCGTGGACAGGGGCGATTTCTCGATGTTTGTATACGAACGATAGTGACGGGGGTGGCGATGAAGGACCGGCAGGACACCAGCGGAAAATGGCGGCTGAGGGCGGGCCATTTCCTGCCAGGCGTCGGCGCGGTTCCGGCATTCGTCGCAGTCGCCTTGGCGCTCCTTTTTTCATCCAGCGATGCCTTTGCCCATGGCGCCGAACGGGGGCTGGCGATGCTGCTGCCGAATACCTATGCCCGCACCGGCGGTGGCCTTGCGGTGCTGGTGTCGTTTCTGGCGCTGGCGATCGTTCCTTCCGTCTGGTTCCGCAGGATGGAGAGTGCCAGTCTGCGGCTACTGCCGGCCGTGCCCGTGCCGGCGGTTCCTGACAGCCTGCTGTCCTTCGCCGTGATGGTGGTGCTGATCCTGTCCGGCTTCCTGTCGGTGTCCGATCCGCTGACCAACCCGCTGCCGCTGGTGATCTGGACGCTGTGGTGGGTGATGTTCGCGCTGCTGCAGGCGGTGTTGGGCAATCTGTGGGTCTGGCTCAATCCATGGACGGGGCCTCTGGCACTGCTGCGCCTGGCGACCCGCCGGCCGATCGGCACCACGCCGCTTCTCCGCCTGCCGCAGCGGCTTGGTTACGGGCCGGCCATCGTACTGTTCTTCCTGTTTGCCTGGTTCGAACTGGTGTCGCTGGCGCCGGAGGACCCTCCATTGCTGGCCAAGGTGGTGCTGGGCTACTGGCTGTTCACGCTGGCGATGATGACGCTGTTCGGGGAAGCGGAGTGGGCGAAGCGGGGCGAGCCGTTTTCGGTGTTTTTCCGGATGATCGGCCTGCTGGCGCCGATCTTCGTTAAGAGACCGAAGGAGGCGGGCCAACGCTCCTGGATCGCGCTGACCTGGCCGGGCCAACGCTGCCTCGAGGTCGAACCCATGCCGATCAGCGGCATTCTGTTCATTCTGCTGACGCTCGGCACGGCGTCGTTCGACGGATTTTCGGAAACCTTTACCTGGCTCGGCTTCATCGGCATCAATCCGCTGGAATTTCCCGGTAGAAGCGGCGTCATGACCGCCAATTCCTGGGGATTGCTGGCAGCGCCCGCGGCGCTCAGCCTGCTGTTTCTGGGCTCGGTAGCGCTTGGCGCCTGGATCGCCGGGGAGAGGTCGGCGACCAACATCCTGCGGCTTGCCGGCCATCTGGTCTATTCGATCATCCCGATCTCGATCGCCTTCCATGCCGCCCATTACCTGACGCTGATGATGGTCAACGGCCAGTATCTCTACATAGTGATATCGGACCCGTTCGCGCTGGGCTGGGATCTGTTCGGCACGATCGACCACCATGTCACGGCGTCCTTCATGAACACGATCGAAGGCGTGCGCGTCATCTGGGTGGTTCAGACGCTGATCATCGTCGCCGGCCACGTGGTCGGCATTGGCCTCGCCCATATGATCGCCATGCGCTATTTTCCAAGCTCGGCGACGGCGGGCCTCAGCCAGATCGGCCTTGCGGCGGTCATGGTGTTTTACACGGTGTTCGGCCTCTGGCTGCTATCGACGCCCTCGGCCGGGTAGGTTTGACCTCAATGACCCGCGGCGGCTGTTCTGGCCGTTGCGACGGCCTCGTTGATGCCTTGCCATGCCGTTTTGTCGGGTGCGAAGCGGGCGCGCAGATAGGCGGTGAGGTCGGCGATCTGACGGTCGCTCAGGCTCCTGGCAAAGCTCGGCATGGACATCACTTCCAGATCACGGGCGGTTGCCTGCGCCGTCAGATGGGCGGGCGCTTCCACGCCTTGCAGAATGGATTGCAGCACATTGTCCGATCGGGTGCTGTGCAGGTTGCTGTTGAGAGCAAGGCTTGCCAGCGGCGAGGTTTCGCTGTGGCAGGCGGCGCAGGCGCCTTCGAAAATGCGTGCGCCTTCCGGGGAAATCATCATCGCCGCAGCCGTTGCGCCTTGCGATGCGGCGATGGCCGCCTGCTTCTGTGCGGCGGCGGTCTCCTGGGACACAGGGTTGCCAAGGCTTGCAAGATAGGTCGCCATGGCGCGGATATCGTCATCCGGCAGGGGCGACAGGGATTTGACAACCGCCGCCATCGGTCCGCCGGCGCTGCCGTGATTGGGCGAATGGCCGGTGCGCAGGTAGTCGTAGAGCGCCGTTTCGCTCCAGCCGACCGGGCCGGGGCCGTCGCCGGCGATGGCGTGGGCCTGCCAGCCATCGGCGATGCCGCCCGCCAGATGGGCCGCCCCGGTTTTTTCCGCGCCGACGACATTTCGATCGCTATGGCAGGCGGAACAGTGACCGAGGGTTTCGACCAGATAGGCACCGCGGTTCCAGGCAGCACTTTGGGTCGGTTGCGCGGCCAAAGGGGCAGCTTTCAGGAACAGAGCATTCCAGCCGGCCATCAGCCAGCGTTGGTTGAACGGGAAGGCGAGCCTGGTTTCCGGCATGGAGGAGGCGACCGGCGCCTGGGTCATCAGGAAGGCATAGAGCGCCTGCAAGTCGGCATCCTCAGCCTTGGCAAAGGACGTGTAGGGATGGACCGGGTAGAGATGATGCCCGTCGCGCGCGACGCCTTGGCGCATGGCGCGCTCGAAGGCCGGATAGGACCAGGCGCCGATGCCCTTGGTGGCGTCGGGCGAGATATTGGTCGCATAGACGGTGCCGAACGGCGTTTCGAACGCCCGCCCGCCGGCAAAGGCTTTGCCATCGCTGCCTTCGTGACAGACGTTGCAGGCACCGGCAGCAGCGGCGAGGCGGCCCCGCTCGATGGTCGCAGGACTGTAGGTCGCGGGGTCTGGTCTGGGGATTTCCGGATAGGCTGTTCGCCACGGCGAGGAGAGGGTGATGCCCCCGGCCACCGCACCGGCGATGCCGGCCAGGGCCAGGCCGAGCCGCCAGCGTCGCTTGGGCGGTTCCGGGGTTGGCGGCGACGGCAGATACGTGCCGTCTGCCGGCTGCAAGGCTGCCAGCACCTTGTCCGGCGTCAGCGGCAGTTCGCGAAAGCGGATGCCGGTTGCGTCATAAACCGCGTTGACGATGGCGGCCGCACTGGGAACGGAGGCGGATTCGCCGGCGCCGCGCGGCTCCTCGTTCTGCCGGGGCAGCATGAGCACGTCGATCTCCGGCACTTCGGGGAAGGTGATGATCGGGTAACCGCCCCATTCGACGCTTTCGACGGCGGTTTCCGTAAAGTTGACCTTTTCCTTCAGCACGCGGCTCAGCGACTGGATGACATTGCCGTGGATCTGGTGGCGCACGCCGTCCGGGTTGACCATCATGCCGGTGTCCTGGCCGACGGTGACGCGGGTGACGGCGATCTCGCCGGTCCGCCTGTTGACCGCGACATCGGCCACCCAGGCCGACCAGGCGGCCGGTACGCCGGGAAATTTGCCATGCACATAAAGCGCGTAGGCAAAACCGCGACCGTAAAGCACGTCGCCCTCGCGGCCGGCAGTGCCGGGTCGGGTGCGCGGCGTCCAGGCGGCCTTTTCGGTGACGGCGCGCACCAGATCGATGGCGCGCGGATCGGTCATGTAGCGCAGGCGATATTCGACCGGATCGACGCCGGCGGCAAAGGCCAGTTCGTCGATGAAGCTCTCATGGGCAAAGGAATTCGGCATGGCCGAGACGCCGCGGAACCAGGAGGCGCGGGCGATCGGCGGCATGTCGTGCACGGTGACGCGCATCGGCGCGAAGGCATAGGGCGGGATGGCGGTGCGGTCGCCCATCTCGGCGACATCCGGCGTGCTGGAGATCTTTCCCGTCAGGATCAGCGCGAGCGTCGGCGAGAGGTTCGAGGGATAGCGGGTCTCAAAATCATAGGCGACCGGCCCGCCGTCGAGATCGAGACCGCCGCGCACGTCGATGACCTGGGCGGCTCCCTTGGGCTCCCAGGCGTGTTCCTGTTCGCGGGTCAGTTGCACCCGCACCGGACGACCGACGGCGCGTGACAACAGGGCAGCATCGGCCGTCACGTCGTCGGCACAGTTGCGGCCGTAGCAGCCGGCGGCTTCCAGCCGCTCGACAGTGATCGCCGCTTCGGGCATGTCGAGCAGCAAAGCGAGATCGCGTCGCACGGAAAAGGGGTTCTGGGTGCCGGACCAGACGGTCAGCCGCTCCGGGTGCCAGTCGGCCACCGCGCAGGACGGGCCGATCGAGGCATGCATCTGGTAGGGCCAGACATAGGTGCGGTCCATGCGCGGCGATGCGCCTGCAAGCGCCAGATCGACATTGCCCTGGTCACGCAGGATGCGGGCTTTCGACGGATTGTCGCGCAGCGGCTGTTCCGGCCGGTTGAGATCCGGCAGTTTCGGTGGCGGTCGCCATTCGACGCGCAACCGATCCGCCGCCTCGATCGCCTGTTCTTCGCGCTGCGCAATGACGCCGACAAAATCTCCGACGACCACGATCTGCACGACGCCGGGCAGGCCTGCAATCGAGCTCTCGTCTACCGATAACAGGCTGTTGCCGACATGGTCGCCCTGGTCGAAGCCGGCATGGGGCGGGCGGATGACCCGGCCATGCAGCATATTCGGAACCCGCACGTCATGCACATAGGTCCATGTCCCGGTCGCCTTGCCGGCGATGTCGTTGCGCGGCTGCGATTGCCCGACGATGCGGTAGTTGGCGACATCCTTCACCGGCACTTCGGCATCGATGTCCAGGCGGACATGCCGGCCGGCAATCAGATCTCCGAAGGACAGCGCCCAGTTGGAGGTTTCGCCGTGGCGGACGATGCCGTCGTCAATGGTCAGATCATCAACGGGCACGCCCTGCCGGAGGGCGGCTTCGGCCAGAAGATAGTGCCGGGCGGTGGCCGCCGCCTGGCGCAGCGGAATGGCCGTGACCTGGATTGTTTCGCTGGCAATGGTCGGGCCCTGGTCGGGCACGGCGGTCGTGGTGCCGAGCACCATGGAGACCCGGTCGAAGGGCACGTCCAGCTCTTCGGCGACGATCTGCGCCAGCGCCGTGCGGATGCCGGTGCCGAGATCGACATGACCGTTGAAGGCGCTGATCCGGCCGTCCGGGTGCAGCGCCAGGAAGGGGTCGGGATTGGCTGCCGAGCCGGGCCGGATGACCAGCAGGATTTCCGCCGCATCGAGATAGGCAGCGCGCGGTGTTTCGGTTGGCTCGGTCATGGCGCGCCCCCGGGGGCCGGGTTTTCGGCGGCGGCCTGGCGGACGGCGGCGAGGATTTCCATATGGGTGCCGCAGCGACAGAGGTGATGGCGCAGCGCGTCGCGGATCTCCGCCTCGTCAGGGTGCGGATTGCGGGTCAGGAGCGATGTCGCGGCGATGATCATGCCGTTCATGCAATAGCCGCACTGGGCCGCCTGCCGGTCGATGAAGGCCCGCTGTACGGGGTGGGGATGATCGGGCGTGCCGAGCCCTTCAAGGGTGACGATGGGCCGGGAGCCAATAGTCCGGACGCTGACCGAGCAGGACCGCACGGAGCGACCGTCGACCAGTACGGCGCAGGCACCGCATTCGCCAAGGCCGCAGCCGAATTTCGGGCCATTCAGTCCCAGATCGTTGCGCAGCACATAGATCAGCTTGGTATCGGGCTCGATATCCAGCGTGTGGCTTCGCCCGTTGACGGTCAGTGAAACGGCTTGCACGGTCATGCTGTAAAGCGCTCCAGCCCCAAAGGATGGCGGCTGCAAAGGCACAAAGCAATGCATCCCGGCATGGCGCGGCCGGGTTGATGACTGAACACTGCGGTCCCCTTTGGTTTTCTTGGTCAGCGCTCGTTGAAGGGCTAGAATAGGCAAAATTTGTTGGCATGCAAATGAATTTCGCGGCAGTCCGCACTGGCAAAGCCTGTCCTGCTCAAGGCGGATTTTCAGCGGCGCGGACCTCTGGCGCGATCCGAATTTCGCCCTATCTTGTGAAGCATGATGAAGCCGGAGACGCTGCTGTTCCCAGGGCCCGAGGGCCTCTATTGTCCATCCGGTGACTTCCATGTCGACCCGGTGCGACCGGTGCCGCGTGCCCTCATCACACACGGCCATTCCGACCATGCCCGCGCCGGCCATGGCAAGATTCTGGCAACACGACAAACCCTCGACATCATGCGGCTGCGCTATGGGGAGGATTTCTGCCGCGAAGCACAGGCCGTCGGCCTGGGCGAGGTTGTCGACGTCAACGGCGTCAAGGTCAGTTTTCATCCGGCCGGCCATGTGCTGGGATCGGCGCAGATCGCTGTTGAAGAGGCCGGATTGCGAATTGTCGCATCGGGCGATTATAAGCGCGGCGCCGATCTGACCTGCGCGCCTTTCGAGCCGGTGCCCTGCGATGTCTTCATTACCGAGGCCACCTTCGGCCTGCCGGTCTTCCATCACCCCGATCCAGCCGGCGAGATCGGGAAACTGCTGCGCTCGCTGGAGCAGTTTCCCGAGCGCAGCCACCTGGTCGGCGCCTATGCGCTGGGCAAGGCGCAGCGGGTCATCTCCCTGCTGCGGCAATCCGGCTATGACAGACCGATCTACATTCACGGTGCGCTGGTGAAGCTGTGCGATTATTACATCGGCCAAGGTGTCGAACTGGGTGATTTGCGTCCAGTGGCGGCCGAGGGCAGCGAAACGTCCGTGTTCCGCGGCGCAGTCGTGGTCGGGCCGCCGTCTGCCTTCAACGATCGCTGGGCACGGCGGTTTCACGATCCGGTGGCGATCTTTGCCTCGGGCTGGATGATGGTGCGCCAGCGGGCCAAGCAGCGCGGCGTCGAACTGCCGCTGATCATTTCCGATCATTGCGACTGGCCGGAACTGACCGCCACCATCACCGAGATCGCGCCGCAGCAGGTCTGGGTGACCCATGGCCGCGAGGAAGCACTGGTGCGCTGGTGCGAGCTTGCGGGCATCGCGGCGCGGCCGCTGCATCTGGTCGGTTACGAAGACGAGGGCGATTGACATGCAGGCTTTCGCCACTCTGCTGGATCGCCTGGTGCTGACGCCAAGCCGCAACGGCAAGCTCAAGCTGCTGACGGACTATTTCCGCAGCACGCCCGATCCGGACCGCGGCTATGCCCTGGCGGTGCTCGCCGGCACTCTGGAGATCAGAAGCGTCAAGCCGGCGCTGTTGAAGGAGCTGGTGCTGGAGCGCATGGACGAGGTGCTGTTTCGCTATTCCTACGATTATGTCGGGGATCTGGCCGAGACCATAGCGCTGGTCTGGGACACGGATCACCGCGATGCGGTCCCGGCGCAGGCCCAACCAGGGCTCGGGACTGTCGTCGAGCTCGTGCAAGGGCTTGGCCGGACGGAAGTGCGCAGTGCCGTGCGGGATCTGATGGACCGGCTTGATCCGTCAAGCCGCTTTGCTTTCCTGAAGCTCGTGACCGGTGGCTTGCGGATCGGTGTTTCGGCAAGGCTTGCCAAGCAGGCCCTGGCGGACCTCGGCGACAGGGATGTCACCGACATCGAGACGCTGTGGCATGGCCTGACGCCGCCGTATGAGACATTGTTTGCCTGGCTTCAGGGAGCCGAGGAAAAGCCGGCACTCGCCACGCCGGCGATTTTCCATTCGGTCATGCTGTCGACGCCGATTGCCGATAGCGACCTGGAGACCCTGGATCCTCAGGATTTCGCGGCGGAATGGAAATGGGACGGCATCCGTGTCCAGCTGTCGCATTTCGGCGGCACGCGCCGGCTCTATTCCCGCTCCGGCGATGATATCTCGAACGCCTTTCCCGATGTGCTGGAGGCCGCCGATTTCGAGGGCGTCATCGATGGTGAGTTGCTGGTCGGCGGCACCTCGCGAAGCAACCGCCCGACGCGGACCTTTTCCGATCTGCAGCAACGGCTGAACCGCAAGACCGTTTCCGCCAAGATGCTGGCCGAGTATCCGGCGTTCATTCGTGCCTATGACGTGTTGTTCGAGGGGGCCGAAGATGTACGCGACCAGACTTTTCTGGAGCGCCGCGAGCGACTGTCGCGCCTGGTGGAGGCCGCGGCTCCGGATCGTTTCGACCTTTCGCCACTTGTGCCGTTTTCCTCCTGGGCCGAACTCGACGCACTTCGCTCCGATCCGCCCGATCCTGTCATTGAAGGAGTGATGCTGAAGCGGTTCGACAGCGTCTACCAGGCCGGCCGCGCCAAAGGGCCATGGTTCAAGTGGAAACGCAATCCGCTCAATGCCGATGCGGTGCTGATGTATGCGCAGCGCGGCCATGGGAAACGGTCGAGCTACTATTCGGATTTCACCTTCGGTTGTTGGACCGCGACGCCGGAGGGCGATCAGTTGGTGCCGGTCGGTAAGGCCTATTTCGGTTTTACCGATGCCGAACTTGAGCTGCTCGACAAGTTCGTGCGCAATAACACGGTGGAGCGGTTCGGCCCGGTCCGGGCGCTGCGGGCCGAGCGGGACTATGGGTTCGTGGTCGAGGTTGCGTTCGAAGGCATAAATCGATCGAGCCGGCACAAATCCGGTGTGGCGATGCGCTTTCCGCGCATCTCGCGGCTCCGCACCGACAAGCTGCCGCGTGACGCCGACCGGCTGGAGACGCTGATGGCGCTCATCAGTTGACCCCCCAAGCTGCTGGATAGGCGACAACAAAAAAACGGCGCCACGCGATCATCGCGCGGCGCCGTTCCATCGGCAGCATCATGCTGCCAGAAGGCTCAGTGCTTGCTGAGCCAGGTGTCGATCTCGCGTTCGGATTCTTCCGGGGTCTTGCCGTAGACTTCCTGAATGCGCCCGGCGAGCTGCTTGCGGTTGCCGGCGATCACATCGAGGTCGTCGCCGGTGAGCTTGCCCCACTGGGTCTGGGCCTTGCCCTTGAATTGTTCCCAATTGCCTTCAATCTGATTCCAGTTCATGTCGAACTCCTTCTGGTTGATGGTGGTGTCCGGTAACGAGTACCTGGTCTAACAACGCATCTCGGGTCTCCGGGTTCCGATAAAAATGCAGGCTCGCTCGCTTCTCTTTTGCGCAACTGCGACGTTGCGTCCATGATCCAGGGGTGACGGCGCCTTGATTAACCGGGTCGCCATGGAACATAATGGGGCCTTGCGCGTTGTCTTTGCGAATCCCGTTTCAAAAGGAGAATCTTCCATGGCCAATCCATCGATCGCAGACAAGATCTCGGGAAAGAACGGCGCTGCAGCGAGTGCCAGCGATATCGAAGCGCAGCTGGAGCAGCTGAGCCGGGATGTCGCTGAATTGACGCGCATCGTTGCCTCCTTCGGTAATGGCAAGGTCCAGGATGCGACCAATCGCGCTGCCCGCATCAGCAATGAAGTGGCGGAAGCCTCTGCGGAAGCCATTCAGTCCGCGCGCAGCACTCTGGTTTCGGCGGAAGAAGATCTTGAGGCCCATATCCGCAACAAGCCGCTGCAGGCGATCTGCATTGCAGCGGGTGTCGGCTTCCTGGCAGCGCTGATGACGCGGCGGTAACGGATGGGAAAGCTTGCCGAACAGCTTGCCTTGATGGCGATGCGTGGGCTAAGCCCGCGTGTTGCGGAAATCCGGCGGAATACTTTGGGACATATCGTGGCCGGCGTGCTGTTTGCCACCGCCTATGTGGCCGTTATCGTGGCTTCGTGGTTCTTCCTCACCCCGGAAGTGGGACCGGCATGGGCGGCTTTGATTGTCGCAGGGGTCGCCATTCTGGTCGGTCTGCTGGTGCTGGCGTGGGTCGCGATCGCCAATCGGCGGGCCGAGCGGCTGGCACTGATCAGGCGCGCCAGCCTGACGGCTGATCCATTGAGCTCGGGGCTGGCGGCGGAACTGCCGGGAATGCTGCGCGACAATCCGATCACCACGGTTGCGCTGGTTTCGGGCTTTGCCTATCTGCTCGCCCGCAATCACGGTTTCGGACGCCCGCCCAAACAAGACTGACGTTTCGGACGCGCTGGGGGACTGTGGCCGGGAGGCGTTTGGCGACGCAGCCCGGCCACGGCCTCGAACATTGAAATCGGTGAGAGAATGTTGAGCGCGCCTACTCGGCCTTGTTGTTCTTGCGTTCGGCTGCATCGAGGCGTTCCAGCAGGTCCAGGAAATGAGCCGGGGTGCCTTCTTCAACGATGCTCTCGTAGTAGCCTCGCAGTTTGGTGGCGATCAGGGTGCTGGCATTTTCTTTCTGCACATCAGTTGTTTTTTTCTGTTTGTCGTGGCCTGTCTTTTCGCCCGGCATGGTCATAATGTCCTGATCAACCCATATACACTGTCATGAATATCCTGCTAGAATAAAGTAATAGCAAAAAAGTTCCGCAGGTCGGGAACATTTTTTTCCAGCGTGCGTTTGTAATCGAGTTTGCATCTGATGATGTGCCCAATTGGAGAAGCTGCATGTCCCTTACTGCCCGCGTTGCCGTTCATATTCCTTATCTGAGACGGTATGCCAGAGCTGTTACTGGCTCACAAACTTCCGGAGACGCTTATGTAGCAGCAGTTCTTGAAGCTCTTATCGCGGATCTTTCAGTTTTTCCAAAAGCAAGCAGCGACCGTGTCTCGCTCTATAGACTGTTCGTCACCATATTTGGTTCAACAAATATTGAAGTTCGTCCGGTTTCTTCGCCTTTTGCCTGGGAGCAGCGGGCGGCGGCAAACCTCGCTGCCGTGCCGACGCGCGAACGTCATGCCTTCCTGTTGATCTCCGTGGAAGGGTTCACACCGGAAGAAGCGGCTGAAGTGCTGGATGTCAGCAACGAGGAGTTCCGCGTCATCTTCAATCAGGCCTCCACGGAAATCTCCAAGCAGGTGGCCACCGATATCATGATCATCGAAGACGAGCCGCTGATCGCGCTCGATATCGAGCAGATGGTCGAGGATCTCGGCCACCGGGTCACCGGCATCGCCCGCACCCACAAGGAAGCGATCGATCTCTACGGCCGTACCCATCCGAAAATGGTGCTGGCCGATATTCAGCTGGCCGATGGCAGTTCCGGTATCGATGCGATCAACGACATCCTGAAAGTGGATACGGTTCCGGTGATCTTCATCACCGCCTTCCCTGAGCGCTTGCTGACCGGCGAACGTCCGGAGCCGGCCTTCCTGGTGACGAAGCCGTTCAATCCCGACATGGTGAAGGCGTTGATCAGCCAGGCCCTGTTCTTCAACGAGCAGACACGCCAGTAGACCGGCGTGTCGGTCTGGACGGCGATCGATTTTGTGAGTTCTGGAAATTTGCCGCTGCATTGAGGTTTGGGAGCGGTGCAGCAGGCGGTGCCGATGCGGCGCCCGCGGAGTAACACATTGGTACATCGGCTGACATGGTTTGAACCTCAGCGCGGAGATGCGCAACTGCGCGAGTTCTTCATTTCCGCGCTGCTGGACATGGGAGCCAGCTTGATCCTGCAGGATGAGCAGGGAAAGTATATCTGTATCACCACGCTGCCGCCGCGCTGGTCGCTTACTCCGGATGTGGAGCCGAGCGACGACGGCATCTTCGGTGCTGAGATCGGCGCCAGGCTCAAGGAGTTGAAATCCGGGCTGGTGGCTGCGGGCGATGGCGGCGACGTGGAAATCGAACTGCCCGATGACAGCGTCTTCGAGTTCCGGTGCAGATTGGTGGAGATGTCCAGCAACAATGTCTGCATGATGACCGTGGTCGTCGACCGGACGGAAGAGCGGCGACGCGAACGCCTGTTGCGGGCGCTGCTGCGGGAGGTCAGTCATCGGTCCAAGAATCTCCTGGCGATCATTCAGAGTATCGCTTTCCAGACGGCCCGCTATTCCGGGACGCTTGAGGGGTTCCTCACGAAATTTCGCGGGCGCTTGCACGCCCTGTCGCTGTCTCAGGATCTCGTGACCGATTCAAGCTGGCGCGGCGCCTATTTCCGCGAGCTGCTGACGCAGCAGGTCGAGAAATACGTGCCGGAGAATCCTAGTCTCATCCAGGTATCCGGAGACAATGTTCTCCTGTCGCCAAACGCCTCGCTGCATATCGGCCTGGCGCTGCATGAGCTGGTGGTGAATGCCGTCAGCCACGGCGATTTCGTCAGCCAGCGCAAGACAATCCGCGTCACTTGCGAGCGGCTGACCATGCCACAAGGCGATGAAATCAGGGTGACCTGGTCGGAGCCGTTGTCTTCGCCGATCGACGAAGAGGGCCAGCGGGCGCGCGGTCGGTTCGGCAGCACGGTCCTGGAGCGGGTCGTACCCGCCTCGGTCAACGGCCGGATGGTGCACACGCTTGATGCCCGCGGCGTCTATTACGAGCTGGTCTTTCCGGTTGAAACCACGGACTGAGTTGCCGGAAGCCGGGTTTACAGGTTTCCGGCGATAACGGGCTGATGCGAGGAACCTTTTGTGGCTCCAGCCGTTTCTGGAGCCCTGCCTGCCTGGCCGCAATCGTATCCGCCGGGTGGCTTTGATTGTATTTCATTCCGCACCCTTCACCGGAGAATTTGCATGCGTCTCTTCACCTGTTCCAATTGCCGGAGCACAGTGCATTTCGACAATAGCGCCTGCCTGACTTGCGGATCAGGGCTTGGCTATCGGCCTAGCACGTTCGAGATGCTTGCGATGGATTCGTCTGGGCGTGTGTTGACCGACGTGGGTGCCGGCCCCTACGAAGCCCGCCTTTGTAGCAATTCGACCGCTGGTGCCTGCAACTGGCTGGTCGAGGATGATGTTCCCGGTGGCTTTTGCCTGGCCTGCCGGCACAACATGACGATCCCCGATCTTGGAAATCCCGCCAATGCTGAAAACTGGCGCAAGATAGAGGCTGCAAAGCGATATCTGTTCTACTCGCTCATGCGTTTCAGACTGCCGCTGACTACCCGGGCGCAGGATCCCGACGAAGGTCTTGCCTTCGATTTTCTCGCTGACAATTCCAGTGCGAGAGACGGTACGCCGATCCTGACTGGTCATGATGCCGGCCTGATCACCATCAACATTGCCGAGGCATCCGATGCCGAGCGGGAAGCACGGCGCGTGTCGCTGGGCGAGCCCTTCCGCACACTTGTCGGACATTTCAGACACGAGATCGGCCATTATTATTGGAACCGGCTGGTGCGGGACGGTGGCCAGCTCGACCAGTGCCGCGCGGTGTTCGGAGACGATAGCCAGGATTATGGTGCTGCGCTGCAGCAATATTATGCCAATGGCCCGGCGCCTGGATGGGAGCAAGGCTATATCAGCGCCTATGCATCGTGCCATCCATGGGAGGACTTTGCCGAAACCTGGGCGCATTATTTCCATATGGTCGATGCGCTGGAAACCGCCCATGCTTTCGGCTTGCGGACCCGGCCGGAAACGGACAGCGAGGGTCTGGCCCTTCGCGTCACTTTCGATCCGTACAAGGCATTCAACGCGACCGTGCTGATTGATGCCTGGGTGCCACTTACTCTGGCGGTCAACAGCATCAACCGCAGCATGGGACAGCGGGATCTCTATCCCTTCGTGCTGTCGGTGCCTGTTGCAGCAAAGCTCGAATATATCCATCAGCTCATACATGGAGCCGACATTTCAGGCATGTAGCTCTTCGGGAAAAAGTTCAGGCACCCAATGGAACTTTAACAATGCCGGCGCGTTAACCTTCGCAGAAGGAGAGCGACAATGATGAGCTTTGCCGCCGTTATGGTGCTGGTTGCCTGCCCATCTGATCAGACGGCCTGTATTCAGGAGCCGGTCGTCGTTATCTCCTATGCCGATTCAAAAGCCTGCAGGGCCGATCTCGATCGCGAGGTCAGCAAGGCAGGGAGGTATGCAGCGCTGATCTACGGTGACTGCATTCCGGTCGATCCGGCGCTTCTGGCTGGACGCATGGCTATCCGCCAGGAAATGTCCGCAGAAAGGCTCGCCGCCTTGTCGCCCGCCAAGGCGTTGCCGGCAAAGAGCCGTGCCATGGCGCTTGTTGCGGACCCCCTGGCCATTCCCACGCCGCTGGAGCGCTACGAGCGTCGATAAGGGCTTATGGCCGACAGAGCTTCTTAGCCATAGACGACTTGATTGCCTCATTTTCTTCCCGTCTGTCCCGCATAAAAAAACCGGACCAAAGGCCCGGTTTTTTATGCCGAAACGAAATCTCATTCAGGCGCGGCGGAAAAGCCGGCTTGCGAGCGAGAGCAGAAACAGGACGATGAAGATGAAAAAGAGTATCTTCGCAATGCCTGCAGACGCGCCCGCGATTCCGCCAAAGCCAAGGGCGCCGGCAATCAGGGCCACCACCAGAAACACCAACGTATAGTAAAGCATGAAGCATCTCCTCTGTAACGAATGATGTTTTTAACGTTGGGATTGGAAAAAGGTTCCGTTCTAAGTTGCGCGATGCATCTTCTGGCGGCAGCATAGGCCAGAAAAAATTCCGCATCGAGGGGAACCTTATCGCCGATGTGCCGTTCCCTTCCACAATGCTTTCAAACCTGTTGGAACAGTATGACCAAACATCACGACATAGCCGATACCGGAGCTGACGACGGCGCCCTGACGGCAGGGCCTTATTCCAGCATTTCGTCCAAGTTGCGCCAGTTTTATCAATCCGTTCAGGAAGAGGGAATCCCTGACAGATTTGTGTCGCTTCTGGAGCGGCTGGATGAAGCCGAGAAGACGGCTGGACACGGTATGGGCATGAAGGACAACACTCAATGAGCGTTGAAAAAGAAGCGAACGATCGCAGTTTCAAGAGAGAATTGCTGGCCGCCTTGCCAAATCTACGGGCATTTGCCGTGTCTTTGACGGGGAGGCATCATGTGGCCGACGACCTCGTGCAGGACACGATCATGAAAGCCTGGGCCAAGCAGGATCACTTCGAGCCCGGGACCAACATGAAAGCCTGGCTGTTCACCATTCTGCGCAATGAATTCTATTCCCAGATGCGCAAGCGCGGCCGCGAAGTGTCCGATTCCGATGGCATCTTCACCTCGCAGCTGTCGGTTCACCCGCAGCAATACGGCGCTCTCGACCTGCAGGACTTCAAGAAGGCTCTGGATCAGCTGCCGAACGACCAGCGCGAGGCGATCATCCTGGTCGGTGCGTCCGGCTTTGCCTACGAGGAAGCGGCCGAGATTTGCGGTTGCGCCGTCGGCACGATCAAGAGCCGCATCAACCGCGCTCGAAACCGCCTGCAGGAAATCCTTGGCGTTTCGGGTGAGGGTGACTACGGCCCCGATGCCCATAGCTCCGCGGTGACCAAGAGAGCGTTTGCTGTTTGAGCGAAAGGAACTCCGCTCCTCAGGTTGGCGATCTGTCGCCGGCCTGACGAACGGCGTCGATAATGATCTTGTCGTCGAAAGGCTTGGCGACGATGATGCTGCGGCCCAGTTGGGGCAGCGTTGCCGATATGTCGTCGTAGGATGACAGGAAAACCGGCACTGCGCCGTGCTCCTCGATGAAATGGGCGAATTCGATATTGCGGTTGATCGAGGGCGCAGCGTCCAGCACGACCACATCGTAGCGCGCGGTGGCCAGCTCCGCCTCAAGGTCGTAGCGTGGACAGACTTTCACAACGCATCCAAGCGCTTCCGTGAGAATGCCCTCCACCTCCATGGCGATCAGCAACTGCTTCTCGGCAACGAGAACCCGAATTGGCCGGCAAATCATGGCTTCCGCCTCCTTAAAAAGGCCATATGGATCGTCGGGCTGCATACTGTCATTTAAAAAAGACATAGCCGGCCAGGGAATGGAACAATCGGGCCTGCCGGGGATTTCAAGAAGAAATGCACAGGGGACATGATGGCGGCCGAAAGACAGAAGAATGGGATCCACACGGCATGTCTTGAATGTCCCTTGCGAAAAATCGAACATTTCCGTGAATTTACGCCAACGGAGCTCGAATTCGTGCGGCGATTCCGCAAGGGCGAGTTTCATGCCGATGCCGGCACGACGATTCTGGTCGAAGGCAGCCATAGCGCGCATCTCTACACGGTGCTTGAGGGCTGGGGCTTCCGCTACAAGATTCTGGAGGATGGTCGTCGGCAGATCCTCAACTACATTGTCCCAGGCGACATGATCGGCCTGCAGGGGGCGGTCTTCGATGAAATGGCCCATTCGGTCGAGGCTCTGACGCCGATGACGCTATGCGTCTTCGAACGCGACCATCTGTTCTCTCTTTTCCAGAAGCATGCTGGGCTCGGCTATGACCTGACCTGGATCGCCTCGCGCGAAGAGTCGATTCTCGATGAGCACCTCCTGAGCATAGGACGCAGGACCGCCCTGGAGCGGGCGGCCTACCTGCTGGCCTTCCTTTTCGACCGGGGAAAGGCCGTCGGGCTGATCAACGGCAACAGACGCCAGTTGCCGCTGACCCAGGCTCATATTGCCGACACCCTTGGCCTGTCGATCGTTCACACCAACAAGACATTGCGCAAGCTGGCCGCCAAAAACCTCGTGCGATGGCTTGACCGCGGCTGCGAAGTTCTCAATCCTGAAGGTCTGCAGGACATCGCCGACTGGCATCCGGGCGCCATCGCGAAGCGCCCGTTCATCTGAACCGGCGGCGCTCGTCGCGTGCTGTCGCATGCGGCGTTTGCCGGCGTTTTCCTCATCCCAAACGCAAAACCCGCCGCGGCTGTCTGAGCCGGGCGGGCCTGCAGGAATTGATCGGGCGCTACGTCTCCGTCAGGCGACGATCAAGACGCCGGATACGAGGGCGATGATCAGGACGACCAGGACGATAAAGATCAAGATCTTGGCAATACCGGCCGATGCACCAGCCACACCGCGAAAGCCCAACAGACTTGCTACTGCCGCGATGAGAAGGAAGACCAGAATCCAATAAAGCATACGTTTCTCCTTTGAAAAGTTGTTCAATCAACGATGCCGCTCCACGATTGTTCCATCATTGTTTGCAGTGATCTTCTTTTCCAGTCAGGTGGATCTTCCACGCGGGATCTCCTGGATGGGCCACGCAACCGCGGTGGATCGGCCGTTTTCGGCACCAGGCAAGCCGCGCCAGCATCTTTTCATTGTCACAATAAGACGCTAGCTATTTGCCATGACAAAAATCCTCAGCCTTGCCCTTAACCCGGCCATCGATATCTCTACGGATGCGGTGAAGGTCGGCCATACCCACAAGACCCGGACCCATAACCAGCGCCAGTTTCCAGGCGGCGGCGGGATCAACGTGGCGCGTGTCATTGCCGAACTGGGGGGACAGTCGGATCTGGCCTACCTGTCCGGTGGCGGCAGCGGCATTCTTCTTGAAAGCATGCTCTCGACGCTTGCCGGCCAGCAGCATGTCTTCAAGATCCATGACGCCGTGCGCATTGCCTTCATGGTGCATGAAGAATCGACCAATTTCGAATACCGCTTCGTACCGGAAGGGCCGCTGGTCACCGAGGCCGAGGTCCAACCGGTGTTCGATCTGCTGGAGGCCAGCGATGCCGACTATGTGGTGGCCAGCGGCAGCCTGCCGCGCGGCCTGCCGGCCGATACCTATGCCCGGATGGCCGATATTGCCGCCCGACAGGGCGCGCGCTTCGTGATCGATACATCGGGCGAGGCGCTGCACGAGACACTGACCCGCTCGCGAGTGTTTCTGATGAAACCGAGCAGCGGCGAACTGGAGAGTTTTGCCGGCCGAAAGCTCGACACGGAAGGTCTGATTGCTACTGCCTCCGAGATCGTTGCCAGCGGTGCGGCGCAGAACGTTGCCGTGACGCTCGGTGCTGACGGCGCCATGCTGGTGAATGCGGACGGGGTCATTCGGACGCCGGCCATCGACGTGCCGGTGCAGTCGGCGGTTGGCGCAGGCGACAGTTTCGTCGCCGGTATGGTGTGGTCGCTGGCCGAGGGCCACGAAATCGCTGAGGCCTTCCGCTTCGGCGTCGCAACCGGTGCCGCAGCCGTCATGACGTCCGGCACGGAACTGTGCCGGCGCGCGGATGTGCTGGCGCTCTACGAGGCCTCCTGCGCCACCTCGCAGTCCAAAGGTTAGGCCTGTTTCCTGCGGTCTGCTTTCTCCGCTTCCGCGACGATCTGTTTGACGGCGATGAAGCTGTCCGGGCTCACCGACATCGAGTTGATGCCGCATTGCACGAGGAATTCTGCGAATTCCGGGTGGTCGCTGGGTGCCTGGCCGCAGAGGCCGATCTTGGCGCCGGCCTTGCGGGCCTCAATGATCACTTTCTCGATCATCCATTTCACCGCTTCGTCCTGCTCGTCGAACAGGTCTGCCAGTTCGCCGGAATCCCGGTCGACGCCGAGCGTCAGCTGGGTCAGATCGTTCGAGCCGATCGAGAAGCCGTCGAAACGATTGGCGAACTTGGCGGCCAGAATGACGTTGGACGGGATCTCGCACATCACATAGACCTGCAGGCCGTTGTCGCCACGGGTCAGGCCATTCTCCGCCATGACAGCCAGAACCTTGTCGGCCTCTCCGACCGAGCGGCAGAAGGGGATCATCACCACGACATTGGTAAAGCCCATTTCGTCGCGCAGCCGCTTGATGGCTTGGCATTCCAGCGCAAAGCCTTCGCGGTAGCGCGGCGAGTAATAGCGCGAGGCGCCGCGAAAGCCGATCATCGGGTTTTCTTCGGCCGGTTCGAATTCCGCGCCGCCGATCAGTCCGGCATATTCATTGGTCTTGAAATCGCTCATGCGCACGATGGCGGGTTTCGGATAAACCGCCGCGGCCAGCCGACCGAGGCCGAGAGACAGCTTATCGACGAAATAGTCGGGCTTGCTGGCATAGCCTGCCGTCAACGCGGCGATGTTCTCCTTGGCCTTGTCATCCCTCAAGGTCTCGAAATGCACGAGCGCCATCGGGTGAACCCGGATGGCATTGCTGACGACGAATTCCATACGGGCCAGCCCGATGCCATCGGCCGGCAGGCGCCACCAGCGGAAGGCCGAGCCCGGATTGGCCAGGTTGAGCATTACCTGGGTCTCGGTGGCCGGCAGATTGGAAACGTCAAGCTCCTCGACTGTGACGTCGGCAATGCCGTCATAGACGAAGCCCTCGTCGCCTTCCGCGCAGGAAATCGTTACGTCCTGGCCGGAATGCAGGATCTCCGTCGCATGGCCGGCGCCGACGATGGCCGGCAGGCCCAGTTCGCGACTGACGATGGCGGCATGGGATGTTCGCCCGCCGTGATCCGTGACGATGGCCGCAGCGCGCTTCATGATCGGCACCCAGTCCGGGTCGGTGGTCTGGGTCACCAGGATGGAGCCGTCGACGAATGAGCCGATATCCCTGGCGCTTTCGATCAGGCAGACCTGGCCGGTCGCCACCGCATCGCCGATCGACAGGCCCTTGACCAGCATCTTGCCCTTGTTGTGGATCGCATAGGTCTTGAAGGCACCGGCGCCGCGGCGCGCCTGCACTGTCTCCGGCCTCGCCTGGACGATATACATCGCACCGGTGCGGCCGTCGCGCGCCCATTCCATATCCATCGGGCAACCGTAATGGGCTTCGATGGTTGCGGCCCATTGGGCGAGGGTCACGATTTCGGGATCACTCAGAACATAGGCAGCCCGTTCGACCTTGGAGGTCGGCACGTTACGGGTCGGGGTCTCGCCAGTGGCGTAGATCATCTTGATCTCCTTGGCGCCGCGTTTCTTTTCGATGATCGGCACCAGGCTCGGCTTGTCGAGCAAGGGTTTGAACACCTGATATTCGTCGGGATCGACCGTGCCCTGCACGACATTCTCACCCAGGCCCCAGGCGGCATTGATCAGCACGACCTTGTCGAAGCCGGTTTCGGTGTCGATGGAAAACATGACGCCGGATCCGCCGAGATCGGAGCGAACCATCTGCTGGACGCCGATCGACAGGGCGACCTTCATGTGGTCAAAACCCTTGGTCTTGCGATAACTGATCGCCCGGTCGGTGAAGAGCGATGCATAGCAACGCCGGCAGGCATCGATCAGGGCAGCATCGCCCTTGATGTTCAGAAAGGTTTCCTGCTGGCCGGCAAAGCTTGCGTCTGGCAGATCCTCGGCCGTGGCGCTGGAGCGAACGGCAACTTCCACCTCGGCGACACCGGCCCGGCGCGACAGTTCGCGATAGGCTTCCCGGATCGCAGTGGACATCTCGGCCGGCCAGTCACCTTTCAGAAAAATGGCGCGGATCGCCTTGCCGGTTTCGGCCAGCGTCGCCTTGCCGGCATCCCATTCGGCCAGCAGGTCCGTCATCCGCGTCTTCAGGTCATTGGCCTCGACATAGCGCCAATAGGCGTCTGCCGTCGTGGCAAAGCCAGGTGGCACATGGATTCCCTTGGGCTCCAGTGTCCGGACCATTTCGCCCAGCGAGGCATTCTTGCCCCCCACCTTGGCCACATCCTGGCGGCCGAGGGTTTCGAACCATGCGATGGATTGCGATGCTGCCGTCATGTCCTATCTCCCTTCCGGGTGGTCTTGTTGTGGCGCAACCATCAGTCTGGTCACCCGGCTGAGTTGAGCTTACGGGAACGAGCACGGGACGCTTTGACAGAAATCAAAGGCTCTCGCGGTTGCAGGCCCCCGGGCGCAACCGTTGCCCATGGCCGGAATTTCGGCTGGGATGATTCTCGTTGCGCTGCAACTTATTACTTGTAAACGAAACTCAAGTTTATTATCGGAAGAGATGGTTTTGCGATTTATCGCGCCATTGTCCTGGCTGCGGGCCGATGCGGACTAGACAAAATCGACGTTTCGAGAAGGAAATCGCCATGATCTTTCGCTCCCAAGTGTCCCTCGCCACGGCAGCGATGCTGGCCTTGCTCTTGAGTGCTGCGATCGACAATAGCGGCTTTGCCCTGGCCCAGGAAACCGCTCCAGCGGCTTCCGTACCTGCTGCTCCCACTGCGGTCGTGCCGGCTCCTGTCCCGACGACAAGTGAAACGCCTGCCGTTGCTACGCCAACGACGTCCCGGCCGGTTGCTGTGGCGCCATCGGCGGTGCCGAGCGGGACCGCTACGCCGGGTGAAGTTCCTGCAACGCCTGCGCTGCCCGCCGCACAGTCCGCGCCTGCTCAGGATGCCGTTCAGGCCGCGCCAGCGAGCCCGCAGACGGCACCGGGAACCTCCGAACCTGCTCCCTCGACGGAACCGCAGGCCCCAGCGTCCGACGCTGTTGCAGCCGAACCGGCGGGCGGCATGTTCAGCGACCTCATCGAGATCCCGCGCTCCGATCTTCCGCACGACCTGTCGCCAATCGGCATGTTCCTGGCGGCGGACTGGGTGGTGAAGTCTGTGATGATCGCGCTTGCGTTTGCGTCCTTCCTGACCTGGACCATTCTCATTGCCAAGACATTGCAGATGGCCGGTGCCAAGGCGCGGGCGCAGCGGGGCCTGAAGACCGTGCGCAATGCCAAGACGCTCGGCAATGCCGTGACCGCCATGGGCCGGCGCCGCGGCGTTGTGGCGCTGATGCTCGCCACGGCAAGCCAGGAACTGCAGTTTTCCGACCAGGCGATCGACCATGCCGGCGGTGACGGCGTCAAGGAGCGGGTCGGCTCGGCGCTTACGCGGATCGAAGTGCAGGCCGGCCGCCATATGGCCAACGGCACGGGGATTCTGGCTACCATCGGTTCGACCGCACCTTTCGTCGGGCTGTTCGGCACGGTCTGGGGCATCATGAATTCGTTCATCGGCATTTCGGAATCCCAGACGACCAATCTTGCGGTCGTGGCACCCGGTATTGCGGAAGCGCTGCTGGCAACGGCGATCGGTCTGGTCGCAGCCATTCCGGCGGTGGTGATCTACAATGTCTTTGCCCGTTCGGTGACCGGATACCGCCAGATCCTGGCTGATGCTGCAGCCGGCGTCGAGCGACTGGTCAGCCGCGATCTCGACTTCCGCAAGGTGCCGACCGAAAACCGGGCGGCGAAAATCAAGCTTGTGACGGAGTAAGGCCATGGCAGGCGGTATTCGTGAAGGGGCCGGCGACGATCTGGTCGAGAACCACGAAATCAACGTGACGCCGTTCATCGACGTCATGCTGGTTCTGCTGATCATCTTCATGGTAGCGGCACCGCTGGCCACCGTCGATGTCAATGTCGACCTGCCGGCTTCCACATCGACCCCCGCGGAACGTCCTCCTGAACCGGTCTATGTGACGCTCAAGGATGACCTGACGCTCAATCTCGGCAACAATCCCGTGGCGCGCGAAGCGCTGGCAGCCGATCTCGACCGGATGACCGAGGGCAAGAAAGACACCCGGATCTTTCTTCGTGCCGACAAGGCCGTCGACTATGGCCAGTTCATGGAAATCATGAACCTGCTGCGCGATGCCGGCTATCTGAAGATCGCGCTGGTGGGCCTTGAAACATTGCCACAGCCGATTGCATCGTCGCCAGACGAAACACCGCCGGCGCCCGAGGGCCAGCAACCATGACAGTTCCTCCGGTGCAGCGTCGGTTTTCCCTTGCCGAACTGGCCCTGTGGTCGAGTGCCGGCATTTTCGCTTTCGTCGCCCATGCCGGAGCCGTGGCGCTGATGCTGCAGCAGCCAGCCGAAATGGCGGCCGCCGACGCGCCGCCGGCTGCGATCATGATCGAAATGGCGCCGGAGCCGGTGGCCGTCAACACGGAAGAAGACCAGATCGTCCCCGACGAGGTCGATGCCGAGGAAATCAAGACGGCAACCACCGAGCCCTTGCCGGAGCCGATCGTCGAGCCGCCGCCGGAGCCCATGCCCGAGCCCGTTATCGAGCCCGTGGTTGAGCAGGAACCCCTTCCGGAACCGGAGCCGACGCCACCTGAGATCGTTGAACCGATGCCGCCCGAGCCGCTGCCGGAACCGGTGGAAGAGGTGGACCCGATCGAGGAAATGATGAAGGCCGAACTCGAGAATGTCGAGGTGCCTTTGCCGATCCTGCGTCCGCCGCCGCCGCCGGAAACGAAGAAAGAGGAGGTTGCCGAAAAGCAGCCACCGAAGAAGAAGACTGTCACTCCCCCGCCGCCGGCATCGAAGGCGGCCAAGCAGGCCAAGGCGCAGGTGCAGCAATCCGACCGGACAGCCGCCGCACAGAACAGCACGGGTGCCGCGCAATCGTCGGTTTCGCCGGCGCGCTGGCAGTCACGCCTGATGTCGCATCTGGAGCGTCGCAAGCGCTATCCGAGCGAGGCCAAGGCCAACAAGGAACAGGGAACGGCCTATGTGCGGTTCCGGATCGACGATTCCGGCAATGTGCTGTCTGTGTCGCTGTCGCGTTCCTCGGGCTATGCGTCACTCGACCGAGCGGTGATCGAGATGGTGCAGCGCGCCTCGCCGGTTCCGGCTCCGCCGCCCGGTGCCAACAAGACCATCACGGCGCCGGTGAAGTTCAACATCCGCTAAAGGCTTGCCAGAAGCTCTTTTGTTCGCAGGAACACTTCGAGCGGCGTTCCGGCTGCCGAGATGTGGTGCCAGTCTATGGTGCCGGTTGCCTTTGCCATTTGGCGTTCCAGAATATCGGGCGTGGCGTCGGACGGACCTTTCGGCCGAGCGATCACCCGATCCTTCAGCACATTCGCGTCCGCTTCCAGCCAGATCCCGGTAAACGGCACACCGAGGTCTCGCGCGACCGCTTCCATGGCGGCGCGGTCTGCCGCACGGTCGAAAACAGCGTTGGCGATCACGGTGCCGTTGCTGCTCAAGATGCTCTCGGCCTTGCGGCATAGGCTATCGTAGACTTTAGCGGAGACCTCCGGAGCATAGGCCTCCGGTGGCAGGGGCTCGCTCGGCCGCCGGCCGAACATCGCCTTGCGGATACGGTCGCTTTCCAGCATCCGGGCGCCGGGCGGGCCGCCGATATGTGGCGCCAGGGCCTCAGCCAATGTCGACTTGCCCGAACCGCTGAAGCCGCCGATCACCACCAGCCCCGGCTTTGCGGGCTTCAGCAGTTCCCGCGCGAAGTCGAAATAGGAGGTGGCGCTGGCCGTCAATTCTCCCGAGCCATCGCCGATTTCGGCGATCTGGGTTCCGGTGACATGGGCGCGCACGGCGGCTCTGACGGCCATGAAAAAGGGCAGGAGGGTAAAGCCATCGTCATCGCCCGTAACATCGAGGTAGCGGTTGACGACCGTGTTGGCGAATTCCGGAAAGCCGCGATGCCAGAGGTCCATCAGCAGGAATGCCAGGTCATAGAGGGTATCGATCGTGGCGATCTGGTCGTTGAAGTCGATGCAGTCGAACAGGCGTGGGCCGGATCTCGTCATGTAGATGTTGCGCAGGTGCAGATCGCCATGGCAGAGGCGCACCTTGCCTGCAGCCTCGCGGCTATCCATGGCCGCCACATGGGTCGTCCAGGCCTGCCGGAATGCCGCGGTCAGCGCGGAGACATCCGCTTTGGCAAAGACCTCGCTGGTCGCAAAGCCGCCTTCGTTGATATCGAGAACGCCGGCCATGTTGGCCGATCCGCTGCCGTCATGCATCACAGGCGCCTTGGCATGGAATTCGGTGATCGTCACTGCGGTTTCTTCCATCACCGCCTTGCTGAGCTTGCCCTCGGTCGCCATGCGATCGAACAGGTCGTGCTGGCGGAACCGCTCCATCTCCACGACGGCATCGACCGGTTCGCCGGTTCCGTCGAAGGCCAGGTGACCGTCGGCCTCGCGGGTGATGCGGCGGACACCGAGATAGAGATCGGGCGCCGCGCGGCGATTGAGTTCGATCTCTCGCTCGCAGAAGGCCAGGCGCAGGTCATAGGTCGAGAAGTCTACATAGGGCAGCTTGACGGCGCGTTTCAGCTTGAAAGCGCGAGCTTCGATGAGAAAGACCAGCGAGATATGGGTCTCGATGATCTTGACCTTGCCCGTCTGTCCATAGCTTGCCGCGTCGCTCAGAAAGGCGATGGTGGCCGATTGGTCCTGTATGTCCATGCGTGCCTCGGGCGTCCTATGGTCGTCGTGCCGGCACCTTGGCCGATTTCACCGGCCAAGACCAGTCGACCTTAGGCTGGATGCCACCATGTCGCGCCTGTCTACGAAAAAAGCCGCGTCGACCCTTTCAGGTGCAACGCGGCTTTGAATGCTTGTCTCAGCAGGTGTGATCAGCCCACGTCGAACTTGACGCCCTGAGCGAGCGGCAGGGTCTTGCCGTAGTTGATGGTATTGGTGGCGCGGCGCATATAGGCCTTCCATACATCCGAGCCGGACTCACGCCCGCCGCCGGTTTCCTTCTCGCCACCGAAGGCGCCGCCGATTTCCGCGCCCGACGGGCCGATATTGACATTGGCAATGCCGCAATCGGAACCGCGTGCCGACGTGAAGGTTTCGGCCTCCTGCATGTTGTTGGTGAAGATCGATGACGACAGGCCCTGCGGCACGTCGTTGTTCATGTCCAGCGCCTCGTCGAATTCGGCATATTTGACGACATAGAGGATCGGCGCAAAAGTCTCGTCCTTCATCGGGCCGGACTGTTCCGGCATTTCGACGATGGCCGGCCTGACGTAATAGGCGTCTGCCGCTTCGGTCTGCAGCAACCGCTCGCCACCGGAGACCTTGCCGCCAGCCGCCTTGGCCGCTTCAAGGGCGGTCTGCATGCGCTCAAACGAGGCCTTGTCGATCAGCGGGCCGACCAGTGTCGTGCTTTCGAGCGGATTGCCGACGGAGACCGAGCCATAGGCCTGGATCAGGCGGGGCACGAGCTTGTCATAGACGCTTTCATGCACGAACAGGCGGCGCAGCGAGGTGCAGCGCTGCCCGGCCGTGCCCATGGCCGCGAAGGCGACGCCGCGCAGCGTCAGGTCGAGATCGGCGGTCGGGGCCACGATGGCTGCATTGTTGCCGCCGAGTTCGAGGATCGAACGGGCAAAGCGGGTGGCCAGACGCGGGCCGACCTTGCGGCCCATGGCCGTCGAGCCGGTGGCCGAGACCAGGGCGATCTTTTGATGGTCGACCATCACTTCGCCGATCTCGCGTCCGCCGATCAGCAGGGTCGAGAGATTGGCCGGAGCCGTGCCGCCTTCGGCGACGAAGCGCTTCAGGGCCTTTTCGAAGATCGCGTGGGTGGCGATTGCCGTCAGGGGCGTCTTTTCCGAAGGCTTCCAGACGATCGAATTGCCGCAGACCAGCGCCAGCGCTGCGTTCCACGACCAGACGGCGACCGGAAAATTGAAGGCCGAAATGATGCCGACGGCACCGAGCGGATGCCAGGTTTCCATCATCCGGTGTTCCGAGCGCTCGGTGGCGATCGTCAGGCCGTAGAGCTGGCGGGACAGGCCGACTGCGAAGTCGCAGATATCGATCATTTCCTGCACTTCGCCGAGGCCTTCGGAGACGATCTTGCCAACTTCGATCGATACCAGACGTCCAAGCGCCTGCTTGGCCGAGCGCAGTTCTTCGCCCAGCAGGCGGATCAGTTCGCCGCGCTTGGGGCCGGGCACGAGGCGCCATTCCTGGAAGGCCTTGTGGGAGGCTTCGATGGCGGCAGCGGTCGCTGCGGCGTCGATTTCCTTGACCTGCGCCAAAGCCGTGCCGCTGATCGGCGACTGGACGGCCAGCGTGCCGCCGGAAAGCTGGTCGGCGGAGACGCCGAGATCGGCCATAATGGCGCGCACATCAGCGGCAAGATCGAGTGGAGCGAGGCTCATGGGTGTTCCCTTCTTTGGAAGTGTCGTCTTGTTGCGGTTCGGGCCAGTTGCACCGTTCAGGCGCGGGCTCCGGCAAAATGGGCAAGCTGCGCGCCGGCTTCGTACCATGTCTCCTTGAGGGTACGGAAGGGCGGATCGCGCGGATCGGTGAGCGGCAGCGGCAGGTCGCTTTCCGGCAGTTCGCCGAGGATATGTCTGGCCAGAACCTTGCCGAACACCGTTCCCGGCGCAATGCCGCGACCGTTATAGCCGGAAAAGCCGACGACGTTCGGCGCGAACTTATGAAAGCGTGGCAGGGCATTGGCGGTCATGCCGATCCTGCCGTACCACTCGCTTTCGAAATCGACGTCGCCGAGTTGCGGGAAGAGCTGCTTGAGGCTGCGGCGGGCCCAGGCCTTGTGGATCGCCGAGCCGGTGCCGCGAAGCGCGCCGACGCTGCCGAAAACCAACCGGCCGGCCTCATCCATACGGAAGGAGGAGAGCACTTCCTTGGTGTCCCAGCAACCTTCGTTGCCGGGCAGGATGGTGCGGCGAAGGTTGTCGCCAAGTGGCCTTGTGGCGAGATTGAAATAGGGCAGGAGCACCTGTTCGGTGCGAACCTTTTCCCAAGGGCCGGTGCTGTAGGCATCCGTGGCAACCACGATCCAGTCTGCCGATACGCTGCCGCGGTGGGTCCTGACCCGCCAGCCGGTGCCCTGGCGCTCGGTCGCGGTCACTTCGCTGCCCGTGTGCAGGACAGCGCCGGCCTTGACGGCCGCATGGGCGAGACCCCGCACATAGGCGAGCGGCTGCAGGGTGCCGGCCCGCCGGTCGAGCAGCGAGCCGCTATAGCCCTCGGTGCCGATGCGCGATGCGGTCTCGGCGGCGTTCAAAACCTCGACCGGTGCGCCGCGCTTCTGCCACTGTGCAGCGCGCTGTTCGATTTCCTTGAAGCCGGCTGCGCCGACCGCGCAGTGCAAGGTGCCGGCCTTCTGCAGCTCGCAGGCAATGCCATGGGTCTCGATGAGGTCCATGACCACGCTCGGCCCGTTGCCGAGCAGATCGAGCAGTCTTTCGCCATGCACAGGCCCGAGTTCGCCCGGCAGATCGTCGGGCATGACCCACATGCCGGCATTGATCAGGCCGACATTGCGGCCGGCGCCGCCAAAACCGATTTCCTTGGCTTCCAGCAGAATGACGCGGCTGCCGGCACTGGCCAGATGCAGCGCGGCCGAAATGCCGGTATAGCCGCCGCCGACAATCACCACGTCCGCTCTGGCATCGTCCGTAAGCGGCACCGTTACCGGAGGCTCAGGCGCCGTCTTTTCCCAGAGGCCGTGGGAGCGGGGATCGTTCAGCATGGGGCTTCTCCATCGGCTCTGCGGTGCACGGGGTGGCGCGCCGGGAAAGGGTGAAGTCCGGATGGACGGTTGGAGGACCGGCAGGTGGCCTGCCATCGCGGTGTCCAGCCCGTTTTGCCCGGCTTCATTCCAAAATATACAGTCGGCCATAATTAGGTGAGGATTTTTTCGACATATAACGATAATTTCTCAAGAGTTCATTCCATCAAGGCATAATACCCCCATGCTGCAGGCCCGCCGTTTCCTTCCCTCCCTGTCGCTGCTCGCCGCTTTCGAGGCTGCGGCCCGCACCGGAAGCGTGACTGCCGCTGCCCGCGAGCTGGATCTGACCCAGAGTGCGGTCAGCCGGCAGATCAAGGCGCTGGAGGATCAGCTCGGCGTCGAGTTGTTCCTGCGCGAGCGCCAGACCATTCGTTTGACCGTTGCCGGCGACGGTTATGCCCGCGAAATCCGCGAGGCGCTGCGGCGGATTTCCAGCGCTTCGCTCAACCTGCGCGCCAATCCGCATGGCGGCACGCTCAATCTCGCCATCCTGCCGACCTTCGGGGCACGCTGGCTGGCTCCGCGGCTCGGCAATTTCCTCAAAGCCAATCCCGGCATTACCATCAATCTGGTGACACGGCTGGTGCCTTTCGATTTCCGGCTCGATACGATCGATGCGGCGATCCATTTCGGACAACCGTCCTGGCCCGGCGGCGAGTTGACGCTGCTGATGAACGAGACCACCATTCCCGCCTGCAGTCCGGCGTTCAAGGAAAGTCATGTCCTCGCCGAGCCCAAGGATATGCTGAAGGTGCCGCTGCTGCATCTGATGACGCGGCCGGACGCCTGGGAGAAATGGCTCACGCTGAACGACGTACCGTTCGAGACGGTCAGCGGCATGCTGTTCGATCAGTTCGCGACCGCCGCCCAGGCGGCCAAAGCCGGCCTCGGCGTCGCGCTTTTGCCGGTGTTCCTGATCCAGGAGGAGCTGGAGCGCGGTGAACTGGTGGCGGCGATCGACCGGGAGATCGAGAGCAGCGCGCGTTATTATCTGGCCTTCCCCAAGGAACGGGCCAGCTATCCGCCGCTGGCTGCCTTTCGCGAATGGATCGTGGCTGAGGCGCAGGCTGCCATGGAAAGCGGCTGCCATAAATTGCCGGCGCACCGCTTGCAAGCCTAGGGCATTTGGGGGATAGTGCCGGCGATTTGCCGAACACCGGTCGCGGCCAGAGCCTTGGGGCTCACTCTCATCGACCGACGCAGGATTGTCTCATGAAGCCGATATTCGTCCAGCTGCAATGTGCCCCGGGCAAGACCTATGAGGTCGCAGACGCTATCTACAAGGCGGAGATCGTCTCCGAACTCTATTCGACCAGCGGCGAATACGACCTGCTGATGAAGGTCTACCTGACCGAGGACGAGGATGTCGGCAAGTTCGTCAACGAGAAGATTGCCTCGATCCCCGGCATTTCCCGCTCGCTGACGACGATGACGTTTACCGCCTTTTGAGCGACGGTTGCGCCTACCAGCCTTCCGAGAGAACCTTTTCCAGCATGTCGGCAAAGAAGTCGGCGCTTTCCTTCGCAAGGCAAAGCGGCGGCTTGATCTTCAACACGTTCAGATGGTCACCGGTCGGCTGCATGATGACGCCGAGATCGAGCAGGCGGTCGCAAATGGCGGCCGTCTCGGCCGTTGCCGGCTCCAGCGTGTCACGGTCGCGGACGAATTCCAGGCCGAGATAAAGCCCCATGCCATGCACGGCGCCAACCAGGGGGAAGCGTTGGCCTAGCGCTTCCAGCCGGCTTTTCAGGTAATCGCCGATGATGCGGGCGTTTTCCTGCAGGTCTTCGTCGCGCATGATGTCGAGCACGGTCATGCCGACCACGCAACTGACAGGACTGCCGCCGGACGAGGAGAAGAAATAGCCCTCCTTTTCGAAAGCCTCGGCGATCTCCCTACGGGTGATTACGGCACCGAGCGGCTGGCCGTTGCCCATGCCCTTGGCAATGGTGATGATGTCCGGCACGACCCCCTGCGTTTCGAAGCCCCAGAAATGATGGCCGAGCCGCCCGTAGCCGACTTGAACTTCGTCTGCGATACAAAGCCCGCCCCGGTCGCGCACCAGGGCATAGACTTGGCGAAGATAGCCCGGTGGCAAGGGAATGCCGCCAGCATTGCCATAGACGCTTTCGCAGACGATGCCGGCGAGCCCCGTTCCGGCCGCGTCGATTTCGGCAAGAGTTGCCGCAACGGCTTCGACATAATCGGTCGTCGAGGCTTCGCCGCGGAATTGGCCGCGATAGGTATTGGGCGAGAGAACGGGATGAACCCAATCCGGCCGGGTCTCCAGCGCACGCGGGTTGTCGGCTATGGATGTGGACACCGCGTCGCTGGCAACCGTCCAGCCGTGATAGGCCTCCAGCAGGCTCAGCATGTTGCGGGCGCCCGATGCCGCCCAGGCCAGCCGGATTGCCAGGTCGACGGCCTCCGAACCGCTGTTGACCAGGAAAACGGTGTCGAGGCCATCGGGGGCGAGGCCGGCGAGCCGTTCGGAAAACTCGGCAACCGAGGCATAGTGAAAGCGCGAATTGGTGTTGAGCAGCGACCATTGGTGGCCGGCGGCATGGGCCAGCCGTGGATGGCCGTGGCCGACCATGGTGACGTTGTTGACCATGTCGAGATAGGCGCGGCCCGTCGTGTCGAACAGATGCTCCTTCCAGCCGCGTTCGATCTGCGGCGGATGGGAATAATAATTCTTCTGAGGCGCGGCGAAATTGCGATGCCGGCGTTCGAGCAGTTTTTCGTCTTCGAGCGGTGGCGCATCGATATCCGTGCCGAACAGCGCCGATGGCGAGGGGCAGAGATGGCGCCAGGCCTGCGCATGGGCGGGTCTGGCAAACAGCGGTGGCACGAGATCGTCGTCCCGGCAGAATTGCAGCCGCAGGCCGCCGATCGTGCCGGGCGCGCCGGCAATGCGGCCGAGGTCCTGACCGGCCACCAACGGCGTTCCGTCATCGATCGGGCAATCCAACCCATGGATGTGCAGGGACAGGTCCTCTCCCCGCAGGATAATGTGCTGCTCGGTGGTCTGCAGCACGCCGTCGAATGGCGCCACCGCCAGGGTTTCGGCCGGCAGGCAGGCGTCAATATGCAGGGCGAAGGTGGCCGGTGCATGGGCGGAGAGCGGCTTGGTGTAGGACAGGCGATACTCGCCGTAACGGGTGGTGGCGACGCCGGTTTCGGCCGCGACCTGGGCCAGCAGTTTCCAGTCGATCTCCGGATCGGACCATTCGTCCTGGATGAAATCGAAGCTCCGGGTCGACAGGTCGGTCAGGCGAACGCTGTCGGGTTCGACGTCGGGCAACAGGCGGCCGATGTCCGGCAGGACTGCGGGAGTGTCGACAGTGTCACCGACGGCCTGCAGGATCGCCGTTTCCATCAGCGAGAAGGGCACCGATGTGGCGACTTCGAAGATCTCCCTTTCGTGGGCGGCGTTGTCGATCACATAGCCGTTGTCCGGATCGATGGCGCGCTGCTGCTCGCTGCTGGCGACCAGCACGCCGGCACGGGCGACGATCAGCGGCCAGAGAGCGCGCAGTTCGCTTGCATTCAGCGGGCTGACGGCATGAAAGGCCCGGACGGCCGGCAGGATGAAGAACGGATCATTGTCGGCATGGTGCAGCAGCGAGGCGCAGGTCACGGCGAGGTCGGCGACCAGCCAACTGGAGATGACATCGCCAAAATCGATCACGCCATCGGGGATCGGGCGGCCATCGGGGTCGGGCCGGCTGACGACGTTGTCGTCGGTGATATCCTGATGGATGGCCTGCACCGTGAGATCGGGCGTCAGCGGCCGCAGCCGCTTCATGGCGCTGATCATCGCCTTGGCGATCTGGTCGCGCAGCGGCCGGTCGGTCACCGCGCCCAGCAGGCGCAGCGCCACGGGGCCGGCGCGGCGAAGATCCCATTGCAGATCGCGCTCAAGGCCGTCGTGGGAGAAGTCCTTGAGGCCAAGGGCAACGCGCCCGGCAAGATCGCCAAGTGCGGCCACGGTCGTTGGGGGCAGATGTTTGCGGCGGGTCAGCGGTTCTCCCTCAAGATAGGAGAGCAGTCGGACCTGGTAGTTTTCACCGTCGACCGCGAGCGCGACGATATCGGTGCCGCTTGTGGAGGCGATCGGTTCCGGCACGCGGGCCATGCCATCGATGGCGCGCAGATGGCGCATGGCGGCGTTCTGGGCCTCCAGTTCGATGGTTGCATATTCGGCGCGGCAGATCTTCAGGACGAAGCGGACGGCGCCGGTGTCGATGCGGAAATTGCGGTCCTGCTGGCTGCCGAGTTCGACAATGCTGCCCTCGAGCCCGTAATGCTCTTTCAGGATGTCTGCCGCCTGCTCAATGGAGACGGCGGGCCGGGGGAGTTCGGTGCGCTCAAACAGAGTGCTGTCGGGCATGGTTGTTCTCCCTTGGAGACTCAAATTCAGCCGACAATATCAAACGCATAGCGCGCGTCCATCCCGGCCGCACTGATCTGCGGCCGGAGGTCTGCTTGAGGCATTAACCGAAAGCGTCAGCCCATGCGCTCGGAAGCGTAGGAACCGGGGCTTGCGGGGAAAACGACCGTGCGGTTGCCGTTGATGAAGGTGCGGTGATGGATATGCGCGTGGATGGCGCGGGCCAGCACCTGGCTCTCGACGTCGCGGCCGATCGAGACATAGTCCTCGCCCGACTGCGCATGGGTGATGCGGGCAACGTCCTGCTCGATGATGGGGCCTTCGTCGAGGTCTGCGGTGACGTAATGGGCCGTGGCGCCGATCAGCTTCACGCCGCGCTCGAATGCCTGCTTGTAGGGATTTGCGCCCTTGAAGCTCGGCAGGAAAGAGTGGTGGATGTTGATGATCCGTCCGGACATTTTCTGGCACATGCTGTCGGACAGGATCTGCATGTAGCGGGCCAGCACGATCAGTTCGGTGCCGGTCTGCTCGACCACTTCCATGATCCGAGCCTCGGCCTGCGGCTTGTTGGCCTTGGTGACCGGGATATGGTGGAACGGAATGTCGTGATTGACCACGACCTTCTGATAGTCGAAATGGTTGGAGATAACACCGACGATCTCGATTGGCAGCGCGCCGATCTTCCAGCGGTAGAGCAGGTCGTTGAGGCAGTGGCCAAAGCGCGACACCATCAGCAGCACCTTCATGCGGTGGGCCGAGTCATGCATCTCGAACGTCATGGCGAATTTCTCCGCGATCGGCGCGAAGCCCTCGAGCAGCTTGTCTCCGCTGAGGCCCTCTTCGGAGATGAAGCTGACGCGCATGAAGAACTTGCCGGTATCGAGGTCGTCGAATTGCGAGCTGTCGATGATGTTGCAGCCCTCGGCGGCGAGATAACCTGAAATCGCGGCGACAATGCCTCTGGTGGACTTGCAGGAAACCGTCAATACGTAGCTAGTCATATCTCAACCCTTATGCTCGGCCCGTGCAGGGCATGCGGCAGTTGTTTATCCCAAGTGAAAGGCGCCGGACAAGCTCCGGCGCCTTGTCGTTGGAATAGCTGTTCTGCGAATCGAACGATAATTCCGGCCCTCAGATGTCGAGCGTGGTGTCGCGCTCCCATTGGGTGAAGTGACCGGCATAAGCGTTCCACTCATTGTGCTTGAGCTTAAGATAGGCTGCGGAAAACTCCGTTCCCATTGCGTCTTTCAGAAGCGTATCCCCGTCGTATTGACGCAAGGCGTCGAGCAGATTGAGCGGAAGGCGCGGCGCGTCCTTTACCAGATGGCCTTCCTGATACATGTCGATATCGTGATGCGGGCCGGGATCGGCCTTGGTGCGCACGCCGTTGAGACCGCAGGCGATGATCACGGCCTGCAGTAGGTAGGGGTTGACGGCGCCGTCCGGCAGGCGGAGCTCGAAGCGGCCGGGACCCGGAACGCGCACCATATGGGTACGGTTGTTACCGGTCCAGGTGACCGAATTGGGCGACCAGGTGGCCCCGGAGGTGGTGCGCGGCGCGTTGATGCGCTTGTAGGAATTGACGGTCGGATTGGTGATGGCGGCCAGAGCCGAGGCGTGGTTCATGATGCCGCCCAGGAAATTCAGGCCCTTGGCGGACAGGCCGAAATCGGCATTGTCGTCGGCAAAGGCATTGTTTTTGCCCGGCAGGTCCCAGACCGAGATGTGGCAATGGCAGCCATTGCCAGTCAGTCCCTTGAAGGGTTTCGGCATGAAGGTGGCGCGCAGTCCGTGTTTTTCGGCCACGGATTTGACCATGAACTTGAAGAAGGAATGCTTGTCGGCGGTTTTCAGCGCGTCGTCAAATTCCCAGTTCATCTCGAACTGGCCGTTGGCATCCTCGTGGTCGTTCTGATACGGCCCCCAGCCGAGTTCCAGCATGTAGTCGCAGATCTCGGCGATAACATCGTAGCGCCGCATGATGGCCTGCTGGTCATAGCAGGGCTTTTCCGCCGTATCGAGACCATCGGAAATTTCCGAGCCGTCGGCGGAAATCAGGAAGAATTCCGCCTCGACGCCAGTCTTGACCCGCATGCCCTCGCTCTGGGCTTCACCGATCAGCCGCTTCAGCAGGTTGCGCGGCGCCTGCGCGACCGAGCGGCCTTCCATCATGCAGTCGGCCGCGACCCAGGCGACTTCCTTCTTCCACGGCAGCTGGATCACCGAAGAGGCATCCGGCAGGGCGAAGAGATCTGGATGGGCCGGTGTCATGTCGAGCCAGGTGGCAAAGCCGGCAAAGCCCGCCCCTTCGCGCTGCATGCCGGCAATCGCCTGGGCCGGCACAAGCTTGGCTCGCTGCCCACCGAACAGGTCGGTATAGCTGATCATGAAATATTTGATGCCATTGTCCTTGGCATAGGTTGCAAGATCGAGTGTCACGTCGTTCCCCTTTTGGATTTTTTAGACACTTGCGCGATAGTTCAGGGTGGGTTTTGCCCCTCACCCTAGCCCTCTCCCCGCGGGCGGGGAGAGGGGACGACAGGGCTGCTCAAAACCCTCCCTTGCCGGGGATCCAGCTGGTGCCGGCCAGTGGCACCTGGGCCATGGCCGAGGCCTCGATGGTCAGGGCGCAGAGGTCTTCCGGCTCGAGATTGTGGACATGGTTCTTGCCGCAGGCCCGCGCGATGGTCTGGGCCTCCAGCGTCATGACCTTGAGATAGTTGGCAAGCCTGCGGCCGGCCAGAACCGGATCGAGGCGCTTCATCAGTTCCGGATCCTGCGTGGTGATGCCGGCCGGGTCGCGGCCCTCGTGCCAGTCGTCATAGGCGCCGGCGGTGGTGCCGAGCGCATTGTATTCCGCCTCCCAGTGCGGATCGTTGTCGCCGATCGCCACCAGTGCCGCGGTGCCGATCGACACGGCGTCGGCGCCGAGCGCCAGCGCTTTGGCGACATCGGCACCGGAGCGGATGCCGCCGGAGATGATGAGCTGCACCTTGCGATGCATGCCCAGATCCTGCAGGGCCTGGACGGCGGGCCGAATGCAGGCAAGCGTCGGCATGCCGACATTTTCGATGAAGACGTCCTGCGTGGCGGCGGTGCCGCCCTGCATGCCATCGAGCACCACGACATCGGCGCCGGCTTTCACGGCCAGCGCCGTGTCGTAATAGGGCCGAGCGCCGCCGACCTTCACATAGATCGGCTTCTCCCAATTGGTGATTTCGCGCAGTTCGAGGATCTTGATTTCCAGGTCGTCCGGGCCTGTCCAGTCGGGATGGCGGCAGGCGGAGCGCTGGTCGATGCCTTTCGGCAGGGTGCGCATGTCGGCGACGCGGTCGGAAATCTTCTGGCCGAGCAGCATGCCGCCGCCGCCGGGCTTGGCGCCCTGGCCGATGACGATCTCGATGGCGTCGGCGCGGCGCAGGTCATGGGGGTTCATGCCATAACGCGACGGCAGATACTGGTAGACGAGGATCGAGGAATGGCCGCGTTCCTCCTCGGTCATGCCGCCGTCGCCAGTGGTGGTCGATGTGCCGGATAGCGACGCGCCACGGCCGAGCGCTTCCTTGGCCGGGCCGGATAGCGAGCCGAAGCTCATGCCTGCAATGGTGATGGGGATCTTCAGCTCGATCGGCTTCTTGGCAAAGCGTGAACCCAGCACGACATTGGTGTCGCAGCGCTCGCGATAGCCTTCCAGCGGATAGCGCGAGATCGAAGCGCCGAGAAACAGCAGGTCGTCGAAATGCGGCACCTTGCGCTTGGCGCCGCCGCCACGGATGTCGTAGATGCCGGTTGCCGCCGCACGGCGGATCTCGGACAGGGTGTAGTCGTCGAAGGTAGCAGACTTGCGGGGCGTGGTGGGCGGGTTGTGATAGCTCATCTCATGTCCCTCAATAGGCGTCGGCATTGTCGATGTTGAAATTGTAGAGCTTTCGGGCCGAACCGTAGCGCTTGAACTCCTCCGGCTTCACATCCGTCACGCCTGACCTGTCGAGAAGCGCCTGCAGGATCTCGATGTGTTCGGCGCGCAGGTCCTTCTCGATGCAATCGGCGCCGAGGCTCTTCACGGTGCCGCGCACGAAAAGCCGGGCCTCATAGAGGCTGTCGCCCAGCGCATCGCCGGCATCGCCCAGTACCACCAGATTGCCCGACTGCGCCATGAAGGCCGACATGTGGCCGATATTGCCCTTGACGACGATATCGATGCCCTTCATCGAAATGCCGCAGCGCGACGAGGCATTGCCTTCGATGATCAACAGCCCGCCGCGGCCGGTGGCGCCGGCATACTGGCTGGCATCGCCCTTGATGGTAACCACGCCGGACATCATGTTTTCGGCAACGCCCGGACCGGCCGAACCATGGATGGTAATGGCGGCCTGCGCGTTCATGCCGCCGCAATAATAGCCGACATTGCCGCGTACATCGACGCTGACCGGCGCATCGATGCCCACGGCGACTGCGTGGCTGCCGCGCGGGTTCAGCACGTCGAAATGCAGGTCATTGCTGCCGGCGGGGATGTCGTGGAGGCTTTGATTGAGCTCACGCAGCGGCGTGATGGCAAGATCGAAACTCGGCATGCTGGTCTTCCTTGTCGGCCAGTTTGGTCAGGCGGCTTGTTCATGTTCCCAGAAATAGACGGTGGCCGGTTCCGGCTCCCAGATGCGGGCGGTGTCGATGCCTGGCAGGTTGACCAAGGCGCGATATTCCGAGCCGAAGGCGACATACTGGTCCGTCTCGGCCATGACAGCCGGCTTGCAGGCGATCGGATCGCGCAGCACGCCGAAGCCCGACTTGGTGCCGACCACGAAGGTGAAGAAGCCGTCGAGGTCGTCGATGGCGCTGTCGAGGGCCGCGCCGAGGTTCTTGCCATGGGCCATTTCGGCAGTGAGATAGGCGGCTGCGACTTCGGAATCGTTTTCCGTCTCGAACGACATGCCTTCGCGCTTCAGCTCGCGGCGCAGGTTGTTATGGTTTGACAGCGAGCCGTTGTGCACAAGGCACTGGTCGGCGCCGGTCGAAAACGGATGGGCGCCGAGCGTCGTAACGGCGGATTCGGTGGCCATGCGTGTATGGCCGATGCCGTGGGTGCCGGCCATGGAATTCACCGCAAAACGCGAGACCACGTCCTTCGGCAAGCCGGTTTCCTTGTAGATCTCGATGGTGTCGCCGCTCGACATCACCCTGATATCGGGACGGAGCGTCGAGAGAAGGGTGCGGGCCTCACTGACCTTGCCCGCATCCAGCGTGATCACCGCGTGGGAATTCTTGATCTTGACGTCGACCTCGCTGTCGAGGCTCTTGGCCAGATCAGCTTCAAGGCTTGCGAAATCCGTCTCTGAGGCGGCCGATTGTACGGTGATCTTTGCCTTGCCCGACTGCGGTGCGCCGTAGATGGCGATGCCGGCGCTGTCGGGGCCTCGGTCGGTCATGATAACAAGCATTTGCGAGAGCAGGGCACCCAGCTGCGGCTCCAGGCTCTTATCCTTCAAGAACAATCCAACGATGCCACACATCGGCTCTCACTCCATTCCGCTCTGAGACATTTCTCACTGTCCATGTCGGTACCAGAGATGAAACGCCAAATCAACTGAAGAGAAATATAATTGCCTTAAGTGAAATATTTTTTGGAGGAAAGACGACCGAATTCGTTCAGTGGGCCTTCCGCACGCTGCGAGGTGTCATACCGAAATGCTCGCGATAGCGCCGGGCGAAATGGCCGGGGCTGGCAAAGCCGCAGGCAAAGGCAATCTCGGAGACGGAAAGGGCGCTCTGCTGCAACAGCTTGCGGGCATGTTCGAGCCGCAAGCGCCGGTATTCCAGCGTGAAGGTCGAGTTGAGATGGCCGGCAAAGAGCCTGTCGAGGTGGCGTGGAGTCATGCCCGCGAAGCGCGCCATGGCATCGCGGTCCAGTGGCTGTTCGATGGTCGCCTCCATCTTTTCCAGTACAGCCAAGAGCGCCGGATGATGCAGGCCGTGGCGCTCGGCAAGCGAGGCGCGTTGCGGCTCGGCCGCGGATCCGACCTGGGTGTGCAGATACCAGTCGCTGACACGGGTGGCGAAGGCCGGGCCGAAACGGGCGGCAATCAGTGCGTGCATCATGTCGAGCGGTGCCACGCCGCCGCCGCAGGTCAGCCGATTGCGATCGAAGATATAGCGTGCCTGTTCGGGCTTCAGGCCCGGAAAGTCCTCGATCAGCGCCGGCGCATGTTCCCAGTGGATGGTGAAGCGATGGGCGTCTAGCAGGCCGGCGGCGGCCAGCAGATAGGGGCCGCCGGAAATGCCGCCAATCCGCGCGCCTTCCCGTTCAAAAGCTCTGAGGCTTGCATAGATGTTGGGCCAGTGCCAGCCGGAGGGGTGGCCGCCGGCGACCACGAAGACCGAATGCAGGCGCTCGCCGCGGGCCGGCAGCGGCTGGGCCGGAACCAGAGCGCCCGACGAGGACCGGACCATATTGCCATCCGGCGAATAGATATGGACCCGGTAAAGCTCCCGCCCGGCCAGGAGGTTGACGGCGCGCAGCGGTTCGACAGCCGAGGCAAAGCACATCAGCGCAAAGCCCGGGACCAGGATGAAGCCGATATCCTGAATCGTGTTGTCGATATCCGTCACGTCCTGTCCTCGTCGTTTGCCACTCCGGTGCGATCAATTGCCGATCAACCGGTATGTCCTGTGTTTCATGCACGATGACGGCGCTGGCGAAAAGAGCGGTATCGTGATTGTCCCGGTTGACGGCGGCTGTCCGCAGTCTCTACGCTGACGCATTGAAACCGAGCAGTGGTGCTGGCAATGACATTTGGCAAGCGGTCCGAAGGCCGGACACAGACGAGCGGCCTGGGCTCCGGGATCGGGATGCGGGTACTGGCGGTCGGTTTGGCCGCTGGCCTCATCGCCAGCCCGCTGCAGGCAGCACAAGGGTGCTTTCGCGGCGTGAACCTATCGGGCGCCGAGTTTGGCGAGCCTGATGGCCTGCCGTTTCAGAATTATATCTATCCGTCCGAGGAGACCATCCGCTATTTCGCCGGCAAGGGTTTTACTTCGGTGCGTCTGCCCTTCAAGTGGGAGCGGCTGCAGCCGACCCTGAATGGCGATCTTGCGCCCGACGAGGTCGAACGGCTGCGCTCGACCGTCGCGCTGCTGCGCCAGTCCGGGATCAGAACCGTCATCGACCCGCACAATTTCGGCTATTACCGCAACAAGCAGGTGGGGACGGCCGACGTTCCGGACGCGGCGCTTGCCGATTTCTGGGGCCGGCTGGCGGCGCTTTTCGCCAATGACCCGGATATCACGTTCGGCCTGATGAACGAGCCTTTCGACATGCCGGCCCGCCAATGGCTTCAGTCGGCCAATGCCGCAATCGCTGCGATCCGGGCCACCGGGGCCGGAAATCTCATCCTCGTGCCCGGCACGGTATGGACCGGGGCGCACAGCTGGGAGTCCGGCCATTATGGCGGTGCCAATGGCGAGGTCATGCTGGGCGTTGTCGATCCGGTCGACAACTATGCCTATGAAGTCCATCAGTATTTTGACGACGACTTTTCCGGTACCAAGGACAATTGCAGTCGCGCCGACGATGCGATCGGCGCCATTGAGAGTTTCACGCGCTGGCTTCGCAAGAACGGCAAGCGCGGCTATCTCGGCGAGTTCGGCGCGCCGGGCGAAGAGGCTTGTATCAAGGCGATCGATGGCATGGTCTCCGTCGTCGAAAGCAACCGCGATTTGTGGACCGGCTGGGCCTATTGGGCGGCGGGCGACTGGTGGCCTGAGGCGGAGGCGCTGAACATCCAGCCGACCGCCAGCGGCGACCGGGCACAATTGGCCGGCCTTTCGCGCTATCTCAAGGATTTCTCGGCGTCATCCGGCACCTGCGCTGCGCTCGATAGGCGCTGAGGTCAGACGCTTGCCGTCGTGCGGCGCAGCCTGGAGGCGGCTTTTTCAAGCTTCTCGACCGCCTGAACACCGGTCCAGTCCACCCGGTCTGCCGTGCCGAGGATGAACCACATCAAGGCGGCCGTCTTGATCGAGAAGAAGGAATTGCTGATCAGCATCAGCAACAGCAGGTAGATGACGATCATCGAGTGGAACGACCAGGCTTTGGCGTCCTTCAGCGGTGCAAAAATTAGCGCTGCCCAGAGACCGATGAAGCCGAAGATACCGAAACTGGTCAGCGTGTAGGCAAAGCCGGAATCGGCCGTGAAGATACTGGTCGCAGTGCTTCCCAGCACGACCGACAGGTCGAGGTCGATGAGAATGGCCGCGGTCACCTTCAATCGGCCGGCGACATCGTTGGGACCGCCCTCGGCGCCGATGGTCAGGCCGTAGGCCGCGATCACGGCCAGCATGAGAAAGGGCAGCACGAGCCAGACGACCTTCGGCACGAAGCGATAGAACGGCAGACCCAGGGTCATCACGATGCAGGTGAAAAATCCGAATCGTGCATCGGCCAGAACGGTGAAGGCCAAGGCGGCCGCCATGACGGGGAAGCGAAACCGCATGCCGCCGCGAAAGAGCGCCCAGGCATAGATGATGGCCCCGAAATTGCCGGCCGAGACTGGCTCAAGGAAGACCGAGGAAACGCGGTGCTGCCCGAGGAAGGGGAGCAGCGAACGCGGCTCCGGACGGATGCCGCTGATGAACAGGCCGCGGGTCTGTCCGAAGGTGTCTTCCGGAGAGACGGTGCCGCGGGCCATGTAGTAGCCGAGCACGTTGAAGAAATCGAGATAGGTTTCGAGCAGGAAATATTCGAACAGAGCGATCACAAGGACAATTGAAACCGACAGTGCGACCAGCCGATCGGCCAGTCGGACATTCTGGATCTTGGCGCCGGCAAAATAGAAGGCGACGGGAATGAACACATCGCGCAGCGACTTGATGTCGGCCACGCCGCGCAGCGCAAAAAGCAGCAGCATATAGCTCACGAACAGCGCCAGGATGAGGTAGATGTCGAGACGCCGATCGAATGCGACCAGGAAGGCGCAGCCGATCAGCAGGATCTCGCACATCATCACATGGCTTTCGGACACCGGCATGATGCGGGTGTTGACGAAGCACAGGAAGAGATTGAAGGTCAGGGCGCCAAGGATGGCGATCGTTGCCAGGGCGTGGATCAGTTGCGCCTGCAACTGGGCCGAGGGGGTCGCCGACTGTGCCGGATCCATCCCATATTGACCTGGATTGCCCGCCGCCATGGTCTCAATGTCCGGATGGCGGCCGGCCATGGGCCGGCGCCGTTTCGCTTGACCATCCCGATCGTTGCGCGGCGTTCACGCGCCGTCTCCCATCACGATCCGGCCCAGCATCCGATCGCGCCACGGCTCCAGCATCGTGGCCATGCCGCCGGTCTGTGGCCCTGACGCTGCGTCGGCTTCGGTCAGAAGGATGATCGCGTCGCATTGGGGCAGCAACTCGTTCAGGTGGCCGGCTGCCCTCGTGCCGCAGGCATTGATGACAACGAAGCCTGCCAGATGGTCGCTGCCGCGGCTCACAAAGCGGGAATAGGTCGGGCGCGATCCGGAGGGAGTCTGTGCCTGAGGTGCCCGAGCGATCAACTGGTCGTATTTCAGAACATCCGACAAAGGTGCGTCGAGCGTCTCTTCCTGCGCCAGCGCCAGCGAGAGGCTCGGCCGTGCCGATCTCGGGTTCCGTCCAATCGTGCTTTCGCGCAAATCGCCGGGTGCGTAAAAGACATCGCGGCCGTGGTCGACCAGCGACTGCACGATATCGGCGATGACGTCGGCTGCCTCGCGGATCGGCCCATTCGAGACGAAGGCGACGGTTGCCCTGCTGTCGCGGTCCAGCGCATCGAAGAGCAGGCCCGCGACGCCGGCGATCGCCTTTTCGCGCCGTTCGGCAAGGCTTGTCTCGTCGACCCGATCCCGGCCGAACAGTTTCGGCAGTCGAGGCATTCCTTTTGCGGTCGGCTCCAAGCGGCTGGGCACGGTGGCGAGCGTGGGAAGGGCAGCCGCCCTGTCGTCCTGCTGCTTTTCGGTTATTCTTCTGCCGCCCAGCAGTTCCCGCAAGACGGCTAGACCGCTGCCGAGCGCGGTGCCGAACAGGCCGGCGGCCATCAGGATCAGCAGTTTGAGAGTGGTCAGGGATTTTGGCGAGGCGACTGCGCCGGTGATCACCCGAGAATTGTTGATGCTGATCGTCTGCCGCTGGCTCAGTTCCTCGGCGCGGCTGAGGAAGGCCTTGTAGATCGTGCGTACCGCTTCCGCTTCGCTTTCGAGCTGGCGCATCTTGATCTGGGCCGCACTGCTGTCGAAGCTGGTGCGGGTCATGTTCTCAAGCCGCTCGGACAGCGCCTTGGTATTGGCGGCGGCCCGCTCGTAATTGGTCTGCATCGCCTGACGGACGCGATCCAGTTCCTGCTGAATGGCCTGCTGCATATTGCTGACCTGGGAGCGGATTGCCTTTAGCTGCGGGTGGTTGCTGCCGAGGCTCGTCGACATCTGCGTCTGGCGGTCGAGAAGCTGGACGTAACGGTCGCGCAGCAGGCCGATCGAAGTCGACTGCAGCGCCTCGGGGATCGCTCCTGCCTCCACCGCGGCCATGGTCAGTTTCTTGGTCTGCTCGTAGATCGTTTGCTGCTGCTCTTCGACGCCGCGCGCCTCGATCAGCTGATCGTTGATGCCCTGCAATTGCTGATCGATGACAAGGCCCTTGTCGCCGGTACTGGCCAAGCCATTGTCCGACTTGAATTTCTCGACGGCCAACTCGGTCTTCAGCACACGGTCGCGCAATTCGCTGGCCTGGACCTGGAAGGCATTGCTGGCCCGTTTTGCAGCTTCCGAACGCGCCACATCGACCTGCTTCAGGTAAACGGTCGCGATGGCGTTGGCGATGTCGGCGGCTTTGCGCGAATTGGCATGGTCGACCGTAATGGTCATGATGAACGACTGGCCGGCACGCTCGACCTTCATGTTGGCCTTCAGGCCGGCTGCCACGCTGGCCAACGCGTCGGCGCGGCTCAGCTTGTCACCGATCACCGGAGCGCCGAAAAACGGGTCTTCCAGCAGGTCGAGCTTTTCGATGACTTCATCGAGGATCGTGCTGGACTGGACCACGAAGATCTGGCTGTCGAGGCTCGACTGGTCAACGGCGGAGGCCGGGCCGGACTGGCTGCTGTCGCTGCTTTCGGCCAGCAGGCCCTGGGGGTCGAGAAGCAGTTCGGTCGAGGAGGAATAGATCGGCTTCAACTGCAGGACATAAAGCAGCGCCGCGATCACGCAGATCACCATCGAAAGCGCAACGTAATGCCACCGCCGCTTCAAAATTCCCGGTAGTTGAAAAATGTCGATGTCCATTTTCCTGCCCAGGACCGTAGCGGGTCCGAGTTGCTGTTCGTTCACGGTCCGGCGGTGAAAGCCGAGGGCAGAGATTCCGCGTCCGTAAGCGGGGATCGCCTGACCATGAATTATCCGGCCGGATGCCGGAAGAAGACAGCCAGCGCCGGGTGTTTGAAGCGCCATAGTCGCAGATCATGGTTAACGAGTTCTGAAATATCCGGCATGGGGACGTGCTGCTTTAAGGTTTTGCGATGCCTTTGCGGCAAGAAGCATCAGGACAGGCTTTGCCGATACCGGATCTTAATATTTTTCAGCCACTTAATCTGTCAATTCTGCCGTCTGCCGAACAGGGCAAATCGGCCTGCGGTAACGGCGAAGTGCGAGCAGCGGGTAGGTAATGAAGACCGTCGAGATGACCCTTCCGGATGCAGCCCTCCGCACGGCAACGCCTCCTCTGATTGTTCAAGTCGTGCGGCAATATGCGCCGAGCCAGGGCGGGCTTGAAGATGTCGTCGCCAATCTCAGCGCCCATCTTTTGGCCAAGGGATTCCGGGTTCGGATCATTACCTGCGATCGGATTTTCACCGATCCGTCGCGTCGCCTGCCGGCGTTCGAAATGATCGGCGGCGTCGAGGTCGTGCGCATTCCCTGGGCCGGCTCGAAACGTTATCCCTTCGCCCCTTCGGTGTTCCGCTACCTGGCGGATGCCGACCTCATTCATGTTCACGCAGTGGATTTCTTTTTCGATGCCCTGGCATGGGGGCGCTTGCTGCATGGCAAGCCGATGGTGGCGACGACCCATGGCGGTTTTTTCCACACGACGACCTATGCACGGATCAAGCGGTTCTGGTTCCAGACCGTGACCCGCCTGTCGGCCACCGGCTACAAGATGCTCTGCTGTTGCAGCCGACCTGACCTGGCGATGTTTGAGCGCATAGCCGGCGATCACGCCATGTTGATCGAAAACGGTGTCGATATCTTAAAATTTGCCGGCCTTTCGGCTGCCGTTCCGAACAAGCGGATCGTGACCATCGGCCGCTTCTCGGTCAACAAGCGGATCGAGCGGCTGCTGGATGCCATGGCGGTTCTTGTGGAGCGGGATAGCGCATGGCACCTCGACATCGTAGGGTCGCCGTCCGACTTCACCGTCGAAGACCTTGCTCGTGAGATCCGCACCCGCAATCTGTTGGATCATGTGTCGGTGCACGCTTCGCCCGACAACGATCGCATCCGGACTCTGATCGGGCAGGCTTCGATTTTCGCGTCGGCCTCTGACTATGAAGGTTTCGGCCTGGTCGCCGTCGAAGCAATGAGCGCGGGTCTCGTACCGGTGCTTCATCCAAACGAAGCCTACCGGTCGCTGGCGGCCGCCCATGACGGCGTGGCGCTGGCCGATTTCGCCGATCCGCCTGCCGCCGCCGAGCGGATAGAGGCTGCCTATGGTGCTTTGCTGCTTCAACCGGCCGAGACCCGGCAGCGTTTGATGGATCAGGCCGGCGGCTATGCCTGGGACAGGGTGGCACAACGCTATATCGATCTCTATAGGGCCGTATTGGGCGGTCAGCCTTTTGCCGGATCGGAGGCCGCCAGACGATGAGTGCAAAGCCCCCCGCGCGGAACGTTCTCATTGTGACCGGCCAACATTTCGCCGAGGCGCCGCGCAAGGTGGATCTGCATTTCATGGCGGACGCCCTGCGTGCCCAGGGCGATCATGTGGATTTCCTCGTCTGCCGGCTGAGCTTTGTCAGTCGTTTCCTGAAAGACGGACGCTGGAATTTCGCGCGGCAGCGGCCGCTCAATCGCTGGGTGGCGATCGACCGCGGGCTTGAGGAGTTCATCTGGTATCAGGCCATTCATCCGATGAACTTCAAGATCGGCATTCTCAACACGATCTCGGGATGGCTCTTCCGGCGATATGGGCGGTTGATGCCGAAGGCGGTGCGCAACCGCCTGCCGTTCTACACCCATATCCTGATCGAGAGCGGACCGGCACCCCTGCTGGCGCCGGAGATCCGCAAGGCGGCACCCGACGCACAACTGATCTATCATGCGGCCGACCGGCTGAAGACCATCAACGTGCACCCTTGCGTCGAGGCGGTGCTCAACGAGACGATCGGCATCTATGACCTCGTGCACATCATGGCAGAGGCATTGCGGCAGGATTTTCCGCCGGATGCGCCTATTCTCTATCTGCCGCACGGCATCGCCAAGGCGGCATTCGACGATGCGCGGGTCAATCCCTATGCCGGCAGACAAAATGCTGTCAGCGTCGGTGATATGCTGTTCGATGCCGGCGCCATCGACGTGCTGGCCGAGGCCAATCCGGGCTGGACCTTTCATCTGTTCGGCAAGAAGGCCATTCCTGCGGTCGCACGGCCCAACATCATCGCCCATGGCGAAGTGGCCTTCGACACGATCATACCCTTCATCAAGTTTGCCGATATCGGCATTGCGCCCTATCGGGACAGCAGCAATGCCGATTATCTCAGCCAATCGAGCCTCAAGATGATCCAGTACAGCTATTGCCGGCTGCCGATCGTGGCACCCGTCTTTGCGTCCGCCGGGCGGGACCATGTCTGCGCCTACCAGCCGGGTGATGCCGGGTCCATCCGCGATGCCTTTGCGAAGGCGCAGGCCTTCGACCGCAGTTCGATCGATACAGGCTCCATCATGAGCTGGGACGAGGCTGTCGCGACCTTGCTCGATTGATCGGAACCCCTGGGGCGTCACGAAGCTGTGATGCCTGCAGATCCGGCTGGCACACGAGTTTTTTAAGTTTTTCGCCCTAGAAACGGATGTGGCAACCTGCGGCGCTTTTGCTCGACTGCGCCGGTCCTCAGACGGGTAGAAACTTCGCATGGTCAATCGCATCGTCGCAAATTCGGCCCTGAACGCAGCGGCGGGGCTGTCGCTTCTGCTGGTCGGGTTCATCTGCTCGATCATCACCGCGCGTCTGCTTGGACCGGAAGCTAATGGGATCATCGCCTTTTCGCTGTGGCTGGCCGTCACGGCCTCGCTGGTTGCCGAACTGGGCACCGGCGTCATGCTGCTGCGCCTGCTGCCGCAATTGAAGACGCAGGGCTATTCGCCGGAGGATCGGCGCGGTTTTGCCGCCTACCTGCTGCGCCCCGTCCTGATCTCGACGATCGTCATCGTCACCGTGTACGGGCTGTTCTTCTGGCTTGCCGGGCGCGAGCACTGGGCGACAAGCGCGCCGACCGTAGTGATCATTACCGGCGTTCTGCTTTTCGTGCAGTCGATTGGCTCGTTTACGAAGAACTACCTGCTCGGCGAACAGAATGTTGCAGCCTTCTTCCGCCTGTCGGCAATCGCCGGCGGCCTTCAACTGCTGAGCGTGCTGGCCGGGGCCGTGTTTTTCGGCATTCCAGGGGCGCTGGCCGGCTACACGATCGCCTTCGGCCTGCAGTTTTTCTACTCACTCGGCATCCTGCGGACCAAGGTCAATCGCTGCGGTATCTCGGCGCGGTATCTCGTCGGTTCCTCGGCCCTCTTGTCGATGCAGTTCGTGGTCGATTCGATCTTTCTCAACCGGGTCGAGTTCTTCTTCCTGCAGCAATACCAGGGCATCGAAGTCGTCGGCTTTTATGCGGTCGCTTTCACGCTGGCCAATCTGGCGCTCCAGCTACCGGTTCAGCTCTCGGGCAGTCTCGTGCCTTACTATTCCGAGAAGCTGCATGCACAGGACGGCCAGGGCCTGCCTGTCGAGGTCTTCGAGGGCGTGGTGCGCAGCCTGTCCTATGTCACCCTGCCAATGAGCTTTGGCCTTGCCGCCATCGCGCCGTCCCTCGTGACGCTGGTGTTCGGCGATGCCTTTACGTCGAGCGGGCCGATGCTGATTGTTCTGGCTCTCGGCGTTCCGGCCGCCGTCTATAGCATGATCTGCACCCAATATCTTTTCTCGCTCGATAAGATCCGCGAGCGGTTGATCGTCGGCATTGTTGGTGCCATCGTCATGGTCGTCGGCGATCTGGCGCTTGTGCCCTCCTATGGCGGGGAGGGGGCGGCTCTGGTGCGGATCGCCGTCTTCGTGGTGATGAGCGTGTTGATGATGCGCTGGATGCATTTCACCGGCTCGCTGAAAGCCATGTTTGCCAGTCTCGCGAGAGTGACTCTGGCGGCTCTCGTGTGCGGTGGTGTGGCCTATGGTCTGGTTCAGGCGGTGACGGGTTTGGGGGGGCTTGTCCTTGCTGTTTCGGCCGGGGCGGCGGCGTATTTCGTTGCCTTGAAGCTGTTGCGGGCGGTGCCTGCGCAGGATCGCGAAGCGATCGAGAGCATTGCTGCCCGGCTGCCGGGGCCGCTCGCACGCATTACCATGCGCCTGGTCGGCTTTTTGTCCGCTGCGAGGTAGTTGGGGGAGGGGGAGGAAATGGAGAACAGGAG
>NZ_JAAXMM010000017.1 GCF_012276985.1 Agrobacterium sp. a22-2 | reverse complement strand
ACCCAAAACCAGCCAATCTGGCCAAGCTCTGTCGGATTTCTTTAGAACGAAAGTCACCGTCGCCAGCAGCGCCGCCGCCCTCGTTCAGTGAGCGGTTTATAGATCCCACTACCCGATCAAGTCAACACCTCTCCGTCAAAAAACTGTCGTTTTTTGTAAACACCTGAAAATAAACAGCAAAAACGATAGGTTGGATTTTGGAGGGCGAGAAAGGTGCTCGGGCGGGCCTGGAATCGCCACCCTGCACGGCCTTCGTCCATGGAGCGGGTCTCGCCCCCGCGAAGAGAACCAGCCTGCGCATCGTCGCGGGGACGCTCTCTTCATCTTAGCGCATTGGTAAGGTGGTCTGGACTTGATAAAGAGAGAGCCGGATCAAGGATTGGAGAGCACGATGCTGGTATTGAATGAGGCGGACACGGTTGCGGCGCTGGACTGGGCGCCTTTGATTGCCGCGATCGAGTCCATGTTCCAAGGCGGCTGCGTGATGCCCGTACGGCACCATCATGCCATGGAGGTGCCGGGCCGGGCCGAGGCGACGCTGCTGTTGATGCCGGCCTGGGTGCCGGGCCGTTATGCGGGCGTCAAGCTGGTCTCGGTCTTTCCCGACAATTACCTGTCCGGCAAACCGGCGATCCATGGTAGCTATCTTCTGACCTCAGGCGAAAGTGGTGAAATGCTGGCGATCGTCGAGGGTGGGGCGCTCACCGCGCGCCGCACAGCGGCAACCTCGGCGCTTGCCGCGCGCTATCTGGCCCGGACCGACGCACAGCATATGCTGATGGTCGGCACCGGACGGCTGTCGCTCAATCTGATGCAGGCGCATGCGCAGGTGCGACCCTTGCAACGCTTTTCCATATGGGGCCGCTCCTTTGCCAATGCCGAGGCCACGGCCGAGGAGGCACGCCAGCTGGGGTTGGACGCCACCGCCTGCGGCAATCTGGAAGAGGCGGCGCGCGACGCTGACATCATTTCCTGCGCGACGCTTTCAGCAGAGCCGCTCATTCACGGCGCATGGCTGAAGCCCGGAGCCCATCTCGATCTGGTCGGCGGCTTCAAGCCGACGATGCGCGAGGCCGACGACGAGGCCGTGCGGCGTTGCCAGGTTTTTGTCGACACGCGGGCAGGCGCCTGCAGCGAGGCCGGCGACATTACCCAGCCGATCGCCAGCGGAGTCCTTTCAAAGGACGATATAAAGGGCGAGCTGGCCGAATTGGTATCGGGTGCTGTAAAGGGCCGGACCTCCGAACAGGCGATCACCTTTTTCAAATCGGTTGGTGCCGCGCTTGAAGACCTGGCCGGCGCCATCCTCGCCTACGAGACGGCGACCGGTTTGCGCAAGGCGGATTGACCGCTGATGCCGCGCCAGATGCCGATCTATCCGGTTACCGCCATTCTGCCCGATCTTAGCCGTGCGCTGTCGCACGGCAATCGCGCCGTGCTGTCGGCACCGCCTGGCGCCGGCAAGACGACGCTGGTGCCGCTCTTCCTGCTGGATCAGGCCTGGCGCGGCGACGGGCGGATCATCCTGCTCGAGCCGCGACGGCTGGCGACACGCGCCGCGGCCGGCCGCATGGCTGCGCTGCTGGGCGAGGAGGTTGGCGAGACGGTCGGCTATCGCATGCGGCTCGACAATCGCATTTCGGCGCGTACCCGGATCGAGGTGGTGACCGAAGGGGTGTTTACCCGGATGATCCTCGAGGATCCTGAACTGGGTGGCGTGGCGGCCGTTTTGTTCGATGAGTTCCACGAACGCTCGCTCGACGCCGATTTCGGACTGGCGCTGGCGCTCGACAGCCAGTCGGCGCTGCGTCCGGATCTGAAACTGCTTGTCATGTCGGCGACACTCGACGTGGACCGGGTGGCGGCCCTGCTCGACCATCCGCCGGTGATCGCCAGCGAGGGCCGCACATTTCCGATCGAGATCCGCCATCGCGACCGGCCCGGCGGTGAACGCATCGAAGATACGATGACCCGGGCCATCCTCGACATGCTTGGCAGCGAGACCGGCTCGATCCTCGCCTTCCTGCCCGGACAGGCCGAAATCCGCCGCGTCGCCGAACGGCTGGCAGGACGCCTGGATGAACGGACCGCCATCACGCCGCTTTATGGCAATCTCACGCAGAAAGAGCAGGATGCGGCGATCCGGCCAACGGCCCATGGTCTGCGCAAGGTCGTGCTGGCCACCTCGATTGCCGAAAGCTCGATCACCATCGATGGCGTGCGCATCGTCATCGACAGCGGCCTGCAGCGGTTGCCGGTGTTCGAGGCGGCGACCGGCATCACGCGGCTGGAAACGGTTCGGGTGTCGCGCGCCTCGGCCGACCAGCGCGCCGGGCGGGCCGGGCGAACCGAGCCGGGCATCGCGTTGCGGCTGTGGCACGAGGGGCAGACTGCGGCCATGCCGGCCTTCAGCCCGCCGGAAATCCTGTCGAGCGATCTCTCCAGCCTGCTGCTCGACATGGCCCATTGGGGCGTCCAGGACCCGGCAGCACTCGCCTTCCTCGACCCGCCACCGAAACCGGCGATTGCCGAGGCGCGGACGCTGCTGATCAGTCTTGGCGCCTTCGACGAAAAAGGCGGGCTGACGGCCAAGGGTCGATCGATGCGCCTGCTCGGCCTGCCGCCGCGGCTGGCCGCCATGGCGATTGCCGCCGCGGACGATGGGCACGGGGCCGAGGCCTGCCGGCTTGCCGTGCTGCTGACGGAACAGGGGCTCGGAGGGGCGGATCTCGACCTCGACGAACGGCTGCGGCGCTTCAGCTTTGAGAAGGGCGACCGGGCGACCGCGGCCCGTAAACTTGCCGAGCGGCTGGCCGCCAACCTCAAGGGAAAACGGGCATCGCCGCTGCCCATCCGGGCGGGGCAGCTGCTGCTGCATGCCTATCCCGACCGCATCGCCCTTCGCCGCGGCGCCCGCGGGCGTTATGTGATGGCCAACGGCCGCGGCGCGGAGCTTGCCGACACCGAGCGGCTGGCCGGGGCGGAGATGCTGGTGATTGCCGACCTGACAGGGCGGGCAGCGCAGGGGCGCATCCTGGCGGCAGCCGAGATCACCCGGTCCGATGTCGAGGACCTGCTGCCGGGGGCAATCCAGACGAGCGACGAATGCGTCTTCGACATCACCAGCCGGGAAGTGCGGGCGCGGCGGGTCACCCGGATCGGGGCGATCATCCTCAACGAGACACCGCTGCCCAAGCCTGGCGGCGAGCAGGCGGCCGTGGCCCTTGCCGAAGGGGTGCGCATGCTGGGGCTCGCCGCCCTGCCCTTCAGCAAGGGTGCCAGCCAGCTGCGCCAGAGGATCGGCTTTCTGCACCGCATGATCGGTGAGCCCTGGCCTGACATGAGCGACGCGGCGCTGATCGAGCGTTTGGACGACTGGTTCATCCCGTTCCAGGGCCAGGCCCGGCGCTTTTCCGATATCACTGCGGCAAGCCTGACAGATGGCTTGCTGTCGCTGCTGCCGCATGGGCTTCAGCGGGATCTGGACCGGCTGGCGCCGACCCATTTCACCGCGCCGACCGGCCAGAATCATGCGATCCACTATGACGCCGACGAGCCGCTGCTGACGATCCGGGTCCAGGAACTGTTCGGGCTGAAGAGCCATCCGACGATCGGCGGAGGCAAATTGCCGCTGCTGCTCGAGTTGACATCGCCGGCGCATCGGCCGATCCAGACCACCCGCGATCTTTCCGGTTTTTGGGCTGGATCCTGGCGGGACGTGCGGGCCGACATGCGCGGTCGTTATCCGAGGCATCCCTGGCCGGAAGATCCGGCCGAAGCATTGCCCACGACCCGCGCCAAACCGCGCGGCACCTGACACCGACCGACCGAGGCAAAGATGATTGCGACCCAGGACATGAAGACGCAGTTTGGAAATTCGAGCCGCCGGCTGCGCCTGCAGACACTGGTGCGACTCAGATGGCTGGCGGTGGCCGGTCAGACCATCAGCGTCCTGGTCGTCGCACTGTTTCTCGAGTTTCCCTTGCCGCTTGTCACCTGTGCCCTACTGATCGCCGCCCTGGCGGCCGCAAATTTTGCGCTGGCGATCGCCTTTCCGTCAACGCAGCGACTGGAGCCGCTATCGGCCTTTGCCGTTCTCGGCCTCGATCTGCTGCAGATGGCAGCGCTGCTCTATATTACCGGGGGGCTGGCCAATCCGTTTGCGCCGCTGATCTGCGTTCCGGTGATCATATCGTTTGCCTCGCAGCCGTCGCGCCATTCGCTGGCCTTGATGGCGCTGGCCGTGCTCTGCATCTCGGCGCTGGCCTTCACGCCCTATCCCCTGCCCTGGTATCCTGGCCGGACGCATGTCATCGAGCCGGTGATCCTTGTCGGCACTTGGTGCTCGATCGTCTCGATGACGGCCTTTGCTGCCTTTTATGCCTATCGCGTCTCCCAGGAAGCGACACTGCTGGCCGATGCCCTGTCGGCGACCGAACTGATCCTGCAGCGCGAAAAACACCTGTCGCAGTTGGACGGGCTGGCCGCCGCCGCGGCGCACGAACTCGGCACGCCGCTTGCCACGATCAGCGTCGTGGCCAAGGAAATGGAGCGCGAGCTTGGCAAGGATCCGCGCTTTGGCGAAGACGTGCAACTGTTGCGCAGCCAGAGCGAGCGTTGCCGGGACATTCTGAAGCGACTTGCCAGCATGTCGGCGGAGGAAGAGGAACATATGCGGCGGCTGCCGCTCTCCTCCCTGATCGAGGAGGTGGTGGCGCCGCATCGCGAATTCGGCATCCGGCTGAAGCTGGTCGAGACATCGGGCCGGGCCAGCGAGCCGGTCGGCACGCGCAATGCCGGCATTCTCTATGGGCTCGGAAACCTCATCGAAAACGCCATCGACTTTGCCCGCGAACAGGTGACGATCACGGTCGAGCACAATGCGCAGACAGTGACGATCATCATCGAAGACGACGGCCAGGGCTATTCGCCGGATGTACTGGTTCGGATCGGCGAGCCCTATGTTACCAGCCGCAACCGGGATGATCGGGCCGGCGGCCTCGGACTTGGACTGTTCATCGCCAAGACGCTGCTGGAACGCTCCGGGGCACGGCTTCAATTCCAGAACGGCAGTGCGGACCGACCGGGCGCGCGGGTCACGGTCACCTGGCCCCGCAGCCTAATGGACGTCAATTCGACAAAATGACTTTACCGACATCCGATAACTGGCCATAACCGGGATATTGGACGAAATGCGCCCCAAAGGGATGCCGCGGCATGACAGAAAACTTCAGATCCGAAGCAAATTCCACGTTACCGGTCAGCGATTCGACTGAAAATCTTCTCGGGCCCGATCCAAGCCTGCTGATCGTCGATGATGACGGGCCGTTCCTGCGCCGGCTGGCCCGCGCCATGGAAACGCGCGGCTTTATCGTCGAGATCGCCGCTTCCGTGGCTGAAGGCATTGCCAAGTCGAAGGCCGCGCCGCCGAAATATGCGGTGGTCGACCTGCGGCTCGGCGACGGAAACGGGCTTGATGTCATCGAGGCCATCCGCGAGCGCCGTACCGATACCAAGATCATCGTGCTGACCGGCTACGGCAATATCGCGACCGCCGTAACCGCCGTGAAGCTCGGCGCACTCGACTATCTGTCGAAGCCGGCCGATGCCGACGACGTCTTCAACGCCCTGACGCAGCGCCCGGGCGAAAAAGCCGACGTGCCGGAAAACCCGATGTCGGCGGACCGGGTGCGGTGGGAGCATATTCAGCGGGTCTACGAGGCCTGCGAGCGCAATGTGTCCGAGACGGCTCGGCGGCTCAACATGCATCGGCGCACGCTACAGCGGATCCTTGCCAAGCGCGCTCCGAAATAGCTCTATTCCATAGAGCCAGGCGTGGTGGCGCCCCATTCGGCGATCATCAGGCGCTGGGCGGCGGCCCTCGAAAAGCTCAGCGTCACCGCCTTGCGGGTGGCCGGCGGCAGCCGGTGTTCCGGTGCCTCGCGAATCATGTGAGCGCCATAGCCGTCCGACAGCAGCAATCCACAGTCCGACGGAAAGATCTCCAGTGGCACGCCGGCATGGGTGGCGAAAAACAGGCGATCGCAATGGGCGCGATAGTCCGGCCATTTCCGATCGACCCGGAAGTCCTCGATCGAGGTCTTGATCTCGACGATCCAGATCTCGCCTTTGTCGGTGAGGCTGATGAGATCGGCGCGACGGCCGCTGGCGAGCGACAGTTCCGGCAGAATCGCATGGCGCATGTCATTCAGCAGGATCTGAACGCCGCGGCGCACCAGCATGGCGCGGTCCGACTGGCGTCCATCTATTAACGGATTCTTAGCGGCGATAGACAAAATAGTCATGATGAAGCCTCAGAGCACACGCCCTGTCTGTTGCAAAAAAGCAATGGGTCGGCATTTTGCAGTGCCGAACAGTCTCGTGATCCTCCCGACACTTGCCAAGCGGTATTTAATCAAAAATAAACCATAATCAAAGATGGTTGCCGACAGCTATTTTCCTCGCCTCAAATCAAAGAGCCTTCCATGCGCTTCCGCAATGCACTGACTGTATTCGGCCTCGTCACTACCCTTGCCATTTCCGGATGTGCCACGACATCCGAACCGGAAAAGGTCGAGACCGCGAAAATCTTCACCGACTCGTATGGCAAGGTTACCGACGCCGGTTATGCGCTTCCAGCCATTCCGATCAACAAGGTGAATCCGAAGTTCCATCGCCAGATCGTTTCCTACAATACGTCGGAAAAGCCGGGCACTGTTGTCGTCAACACCCGCGAACGCTTCCTCTACTACGTGCTTTCGGGCGGCAAGGCCGTGCGCTACGGCATCGGCGTCGGCAAGCAGGGCTTTGCATGGCAGGGCGAGGCTTATATTGCCTGGAAGCAGGCCTGGCCGACCTGGCATCCGCCGAAGGAAATGGCGCAGCGCAAGCCCGACGTTGCGAAATATGTCGATGACGGAATGGGTCCCGGCCTCAACAATCCGCTCGGCGCACGGGCACTCTATCTGTTCAACGACAAGGGCGAAGACACCCTGTTCCGCCTGCATGGCACGCCGGAATGGGCATCGATCGGCACGGCTGCATCGTCAGGCTGCATCCGCCTGATGAATCAGGACATCATCGATCTCTACGAGCGCGTCCGTCCGGGCAAGGGTGCCCGCGTCGTGGTCCTGCAGTAAGATCTGCTTTCATCCGGTCGTTAGACATCGACCGGACCATGAATGAACAAAGGCCGCCGATTGCTCGGCGGCCTTTGTTTTGCCTTCCAATCGGCTTCAGCCCGCCAGTTGGGCCTTGAGTTCGCGGCGGCGGCGGTGAAGAACCGGCTCCGTATAGCCATTCGGCTGCTCGCGCCCCTTCAGCACCAATTCAAGCGCTGCCTGGAAGGCGACCGACGTGTCGAAATGACCGGCCATCGGGCGATAGGCGCTATCGTCGGCATTCTGGCCGTCGACCACGGCCGCCATGCGCTGCATGGTCTCGACGATCTGCTCGCGCGTGACCACGCCATGGTGCAGCCAGTTGGCCATGTGCTGTGCAGAAATGCGCAGCGTGGCGCGGTCTTCCATCAGGCCGACATTGTTGATGTCCGGAACCTTCGAGCAACCGACACCCTGGTCGACCCAGCGTACGACATAGCCCAAAATGCCCTGCGCATTGTTGTCCAGTTCGCGCTGGATCTCTTCCGGCGTCCAGTTGGGGCGCGTGGCCACCGGCACCGACAGAATGTCGCTCAGCTTGGCACGGGCACGGGATTTCAGGCCCGCCTGGACCTCAGCCACATTGATCCGGTGATAGTGGGTGGCATGCAGGGTAGCGGCCGTCGGCGACGGAACCCAGGCGGTGTTGGCGCCGGCTTTGGGATGGGCGATCTTCTGTTCCAGCATGGCCGCCATCAGATCGGGCATGGCCCACATGCCCTTGCCGATCTGGGCATGGCCGGACAGGCCGCATTGCAGGCCGATATCGACATTCCAGTTTTCGTAGGCCGCAATCCAGGATGCCTGTTTCATGTCGCCCTTGCGGATCATCGGGCCGGCTTCCATGGAGGTATGGATCTCATCACCGGTGCGATCGAGAAAGCCGGTATTGATGAACACGACCCGGTCCTTGGCGGCGCGGATACACTCCTTGAGGTTGACCGTGGTGCGGCGCTCCTCATCCATGATGCCCATCTTGATGGTGTTTTCCGCCATGCCGAGCGCCTGTTCGACGCGGCTGAAGATCTCGCAGGCAAAGGCGACCTCTTCCGGCCCATGCATCTTCGGCTTGACGACATACATCGACCCGGCTCGGGAATTCTTGCGACGACCGTTCGGGCCGACATCGTGAAGCGCGATCAGGCCGGTGATGATGGCATCCATAATGCCTTCCGGAACCTCATTGCCGTCCCGGTCGAGGATCGCCGGATTGGTCATGAGGTGACCGACATTGCGGATCAGCATCAGCGAACGGCAATGCAGTTCAAAGACCGAGCCGTCCGGTGCGGTGAAGGTCAGGTCGGGATTGAGGGTGCGGGTAAAGCTTCGGCTGCCCTTGACGACCTGCTCCTCCAGGTCACCCTTCATCAGGCCGAGCCAGTTGCCATAGACGACGACCTTATCTTCGGCATCGACCGCGGCTACCGAATCTTCGCAGTCCATGATCGTGGTGATTGCCGATTCGAGCCTGATGTCGTTGATATGGGCCGGATCCGTCCGACCGATCGTGCCATCGGCGTCGATGGCGATCTCGGTATGCAGGCCGTTCTTGCGCAGAAGCACCGATGTCGGCATGGACGGATCGCCCATGTAGCCGGCAAATTGTCCGGCGTCCTTCAAGGAGGTGATTCGTCCCTCGCCAATGCCGATGGCAAGGCCGCGCGAGACGATGCTCAGGTTGGTCACCGCGCTCCACTTGCCTTCGGCCAGGGGGGCAGACGCATCCAGAAAGTCGCGGGCCCAGGCGATGACCTTTGCGCCGCGGACCGGGTTGTATCCCTTGCACTTTTCCGCGCCATCCTCTTCCGAGATCGCGTCGGTGCCGTAGAGCGCATCGTAGAGCGAGCCCCAGCGGGCATTGGCGGCGTTCAGCGCATAGCGGGCATTCATGACCGGCACGACCAATTGCGGACCGGCAATTTCGGCAATTTCCGGATCGACATTGCTGGTCGCAACGGCAAAGTCCGGCCCTTCGGGCAGCAGGTAGCCGATCTCTCGCAGGAAGGCCTCGTAGACCGAGAGATCCGATGGCGCGCCATTGTCGCGATACCAGGCATCGATCCGGGCCTGCATGTCGTCTCGCGTCTGCAGGAGCGCTCTGTTGCGCGGCGCCAGATCATGGATGATGGCCGAAAACGCCGCAAAGAACGGGTCCGCGTCGATACCGCTGCCGGGCAAAGCCTCTTCCACCAGGAAATCATGAAGGGCTGCTTCGATGGCCAGTCCGTGCTTTTCAATCCTGCTCATGGGTCTCTCCCCGACTTTCGCAATTCGTTTTATTGTAACGGCAGAATCGCTGGTTTGCATTCATTGTCAATCGGGCATGAATTACAAAGATTTGTGCAAATTTAGAAACAATCAGCGCATGGCGATGCTTGGCCGGCCGCTTGCGGTGGCGATGAACCTGGCTTCAATCAATCTTGGTGCGCCTTCGATCTCCGGCGCATCGATCTCCTCGTGCAGGCTGAGCAAGGGATCGCCGGCGCCATTGTCGCGGGCGTGGCCAAGCGCAGCTTCGCTGGCCATGGCGCGGGCCAAGGCAAAGGCCTCTTCGCGATTCGTGAACCGGCGCAGTTGTGCACCGCCCGACAACACGAAGATGCCGTCTTCCGGAGAGGTGACGAAGATCGTGACGGTATGGCGGATCTGCCCGACTACAGCACCCACCGCATTGGCCACATCCGCATCGGCCGGAATGGTGGCCGATACCGAAAGCGCTTCGGCAATGGCCGGATAATAGACGGGTGCCGACGCACCGAGCCCGATCAGCGGGCGATCCAGCGAGAGGGACAGCCGCAAAATACCCCGTTGTCGGCCGAGTGCCCGCTCGATCAACACAGATTTTGCCGGATCAATATCGCCGAGACCATCTTCCGCCAGCGCGGTCGCGAGAATGGCTTGCGCCGACTGGCGGGTCAGGCGCGCGACAATCATGGCTGCCAGGTCCTCTGCCGACGATGCTATCGGTTGGCCGGAGCCGCTCTTGGCACGTGCGGCCAGCTGCAGGCCAAGATCGGCTGCCGCCCGGCTCCACTGGCTCTGGCGACCCAGCAGATGCATGGCATCCGACGGCGTGATGCCACAAAGATGCACCAGTCCGCGCGAGACCAGCTTGTCGAGGGTCGCCTTTTGCGGCGTGACGGTCAGCAATTCGTCGAGCGCCACGGGCGTGGTGCCGATCCGCCCATAGAGGGCTGCTTCCTGGGCCGACAATCCGGCGGACAGCGCCTCGGGCACACCGGTGCGCACCGCAAGCCGTCCGGCATGGCGACCGCGATGGGCAGCGCGCAGCTGGCGTTCCAAAGCTTCGATGACGACGGGGCCATGCAGCGTTGCGGCAAGGCTGAGGGGCACCAGGCGACGAGGGCCAAGCTCGATCTTTGCCACCAGGCCGCGCTCGTCGACATGCACCTCCGAATCGCCGCCGAGCCCGAAGGTGCGCATGGCGACTGCTTCCACCATGGTGCGATAGCCGCCGACCACGGCACCATCGGCATCGAGCCGCGGCCGGCCGTCTTCCATCACAGCCACATCGGTCGTCGTGCCCCCGATATCGGAGACCACCGCCGCATCAAGCCCCGTCAGGTGCCGCGCGCCGACCAGGCTGGCGGCAGGGCCGGACAGAATGGTCTCGATCGGCCGCAACTTGGCCTCAGTGGCCGAGATCAGGGCACCGTCGCCCCGCACCACCATCATCGGCGCATCGATGCCGCGGCGCGCCAGAAAGGTCTCGCAGGTGCCGATCAACCGGTCGATCATCGAGACCAGCCGGGCATTCAAAAGCGTGGTCAGCGCCCGGCGCGGCCCGCCGAGCCGGGACGACAGTTCGTGGCTGCAGGTCACCGGCAGATGGGAGCTTTCCCGGATGAGGTCCCGTACCCGATTTTCGTGGGAGGGATTGCGCACGGCGAAATAGCCGGCGATGGCAAATGACGAGACCTCGTCTTTGAGCGCCGGCAAGGCCAATTCGAGGGCAGCCAGATCGAGTGGCGTTTCATTGCCGTGGACATCATGGCCACCGGGCAGGAAAATCACCGGATCGGTGCCCAGCGCATCCTGCAGCCCGTCGCGCTTCAGGTCTTCGGGCTCGAAGCCGATCATCACCAGCCCGGCCCGGCCGCCCTGCCCCTCGACCAGCGCATTGGTGGCAAGCGTTGTCGAAAGAGAGACCAGGCCGATGGATTCAACGCCAATTCCCGATTGGTCGAGAACGGCCTCGACCGCACCCGAAATGCCGACCGAAAGGTCGTGGCGCGTCGTCAACGCCTTTGCCTTGGCAAGGATGCCCCGTTTCTCGTGAAACAGCACGGCATCGGTGTAGGTGCCGCCGGTATCGATGCCGAGCATAATGGATGATGTCACGCCTGAATCACTCCGGAAGGACAGGATCGTCGGGGGGACACCCTGTGCTGTGCAGCTGTTTCGGCCAAGCTTATGCCATGGGCACGCACGGACCCGCCAGCTGACGAAGCGCAATTTTCGATTGTCGAAACGACATCGGCTGGGGATGGGGTTAAAGAAGCGCCTTCAATTCGTCGAGGCGATCGTTGACCAGCCAGCCATAGTAGTTTTCTTCAGGCCACACTGGTTCGGCACTGCCGGCATTCTTGTGGGCCAGGGCGCGCGCGCGCTGCAGCGAACTGCCGACATTGAACAGCGTGGCGGTCAGGCCGGGGTTATGCGAGATGTCCATACCGGCGATCGACCTGTAATCGTCGATCGATTTGCGCAGAACCGCCGCCATGTAGGCCAGCGAGATATCCGGCTCCATGATGGCCTTGTAAACGCCGGCCGCATCGTTTTCGTCGAGACGGGGATATCTCGACTTGGCAGCCACCATGTCCGACATCATCAGGGCAGTGAGCGGATTGATCTGGCCGAGACCGAATGTCTGGCCAGCGTAGAAGGGCTGAAAGAAGACGGCGCTGAAGCGGTTGTTAGGATAGCTCTTTCCGGCGACGCTCTTGCCGCGGAACGATTTTTCCCAGACCATCTCCCGGCACGTCCACAGCAGATAGGAATCACTCAGATTGCCGCATTCGGAAAATTCCGGCCGAGCGACAAACTGCTTGATGCTCTCGTCCTTGTAGGAAAAGCTGAAGCTGCTGCCCGCATAGGAGGCCGCCTTGACGTAGTAGCTCTGCAGCCGATCATAAGCATCGACATTATAGGTATGCTCGCCGACGATGGCGCCGACGATATGGATCGGATCGATACCGTAGTCGGCGGCCGTCTTCTTGATCTTCGACATCAGCTGGCGATCCGTCGCCAGGAGCTCGATGACCTTTTCGTATTTCACGTCGAAGGTGGTCTTGCCGGCCTTGGTGCGCTTGGCGGACGCGCCGGGGATCGCCGGCTGCTCGACATGGCGGTTTCCGGCAGGGACCTGCATCTGCGCGGCCACGGTCGAGGTGACCATGCAGGCAAGCGAAACGAATAGAGCCAATGTTAAACGACGCACAATCGTGAGATCCCGATCCTGAAGCGAAAGTTGCAAGCCGCGCCGATTAACCGCCATCCCGGCCAAGGGAGGCCCGCGCTCCCACTCGGCGGCGCGGCCCTCCTTACAAAAGTTGTCCTGCCCCTGTCGACCGTTCTGACCATCAAATAAGCGGCATTTGATGGTTGAAAGGCAAATACAGGTGCACAAACATCACAAAATGTAGCGCGACAGGTCGGTATCGGCGGCAAGTTCGCCCACATGCTGGCGGACATAGTCCGAATCGATCATCACCGCCGAGCCGCCGCGATCCGGCGCGTTGAACGAAATTTCGTCCAGAACCCGCTCCATCACCGTCTGCAGTCGGCGCGCGCCGATATTCTCCACGGAGGTGTTGAGCAACACCGCCACGTCGGCCAAGGCATCGATCGCATCCTCGGTAAAGTCGAGGTTCAGCTCTTCGGTTGCCATCAGCGCCTTGTACTGGCGGATCAGGCTGGCCTCCGTTTCGGTAAGGATCCGGCGGAAATCTTCCTTGGTCAGCGGCTTCAGCTCCACCCGGATCGGCAGGCGGCCCTGCAGTTCCGGCAGCAGGTCTGACGGCTTCGAGACATGAAAAGCGCCGGAGGCGATGAACAGGATATGGTCGGTCTTGACCGGACCGTATTTCGTCGAGACCGTGGTGCCTTCCACCAGCGGCAGCAGATCGCGCTGTACGCCTTCGCGCGACACGCCGGCACCGACGCCACCATCGCGGGCGGCGATCTTGTCGATTTCGTCGAGGAAGACGATGCCGTCATTCTCGACCGACTTCACCGCTTCGCGCTGGATGACCTCATTGTCGATGAGCTTGTCGGATTCGTCACGAATCAGCTCCGGATAGGAGGCCTTGACCGTGGTGCGGACCTTCTTGGTGCGGCCGCCCATGGCCTTGCCGAACATTTCGGACAGATTGAGAATACCGACATTGCCGCCCTGCATGCCGGGGATTTCGAAACCGCCGGGCATGCCGCCTGCCGTATCCGACACCTCGATATCGATTTCCTTGTCATCGAGCTGGCCGTCGCGCAGCTTCTTGCGGAAGCTGTCGCGGGTGGCCGGCGAGGCCGTGGTGCCGACCAGCGCATCGAGCACACGTTCCTCGGCGCCGGCATGGGCCTTGGTCTGCACTTCGATCCGCTTCTTTTCGCGCACTAGGCCAATGCCGATCTCGACCAGATCGCGGATGATCTGCTCGACATCGCGGCCGACATAGCCGACTTCGGTGAACTTCGTGGCCTCGACCTTGATGAACGGCGCGCCGGCGAGCTTTGCCAGGCGACGGGAGATTTCCGTCTTGCCGACGCCGGTCGGCCCGATCATCAGGATATTCTTCGGCATTACCTCGTCGCGCAGATCCTCGTCCAGCTGCTGGCGGCGCCAGCGGTTGCGCAAGGCAATCGCCACGGCGCGCTTGGCGTCATGCTGGCCGATGATGTAGCGGTCGAGTTCGGAAACGATCTCGCGGGGAGAAAAAGTTGTCATGTCCGGTTTTCCATTCGGCGTGAGAGCAGGTCAGGCGTCGACGCTCAGCGTTTCGACGACCACATTGCCATTGGTATAGACGCAGATATCGCTGGCGATCTGCATGGCGCGGCGGGCTATGTCCTCGGCCGACTTGTCGGTGTCCATCAGGGCACGGGCTGCGGCAAAGGCATAGTTGCCACCCGAACCGATGGCGATCGTGCCATGTTCGGGTTCCAGCACGTCGCCATTGCCGGTGATCGCCAGTGTGATGGTCTTGTCGGCTACCAGCATCATCGCTTCCAGGTTGCGCAGATATTTGTCGGTGCGCCAGTCCTTGGCAAGCTCGACGGCGGCCCGCATCAGCTGGCCGGGATATTGCTCGAGTTTCTTTTCGAGCCGGTCGAGCAGCGTGAAGGCGTCTGCCGTCGCGCCTGCAAAGCCGGCGATCACCTCGCCACCTTTGCCGATGCGGCGCACCTTGCGGGCATTGCCTTTCATCACGGTCTGCCCGAGGCTCACCTGGCCGTCACCGGCCATCACCACCGTTCCACCCTTACGCACTGTAATAATTGTCGTCATCAAACACCTCGCCCTTCATGCGGGCCTTGTTTCATGGGCCGTCCGCGGCCCGTCGGATCTGTATGTAAGTCGGCTTTGCGCGATTGCAATCATGCCGCTTCGTCGCGCTTGCGGCTCATGGCTGCAAGGCAATGGAACTTCTGGATATTTGTGGCTTCTGCTGATATGGAACGGCCGTTATTCCCCATGGAGCAGCCCGATGGCAGAGCGCAAAGGCGAGATTTCCCGCAACACCAACGAGACCTCGGTCGCCGTTTCCGTCACGATCGACGGCACCGGCACATCGACGATCTCGACGGGGGTCGGCTTTTTCGACCATATGCTCGAACAATTGAGCCGTCATTCGCTGATCGACATGGATATAAGGGTCAAGGGCGATCTGCATATCGACGACCATCATACGGTCGAAGATACCGGCATCGCCATCGGTCAGGCCATTTCCAAGGCGCTCGGTGACCGCCGCGGCATCGTACGTTATGCCTCGATCGACCTGGCCATGGACGAGACCATGACCAAGGCGGCAATCGATGTCTCCGGCCGGCCGTTTCTGGTCTGGAACGTCGCCTTCAGCGCGCCGAAGATCGGTACCTTCGACACGGAACTGGTACGCGAGTTCTTTCAGGCGCTGGCGCAGAACGCTGGCATCACCCTGCATGTGCTGAACCATTACGGCGCCAACAATCACCATATTGCCGAGACCTGCTTCAAGGCCGTGGCGCGGGTGCTCAGAACAGCCACCGAAATTGATCCCCGGCAGGCAGGCCGCGTTCCCTCGACCAAGGGCACGCTGGTCTAGTTCGACACCGTCCACGGAACTGGACAGGTTTTCATCGCTTCCCGACTATGCGGCCATGGCCGCTGTCGGGTCGTTGCAGGCGAAAGGAACGCGACAATGCGTGTTGTGATCATCGACTACGGTTCGGGCAATCTGCGCTCGGCCACCAAGGCCTTCGAGCGCGCTGCGCGCGAGGCGGGCATCGATGCTGAAATCGAACTCACCGACAAGGCCGAGCGCGTTGCAAGCGCCGACCGCGTCGTGCTGCCGGGTGTCGGCGCCTATGCCGACTGCCGGCGCGGGCTCGATGCCGTTGCCGGCATGCATGAGGCAGTCGTCGAAGCCGTCGAAACCAGGGGCCGGCCGTTTTTCGGCATCTGCGTCGGCATGCAGCTGATGTCGAGCCGTGGCTTGGAAAAGACCATCACCTCAGGCTTCGGCTGGGTCAAGGGTGATGTCGTCGAGATGACGCCTAGCGACCCCAACCTGAAGATTCCGCAGATCGGTTGGAACACGCTTGATCTTCACCGCCCCCATCCGCTGTTTGACGGCATCAAGACCGGCTCGGACGGGTTGCATGCCTATTTCGTGCATTCCTACCACCTGGCAGCGGCAGACCCGAGCGACGTGATCGCGACAACCGACTACGGCGGAGCCATGACCGCCTTTGTCGGACGCGACAATATGGTCGGGGCGCAATTCCATCCGGAAAAGAGCCAGACGCTCGGTCTGGCGCTGATAGCCAATTTTCTGCGGTGGGTGCCATGATCACCCCCGCCCGCCGCCCCTCTGCCGGAGACATCGCATGATCCTCTTTCCCGCCATCGACCTGAAGGACGGCCAGTGCGTTCGCCTGAAACTCGGCGACATGGACCAGGCGACCGTCTACAACACCGACCCCGGCGCCCAGGCAAAGGCATTCGAAGACCAGGGCTTCGAATGGCTGCATGTCGTTGACCTCAATGGCGCCTTCGCCGGTTCGAGCGTCAATGGCGACGCCGTCGAGGCCATCCTGAAGGCGACGCGAAATCCGGTGCAGCTCGGCGGCGGCATCCGCTCGCTGGAGCATATCGAAAACTGGCTGTCACGCGGCCTGTCACGCGTCATTCTCGGCACGGTCGCGGTGCGCGATCCAGGTCTGGTGATCGAGGCCTGCAAGGCCTTTCCGGGCAAGGTCGCCGTCGGCATCGACGCCAAGGGCGGCAAGGTTGCCGTCGAGGGCTGGGCGGAAGCCTCTGAACTCGGCGTGATCGAGCTTGCCCGCAAGTTCGAAGGCGCGGGCGTCTCGGCGATCATCTATACCGATATCGACCGCGACGGGATCCTCGCCGGGATCAACTGGGCCTCGACGCTGGAACTGGCCAATGCCGTCTCCATTCCGGTCATCGCGTCCGGCGGCCTGGCATCGATCGACGATATCCGCCGCATGCTGGAGCCGGATGCCGCCAAGCTCGAAGGTGCCATTTCCGGTCGGGCGCTTTATGACGGCCGTATCGATCCGGCCGAAGCGCTGGCAACGATCAAAGCGGCAAGAACGCGCAACGAGGTTTCGTCATGACCCTGAAAGCCCGTGTCATTCCCTGCCTCGACGTCAAGGACGGCCGCGTCGTCAAGGGGGTCAATTTCGTTGACCTGATCGATGCCGGCGACCCTGTCGAGGCCGCCAAGGCCTATGATGCGGCGGGTGCAGATGAGCTCTGCTTCCTCGACATCACCGCATCGTCGGACAATCGCGACACGATCTTCGATGTCGTGGCGCAGACGGCCGAACAGTGCTTCATGCCGCTGACCGTCGGCGGCGGTGTGCGCACGATTGCCGATATCCGCAAGCTGCTGCTGTGCGGTGCCGACAAGGTGGCGATCAATTCGGCGGCCGTGACCAATCCGGATTTCATTGCCGAGGCGGCCGACAAGTTCGGCGACCAGTGTATCGTCGTCTCGATCGATGCCAAGCAACGGCTCAAGCAGGAGACCGGCGGCGACAATGCGAGCGCCTGGGAAATCTTCACCCATGGGGGCCGCACGCCGACCGGCATCGACGCCGTCGAGTTTGCGAAGAAGATGGTCGAACGCGGCGCCGGCGAATTGCTGGTCACCTCCATGGACCGCGACGGCACGAAAATCGGCTACGATCTCGAACTGACGCGAACGATTGCGGATGCTGTGCGCGTTCCGGTGATCGCATCGGGGGGCGTCGGCACGCTGGACGACCTGGTAGCCGGCATCCGGGATGGACATGCGACAGCCGTGCTGGCCGCCTCGATCTTCCATTTCGGCACCTATTCCATTGCGGAGGCCAAGGCCTATATGGCCAAGAGCGGCATCGCGATGCGGCTCGACTGAGGAGACGGACAAGCATGGCGACAGCCACATTTTCCCTGACGGATCTGGAAACGATCGTGGCGGAGCGGGCGAAAGCCCGGCCGGAGGAGTCCTGGACGGCCAAACTCGTTGCCGCTGGGCAGGAGCGGGCCGCGAAAAAGCTCGGCGAAGAGGCCGTCGAAACGGTGATTGCCGCCGTCAGTAACGACAGGAACGGCCTGATCAGCGAGAGCGCCGACCTGCTCTATCACCTGATGGTCGTATTGAAAATTTCCGACATACCGCTACAAGCTGTAATGGACGAGCTTCAACGGCGCACGGCCCAGTCGGGTCTCAGTGAAAAGGCCAGCCGGCAGAATTGATGATGACAGCCACCAGGGAAGCCGAAGGACCGGAAGCGCTCGACCATTTCCAGGCGAACGATTATTCCCCCTACCATTTCTTCAGCTCGGAGGAATGGTCCCGCTTTCGGGCCGATACGCCGCTGACACTGACGCTCGACGAAGTGCATCGCCTGCGCTCCATCGGCGACCCTGTGGATCTTGCCGAAGTGCGGCGGATCTATCTGTCGCTGTCGCGCCTGCTCTCCGCCCATGTGGAGTCCTCGCAGTTGCTGTTCGAGCAGCGCAACCGGTTCCTGAGTCTCGCCGACGTCACCAAGACGCCGTTCGTCATCGGCATTGCCGGCTCGGTCGCCGTGGGGAAATCGACCACGGCGCGTATTCTGAAAGAGCTTCTGGCCCGCTGGCCTTCCAGCCCCAAAGTGGACCTAGTTACCACCGACGGCTTTCTCTATCCCAATTCCGTGCTCATTCGCGAAAACAAGCTGAACCGCAAGGGTTTTCCGGAAAGCTACGATACCGGCCAACTTCTGCGCTTTTTGTCGGCGATCAAGGCCGGACGACCGAATGTCAAGGCGCCGTGTTATTCGCATCTGACCTATGACGTGCTGCCGAACGAGCACAAGATCATCGACCGCCCGGATATCCTGATCTTCGAAGGAATCAATGTCCTGCAGTCGCGTGATCTGCCAGCCGATGGCAAGATCGTGCCGATCGTCTCCGACTTCTTCGACTTCTCGATCTATATCGATGCCAAGGAAGAACTGATCCACCACTGGTATGTCGAACGCTTCATGCGGCTGCGCGAAACGGCGTTCCGCGATCCGAATTCGTACTTCAATCGCTATGCGGCGATCAGCGAGACGGCGGCCTTGGACATTGCCGAAGGTCTGTGGACCAACATCAACCTCAAGAACCTGCGCGAAAACATACTGCCGACCCGACCGCGTGCCGATCTCATCCTGCAGAAGGGCGAGAATCACCTGATCGAGCAGGTTGCGCTGAGAAAGCTGTAGATTCCGGCGGGTGCTTCAGACCGCGGCATTGCTCGGCCGGGCGATCCTATTCCCCGCGACCAGCCGTCCGACAATCACCCAGACGACGGCGCAAAGCGGAATGAGGATGGTGACGGCGATCAAAAACGCCTTCAGACCGAGCGTCAGCACCGGCAACATCCAGAGCGCGACCAGCAGAAGGCGCGGCACTGCGATGCCCTTTGCGAAAAAGTACATCGCCGCCACCGCAGCCGGTATGGTGTCATAGGTGTAGCCGTAAGGCGTGGCGAGCAGCGCCATCAAGGCCGTCAGGCAAGTCCGCGTGCCATGATCCAGCTTCGTGCGCGGCAGCCAGGTCCAGACCGTGGCAGCAATCGCCGCGCAGGTCACGATGCCCTGCCAGGCATAAGCGGCACCAAGTCCCAGGCCGAAGGATCGGACCATGATGAAATTCGTCACCGCGTTCAAATGATAGGGCTGCGGATAAGGGGCTTCCATGATCGTTGACATCAGCGGCATGGTCTTGGCAGCGAACAGATGCCAGGTCTCAAAACCGAACAGAAGGCCCGTGATGATCGCGATAGCGAGCGCCGTGACAGCGGCCGCCGCGAAGGCGCGAAAACTGCCGCTGGCCAGAAGGGCAAAGGGCAGCAGGATGCCAAGATGCGGCTTGATCGTCAGGATACCGATCAGAATGCCGCTGATGACGGGCCGTTTTGGCAACAAAGCAAGGCCGCCGATCAACAAGGCCGCGGTGAGCGCACCATTCTGCCCGAAGGCGGCATTGACCAGGACCGGCGGGCTGAGCAGGACAGCCAGGCGATAGGTGGTCGGAACGCCCAGGGGCCGCATGGCCAGAAACAACAGGCCGGCTGTCAGTACGGTCCAGAGAACAAAGGCGGCCTGGATCGGCAGGAGAGCCAGCGGCGCGCCGATCAGCAGGATCGACGGCGGATAGCTCCATTCCTGATTGGCCATATCAGGCATAAACATGCGGCGGAGTTCGGCCCGATAGGCATCAACATCAAAGAGATAGGCCAGATGGCCGTCCAGCACCATGCGGCTGCCGGCCCAGAGATTGCTGAAATCCCAGTAGGGTGTGCCCTTGGTGATGGGGGACAGACCGTCCGGGCTTAATTGCCAGAGCAGGTAATGGTAACGGATGCCGATCAGCAGGCCCGCAACGATGATGAAAAGCGCGAATTTGACATCGCTTCTCGTCCCGTCTGTCTGCCGATCCATTGCCACCTGCCCGCGCTATCGCCATTGTTCGTGTCTGTGGCCAAGGCTAAGTGACGCGCCGTAATGTGAGGTTAATACGTCCGCCATTTTTGAGCAGCGTCGACGTCGCCGGATAGATCCGGTCGACGCCGTGGAAGCACAGCCTGCCCTCCCCGCCAAGGACGATGGCGTCACCGCTTTTCAGTTTCAGGGATTGTGTGCTGTCCTTGCGAGAGGTGCCGCCAATGCGAAACAGGCAGGTATTGCCGAGCGACAGCGAGACGACCGGTGCTGCGAAATCGGTCTCGTCACGATCCTGGTGCAGCCCCATCCGAGCACCGTCCTCGTAGAAATTGATGAGGCAGGCCTCCGGTGGCTTGGAGTAGTCGGCCAGATCCGCCCAGATATCCAGCAAAGCTTCGGGAATGGCCGGCCAAGGCCTGCCGGTCACCGGATGGGTCGACTGATACCGGTAGCCACGGTCCTTGTCGGTGACCCAGCCAAGCGAACCGCAATTGGTCATGCGGACCGACATCGCAACGCCGGTCTTCGGCATGACCGGCACATAGAGCGGCGCCTGCGCCACGATCTCGCGAATCATCTCGACCAATGCCCGCTGCCGGGCCTCGTCCAAATAGCCAGGACTATAGCGAATACCATTCGACAGGATCATCGGTGCAGCACGCATCAATCTGATGAAAAGGCGGCCTGAGAGGGCCGCTTCACCAGTCCTTAATCCTAGTCGAGGTCCGGAATGCGCAGGACCTGACCCGGATAGATCTTGTCGGGATGGGTCAGCATCGGCTTGTTGGCCTCAAAGATCACCGTGTTCTTGGCACCCTTGCCCTTGCCGTACTGGGCTTCGGCGATCTTCCAGAGATTGTCGCCTTTCTTCACCGTGTAGAACACCGGCTCCTTGGCGGCGGGCGCATCGGCAACCTTCAACTCGCCGGCCTCGACTGCGGAAATGCCGAGCGTGTTGCCAACGGCAATGATGGCCTTTTCAAACGCTGTCTGATCCTTCACTTCGCCTTTGAGCACAACCTTGTCATCAACGACGGTCACCTGGACCTTGTCGGTACCGAGATCGTGCGACGCCAGTTCCTTCTCGACGGCGGCGGCCTCCGGTGCGTCATCGTCGCTACCCAGACCAAGCTTCTTGCCGGCATTCTTGATAAAGCTGAACAATCCCATGGGACGACCTCCTTTTTGTGTCTCCTACCTGCAGATGAAACCAGGTGCGCCGAAAATACAAGCGATTTGCTAAATTACATAGCAGACATTCAATCGCCGTCCGGACCTTTGCGCAGCTTCTTGATTTCGCCTCGCCCCGTCTTGGCCTTCAGGCGACGCTCTACCGATCCCTTGGTCGGCTTGGTCTTGCGACGGGGCGGAGGCGGCGGCTCCGCGGCCTTCAGCAACAGTTCTTTCAGCCGTTCGCGCGCATCCTCACGATTGCGTTCCTGGCTGCGAAAACGGCTCGCCTCAATCAGCAGCACGCCCTCCTTGGACAGGCGACGGCCGGCAAGCCTGACGGCATTATCCTTGACACGATCGGGAAGGGAGGGGGAACCGACGAGATTGAAGAACAGCTGAACGGCGGTCGAGACCTTGTTGACATTCTGTCCGCCGGGACCGCCGGCCAGCACGAATTGCTCGGTCAGTTCCCAACCGGCAATGGTGATCCTGTCATTGATGAAGAGTGCGTCGCTGGCCATGATATCGGTCTATCCCATATCCGGCGCGTCTCGAAAACAGCCTTGTGGAAAAAATGCGAAAGCCCGGCGAAGTTGTTTTCGCCGGGCTTCGGGATCGGATGGGCCGCAGTTTACTCGGCGGCGATATTGGCGCTCGGCGCGGCGTCGCGAACCTTGCCGTCGACATGGTCTTCGAACTTGGCGAAATTGGTGATGAACATCGCCACCAGCTTCTTGGCCTGGGCATCATAATCGCTGCCATCGGCCCAGGTCGAACGCGGATCGAGAATGGCATTGTCCACGCCATCCACCGCGACCGGAACCGCGAAGCCGAAATTCGGATCGATCCGCATCTCAACCTTCTTCAGGTCGCCGCTCAGGGCCGAGGTCAGGAGCGCGCGCGTCGCCTTGATCGGCATGCGGTGACCGGTGCCGTAAGCGCCGCCGGTCCAGCCGGTGTTGACCAACCAGCAATCCACGCCGTGGCGATCGATCAGATCGCGCAGCAGGTTGCCGTACTCGGCGGGATGGCGCGGCATGAAGGGTGCACCGAAGCAGGTCGAGAAGGTTGCTTCAGGCTCGGTCACGCCCCGCTCGGTACCGGCCACCTTGGCGGTGTAGCCTGAGAGGAAGTGGTACATGGCCTGTTCGGGTGACAGGCGGGCGATCGGCGGCATGACGCCGAAGGCATCGGCCGTCAGCATGATGATCGTCTTCGGGTGGCCGGCGATGCCGGTGTCCGATGCGTTCGGAATGAAGTGCAGCGGATAGGCGCAACGCGTATTCTCGGTCTTCGAGCCGTCGTTGAAATCGGGGACGCGGTTCTCGTCCAGGACGACGTTTTCCAGCACGGTGCCGAAACGCTTGGTCGTGGCATAGATTTCCGGTTCGGCTTCAGCCGACAGGCGGATGGTCTTGGCGTAGCAGCCGCCTTCGAAGTTGAAGATGCCATCTTCGCCCCAGCCATGCTCGTCATCACCGATCAGGGTGCGCGTCGGGTCGGCAGACAGGGTGGTCTTGCCGGTGCCGGACAGGCCGAAGAAGACGGCGGCGTCGCCGTCCGGGCCGACATTGGCCGAGCAATGCATCGGCATGACGCCCTTGGCAGGCAGATGATAGTTGAGGGCGGTGAACACCGACTTCTTGATCTCGCCTGCATACATCGTGCCGGCGATCAGCACGATATTGTTGGTGAAGTCGCAGGCAATCAGCGTTTCTGAACGGCAACCATGACGCTCGGGATCGGCACGGAAGCTCGGCAGATCGATGATCGTGAACTTGGGCTGAAAATCGGCAAGCGTCGAGCGGTCGGGCCGGATCAGCAGGTTGCGGATGAACAGGGAATGCCAGGCGAGTTCGGTGATGACGCGGGTCGGCAGCGCATTATGCTCATCAGCACCGCCGATCAGATCCTGCACGAACAGGTCCTTGCCGGCGACATGGGCCAGCATGTCCTGATGCAGATGGGCAAACTGCTCGGGAGACATCGGCTTGTTGTTGTCCCACCAGATCTGGCTGGCGGTGTTGTGGTCGCGAACAATGTATTTGTCCTTGGGCGAGCGGCCGGTATGCTGTCCGGTGTCGGCGCAAAGGGCGCCATCGGCGGTCAGAACAGCCTCGCCACGCCTGATCGACTCTTCGTAGAGTTCACCCGGCTGGGCATTGTAGTGGACGCGGGCGGCAGCGCCCAGACCAATCGTCTCCACCCCGATCAAGGGATTGTTCACTCCAAGCTCCTCCATGGTCACTCTTCCTTTTCAGTTGGGTGAATGCGTTTGAATTTGGGGCGAACCTAGAGGCGCTTTTCGACAAACGCAAGATACTCTAGAAAATATATCAATAAATTCAAAGATTTAATCGATTTAAATTTGCCGCGAGCTTTTTTAATCGTTTTGAAAAGCCCCTTTTGGCAGGCTCGCACGCCGCCTCATACACCCGATTTGGTGGTCTCTGCTGGCCGGCCCTTTATCTTTGCCACAATTTGTTCCACCTTTATCCTCATTAAGCGCTTCAACGCTGCCATAGCCCGGGCTGGGAAAATGCCAGGAGTTGCGCTTCATGATGACGGAGACCAGTTGCATGCAAACAATCGCGCTTGTTGATGACGACCGCAACATTCTGACGTCGGTGTCGATCGCACTCGAGGCGGAAGGGTATAAGGTGGAGACCTATACCGATGGCGCTTCGGCGCTGGACGGTCTGTTGGCGCGCCCGCCGCAACTGGCGATCTTCGACATCAAGATGCCGCGCATGGACGGAATGGAGCTTTTGCGGCGGTTGCGGCAGAAGTCGGATCTGCCGGTCATCTTCCTGACCTCGAAGGACGAGGAAATCGATGAATTGTTCGGCCTCAAGATGGGCGCCGACGACTTCATTACCAAACCGTTCTCGCAGCGCCTGCTGGTCGAGCGGGTGAAAGCCATTCTTCGGCGGGCCGCGAGCCGCGAAGGTGCAGCGGCCGGCACCGGTGGAACTCCGAAGACGGCCGGCGAGCAGCAGGCCCGCAATCTCGAGCGCGGCCAGTTGGTGATGGACCAGGAGCGCCACACCTGTACCTGGAAGGGTGATCCGGTCACCTTGACCGTTACCGAGTTCCTGATCCTCCACTCCCTGGCCCAGCGCCCGGGCGTCGTGAAGAGCCGCGACGCGCTGATGGATGCCGCGTATGACGAACAGGTCTACGTGGACGACCGCACGATCGACAGCCATATCAAGCGCCTGCGCAAGAAGTTCAAAATGGTCGATACGGATTTCGATATGATTGAGACCCTCTACGGGGTCGGCTACCGTTTCCGCGAAGCAGCGTGACAAGCGCCCAGGCGGCCGCTATGCCCTTGGCGGAGGCGGCGCCTGCGTGGCGTGGTGGTACGATCCGAAAGGTTTGAGAGTTGGAAAGGCGGTTGTCGGATAGGGAAGCGGACAGGCTGGATGGCTTTGACGAAGAGCCAAAAGCGTTCTTTTCCCATCCCTTCACATTGATCCGCCGCATATTCGGTAATGCGGTGTTCTCCAGCCTGACGCGCCGCATCGTGTTCTTCAATCTTGCGGCCCTGGTCGTGCTGGTCGGCGGCATCATGTATCTCAACCAGTTCCGCGAGGGGCTGATCGATGCCCGCGTCGAAAGCCTGTTGACCCAGGGCGAGATCATCGCCGGGGCAATCTCGGCCTCTGCATCGGTCGATACCAACTCCATCACCATCGACCCGCAGAAACTGCTCGAATTGCAGGCGGGACAGAGCATCACGCCGGTCCCCAACGATGAGGATCTCGAATTTCCGATCAATCCGGAACGCGTCGCGCCGGTGTTGCGCCGGCTGATTTCGCCGACCCGCACCCGCGCCCGGCTGTTTGACGCGGATGCCAACCTGCTGCTGGATTCCCGGCACCTCTATTCGCGTGGGCAGGTGCTGCGCTTCGATCTGCCGCCGCTGGAGACCGAGAATGGCGGCTGGGCGGAATGGCCGGCGCGCATATTCAACAAGCTGCTGCAGCCGAGCAACCTGCCACTCTACAAGGAAACGCCCGGCGGCGACGGATCGATCTATCCGGAAGTGATGAATGCGCTGACCGGCGTGCGCGGTGCCGTCGTGCGTGTGACGGACAATGGCGAACTCATCGTTTCGGTCGCCGTGCCCGTGCAACGCTTCCGCGCCGTGCTCGGCGTGCTGCTCCTGTCGACCCAGGCCGGCGATATCGACAAGATCGTCCATGCAGAACGGTTGGCAATCCTGCGGGTGTTCGGAGTTGCGACCCTTGTCAATATCATCGTCTCGCTGCTGTTGTCCTCCACCATCGCCAACCCGCTGCGCCGCCTTTCGGCTGCCGCCATCCGGGTCCGGCGCGGAGCGAAAGAGCGCGAGGAGATACCGGATTTCTCCGCCCGTCAGGACGAGATCGGCAATCTTTCCATCGCCTTGCGAGAAATGACCACAGCGCTTTACGATCGGATCGACGCGATCGAGAGCTTTGCGGCCGATGTGAGCCACGAGCTGAAGAACCCGCTGACTTCGCTTCGCAGCGCCGTCGAGACCCTGCCGCTTGCCCGCAACGACCAATCGAAGCAGCGGCTGATGGATGTGATCCAGCACGACGTGCGCCGGCTCGACCGATTGATCAGCGATATTTCCGACGCTTCGCGCCTCGACGCCGAACTGGCGCGCGCCGATGCGAAACCGGTCGACATGGAGGCGCTGCTCGGCAATCTGGTCGAAGTGTCACGACAGATCCGAAGCACCAAGAAGCCTGTCGAGCTCGATTACCTGATCGACCAGAAGCCCGGCAGCCGGACACGCTTCATGGTCAACGGCCACGACCTGCGGCTTAGCCAGATCATTACCAATCTGATTGAAAATGCGCGCTCCTTCGTTCCGGAGAAGGGCGGCAAGATTTCTGTCAGGCTGTCGCGCACTCGCGGACGCTGCACGGTGCAGATCGAGGATAACGGTCCCGGCATTCAGGCGGAAGACATCGATCGGATCTTCGAGCGCTTCTACACGGACCGGCCGGAGGGCGAGAGTTTCGGCCAGAATTCCGGCCTCGGACTGTCGATCAGCCGGCAGATCGCCGAAGCGCATGGTGGCACGCTGCGGGCAGAGAATATCATTGACAGCGAGACGCGCAGCATAAAGGGCGCCCGTTTCGTTCTGACCTTGCCAGCCGAACCCGCATCATGACCACGGTGCAGGCCAATGTTCATGCGACCGCGATCGTTATCGGCACGACGGGCCTGTTGTTCATTGGCCCGTCAGGTGCGGGGAAGTCGTCGCTGGCCTTTGCATGCATGGCCGACGCCCGTAGAAGGCAGCAATTCGCCGCGCTTGTCTCCGACGACCGAGTTATCGTCTCTCTGCACGGCGACCGGCTGATTGCCAGCGGGCCGGAGAGCATCAAGGGGCTTCTCGAACTGCGCTACGGCGGGATCGTGACGGTCCCGCATATCGGTGCCGCGGTGCTGGACTATGCTATTCTTCCGGTGGCGGGGGACGAGGCGGAACGGCTTCCTCCGGACGGTGAAATGGTCGACGTCCTGCCGCATTGCAGGCTGCCGGGGATACGCGTGCCGCGCGATATCGGTGAGCCATTGGCGGCCATTGCGGCGCTGATTTCCGCTCGCACAGGCTCGCCCCTGTCCAAAGGACTATCATTTTAAGCTTGCACTTCGCATTTTCATTGCCAAGATGGCGGCCCGATGATGGACGAACCTGTTGCATTGCGGTAACTGGCGATCGGTAGCGTAAAGCTAGGGAGCGATAATCGAATGATCGGACTTGTGCTTGTCACTCATGGCAAGCTGGCTGAAGAGTTTCGTTACGCTGTGGAGCACGTGGTCGGCCCGCAGAAGTTTATTGAAACGGTATCCATTGGTCCGGAAGATGATATGGATCAGCGCCGTCAGGATATACTAGACGCGGTGATGCGCGCCGATGACGGTCATGGCGTGATCATTCTGACAGACATGTTTGGCGGAACACCTTCCAATCTTGCCATCTCGGTGATGAACAACGGTCGGATCGAGGTTATCGCCGGCGTCAACCTGCCCATGCTGATCAAGCTGGCGGGTGTGCGCGGCGAGAACAACATGGAAAAAGCGTTGGTCGATGCCTCCGAAGCGGGACGGAAATACATCAATGTCGCAAGCCGCGTTCTCAGCGGCAAATAGCGGGTCAGGCCCTTGAATTCGTCCAATCCCCTTTCCCGCGAACTGCTGATCATCAACAAGCGTGGACTTCATGCCCGGGCATCGGCCAAATTCGTCCAGACCGTTCAGGGCTACGACGCGGCGATCACCGTCGCCAGGGACGGCACGACCGTCGGCGGAACGTCGATCATGGGCCTGATGATGCTGGCCGCCAGCCCCGGCAGCACCATTCTCGTCACCGCAAGCGGCAACCAGGCCTGCGAAGCCTTGGAGGCTCTTGCAGAACTGATCGCCAACCGGTTCGGCGAGGAAATCTGATTCAGAAAGCAAACATAAAGATATAAAGACCTCTTTATATCTTTATTGCCAGACTGTGGAAAGCCTGCTAAACGGCAGGCAGAGATCCGTCGCCCAAAAGCGCGGGTGCCATCGGCGTCAGAGCTGTCATTCCCATCGGAAGAACAGGTCGGAAGCGCCTCAATCCACGCCTGGAGAGCTTCATGAGCACACACAAGGACTACGTTGTCGCCGATATCGGCCTTGCCGCCTACGGCCGCAAGGAACTGGACATCGCTGAAACTGAAATGCCCGGCCTGATGGCCTGCCGCGAAGAGCTTGGCGCGTCCAAGCCGCTGAAGGGCGCCCGGATCACCGGTTCGCTGCACATGACGATCCAGACGGCTGTCCTGATCGAAACCCTGACGGCGCTGGGCGCCGAGGTTCGCTGGGCATCCTGCAACATCTTCTCCACCCAGGATCACGCCGCCGCCGCAATCGCCGCAACGGGCGTTCCGGTTTTCGCGATCAAGGGTGAAAGCCTTGAGGACTACTGGGAATATACCGACAGGATCTTCCAGTGGGCCGATGGCGGTTTCTCCAACATGATCCTGGATGATGGCGGCGATGCCACCATGTATATCCTGCTTGGCGCCCGCGCCGAGGCCGGCGAGGACGTGCTGTCCAATCCGCAGTCCGAAGAAGAAGTCATTCTGGTGGCCCAGATCAAGAAGCGCCTCAAGGCATCGCCCGGCTGGTTCACCAAACAGCGCGACGCCATCAAGGGCGTGACCGAAGAAACCACCACGGGCGTTCACCGTCTGTACGAATTGTCGAAGAAGGGTCTCCTTCCCTTCCCGGCGATCAACGTCAACGACAGCGTGACCAAGTCGAAGTTCGACAACAAGTACGGCTGCAAGGAATCGCTGGTCGACGGCATCCGCCGCGGCACCGACGTGATGATGGCCGGCAAGGTTGCCGTCGTCTGCGGCTACGGCGATGTCGGCAAGGGTTCGGCCGCGTCGCTGCGCGGCGCCGGCGCCCGCGTCAAGGTGACGGAAGTCGATCCGATCTGCGCTTTGCAGGCCGCCATGGACGGCTTCGAAGTGGTAACCCTTGAAGACGTCGTCTCGTCTGCCGACATCTTCATCACCACGACCGGCAACAAGGACGTCATCCGCATCGAGCATATGCGCGAGATGAAGGACATGGCGATCGTCGGCAACATCGGCCACTTCGACAACGAGATCCAGGTTGCCGCGCTGAAGAACCTGAAATGGACCAATATCAAGCCGCAGGTCGACGTGATCGAGTTCCCCAAGGGCAACCGCATGATCCTTCTGTCGGAAGGCCGCCTGCTGAACCTCGGTAACGCCACCGGTCATCCGTCTTTCGTGATGTCCGCCTCGTTCACCAACCAGGTTCTGGCCCAGATCGAACTGTTCACCAAGCCTGACCACTACAAGAACGAAGTCTATGTCCTGCCCAAGCACCTCGACGAGAAGGTGGCTCGCCTGCATCTCGCCAAGCTCGGCGTCAAGCTGACCGAACTCTCGGACGAGCAGGCCGCCTATATCGGCGTCACGACGACCGGACCGTTCAAGGCAGACCACTACAGATATTAACAGACCTCTTCATATCCACAACATATAGTGTAACGCGGCCTTGACAAAGGCCGCGTTTTCTTTTTTGGGGCACGCCCTTCCCGCAGATTCCCTTAGACGGTATTGTTTTAGAACTTGATTCGCACCGCTTGCGTTCCTGCAGCGATGCGAAATTGGGATGTCTTGTCGACGATGCGGCACATATGACGGAGACAGACCGAGGATGTCGGTAAAAAAAGAATTTTCGAGCGCCCCGGTCACCAAGGGCGGCGCCGATGAAACAGCGACGCGTGGCTGGATCCAGTCCTCGGCAGGCGGTCTGTTTCGATGCGGAATCATGGGCCGCAGCCGGGGTCGCGCGGTGATTGACGCCTGCCATCTTCTTCGCGCCGGAACGGTGCTTGCCGGGTTTGCCATCGGAGCGGGTGCGGCGCGGGCCGAAACCCTGCTTCCCGCATCGACGTCCAGCATTACCTCCTTCGAGATCGTTGGCCTGGCACTGGTCGTCGGCGCCATCTCGGCGACTGCCCTTTCGGCTCTCTGGCTGCAGCGGCAACGGGGCAGCATCGAAGCGGAGAGCCAGGAAATCCGCTCGGCGCTCTCCGACGCCCAACAGCGCATATCCCGTTATCAGGCCCTGATCGCCGACAAGAACCGGCGGATCGTCATCTGGGACGGACACAATGGCAAGCCCGAATTTCTTGGGCATCTGCCGGGTGAAACCGGCGCGCCGCAGAACGACAACGACTTCCTGGCCTTCGGCAAATGGCTGAGAGCCGCTTCGGCAACCGAACTGGAACAGGCGATCGAGCGGCTGCGCTTCAATGCCCAGAGTTTCGATCTGATCGTCGAGACCCAACGGGACGAGGTCCTGGAGATCCAGGGGCGCGTCTCCGGCGGCCGCGCCTTTGCGCGGTTCGTGGCGCTCAACAACCTGCGCGCCGAACTGGCCGAGCTGAAGATCGAAAAAGCTCGGATGAAGAATGCCGTCGAGACCTTCGAGGCATTGCTCGACGCGATCGAACAGCCGGTCTGGCAGCGCGACAATGAAGGCCGCCTGACCTGGGTCAACCACGCCTATAGCGAGGCGGTCGAAGCCAGTTCGCCAGGCCAGGCCATCGGCGAAAGCCGCGAGGTTCTAGGCTCGATTGTACGGGAGAGAATCCGTGCTGTGTTGACGCCGGAAACAGCGTTCCACGACACAGTGTCCACCGTGGTTCACGGCAACCGCACCTTTTTCGATGTGGTCGACACCAAGACGCCGGCCGGGTCATGCGGCATGGCCATCGACGTTTCGCGTGCCGAAGCATTGAAGGAAGAGTTGCAACGAACCCTGAAAAGCCACGCCGAAACACTCGACCATCTGGCAACCCCCGTCGCCATCTTTGACGGCGACCGCCGACTGCAGTTCTACAACCAGGCCTTCGTACAGCTTTGGGGCCTTGAGCCGGCGTTCCTCGAAACGCGACCGGACAATAGCGAGCTGCTCGATCGCCTGCGGTCTGCCAACAAGCTGCCGGAGCAGCTGAACTGGAAGACCTGGAAGGAAAATACGCTTTCCGTCTACCGCGCCATCGATACCCAGACGGATCTCTGGCATCTGCCCAACGGACAGACGCTGCGGGTTATCGCCTCCGCCCATCCGCAGGGCGGCGCGACCTGGGTCTTCGAGAACCTGACCGAGCAGGTCGATCTTGAGACACGATACAACACGCTGGTACGGGTTCAGGGCGAGACCATCGATCATCTGTCGGAAGGCGTCGCCGTGTTCGGGCCAGACGGACGCATCCGGCTTTCAAATCCGGCTTTCCGGGCCCTCTGGGGGATCAGCGAGGCCGAGGCGACGCCGGGCACCCATATCCGGGCGATCGAAACCGCCTGCGCACCGTCCTATGACAAAGCGGATGGCTGGAAGGCGTTCAGCCAGATGATCACCAGCTTTGAAGACGAGCGGCCATCGAGCGACGGTACCATCGAGCTGTTTTCCGGCCTCGTCCTCGACTATGCAGTGATCCCGCTGCCCAACGCCCAGACCATGCTGACCTTCGTCAACATGACCGACAGCGTTCGTGCCGAACGGGCACTGAAGGAAAAGAATGAAGCGCTTCGCAAGGCCGACGAGCTCAAGAACGATTTCGTCCAGCATGTCTCCTATGAGCTACGGTCGCCGCTGACCAATATCATCGGCTTCACCGATCTTCTGAAGGCCCCCTCGACCGGCCCGCTCAACCAGCGCCAGTCGGAATATGTCGATCATATTTCCACCTCGTCGTCGGTCCTGCTGACCATCGTCAACGACATTCTTGATCTGGCGACCGTCGATGCGGGGATCATGCGGCTTAACTATTCGCAGATCGATCTTGGCGACCTGTTGGATGACGTATCGATCCAGATGACCGACCGGCTGCAGGAAAGCAACGTGACGCTGGAAATTTCGGCACCGGCGCAGCTTGGAACTCTGATTGCCGATCAGCAGCGCCTGAAGCAGATCCTCATCAAGATCTTGACCAATGCCGTCAATTTTTCGGCCGAAGGCGGTTCCGTCACGCTCAAATGCTGGCGCGAGGGCGAAGACTTCGTCTTCTCCGTCAGTGACAGCGGCTGCGGCATTGCCCAAGATATGCTCCCTGCCGTCTTCCAGCGGTTCTCGGCAAGCGGCAAGGGCGGCAAGCGCAGCGGCGCCGGCCTGGGGCTGTCGATCGTCGAGAGCTTCGTCAGCCTTCACAACGGTGCCGTGTCGATCGAGAGCAGCCCGGGACAAGGGACGACGGTTCTCTGCCGCATTCCGTCCAATACCATGCCGCAGTCCATCGCTGCCGAATGATGCCATGACCGGAACAATCTCTCTTTCGCTTGCCAGCGAAACCGATACGGCAAGGCTTGGAGAAGATCTGGCGCTTGCCGTCCGGAAAGGCGATTGCCTGGCGCTGTCGGGTGATCTGGGCGCGGGCAAGTCGACGCTGGCGCGGGCATTGCTGCGCGCCATGGCCGATGACGACCACCTTGAAGTTCCAAGTCCCACCTTCACCCTGGTCCAGACCTACGATCTGCGTCTGCCCATCGCCCATTTCGACCTCTACCGGCTGGGTGATCCGTCGGAACTTTATGAACTCGGCTTCGAGGAGGCGCTGGAAGCCGGCGTCTGCCTGGTGGAATGGCCTGACAAGGCTGCCGATCTGCTGCCGACCGACCTGATCACCTTGACTTTCGGCTTCGAACCCGCCGGCGGCCGACGTCTGACTATCAGCGGATCCGAGCCGAGGCTTGCCCGCATTCGCCGCGTTCTCGTCATCCGGCAATTTCTCGCCAGCCAAGGGCTTGGTGATGCGCAACGCCGACATCTGACCGGCGACGCCTCGACACGTGCCTATGAGTATGTTCTGGCGACCGGCCGCGACCGTATGGTTCTGATGGATGCGCCGCGCCAGCCGAACGGCCCGCCGATCCGCGACGGAAAGCCCTATTCGCAGATCGCCCATCTCGCCGAAGACGTCTACCCCTTCGTCGCGCTGGCGAAAACTCTGCGAAGCAAGGGATTTGCCGCACCGAAGATTCTCGACGGCGATTACGAGCAGGGCATTTTGCTGATCGAAGACCTCGGCACCGGCATGGTGATCGATGAGGCGGGCCGGCCGATTGCCGAGCGCTATCGTGCCTCGGTCGCCTGTCTCGCCCGTATTCACCAGACGCCCTTCGAGCGGGACATTGCCGTCACCGGCGACCATATCCACCGCATCCCCGATTTTGACCGGACCGCCATGAAGATGGAGGTCGAACTGCTGCTGGACTGGCACCTGCCATGGAAACGCAACGCGCCGGCCACAACAGTTGAGCGGGAGCAGTATCTTGCCATCTGGGACGGACTGATCGACCAGCTCTCCACCGTTGAAAAGACGTTGGTGCTGCGCGACTTCCATTCGCCGAACATCATCTGGCGGGCACAGGAGGACGGCATAAAGCGGATCGGACTGATCGATTTCCAGGATGCGATGATCGGCCCGTCTGCCTATGACCTGGTGTCGATCGTCCAGGATGCCCGCGTGACCGTGGATCGCCCTTTGGCGGACCAGCTGATGCAGGATTATCTGGCCGCACGGCGGGCGGGCGGAAGCTTCGATGAGGCCTCGTTCCTGAAGAGCTGGGCGATCATGTCGGCGCAGCGGGCCTGCAAGCTCAACGGGCTTTGGGTTCGCCTGATGCAGAGGGACAAGAAGCCCGCCTATATGAAGCACATGCCGCGCACGCTCTGGCATCTTTCGGTGGCCTTCGAGCACGAGGCGCTTGCCCCCTTGCGGGAATGGTGTGCAAGAGTTGGAATCGGACACACCGAATCAACCCTGCAGGAACGATGACAATCACCAATGCGATGGTTCTGGCAGCCGGGCTCGGCACCCGGATGCGGCCGATAACCGATCAGATCCCCAAACCGCTGGTCCGTGTCGCCGGCAAGCCGATGATCGACTATGCGCTCGACCTGCTGGCGGAGGCGGGTGTGCGCCGTGCCGTGGTCAATGTCCATCACTTCGCCGACCAGATGGTGGATCATCTCAAGGACTATCCTCGGCTGGAGATCATCGTTTCCGATGAACGCGCTGGGCTGATGAATTCTGGCGGCGGGCTTGCCAAGGGATTGAAGCTGCTCGATCGCAGCACCGTACTTGTCATGAACGCCGATCTGTTCTGGATCGAAAGCGAAACGGCGGCGAAAACCAATCTTCAAAGGCTTGGCGACGCCTTCGACCCTGATCGGATGGATATGGTGATGCTCTGCGCCGATCCCGCCCGCACCACCGGCCATAACGGCAAGAATGATTTCAACCTGGCAGCGGACGGACTGCTGACCCGCTACCAGGCCGGGGATCCCCATCCGGTCATTTATGCCGGCGCCCTGGCCATGCAGCCCGGTCTGCTCGACGATGCGCCGGACGATGCCTTCAACCTCAACATCTATTTCGACCGGGCGATCGCTGCCGGGCGGCTCTATGGCATCGGCCTGGACGGCCACTGGCTGACGGTCGGCACGCCCGACGCGATCGGCGCGGCGGAAGACGTGATCGCCCGCCTCACAGTCGGCGTATAGATCATGGAAGAGGCCAGTCGCCGCAACGTCCTGACCATACCGCCGGGCCAGCCCTTTCTAAGGTTATTGGCCGCTTCCCTTTGTGACGGGCGCCTTTGCGACGGTTTCCGATACGACCCTTCCGATCCGCTGTCGCTGGCAAAAGTGACGATCCTGGTGCCGACGCGGCGCGCCGCCCGCTCCCTGCGCTCGGAGTTCGTGGACCTGCTGGGCGGACAATCCGCCATCCTCCCCGTGATCCGGCCGCTTGGCGAAACCGATGACGATAGCGGCTTCTTCGAAAGCGATGCGCCGGCGCTTTTTGATCTGGCACCGGCGATCAGCAACACGGTCAGGCTGCTTGAACTGGCGCAGCTCATTCTGGCCTGGCGAAACCGTTTGCCGGCTATCGTTCTCAGCATTCATTCGGACACGCCGCTGGTGGCACCCGCAAGTCCGGCGGACGCGGTCTGGCTGGCGCGGGCGCTGATCGAGCTGATCGACGCGGTGGAAACGGAAGACGGGGACTGGGCCGATCTCGACAGACTGGATGCCCGCGACTACGCCTCGTGGTGGCAGCTGACGCTGGAATTCCTGCGGATTGCCAGCCTGTTCTGGCCGGCGCGCCTGGAAGAACTGGGCCGAGCCTCTCCCGTGCGGCACCGCAACGCCCTTTTGCGCGCCGAGGCGCGGCGGATCGCCGGCCTTGGCGACGGCGGGCCGGTGATCGTGGCCGGCTCGACCGGATCGATTCCGGCAGCCACCGACCTGATCGCGGCAATCGCCTCGTTGCCGCAGGGGGTGGTCGTCCTGCCGGGGCTCGACCTGTCCATGCCGCAGGAGCAATGGCAGACGATCGGCGGCCCGGCAGATGCCGGCGGGCTATCGGACCCAGCTGGCCGCGGGCACCCGCAATACGGACTGTTTAAACTGCTCGAAAAGCTGCATGTGACCCGCGACGACGTCACCCTGCTGGACCCAGCCGACGAGACCTTGAGCGACCGCGCCGAGATCCTGTCCCGCGCCATGGCGCCTGCCGGTGCCACGGACGGCTGGACAGCCTGGCGCGACACCTTCGACGACGACCGCTTCGACCGAGCCTTTGCCGATGTGGCGCTGATCGAGACTGCCAACGAGCGGGAGGAAGCCACCGCCATTGCCATTGCCCTTCGGCTGGCGCTGGAGGAGCCCGGTGCCGACGGCGACAGCCGCGCGGCGTTGATCACGCCCGACAGGAACCTGGCCCGGCGGGTGACTGCCGAACTGGCACGTTTCGGGATCATCGCCGACGATTCGGCCGGTACGCCGTTCAGCGCGACGCCGCAAGGAACGCTTCTCAACCTGGCACTCGAAGCGGCACTGCGGCCGGGCGATCCGGTCGCCATCGTCGCCCTGTTGAAGCATCCCCTCGCCCGTTTCGGTTTCACCGAGGCCGACTGCCGCGAGGCGGTCGATACGTTGGAGATCATCGCCTTGCGCGGCGGCATCGGATCCGTCGACATCAGCGCCCTTGAACCGCTGCTTCAAGCCCAGGCAAAAGCCCAGGCGGAGGACCGGCATAAGCGCCAATGGCGTGTGTCCATGTCGGAAGAGGCACTGGATAGGGCGGGCAAGCTTGCGCGGACCATCGCTCTTGCCGTCGAGCCGCTGGCGGGCCTCGTCGTCCAACGGCCGGATGGCGGGCACCTGACCAGCCGCCTGTCGCTGTCCGGCTGGGCCGAGCGCAGCGGTCGGGTGCTTGAGGCCATATGTGCCGAGCCGGACGGAAATCTTGCAGCGCTCTGGTCCGATGAAGCCGGCGAAACCCTGGCGCGACTCTTAAGCGAAGTCATGCAGACGGACGGACAGATCGAGGCCGACGGCCCGCAATGGATCGATATCGCCATGGCGCTGGTGGCTGGCGAAGCCGTCAAGCCGGCTGCCATGCGGCACCCCCGGATTTTTGTGTTCGGTACGCTGGAGGCGCGCCTCCAGTCCGTCGATACGCTGGTGCTGGGTGGGTTGAACGAGGGCTCATGGCCCGGCCAGACCACCAACAATCCCTTCCTGTCGCGCAGCATGAAGACGCAGATGGGCCTGGAACCGCCGGAACAGCAGATCGGCCAGTTGGCCCACGATTTCGAGATGGCAAACGGCACCCGCAAGCTGATCTATTCCCGCGCCTTGCGGCAAGGCTCGGCACCGACCGTCGCATCCCGCTGGCTGCAGCGCCTGCTGGCTCTGGGAGGCAAGGGCTTTGCCAGTGACCTGAAGGCGCGGGGCAATCGCTATCGCCATTTTGCCGATCTGATCGACAGCGGCAGCGACCAGGCGCCAGCCATGCGACCCGCACCGACACCGCCTGTGGAGCTTCAGCCCAAACGCTATTCGTTCAGCGAAGTGGGGCGGCTGCGCCGCGACCCCTATGCGATCTACGCGCGACGTATCCTGCGGCTCGATCCGGTCGATCCGTTCAACCGCGACCCCGGCGCATCCGAGCGAGGAACGCTCTATCACCGGATCGTCGAGCGTTTTGTTCGTGAAGTACCCTCACCTCAGGACCCCGATGCTGCGCAACGGCTGCATGCTATTGCTCAAGAGGTCTTTGATGCCGAACGGCTGCCGCCCCATATCGACGTGGTCTGGCGCCAGCGGTTTGTCGATGTCGGCCGCGCATTTCTGCACTGGGAAAGGACACGGGACCGGACCGCGACCAGAATCCTCACCGAGGTGCCGGCCGGCATGGAGCTTGAGCAGATCGGTATCAGGCTGACCGGCGTCGCAGACCGCATCGATATCAAAGGTGGCGGTTTTGCCGATATCATCGACTACAAGACCGGATCGAGCCCCAGCGTGTCGCAGGCGCGCAGCCTGCTTGATCCGCAACTGGCGCTGGAGGCCGCGGCCTTGAAGGCCGGCGCCTTCCGCAATGCGGGCCGGTTGACGCCGGAAAACCTTCTCTATGTGCGGCTGCGGCCGGGCCACCGCTTCAAGGCGGAGGCGGTCAACAACGAGCTGACGGGGCGCGGCGACAATGCCAAGTCGGCGGTCGATCTTGGCGAACAGTCGATTGCCGAGCTGGTGCGGTTTGTTGCCCTGTTGCAGGCCGGAGAGAAGGGTTTCGTCTCCCGACTGATGCCGGCCCAGCAGAACGATTTCAGCGGCGAATACGACCATCTCGCCCGGGTCGCCGAATGGTCGACGGCGGAAGCCGAGGAGGTGGCCGGTGACGAGTGAAATCGACCATCTGCCCGACAGCGACAGCCCGCTCGCCTGGATCGACTGGACCTCGGCCCAGCAGGCGCTGGCCTCGGATCCGGGCCGCTCGGCCTGGGTGTCGGCCAATGCCGGCTCGGGCAAGACCCATGTGCTGACGCTGCGGGTGATCCGACTGCTCCTGGCGGGAACGCGCCCGTCGTCCATTCTCTGCCTGACCTATACCAAGGCAGCGGCTTCCGAAATGTCGAACCGGGTGTTCGAACGGCTGGCGGAATGGGCGACCCTGCCCGACGAACAGCTCGCCGGGCGCATTGCGCAGATCGAAGGTCGAGCGCCGGACCGGGTAAAAATTGCCGCGGCGCGGCGGCTGTTTGCCCGAGCGCTGGAGACGCCCGGCGGCCTGAAGATCCAGACCATTCACGCCTTCTGCGAAGCGCTCCTGCACCAGTTTCCGCTCGAGGCCAATGTGGCAGGGCATTTTTCCGTGCTCGACGACCGGGCTTCGGCCCTGCTCCTGTCCGATGCCCGTCGCTCGCTGCTGACGGCAACGACGGCGGAAGGTGACGCAGCACTGGCCGATGCCTTTTCCCTGGCACTCAGTCTCGGCGACGAATTCGAGCTGGAGGCCCTGCTCGGCGATATCGTCGCCAACCGGCATGCGGTGCGCACGTTCATGGAATGGGCGGAGCGCCGGGGCGGCAGCGATGTTGCGCTTCGCGAAGCCTTGGCGATCTCCATCGACGATACGGAAATCAGTCTTGCCGCCAACTACTGGCCCCTGCCCGGCCTGAGCGGTTCCGTTCTCTCAACCTATATCGACCTTGCCCGGACCAAGGGCAGCGAGAGTGTCCAGACGATTGCCTCGGGGCTGGAACAGGCGGTTCAAGAGACGGATCCTATCCGCCGCGCCGAAGTGCTGGAGGGCTGTTTCTACACGCAAGCTGACAAGCCGAAAGCCGACAGGACGCTGCTGGCCGCCGCCATGAGCAAGGCAGCGCCCGACCTGATGGATGCCGTGATCGCGGCACGGGAGCATGTGGTGGCCTGCCGTGATCGCTTGCGGATCTTTCGGCTCTATACCGCCACCCGCGCTGCCCTGCTGCTCGCCCAGCGGCTCGACCACGATTACGAGGACCTGAAGAAGGGACGCAGCCAGCTGGATTTCGAGGACCTGATTGCACGATCGGCAGCGCTCCTGACCAAGAGCCAGGTCGGTCCATGGGTGCATTACAAGCTGGACCAGGGCATCGATCATATCCTCGTCGACGAGGCCCAGGATACCAGTCCCGTGCAATGGTCGGTGATCCGCTCGCTGCGCGAGGACTTCTTTTCCGGCGCCAGCGCCCGCACGGTGACACGCACCTTCTTTGCCGTCGGCGACGAGAAGCAGTCGATCTATTCCTTTCAGGGCGCCCGGCCGGAACGGTTTTCGCAGGAAGGGTCGCTCACCGCGCAGGAAGTCCAGACCGGCGGCGAGACCTTCAGTGCCGTGCGGCTGCCTTTGTCGTTTCGATCGACATCGGCCGTGCTGTCCGCCGTTGACCAGGTCTTTTCGCAAGCTGACAATGCCCGGGGCCTGAGTGCAGCTAACGACGCGGTGGTGCACATGTCCAGCCGCTCTGGGCATCCGGGTGCTGTCGATCTCTGGGACATGGTGGCGGCGGAACCGTTGGACAAGGAAGAGGACTGGACCGCGCCCTTCGATGCCACACCGGAAAGCGCCCCGTCCTCCATCCTGGCACGGCGCATCGCCCATCGGATCGAGGCGATGATCGGCAAGGAAACGATCATCGAAAAGGATGTGGAGCGGCCGATAGAGGCCGGCGACATTCTGATCCTGGTGCGCAAGCGCGGCGCTTTCGTCAATGCCCTGACCCGTGCCCTGAAAAGACGGGACAATATTCCGGTGGCGGGGGCCGACCGGCTGAAGCTCACCGGCCACATCGCGGTCCAGGATCTGCTGGCGCTTGGGCGGTTCGTTCTGCTGCCGGCCGACGACCTGTCGCTGGCCGCCATTCTGAAGAGCCCGCTCTTCGACCTGACCGAGGACCATGTCTTCACGGTTTGCGCCTTGCGGGAGAAACACGAAAGCGTCTGGCAGGCCTTGCAGCGGCTGGCTCATGCAGACGAGTCTCCATGGCAGACGGTTTTGGCGCGTCTGTCCAGTTACATCTCGCTCTCCCGCCGTCTTCCGCCGCACGATTTCTATGCCCATGTCCTTGGGTCGCTGGGCGGCCGGCGTGCCTTTCTGGCGCGCCTCGGCAGCGAGGTCAGCGATATCCTCGACGAGTTCCTCAATTTCGCGCTCGCCTACGAGACATCAGGCCTTCCGGGCCTGCAATCCTTCGTGACCGTGCTCGAACAGGAAGCGCCCGAGGTCAAGCGCGAACAGGACAAGGAACGCAGCGAAGTGCGGGTGATGACGGTGCATGCCTCCAAGGGCCTGGAAGCACCGATCGTTTTCCTAGTCGATGATGGCGCCAAGGCCTTCAACCACACGCATCTCGCCAAGTTCCGGATGATCCCCATGGATCCGGATCGTCCGCCCGTACCGATCTGGACGCCGGTCAAGGGGCTCGACAATTCAGTGACCTCGGCAGATACGGCCCGGGTCAAGCGGCTTGCCGAGGAAGAATACCGGCGCCTGCTCTATGTCGGCATGACACGCGCCGCAGACCGGTTGATCGTCTGCGGCTATCGCGGCAAGCAGCAGCAACCGGATGTCTGGCACAGCATGATTACCGGCGCCCTGGCGCTTGATGCCGATCGCTGTAAGCCGGTTCGCTTTTCCGGCCCGGACGGCGACTGGGGCGGCCTGTCCTGGCAATTGCCTCCTTCAGGCCGGACCTTTGAAGCTCGAAAGGAAAGCGAGAAGACCGGGGTTTCCGAACCGCTGCCCGAGGCGCTGTCGCGGCCCGCGCCGCAACAGACACGGTTGCCGCGGCCGCTCAGCCCATCGGGCGCCGGAACGGTGATCGACGACGACGCCGGCGATCTCCTGGTCAGTTCGCCGCTATTCGGGGAAAAGCAGAATGCCGGGCTCGCGCTGCAAAAGGGCCGGCTGGTGCACCGCATGCTGCAGGTTCTGCCGGCCTTTTCAAAGGCCGAGCGCTTCGAGGCCGCTGAACGCTACGTGGGGCGGGCCGCGCGTTTCTGGCCGGCGGCGGATCGTGCCCGGCTGCTGGACGATGTGATGGCCGTGCTCGACCATCCGCAGCTCCAGGAGGTGTTCTCCGCCCACGGACAGGCAGAAGTATCGGTCATGGGCACATTTCTGCTCAACGGCGAGGAAAGAACCGTCTCGGGCCGGATCGACCGGCTGGCCGTCACCGCGGACCGTGTCATTCTGCTCGACTACAAGACGAACCGCATGCCGCCAAAATCGCTGGCGGAGCTGCCCTTCGCCCATCGCGCCCAGTTGGCCATCTACCGCGAGATCCTTGGCCCCCTTTATCCCGGCAAGGTCTTCGATTGCCTGCTGGTCTATACCGAGGATGCGCGGGTTCTCTCGGTACCGGAAGCGGATCTGGCCCGCTCTCTTGCCGAGCTCAAGACAACGTGAGATACGGGGATATTGAAAAACCGGCGCTCAAGCATCAAATAGACATCAACAGATACCGACAAAGGAGCAGCCAATGGCTACGGTAAAAGTCGATAATGCCAATTTCCAGGCAGAAGTCCTGGATTCCTCAGAAACCGTCGTCGTTGATTTCTGGGCTGAATGGTGCGGTCCGTGCAAGATGATCGCACCAAGCCTTGAAGAAATTTCGACGGAAATGGCCGGCAAGGTGAAAATTGCCAAGGTCAACATTGATGAAAACCCCGAGCTTGCCGCACGATTCGGCGTCCGCTCGATCCCGACCCTCGCGATCTTCAAGGGTGGCGAAGTGGCCGACATCCAGGCTGGCGCCAAGCCCAAGACGGCGCTGAGCAGCTGGATTTCCAGCGCCGCTTGAGCCGCAGCGCGGACATCAATCCGAATGACTTGAAAGAAGCCCGGTTCGTCCGGGCTTTTTTCATTTGGGGGGCGTGCCGTTGTCGGCCAGCACATTGCCGACGACATAAAGCGATCCGCCGATCAGAATGCGCGGCGCCGGCATATCGGGATCGGCACGTTCGCGGATGGCTTCCAGCGCCTCGGCAACCGACGACATCGGTTCGGCGACCAGATCCGCATCATAGGCGGCATGGGCCAGCACAACGGGATCGATGGCCGCATCGGTGCCGCGAATGGGAACCGTGAAGACATGCACGGCGATATCCGAGAAGGCGCGGAAATATCCGATCGGATCTTTGGTGTTGAGCATGCCGATGATCAGATAGAGAGGGCGCGACTGGCGTTCCTCGAAACCGGCCATGGCCTCGGCAATCACTTCGCCGGCGCCCGGATTGTGTCCGCCGTCGACCCAGATTTCGGCGCCTTCCGGCGCATGGACCAGCAGCTTTCCTTCCGACAGGCTCTGTAGCCGTCCCGGCCATTCGACCGAGGTCATGGCGGTTTCGGCCATCGCATCGGTAACGGTGAAGCCTGCCGCCTTGACGGCGCGTATAGCGGCTGCGGCATTGCCATATTGATGGCGGCCGGGCAGACGGGGCAGCGGCAGATCGGACAGGCCGAATTCGTCCTGGTAAATCAGCCGCCCGAACTCCTCATGGGCAAAATAATCCTGGCCGAACACCGAGAGAGGACAATTCAGGCGCTCGGCCGTCGTCACCAGCACGTCGCGCGCCGCATCATGCTCCTGATGGCCGATGACCACCGGAAGGCCACGCTTCATGATCCCGGCTTTTTCGGCGGCAATCAGTTCGACCCGATCGCCAAGATAGGGCTGATGGTCCAGAGAAATCGGCATGATCACCGAAACGGCAGGGTTGTCGATGACATTGGTCGCATCAAACCGCCCACCAAGACCGACCTCGATGATGGCCACATCGGCCGGCTGTTCGGAAAACAGCAGAAAGGTCACCGCCGTCAGGATCTCGAAGACCGTGATCGGCTCACCGGCATTGACGGCCGCGATCCGGCGCAGGGCATCGGCAAAGACCGCATCGTCGACGAATTGGCCCGGCCCACCCTTGACGCCGATCCGGTATCGCTCATGCCAACGCACAAGATGGGGTGAGGTGTGCACATGCACGCTCAGCCCCGCTGCTTCCAGCAGGACGCGACAGAAAGCCGTCACGGAGCCCTTGCCGTTTGTGCCGGCCACATGAATGACCGGAGGCAGCTTCAAATGCGGATTGCCGAGATTGCCCAGCAGGCGGCGTATGCGGTTCAGCGAGAGATCGAAGCCCTTGGGATGCAATCCCATCAGCACCTCGATCTCCCGTTCGGCCTCACTATGGGCAGGCTCATTCATGGTCAGGAATTCCGCGGATTCGGCGTGATCGAGAGCGTATGTGATATCAGGCCGGAACATCCTGCGCAGCAGCGACCGCCGGCAGGGTATTCTTGACAGCATCGCCAGCTTGCTTGGTCATGATCTTCAAAACGCGAGCCAGCAGATCCGGTATGTCATGGCGCTTGGTGACCATGTCGATCATCCCATGCTCCAACAGGTATTCCGACGTCTGGAAACCCTCCGGCAACTTTTCGCGGATCGTCTGTTCAATGACGCGCTTGCCGGCAAAGCAGATCTCGGCGCCGGGCTCGGCAATGTGCAGGTCTCCCAGCATGGCATAGGAGGCAGTGACCCCGCCGGTCGTCGGATTGGTCAGCACGACGATATAGGGCAGGCCCGCTTCTTTCAGCATGTTGACCGCCACCGTGGTGCGCGGCAATTGCATCAGCGACAGGATGCCTTCCTGCATGCGGGCACCGCCGGAGGCGGGGAACATGACCAGCGGGCATTTTTCCTCGATGGCACGCTCGAAGGCCTTGATGATCGCCTCGCCTGCGGCAATGCCGAGCGAACCGCCCATGAAATTGAACTCATGGACAACGGCAACCAGTTTCAGGCCCTTGACCGTGCCAAGGCCGGCCAGGATCGTGTCTTCCTGCTCGGTCTTGACCCGGCTGTCGCGGAGCCGATCGGAATATTTCTTGGAATCGCGGAATTTCAGTGGGTCCTGGGCCACTTTCGGCTGCACGAAGGCCTCATAGCGGCCGCCGTCGAACAGATCGAGAAGGCGCGCCTTGGCCGGCATCTTCATGTGATAGCCCGATGTCGGAATGACCCACTTGTTTCCCTCGAGATCCTTGTGGAAGACCATTTCGCCGGTCTCAGGGCACTTGATCCAGAGATTTTCCGGGACTTCGCGCCGGCCAAGCATGGAATTGATCCGCGGCCGCACGTAGTTGGTGATCCAGTTCAATTGAAATACTCCTGATTGACGCTACTCAATATGGTGTCGCTATTCGGCAGCAGCAAGGCGCGCCGCATGGACGCCGCTCGACAGGCCGCGCACCAGGGTGACGACCGCCTGTACCGTATCGGCGGTGGCCTTGTTGTCCTTGGTCAGGCTCAGGGCCACCTGGTTGACGATGGCCGTGCCAACCACGACGCCGTCGGCGTTGGCGCCGATCAGCCGGGCATGCTCGGCGGTCTTGACGCCGAAGCCGACGCAGATAGGCAGGTCGGTGTGCTTCTTGATGCGGCCGACCGCGCCGGAGACACGGGCCGGATCCGGCAGAGCCGAACCGGTGATGCCGTTCATCGAGACATAATAGACGAAGCCGGATGTATTGCGCAGAACCATCGGCAGACGCTTGTCGTCGGTGGTCGGCGTTGCCAGGCGGATGAAATTGATGTCGCGCTTGCGCGCCGGCAGGCACAGTTCGTCGTCCATTTCCGGCGGCAGGTCGACGATGATCAGGCCGTCGATGCCGGCTTCCAGGGCTTCGTCGAGGAACCGTTCGACGCCGAAGACATAGATGGGATTGTAATAGCCCATCATGACGATCGGTGTGTCCTGGTCCGACTTGCGGAATTCACGGGCAAGCTGAAGGGTCTTGACCAGCGTCTGCCCGGATTTCAGGGCGCGTTGGCCGGCCAACTGGATCGCCGGACCATCGGCCATCGGATCGGAAAACGGCATGCCGAGTTCGATGACGTCGGCACCGGCTTCCGGAAGTGCCTTCATGATGGCGAGCGAGGTCTCATAGTCCGGATCGCCGCCCATGAAATAGGTAACCAGCGCCGGGCGACCGGCAGCCTTCAGATCGGCAAAGCGTTTGTCCATACGTGCGGTCATGTCAGAGCCCCATACCCAAGATCTTGCCGACAGTGAAGATGTCCTTGTCGCCGCGGCCGCAGAGATTCATGACGATGATCTGATCCTTGCCCATCTTCGGCGCCCGCTTGATGACTTCGGCCAGTGCATGGGACGGCTCGAGGGCGGGAATGATGCCTTCGGTGCGGGTCAGAACCTGGAAGGCGGCCAGTGCCTCGACATCCATGACCGGGACATATTCGACGCGGCCCTTGTCCTTCAGCCAGGAATGCTCCGGGCCGATGCCGGGATAGTCGAGGCCAGCCGAGATCGAATGGCCTTCCTTGATCTGTCCGTCGGCATCCTGCAGCAGATAGGTGCGATTGCCATGCAGGACGCCCGGCGAACCGGCGGTGAGAGAAGCGCAATGCTCGTCGCCGTCCAGGCCTTTGCCGCCCGCCTCGACGCCGACGATCTTGACGCTCTCGTCATCGAGGAAGGGATGGAAAAGACCGATGGCGTTGGAACCACCGCCGACGGCTGCGACCAGCAGATCGGGCAGCCGGCCTTCGGCTTCCATCATCTGTTCGCGGGTTTCCCGGCCGATCACCGACTGGAAATCGCGGACCATTTCCGGATAGGGATGCGGGCCAGCCGCCGTGCCGATCATGTAATAGGTATCGTCGACATTGGTGACCCAGTCGCGCAGCGCTTCGTTCATGGCATCCTTCAGGGTGCCGTGACCTGAGGTAACGGGGATAACCTCCGCACCGAGCAGCTTCATGCGGAAGACATTGGGGGCCTGCCGTTCGACATCAGTTGCGCCCATGTAGACGACGCAAGGGATACCGAAGCGGGCGGCCACCGTGGCCGAGGCGACGCCATGCTGTCCGGCGCCGGTTTCCGCGATGATGCGGGTCTTGCCCATGCGCTTGGCCAGCAGGATCTGACCGAGACAATTGTTGATCTTGTGCGACCCGGTGTGGTTCAGCTCATCGCGCTTGAAGTAGATCTTGGCGCCGCCCAGCTCGTTGGTCAGGCGTTCGGCGAAATAAAGCGGGCTCGGACGCCCGGTATAGTGCTTGTTGAGATGGGCAAGTTCGGCCTGGAACACGGGGTCGGTCTTGGCTTTTTCCCACTCCGCCTGCAAATCCAGGATCAGCGGCATCAGGGTTTCCGCAACGAACCGGCCGCCGAAGATCCCGAAGCGGCCATCCTCGTCAGGACCTTCGCGAAACGAATTGGGTGTGGGTGTCTGGTTCACTTTACGCTCCCTGATACCGGTGCTGGCGCCATTGCGCGTTCAACCGCGGCAAAAAATTCGTCCATCATATCCAGATCCTTGACGCCTGGCGCGCTTTCGACCCCGGAGGACACATCGAGGCCGCGCGTGCCGGTTTCTCGCAGCGCGGCCTCGATATTGTCTTTGTTCAGGCCTCCGGAAAGCATGTAATCGACATCGTCGTCAAGCGTCCGCAGCAATTGCCAGTCGAAGGAGACGCCATTGCCGCCAGGAAGGTCGGAACCGGCTGGCGGCTTGGCATCGAACAGAAATCGATCGGCAATACCGATATAGGGCGGGATCTTCTTCAAGTCATCGGCATCGCGGATCGAGAAAGCCTTCATGACCGGCAGGCCATAGACCGCCTTGACGGTGAGCAGCCGTTCGGCGCTTTCCTTGCCGTGGAATTGCAGAATGTCGGGCTTCAGCAGGTCGACGATCTCATCCAGTTCGTCATTGCCGGCATCGACGGTCACGGCGACGATCTTGGCCCGGCCGCGAACGCGGTCGGCCAACCGTCCGGCAATATCCGGCTCGATGTTGCGCGGGCTCTTTTCAAAGAAAATAAAGCCGATATGGGTCGCACCGCGTTCGACGGCGCGATCGACCGCTTCCGGTGTCTTCAATCCGCAAATCTTGATATCGGGCTTCATGGCAGCGAAGTGACATGAAAACACAAAAGAGTCGAGCCAATTTGCGACGCGCGCGCGCTCACCTTGGATGAATCAGTCGAAGTCGATGGCGTGCAATTGCGAGCCATGGCGTTTCAGCCAGAGCTTGGCTTCCTCCATGTGCGGGCAAAGCTTTCGGCAGAGCGCCCAGAAGGCCGGACCGTGGTTCATCTCGCGCAGGTGCGCCACTTCATGGGCGGCCAGGTAATCGATGACGCTGGGCGGCGCCATGACGATCCGCCAGGAAAAGCTCAGATTGCCATCCCACGAGCAGGAACCCCAGCGACTGCGGGTGTCCTTCATCGACAGTGCACCGGGCTTTCGGCCGATGGTCCGCGTATGCTCGGCCACCAGCCGTTCCAGATCGGCGCGCGCTTCCTTCTTGAGGAAGGCGGACAGGCGCCGGCCGGCATGTTCCTCCAGCCCGCTGATTCTCACCACAGGCCGGCCATCGACCTCGGCTACCTCGGTAATACCGCGCAACAGGCCGGTGTGAACAATCAGATGGGGGGTGCCCCTGAGCAGGATTTCGGCGCCGGGTCGCAGCCGGTTATCGGTGTTGTACTTTGCAAGCTTGATGTTCAACCAGCCCTGATGCCGGTCCAGGAAATCGCGAACTTCGATATCGCGAAGTCCCGTCGGCACCGTCATCTTCAAGGCCCGGCCACCCGGTTCGATGCGAAGGGTGATGCGGGTGGCACGGGCATTCTGGCGAATGGTCAAAGGCACTGCCCTGCCGGCAACCTCCAGCACCCGGCTCTCGGGCGCTTTCGGCTTGCTCGATCTCCTGACTGTCTTTTTCAACATCGCGAACATGATGTGTTCTTAGCCGATTCGAAGGGCGTTGCGGCGCAAAAAAAGCCGGCATCAGGCTCGATGCCGGCATGCTTTTGGTTTGGCCACTGTTCGTTCAGTTCGTGGAAAAGGCCGAGGCAGGGCCATCGCCGTCGGTGCGCTTCATGGCGTTGCGTTCGCGCATGAAGCGATCGAACTCTTCCTGATCCTTGGCGCGACGCAGTTCGCGCGCATAGGAGTCAAACTCCTCGCGCATTTCATCGAGCCTGCGGCGTTCGTTGTCGAGACGCTCCAGTTCGGCCTTGCGCCAGTCGTCAAAGGCGACATTGCCTGTCGAAAAAGGCGAGCGGCCGCGATACTTGCCGGGACGGCACTTCGAAAACATTCCGTCAGCGGCTTCATTGGCGTTGCGCTTGAATTCCTTGAAGCGATCGCCAAAAAGGATATAGGCAAGCATGGCAAGGCCCAAAGGCCAGAACACCATGAAGCCGAGTACCATCAGAACGACGGTTGCCGGCGTCCAGTCCGGGCGCAGCAATGCTGATTGGTTCATCATCAATTACCCTCGTTTTCCTCGGGGGCGGAATGCCGCCCGATGGAAATCGATGTGGTAAACCGGCGGGCGCCCTTCAAGACATCCGCCGGTCAAATCCCGCAAAGGACTGTATTAGCTATCAGAAATCAAAGGCCGTCAGGCGGACTTGCCACCCTTGATGACCCGCTTGATGCTGGGCTTGACCACTTCGGAGTGTTTCCGGGCAAAGGCGATGATGCGCGGCGCGATTTCCTTGCGGAAGCGCGATCCGTTGAAGACGCCGTAATGGCCGACATCGGGCTGCAGATAATGCATACGCTTGTCGTCGGGGATATTCGGACTGATGGTCTGCGCCGCCTTGGTCTGGCCGACGCCGGAGATATCGTCGTTCTCGCCTTCTACGGTCAGCAGCGCGACCTTGCGGATCGCTGCCGTATCCACACGTTTGCCGCGGTGCATCATCTCGCCCTTCGGCAAGGAATGCTTGATGAAGACGGTGTCGACGGTCTGCAGGTAGAATTCCGCCGTCAGGTCCATGACCGCCAGATATTCGTCATAGAAGTCGCGATGCCGCTCGGCAGAGTCCCCGTCGTTCTTGACGAGGTGCATGTAAAAATCCTTCTGCGCGATCATGTGGCGATCCAGGTTCATCGACATGAAGCCGGACAGTTGCAGAAAGCCCGGATAGACGGCGCGCATGAAGCCCGGCTGCGGCCAGGGCACGTTCATGATGACATTGTCCTTGAACCATTCGAGCGGCTTCTTCTGCGCCAGTTCGTTGACAGCCGTCGGATTGCACCGGGTGTCGATCGGACCACCCATCAGGGTCATCGAGGCGGGAGCGCAATGATCGCCGGCGGCTTCCATGACCGCCACTGCGGCGAGCACCGGAACCGATGGCTGACAGACAGCCACCACATTGGTGCGTGGACCGAGATGGTGCAGCATCTCGATGACATAGTCGATATAATCGTCCAGATCGAAGGCGCCGTCGGTCACCGGGACCATGCGGGCATCGATCCAGTCGGTAATGTAGACATCGGCGCTCGGCAGAAGGGCCTCGACCGTTCCGCGCAGAAGCGTGGCGTAGTGACCGGACATCGGCGCGACGATCAGGATCTTGGGATCGTCACCGTGATCGGCCGACAGGTTCCTGGCAAAATGGATCAGGTTGCAGAACGGCTTCTGCCAGACGATCTCTTCGCGGACGGCGACAGTCTGGCCGGCGATCTGCGTGGTCGGAAGATCGAACGCCGGTTTGCCGTAACGCCGGGTGGCGCGCTCGAAGACTTCGAAGCCGGCTGCCATCGTACGGCCGACGACTGTGTGGGTCAGCGGATTGAGCGGATTGCCATAGGCGAGCCGCATTGCGTCGGCGGTGGCTCGAAATGGAGCCATCACTGCATGGTTCATTTCATAGAGCTGATAAAACATGAGCAGAGCCGCCTTTCGATTTCCATCCAGGTGCCGCGATATCCATCGCAACCGCCGAAACTAGCAGAATTCGGTCCAATAGTAACACTTTTGTTGTCAGGCCGACCAAAGTAGGAAAGCCGCATATACGATTTTTTCTTTTGCCAGCCACAGTTTCACAATGACATCGAGGCGTTAAAGTTCCGGTGGCGAAGCTGGTTAATAGTGGGAGAGCGATCCGAATGGTTCCAGGTCGCCATCGCCTTGATTGGCGAACCTCTCTTCCCATATGCCCATCGTGCCAGTCGATGGTTGCGCGAAGCAGGAGCGATGCGCACTATCAGTCGTTCAAAATCAATTCAGGGACAAGCATGACCCAAAGCAATCATCGCCAATCGGACTATCCCATCAATCCCATCTTTCTGGATCGCTGGTCACCTCGCTCCTTTACCGGCGAGACCATGGACAAGCAGTCGCTGATGACCATTCTGGAGGCGGCTCATTGGGCACCATCGGCCTCCAATTACCAGCCCTGGCGCTTCGTCTATGCGCTCAGGGGCGATGGGCATTGGGGCACACTCCTCGGCCTGCTCAACGAATCCAATCAGGTCTGGGCCAAATCCGCATCCGCTCTCGTCGTGATCTTTTCAGACACGCTCAACCGGAAAGACGACGGCAGCGAGCCCCGGCCGTTTCGCAGCCACAGCTTTGACGCAGGCGCTGCCTGGGCAATGCTTGCCCTGCAGGCGTGTTACTCCGGCTATTTTGCCCATGGCATGGGCGGTGTGGATTTTGACAGAGCACTTGAGGAACTGGACGTTCCGCCGGGCTATCGGGCTGAGGCTGCGGTCGCAATCGGTCGCCTGAGCGACCCTGCCCTATTGCCGGACCAGCTCAAAGCCCGGGAAATACCCAACGGCCGCAAGCCGCTCAGTGCCGTCGCGTTCGAGGGGTCTTTCCCGAAGGAATAGCCTGCGCCCAAAAGTGTTTCACGTGAATCACGGTTAACGAATGATTCACGTGAAAACAGATCAGATATCCAGATTGGCGACGTTGAGGGCATTTTCCTGAATGAAGTCGCGACGCGGTTCGACTTCGTCGCCCATCAGCCTGGAGAACAACCCGTCCGCATCGGTCGCGTCGTTGACCCGCACCTGCAGCAAGGACCGCACGTTCGGATCCAGGGTCGTCTCCCACAGCTGCTCGGCATTCATCTCGCCGAGACCTTTGTAACGCTGCATCGAAAGGCCCTTGCGGCCGAAGGCGAAGACGGAGTCCAGCAGCGAGCGAGGTCCGGAGATTTCCAGCGTCCCGTCCTTGCGGCTGAGCACCGGCGGGGTTCCATAGATCTCGCGCAGGCGCGACGCCAACTGATCCATATAACGGGCATCGACCGAGCCGATCAGCGCCACATCGATCGCCGCCGTCTCCTTGACGCCGCGCACCATGCGTTCGAAGCGCATGCCGCCTTCGTCCGTCACGATACCGATCCAGCCGCGTTCGGTTTCTTCGGAAATCAGATCGAGACGATGAGCAACCTCTGCTGCCGTCTGCTCTGCCCGAACCTTGTTTTCCGTCAGTTCGGGGTTGAGTGCGCCGACGATTGCTGCCTGCTCCACCACATTGCGGTTATAGCGGGAATGCAGTCCTTCCACGAGGGAGCGCAGCCGCAACGCATCCTGGGTGATCTCCCGCAGGTCGGGGCCGGCACGCACTTCGCCATTGCCGAGCTTCAGCGTCGCCTCGTCGAGGCCCATGCCGATCAGATAATCCTCGAGAGCCTTCTCGTCCTTCAGATACTGGATCGACTTGCCGCGCGTCACTTTGTAGAGCGGCGGCTGGGCGATGTAGAGATGGCCGCGTTCGATCAGTTCCGGCATCTGCCGGAAGAAGAAAGTCAGCAACAGGGTCCGGATATGGGCGCCGTCGACGTCAGCATCGGTCATGATGATGATCTTGTGATAGCGCAGCTTGTCGGCGTTGAACTCGTCCTTGCCGATCGACGTGCCGAGCGCTGTGATCAGCGTGCCGATTTCCTGGCTGCCCAGCATCTTATCGAAACGGGCGCGTTCGACGTTGAGGATCTTGCCGCGCAGCGGCAGGATGGCCTGGGATTCACGCGACCGTCCCTGCTTGGCTGAGCCACCTGCGGAATCGCCTTCCACCAGGAACAGTTCGGATTTGGCGGGGTCGCGCTCGGAGCAATCGGCAAGCTTGCCGGGCAGTGAGGCGATATCGAGGGCACCTTTGCGGCGGGTCAGTTCGCGGGCCTTGCGGGCTGCCTCGCGCGCAGCAGCGGCCTCAACGACTTTACCGATGAGGATCTTGGCATCGGAGGGATGCTCTTCCAGCCAGACGCTGAGCGCTTCGCTGACCAGGCTCTCGACGACGGGGCGAACTTCCGAGGAAACCAGCTTGTCCTTGGTCTGGGACGAAAACTTAGGATCGGGAACCTTGACCGACAGAACGGCCGTCAGGCCTTCACGGCAATCGTCGCCGGTGAGCGAGACTTTCTCCCGCTTCATGATGCCAGACGTATCGGCATAGGAGACGATCTGCCGCGTCAGCGCACCGCGGAAGCCCGCCATATGCGTGCCGCCATCGCGCTGGGGAATGTTGTTGGTGAAGCAGAGGACGTTCTCATGATAGCTGTCGTTCCACCACATCGCGACTTCGACGACGATGCCGTCTTTTTCGCCGCGAATGGAGACCGGCTTCTGCACGAGCGGCTTTTTCGCGCGATCGAGATAGACGACAAAGGCTTCAAGACCGCCGTCATAGAGCATCTCTTCCTGGCGGATGTCCGAACGGCGCTTGTCGGTCAGGAGAATTCTGACACCGGAATTCAGAAATGCCAGCTCGCGCAGACGGTGCTCCAGCGTACCGTAGTCGAAATCCGTATTCGTGAAGGTCTCCGTGCTCGGAGTGAAGGTCACTTCCGTGCCTGTCTCGGAACCGCAATCGCCGGTCGCGACGAGGGGCGCATCGGCAACGCCATGGGTGAAGCTCATCTCGTAGATCTTGCCGGCGCGTCGGATCTTCAGCTTCAGCTTGACCGACAGGGCATTGACCACCGACACGCCGACGCCGTGCAGACCGCCGGAGACCTTGTAGGAATTCTGGTCGAACTTGCCGCCGGCATGCAGCTGGGTCATGATCACTTCGGCAGCCGAAATGCCTTCGCCGGTGTGAATGTCAGTCGGGATGCCGCGGCCGTTGTCGGTGACGGTCACGGATCCATCGGCGTTCAGCGTGACGGTTACCAGATCCGCATAGCCGCCGAGCGCTTCGTCAATGGCGTTGTCGACAACTTCATAAACCATGTGGTGGAGACCCGAGCCGTCATCGGTATCACCGATGTACATGCCGGGCCGCTTGCGAACGGCATCGAGGCCTTTGAGCACCTTAATGGAATCAGCGCCGTATTCGGCGCTCGCACCATTTTCAGCAACGGGGGTATCGGTCATTCAGCGATCTTTCCAGTCTAATCGGGGAAAAGTTCCGATCTGTCGAATCAGAAGCTTTCTGTCGGATGACTATAGGGTCTTTGCGGCAAGTTCCAAACTCCGGACACCCGCCAGCGCCACAAATCAGGGGATTTTGGAGGTTTCATTCGACTGTCTCGGTCTTTTTGAGAATTTCCTCGAACTCTCTTATCACCGCCGGCGACAGAGTGCGAATCGCACGGGCCAGATGGTTGGCGAAGGCTGTGTATTCCGGCCCGAGGCCGGATGTGTCGAGCACGACGCGCGGATCGGACGCCCCGGCAATCATGAACAGTTCTTCCGCCTCGTCCCAGATGATATTGAAATAGCCCGCCACCCGTTGCAGCAGATCGAAACTCGGTTTGCCGCGCCGGCCATGTTCCAGCGCCGAGAGATAAGCGGGCGACACGCCGATCGCCTGGGCCATGTCCTTCTGGGACACGCCCTTGCGCTGCCGCAACCGGCGCACCGCTTCTCCAAACGGCGTCACCGGTGGTCTCCCGGAGATCGTGACAGGCGGACATAGAGGGCGCCCTCGCCGCCATGATGACGGGCCGCCTGTTCGTGGGACGAGATGAGATAGCGAAATTCGGTCTTTGAGAACCACATGGGCACGGCGCGCCGCAGGGCACCGTCGCTGCCCATCGAGCTTCCCTTGCCGGTGATCACCAAGACATGCCTGAGGCCGCGCTCATGAGCTCGAATGAGAAAATCCAGCAGGATGCCGTGCGCCTCGCTCTGGATCAGGCCGTGCAGGTCAATTCTCGCCTCGAGCGCCAGCTGGCCGCGGGCAAGCTTTCTCTTGACCGGCCGCTCCAGCGGATGGTGCATGCCGGACGCTTTTTTTGTGTCGGGTTTCTGCACGACGAAGGGATCCGGACCAGGAGGTATCTTCGGTGCCGGAGCTATATCGGGCAGCTCTTCCAGAAAGCTGCGTTCGAATTCCGTCAGGTCCTCCAGGCGACCCGGCAGAGCGCGCGTACTGCGGGCGACCTTGCCCCACAGGATGCGATCTTCCGTGCTGATCTTGCCCTTGCCAGACATTACAAATACCTCGCCGCCGCCCGCATCGGTATCAGTATATAAAAATCCGCTTCATTGCGTACAGCACCTGCAAGGTCGCCCGCCTGGTCGCCCGAACCGGTGAATATATCACCGCGTGCGCAGCCGAGGATGGCCGAGCCCGTATCGAGGGCCAGCATCAGCCGGGCAAAAGGTCGGCCCTCGTCGAGGCGGGTCAGCGTTTCCGCCCGAATAAAAAACGGAAAGCCGAATGTGTGGATCTGCCGGTCAACCGCCAGGGACCGCCCTGCCAGCAGCGGCACTTTCGCGGCGGCGATCGGCCCGAGCTCCAGGTCGCTGACGTGCGCCTCGCGGAAGAAAATGTAGGATCGGTTGTGCCAGAGCACCTCATCCGTCTCGTGCGGATGGTCCGCCAGCCATTGTCGGATCGACTGCATCGAGATGTCGGCGGCTTTAATCTGGCCGCGGTCGATCAGCAATTTTCCGATCGCCGAGAAAGGATGCCCTGCTTTTGCGGCATAGGTGATGCGGAGAAGGCGGCCGTCTGGAAAGCGCAATCGGGCCGCGCCCTGCACATGGGCGAAAAACACATCGACCTTCGAACTCGCCCAGGCGATCTCAAGACCACGGCCGTCCAGCCAGCCGCGATCGATCATCTGGCGGTCGGGATAGGGCTTGACCCCCTCCTCCGTCTGCCAGCCAAAGGCATAGGATGGACCGATCTCGGCCGGCCTGTTGCGTTCATCGAGATCGATAAGATCGTCGGGCCGGAGGTAGAAAGGAAAGCGGAAGACAGCGTCGGGTTGGTCGGACACCTGGACTTCCGGCTCGTAGAAGGCTGTGACCAGACCCGGCTGCGCATCGCGGCGCTCGATCCGAAAGGGAGCGCATTCCGCCTCGAAAAAGGCCCTGGCCGATTGAGCGTCGCGAGGCGTGAAGGCCGCTGCTGCTTCAAGGAGGGGTTGGAGATCCGCCGCAGTCAATCCCAATGACCCTGCCCGATAGGGCTTTACATCGCGGATCTGGGAAAGACAGTTTCGAAGCCCAACGAAGAGTGCCGACGGATCGTCCTCGCTCCATCCCCGCAATTCGGCGAAGGGTATGGAGCGAAGCGAGTAATCTGCACCGCCGCCGGTCATTGTTCCGATTCGGTGGCAATCAGTTTCCAGTTCGGATCGCGTGAACGGGTATCACGGGCAAAGGTCCAGATGTCGTTGACCTCGGTCACGCCCTCCGCATCGCCGTCGATGACCTTGCCATCCCGGTCGTAGGTCGCAGAGATCAACTGGCTGATAATCCGTACGGTGATCTGCTCTTCATTATCCTTGACATCGCCATGGGTGATGTCGGCTTTCTCTATACCGACGAAGGTCGATTTCATCACTTCACCGCGCTTCTCACGTTCCGTGATCGCCGCATCGAATCCCTCATACACTTCGCGCGACAGCAGGCCCTTGAGGGTCTTTCTGTCGCCGTCGGCAAAAGCGGTGACGATCATCTCATAAGCCATGCGCGCGCCGTTCAGGAATTCCTTCGGGCTGAAGCTCGGATCGACCTTGCTGATGTCACGCAGCGCTGTGTTCAGGTCCGAGCCGGGCTTTGCAAAGGCATCGATCGACGCAAAGCGTTCTTCGCTCTCGACCTCGTCGCGGCGCGGCAATGTCACGACCTTGCCGTCATCGCTGCCGGGGCCCTTGGCAAGATCCCGCGGACTGTAGGGCTCGAAGGGCGGCTTTTCATTGCCGGTCCGGCGGCCGAGAACGCTGCGCAGCTGAAGGAAGATCAGCACTGCGGCGACCAGAAAAAACAATGTCACAAAGTCATTCGAACCCATAGCAATCCGGCACCACTGTTTAATTTCCCATTCTTGTCCTCCATATAGTCCGCATCTGCGCTTCATTCAAATAGCCAAGCCGCATTCTTTCGTTCGAAGAAGGAACCGAGCCGCAGACAGGATCGGTGGCGGCACCACGACAAAGAGAGATATTCTCCATGCGATTCGCCCCGCTGTTTCTGCTGTTGCTGCCATTGGCCGAGATCGCCGGCTTCGTGATCGTCGGCAATGCCATTGGCGTGGCGGCGACGCTGGGGCTGGTGATCCTCAGCACGGTGGCCGGCATCCTGCTGCTCAGGGTACACGGAATGGGACTGCTGATGCGCTTTCGCGACGCTTCGCGGATGACCGGCGATCCGGGCCAGGAACTGGTGCGCGGTGCCATAACGGTCTTTGCATCGCTCCTGCTGATCGTGCCCGGCTTTCTCACCGATCTCCTCGGCCTGTTGCTGCTGATGCCGTTTGCGCGGAAATTCCTCTGGGCGCTGATCGCACCCCGCATCGTCACGTTCCGCAGCGAAAGCCGGTCCTATACTCGGCCCGATGCACCCCAATCCGGCCCGACGAAGGATGGCCCGGTCATCGATCTGGAGTCCGAAGAGTTTCATCGCGACGGCAAAAAGAACTCGCCCTGGTCGGACAATCTGCCGAAATAAGGGGCGCACGATGCCGTTAGGGCGGGTTGGGCTCAAGGGTTGTAAGGCTTGGTGCGAAATGTTAGATGGCCTCAACCATCAAAGCTGCGAGGACTACCCCTATGGCGAACGACAACAGCAACAAGGGACCGGAAAGCCCATCCCTGAACATTCTGGCCCAGTACATCAAGGATCTTTCCTTTGAAAATCCGGGTGCACCGCGGTCCCTGCAGTCGCGCGACAAGGCGCCGGCGATCAACATCAATGTGAACGTGAACGCCAATCCGCTGTCCGACAACGACTTCGACGTCGTGCTCTCGCTCAATGCGGAAGCCAAGGAAGGCGACAAGGTGCTGTTTGCGACCGAACTGGTCTATGGCGGCGTGTTCCGCATTACCGGGTTTCCGCAGGAGCACATGCTGCCGGTTCTGTTTATCGAGTGCCCTCGCCTGCTCTTCCCGTTCGCCCGGCAGATTATTGCCGATGCGACACGAAACGGCGGCTTCCCGCCGCTGATGATCGATCCGATCGATTTTGCCCAGATGTTCACCCAGCGGGTTGCCGAGGAACAGGCCCGCGCCAAGGTTCAGGCCGTTCCGAACTGAACTGCCGCCCAATAAGTGAATGCTTCAAGGCCCGGATTTTTCCGGGCCTTTTCATTTTGGGTCTGCCTGTCACTCAGGCTGCGGATAGTTCGCCCATATGGCCTTTGCACCGATCCGCTTCTTCAGGGCTTCATGGGCCAGGATCTCGTCTTCGGTCAGTCGTGCGGTGAGCGGTCTTGGCCGCTCGGTCAAAACAACGATGACCTCTTCCTCCTCGTTGCGCCGCGCCTTAGTATTGCTGGCTGTATCAAGGCCAAAGGTCGCCTGACGACCACCCAGCATTTCGATATAGACTTCTGCCAGCAATTCGGAGTCGAGAAGGGCGCCGTGCTTGGTGCGGTGCGAGTTGTCGATACCATAGCGGCGGCACAGCGCATCCAACGAGTTGGGACCCATCGGGTGCTTGCGACGGGCGAGCGCCAAGGTGTCGAGGACCTGGTCATTGGGAACCGGCGCCCGGCCAAGACGCTCGAATTCTGCATTGATGAAGCCCATGTCGAAGGTTGCGTTGTGGGCGATCCATTTCGCCCCTTCGAAGAATTCGACTAGTTCCTCGACAATCGCCGAAAACGGCGGCTTGTCCTTCAGGAATTCATCGGTGATGCCATGAACGGCGAGTGCATCCGGATGAACCTTACGGTCGCCCGGGTTGATATAGACATGGAAGCTGCGGCCGGTCGGGAAGTGATTGAACAGCTCGATCGCGCCGATTTCAATGACCCGGTCGATCTTCGATTCCAGCCCGGTGGTTTCCGTATCGAATATGATTTCCCGCATGGCTAGTCCTTCCCTTCCTTCCTGCTTCGCAAGGTCGCAATGATATCGGCGACCTGCCGGCGCGCGGCCTCCATGCCCTGCCCCGTATCGATGATGAAATCCGCCATGCGGCGCTTGTCCAGATCGGCGACCTGGCGCGCCAGGATCATCTCGAACTTCTCTTCTGTCATACCCGGTCTCTGCAGGACCCGGGCCCGTTGAATATCGGGATCACAGGTTACCACGACAATGGAATCGACACGATCTTGGGCGCCGGTCTCAAACAATAACGGAATATCGAGCACGACGATATCGGCCCCGAGCCGTTCCTGCTCTTCCACGAAGCGCCGTTGACGTTCGCGTACCAACGGGTGAACGATGGCTTCAAGGCGCTGGAAATTAGCCGGATTCTTCGCCAGATTCCTTGACAACGCACCGCGATCGACGACACCACCGATGACGACTTCGGGGAAGTCACGGGCGATCGGCTCCACGGCCTCGTTCTGGTAAAGCTCGTGAACGACCCGATCGGAGTCATGCACAGCAATACCCTGCTCGACAAACATCGCCGCCGTGGTCGACTTGCCCATGCCGATCGAGCCGGTCAGTCCGATGCGGATCATGCATGCTGCTCCATGTCGGCAATGATCAGCTGACGCAGCTCCGGAGTGACGGTCGGCGTCACGCCGAACCATCGGGCAAATCCGGGCACCGCCTGATGCAGCAGCATGCCAAGGCCATCCACCGTGGCAAAACCCGCCGCCTCCGCTTGTGCGAGGAACGGCGTCATCAGCGGGATGTAGACGATGTCGGTGACAAGGGCGCCCGACGCCAATCCGGCAAACTGAATCTGCGGCGCTGCCTCGCCATCCATGCCGAGCGACGTCGTATTGACGAAGAATTCGGCACCCTGCATCACCTCGTCCAAGGCGGCCAGCGGATGCGGGGCTATGACCGCACCAAAGCGATCGGCAAGCTCTTTCGCCCGATCGACGGTGCGGTTGACGACGTTGATTTCCGTGAAGCCGCGATCCCGAAGCGCCTGGATCACCGCGCGACTGGCACCCCCTGCTCCCAGTACCACGGCCTTGCGAGCCCGATCCCAGCCCGGATGCCTGTCATCGAGGTTGCGGGCAAAGCCATAGCCATCCGTGTTGGTGGCATGAAGTTCTCCCTCTGACAAATAGAGCGTATTGGCAGCGCCCAATTCCTGGCAGCGATCGTCACGACGATCAGCAAGAGCATAGGCCGCTTCCTTGTGGGGAATGGTGACGTTGCCGCCGCAATATCGCGAGCCGCCATCTTTCAGCCTGGAGATGAAGTCGGCAAACTCTTCCGGGGCGATTGCCAGCGGACCATATGAGCCAGGCAGACCGAGTTGCCGAAGCCAGTATCCATGAATGAGCGGCGAACGGGAGTGCCTGATTGGATAGCCGGCAACAAAAGCGGCCGGTCCAATTGTTTCACGTGAATCATTCATCGATCTGCCCTAATGTACGAAGCTCACCCAGAAGCGGCAACAGAGGCACGCCAAGCACCGTGAAATAGTCGCCTTCGATCGCGGAAAAGAGTTGTACCCCCTCCCCTTCCAACTGATAGCCGCCGACGCTCATCAATGCCTTCGGACCCATACGTTCCAGATAGCCATCCATGAAAGCAGGGCTGACCGAACGCATCGTCATCTTGGCGATACCGACATGTTCCCATAGAACCTTGCCATTCAGGGCCAAGGTGATTGCGCTATTGAGATCGTGCGTCCTGCCCTGCAGTTCCATCAATTGTTCGCGCGCCGCGCCAAGGTCGGGAGCCTTGTGAAAGACAGTATTGCCAAGCGACAACGTCTGGTCGCCACCGATCACAATCGCATCGGGATTGCGAAGGCTGACGTCGATCGCCTTGGCCGTGGACAATGTCCTGGCCAGGTCCACCGGACCGAGGGCACGATTAGCCGGCAGGGCCTCGATCTGTCGTTCATCGATACGAGGTGCATCGACCTTGAAAACAAGGCCGGCATTTTCCAGCAACTGTCGGCGGAATGGGCTCGATGAGGCGAGCACCAACGGATGGATCATGGATGCAACTCTTTATATTGGGTCGGCGTGCGATTCGGCTTAGCGCAGCTTGACCCGCAGGGCAACGATTGCGGCAGCCGTTTCCTCGATCGACCGGCGGCTGACATCGATGACCGGCCAGTTGTTGCGGGCGCAAAGGGATCTCGCATATTTCAGTTCCTCGGCGATCGAAGCCCGGTCGGTATAATCACCGGGATCAAATCCGGCAGCCGATCCAAGCTCCCGATTCTCACGCACCTGGGATATCCGGTCGGTGGTGGCAATCAGCCCGACGATCAGCGGACGGGTCGCCTTCAGCAGGCTGTCCGGCAAGGGAACCCCACAGACGATCGGGATGTTGGCGGTCTTGATGCCTCTGTTGGCCAGATAGATGCTAGTCGGCGTCTTGGATGTCCGGCTGATGCCGACGAGGACGACGTCGGCTTCATCGTAACCCGCGGCCATCTGACCATCGTCATGGTCCATCGTATAATTCAGTGCCTCGATCCGAGCAAAATATTCGGCATTCAGCGCATGTTGCGCGCCGACCCGGCGACGCGACGGTGAGCCCAGATAAGACTGAAACTTGGCAATCACCGGCTCCAGCACATTGACGCTTGGCACGCCCATTTCCGCGCAGGTCGTATCCAGGAAGTCAGCGAGAGACTGATCGACGATGGTGTAGAGAACAATGCCAGGCTTGTCGTCGATTGCCTGCAGCACCGGCAGAAGCTGTCGGCGGTTGCGGATCAGCGGATAGACATGCTCGATCGGATTGGAGGATTGAAACTGCGCCGAAGCGGCCCGGCCGGCGGAGATCAGAGTCTCTCCCGTTGAGTCAGAAATCAGATGCAGATGAAAGAAATGTTTTTTGTTCTCCACGCTAAATTCCGCAGCCTGTTGATAAACGGGGACTGCGACAGCTAGCGACCGGGCCGGCCGGAAGGCAAGGGGAAAAGTGCCGAGTTGTCCACAAGCCTGGCTTTCGGCACCGTTTTAGAGAGCTATGTGAATTGCTGGGACAATTGATCGCGTCTCGGAATTATCCACACTTTATCCACAGACTGTCATCACAGATGCTTCTTCTCAAATGACTGATATTTTTATCTGAATCGATTTCATCCGCAGAACCTATGAAATCCCATCAAAGATCTTCCCGCTGATGAACGATGCCACACCGAGGAGTGGTTAACCTGTGGACCATTGATAAGCCTTGATAGTCACAGACTCTTAGAAATAGAAGAAGAAGAATCTTATCTTTTATAATTTAAAGGGCCATCGACCTTGAGCGATACGAACCGAAAGATCATCGACGTCTTGAATGGCAAGACGATCTCGCCGCCGCCGGTCTGGCTGATGCGTCAGGCCGGTCGCTATCTTCCGGAATATCGCAAGACACGGGCTCAAGCGGGAAGTTTTCTGGATCTCTGTTATTCGCCGGACCATGCCGTCGAAGTCACGTTGCAACCCATCCGTCGCTACGGATTCGACGCGGCCATCCTGTTTTCCGATATTCTCGTGATCCCGGATGCGCTGCATCGGAATGTGACGTTTACCGAAGGTCATGGTCCGCAGATGGATCCGATCGACGAAGCCGGCATTTTTGCATTGAAGGACGACAACGCCCTTCAGCATCTGGCGCCCGTGTTCGAGACACTCGGGAGATTGCGGCACGACCTGCCGTCAGAAACAACACTTCTCGGGTTCTGTGGAGCGCCCTGGACCGTCGCTACCTATATGATCGCCGGCCATGGAACGAGCGATCAGGCGCCGGCTCGACTTTTTGCCTATCGATACCCGAAGGCTTTCGAGCAGCTGCTGATGTTTCTGGCGGATCTATCGGCCGACTATCTGGTCGCCCAGATCGATGCCGGTGCGGATGCGGTGCAGATCTTCGATTCCTGGGCCGGTGTGCTTGGTGAAGAGGAATTCGACGCCTTCTGTTGCAGGCCGGTGCAGCGCATGATCGCGTCTGTGCGTGCCCGCCGCCCGGGTGCCAAGGTGATCGCCTTTGCCAAGGGCGCCGGGATATTGCTGAAAACCTATCGGCAGAAGACGGATGCGACGGCCATCGGTCTGGACTGGACTGTGCCTTTGTCATTTGCCGAGGAACTGCAGAAAGACGGGCCGATCCAGGGCAATCTCGATCCGATGCGGGTCGTGGCTGGAGGCAAGGCGCTCGAAGAGGGGATCGATCGTATCCTGAATGCGCTGGGCCATGGCCCGCTGATCTTCAATCTGGGTCACGGCATCACGCCGCAAGCCGATCCGGAGACCGTTGCGGCTCTGGTCAATCGGGTGCGGGGGATTGCCCGCTGATGAAAAGCGAGGGCGAAACAGGAACCGGGGCCGGTCGCAAGGCGCGATTGCGCGCCTCAATCGCTCTGGTCGTGTTTGTCGGCTTTGCCGGCCTGTTGTTCTTGATCGGCAAGGAGCGCGCTTTCCTCTGGCTGAAGGCGCTGCATGTGATTGCAGTGATCTCCTGGATGGCCGGGCTGCTCTACATGCCGCGGCTTTTCATCTACCATATGGATGCGGACAAAGGTTCGGTTCAGGCCGAGACCTTCAGCATCATGGAACAGCGGCTGATGAAGGTCATCATGCATCCGGCCATGGGTCTCTCCTGGCTGCTGGGGCTATATCTGGCCTGGGCCGCCTATGGCTTCATGGGCGGATGGCTGCATGCGAAGATTGCGGCCGTGGTCGGACTGACGGCGGTGCATTTCTATTTCTCGCGGGCGGTCAAGGCTTTCCAGCGTGGCCAATATGTCAGGACGGCGCGTTTCTGGCGGCTGATGAACGAGGTTCCGACCGTGCTGATGATCGCAATCGTCATACTGGTCATCGTAAAACCGTTTTAGCGTATGGGATTTGTTATTATTTGAGAGAATTTTTGCTTTTCCCTTGCAGCCAGCCAGGTGAATCGCTATTTTCCGGCAACCTTATCCTACGCGGCTTGCATAACATTCAGTCATTTGCGGTTTCTCGCGATAGTACCGATGTCCCCCGGCACGCCCTTCCCTTTAAATCGAATGTGGTCCCCCTTCATGGCTGAAATGAAGCTACAAGAACTTAAGAGCAAGTCTCCGACCGATCTCTTGACCTTTGCCGAATCTCTCGAGGTCGAAAACGCCAGCACGATGCGCAAGCAGGAGCTGATGTTCGCCATTCTGAAGATGCTGGCGAGCCAGGACGTCGAGATCATCGGCGAGGGCGTCGTCGAAGTGCTACAGGATGGCTTCGGCTTCCTGCGGTCGGCAAATGCCAATTATCTGCCAGGCCCGGACGATATCTATATCTCCCCTTCACAGATCCGCCGTTTTTCGCTGAAGACCGGCGACACGGTGGAAGGGCCTATCCGCGGTCCGAAGGAAGGCGAGCGCTATTTTGCCCTGCTCAAGGTCAATACGATCAATTTCGAAGACCCTGAAAAGATCCGCCACAAGGTGCATTTCGACAATCTGACGCCGCTTTATCCGAACGAGCGCTTCAAGATGGAACTGGAAGTGCCGACCTCCAAGGATCTGTCGGCGCGCGTCATCGACCTGATCGCGCCGCTCGGCAAGGGCCAGCGCGGCTTGATCGTCGCACCGCCGCGGACGGGTAAGACCGTTCTGCTGCAGAACATTGCCCATTCCATCACTGCCAATCATCCGGAATGTTATCTGATCGTGCTGTTGATCGACGAGCGGCCGGAAGAAGTGACGGATATGCAGCGCTCAGTGCGCGGCGAAGTCGTCTCTTCCACCTTCGACGAACCGGCGGTCCGGCATGTCCAGGTGGCCGAAATGGTCATCGAGAAGGCCAAGCGTCTGGTCGAGCACGGCCGTGATGTGGTGATTCTTCTGGATTCGATCACCCGTCTGGGGCGCGCCTATAACACCGTTGTCCCCTCCTCCGGCAAGGTCCTGACCGGTGGTGTGGACGCCAATGCCCTGCAGCGGCCGAAGCGTTTCTTTGGTGCGGCACGCAATATCGAGGAAGGCGGCTCGCTGACCATCATTGCGACAGCGCTGATCGACACCGGCAGCCGCATGGACGAAGTCATCTTCGAAGAGTTCAAGGGCACCGGCAACTCGGAAATCGTGCTCGATCGCAAGGTCGCCGACAAGCGCATCTTCCCGTCGATGGACATTCTGAAATCCGGCACCCGCAAGGAAGACCTACTCGTGCCGCGTCAGGACCTGCAGAAGATCTTCGTGCTGCGTCGTATCCTGGCGCCGATGGGCACGACCGACGCCATCGAGTTCCTGATCGACAAACTCAAACAGACCAAGACGAACGGCGATTTCTTCGATTCGATGAACACCTAGTTGGGCTGACCCTGCCTGTTTATACATCGCGCGATCGGAGCGGGTTTGACAGGCAGGCTGCCGGCGAGGATTGTCATGTCCCATCAGGATACCATATTTGCGCTGTCGTCGGGCTCCTTGCCCTCTGGCGTGGCGGTGGTTCGTATCAGTGGGCCGCGGACACTGTCCGTTTGTACGGACTTGTTCGGCGATCTTCCTGCCTCGCGTGAGTTCGCCTTGAGGTCGATTCGCTCCCGCAACGGTCTTGTTCTCGATCGTGGGTTGGTTGTTGTCTTTCCCGGACCCCGGTCATTTACCGGCGAGGACTGCGCCGAACTGCATCTTCACGGCAGCAAGGCGGTAATTTCGGCTCTGCTTGAAGAATTACAGGGTTTTGACGGTTGTCGCCTGGCGGAGGCCGGCGAGTTTTCCCGTCGGGCATTTGAGAACGGCAAGGTCGATCTGGTCGAGATCGAGGGCCTTGCCGACCTGCTGGTTGCCGAGACAGAGATGCAACGGCGGTTGGCTATCGAGCAAAGCCTGGGCAATGTTTCGAAAGTGTTTGACGATTGGCGTGAGCGGTTGTTGACGGCCCGCGCGTTGATTGAGGCGGAGCTGGATTTCGCCGATGAGAGCGATGTGCCTGGTGCGGTGTCCGATCGGGTGTGGGCATCTCTGGTGATTCTTCGGGACGAGATTTCCCGCAACGTAGATGACGAAAAGCGCGGCGAGATCATTCGGGACGGGTTCAAGGTTGTCATTGCCGGCCCCCCAAATGCCGGCAAGTCGAGTCTGATGAATGCCCTTGCCCGCCGCGATATCGCCATCGTCACCGAATATGCGGGAACGACGCGTGATGTCATCCAGTGCGATCTCGATATTGAAGGCTATGCGGTTAAGCTGTATGACACCGCAGGCATCCGGGAGACGGCAGATGTTGTCGAACGCGAGGGGATCCGCCGGGCGCAGCAAAAGATCGATGAGGCGGATCTGGTGTTGCTCCTCTCAGATATGTCCACCGATCAGGTTGCTGAGCAGACAGACATTTCGGGTCCGAAATTTAATGTCGGCACCAAGCGTGACCTAGGCGGTGCGGAACGATCGGATCGGTTCGATATCTGTATCTCGACTTTAAGGGACGAGGATGTCGGCGCCGTTCGCAATTTGATACTGTCTGCGGTGAAGGGTCGTGTTGATGGTGGGTCGTTGGCTATCCCTAGCCGGATTCGTCAACGGCAGTTTTTGCAGACGGCCTTGGACGAAATCGACCTGGCGCTTGATGATGCAAAGGGCCTTGAGCTGCGCGCCGAGCATTTGCGTCAGTCTGCAGAGGCACTTGGACGGGTCGTCGGTCGAGTCGATGTCGAAACGTTATTGGGAAAGATCTTCTCGGAATTTTGCATCGGGAAATGATTCACGTGAAACACTACGACGAAGATTTGGCGCAATTGGGCTGATGGCTAAAGTGATGAAAAAGCAATATGATGTGCTTGTGATCGGTGGCGGGCATGCCGGCTGCGAAGCCGCCGCCGCCGCGGCCCGCATGGGCGCTGCTACAGCGCTGGTTACCCATAAAGCCGAAACGATCGGCACTATGTCGTGCAATCCTGCCATTGGGGGCCTTGGAAAAGGTCACTTGGTTCGCGAAATCGATGCGCTTGACGGGCTGATGGGCCGTTGTGCAGACTCGGCCGGCATCCAGTTTCGCCTTCTCAATCGAAAAAAAGGCCCGGCAGTGCGCGGCCCGCGCACGCAGGCCGATAGAAAGCTCTATAAGGCGGCCATGCAAGCGGCGCTTCTCGAGATCGAAAACCTCGATATCATCGAGGGGGACGTTTTCGATCTCCTGCAACAGGAGCCGAATCACGTTAGCGGCGTGGTTCTGAATGATGGCCGGGAGATCGGCGCACGCACGGTGGTTTTGACCAGTGGCACGTTCCTTCGCGGTTTGATCCATATCGGCAACCGAAAAATTCCGGCCGGTCGGGTCGGAGAGGCGCCGTCTGTTGGCTTGAGTGACAGGCTGGCACGCTTGGGACTTCGGCTTGGTCGTCTGAAGACGGGAACTCCGGCGCGCCTGGATGGGCGGACGATCGATTGGGCCGTGCTGGACACACAGGCGGCCGATGAGGTGCCTGTGCCGTTTTCCTTCATGACGGATAAAATTACCACGCCACAGATAGAGTGCGGAATTACCCGCACCACGCCGGCGACCCACCAGCTCATTCGAGACAATATCCACCTGTCTGCCATGTATTCCGGCCAGATCGAAGGGGTTGGTCCGCGCTATTGCCCGTCCATCGAGGACAAGATCATGCGGTTTGGGGACCGGGACGGACACCAGGTTTTCCTGGAGCCTGAGGGCCTCGATGACCATACCGTCTATCCCAACGGCATTTCGACATCGCTGCCGGAAGAGGTCCAGGAGGCCTTTATCCGTACGATGCCGGGTTTGGAGCACGTCTCGATCCTGCAAACGGGCTATGCCATCGAATACGATCATGTGGATCCGCGGGAACTGACATCCGATCTGCAGCTCAGACGGTTGTCGGGCTTGTTTCTGGCTGGCCAGATCAATGGAACTACGGGATACGAGGAAGCAGCAGCTCAGGGTCTTGTTGCAGGCCTGAATGCGGCGCTCTTGGCAGCTGGTAAGCCTCCTGCCGAGTTCAGCCGGACGGAATCCTATATTGGCGTGATGATTGACGATTTGACATCGCGGGGGATTACCGAACCGTACCGGATGTTCACGTCGAGGGCGGAATACCGTTTGTCCTTGCGTGCCGACAATGCGGATATGCGTTTGACACCTCTAGGCATTTCACTTGGTTGCGTGAGCACGTCCCGGAAAGTGAAGTTCACAAGTTATAAGACAAGCCTCGATCAAGCAATTTTGCAATTGCAGGAATTGAGCATTACGCCCAATGAGGCGATCCAGCGTGGGTTGACGCTCAACCAGGACGGCCGTCGGCGTAGCGCGCTGGAGATCCTTGCCTATCCCGATAGGACGTTGGATGATATCTACCGCGCATGGCCGGATTTATCGCCAATGTCTGATCGGATTGCGGAGGCGGTTGAGATCCATGCAGCTTATTCCGTCTATCTGGATCGCCAGGACGCTGATATTGCCGCAACTCGGCGCGATGAGGTCCGGATTATTCCAGCTGATTTCAGCTTCGAGGCTTTGCCTGGACTGTCCAACGAGCTTCGATTGAAACTGACGGCTGCCCGGCCGGCTAATCTTGCCCAAGCTGGGCGGGTGGATGGCATGACTCCAGCGGCGCTATCCCTTATCATGGCTTACCTTAAGAAGGGTGAGTTGCTGGCAAAGGCCAGTTGATTCAATGTCGGAGAGTCTTTTGTCGGATATGATCGGATTGCGTGTTTCACGTGAAACATCCGAACGCCTTGATCACTTCGTTTCACTGTTTGAAAAATGGTCGCGGTCTATCAATCTTATCGCACCATCGACAAAACAGCAGATCTGGCAACGACACATTGCGGATAGCGCTCAGCTCTTTAAAATCCTGCCGGAACCGAAACAATGGGTCGATCTCGGCAGCGGTGGTGGCTTTCCGGGTGTGATCACCGCAATCCTCTTGGCCGAGGCCGGATCTGGATGGGTTCACCTGGTCGAAAGCAATCACAAGAAGGCCAGTTTCCTGCGTCTCGCTCTCAGCGAAACCGGTGCGCGCGGCAGTATCCATGTCTGCCGTATTGAAGATGCGCGGCAAAAGGTGACCGAATGCGAAGCAATCTCGGCGCGCGCGCTGGCGGATCTCGATCTGCTGCTCGATTATACGAATCCCTGGGCAAAAAAAATGCCTGATCTGCGCTGCCTTTTCCACAAAGGCCGGGATTATCAGGCGGAAATCGAGAAAGCGCGTGGTCGCTGGCGGTTTGATCTGGTAATACATCCAAGTGCACTGGAAAGGGATTCCGTTATTTTGGAGATCACCAATCAGGCGCTGAAGGTTTAACGATCGTCGGGTGCGGAATGGCTAGCGAGAGAAACCGAATTATCACCATCGCCAATCAAAAAGGCGGTGTCGGGAAAACGACGACAGCGATCAATCTGGCGACGGCGCTGGCAGCAATCGGCGAGCGGGTTCTGATCGTCGACCTTGACCCGCAGGGCAATGCCAGCACCGGGCTCGGGATCCAGAGGCGCGACCGCAAACTCTCGTCATACGATCTGCTGGTGGGCAGCCACACGGTCGAAGAGGCCGCGATAGATACCGCCGTGCCCAATCTGTCGATCATCCCCTCGACGCTTGATCTGCTTGGGCTGGAAATGGAAATTTCTCAGCAGCCCGACCGGGTTTATCGCCTGAAAAAGGCGCTCGATCAGACGGGCGGCCTCGCCTATTCCTATATTCTGGTCGATTGCCCGCCGTCGTTCAATCTGTTGACAATGAACGCCATGGCGGCGGCGCATTCCGTGCTTGTTCCCCTGCAATGCGAGTTCTTTGCCCTGGAAGGCCTTAGCCAGCTGCTCGAAACGATCAACCAGGTGCGTCGCGGCGTCAATCCGAGCCTTGATATTCAGGGTATCGTTCTCACAATGTTCGATGCGCGCAACAATCTTGCGCAGCAGGTCGTCAATGACGTGCGCACACATCTGGGTGAAAAAGTGTACCGTACACTTATTCCGCGCAACGTCAGGGTTTCGGAGGCGCCATCCTATGGAAAGCCGGCTATCCTTTATGACCTGAAATGTGCCGGCAGCCAAGCCTATCTGCAATTGGCTTCGGAAGTGATACAGAGAGAGCGGCAGCGAAAGGCGGCCTGAGGGTTCCTTCGAGACGGTTTTTGAGGTTTTAGCGTATGAGTGACGACATTTCCAAACGGCGCCTTGGTCGCGGACTTGCGGCCCTGATCGGCGAAATGGACCAGCCCGTGCCGGTCGGCGACAGTCGTGCGGTCAGTGCCGACCGGACGGTGCCGATCGAGTTCGTCGCCCGCAACCCCCGCAATCCGCGCCGCTATTTCGACGAAAGCGTTCTTCAGGAACTCGCAGGTTCGATCCGCCAGCATGGCATCGTGCAGCCGGTCGTCGTTCGTCCGACCGAGCGCGACCGCTACGAGATCATTGCCGGCGAACGCCGCTGGCGTGCTGCGCAGCTGGCCGGGCTGGTGGAAATTCCGGTGATCGTGCGAGATGTCGATGACCGGACGGCCCTGGAACTGGCAATCGTCGAGAACGTGCAGCGCGCCGACCTCAATCCACTCGAAGAAGCACTTGGCTATGAGCAGTTGATCGCCGAACACGGCTACACACAGAACGATCTTGGCGAGATTATCGGCAAGAGCCGCAGCCATGTGGCCAACAGCTTGCGTCTGTTGAAATTGCCGGAACAGGTGCGCGACATGCTGGCTGATGGCAGCCTGTCGGCCGGCCATGCCCGTGCCCTGGTCTCGACATCCGACCCCATTCCGCTGGCAAAGACCATCGCCTCCAAGGGGCTGTCGGTGCGTGACGCCGAACGGCTGGCGCAGAACAGCATCAAGGCGCAGAACGATCCGAAGCCGGCGGCCGGTGTGGTTTCCAAGGATTCCGATACGATCGCCCTGGAGCGCAGCCTTTCGGACCGTCTTGGCCTGAACGTCGCCATCACCCACAAGGGCGGCGGCGGCCAGTTGCGGATCAATTATCAGTCGCTCGAGCAGCTTGAAGAGATCTGCCGGCTGTTGGAAGCCCGTTAGGGCGTTTCACGAATAACCGTATTTCAGGCTCTCGGCACGATCAGGTCAGCGATTGCGCCGCGCCGATTGCAATGTCAAAGCCAGAAGCGTTTGAAGGGCCAGACTGTCTTCGAGGCCCGGCCTTTGGCGGCTTGCCAAAATGGTCGATTGCAAACGGTTGCTTTCCTGCGCCAGGGCAGTACTAGGCCAGTTGCGAAGGGCGCGCTCGACGATCGGCTTACGTTTGAAATGCACCTGGCGGCCGAGCGTCTGCATGACCTGCGCCGGTTGCAGCTTCTTCTGATCCATCTCACAGCGCATCAGGTCCAGTTGCTGGAATTGCCGCAGGCAGCCTTGCAGCACCATGAAAATCGGTGTCTTCGACGTGGAGATCTTCTGGGTCGCGTGCAGCAGCGCCTGGGCGTCGCCGGTCAGAACCGCGTCGACGGCCTGGTCGGTTGATACCGCGCTGGCATCGCCGATAATACCGATGACGTGATCGTCGTCGATCAAGGCCTCATGCAGACAGTAGAGCAGCAGCTTGGACAGTTCGTTGCGGGAGGCGATGCGGTCTCCCCCCAGCGATTCGAGCAGCAGCTTGCGGGCGCTGGGCGTGATCCGCTTGCCGGCGGCGGCCAATTCAGCATCGACCAGGGCATTCAGGGCTCTTGCGTCGTCCGGATAACAGGCGGTGATGGCGATTGAACGGGCCGCCTCGGCGATCTTGCGGGTGGCCGACCCTTTCTTGAGATCCCCTGCCTCGACGATAAGCGTGCTGGTTTCCGGTGGTGACTCGGAGAGATATTGCAGGCCATCAACCAGGCCTTTTTCATTGTTGGCGCCGCGGATCCAGACCAGTTTTTCGCCACCGAACAGCCCGAAGGCGTTCATCTCGTCGATCAACCGTCCGGGGTCTGCTTGAATGTCGGAACCATCGAGCCTGATCAGCGAGAAGGGATCGCCGAGATCGACGCCGGAGGCCTTTGCTATGACCGCTGCCCGTTCCGACACCAAGCCATGATCCGGTCCATAAAGCACGAAGAGGCGGTAGTGCCTGACCGACTTCTGCAGGAACGCATCAAATTCGTGGGATTTGATTTCGCTCATGCGTGGAGCCGCCTCAACGGCTCAGGGCCGCTGCAAGGTCGGCGCGGATCAGTTCGGCAAGCTCGCGGGCTGCCCGGTTCTCGGCATCACGGATGGCGCGCAGCTTGGCAAATTCCTGTTCAGGGAAATCCACCAGTGCCACAGACTGCCGATGCGCCATGCGCAGCACCGTTCCGTCCTTTGTGCGGCTCAGCGTGTAATCGGCGCTGACGACAACACGCCCAGCCCTCGGTGTATCGGAGGACTGCTCCAGCAGCACACCGATCGTCTCGGACTTGACCTTCAGGTCGACCGTGTATTCCGGTGCGGCCGGCTCCCCGGCCCCGCCCGCCACCAGAAAGATCAACTGGTTGCGAACCTCCAGCTCGACGCGGTCGTCCGCTGAAGAAAAGGCGATGGATCCCAGGCTTTGCTGGGTGCCCGAGGCCTCGTCGTAGAGTGGCCGGACCTGGCAGCCGGCGACAAGGCCCAGCAATCCCAATAGAGCGATAAGCCTGAAACGGCCGGCCATGACAGCAAAAGGATTAAATGACAATGTTCACAATCCTCTGCGGGACCACGATGATTTTCTTCGGTGCCTGCCCGTTCAAGGCAGTCTTGACGGCATCGAGTGCGAGTGCTGCCGCTTCGACGGTATTTTGATCCGCATCGCGTCCGATTGTCAATTCGGCACGCTTCTTTCCGTTGATTTGAACGGGAAGCATGATCTCGTTCTCAGCCACCAGATCGGCATCGAATACCGGCCAGGGCGCGGTGGCCGCAAGACCTTCATTACCGAGCACCGCCCAGCATTCTTCGGCCAGATGCGGCGTCATCGGTGCAAACAGCTGGATCAGGATTTCGGCTGCATTTCTGACGGCCGCGACAAAGGCCGGATCCGCCGAGCCGGCCGACACGCGTGACAGCGGAGCGGCCAGGGCATTGACCAGTTCGTAGATGCGCGCCACGGCCTTGTTGAAGGCAAGCTTGTCGAGGTCGCCCTGAACGGCTTTCAGCGTCCGGTGGGCGACCTGTGAAACGGCAAGCCCCTCGCCTTCTTTAGCCGGATTCCCGCGGACATCGCGCAGGACGGGAGCTGCTTCGGATATCAGCCGCCAGACGCGCTGCACGAAGCGGTGTGCGCCTTCGACACCGGATTCCGACCAGATGACGTCCCGTTCGGGCGGCGAATCCGACAGGACGAAGAAACGCGCCGTGTCGGCACCGTAGGAGGCAATGATATCGTCCGGATCGACGACATTCTTCTTCGACTTCGACATCTTTTCGATCGAACCGATGGCCACTTCATCGCCCGTCGAAAGCATGACCGCCCGACGGGCGCCGTCGATCTCTTCGATACGGATATCGGCCGGCGCCACCCACTGGCCCGCGGCGCCTTCGCCAAGGCGGTAGGTTTCGTGCACGACCATGCCTTGAGTGAACAGGCCCTTGAAGGGTTCGCTCAGGTTGACATGGCCGGTCTCGCGCATGGCACGGGTAAAGAAGCGGGAATAGAGCAGATGCAGGATCGCATGCTCGATACCGCCGATATACTGGTCGACCGGCAGCCAGTGATCGGCCACGGCCGGATTGGTCGGGTTATCTTCCCAAGGCGCCGTGAAGCGGGCGTAGTACCAGCTGGAATCGACGAACGTGTCCATGGTGTCCGTCTCGCGCCGGGCGTCCTTGCCACATTGGGGGCAGGCCACATGGCGCCAGGTCGGGTGACGGTCGAGCGGATTGCCGGGCACGTCGAAGGTCACGTCGTCGGGCAGCTTGACGGGAAGGTCGGCCTTGGGGACGGGGACCACACCGCAATCCTCGCAATGGATGACCGGGATCGGGCAGCCCCAGTAGCGCTGGCGCGAAATGCCCCAGTCGCGCAGGCGGAAATTCACCTTGCGCTCGCCCTGCGGCGCATTGCCGAGATTTGTCGCCGACAGTTTGTCGGCCACGGCCGTGAAGGCCTCGTCGGTCGTCATGCCGTCCAGGAAGCGCGAATTGATCATCACGCCATCGCCGTCATAGGCGGTGTCGCCAACGGCAAAGGTCGCGGCGTCACCATCTTTCGGCATGACCACCGGTACGACCGGGAGGTCGTATTTGCGGGCGAAATCCAGATCGCGCTGGTCGCCGGACGGGCAGCCGAAAATGGCGCCCGTGCCATAGTCCATCAGCACGAAGTTGGCGACATAGACCGGCAGTTCCCAGGAGGGATCAAAGGGGTGGCGAACGCGAATGCCGGTGTCGATGCCCTTCTTTTCAGCGGTCTCCAATGCGGCCAGCGACGTTCCGGCGCGCCGTGTGTCTTCGCAGAAGGCGGTAATCTCGGCATTGCTCTCCGAGACCATTTTCGCCAGCGGATGATCGGCGGCAATGGCGAGGAAGGATGCGCCGAACAGCGTGTCGGGACGGGTCGTGTAAACGGTGACTTCCGAGAAGCCGGCCGTCTGGCTGGACGGCACAATTTCCCAGCGCAGCACCAGGCCTTCCGAACGGCCGATCCAGTTCTTCTGCATCAGCCGCACTTTTTCCGGCCAATGATCGAGCGTGTCGAGGGCGTCGAGCAAATCCTGGCTGTAGTCGGTGATCTTGAAGAACCACTGGGTCAACTCGCGCTGCTCGACGACAGCGCCGGAGCGCCAGCCGCGGCCGTCGATCACCTGCTCATTGGCCAGCACCGTATGGTCGACCGGATCCCAGTTGACCTTGGACTGCTTGCGATAGACCAGGCCCTTTTCCATCATGTCGAGGAAGAGATGCTGCTGGCGATGGTAATAGTCCACGTCGCAGGTGGCGAATTCGCGCGACCAGTCCAGCGACAGGCCCATCGACTTCAGCTGGCCGCGCATGGTGGCGATGTTCTGGTAGGTCCAGTCCTTGGGATGGACGTTGTTCTGCATGGCGGCATTTTCAGCCGGCATGCCGAACGCGTCCCATCCCATGGGATGCAGGACATTGTAGCCGCGAGCCCGCTTATAGCGCGCTACCACATCGCCCATCGCATAGTTGCGCACATGGCCCATGTGAATGCGCCCGGATGGATAAGGGAACATTTCGAGCACGTAGTATTTTTCGCGCGGGTCGTCATTGTCGGTGGTGAAGACGGATTCGTCCGCCCATCTGGACTGCCAACGGGGTTCGGCATCACGCGGATTGTAACGTTCGGTGCTCATCTGTCTGCTATTCCGGGAACAAGGAGAATTTGGCGGTGACCTTCACCATGAAACAGGGCAAGCGTCAAGTTTTCAGGCCTTTGCGGCCATGTTTCAAATAGCAGCGAAGTTCATCGGTTCCGCCCTTGCCGTGTTTGCACCTCATCCCGTAAATGATGGTGTTCAATGACGGGATTGCAAGATGACGATTGAAGAGAGACTGGTCGAGGTCAAAGGACGGATCGCTGACGCCACGCGCCAGGCCAAACGCGAGCCCGACGCCGTGCAACTGGTTGCGGTGTCCAAGACGTTCGATGCCGATGCGATCCGGCCCGTCATCGTTGCCGGCCAGCACGTGTTCGGCGAGAACCGGGTGCAGGAGGCGCAGGGTAAGTGGCCGCTGCTGAAATCCGAGACGCCCGATCTTGAATTGCACCTGATCGGCCCCTTGCAGTCCAACAAGGCCGCCGATGCCGTGGCTCTCTTTGATGTTATCGAAACGGTCGACCGTGAAAAGATTGCGCGGGCGCTAGCCGATGAAATGAAACGACAGGACCGTTCCCTTCGCTGCTATGTCCAGGTCAATACCGGGCTTGAGCCACAGAAGGCGGGCATTGCTCCCGACGACACGGTTGCTTTTGTCGGTTTATGCCGTGGCGAGCTCGGTCTTCCCGTCGAAGGCCTGATGTGCATCCCGCCGGCCGATGAAAATCCGGGTCCGCATTTCGCGTTGCTGGCCAAGCTTGCCGAGGCGTGCGGACTGTCCCGTCTTTCCATGGGCATGTCGGGCGATTTCGAGACGGCCATCGCTTTCGGCGCGACAAGCGTACGGGTCGGATCGGCCATTTTCGGAACGCGCTGAAAACACCGGGTCTGCTGATCCAGCGGGCAAGTGCGCGGTTCGCCCTAGGTCAAAATGTCGCAGCGCTTCGTGATACCGCTTTCGTCTGGGTATCCATGAAACGGCACCCTCCCCTATTATCGCGAGACAGAAATTGTCATGCGTTGCCTGGGAGGATGCCAATGGACAGCCAATATTCTGACGTTTATCAATCCTGGAAAGAGGATCCGGAGCAGTTCTGGCGAGCGGCGGCGGAAAAGCTCGACTGGTCGCGACCATTCGACACCGTGTTCGACGCCGACCAGGGCGAATACGGTCGCTGGTTTGCGGGAGGCGAAACCAATACCTGTCACAATTGCCTCGACCGTCATGTTCATGCGGGCCGCGGCGACGAGGTCGCCATCATCTACGACAGCCCGGTCACGGGCATCAAGCAGAGGTTCAGCTACACCGAGGCGTTGACGGAGGTCGAAGCCATCGCCGGGGTGCTGAAGAACCATGGCGTATCCAAGGGCGATCGTGTCGTCATCTATATGCCGATGATACCCGAAGCGGTGTTCTCCATGCTGGCCTGCGCCCGCATCGGCGCGGTGCATTCCGTGGTGTTCGGCGGGTTCGCCGCCCATGAACTTGCCACCCGCATCGACGACTGCAAGGCGAAGGTGGTGATCTGCGCCAGTTGCGGCCTGGAACCGGGCCGTGTCGTGCCCTACAAACCCCTGCTCGATCACGCGGTCGACATGGCCACCGTCAAGCCGGAATATTGCTTCATCCTGCAGAGGGATCAGCTGCATGCGCCGCTGCGCTACGAGCATGGCGATGTCGATCTCGCCCATGCCGTCGAGGTGGAGAAGGTCAACGGAACTTCGGTTCCCTGCGTGCCGGTGCAATCTACCGATCCGCTCTACATTCTCTATACGTCCGGCACCACAGGTCAGCCCAAGGGCGTGGTGCGGGACAATGGCGGCCATATGGTCGCACTTAGCTGGACGATGGAGAATATCTACGGCGTCAAGCCCGGAGAGGTGTTCTGGGCGGCCTCGGATATCGGCTGGGTCGTCGGTCATTCCTACATCGTCTATGGGCCCCTGCTGGCCGGCAATGCCACGGTGATTTTCGAAGGAAAGCCGATCGGAACACCGGATGCCGGCACTTTCTGGCGGATTGTCTCCGAATACGATGTCAAGGCGCTGTTCACCGCACCCACGGCGTTCCGGGCCATCCGCCTGGAAGATCCGGAGGCGGACCACGTGAAACGATACGACCTGTCCGGCCTGCGCGCCCTCTTTCTTGCCGGTGAACGGGCAGATCCCGAAACGATCAAATGGGCGGAGCAGATGTTGCAGGTGCCGATCATCGATCATTGGTGGCAGACCGAGACCGGATGGCCGATCGCCGCCAATCCGGCGGGGCTTGGCCTGCTGCCGGTGAAATATGGCTCTCCCTGCGTGCCGATGCCCGGCTATGCCATCGAGGTGCTGGACGATTCAGGCCATCCGGTGCCCAACGGAACGCTCGGCAATATCGTCGTCAAGCTGCCCTTGCCGCCGGGCTGCCTGGTGACCTTCTGGAACGCCGATGCGCGCTTTCGCTCATCGTGCCTTGAGGAATTCCCCGGCTATTACAAGACGGCCGATGCCGGAATGGTGGATGATGACGGATATATCTTCGTCATGGCGCGCACGGACGACATCATCAACTGCGCCGGCCACCGCCTGTCGACCGGTGCGATGGAGGAAGTCTGCGCCATGCATCCCGATGTCGCGGAATGCGCGGTGATCGGCATTGCGGATGAGCTGAAGGGTCAAATCCCGTGCGGCTTCCTGGTGCTCAAGAAGAATGTCCACCGGGACAGCAAGGCCATCTTCAAGGAGGTCGTTCAATTGGTTCGCGACGAGATCGGACCGGTTGCCGCCTTCAAGACGGTGATGGTGGTCGAGCGGTTGCCGAAGACCCGGTCCGGAAAGATCCTGCGTGGAACCATGCAGAAGATCGCCGACGGCATGCCCTGGAAGATGCCGGCCACGATCGACGATCCGGCGATCCTGGAAGAGATCACCCAGGTGCTGAAACAGAACGATATGGCCAAGCTTGCTTCATGAAAAAAGCCCGGCCTGTGTTGTGTCACAGGCCGGGCTTTTAGAAGGGTGCAGATGCTTCGTGTCAGTATTGGTCGTCTTCGTCGTCGGTGCGGGTCGATTTCAGCGACTTGAGTTTCGCAAAGACTGCATTGGCGTCGATTTCCTTTTCCTCTTCCTGCCCGTAGAGGCCGAGGTTCTCGGTTGCCGTCGTCGCCTGCAGGGTCGCGCCGAGTTCGGCAGCGGTCGGCAGCGGTCGGCCCTTCGAAGCCTTCTCGACTTCAAGGTCCAGATCGATCTGGCTGCACAGACCGAGCGTTACCGGGTCCATGGGAGCGAGGTTGGCCGAATTCCAGTGGCTGCGGTCGCGGATCTGTTCAATCGTCGTCTTGGTCGTGCCGACGAGGCGGGAAATCTGGGCGTCCTTCAGTTCCGGATGATTGCGCACCAGCCAGAGAATGGCGTTGGGTCGGTCCTGACGCTTGGAAACCGGCGTATAGCGCGGTCCGCGACGCTTGGAATCGGGAACCCTGACCTTCGGCTCGGAAAGCTTCAGCTTGTAGTTCACGTCACCTTCGGCCCGCGAGATCTCGTCGCGCGACAGCTGCCCTGTGGCAATCGGGTCGAGACCCTTGATGCCCTGCGCCGCTTCGCCATCGGCAATGGCTTTCACCTCAAGCGGGTGAAGCTTGCAGAACTGAGCGATCTGTTCAAATGACAGTGCCGTATTGTCGACCAGCCAAACGGCGGTCGCCTTTGGCATGAGCAGGGTCTGGGCCATGGAGTAACAATCCTTCTCTGCGTCCGGGCCGTGGGGCCGCGGGCCGTGGACATAACCACAATTTCTGGGAAATCAGCGGCTGTATACGCCCAATGTAGCGAAAATGCAATTCTTCACGGTCGAAATGACCTTTGTCTAATTGCTGCGTTTAAACGACCTGCTATGAATGCAGCACATAGATGGAGGAGAGGAGATCCGCCATCGATTGTTTTTGGCGCATTCACATGAGGAGGTGTTCATGTCTGCCAAGACCTATCCGGTTTTGAAATCGGCCAAGAGCCGCGCATTGATCGACAACGAAAAATACCTGAAATGGTACGAGGACAGCATCGAGGATCCGGAGAAATTCTGGGCCAAGCACGGCAAGCGCATCGATTGGTTCAAGCCCTATACCAAGGCCAAAAATACCAGCTTCAAGGGCAAGGTTCCGATCAAGTGGTATGAAGACGGTCTGACCAATGTCTCCTACAACTGTATCGACCGCCATCTGAAGACCCATGGCGAGCGCACGGCGATCATCTGGGAGGGCGACAATCCCTATATCGACAAGAAGATCACCTACAACCAGCTTTACGATTCCGTCTGCCGTCTGGCCAATGTGCTGAAGTCGAACGGCGTCAAGAAGGGCGACCGCGTCACCATCTACATGCCGATGATCCCGGAAGCCGCCTTTGCGATGCTGGCCTGCGCGCGGATCGGCGCGGTTCACTCGGTGGTTTTCGGTGGCTTTTCGCCGGAAGCGTTGGCCGGTCGCATCGTCGACTGCGAATCGACATTCGTCATTACCTGCGACGAGGGCCTGCGTGGCGGCAAGCCAGTGCCGCTCAAGGAAAATACCGATACGGCCATCGATATTGCCGCCCGGCAGTATGTGATCGTCAACAAGGTTCTGGTGGTGCGCCGCACCGGCGGCAAGATCGAATGGGCGCCGGGCCGCGACCTCTGGTATCACCAGGAAATCGCCAAGGCGAAGCCTGATTGCCCGCCGGTCAAGATGAAGGCCGAGGATCCTCTTTTTATCCTCTACACGTCAGGTTCAACCGGCAAGCCGAAGGGTGTCGTACACACGACTGGCGGCTATCTCGTCTATGCCTCGATGACCCACGAATATGTGTTCGACTACAAGGATGGCGAAATCTACTGGTGCACCGCCGACGTCGGTTGGGTAACCGGCCACTCCTATATCGTCTACGGGCCACTCGCCAATTGTGCGACCACGCTGATGTTTGAAGGCGTTCCCAATTTCCCCGATCAGGGCCGGTTCTGGGAGGTCATCGACAAGCACAAGGTCAATATTTTCTACACCGCGCCGACGGCCATCCGCTCATTGATGGGGGCCGGAGATCATTTCGTCGAGCGCTCCTCGCGGTCGTCGCTGCGCCTGCTCGGGTCCGTCGGCGAACCGATCAATCCGGAAGCCTGGGAATGGTATTACAACGTCGTCGGCGGTGCCGCCTCGCCGATCGTCGATACCTGGTGGCAGACCGAGACCGGCGGCATTCTGATCAGCCCCTTGCCCGGTGCGACGGACCTCAAGCCGGGATCGGCGACATTGCCGTTCTTCGGCATCAAGCCGCAACTGGTCGACAATGAAGGCGTGGTGCTGGAAGGTGCGGCAGACGGCAATCTCTGCATCGTCGACAGCTGGCCAGGCCAGGCCCGTTCGATCTACGGCGATCATGCGCGCTTCGTGCAGACCTATTTCTCGACCTACAAGGGGAAATATTTCACCGGCGACGGCTGCCGGCGCGACGAGGACGGCTATTACTGGATCACCGGCCGCGTCGACGACGTGCTCAACGTGTCCGGCCATCGCCTCGGAACCGCGGAAGTGGAATCGGCCCTCGTCTCGCACCATCTGGTGTCGGAGGCAGCGGTTGTCGGCTATCCGCATCCGATCAAGGGCCAGGGCATCTATTGCTACGTGACGCTGATGGCGGATCACGACGGCGACGAGGCCCTTCGTCAGGCGCTGATCAAGCATGTGCGTTCCGAGATCGGGCCGATCGCATCGCCCGACAAGATCCAGTTCGCGCCGGGCCTGCCGAAGACCCGATCCGGCAAGATCATGCGTCGAATCCTGCGCAAGATTGCGGAGGACGATTTTGGAGCGCTGGGAGATACATCCACCCTCTCGGATCCCGCCGTCGTCGATGATCTGATCGCCAATCGGCAAAATCGAATCGCCTGAATTTTCCAGGTGGATCGTCTTGCAAAGATAAATGCCTCTCCGCACCGTCGGGGAGGCATTTGCTTTTGGGGTGAAATGCGACAGGATGGAAGCCGCCGACAAATTGCGGTTCGCGGGAATTCCCACTCGAAAATCTGGGATAGAGGCCCTATATGGTGGGTTTGAGTAGGAGTTCTCATGGCCCGGATTGACCAGACTGAAGATTGGCGCGAACGCCATGCGCCCACGATCAGCACGTTCGAATCGCTTGCGATCGAGGCCTATGGAAATCTGCCTGAGGAATTCCGTGCGCTGACCGGCAATCTGATCATTGAGATCGTCGACTTTCCCTCGGACGAAATTTTCGAGGACATGGCGCTTGAGACGCCTTTCGACCTGCTCGGCCTGTTCGAAGGCCGCGGCATTTCGGAGAGGTTCACGATGGAGACCGGCGAGCTGCCGAACCGCATCATGCTCTATCGTCGCCCCATCCTCGACTACTGGGCGGAAAATGAAGAGACGCTGGGCGATATCATCACCCACGTGCTGATCCATGAGATCGGCCACCATTTCGGCCTCAGCGACGACGATATGGAACGGATCGAGGAATTCGCCGACGCGACGGCCGGCGATCGTTCCTGAGCGTATGTCAGGTTAATCAGGGCCGGACGCCATTTCTCTCGCTAAAGCGCGGCAAAGAAGTGGTCGAGCCCGGCCTGGGCGCATTGCATGTCCTGTGCCGGGGTTCCGGAGCTAAGGCCGATGCCGCCGACCACGTCCCCATCGACGATAACAGGCAGTCCGCCGCCGACGATCATCAGCCGGCCTGAAATGGCGGAATGAATGCCGAAGGCGGGTTTGCCGGGCTGGCTCGCTTCGCCATATTCATGGGTTGCTTTGCGGGCTGCGGCCGCCGTGAAGGCCTTGTCGATGGCAATCGTCGTGCTGGTAACCTTGCCGCCGTCCATTCGTTCAAAGGCGATCAGCTGGCCGCTCTCGTCGGTTATGGCAATGCACATAGGCACGCCGATCTCGACTGCCTTGGCCCTGGCGCCGGCGATCAGCAATTGCGCATCCGATTGGTCGAGACGTTTGATGGTCAGCATGGCATTCTTCCTTTGTGGTGATGGCGCCATTCAATGCCGACACGCTGGCGAAAGACAATTGCACCGCCTGGAGAAACACCTTTGCCGCTGATGGGCGAAGCGGGGCCGATTACTGCTCGCCGAGTTTCATGTCCGGATCGTAGTCCTTGCCATGAACTGTCTTCACCACGGCCTGGCCGCAGTTCATCTGGCCTGTCTGGGCGTTGAAGGAGAGGCTGGGCGAGCCGTGCAGTTCCCAGCCCTGATTGAGGGCTGCCGTGACCCGATGGCAGAAGGAGGCGTCATCAGGGCCGGTCAGGAATCGATAGACCTTCATTTGTCCGTTCACTTTCGTTTGTCGATCAGGGCTGCTTTTTGCAACAGCCGTTCGGCTTGTTCAAGATGCAGGCGCTCGATCATGCGCCCGTTGGAGTTGATCACGTTGAGGCTCGCCGCTGCGGGGTCGGCAAAGGCGGTGGCGATGGCGCGGGCCTCGGCGAGGTCGGGCTCCGAGATTCCGAAGCAACGGTTTGCAGCGGGGATCTGGGCCGGGTGGATCAGCATTTTGCCATCGAAGCCCATGGCCCTGCCCTGCCGGCATTCGGCGTCGAGGCTCTCCAGATCCTTGAAGTCGTTCGAGACGCTGTCGATCACATCCAGCCCATAGGCGCGGGCCGAAAGCACGACCTGCATCAACCAGGGGACCAGATAGGTTCGGCCCGGCTCGGCCGGCACGCCGGTGTCCTTGCGCAGATCGTTGAGGCCGATCACGAAGCAATCGAGCCGCGTATCCCTGGTGCGTCCGTATTCCGCAATCGCCGCCGCGTTGAGGATGCTGCGCGGTGTCTCCATCATCGCCCAGATGCGCAGACCGTCTGGTGCGTCGTTATCGGCCAGGAAATCCGATGCGACCTGCACATCCTCGGGTTCGTTGACCTTCGGCAGTAGCAGCGCGTCCGGCGCGCAGGCAAGCACCGTTTCCAGATCGGCCGCGGAAAAGTCGGTGTCGAGCGCGTTGATCCGTATGATGCTCTCGCGGTCGACGAGAGGGGTTTCGGCAAAGAAGCGCCTGAGATTGTCGCGTGCCTCGCCTTTCCTGTCTGAGGCCACCGAATCTTCCAGGTCGAAGATCACCGCGTCGCAGTCCAGGTCGTGGACTTTCTGCAGGGCGCGCAGATTGATTGCAGGCACGCTCAGCACGGAGCGGCGCAGGCGCGCGGGGTGGTGAAGGGCAAAGGAAACCATGGAAACTCGTGTGGTTGCGCTTTTCCGGATCGGACAAGAAGACGTGACATCAATAACTCTTGCAATCCCTTGAGAGAAGGGCCACCTTCGTTGTGTGAAAGGAATATGACCATGCACAATCTGCGTTCCGTCGCTATCGCTCTTATCGGACTTGCCCTTTTTGCGGCTGCCGCCGTCGTCACGGTATCCCTGACGCTTCTGGCTGGCGCCGTGCTGACAATGGCCCTTGCCGCGCGCATGCTGTCCCTGCGTGCCAAGCCGGTTCCTGTCCGGGCTAAACCCCAAGCACAGCCCATGCGGGTCTGGAACGACGGTCGCGGCACGATCATCGATCTGTAATATCGCTATGCACCCGCCGCCCTGCCGAGATGCAGGGCGTTCTCGGCGCCAGGATCGTGCCGGAATCTTCTCTGGCAATATTTCCCTTCAAATCGTGCCTTTTTTGCTCTATTGCGAGGGGCAAACTCGCAAATGCGTAGATTGAAGGCAGGATCGATGGAAAAGTTCAACAAGCTTACGGGCGTTGCCGCACCGCTTCCGGTTGTCAATATCGACACCGACATGATCATCCCGAAAGACTATCTGAAGACGATCAAGCGGACCGGCCTTGGCACGGGCCTCTTCGCGGAAGCGCGCTATCACGAAGACGGCACGCCCAATATGGAGTTCGTGCTCAACAAGCCGGCTTATCAGAATGCCAAGATCCTCGTTGCTGGCGATAATTTCGGCTGTGGTTCCTCACGCGAACATGCGCCCTGGGCCCTGCTCGATTTCGGCATCCGCTGCGTGATCTCCACGAGCTTTGCCGATATTTTCTACAACAACTGTTTCAAGAACGGCATCCTGCCAATCGTCGTCAGCCCGGAAGACCTGGAAAAGCTGATGGACGATGCGCAGCGTGGCTCGAATGCTGTTCTGACGGTCGATCTGGAAGCGCAGGAAATCTCCGGGCCGGATGGCGGAAAGATCAGTTTCGACATCGATGCCTTCAAGCGCCACTGCCTGCTGAACGGTCTCGACGATATCGGCCTGACGCTGGAGAAGGCCGCCAGTATCGACAGTTTCGAAAAGTCCAACGCCGTATCGCGGCCCTGGGCTTGAAGTTCGGTCGGACGGCTGCGGCGAAGTAGACCGTAGCCGTCTCTGCCCAATCTTCAGACAATTCTTTAAAACCTCTGCAATCCGGGCCGTGGCGTACCGCTGCGCCCTCTTGCGTGCTTGAAATGAGGGCCTACGGTCGATAAAAGCGGCACCTCTATTCACTTTGCAAAGGTTGGCCCCATGACAGCGCGTAAGCTTTTCCTTCTCCCCGGCGACGGTATCGGCCCGGAGGCGATGAACGAAGTCCGCAAGATCATCGCGCATCTGAACAGCGATTTCGGCACCGGATTCAAGACCGATGAAGGACTGGTCGGCGGTTGCGCCTATGACGCTCATGGCGCTGCCATTTCCGAAGAGGATATGGCCAAGGCCATGTCCGCCGATGCCGTTCTGTTCGGTGCGGTGGGCGGACCCAAATGGGACGACGTTCCCTATGACGTTCGCCCGGAAGCCGGCTTGCTGCGCCTGCGCAAGGATCTTGAGCTGTTCGCCAACCTGCGCCCGGCGATCTGCTATCCCGCCCTTGCTTCCGCGTCGTCGCTGAAGCCGGAACTGGTGGAAGGCCTCGATATCCTGATCGTTCGTGAACTGACCGGCGGCGTCTATTTCGGCGAGCCGAAGACGATTACCGACCTTGGCAATGGCCAGAAGCGGGCCATCGATACCCAGGTCTACGACACCTATGAAATCGAACGCATTGCCTCGGTCGCCTTCGAACTGGCGCGCACCCGCAAGAACATGGTCTGCTCGATGGAAAAGCGCAATGTCATGAAGTCGGGCGTGTTGTGGAACCAGGTGGTGACCGAGACCCACAAGACCAAGTACCCGGATGTCAAGCTCGAGCACATGCTGGCCGATGCCGGCGGTATGCAGCTGGTGCGCGCGCCCAAGCAGTTCGACGTCATCGTCACGGACAATCTGTTCGGCGACATGCTGTCCGACGTGGCCGCCATGCTGACCGGCTCGCTCGGCATGTTGCCATCGGCGTCGCTCGGCGCACCGGATGCCAAGACCGGCAAGCGCAAGGCGCTGTATGAGCCCGTTCATGGTTCGGCGCCCGACATTGCCGGCAAGGGTGTCGCTAATCCGATCGCGATGATCGCCTCCTTCGCCATGTGCCTTCGCTACTCGTTCAACATGGTGGATCTGGCAGACCGGCTGGAAACGGCGATCGCCAATGTGCTCGGAAAAGGCATCCGCACTGCCGATATCATGGCCGAAGGCTGCACCAAGGTCGGCACGACCGAAATGGGCGATGCCGTACTTGCCGAATTCCGGCTGCTTGCTGCCTAAGGGCTGATTTCGACAGCGGCACCGCGGATCGGGGGTGTCGCTGTCTTGCTCCGCACTGCATCCTGTGTCATCCATAGCTGGCGAAGAAATATTGCTTAGCCGCAATAGTATTTGTGATCCCGGCTCCAGTGGAGTGACACATGAACCGAATATCGTCATGGTTGGATCGCCGCAACAAGCGTGTCTGCACGCCGATACCCTCGCTTCACTGTAGAGCATATGGCATGGCTGGCGGAAGCCTCGTCATGCTTGCCGTCCTCCTGCTGGACGGACCTGCCGGTGCCGCTAGGCAGCATGTCGCACCAGTCATGGATTGGCTGGGCGGCCGGATTACCGATTTCGGCAAATCGGACTGGATCATCTGCGTTGCGCTGTTCCTGATGTTCGAATCCTGGGCGGCGTCGCATATCCTCACCTCGAAAAAGGGACGCTGTCGGGCGCGGTTCTTCAGCCAGCTGGCCTTCTATGTCTTTGCCAGCGTCGCTCTTTCGGGCATTGCTGCAAATCTCGTCAAACGTGCCATCGGGCGGGCGCGCCCTGCCAATTTCGACCATTGGGGCGCGTTCGGTTTCGAGCCGTTTGCCGGTGCTGCCCGGTTCGAGAGCTTTCCGTCAGGCCATTCGACGACGATCGGCGCGCTGTTCATGATTTTTGGCCTGCTGTTTCCACGGCACCGCGTGACCTTCGCCATCCTGGCCATCTGGATTGCCATGTCCCGCGTCATGGTCGGCGCCCATTATCCAAGTGACGTGATTGCCGGGCTTGCCTTCGGCTCGTGGTTCTCGCTGATGATGGCGATCGTCTTTTCGCGCTATGGCCTGGTGTTCCAGACCGGCATCCACGGCGTGCCGGTGCTGCGCCAGCGGCTCTGGTCAGGTCGCGCCTGTCACCTCGGTCCGAGGATCTCGCCGGAGCGGCAGCCGATGGCCCCAATCTCAGATGAGCAACCGTCAGGCGCCGTGGCGGCCTGACCTCTGCAGGGTCCCCATCGCGCACAGGAGATGGGCCGTCAGTTTCGTGCCTTTCAACGCTTCCGCTTGACACGGGCCAAAAACCTTTTAAATGCAGGCACGGAAGGATTTCTCGAATGTGCTATTCCGGCTTGTCCATTGCTGAGAATATTTGCCTGGCGGCTAACGCCGGAGCGAGTGTGCTATTGTCCCTTCCGATCATGACCACGGCCAAAACGACGACGAAAACCGTCTGACGTCTCTGGCCACCGCTCTCTCCCCGGCACGGCCGGGGACAAGGAAGGTTCGCGTCGAGCGACTTTTCCCCTCACCATCCCGCGGAGAGACAGAAAGAGAGCACAAATTATGGGTTTCAAAATTGCAGTCGTGGGCGCTACCGGCAATGTCGGCCGCGAGATGCTCAACATTCTCTCGGAGCGGGACTTCCCGGCCGATGAAGTGGTCGCCCTTGCGTCGGCCCGATCCCAGGGCACCGAAGTATCCTTCGGCGACAAGGTCCTAAAGGTTCAGAATCTCGAGAACTATGATTTTTCCACGACCGACATTTGCCTGATGTCGGCCGGCGGCACCATTTCGCAGAAGTGGTCGCCGAAGATCGGCGCCCAGGGGTGCGTGGTCATCGATAACTCGTCGGCCTGGCGCTACGATCAGGATGTGCCGCTGATCGTTCCGGAGGTCAATCCCGACGCGATCACCGGCTTCACCAAGCGCAACATCATTGCCAATCCCAATTGCTCGACCGCCCAGCTCGTCGTGGCGCTGAAGCCGCTGCACGATTTTGCTACGATCAAGCGCATCGTGGTCTCCACCTATCAGTCGGTGTCGGGTGCCGGCAAGGACGGCATGGACGAGCTGTTCAACCAGACGCGCGCCGTCTTCGTGGCCGATCCGATCGAAACCAAGAAGTTCACCAAGCGCATCGCTTTCAACGTCATTCCCCATATCGACAGTTTCATGGAGGATGGCTACACGAAGGAAGAGTGGAAGGTCCTGGCCGAAACCAAGAAGATGCTGGATCCGAAGATCAAGGTCACCTGCACGGCTGTGCGCGTGCCGGTGTTCATCGGCCATTCGGAGTCGGTCAATATCGAGTTCGAGAAGGAAATCACTGCCGAACAGGCCCGTGACATCCTGCGCGAAGCACCGGGTTGCCTGGTGATCGACAAGCACGAAAACGGCGGCTATATCACGCCTTACGAGTGCGCCGGCGAAGATGCCACCTTCATCTCGCGTATTCGCGAAGATGCGACGGTCGAGAACGGTCTCAACATGTGGATCGTGTCGGACAATCTTCGCAAGGGCGCCGCTCTCAATGCGATCCAGATCGGCGAATTGCTGATCAATCGTGGACTGATCAAGCCGCGCAAGGCTGCTGCCTGATCTTCTTTGAACGTCTTCGACACCCCGGTTATTGCCTCTCGGCGATGCCGGGGTGTCGGCGTCTTTCCGGCTGATCGTTGAATCTTTCAAGTCAATCCGAATATTGGGCATGATCCGCATTCGGGTCTGGTTGATCAACACTTTGTCATATAGAGGCAAAGACTTCAGTTGCGCGTGACAGAATCAGGCCCAGCTGGCATGTTCCGCCCAAATCCCTATAAAACGCGCACTACGACGAGGACATCGATGCGACTTGCGAAGTTACTGACCACGGCATGTCTTGTGACGGCAGCCTATGCGGGCGCCAACACCGCGAATGCGGCGCAGTGTGGAAATACCTCCGCAGGTTTTGCGAGTTGGGTCGATGAGTTCAAGTCCGAGGCTGCCGGCAATGGCGTCAGCGCGGGCGTTCTCAACAAGGCCTTTTCGGGCGTATCCTACAATACCGCCACCATCCGGGCCGACCGGGGACAGAAGAGCTTCAAGCTGTCTTTCGAGCAGTTCATGCAGAAGCGCGGCGGCAATGCGATCATCTCCCGCGGCAAGGGCATGAAGAAGAACAATGCCGCGTTGCTGTCCAAGATCGAACAGAAATACGGCGTGCCGGCCGGGCCATTGCTGGCCATCTGGGGCATGGAAACCGGGTTCGGCGGATTTCTCGGCAATGAACACACGCTTTCGGCGGTTGCAACGCTTGCCTATGACTGCCGTCGCAGCGACTATTTCACCGATCAGCTCTATGCCGCCCTGCAACTGGTCGCCAACAATTCGCTGAGCACCACGGCGCGCGGCGCTGCCCATGGCGAAATTGGCCAGACGCAGTTCCTGCCGCGCAATGTCGTCAAGTTCGGCGTAGACGGCGACGGCGACCGCCGCATCGATCTGGTTCATTCGAAGGCCGATGCGCTGGCCTCGACGGCGAATTTCCTGAGGGGCAGTGGCTGGCGGGCCGGGGCTGGATATCAGCCCGGCGAGCCGAATTTCGCGGCGCTTAGCCAGTGGAATGCCGCGACAGTCTATCAGAAGGCCATCGCCCATATCGGTGCACGGATCGACGAGTAATCCGGATATCGCTTACGGCTTGGTGCTTCGGCAGCGAGCCGGGCTACCTGGGGGGAACGCCTGTCCTCAGCATTGTCCGTTCGGGGAGAAATCAGGCCGTTTTGATGTCGGGGCTTTCCGTATTGGACGCGGTTTCAGCGTCCACGACAACGCAATTGCGGCCGGAAGATTTTGCCGCATAGAGTGCCAGATCGGCTCTTTTCAACAGTTCCGTCAAGAGATCCTGGTGGGCCGGTGCGCTCATGCCGGCACATCCGAAGCTTGACGTGACGCGCAACGTGGTGCCGTCGGGCAGTTTCATTTCGGCACTCTCGATCGCCTGGCGTACCTTTTCGGCTACAGTGACAGCTTCTTCGGTGGAACTGCCCGGGAGCAGAGCTAGGAATTCCTCGCCCCCATGGCGCACCAGCAGATCGAACGGGCGGAAATTCGTCCGGGCGATTGTGGCGACTGCACGCAGGACGACATCGCCGGCATCGTGGCCATAGGTGTCGTTGACTTGCTTGAAGTGATCCAGATCGAAGAGGACGGCCGACACCCAGTCGTGGTTTGCTGAGGCCTGGTGCAGGAGAGCGGAGGCCGCGGACTGAAAGCCGCGCCGATTGTACAATCCGGTCAGAAGATCGGTCTGGGCGGCATCGCGCAGTTCGAGGATCATTGACTCCCGTTCGCGTCTGATTTGGCCGATCAGCATCATACCCTTCATGGCCAGAAGAATGATCGCCGTAGTCAAGATGGTCAGCGTGGCAACGATCCCGGATAGCACCATCAATTGCCGGCGTGCCCGATCGGCAAGTTCATCCCCGTGCTGCCGGATATCTGCGATCAAGCCGGAAATGGTCTGTTGCCAGAGTTCGGTGCGGGCGTCCTGGATACTGTCCCAGGTTTGCACGGAGGTCGTGGCCGGGCTCGCGGCGCTCCTGTTGATCGATGTTATCGCGTCATCCAACCAGCGGCCTTCGCTCGAACGGTCGAATTCGATCAAGGCCCTGACCCGCGGGTTGTCGATTGAGCGCAGGAGTTGAGCTGGCCCGGCCTTGTGCATGACGCTCGCTCGCTCCAGTGCAGTCGTCTGCTCCGTCGTCAGGCTTTCGCCGGCGAACAGCAGAGCGCCGTAGAAGGCCAGTTCCAGCCCCGCTTCGTTGATGTCAAGGAGGCTCATCAGGAGATGAAGGTCTTCCAGCAATGAGATATCGTCGATATCAGACCTGACGTCGTTGACTATATGCAGATAGGCTTGGGAGGCGGACTTGAATACGCCGTCTATGTTGGCGGCGGAAAGACGTGAGGTATCGACGGCGCGACGTTGGCGCAGCATGGCGTCGATTGCCGTCTGCATCCGCCCGAGGTCCGGGACGTTGGCAGGATGATCGGCAAGGTAATCGGTGGTGAGCTTGGGAAAGGCCCGTATCTCTTCATCAAGTGCCGTCCGTGCCTGTTGCAGGGCCTGACGATTCGGCGGGCTTGGATCTTCCAGATAAAGAATCGTTGCCCGAGCTTCAGCCGGCATCGTCTGCGAGGCAATCTTGGCTGCGGCAAATACTAAATAGGCGTGGTGCTTGCCGATCTCGAGCTTGCGGTATTCCGCGTAGTAAAGGCGTAGCAGGAAGGTCGCCTCGAAAGCCATTACGACCGAGGGCAGGATCAGCGCTGCCATTACCACCCGTCTGATCGTGCCAAAGCTCATTCAGCGCTCTTCCGCCTCGAGGCCGCGGAATGTCGCCGCGCTCGAAAATCATAGAAGATCAATCTGAATAATTCCTAAATTAGGCGACTTTCAGCGCGTCGTGCTCAGGCTTCGAGGCGGGTGAAATCGCGGGTATTGCTGTCCATGATCCACAGTTCGCCGTTGGAAATGTCAAACCATGCCCCGTGAATCTGCAGCTTGCCGCGTTCTTCCAAAATCCTCACACAGGGGAAGGTGCGCAGATTGATGATCGAGTTGCGAATGGAGATGCGTTCCAGCGCTGTCTGGCGCTCGGCGTCGGTCATGACCAGATTGCTCTGGATCTGTTCGGCTGCCGGCTTCACCAGGCCCATCCATTTGCCGATGAAATCGCCGGGCGACAGGGGCTCGGCATTGGGGTCAAGCGCGGCGCGAATGCCTCCGCAACGGCCATGGCCCATGACGATGATGTCGCGCACCCGCAACGACTGAACGGCGAATTCCAGTGCCGCCGATGTCGAATGATATTGGCCGTCCGGTTCATAAGGCGGCACCATGTTGGCGACATTGCGCACGACGAAGAGTTCGCCGGGCCCGCAGTCGAAAATGGTCTCAGGCGCCGAGCGGGAATCGCAGCACGCGACGACCATGGTATGGGGTTTTTGACCCTGTTCGGCGAGAGCGCGATAGCGTTCTCGCTCGTCGCTATAGCGACCGTCCATGAAATTGCGGTAACCCGCGAGAAGGGAGCTCGGAAAACGCTGCATGCCATTGGATTACCGCGCCGCAGTACGGTTGGCAACACTCTCCTTTCACGAAGGGCGCTTCGGCCTTTGTGCCGGATGCATCAGCCGGCGCATATGGACCAGCGCCATCGGGGTGAGGAGACTCGACTGATCGCGCTCCAGTGTCAGCTCGTCGCTGCCTCTTTTCTTGGTGCGCGCCAAGATCTCGAAAACGCTGGCGGTCGCCAGCTGCAGCGCCTTTTCCTCATCGATACCGGCCAGCAGCCGGCCAAGAAACAGAGCGGCGATCAAGTCTCCGAGCCCGTTGGGCGGATCGTCGACCAGCCGATGCTCGGAGAGCAGGGCGTGCCGACCCGACAGCAGCAGATTGCCCGTGCCGCCGCTCATCATCGGTACAGCGGAGGTGACCAGAACGCGCGGCGGTCCGAGCGACAGGGCCGCCTGCATGATCATATTGTTGTCGAGGAGTTCGCTGCCGGCCATCCAGGCGAGTTCGTACCGGTTGGGCGTTGCGATGGTCGCCAGCGGTATCAGGCAATCGCGGATCGCCGTGGCTGTTGCCTCCGGAACATAGAGCCCACCCAGGTCGCCGATCACGGGATCGCAGACATAGGTGAGTTCGGGATTGTGTTCCCGCAGGGCCGCGATCAGGCGAGCTACGGCTTTCGGCTGAGCGGCACTGCCGAAATAACCGGTCAGAACGCCCTTGACCTCGGAAAGCCACGGTGCGCGGATTAGATCATCGATGACCCGTTCGAAATCGTCATCGGGAAAGGTCATGCGGGTCGAGGGACCGTGTCCCGGATGCCAGGGTAGCACGACCGTCGGCAGTGCCCAGACAGGAAAGCCCAGCGCCTCAAGAGCAAATACTGCGGCGCGATTGCCGACGGAGCCGCGAACGACATGACTGGAAATGACGATGACGGCTCCCGCCGAATTCTCTGACATGCTAACCCGATCCAATGCTTCGAATTTTATCGCTTGGGCGTTGATCATCCTTTTCGGGGCAGGCTGTCAACAACGGCGTTGTTCAGGACCCGTGGCGTCGGCTACCGGATGCGTGATCGGTAATAATTGTGTGCTTCTGCCGAAGCAGACACGAAAAGAGCAACATGCCTGTCAATATTTGAGCTTAATACACTTTTCTGCAACGATTGTTGCGCAGCTTGCTCATGGAATCGAACGGGGGGATCCATCATGGTCACAAACAGAAAATCAAAGCGGGAAAAGCAGTTCGAGCAGGCAGCGGCAATCGCTGCGGCACAAGGCAAGGTGCTCGTCGAACCGTTTGCGCTGTTTGGGCGTGCCAGCGAGGATGACCTTGATATCTACACACCCGAGATGCTTGCCCGTGCCGCGGCCCGTGCGGCCATCGATCTGAGAGCCTGGGACGGCAAGTCCGCGCATATCACCATCGACACGGTCGAAGGCATCGAGCAGAACGGTGCAGCCGTTAGCGTGCTGTCGATCGTCGACCGCAACAAGCCGTTTCTTTACGATTCCGTGATGGGTGAGGTCACCAGCCAGTATCGCGACATTTTCCTGGCGGTTCACCCGATCCTGACCAGCGGCAAGGCCGAGTGGACGTTGGCTGACAAGAATGCCAAGGCGAAGCACCGGGTCAGCTATATCCAGCTGCACCTGTCGGCGTTGTCGGAAACACAGGCTGTCGCTCTGATCGGCCGACTGGAAGCCGTTCTCGCCCAGGTCGAGGTCGCATCGACCGACTGGAAGCCGATGCTTTCTGTTCTCGACAAAGCGCTTGAAGAGCTGGCCGCACAGCCAGCTTCCCGACGCAAGGCCGATCGCGACGAGGCGATTGCCTTCCTGGAATGGCTGCGAAATGACAATTTCACCTTCCTTGGCATGCGGGACTATACCTATACCGGCGAAGGTGCCGATGCGCAGGTGGAACGGGGCAAGGGCCGCGGCCTGGGCATATTGTCCGACCCTGATGTGCTCGTGCTGCGCCAAGGCCGCCATGCGGTGACCACGACGCCGGAGATCCTCGCCTTCCTGCAGGGGCCGGACTACCTGATCGTCACCAAGGCTAACGTCAAATCCGTCGTGCATCGACGGGCCTACATGGATTATATCGGCGTCAAGCGGTTCGATGCGGACGGTCGAGTCATCGGGGAACTGAGAATCGTCGGCCTGTTCACGGCGACCGCCTATACGCGGTCGGTCAATCACATTCCGCTGCTGCGCGCCAAGATTGACAAGGTGGTCAATCACTTCGGCTTTGACCCTCTCAGCCATTCCGGGCGCATTCTGCAGAACACCCTGGAATCCTATCCGCGCGACGACCTTTTTCAGATCGATGCGGAGATTTTCGCCAAGTTCTGCGAGCAGATCCTTGACCTGACCGAACGCCCGCGCGTTCGCGTGCTGCCGCGTATCGATCATTTTGACCGCTTCGTATCGTTGATCGTCTACGTGCCGCGCGAGGACTACAATTCTGCCGTTCGCGAGAAGATCGGCGCCTACTTCACCTCAGTCTATGATGGTCATGTGTCTGCCTATTATCCGGCCTTCCCTGAAGGCGGCGTGGCGCGTGTTCATTTCATCATCGGCCGTTCCGAAGGCAAGACGCCCCGAATTGCGCAGTCGCGTCTCGAAGATGCCGTGCGGCAGATCACCACCCGATGGGAAGACCGGTTCACCGCGCTGGCCGGTCCGTCTGCCCCGCAGCTCGTCGTCAGCAGCGCCTATCAGGAAGCCTTCGCCGCCGAAGAGGCTGTTGCCGACCTTGCCCATATCGAAGCGTGCCTGAACGGAGAAACGATCAGCATTGCGTTTCACGAACAGGCCATGGATGAAGGCAGTGCCCTTTACCTCAAGGTCTTCCATCGCGGCGCGCATCTGCCGCTGTCCCGCCGGGTGCCACTGCTGGAAAACCTTGGCTTCAGCGTCATCAGCGAGCGAACCTTCGACATCGAGGTTCCGGCCGACGACGGAACGCTTAGGGAACTCGTGCTTCACGACATGGAATTGCAGGTCCAGGGCGGTCAGGCGTTCCGTCTCGACGCCCAGGGTGCCCTTGTCGAAGAGGCATTTCTCGATTCCTTTTCGGGTCGCGTCGATAATGATGCATTCAATCGCCTGGTGCTTGGCGCCGGCCTGACGGCTCGCCAGGTCACCGTGCTCAGAGCCTATGCGGCCTATCTGCGGCAATGCGGCGTCGTCTATTCGCAGAGCTACATCGCCGATACGCTGAACAAGTATCCGGCGATCGCCGCCGCTCTTCTTCGCCTGTTCGAGGCCTCCTTCGATCCGGCCCTTACGGACAAAAGCCGGGCACGGCGGCTGGCCGATGGGCACAAGGAGATCGAGGCCGCGCTGGCGGGCGTTCCGAGTCTTGACGAGGACCGTATCCTGCGCCGCTACGTCAACAGCATCGACGCGACGCTCAGGACAAACTACTTCCAGAAACAGGCTGTCACGGCGGCCCGGCCGATGCTGGCCTTCAAGTTCGATCCACAGCTCGTCGAGGGATTGCCGGAACCAAGGCCATTCCGGGAAATCTTCGTCTATGGCGTCGAGGTCGAGGGCATTCATCTGCGCTTCGGCAAGGTGGCTCGCGGGGGTCTGCGTTGGTCGGACCGGGCGCAGGATTACCGCACCGAAGTGCTGGGGCTGGTCAAGGCGCAGCAGGTCAAGAACGCCGTGATCGTGCCGGTCGGTGCCAAGGGCGGGTTCTACCCCAAGCAATTGCCAAGTGGCGGCAGCCGCGAGGACTATCTGAACGCCGGCAAGGAGGCCTACAAGACCTATATCCGCACCCTGCTGTCGATCACCGACAATATCCGCGACAGCGCGATCGTGCCGCCACCGGAAACGATCCGGCTGGATGGCGACGATCCGTATTTCGTCGTGGCGGCGGACAAGGGCACCGCGACGTTTTCCGATACTGCCAATGGGTTGGCGCGGGATGCCGGCTTCTGGCTGGACGATGCCTTTGCCTCGGGCGGTTCGGCCGGCTACGACCACAAGAAGATGGGCATCACCGCCCGTGGCGCCTGGGAGGCGGTGAAGCGGCATTTCCGCGAGATGGATATCGATATCCAGACGACGCCGTTCTCGGTTGCCGGTGTTGGCGACATGTCGGGCGACGTTTTCGGGAATGGCATGCTGCTATCGGAGAAAATCCGCCTGATCACCGCGTTTGACCATCGGGATATCTTCATCGATCCCGAGCCTGATATCGAACGGTCCTTCGCCGAGCGGACCCGACTTTTTGGCCTGGCCCGTTCAAGCTGGCAAGACTATGATCGAGCCACCCTTTCCAAGGGTGCCATGATCATTTCCCGCACTGAGAAGTCCGTGGCCCTGACGCCCGAGGCGGCGCAGGCGATCGGGCTCGACAAGCTGACGGCCACGCCGTTCGAGATCATGACGGCGATCCTGAAAGCGCCGGTCGATCTCCTGTGGTTCGGTGGTATCGGCACCTATATCAAGGGTGCGACGGAGACCGACGCGGAGGTTGGCGACCGTGCTAACGACGCGATTCGCATCACATCAGGCGAAGTGCGGGCCAAGGTCATCGGGGAGGGCGCCAATCTCGGCGTGACGCAGAAGGGTCGTATCGGCTATGCCCTGCAGGGTGGACGCTGCAATTCCGATGCGATCGACAATTCCGCCGGCGTCAATTCGTCCGATATCGAGGTCAATATCAAGATCGCGCTGGCCTCGGCGATTGCCTCCGGCAAACTCACCTTCCCCGAGCGTGACAAACTGCTGGTCGAGATGACCGAGGAGGTGGCGGATCTCGTTCTGCGCAACAACTATCTGCAGCCGTTGGCGCTTTCGTTGAGCGAGCGGCAAGGCACGGGCAACCGCGAAGAACTTAGCCGGCTTATCTATGTGCTGGAAAAGGCCGGACGGCTCAATCGCAAGGTCGAGATGCTTCCCGACGACCAGGCGATCGCCGAACGCTATTCGTCCGGGAAGTCGCTCACCCGCCCCGAGATCGGGGTTCTGCTGTCCTATGCCAAGATCGTTCTTTTCGACGCGCTGGTGGATAGTACCCTGCCGGATGATCCCTATTGCCACCAGATCCTGTTTCAGTATTTTCCAGAAAAGATGCGCAAGGACTATCGGGACGAAATTTCGGGTCACCGGCTGCATCGCGAAATCATCTCCACCGTTCTTGCCAATCATGTGATCAATCGCGGTGGTCCGGGCTTCGTGGCGAGCGTCAGCGATGCCACGGGCGCCTTGCCGTCCGAAGTGGTCAAGGCCGCTTTGCTGGTGCGCGATGGTTTTGAGCTTCCAGGTCTCTGGGCCCGGATCGACGCCCTCGACGGCAAGATTCCTGGCAAGATCCAGAACGATCTCTATGCCAAGGTCGGCCAGGTCTATTGCGATGTGACGAAGCTCTTGATCGAGACCGGAAATGCCAGCGGTCCGATGGCCGAGGCCGCCGAGAGGTTGAATACGGCGGTACGGTCGCTGCTGCAGTTGATCGTCTCGGTCGCGCCCGACAGCGTGTCGGAACGGGTGGTGGCAGAGGCGACGGAGCTTTCGAAAGCCGGCGTGCCGGCGGACCTTGCCCTTGATGTCGTTCGCCTGTCCCTGCTGGCCCTTGCACCGGAAATCATGCAGATCGCGCAAACGACAGAGAGCAAGTTGGCGCGGGCCGCCGAGGGGTATCATGCGGCGACGGAAACCTTCCGGATCGGCCGATTGGTGGAAACGGCACAGCGCGTCATGACCAGCGATCACTACGATAGCCTTGCTCTGACCCGAAGCCTTGACCGGATTGCCGCGGCACGACGCGACATTGTCATTGCGGCCCTGTCCCAGTACCGTAACGAGCGCAATCCGATCGAGGCCTGGCGCGCCGGAGACAGCGTACGCATCGACCGGCTGGGAGCCGAACTGGTTGCGCTTAGCGAAGGCGGCGAACCCAGTCTTTCGCGGATCACGGTGGCCGCCGGGCTGCTCACCGATATTGCGCATAACCGCTCGTGATGCCACTGTCTGCCCCGGGACAGACAGGGGAAGGTAGCGGCGGTGATTGAGAGCAAGGCGGCTGTAATGGAGCAGCCCCAGGTGTCCCGAAGAGGGATCTGGGGCTGGATGTTTTTCGATTGGGCGGCCCAGCCGTTCTTCACGGTGGTCACGACCTTTATCTTCGGACCCTACTTCGTGTCCCGGATGACCGAGGATCCGATTGCCGCGCAGGCCACGTGGAGCAATATCGCCACGATCTCGTCGGTGATCATTGCCATCCTGGCGCCGATCCTGGGCTCGATTGCCGACGAGAGCGGGCCACGCAAGCCGTGGATCGCTTTCTTCGCCGTGATCAAGATCATATGCCTGTGCCTGCTGTGGACGGCGGCCCCGGGCTCCTCGGTCATCTATCCCGCTGTTTTCATGATTCTCGCTTCGATCTCGGCGGAGTTCTCGATCGTCTTCAACGATTCGATGATGACCAGGCTCGTCAACCGCGACAATGTCGGTCGTGTCTCCAACATCGCCTGGGGGCTTGGCTATCTCGGCGGGATGATCGTGCTGATCTCTGTGGTGCTGTTTCTGGCGGCAAGCCCTGAGACCGGGCGCACGGTGATCGGCATGACGCCCCTGTTCGGGCTTGATCCGGCAGCCGGCGAGGATGCTCGCATAACCGGACCGATCTCGGCGCTCTGGTACCTGGTCTTCATCCTGCCGATGTTCCTGTTCACGCCCGATATGGGGGCGGGAAAACCGTTGGCTGCGTCGGTTCGCTCGGGTCTGCGGGAAATCGGCCAGACGATCGTCGGGCTGAAGGACCGGCCCGGCATCATGCGGTTTCTCTTGAGCCGGATGATCTATCAGGACGGGGTCAATGGCCTGCTGATCCTCGGCGGTGTGTTTGCCGCGGCAATGTTCGGCTGGTCGACCATGGAAATCGGCATTTACGGCATCATTCTGAATGTCGTGGCCATTGTCGGATGCCTGGCGGCGGGTTCGGTGGACCGGCGGCTCGGCTCGAAGATCACCGTTCTGATCAGCCTTTTCCTGCTGCTGGTCGCGACATTCGGAATCATATCGACAGGTCCGGGCTTCACCCTGTTCGGATTGGTGGGGCTTCCGGTGGCCGATTCAGGTGGCATTTTCGGAACGGTCGCCGAGAAGGTCTATATCCTCTATGGATTGCTGGTGGGCATTGCCTTCGGCCCGGTCCAGGCCTCGTCCCGCTCCTATCTGGCGCGCAGCGTCAGCGTCGAGGAGGCGGGCCGCTATTTCGGCCTTTATTCACTATCTGGCCGGGCCACGAGCTTCATGGCCACCTTGAGCTTTTCGCTGATCACGTTCTGGTCGGGATCGGCTCGGGCCGGCATGGCAAGTCTCATCTTGTTTCTCGCCGTCGGCTTCCTGCTGCTGCTGAGAACGCCTTATCCTGCCTCCGCCACGCAGGCCGCACGCACGGCATAGCAGCGGTTTCGCGGCCGCGACCGGCTCTTCCCGCAGGGGCGGAAGCCACCCGTCGCCGGGTGGCTCTTCGGTTGCTCAAAGCGTGATGCTAAAGCCCTCGGGCTTTGCCTTTAGCTTCTTGCCGTCGACGGTCACCGCGTAACCTTCGGCCTTGCGTTCGACCCGGATCTGGTAGGTCTTGTCCAAGACGGTCAGTTCGGCCTCGAAACCGGTCCAATCGGCGGGAAGGGCCGGCGAGAGGAGCAGGGACTTGCCCTGCCTGCGGATGCCCAGAATACCCTCCAGCGCGAAGCGGTACAGCCAGCCTGCGGATCCTGTATACCAGGACCAACCGCCGCGGCCGGCATAGGCGTCGCCGCCATACACGTCCGCTGCCACGACATAGGGCTCGACCCGGTAATGGTCCGCCGCATCGCGGTTACGGGCGTGGTTGACCGGGTTCAGCATGGAGAACACCTTCCAGGCATCGTCCGGCCGATCCAGCTTGGCAAAGGCGAGACCCGCCCAGATGGCTGCATGGGTATACTGGCCGCCGTTTTCGCGTACGCCGGGCGGATAGGACTTGATGTAGCCGGGATCGTGGCTGCTCTTCTCGAACGGCGGGGTGAAAAGGCGCACAATGCCTTTTTCTTCGTCCACCAGATTGGCAAGAACAGCATCCATGGCCGACTGCGCTCTGTCAGGGCGGGCCTGCGAGGACAGAACCGCCCAGGATTGCGCGATCGAATCGATCCTGCACTCCTCCGACGTCGCGGAGCCGAGTGGCGAGCCGTCATCGAAATAGCCGCGGCGATAATATTCGCCGTCCCATCCCGCCGTTTCAAGCGCGTCCTTCAGGACTGTCAGATGAGCGGTCCACCGGTCGATTCGGGCGCGATCGCCCCGCTCCAGCGCATGGGCCAGGAAGTTGGTCAGCGCATTGGCCAGGAACCAGCCGAGCCAGACGCTTTCGCCACGGCCTTCGATGCCGACGCGGTTCATGCCGTCGTTCCAGTCCCCGCCGAGGATGAGCGGCAGGCCATGGATGCCGGTGCGAGAAACCGCGAGGTCCAGCGCACGGGCGGCGTGCTCGTAAAGCGGCGCGCTTTCCTGGGAGACGGTCGGCTGGAAGAAGGAATCGTGCTGGTTTGCAGCAAGCTGCGGGCCTTCGATAAAGGCGACAGCCTCCTTGAGGATGGCCTTGTCGTCCGTTGCCGCGATATAGCTGTCCACAGCATAGGCCAGCCAGACCACGTCGTCCGAAATCGTGCTGCGGATGCCAGCGCCGGTCTGCGGCAGCCACCAATGCAACACATCGCCTTCCGGGAACTGCCGGGCGGCAGCGTTCAGGATTTGCCGACGGGCCAGCGATGGGTCGAACAGCAGGAAGGCCAGGCTGTCCTGCAACTGATCCCGGAAGCCGTAAGCGCCGCTGGCCTGATAGAAGCCGGCACGGGCGCGGATCCGGCAGCCGAGCGTCTGGTAGGGCAGCCAGTTGTTGACGAGGTGATCAAAGGCCTTATCGGCCGTCTTGACCTTCAGATGGCCGGAAAAGCCCTTCCAGAAAGTCTTGCTCTCCTCAAGCGCGACAGCGAAGCCCTTGGATCGGCTTGCGGTGATCAGGTCGCGGGCGGCCTGGATGTCGGTCGTATCACCGAGGATGAAGCAGATTTCGCGCTCCTCGCCGGCGGCCAGTTCGAGATCGTAAGCAAGAGCCGCGCAGGGATCCCCCTCCGTCTCCAGGCTATTGGAGAGCTGCGAAGCCTTGGCGACTGCCTGGGGCAGCTGGACGGTGCCGTGGCGACCGACGAATTCGCGGCGGCTTGCGGTGAAGCCGTTCGCCGGCAGGTCGGCCGTCAGGAAGGCGATCCTGCCGGAATAGTCGATGCTATAGGGATTGGTCGCAAACAGCGCTCCGGTTTCCTCGTCCTGGGAGGCCAGCACGAACGGTGCCGTTTTCTGCGGATTGTTGCCAAGAACCCATTCGACATAGCCGTAGACGCGCAGGCGGCGTGCCTGGTTGCTCGAGTTGCGGATGAGGAGCCTTGAGAGTTTCACCGGTTCGCTGGCATCGACGGTCTGCGTGACTTCCAGCTCCAGTCCGCGATTGTCGCTTCTGAAGACGGAATATCCGAGGCCATGACGGCTTTCAAAACGACTGTCTTCGCGGCGGCCGATCGCGGCAAAGGGCGAATAGATGCTGCCGTCGTCGAGATCGGCGACATAGATGGCTTCACCTGGCCGATTGCCGACCGGATCGTTGGTCCACGGCGTCAGCTGGTAATCGCGGGAATTGCGGCTCCAGCTGAAGCCTGCCCCTTCGGCCGAGACATGGAAGCCGAACTGCTCGTTGGAAATGACGTTGATCCATGGCTGCGGCGTGGTTTGGCCCGCTGCCAGCCGGACAACATATTCCGAACCATCGGCTGTGAAACCGCCGTAACCGTTCCAGAAATCGAGGCCTGAACCGAGGCCTTCCACCGGTGCCGCCGGGGCGGACAGGGCGAGGGTAGGAGGCAGGCCCTGCCATTCCATGTCCATGCCTTCCGGCACGCGCGGCGAGGCAAACAGCGAGGTTGCCCGGTTGACCTGATCGACGATCTTGCCGTTGCGGGCGTGGAAGACAACGCGGGCGGCGGCCAGCAGGGCCTGCCAGGTGCTTTCCTCCATCAGATCGCGACGGACTGCGAAGACATGCTGCTGCGAGCCGTCGCCCTGATGCAGACGCAGGTTTTCGCACAGGTGTTCTAGGGCATGCTGCATGTCTTGGGCATAGGAGGTGGCGCGTTCGTTGACGATCACCAGATCGGCGATCACGCCGCGCTTGTGGAGATATTCCTGCGCGCTCAGCGCTTCGCGGACGACCTCGATATCCATGTCGTCATTGATGCGCAGGGCAAAGATCGGGTGGTCGCCGGATATCGCCAGAGGCCAGAGAGCCGATTGCGATGCGAGCCCGCCCTTCACCGTTTCCGGATCGGCCCGCAAATGGGTGTCGGGATAAACGAGGTAACGGGCCAGATGCTGGAAGGCTGCGGCCTGCTGCGAGGTGATGCCGATATGGCGCATCTCGACCTGCGCCCGGGTCCAGGCATGGATGAGTTCATGGCTGAAGGTGTCGGGATGGCGATAACGCTCGATCGCCTGGTCGACTTCCTCGCGGTTCGGCGCCGCAATCGTCCAGAACACCAGGCTGACCTTCTTGCCGGACGGAACGCGCACGGTCCGCCGCAGGCTCAGAATCGGGTCGAGGGTGAAGCCGTCGGTGCCCGACAGGGTCGCGCCGGGGTCGAAGGCGGCGGCATCGGCGAGGCTGCGCCCGCGGCCGATGAACCGGTTGCGGTCGGTCTCGAACTCGGTCGAACGGCTCAGCCCGGCATTGTCGGAGACCAGATGGGCGACGCAGACATCGGGATCGGACGGGCTGCGCTTGTTGCGCTCGACCCGGATCACATCACCACGGCGGCCGAGTTCCGTCTTGACGAACATGCGCGAGAACAGCGGATGGGCGTTGTCGGCATCGTCCTCTGCCAGCACCGGCTCCAGATAGGAGGTCACCTCGATGAAGCGGTCCTCGGCCCCTGTGTTGAGGAGGGTGACACGCCGACCTTCGGCATCGTGCTCGGTGGCGACGATGCATTCGACGTTACTGGTGATATCGCCAACGGTCTTGTAGAACTCGGCCTTGTCGTCGCCGAAGATCGCCTTGCTCTTCTCGTCTTCCGCCCGGCGTGGCGTCGAGGTCGTCGACCACCATTGGCCGCTTGCGGTGTCCCGCAGGAAGATGAAGGTGCCCCAGCGGTCCTCGGTCGGATCCGCCTTCCAGCGCGCTACCGACAAACCATTCCAGCGCGAGAAGCCGGAACCGGTGGCCGTCAGCATCACCGAATAGTGGCCGTTCGACAGCAACACGACTTCGCGGTCCTTGACGGCCGGATCGGTGACGGTACGGATTTCGGGGCGCAGCAGGTCAGACTGACCCTTGCCGGGTGTCTGTGGCTCGTATTTGGCGCTCATGACCGGAATTTCGCGGGGCGCCTTTTCCTGCAGCAACAGTTCGGCAGCTTCGATCACCGGATCCGAATGGAAGAGTTCACGCAACAGGCCGTTGAAGGCGACGTTGGCGACGGCTGCAATCGACATGCCATGGTGGTGGGCATAATAATTGTAGACGACCGCGCAGGTCTTGCCGTCAGGAAGACGGGTCGGCGTGAAGTCGACGGCGTCGTGGAAGCCGTAGGCGCCAAGCGCGCCGAGCTTGCGCAACCGTTCCAGGTTCTCCAAGGCCGCCTTCGGATCGTATTGGCTGGCCAGAATCGAGGCATAGGGCGCGACGACGGCATTCTGCCCGAGGCCACGCTTCAGGCCGAGGGTCGGCACGCCGAAATTTGTATACTGATAGGCCAGCTGATGGTCGCGAGCGTTGAAGGCCGCTTCCGAAATACCCCAGGGGATGTTCAGCCGCTTGCCGTGGTTGATCTGTTCCTTGACCACGAGATTGTTGGTCTGGTTCAGGATGCCGCCCTGGCGCTCCTGCATGACGAGCGGCGGCATCAGGTATTCGAACATTGAGCCCGACCAGGAGATCAGCGCAGCTCTGGAACCGACCGGCACGACCTGACGGCCGAGCCTGTACCAGTGTTCGGTCGGCAGGTCGCCCTTGGCAATGGCAAACAGGCTCGTCAGGCGAGCCTCGGAGGCCAGAAGGTCGTAGCAGGCCTCGTCCAGTTCGCGGCTTTCGACCCGGTAGCCGATCGACAGAAGGCGCCGTTCCGGGCGGAACAGGAAGGCGAAATCCATCGAGAAGGCGATATCGCGGGTCCGGTCGCGCAGATGGGCAAGCCGCTGGCGCAGAGGTTCGATATTAGACAGATCGAAGGCTGTGTCGGAGATATGCGCTTCGCAAACATTGACCAGCGATTCCGTCCAGCGGGTGATCTCGCTGCTCTGTTCGGTGCGCACCTCGTGGTGCAGGTTGGCGGCGAGTTTCTGGATATCGCGGGCCAGAACCGCCAGATTGATGACGCGGATCGAGGCGAACTCGTGTTCCCGCTTGACCGCAGCCAGGGCATTGTTGAAGCCAACGATCCGCTCGTGCAGGCGGCGGCGCAACGGACGGACGGTCTTGCGATCGTCGGGCAGTTCGCTCAGCGCTTCGAGCAGAATTCCGCCGACATCGCCGATGCCGTCGAGATTGCCCTGAAGGTGGGCGGACGGCGCTTCGGCCCAGTCGCGGCAGGCGGACGAGACGGCGATGAGGTGGCCGGCCAGGTTGCCGCTGTCGACCGCCGAGATATAGCGGGGTCCGAGCGTCTTCAGGCTGTCGGTGTGATACCAGTTGTAGAGGTGGCCACGGAACTTATCCATCCGCTCGACCGTCGCGACCGTCTGCTCCAGCCGCTCAAGGGTCTGCTCGAAACTGAGCCAGCCGAAATGGCGGGCGGACACGACCGAGAGGAGATAAACGCCGATATTGGTGGGCGAGGTTCGCCGCGCCACGACCGGTTCCGGCGTTTCCTGGAAATTGTCCGGGGGCAGATAGTTCTCGCCGGCCGTGACGAAGGTTTCGAAATAGCGCCATGTGCGCCGGGCAATGCGGCGCAGCTCGATGGATGCTTCTTCGGGAACAAGAAGACGGTCTTCCGTTTCAGCCGACTGGCTGACATACCAGGCGATCAATGGCGACGCGAGCCAAAGCAGGGCGAAGGGTATGCCAACAAGAGCGCCATAGCCAACCTGTCCGTAGGCGAGTGCCAGGGCCAGGACGGCCATGACCGGGGCATGCCGCATCGAGCGGTAATAGGTGGCGATGGTTCCTTGTGCGGAAGACTGGATGCTGGCCGCGGTCTTCCATTCAAGCAGCAGCCGGCGGCTGACGGCCAGACGGTAGATCGAGCGAACGATGGCGTCCGCCATCATGCAGGCCGTATCGGCAATGAAGACGATGCGAAGGGCGACCTGAGCATTGGCCGCACGCATTTCCGACCACAGCGAATGGAAATGGGCGCTGGGCACGATATCGCTGGTGCGGGGTATGAGGCCGGAAATCAGCGACAGGGTGGGGGCGACGAACAGGCAGAAAATCAGCAGGAGCTGCCAGATCACAGCTCCGGTTGGCCCCATCGCGTACCAGCCGATGAGCGAAGCGAGCAGCCAGGCGATCGGGGTCAACGAGCGACGCAGGTTGTCGATCATCTTCCAGCGGCCGAGCGCCGTGATACCGCGGGACGGGTCGAAGATATAGGGCAGCAGCTGCCAGTCGCCGCGGGCCCAACGATGCTGGCGCGAAATTTCGACTTCATAGCGGGTCGGGAAATCCTCGACCAGTTCCACATCGGTGACCAGGGCGCAGCGGGCCAGGGAACCTTCGAGAAGGTCGTGGCTGAGCACGGTGTTCTCGTCGATGCGGCCCTTCAGCGCCGTCTCGAATGCATCAACATGATAGAGGCCCTTGCCGGTAAAGGTGCCTTCGCCGGTAATGTCCTGATAGACGTCTGAGACCGTAAAGACGTATGGATCGACGCCGCGGTTGATGGAGAAGACGCGCTGGAAGACCGAGGCATCCTCGCCGGTGGTCAGCGACGGCGTGACGCGCGGCTGCAGCAGACCGTAGCCGTTGATGACCCTGCCGGTTTTCGGATCGGCGACGGGACGGTTGATCGGGTGGTAGAGCTTGCCGACCAGCTTGGTCACAGCGTCGCGCATCAGGCGCGTGTCGGCATCAAGGGTCATTACATACTGTACGCCTTCCGGCACGACATTGGCGCCCGGCAGGTAGGACGTATCGCGATCGCCGCGCAGCAGCATGTTGAGTTCGTGCAGCTTGCCGCGCTTGCGTTCCCAGCCCATCCATACGCCCTCGGAGGGATTGAACTGCCGGCGGCGATGCAGAAGATAGAAGCGCGTCTTGCCATCCTGGGCGTAGCGGGCGCTGAGCGTGGCGATCTCGCGCTTGGCATAGGCCAGCACTTCCTGATCTGCGAGGCTCTCCTCGATCTTGCTGTCCGGCCAGTCGCTCAGCAGCGCGAAATAGATCTCGCCGCGTGGATTGGTCAGATAATGGACCTCGAGATTGCGGATGAGTTCATCCACGTGGTCGCGATTGGAAATCAGGCAGGGGACCGCGACGAGGGTGCGGGCGTCCTCGGGAATGCCTTCCTTGAACTCGTAGCCGACCAGACGTGCCGGTTTGACCACGAATGTCACCAGCGTGTTGAACAGCCCCGTGGCGCCTTCCGATGCCGGAAGGGAAAACAGCAAAAGGAGGATCACGACAATGGGGAGTGACAGCCCGGCATCGACCAGGTACCAGCCGACGAGCGCCAGCGCCAGCGCCGTCAGGCATATCACCGGAACCGCGATGGCCAGCCAGTTGAGGCGACGGATGATCCGCACCAGATACTGAAGCAGCGGTGGACGATAATCGATCGCCTTCTCCAGCTTCTTGCGGTGCATGCCGACCAGAAGATTGCCGACATTTGGCGGCACGGACGGATCGTCTTGCGATTCGGCGGCTTCGGCGGTCATGTCGATTGCGGTCTGGGCAATCTGCAGTTCGCTCATCTCGGAGCGGCGGGCCAGCCGTTCGATCGTGTTGCGATAGGTATTGCGCGAGCCGAAGTCGAGATCATTGTAATCGCTCTGCTGGCGAAGGATCTTGTCGACGTGGCTGACTTCCTCCACCCAGACTGCCCATTCCGTATCGTCGATTTCCCGAAGGCTTCTGACGATGTTGCCCATCGTGACATTGCCGGACGACAGGCGGTTGTGCTCGGCCGTCATCGCCTCTTCGACATTGCGCCCGGATTTTTCCAGATGGTCCTCAAGCCAGGATACGGCAAAGCTGGAGGTCTGCGAGCCGTTGCGCAACCGGTAGAGGAACTGGGTGGCAAAGGTATTGTCGTCGGCCATCGGCTCGATCTGCTTCAGAAACTCCGCGCAGGTCAGCGGGTCGTTGAGGCGGATCACCTCGTCGGCGGCTTCGTTTGCCTTGCGGCGCATGCGCCGCGAGCGCTCGACGCGGGTCGAAATCCGCCGCAAATTCTCGATGAGTACGAAACGGATGATCGACGGCAGAGCCCAGAGTTCGCCGATTTCGAGCGGATAGGTGGCCTGATATCCTTCGACCAGCGCGGTCAAGCTTTCCTGCGACACGGTGCTGTGGGTATGGGCCACGTAGATCCAGGCAAGTGCCATGGTCCGCGGGATCACGGAATTGCCGATCTCGACGGTGGGCAGCTGGCGGTAGAAGCGGCGGGGGAAGTCGCGGCGGACTTCCTGGATGGCTTCCTCGATGACATAGTGGTTGTCGAGCAGCCATTCCGCGGCGGGCGTGATCGTTGCGCCGGTTTCGACATCGGCGGCTGTCGACCGGTAGACGCGCAGGATCTCCCGCTCGTTCTCTTTGTGCCTTGCAAAGAAGTTGAACTCGAAGAATCCGGGCAGGTCGTTACTGCCGTGAATGGCCAGATCGGAGCCCTGGGTCTTGAGTTCTTCTATGGAGAGATAGGCGGCGCGGATCGAATCGTTGTGATCGATATTCTTTGTTTCAGGGTCGCGCGGCGCAGCAGACGGCGTCATAGGAAGGGACATGTGCTCGGATTCTATAACCAGCCAGAGTGATAATGGGTGTCGCTTGGACTTGTTCCTGTCTTGGGCCTTGCTCAGTGCAGAAACGGTTTTCGTCTATCAAATGTGACATGAGAAAACCAGCAATGCGCAATGGCGCCGATAAAGAACCTGTCCATGCGGGGATCGTGGAGAGCCTTGGCCTTGAAAATGGTCTTTTTTATGCCGATTTTCAAAGCACTAGCCGCAAAGTCGAGTGTTTGGTCTAGCCAATTCACCGGGAATTGCAAAGCAGTTCCGCATGGATTGCTTGCAGCATCTCTCCTCCTTCTCCCCCGCCATGCATATAAGCAGATTACTTTGCTTTCGTCATCTCACCCCGCGTCCGGACGATCCGGATAGCAGATGACGGAGAGAAATCGGATCGGCAGCTTGACCAGAACCTCCGGGCCGTGACGGGCGTCGGCGTCAAAGAACAGGCTGTCGCCCGGGCCCATGGGATAAAGCTTGTCGCCGTGGCGATATTTCACCTCGCCTTCAAGCATGTAGATGAACTCCATGCCTTCGTGCTGGAAGGTCGGAAACGTGTCGGAATCGGCGGTCAGGGTAATCAGGTACGGTTCAACCTGAACGCCGCTGGCGCTGTTGCCGATATGTCCGAGCAGGCTGTACTGGTGGCCCGCCCGCGTGCCGCGCCGCTCAATCTCCAGCCCTTCGCCCGCCTTGACGAAGACCGCATTGCGCACCTCTTCGAAGCGGCGGAAAAAGGCAGTGACCGGTACGCCGAGCGCCCTGGCCAGCGATTGCAGGGTTGTCAGCGACGGCGACGTGTTGCCGTTCTCGATCTTCGAAAGCATGCCGAGCGATATGCCTGTGGCCGACGCCAGATCGGCGCCAGTGATACCGAGTTTCTTGCGGAATGCCCGGACTTCGTGGCCGATGGCGATTTCAAGATTGTTCTCCTTCGGATCGCGAAGCGCATGGGGATCCTGGCGAAGCACCGCCTTGGCCTTGGCGTCTGCTGCGGGCGCTGTCGTCTTCGAAGGATCGCCATCGGATTTCACACGTGCCATCAAGGACCCCCAAAACCTTAAAACATCTCAGGAAAACCCGTAGTCCATCCAGACGTCGGAATCCATCGTCTCCTGTTGTGAAACAGCAGGTGCGGTCAGGCCGTGGCACCGATGGTGTGGTATTGATGGATCTCGATCAGGGCCGGGCCGGGCTGTTGCGATGCCCAGAGCAGGGCCTCGGTCAATTCGCCGATCGCTGCCAGGCGTCGGGCCGGCACGCCGTAGGCCCTGGCGATCATCGGGAAATCCGGGGCAGATGGTGTGACCCCCTCCGGCTCGATGCCGCATTCGAGCATGTGGTTCTTGATTTCCTCGTAACCGTCGTTGTTCCAGACAAGGAAGATCACCTTGGCGGCGATATCCTTTGCCGAGCCGATTTCCGCCAACGAGAATTGCATGCCGCCATCGCCGGCCAGGCAGACGATGGGCGTTTGGGGTTCGGCGACGCTGGCGCCGATGGCGGCGGGCGGGCCGTAGCCGAGCGCACCGTAGCCGGTGGCGGCATTGAACCAGCCGCGCATTCGTCCCGCCTCGTAGTAGAGATTGCCGGAATAGATGGCCTGGGTGGAATCGCCGACGATGATGCAGCCGGGCAGGGTGTCGCGAATGGTCTCCAGGATCGAGATTTCGCCGCGCATCTTGTCGGAGAGTTCGGCAACCGCTGCCGATCGCGTCGCCTCCGCGCGGCGTTCGCCGTGGTTCTCGGCCCTGGGGCCGTTGATTTCGCTTAGAAGGTCGTCGACGAAATTGTTGACGGTGGACAGGACAGAGACCGCGGCGGCGGGGCCGCGCGACAGTTGTGCCGCATCGACATCGACGCGGACAAGGTCGTGCAATTGCGGAAAACCGCCATCGACATACATGTCGTAATCCGTCTGCCCCATCTGCGTGCCGAGTGCCATCACGAGATCCGCATCGGCAATCAGGCGCCGGACCGAGGTAAGACTTGGGCTTGCCGGCACCGAGAGCGGATGACCGCAGAAAAGACCGCGCGCGTTGACGGTGGTGACCAGCGGCGCGTCCAGGCGTTCGGCCAGAAGCTCGATGCCCGGGGCAGCCGACAGGGCGCCGCCGCCTGTGATGATCACCGGCCGTTCGGTCCGCCGGCAACGCTGGGCGACATCCAGCACGGTCGCCAGGTCAGCCCGTGGTCTCGGGATGGAGCCCATGACGATCTCGCCAAGCTCGATGGGTGCGGCCATCACATCCGTCGGGATTTCGATATGCACCGGACCCGGTCGCCCGGCCCGCATCAGCAGGAAAGCCCGATCAATGACGTCGGGCAGGTCCGCGGGGTCCATCAGGGTATGGGACATCAGCGCGAGCGAGGCGATCATGGCGTGCTGGTCGGGCAACTCATGCAGCCGGCCGCGGCCGTGGCCGAGCGAGGCGCGGGCGTTGACGCCCGATATCACCAGCATGGGGACGGAATCCTGATAGGCCTGCGCCATGGCCGTGATGGTATTGGTGAGGCCGGGGCCGGTAATCACCAGGCAAACGCCCGGCTTGCCGCTGACGCGGGCATAACCGTCCGCCATGAAGCCGGCACCCTGTTCATGGCGCGGTGTGACATGGCGGATCTTGGATCCGGCAAGGCCACGATAGAGTTCGACGGTGTGGACACCGGGAATGCCGAAGACGACCTCGACACCATAGGCCTCGAGCAGCGTGATCAGGGCTTCTCCGACCGTTCTTGCGGGCGTGGTCGTCATGCGCGCTTTCTCCCCGGCTGCGCCAAGTCGGCGGCCAATTCGTTCATGCGCTGCGCTGCCGTCTCCAGCCGATCATCGGCAACGGTCAGGGAAATGCGGATAAACGTCTCCGCCTGTGCACCGAAGGAGGAGCCGGGCATGACGGCAACGTGTTTTTCGAGCAGCAGCCGTCTTGCGAAGGCCGCTCCCGTCAGGCCGGTTGCCGAGACGTCGACGACGATGAACATGCCGCCCTCCGGCATCATCGGCGTCAGAATACCGGCTTCGTTCAGCACGGCGTCGACCAGTCTGGCCCGGCGGGCATAATTGCCGCGCATGATGGTCGATGTCTCGAAGGGCTCAGTCAGCGCCATGGCGGTCATGTCGGCGATGAAGGGCTGGACGCCAAACAGCATGGTTTCGGAGACCGGCAGCAGCCGATCGCAGAATTCCTGCGGGCCGACGGCCCAGCCGCTGCGGAACCCGGGTGCGGCATGGGACTTGGAGATCGAGGAGACGACGATGGTGCGCTCGACCAAGTCCGGGTTGTCGAAAGGTGAGGCGAAATCGAGATCGAAGATCAGTTCCTCATAGACCTCGTCGCAGACGATCCACAGATCGTGCTCGATGCAGACCTGACCGATCTCGGCAATCTCCGCCGCCGACAGCACGGCTCCGGTCGGATTGTGCGGATTGTTGAGCAGCAGCACGCGGGACTTGTCCGTCACGGCCTTTGCCAGATCGGCGGCCTGCATGTGGAAACGCGTCTCAGGATGCAGCGGCACCGGGATCATCTCGGCGCCCGTCGCGGCAATCACGCCCTCGTAGGTGGCATAATGGGGGTCGCCGACAAGAACCCCTTCGCCTTGCTCGACCAGGCCCAGCATCACGGCAAAGAGCGCGGTCTGGGTGCCGGGAAAACATAGCACGTTGCGCTCCGTCACGTCGGCGCGGCGTTTTGCATATTTGCCGACCAGAGCCCTGACGACGGAATGTTCGCCCCGACCGTTCGAATAGCGGGTCCGCCCGGCATTCATCGCCCGGCTGCATTCCGCCAGCAGTGCCGGGTCCGGCATCACATCGGGTTCGCCGATCGTCAGTTCGATGACCGGAATGCCCTGTGCGGCCATGGCCCGCGCTTCGATATGGGTGGCCCATTTGCCGGAGCCGAGATGGGCGAGGCGTTCGGTGATGGAGGCGTAGCGCATGGGAATCCCCGTTTCTCTAAAGGGTCTGGTCGTTGTCCGAGAGGTTTAGACCGCCGAGCAGCGCGCTGACGGATTTAAGCGCAAGGCCAGGCAGCGGCTTGTCGTCGAACAGATCGCCGGCCAGCGAACCCTCCAGCCAGAGGCCGTCGATCAGGCCGTTGATGGCGATGGCATAGTCGCGGCACTCGGCCGGATCGGCAGGGCGGCCGCTTTCGGTCAGAAATTGCCGGACCAGGGTTTCCAGCGCATCCAGGAAGGAGAGGTAGTTTTCCCGATGGATGCGGGCGAATTCCGGATCGACTCGGACATGGCTGATAAAGGCCGCCCAGAGCGACAGGGTGCGGGCATCGGTGACCGGCGGCGTCAGATTGGCGACGATGAAGTCGTGCAGCCGTTGCCGGGCACTGGCGCCGTCCATTTCCGCGGCCAAGATCGCCGGGGTGCTCATGGCTTCCATGGTCTCGCGATAGGCGGCTTGCAGCATCTGGTCCTTGCCCTCGAAATAGTGCCGGATCAGCCCGCCGGTCACGCCGGCCCGCCCCGCGATCTGGCGCACCGTCGCACCCTGCAGGCCAAATTCCGCAATGCAGTCGAGCGTTGCCGTGATCAGGTCCTGCCGCCGCTCCGCTTCGCCGGCCCGATGGAAGCTGCGTCGGTTCATGGCATCTGCCGCAGGATGGGCCGGGTCAGGCAGGTCGGTCCGCCTTCACAGGCAATGCAGAGTGCGTCGGCTGCAAAGGTTTCGACCGTGCAGCCGGCCGCTTCCATGGCCGCCTTGGTCTTGTCGAAACCTTCGACCATGATGACGTGGCGCGGCGAGGTCGGCAGGACATTGAGGTTCAGGCCGTTGCTGGCGGCAAACTCCTCTTCGGGCGCCACAACCAGCTGGATGCCTTTTTCCTTGAGCAGGAAGTAGAAAGCTGCCGGCAGCAGCGGGGCATGGACCAATGCCAGATCGGCGGCCAGCGGGCTGATCACCGACATCAGATGCAGGCAGGCCGCTTCACCGTGCCAGAGCGGCAGGTCGAAGCCGAGAACGTCGATGCCGTGGGGCTTCAGCAGTGCCTGCATCTGCTCGATGCCGGCCTGGTTGCTGCGCACGCCGCGGCCGATCGCCAGCGTCTTGGCATCCACCCAGACGCAGTCGCCGCCTTCGATCGTGCCCGGTGCCGCGATGCGGCCGAGGACTGGAATACCGGCCTCGACATAGGCCTTTTCATGCAGCGCCGGCTCGTCCATACGCAAGGGCTTGCCCATGCGCAGGATGATGGCGCCATGCTCTGACATCAGCGAGGGATCATGGGTGAACATGGCATCGGCAAGACCATCGCCCTGGTCGTCCAGCCAGAGGATCTCGGCGCCTGATCTGGCAACCAGGTCGGCAAATCGGGTGTATTGGGCAACGGCCTTCGCCCCGTCGAAAGTTGGGCCGTAGTGCCATTTCTCCGGATCGGCGGATAGCAGGCTGGGGCCGGGGCGACGCATCAGAACGCGTGCGAGCTTCGAGGCCATGTCCTGCGATCCGTAGTTCTTCATGCCGTGCTCCCAGCTTTGCGCCGGGAACTTTGCTCGCCGACAAACCTAATTTCTTTTTATTATACGCTTGAATAATTACGGCACAAGTGCAAAACTCCCGACCAATTGCCGGGCGGAGCCAGCGCTGCACCGGTTGAATAGAAGCTGGCGGGAACAGTTGCAGCAGCGAAAACCGGAGGCTTCTCCGGGCATTGGCGGTATTGATGGCGGAATCGGCGCAAGCCATAGAAGTCCGGGACCTACACAAGCGTTTCGGGCCCCTTGAGGTCCTGAAAGGGGTCTCCCTGTCGGCCGGCCAAGGCGACGTGATCGCCATCATCGGCGGCAGCGGCTCGGGAAAATCAACCTTTCTTCGATGTATCAACATGCTGGAACTGCCGAGCGCTGGCTCGGTCACCATCCATGGCGAGACCATCGCCATGAAAAAGGATGGGCACGGCGGTCTCATGCCGTCCAATCGCCGACAGGTTCAGCGCATCCGCAGCCGGCTCGGCATGGTCTTCCAAAGTTTCAATCTGTGGCAGCACATGACGGTCCTGCAGAATGTCGTGGAAGTGCCGATCCATGTGCTGGGCGTCCAGCGGGATGCGGCCATGGCGATCGCCGAAACCTTGCTGAAGCGTGTCGGTCTCTATGAGAAACGCGATGCCTATCCGGCCTTCCTGTCCGGCGGCCAGCAGCAGCGCGCGGCCATCGCCCGGGCGCTGGCCATCCAGCCGCTGGTCATGCTGTTCGACGAGCCGACCTCGGCGCTCGATCCGGAACTGGTCGGCGAGGTGCTGTCGGTGATCGGCGACCTGGCGCGCGAGAAGCGCACGATGATCCTCGTCACCCATGAAATGAAATTTGCCCGCGAGGTCGCCAGCCACGTGGTGTTTCTGCACAACGGCATCATCGAGGAGCAGGGACCTCCCGATGCGCTGTTCGGCGCGCCGAAATCCGAGCGGCTGAAGAAATTCATCAGCTCGATCCACTGAATACAGACCATTTCGACACAAGACCAATCAAACAAGACAGGGGAAGTCTCATGAAAAATGCTCTGAAAATCGCCGTTCTGGCCGTGGCGCTCGGTGCCGGTGCCATGGGCGCTGCCGCCCAGGAGGTTAAGGTCGGCTTTGCCGCCGAGCCCTATCCGCCGTTCACCTCGCCGGATGCATCCGGCAAATGGGTCGGCTGGGAAGTCGAGTTCATGGAGGCGATCTGCACGGAGGCCAAGCTCACATGCGTAATCACGCCGGTTGCCTGGGACGGTATCATTCCGGCGCTGACGTCGAAGAAGATCGACATGATCATCGGCTCGATGTCGATCACGGAAGAGCGCCTGAAGACCATCGATTTCTCCGATAAGTACTACAACACCCCGACCGGCGTCATCGGTCCGAAGAGTGAAAAGTTCGAAGCGACTCCGGAAGGCCTGGCCGGCAAGATCATCGGCGTGCAGGTTTCGACCGTGCACCAGGACTATGCCACCAAGTATTTCGGCGAGAAGGCTGCCGAGATCAAGGAATACCAGACCCAGGACGAAGCCAATCAGGATCTCGCATCCGGCCGCGTCGATGCCGTCCAGGCCGACGCCATTGCGCTGGACGCCTTCCTGAAATCCGAGCCGGGCGCCTGCTGCGATCTCAAGGGCAATGTGAAGGACGATCCGGCCATTCTCGGCGCCGGCGTCGGTGTCGGCCTGCGCAAGGGCGAGACCGAGTTGAAGGACAAGATCAATGCCGCCATCAAGGCGATCCGCGCCAACGGCAGCTATGACACCTTCTCGAAGAAATATTTCGACTTCGACATCTACGGCGGCTGATATCGCCTGACATTATCGATGCGCCGGCACCTGTCCGGCGCATCGGCAGCATCCTCGCAATCGGGTACTCGTCATGGCAGCACCGACCGGCGGCATGTTCGATCTCAGTCTTCTGGCGTTCTCTCCACCCGGGTGGGGCGGGGTTCTTCTTGTCGGCTTCCTGCATTCCCTGCAACTGGCCTTCGGCGGCTACATCCTCGGCATCCTCATCGGCGTCGGCGGCGCCTTCGGCAAGCTCTATGGCGGGCCTATCCTGAAAGACCTGCTGGAGGTCTATACGACGGTGATTCGCGCCGTGCCGGAACTGGTGCTGATTCTGCTCCTCTATTATGCCGGCACCGACGCGCTGAATGCGCTCCTGAGTTTCATGAACATGCCTCTGGTCGATATCAGCGGGCTGGTCGCGGGCATTTTCGTGATCGGCGTCGTGCAGGGGGCCTATTCCACCGAGGTTCTGCGTGGCGCCATCAAGGCCGTGCCGTCCGGCCAGATTGAGGCGGCGCGAGCCTTCGGCATGTCGCCCCTCAAGGTCATGCGTCGTGTCACGCTGCCGGCCATGCTGCCCTATGCCATTCCAGGGCTTTCCAATCTCTGGCTGATTGCCACCAAAGACACCGCCCTTCTGGCGGTCGTCGGCTTCAGCGAGCTGACATTGGTGACGCGCCAGGCGGCGGGCAGCACCAAGGCCTATATGCTGTTTTTCCTAGCGGCGGGTGCGCTCTACCTGTTGCTGACGCTGGTCTCCAATGTCGTCATCGGCATCATCGAGCGCCGTTCGCGGCGCGGCATCGCGGAGCCGATCTAGGATGAGCGAAGCGCCGAGTGGCATGCCCGCCTATCTGCCGCCGAAGGCCCGCGGCTTCCTGGAGCCGCATCGCATCCTGCTGATGGCGATCTTTGCGGTGATCCTGTTTTGCGCCATCTGGTTCATGCGCTGGGATTGGCTGCCGAAATATCAGTGGCGCCTGGTGGCCGGCCTCTGGCAGACGCTTCTCATGCTGTTTTCGACGGCCTTTATCGGCTTCCTGCTGGCGGTGCCGATCGGGCTGGTCCAAGTCAGCGGACCGTGGCCGCTGGCCTGGCTGGCGCGGGGTTTTTGCACGCTCATACGCGGGACGCCGCTATTGCTGCAATTGTGGTTGCTCTACTACGGTCTCGGATCTGTGTTTGCGCAATATCCGGAAATCCGCTCGTCGATCTTCTGGCCCTATCTGCGCCAGGCCTGGCCCTATGGTTTTGCCGCTCTGATGCTGTCCTTTGCCGCCTATGAGGGCGAGATCATGCGCGGCGCCTTTGCCGGCGTGCCGAAGGGGGAACTGGAAGCGGCGCGTGCCTTTGGCATGGGCCGCTTCACGGTGTTCCGCCGCATCTGGCTGCCGCGCGCCGTGCATCGCGTTCTGCCGACGCTGAACGGCGAGACCGTCCTGCAGCTGAAATCGACGCCGCTGGTGGCGACGATCACCGTCATCGATCTCTATGCGGTCGTCTCCAAGATCCGGCAGGATACCTTCCTGACGTATGAGCCGCTGCTTCTGCTGGCGCTGATCTATCTTTGCCTGACCGGAATCCTCGTCATGACCTTCCGGTATTTCGAAAATCGCATTCCAACCCGTGGTGCCTGACGATGACGATGCAATTCCCTAACTCGATGCCGGACCTTGTGGCAACGCGCCGCTTTCTCCATGAAAATCCGGAGATCGGGCTTTCCGAATTCAAGACCTCGGATTTCGTGGCGCAGCAATTGCAGGACTTGGGCTATGAGGTGACGCGGGGGCTCGGCCAGACGGGTGTCGTCGCCACGCTGCGCCATGGAACAAGTGTCCGGAGCATCGGCATTCGGGCTGATTTCGATGCGCTGCCGATCCTCGAGGAAACCGGCCTCGACTATGCCAGCAAGGCGCCCGGCGTCATGCATGCCTGCGGCCATGACGGGCACACGACCATGCTTTTGGGTGCGGCAAAGATCCTGGCCGAGCGGCGTAATTTCGATGGCGTGCTGCACCTGATCTTTCAGCCGGCCGAGGAGAATTTCGGCGGCGCCAAGCTGATGATGGATGATGGGCTGTTTGAAAAATTTCCCTGCGATGCGGTCTTTGCCCTGCACAACGATCCCGGCATTCCCTTCGGTACGTTTGCGCTAAGGGAGGGACCGATCATGGCGGCGGTCGACGAATGCAAGATCACCGTCAATGGTCGCGGCGGCCATGGCGCCGAGCCGCAGGATACCGCCGATCCGATCGTCTGCGGCGCATCGATCATCATGGCGCTGCAGACCATCGTTTCGCGCAACATCCATCCGATCGATCCGAGCGTCATCACGGTGGGCGCCTTTCATGCCGGTGCGGCCAGCAATGTCATCCCCGAGCGCGCCGAAATGGTATTGAGCATCCGCTCCTTCAGCCCGGCGGTTCGCGACCAGCTCGAAAGCCGGATTCGCATGATCGCCGAAGGCCAGGCTGCCAGCTACGGCATGGGCGTCACCATCGACTACAGTCGCGGCTACAATGCGACGATCAATCATCCCGCTGAAACGGATTTCGTTCGGGATCTGGCAAGGCGCTTTGCCGGCGAAGACAAGGTCTTCGACATGGAGCGTCCGACGATGGGCAGCGAGGATTTCGCCTATATGCTGGCGGAGCGGCCGGGCAGCTATTTCTTCCTCGGCACCCAGCGAACTCCGAACGATCCGCCGCTGCACCACCCGCGCTACGATTTCAACGACGATATCCTGCCGATCGGCACCAATTTCTGGGTCGAGTTGACGGAAGCCTGGCTGGCAAAGGCCTGACATGACAATGTCCGGCAAGCCGGGCATTGACGCTTTTCAGCATGGTAGCGGAAATTCAGAGGATCAGTTATCGGCCAGCAGGCCGCTGGTCTGCAGTAGGGAGGCAAACCGGCCGCCCAACTGGCTCAGTTCCTCATAGCCGCCCTTTTCAACGATCCGGCCATGGTCGAGGAACAGCACCTGGTCGGCTTCGCGCACCGTCGACAGGCGGTGGGCGATGATGAAGGTGGTGCGATCCTTGCGCAGCCGGTCGATGGCGGCCTTGACGCGCGCCTCGGTCTCGACGTCCAGCGCGCTGGTCGCTTCGTCCAGAACCAGGATGGGCGCATCCTTCAAGATCGCCCTGGCAATCGCGATCCGCTGGCGCTCACCGCCGGACAGGCGGTTGCCGCGTTCTCCCACTTCGGTGGAAAAACCGTTGAGCCGGCTTTCGATGAATTCTGTTGCCGCGGCCGCCTCGGCCGCCTTGATGATCTCCTCATCGCTGGCATGCTCGCGGCCGATGCGAATGTTCTCGCCGATCGTACGGTTCAGGATGCCGGCATCCTGAAACACGGTTGCGATGCACTGGCGCAGCGAATTGCGCGTCACCTTGGAAATGTCGGTGCCATCGATCAGGATCTGGCCATGCTGCGGCTCATGCACGCGCTGCAAAAGGTTGATCAGCGTCGTCTTGCCGGCACCCGTCGGGCCGACGATGGCAATGGTCTGGCCCGCCTTGACCGAGAAGGACACGTCGTGGACGCCTTGTGTGGTGTTGGCGAAATCGAACGAGACATTGCGGAACTCGACGTCGCCGCGAACCTTGGTGAGTTCGGCAGCGCCCTTTGGTTCTTCGCGCTCCTGGACGGAATCTTCCAGCTGGTAGAAATCCTCGAGCTTGGCGCGGGCTTCGAAAATTTGCGTGGCGAAGGCACGCATCTGGTCGAGGCGGCCGATCAGCAGGCCGGCAAAGCCGATGAAGGCGATGATGTCGCCGACCTTCAACTCGCCCTGCTGCACCAGCATGGTGCCGATGATCAGGATGATCAGCATGGAGATGGTGGAGGCGATGCGGTTGAGGGCACTGGCGATCGCCCACCAGTCGAGCACCGGATACTGGGCGGCCAGAAGCTTCTCGGTATATTCCTTCAGGGCCCGTGTCTCGGATTCGATGCGATTGTAGCTATGGACCACCGAGACATTGCTGATCGAGTCGCTCACATGGGAAAAGACCGTGTGATAGTGTCCCTCGACCGAGGCCTGGCCTTCCTTGGTACGGCTCATCACCATCTTGCCGATGAGGATGTAGAGACCACCGAGCACCAGCAGCACGATGGTCAGGCGGACATCCATGGAGAAGGCGGTGGGGATCAGCAGGGCAAGCGCCACCGCAGTTGCCAGATGTGTGCGCATGAACTCCAGCCACAGGCCGAACAACGTCTCGCTGGCGCGCAACAGGGTATGCAGGGCGTTGGATGTGCCACGCTGGTGGTGCCAGGTCAGCGGCATGGAAATGATGCGGCCGAAGGCTTCGGTCAAAAGCGTCGCGCGGCGACCATGGGCGAGCCGGTCCGCCTCGCGGGCGACCAGCACAAAGGCAACGGTGTTGAAGACGCCAAAGCCGCCCCACAGGATGAGGATGGGCGTCACGTCGCCGCCTTCGGATATGGCGTCGATGATGCGGCCGAAAAGGATAGGCTCGGCAATGGTAATCACGGCCAGCACGATATTGGCGATGACCACCACCGTGACCTTGAACCGGTAGGCTGCCAGATAACGCAATGCCCGCATGTAGACTTGGAAGAGTGACACTTAAGACCTCGTCTTCTTATACCGGATTCTCTTCGCAGTTTGACATTTGCCGCGCTCCGACTGGCAATATGTCAAAAACCCGCGAAAATGGCCGGTAAACTGCCCTATACCTTGCGAAATCGATCCCGCAAACCGGATTCGACATCGCCAGAAAACTAATTTTTCCCTTAAAAATCATGGCGAATGCAAGATTTCGGAAAAGCGAATTAATACCCCTATAATAGGATGGGGCATTAGATATGAACGCAGCATGACCAAAAAATCGCGTGACTGCTGATTATACGGTTTGTCTTCTTTGAGACAAATAAGGGGGTATTGGTGAGCATAAATCATATTATACAGTTCTTGGTCGTGTCGAGGGCGTGTAGAACGACAGAAGAGCTGATTGCTGAGCTCGAAAAATTGCTCGAAGTATACAAGTTTGATTTTTATGGCGTCGTCCGAAACCCGAAGCCGAACGAGAATCCCATGACGCTCGTCTTGGCTGGTCGGTGGCCGGAGAAGTGGCCCGAGGTTTATATTTCCAAGAAATTCGTTTTGATCGATCCGACGGTCCGCTATCTCGGGCAAGCACAGCGCGGTTTCCGTTGGCGCGATGCCATGATGGCGTTCAGAAGCGACCCGCATGTCAAGCGCATGGGCCGGATGATGACCGAGGCGCTTCGCTACGGGCTTGAGGATGGCTATATCTTTCCGGTGCACGGGCGCAGCGGGCTGCTTGGAAACCTGACCATGGGCGGCAAGGCGATCGAGTTGTCGCCGGTCGAGATGACGCTGTTCGATGCTGTCGCCAAACAGGTGTTCTGGCGGCTGATGGAACTCAGCAGGCAGGCCGGCGAACTGGAAGCGGCAGGACAGGTCGACACCCGCATGACGCGGCGGGAGATGGAGATCCTGAACTATCTTGCCGAAGGACTGACGTCCAACGAAACAGCCAAGATCCTGGAGATCTCCAATCACACTGTCGACTGGTATGTAAACGGTATACAGGACAAGTTGAATGCAAAGAACCGGCAGCATGTCGTGGCCTTGGCATTTCGTCTTGGTCTGATCAGTTGAATGTCGTCATAATTTCTTCAAGCAGCGCTGCAGGAAATTGCGCATCGTCCGACAAACGGCTATGAAATCTCTTCGCAGACGCAGCATATCGACGTCTGCAAGATGAGGAGACCAATTTGTCTATTTCCAAGATTCTTGTTGCCAATCGATCCGAAATCGCAATCCGCGTCTTTCGTGCCGCCAATGAACTCGGAATCAAGACGGTCGCGATCTGGGCTGAAGAGGATAAGCTCGCATTGCACCGCTTCAAGGCTGATGAGAGCTATCAGGTGGGGCGCGGGCCGCATCTGGCGCGGGAACTTGGGCCGATCGAGAGCTATCTGTCCATCGACGAAGTCATACGCGTCGCAAAGCTCTCCGGTGCGGATGCCATTCATCCAGGCTATGGTCTCCTTTCGGAAAGTCCGGAATTTGTGGACGCCTGCAACGTTGCAGGTATCACGTTTATCGGTCCTCGGGCCGATACGATGCGCCGGCTCGGCAACAAGGTGGCCGCCCGCAATCTGGCGATCGAGATCGGCGTGCCTGTGGTGCCCGCCACCGAGCCGCTTCCCGACGATATGGCGGTGGTGGCTCGGATGGCCGAGGAGATCGGCTATCCGGTGATGCTGAAAGCCTCCTGGGGCGGCGGCGGGCGCGGCATGCGCGCCATCCGAGATCCGAAGGATCTCGCCAAGGAAGTGACCGAGGCCAAGCGTGAGGCGATGGCTGCCTTCGGCAAGGACGAGGTCTATCTGGAAAAGCTGGTCGAGCGGGCGCGGCATGTCGAAAGCCAGGTTCTCGGCGATACCCACGGCAATGTCGTGCATCTCTTCGAGCGCGACTGTTCCGTGCAGCGCCGTAACCAGAAGGTCGTCGAGCGCGCTCCCGCACCGTATCTCAGCGAAGAACAGCGCCAGGAACTGGCGAGCTATTCGACGCGGATTGCCAAGGCGACGAATTATGTCGGCGCCGGCACGGTCGAGTATCTGATGGATATGGACACCGGCAAGTTCTACTTCATCGAGGTCAATCCGCGTATCCAGGTCGAGCATACCGTGACCGAAGTCGTGACCGGCATCGATATCGTCAAGGCGCAGATCCATATCCTCGACGGCTGTGCCATCGGCACCCCGGAATCGGGCGTCCCGAAACAGGAAGATATCAGGCTCAACGGCCATGCCCTGCAGTGCCGCATCACCACGGAAGATCCGGAACACAATTTCATTCCCGACTACGGCCGCATCACCGCCTATCGCGGCGCCACCGGCTTCGGCATCCGGCTGGACGGCGGCACCGCCTATTCCGGCGCCGTGATCACGCGCTATTACGATCCGCTGCTGGAAAAGGTGACGGCCTGGGCGCCCTCGCCCTCGGAAACGATTGCGCGCATGGACCGTGCGCTGCGGGAATTCCGCATTCGTGGCGTCGCCACGAACCTGACCTTCCTGGAGGCCATCATCGGCCACCCGAGTTTCAAGGACAACACCTATACGACGAGGTTCATCGACAACACGCCGGAACTGTTCCAGCAGGTCAAGCGGCAGGACCGCGCCACCAAGCTCTTGACCTATCTGGCCGACGTGACCGTCAACGGCCATCCCGAAGCCAAGGGGCGTCCGAAGCCGTCCAAGGACATTGCCGAGCCGGTCGTGCCGTTCACGCCGTCCGAGATCAAGCCCGGCACCAAGCAATTGCTCGATGAACTCGGTCCGAAGAAATTCGGCGAATGGGTGCGGGCCCAGCCGCAAGTGCTGATCACCGATACCACCATGCGTGACGGCCATCAGTCGCTGCTGGCAACGCGCATGCGGACCTACGATATCGCCCGCATCGCCGGCACCTATGCCCGCGCACTTCCCAACCTGTTCTCGCTGGAATGCTGGGGCGGGGCGACCTTCGACGTGTCGATGCGCTTCCTCACCGAAGATCCATGGGAGCGTCTGGCCAGGATCCGCGAAGATGCACCGAACCTGCTGCTGCAGATGTTGCTGCGCGGCGCTAATGGTGTTGGCTACAAGAACTATCCCGACAATGTGGTGAAATACTTCGTCCGCCAGGCGGCCGTCGGCGGGATCGACCTGTTCCGGGTGTTCGACTGCCTCAATTGGGTGGAGAACATGCGCGTCGCCATGGATGCCGTGGCGGAGGAGAACAAGATCTGCGAAGCGGCGATCTGCTACACCGGCGACATCCTCAATTCGGCCCGGCCGAAATACGATCTGAAATACTACACGGCGCTTGCGGCCGAACTCGACAAGGCCGGCGCGCATATCATCGCCGTCAAGGACATGGCCGGCCTGCTGAAGCCGGCGGCGGCGCGCGTATTGTTCAAGGCGTTGCGCGAGGCGACCGACCTGCCGATCCACTTCCATACCCATGATACGTCGGGGATCGCGGCGGCCACCATCCTGGCCGCCGTCGAGGCTGGCGCGGACGTGGTCGATGCGGCGATGGATTCGCTGTCCGGCAATACATCCCAGCCCTGCCTCGGCTCGATCGTCGAAGCGCTGCGCGGCACGGATCGCGATCCGGGTCTCGATCCGCAATGGATCCGCCGCATCTCGTTCTATTGGGAGGCGGTGCGCCACCAGTACACGGCCTTCGAAAGCGATCTGAAGGGGCCGGCGTCCGAAGTCTACCTGCATGAAATGCCGGGTGGCCAGTTCACCAATCTGAAGGAGCAGGCCCGTTCGCTGGGGCTTGAGACCCGCTGGCACGAGGTGGCGCAGACCTATGCCGATGCCAACCAGATGTTCGGCGATATCGTCAAGGTGACGCCGTCGTCCAAGGTGGTCGGCGACATGGCGCTGATGATGGTCAGCCAGGACCTGACGGTGGCCGATGTGGTCAATCCGGACAAGGATGTTTCCTTCCCGGAATCGGTCGTATCGATGCTCAAGGGCGACCTGGGGCAGCCGCCGGGCGGCTGGCCGGAGGCGCTGCAGAAGAAGGCGCTCAAGGGCGAAAAGCCCTATACGGTGCGGCCCGGTTCGCTATTGGCGCCGGCCGATCTCGATGCGGAGCGCAAGGAGATCGAGGCCAAGCTGGAGCGGTCCATCAACGATTTCGAATTCGCTTCCTACCTGATGTATCCGAAGGTCTTCACGGATTACGCGCTGGCCGCCGACACCTACGGTCCGGTCAGCGTTCTGCCGACACCGGCCTATTTCTACGGGCTTGCCTCGGGCGAGGAACTCTTCGCCGATATCGAGAAGGGCAAGACGCTGGTGGTTCTCAACCAGGCGCAGGCCGAAGTCGACGAGAAGGGCATGGTCAAGGTGTTCTTCGAGATCAACGGCCAGCCGCGCCCGATCAAGGTTCCCGATCGCAACCGCGGTGCGTCCAGCGCCGTGCGCCGCAAGGCGGAGGCCGGCAACGCTGCCCATGTCGGCGCGCCGATGCCAGGCGTGATCTCGACGGTTGCCGTCACGGCTGGCCAGACGGTGAAGTCCGGCGATGTTCTGGTCTCGATCGAAGCCATGAAGATGGAAACGGCCCTGCATGCCGAAAAGGATGGCAAGATCGCCGAAGTTCTGGTGCGCACCGGCGACCAGATCGATGCCAAGGACCTGCTGATCGTTCTCGAGGCCTGAGCGAAGGCCGTTTCCGGTCTGACCTTGAAAGCCCGGCCTCTCACCCAGAGAGGCCGGGCTTTTTTCGTTGGATGACGGCGCCGTTTGTCATCAAAAATAGCGCTTGTAATATATATAAAATCATATATACGAAGATATGTAGATATAACCCTTTGGAGGTTTCCATGTCTCTCGATCGTATGGTCTTGGCATTCGCCGGCGCGATGGTGCTTCTGTCCGTCGTCCTGACCCTTTTCGTGCATCCGCTGTTCGTCTGGTTCACCGTGTTCATCGGTGCCAATATGCTGCAATCGGCCTTTACCGGTTTCTGCCCGGCAGCCATCCTGTTCAAGAAGCTCGGCATACGTCCCGGAACCGCATTCTAAAGCGGCTCAGTCTTTTAAGGAACAGATCCCATGCGTGGCTTGTCGTTCGCCCGTTCTTTCACCTTGCTTTTCCTCCTATCGAGCGTGACCAGTGCGGCTCATGCCGGTACTTTGCTTGTCGAACCGCAGACCATTGCGGAATGGAAGGCCGTCTACGGACGCGTCGAGGCGCGCGACAGCGTGCCGGCGCGGGCGCGGATCGGCGGAACGGTGATCGACCTCAAGGTGACGGAAGGCGACCAGGTCAAGGCTGGCGATGTGATCGCGTCCGTCAACGATGACAAGATCGAATTCCAGGTTGCCGCGATCGATGCCCAGTTGCTGGGTCTGCGTGCCTCCATGGATAATGCGCAATCGGAACTGGCCCGCGGCGAGGAACTGATCAAGCGCGGCGTCACGACCGCGCAGCGGCTGGATGCCCTGCGCACCCAGGTCGATGTCATCCGCAACCAGATCGCCGCCGCCGAAGCGCAGCGCTCGGTTGTCGTCCAGCAGGGCAAGGAGGGTGCCGTACTGGCACCCGTTGCCGGCACGGTTCTCAGTGTTCCCGTCACCCGCGATGCGGTCATCTTGGCGGGCGAAACCATTGCCACGATTGGCGGCGGCGGGTTCTTTCTGCGTTTGGCGATCCCCGAACGGCATGCAGACCTGCTGAAGGAAAATGCCTCGATCGAAATCGAGGGCGGCGACGGCCAGAACCGGTCCGGCCGACTGGCCAAGATCTATCCCGAGATCGACAACGGCCGGGTGGTCGCCGATGTCGAGGTGGACGATCTGCCCACGGGCTTTGTCAACAAGCGGCTGCTGGTGCGCGTGCCGGTCGGCGAACGCGATGCCCTGCTGGTGCCGTCGGCAGCGCTTGCCAGCCGTTACGGCACCGATTTCCTGACCGTCAGGCGTGGCGATGCCACGGCCGAACGCGCGGTGATCACGGCCCGGCCCATCACGATCGACGGAGTGGTCATGAGCGAAATTGTCTCGGGCCTTGCTGCCGGCGATGAGGTCGTCATTCCATGAAAAAACCTGGTCTCGGCATTGCCGGCGGCTTGACGAAAGCCTTCATCACCTCGCCATTGACACCGCTCTTCCTGTTGGCTGCCTTTGCGCTCGGGCTTCTCGCCCTGCTGACACTGCCTCGCGAAGAGGAGCCGCAGATCTCCGTGCCGATGGTCGACATCATCGTGCGCGCCGATGGCTTGAAGGCCGAGGATGCGGTCAAGTTGGTCACCGAACCGCTGGAGACCATCGTCAAGGGCATCAATGATGTCGAGCACGTCTATTCGCAGACCTCGGACGATCAGGTCATGGTCACGGCCCGCTTCATCGTCGGCACGTCGGGCGATACGGCGGTTCTGCGTATCCACGACAAGATTATGGCCAATATGGCCAGTATCCCGGTCGGTATTCCCGAACCGCTGGTGGTCGGCCGCACGATCGACGATGTGGCGATCGTCTCGCTGACCCTGACGCCGTTGATCGACAAGGGTGACGGGGTGGATGCCGCAGCCTTGACGCGCATTGCGCGCGAACTCCGGGTCGAGCTGTCGAAGATCGACGATGTCGGCCTGAGCTATCTGGTCGGCGAAACGGGCGATGCGATCCGTATTGCGCCGGACACCGAGAAGCTTGCGCTCTACGGCCTGACCCTGCAGGCGCTCTCCTCCAAGGTGACGGCGGCAAACCGCTCGTTCTCGACCGGACTTCTACGCGACAAGGGCGAGCAGATCGAGTTGATGGCCGGCGAGACCTTGGCGACGCCCGCCGAGATCGGCAACCTGCTTTTGACCACCCGCGACAATCGGCCGGTCTATGTACGCGATGTCGCCGACATTTCCTTCGTCACCGATACCAGCGAAGCGCGTGCTTCGACGGTCACCCGGAGCGAGGACGGCGCGGTGCGCCGTGTTCCAGCGGTGACGCTGGCGGTCGCCAAACGTGCCGGCTCCAATGCCGTGCTGGTGTCGGAACAGATCCTGGAGCGGATGGAACAGCTGGAGGGCACGCTTGTGCCGGACTCGATGCATGTCGAGGTGACCCGCAATTATGGCGAAACGGCCAATGAAAAGGCCAATGAACTGCTCTTGCATCTCGGTCTTGCGACCCTGTCGATCATCGCCCTCGTCTGGGTGGCCATCGGCCGCCGCGAGGCACTAGTGGTCGCGGTCGTCATTCCCGTGACCATCCTGCTGACGCTGTTTGCCGCCAATATCATGGGCTATACCCTGAACCGCGTGTCGCTGTTCGCGCTGATCTTCTCGATCGGCATCCTGGTGGATGACGCGATCGTGGTGATCGAGAATATCGCGCGCCATTGGGGCATGGGGCCGGATGTCGATCGCCGCCAGGCGGCCATCGAGGCGGTTGCCGAAGTCGGCAACCCGACGATCGTCGCGACGCTGACGGTCGTCGTCGCCCTGCTGCCGATGATGTTCGTCTCGGGCATGATGGGCCCCTATATGAGCCCGATCCCGGCCAATGCTTCGGCGGCGATGATCTTTTCCTTCTTCGTGGCCGTGCTGGTCACGCCCTGGCTGATGCTGAAGGTGGCCGGCAAGGCGCCGCTGCACCATGATGCCGATCATGCCTCCGGCGGCCTTCTCGGCCGGATCTATTCCGCCGTCGCGCGTCCGATCCTTGCGTCCAAGGCGCGCAGCTGGGCCTTCCTGCTGTTGGTCGGCGTGGCAACGCTGGGCTCTCTGGCGCTGTTCTACACCGAGGACGTCACCGTCAAGCTGCTGCCCTTCGACAACAAGTCCGAACTGCAGGTGACGATCGACCTGCCGGAAGGCTCCTCGGTCGAGGCGACCGATGCGGTGGCCCAGGCCGTGGCCAAAATCGTTCTCGATACGCCGGAAGTCATCTCCGTCCAGACCCATGCAGCGACGGCGGCGCCCTTCAATTTCAACGGGCTGGTGCGCCATGCCTATCTGCGGTCCAGCACCCATATGGGCGACGTCCAGATCAATCTGACGCCCAAGGGTGAGCGGGACCGGTCGAGCCACGCCATCGCGCTCGATCTTCGCCAGCGCCTGCTGTCGTCGGTCAAGGTTCCGGATGGCACGTCGCTCAAGGTCGTCGAGCCGCCACCGGGGCCACCCGTCATGGCGACGCTGCTGGCGGAGATCTATGGGCCGGATGCCGAAAACCGCCGGGCGACGGCCCGCAAAGTGACGGAAGCGTTCCGATCGGTGCCGTTCATCGTCGACGTGGATGACAGTTTCGGCCAACCGGCCCGGCGCCGCAGAGCAACGATCTCGACCGATGATCTCGATTTCTTCGGGGTCAGCGAGAGCGACGTCTTCGATACGCTGTCGATGCTCAACGATACGACCGTGATCGGCTATTCCCATCGCGGCGAGGGTCGTGCGCCGATCCCGATCGAGATCAGCCGGCCGAAAGGCACGAAGGTGCTGGACGAGACCTTCCTCGCGACACCGATCCCCGCCAATGTGTTGCCCGGGTCGCGCTCGGTGGTGGAACTGGGCGATGTGGTGCGCATCCGCGAAGAGCAGGCGTCCTTCCCGATCTTCCGGCACAATGGTCGCTATGCGGAAATGGTCACGGCAGAGCTTGCCGGTGCTTTCGAGGCACCGCTCTACGGCATGCTGGCGGTGCAGGAGGCGATCGATGCGATGGACTGGACGGGTCTGCAAAAGCCGGAGATCGTGCTGCATGGCCAGCCGATCGACCAGAGCAGGTCGGTTTTGCTGTGGGACGGCGAATGGGAGGTGACCTGGGTCACTTTCCGCGACATGGGCGCCGCCTTCATCGTCGCCTTGCTCGGCATCTATATTCTGGTGGTCGCGCAGTTCGGCTCGTTCAAGGTGCCGCTGGTCATCCTGACGCCGATCCCGCTGACCTTCATCGGTATCCTGACGGGCCATTGGCTGTTCGGCGCGCCGTTCTCGGCCACCTCGATGATCGGGTTCATCGCGCTTGCCGGCATCATCGTGCGCAATTCGATCCTGCTGGTCGATTTCGTCCGTCATGCCCGCACGCCGGATCGCCCCCTGACGGACGTGCTGATCGAGGCCGGAGCGATCCGCTTCAAGCCGATCCTCCTGACGGCCATCGCGGCCATGATCGGCGCTGTGGTCATCCTGACAGATCCGATCTTCCAGGGGTTGGCCATCTCGCTGCTGTTCGGTCTTGCATCGTCGACGCTGCTGACGGTCCTGGTCATTCCGGCGATCTACCGGGTGCTGCGCACCTGAGCCTAAGTCTCGTCACTGTCTGCATTCTTCTGCAGACAGTGACGGTTAACCTTAAAAGCGATCGCCGGCCCGATTGGACTTGGCGAGGGGCGTAGGTTTACGGGTCGTTTCCACATTTGCGCTAGTGTTCACTCAGATTTATAGTTTGGGGTGCAATAGTGAAGCATAATCTCCAGGTCATTTCGGCGCAGCCGGATTATCGTGCCGAACTTGAAGGCAAGCTTCGGCTGGCCCATTCCCGAATCGAAAAGGCATTTCTCGACGGTGGCGCCGTTCTGGTTTCCGTTATGGAAATTCTCAACGGTCTGGTCGATATCCTTGATCGGCTGACGGGCACGCTGGATGGACAGAAAACCGCCAGCACGATCGACGGGCTTCGCCAGACGGTTGCCGATCTGGCGACCCTGCCGCAACTGGCCGAGACGCGTCAGTCGACCTTCAACGAGATCTCCGAGATCTGCCACTCCACCTTCCAGCATGTCCAAGACATGCAGGAATCCATTCGCTACCTGCGGACCTTCGCGATCACCGTGAAGATCACCGGAGCGGGCCTTGCCGGCTTCGGCGAGTTTGCCGACGAAATTCGTGACCGTATCCAGTCGGGCGCCATGGAAGTGGACAAATTCGGCGGACAGCTGGCCCTGATGCGGTCGCAGCTCGACAAGGCCCGGACATTTTCGCAAGGCATTCGCCAGGATTTCGACGCCACCATCCCGCAGATCGTCGCCAATCTCAACCAAAGCTCCGGCCAGATCGCCAAGCAGCATGAGCAGATGGTCGCCGTCGCGGCGCAGGTCAAGGCCGTGACGCGCAACGTGCAGAACAAGATTGCCACCGTTCTGTCGGCCCTGCAAATCGGTGATATTACCCGCCAGAGGATCGAGCATATCCAGAGCGCGTTGGAAATGTTCGATACTTTCGTGTCGTCGCCGGACGGAGCGGCTCTGAACGGGGCTGAAATCGATACGTTGCAGAACGCCATCTTCCATCTTGCTCATGCGCAGCTCGACGAGACGCTGGGCGATTTCCGCCAGCAATGCCGCAGCATCTTCACCAACATTTCCAGTTTTACGGAAAATGCGACCCAGATCCTGGTGTTGCGCGATGCGTTGACCGAACAGGGCAGCGGTAAGGACCAGAATGCACTGAAGGCGATGGAAGTGGACATGCGCAATGGTTGCCAGCTGGCCAGCCGTGTTCAGGAACGCAGTCTCGATTCCGATGCGGTCGTGGGCTCCGTGACCAAGACCGCCCATGAGCTGCTGATGGGCATTGAAGTGATCCGCTCGATCAAGACGGATATTCACTACATGGCGCTGAACTCCAACCTGCGCTGCTCGCGGCTCGGCGATGAAGGCCGGTCGGTCAATGTGGTGAGCGGCGAGCTCAGAACCTTTGCCGCAAAACTCGAGACCCCGGCCGATTCGATCGTGACCGAATTGCACCGTGTCGAAACCGCCACGCAATATCTGGCAAGCGAGGCCTCGGTCGAGATCAGCAATATCGCCGGCCCGCTGCAGGATGCGCTCTCCGCCATCCAGGGCGTCGGTGCAGAGATGGAAAAAGGGCTCGGCGAATTCGCCAGCGAAGGCCAGGCGGTATTTAGCCGGATCAGTGCCGCCGTGACAAAGCTCGATTTCGAAAGCGAGCTCGGCGATGTCTTGAACGAATGTCTGTCGCTGGCCGCCGATCTCTCTCCCGGCAATGTGCCGGATCTGTCCGGCCTTGGCGAAAAGACCGCTCCCCTGTCCGCCCAGATCTTCCGGATTTATACGATGGCGCAGGAACGCGACATCCATGCGCGCTATCTGCCCTCCGGCGGCACGTCGGCCTTTGCCGAAGAAGCCCCGAAAGCCGCAATCGTCGACGACGAAGATCTCTTCGCCGACGCGCTGTTCTGAGATGGTTCGGGCCGAGGCGAGCCTCGTTCAGGCGGCCTTTTCCAGTTTGGACGTCGTGCGCTGCGCGCTATTGGCCGCCGTTCTGGTTGCCAAAGGCACCAGACGCTGCACTTCGTCGGCGAAGCTCTCGGCATTGAGGATCGCCTTGTCGAGATTGCTGACCTTGTCGGCGTCCATCATGTGCAGGAACGCCTTGAAATCGAACATGTCGCGATAGGCGGAACGCTCGATGATCGGCGTGTCGAGCACATGGACATTCTGTTCGGCCAGCAAGTGCTTGACCGCTTGCAGCGCTCGTGTCGTCACAAAGGAATTGACCCGCGACAACACGACCGAATGGGCAATGCGCAGACCGGCCTTCTTGTCGAGATAGCGCAGCAGGTCCAGCACCTGGGCACCGCCCTGGGCGTCCATCGAACTGCCCTGGATCGGAATGAGGATATGGTCGGACAGGCCGATGGCGGTCGCCAGCAGCGGTGTCTGGGCGCCGGGTAGATCGATGATCACATAGTCGCAGACGGCGCGATAGTCGTTGACCGTGCGCTGGAGCGAGGGTGCGGAGACAAATGTCTCGACCGTCAGGTTGTCCTGCGGTTCGGCAGCGTCAAACCATTTCGAGATCCAGCGTTGCGGATCCGTATCGATCAGGCAGACGCGATGACCGCGGCGCAAGAGTTCGGTTGTCAGCAGCAGCACCGCCGTTGTCTTGCCGGCCCCGCCCTTGGTATTGGCAAATGTGACGACTGGCATTTTCGATCTCCATCAGAGCACGCGAGCCGTCATCGCTCAACACCGGCACCGGCACATGGTCCCCGTGTCCATAGTTGCGAATTATGGTTAACAAGTCATGAATGCGGCGCGGCCGAAAGTTGTATCGGGCGCCGGCGTTAGCGCCGCTTGTCTTCAGCCAGAATTTCGCGGGCAATCTGGTTGAGCGGCACGATCTTGTCGACACCGCCGCGAGCAATGGCTTCCTTCGGCATGCCGAAGACGACCGAACTCGCCTCATCCTGGGCTATGGTCAAAGCGCCGGCCTGGTGCATTTCCTCCATGCCCCGCGCGCCATCGTCGCCCATTCCGGTCATGATGACACCCATGGCATTCGAGCCGGCCGAGCGGGCAGCGGAGCGAAACAGGACATCGACGGAAGGCCGGTGCCGGGACACCAGCGGCCCAGGCCGGACGGAGACCTGATAGCGGGCGCCCTGGCGCTCCAGCAGGGTATGCCGGTCACCCGGTGCGATCAGCACATGGCCGCGCAGAACCGGATCGCCGTCCTCGGCTTCCTTGATCTCCACTTCGCAGAGGCTGTTGAGGCGCTTGGCAAATGCGGCGGTGAATTTTTCCGGCATATGCTGGACAATGACCAGGCCCGGCGCATTGGCCGGCAGCTTTTCAAGCATCTCCCGCAAGGCCTCGGTGCCGCCGGTCGAGGCGCCGACACAAACGACCATTTCCGTGGTGCGGGCCATGGCCTTTCCGGTCGGCGGCGGCAGAACGGCATCGGCCGTCAGCTTGGCAGCCGGGGCAGAGGCAACGGCAAAGCGGCTGGCGGCACGGCCGGGACCCACCCGGGCATGGGCTGCGCTCTTGACGACCTCGCAGATGCGCATGGCCTGTTCGGCCAGATAGTCGGCAGCGCCGATCTTGGGCTTCAGGATGATATCGACGGCACCTGCCTCCAGCGCTTGCAGCAGGGTTTCTGAGCCGGATTCGGTGAGCGACGAACACATGACCACGGGGATCGGCCGTTGCGACATCAGCTTGCGCAGGAAGGTGATGCCGTCCATGCGCGGCATTTCCACGTCCAAGGTGATGACATCAGGGATCTCCTCCTGGATCCGCTTGGCGGCGATGAAGGGATCGGAGGCGGCGCCGAGCACCTCGATTGCCGGATCGGACTGCAGGATTGTGGTCAGCGTTTGCCGGACGCTCGCGGAGTCATCGATGATCAGGACGCGGATCTTTTTACCCATCGTGTGACGTTGTCAGTCCTTCCTGAAAATGGTGTTTGCCACCTGACGCACGGGCAGATCGATGCCCGTGACCGACTCCGAATGACCGATGAACAGATAACCTCCCGGTGCAAGATGCTTGCACAGTTGTGTCAGCACATGGGATTGCGTCTTCTTGTCAAAGTAGATCAGTACATTACGGCAGAAAATCAAATTCATGGGGTCGCCGACCTGATAGCTTTGGTCCATCAGGTTGAGCCTGCCAAATCCGACCTTGGAGCGCAAAGCCGGCGTTATCCGTACGTCCTGACGGGTCCTGTCGACGGGCTGCATGACATATTTGGCCATCAGGTCCGGTGGAACGGGCTTCAGCAGTTCGGCCTGATAGATGCCGGACCGCGCCTTGGAGAGCACTTCGGTGGACAGGTCGGTTGCCAGGATCGAGTATTCAGGACCACCTTTTTCCGCATATTCAGCCAGAACCATCGCCATCGTATAGGGCTCGGCGCCGGTCGAGCAGGCCGAACTCCAGGCCCGGATGCGTCGCACGCCGGAGGCCTTCAGTTCCGGCAGGATCACCTGTTCCATATAGGTGAAATGGTTGGGCTCGCGAAAGAAATCGGTCTTGTTGGTGGTGACGGCATCGATCAGGTAGATGCTCTCTGTTTCCAGGCCGCCATGCTTGAACAAATAGTCGCAGTAGTCGTTGAAACCATGCAGCCCGGTCGCCCGAACGCGCCGGCGCAGCCGACCCTCCAGCATCGTCATCTTGGTTTTCGGCATCTTGATGCCGCTGTAATTATAGATGTAGCTCGACAGCAGCTGAAAATTCTTGTCGCTCAGGCGCTCGTCTGCGCTCTGAGGTTTTACGGCGACACTTACACTCATACGCTCATACGCTCCTTCAGGCGACGGCCATCGACTTCTCGCCGGTTTGGAGAAGGGTATTCTCGGTATCGGAGAACAGCCGCGCCAGATCGACGATGACGACAAAATCGCCTTCGCGTCGGACAATGCCGGCAATGTAGTCCGAACGCCAGTGCACCCCGATATCCGGCGCGGTCTCGATCTGGTCACGCCGGAACGGCGTAACCTCGAAGACCTTGTCGGCGACCAGGCCGAGTGCCAGCACCCGTTCCTTGATCGGGATGTCGAGCACCAGGATGCGGGTATGCGGAGTCTTGACGGTCTTCGTCATCCCAAGCTTCAGCCGGAGATCGATGACCGGAACGCCCTGACCGCGCACGTCCCGCAGGCCCAGCAGATAGTCAGGCCCATGGGGGATCTTGAACGCGTCCTCGTGATCGAGGATTTCGCGCACCACCTCGACAGGTACGGCGAAGACTTCGTCACCGAGACTGAAGGTTACGAACTGCGATTCAAATGAGGGGTTGGCCATGATCATGCACTTTCCCGGAATTGAGCGTCATCGGAGTCTGGTCCGCCCATGGAGAGGTCAAGGGCAAAGCCCTTGACGCGCGACTGCTGGGCAGCCAGTGAGTGATCGGTGGCAGGACGGCGCGGCGCAGACGAGGCGGCCGGCGGCCGGGCGGCGGGTTTTGCCGCCGATCTCTGCGGAGAGCCGCTGGCGCGGGAGGTAGGCCGGTCAACCTTGAAGAAGGAGATCGACGTCTGCAGTTCCTCGGCCTGTGCGGCGAGTTCCTCAGATGTCGCCGACATTTCTTCCGAGGCGCCGGCATTCTGCTGGGTCACCTTGTCGAGCTGCTGGATCGCCTCGTTGATCTGCGAAGCGCCGATGTCCTGCTCGCGGCAGGCAGCGGAAATCTCGGAGACCAGTTCGGCCGTCTTGCGGATGTCAGGCACCAGGCGGTTCAACATTTCGCCGGCTTCAGTCGCGACCGTGACAGTGGTTCCTGACAGGGCCGAGATTTCGGCGGCCGCTGCCTGGCTGCGTTCGGCAAGCTTGCGCACTTCCGAGGCGACGACGGCAAAACCCTTGCCGTGTTCGCCGGCGCGGGCGGCTTCCACCGCAGCGTTGAGGGCGAGCAGGTCGGTCTGGCGGGCGATTTCCTGGACGATCGAGATCTTCTCGGCAATCGTGCGCATGGCACCGACGGCGCGGCCGACCGCCTCGCCGCTGGCTTCTGCATCCTTCGACGACTGGCGGGCGATCTTTTCGGTCTGGGCGGCGTTATCGGCATTCTGCTTGATGTTGGCGGCCATCTGTTCCATCGAGGCGGATGCCTCTTCGGCAGAGGATGCCTGTTCGGTCGCACCCTGCGACAGCTGTTCGGAGCTTGCCGACAGTTCCTGGCTGCCCGACGAGACGTTGTCGGCGGCGGCCAAAGCATCGGCAACCACGCC
>NZ_JAAXMM010000016.1 GCF_012276985.1 Agrobacterium sp. a22-2 | reverse complement strand
ATCTGCGCAACCCAGGCCAAGAGGTGATTTTCATCAACCTGGGCGGCGATGCGATGGAGCTTACGGGCCAGAAGTGCCAGTTCTACCATTTTCGCTACACGGCAACCGCGCCGATGCGGGTGAATGCGATGGTCAGCGCGATGAAAGAGGCGGGTGAACTGGGCAAGAAAGTCTACTCGATCAACCAGAACTACTCCTGGGGTCAGGACATGCAGGCGGCCGTCGCCGCTGCGGCAGAAACTGGTGGCTATACCGTCGTTGACGAAGTGTTGCACGACGTGAACAAGATCCAGGACTTCGCGCCGTTCGTCGCGCGGATCAAGGCCGCCGCCGCCGACACCGTTTTCACCGGCAACTGGTCCAACGACCTGCTGTTGCTGATGAAGGCCGTGGGCGATGCGGGGCTTGACGTGACCTTTGCGACGGCCTTCCTGGATCAACCCGGCAACATCGCCAATGCCGGCAAAACCGCCCTGGGCCACTATATCGCCAACAATTATGACAATGCCGCCACCAACGGCCAGTTCGCCGAGACCTACAAGAAGTCGACCGGCCACTATCCCATCTTTGTCGAAGGGCATTCCACATTTGCGCTTGGCGCCCTGCAGCAGGCGCTGGGTAAGGTCGATTTCGGCGGCGGCGACATCGGTGTGACCAAGATCGCACTGGCGCTCGAAAACACGACCTATGAATCACCCCTCGGCCCGATTTCCGTCCGCAAGGACGACCATCAGACAATCCGTCCGGTTGTCGTCTCGAAGGTCGTCGAAAATCCGAAATATCCGGCCGATGGCACCAATATGGGCTTTGCGACCGTCAAGGTCATTGCCGGAGACCAGGCGATCTATCCGGTGCAGGATAGCTGCAAGATGGAACGGCCCCAAGAGTAACCGTCGCAGTGCGCGGTCCGGCCAGCGCCTTTGCCGGCTGGACCACTCCTACCGTTACCATCAGGATCAACCATGGAATTCGCGATCATCTCCACGCTGAACGGCGTGACCTACGGCCTATTGCTGTTCATGGTCTCGGCCGGCTTGACGCTCATCTTCGGCATGATGGGGGTACTGAACTTCGCCCATGCCTCGTTCTATATGCTGGGCGCCTATGTCGCCTATGCCGTCTCGTCGATCTTCGGCTTCTGGGCCGGGATCCTGGTGGCTCCCATCTTCGTGGGCCTTGTCGGCATGGCGGTGGAGCGCTTTCTCCTGCCGCGGGTCCATGCCCATGGCCACGCCCACGAGCTTCTGCTGACCTTCGGTCTGGCGCTGATGATAGAGGAGTTGATCAAGCTCTTCTTCGGCGACTTCCCGGTCAACTACCAGATGCCGAGCGAGATGCGGTTTTCCGCTTTCCAGATCTTCGGTGCCGACTATCCCTTCTATCGCATCTTCATTGGCAGCGTGGCCGTGGTGATGTTCACGGCGCTCTGGCTGCTGCTGACGCGGACCCGCACCGGTATCGTCGTGCGCGCCGCCGAGCGGCTGCCCGCCATGGCCGACGCGCTGGGGCATAATATTCCAATGGTGTTCATGTTCGTGTTCGGCACCGGCGCAGCCTTGGCGGGATTGGCCGGCGCCGTGGCAGGGGCATTTTATCCGACCAACCCGAACATGGGATTGGAACTCGGCGTCATCGTGTTCGTCGTCGTTGTCGTCGGCGGTCTCGGATCGCTGAAGGGATCGCTGCTGGCCTCGCTGCTCATCGGCCTCTTCTCCTCCTTCGCGGTCGGCATCGACTGGTCGCTGGCCAGCATGCTCAGTCATGTCGGCCTCGGAGACTGGGCCCGTTCGATTGGCGGACTGATGACGCTGAAGCTGTCCTCGATCAGCGCCACAATCCCCTTCGCACTCATGCTAATCGTGCTGCTGGTGCGGCCGGCAGGCCTCATCGGCGAGCGCAACTGAGATGGGATCCATGCGTAACGTAATTATTTCCGCCGTCCTGCTGGTGCTACTGGTCGCCGTTCCGCCTTTCCTGGGCCTCGGATGGCAAAACATGCTCGCCAACGTGCTGATCGCAAGCCTCTTTGCGCTGGCGTTCAATTTGCTCATCGGCCAGGCCGGTCTGCTTTCCTTCGGACACGCTGCCTATTTCGGAGTGGGTGCCTTCGCGGCGCTGCATCTGATGCGAGCAATCGAGGGTGGGCTTCCCTTCCCGACACCGCTCGTGCCCTTGGCCGGTGCGGCGATAGGCCTCTTGATCGGCCTGATCGCGGGATACTTCACGACCATGCGTTCGGGTGTCTACTTCGCCCTGGTGACATTGGCGGTCGCTGAGCTATTCCATTCGCTGGCGCCGCAGTTGCAGGGTTTTTTTGGAGGCGAATCCGGTATATCGTCAATGCGGATGCCCTGGAACGGGATCATTTTCGGCTCGATGCTTGAGGTCTATTACCTGACGCTGGCATGGGTCCTGATCTGCGGACTCGGGTTGTGGGCCTATACGCGCACGCCGTTTGGGCGGCTGACACTGGCACTGCGCGACAACGAACAGCGCGTGTGCTTTCTGGGCTATAGCGCGCGCACCGCCAAGGTGATCATCTTTACCGTGTCCGCCATGCTGACTGCGGTCGCAGGCTCGCTGCAAGCGATCTCGAACGAGACGGCGAACTACTCGTTGTTTGCCAGCGGTGTTTCCGCTCAAGTGGTACTGCAGACCTTTGTCGGCGGCTCGACCGTGTTCTTCGGCCCGGTGATCGGCGCTGCCGCCTTTACGCTTTTCTCCTTCCTGGTTTCGGACGTCACGCGGTCGTGGGTCTTCTACCAGGGCCTGATCTTCGTGCTGGTCATGCTCTACGCACCCACCGGCATCGGCGGTGTCCTGCAGCATCACATCCGCAACCGCCGGCAGCTCGACTGGAGCCAACTGTCAGGCCACTACCTGCTGGCGCTGGCAGGTGGACTGCTGATCGCTGCCGGGGTGGTGCTGGTGACCGAGACCGTGGCTGTCGTCTTCGGCGAGGAATACGCGATGATGAGGCGGAATGCCGGTGCCTCGCTCCCTTCTTACGAACTCTTCGGCTTCAGCTGGAACCCGACCGGCATCGTCACATCGTTGCTTCCGGCTGCCTTGCTGCTGGGAGGCGGAACGATCCTCACCCGTGCCCGCCGGCGGATCAGCACAATCTGGGACAGCAAGGCAAAAGCCATGACACGGACGCCAACTCTGCCCTGCCAGGAGGTGTGAAATGACAGTGACAGAACAGCCGGCACTGCGGCTTGCCAGCGTGATGAAGTCCTTCGGACCGATCGAGGTGATCAAGGGTCTGGACCTCGACATCCGTGCCGGGGAGCGCCACGCGGTCATCGGCCCCAACGGCGCCGGCAAGTCGACGCTCTTCAACCTGATCTCGGGCATGTTCGCGCCGTCTTCCGGCGAGATCTTTCTGAACGGAAAGAGCATCGCAGGTCTCTCGCCGCATCTGATCAACCGGGCAGGACTGGCGCGTTCCTTCCAGATCACCAACATCTTCCATCGGCTCAGCGTTTTCGAGAACCTGCGCATCGGCGTGCTTGCCCGTCACGGGGTGCGATACGGCCTGTTCCGCCCCGTTTCAGGCATGCGCGAGATCAACGATGAGACCGCCGAAGTCCTGGCCCGCGTCGGATTGGAGGCGCGCGGCGACGATCTCGCCGGCGATTTGACCTATTCCGAACAACGAGCGCTGGAGATCGGCATGACCCTGACTACGGGGGCCGAGGTGATCCTGCTGGACGAGCCAACGGCCGGCATGTCCCGCGAGGAAACCGAAAAGGCAATTGACCTGATCCGTACGGTCACCGAAGGCAAGACGCTGCTCATGGTCGAACACGACATGGACGTTGTCTTCAGCCTCTGCGACCAGGTGTCCGTGCTGGTCTATGGAGACATCATCGCGACCGACACGCCGGATCGCATTAGCGCAAACCGCGAGGTCCAGGAAGCCTATCTGGGCGAGGAGGCCTTATGAGCTTGCTAGAAGTGAAGGGCCTGCACGCTCATTACGGCAAGAGCCACATCCTGCACGGCATCGACATGGAGGTGCCGGAAGCGGCAATCGTCTCGCTGCTCGGGCGCAACGGTTCGGGCCGGTCGACGCTTCTGAAGGCGATGATGGGCCTCGTGCCGCCTACCGCCGGGACGGTGATGCTGGACGGACGCTCTCTTGCCGGGCAGCGACCCTACTGCATCTGCCGGCAGGGAATCGGCTACGTTCCCGAAGAACGCCTGGTGTTCCCGAACCTGACGGTCGAGGAGAATCTCGCCATGGGCATGCAGCAGGGCGGACCCGGCACGCATCGCTGGTCCGTCGACGAGATGTATGACTATTTTCCCCGCCTGAGAGAACGGCGCGCCATCCGCGCCGGATATCTATCGGGTGGCGAGCAGCAGATGCTGACCATCTGCCGCTCGCTGCTGGGCAATCCCCGTGTGCTGCTGATCGACGAACCGACCGAGGGCCTCGCCCCCCGCATCGTCGAGGTAGTGATGGAGGTCATCCTCGATATCGGCCGCCGCGGCGTCGCGGTCGTGCTGGTCGAGCAAAAGCTGACCATCGCCCTCAAGGTCGCACAGCAGGTGATGGTCATGGGCCATGGCGAACTGGTCTTCCGCGGGACACCTGCCGAACTTGAGGCCCATCCCGACATACGCCGAAACTGGCTCGAGGTCGCTTGACGTGACACGGGCTTCGAAACCATCTCGACTGGAATGCCTATGAACATGATTGAACGGATGCTGCCTCGCCCCGGCCTGCGGGTTCTTGTCACCGCCGGCGCATCGGGCATCGGCGCCGCCATTGCCCGGGCCTTCCTCGAAGCGCAGGCGAGAGTGCTGATCTGCGACATCGACCAGCAGGCCCTGGCAGAATTTGCGGCGGTGCATCCCGCTGTCTCGACGCTGAGTGCCGACGTCTCCGACGAGGCCGAGGTCGACACCCTCATCCATACGGCCTCCGAACGGCTCGGCGGCCTCGACGTCCTGGTCAACAATGCCGGAATAGCGGGACCGACGGGCGCAATAGACGAACTGTCGGTCGAGGATATCCGCCGTACCCTCGACGTCGACCTGATGGGGCAGTTCCTGGTGGTGCGCCGCGCGGCCGCGCTCCTGCGCGCCAGTGACGCCGGCGTGATCCTCAACATTTCGTCGGTTGCGGGCCGGTTGGGTTATGCGCTCCGGACACCCTATGCCGCCTCGAAATGGGGCATCGTCGGATTGACCCAAAGTCTTGCAAAGGAAATGGGTCCCGATGGGATCCGCGTCAACGCAATCTTGCCGGGTGTCGTGCGCGGCGCGCGCATCGAGGCCGTCATCCGCGAGCGTGCCGAGGCCTCGGGCCTCAGCTATGCGGACATGGAGGCGCAATACCTCACCAACATCTCGCTGCGCCGCATGGTCGAGCCCGAGGACATCGCGGCCACCGCGCTGTTCCTGGCCTCGCCCGGGGGTGCCAACATCTCGGGCCAGGCCATCAGTGTCTGCGGCAATGTCGAAAACATCTGAGTACAAGGAAAGCAACAGCAGCATGGCCAAATCACCCCGCAAGGTTATCGTCACCTGTGCCGTCACCGGCGGCATCCATACCCCCAGCATGTCTCCCTATCTGCCCGTAACCGCCGACCAGATCGCCGAACAGGCCATCGAAGCGGCCGAGGCGGGAGCGTCGATCCTCCACCTGCATGCCCGCCATCCGCAGGACGGCCGACCGACCCAGGACCCTGACGCTTTCGCGGCCTTCCTGCCACGCATCAAGCAGTCCACCGACGCCGTGCTGAACCTGACTACCGGCGGCAGCCCGACGATGACGGTCGAGGAACGCCTGCAGCCGGCCCTAAAGTTTGAACCGGAGGTGGCTTCGCTCAACATGGGATCGATGAATTTCGGCCTTTATCCGATGCTCGGCCGCTATGAAAAATTCCGGCATGACTGGGAGCCGGACTATCTCGAAAAGACCCGCGACACGGTTTTCAAGAATACGTTCAAGGACATCGAGCGCATTCTCGAGCATTGCGGCTGTAATGGCACACGGTTCGAGTTCGAATGCTACGACACCAGCCATCTCTACAGCCTGGCCCACTTTCGCGATCGCAGACTGGTCGAAGGGCCTCTCTTTATACAGACCGTCTTTGGAATTTTGGGCGGGATCGGCACCCATCCCGACGACGTCTCTCACATGAAGCGTACCGCCGACCGCTTATTCGGTGACAGTTACGTCTGGTCGGTCCTGGGCGCCGGACGCCATCAGCTTCCCATCCTCACGATGGCCGCCGCCATGGGCGGCAACGTACGGGTGGGGTTGGAGGATTCGCTGTGGGACGGCCCCGGACGGTTGGCGGAATCCAACGCCGCGCAGGTACGCCGAATCCGTCAAGTGCTGGAAGGTTTGGGACTGGAAATCGCCACACCAAGTGAAGCGCGCTCCATGCTAGCGCTGAAGGGCGGCGATCAGGTGAATTTCTAATCCTGCGATCCAAAAGGCGCACGGAACCCAGATCGGTAATTTCATCACCATCAATTCCGCTTCGGCGGGCAGACGATCAGCGAAGGAGGACGAACGCCGCGCAGACATTGCGGCGCAGCGGCAGAGCCACACCCGGAAATGCGGCGACGGAGGAGGATCCGCGCCGCGCGCCCATCAACATGGAGGGAGAGCATGCAGACTCTATTTTCCGGCGGCGCCAAATTGGCGCTGATTGGCGTTGGTGGCCTATTGGGGACGTCGGCGCTCGCTGAGGACCAACCGCACGCGAAATGCACCGCGCTTCGAGATGCAGTGTTTGACGCGAGCTATGTCACCTCTGCGCCCGCCATCGATGCTGGTGAGACGCCGGCCTATTGCGAGGTGCGCGCCACCGCGCTCCCGGCCATTTCCATCGAGGTGCGCCTGCCGCTCGAGGGCTGGAACGGCAGGTACTACCAAGTTGGATGCGACGGCTTCTGCGGCAGCATCAGCGGCCGTAGCTGCTTCGTCAACGCCATGGGTCCGGGGCTCCAGCGAGGCTATGCGACCGCTACCTCCGACAGTGGCCACCACGGTCTGAATGTCATCAAAGGCGACTGGGCTGACGGCAACGTCAATGCCGAGCGCGACTGGGGCTGGCGCTTCATCGGCGAAACCAAGCGCGTGGCGCAGGTCATGATCGAGGCCTTTTATGGGAAACCCACAGGCCAAGCGATCTTCCAGAGGTGCTCCACCGGCGGACGCATGGCCAACTTGGCGGCCTTGCGTTATCCGAAAATGTTCCAGGGCATCATCTCCGGCGCTGAACGAGACCGGTCTTGCCGGTCCGGGCCTTGCCTGACAGGTACAGGCCAACACCGGCCCCGACGGAAAGCCGATTCTCAAAGCCGACAAGGTCGACCTCATCGGTGCGGAAGTCATGCGCTAGTGCGATGGCATGGACGGCCGCGAAGACGGCGTGATCGATGATCCGCGCCGATGCTCCCTCGATCTGTCCAAGATCACTTGCGAAGCGGGCACCGAGCGAAAAGAGTGCATCACCCCGGCAGAACGCAAGGTCGTCGAGAAAGCCTTGCCCTTGTAGGGGCATACATTCTCGCTGGCGAGCTCGCTCTTAAGCATCAGGCCGTTGAGGCCTTTGCAAGCTACGAGAGGATCATGTGTCAGTTTGCCGGGGCCACACGTGCCTTGTCGAAGAAGCGATAGACGGCCTTCGTCGCCGCCCAGTCGCCGCGGGCCGCCGGTATTGGCCCGCCCGGCGCGGCCGACGTCTGACCCAGCAACCGCCGTAGCCGGCGTGCCAAGCGTTTGTCGGGAAGGGCGGCCGCAGAAAACTCTTCTTCCTGCCAGGCACTCTCGCTCGTCTCGTCCCGCATCTGTGACACCTCCGTGGTTCGGCATCACAGACGGAACCCCGGCCGATTCAAAGGGCCCAATAGGCCGGCAGACGATGTGGATAATTGAAAGTAGACAAAAGCAGCCATACGCAAAGCTTTATTCATAGGCGTAAACGTAGGCGTATTCCCATGCGTGTGGTACCGCTGACTGTCCTCGCAGCCTTGGACTGTCGCCGGTATGGGCCAAGTTGCCGCCAGATACCACCGCCGTCGACAGCGCGGCTACCAGAAAACCCCTGCGGCTTAGCGGAAGATGCTTGCCTTGCGGGGCTTTAGCGGTCCGGTCAGGCCCATTGCGTTTCTCATTCTTCATAGTGATAACTCCTGGAAAGCCGGCCAGGCTCGACTTTTGCAATCGGGGTCGCTGGGCGCCGGTCCGAACTGGTATCGAGGCCGGCTCAGAAGGGATTGCGGGACTTCAACAACTCGGGATCGGGAACGAGCGATTTGCTCGCCACGTTTGCCAGCATCTGGTGCGCCATGTGGAAGCCGAAGTCTTCGGCGAGCACCTTTTTCCAGTGCCGCGAGAGGATGTTGTGGGTCGCCCATCGCGCGTAGCGCGGCCGCTTCATGATGAAATGGGCAAGGTCCCTGGCCTTCTCAAGAAGTTCCCCGCGCGCGAAGATGTCGCTGACGATGCCGAGTTCGAGCGCTTTCAGTGCCGGAATAGGCTTTGCGGCATAGATATGATACGCGGCCCGCTTCTGCCCCATCAACGCCTGCAATGCCATCCCTTGGCCATCCCCGGGTGGACTGCCCAGCCAGAAGTGCGGGTCCATGAAATCCGCGTCGGGCGCGGCCAGCGTGACATCGCAGAGCATCGCGAACTCCGTGTGGACGCCCGGACCGTTGACTGCTGCGATCGTCGGAATGTCGATGCTGTAGATGAAGCTTTCGATGTGCTTCCACCCATCGATCATCCGCTGAAAGATGTGATCGGGTTCCAGATCGGACGCCGGCTTAGGATTGAGCCCTTTCGGGTCACCAGTCATCCACTTGTCGCCCGTGCCGGTGATGATGAGCACATGGTTTTCGGGATCATTGCCGACATCCTGCCATAACCGCGTCCATGCGTTGTGGGCGGCGGAGGAGTGCCTGTATGGGCCATCATCGGTATGCATGCGCAACTCGATGACACCATCCTGCCGGTTCATCCTGAAAAAATCTGCATACCGCTCCGAATAGTTCTCGAACGGCACCGGGGGGACATAGCCCGCCCATTCCTTGGCAGGATCCCATGTCATGGCAACAGCCTCCCAAGGTACCAATTTCGAAGTGCGGCCTCGGTTGCTTCGAGTTCAGCCACAAAAACGGCCGAGGGATTTATCACACATGTTGCGGCCCATGCGAAGGCGGCAATCCGCTTTCTCCATGTCTGGCGATTGTATTGGCTCATAGGGTTCATTCCTGTTCCAGATCGACGGAAAGCCGCGGCGGCGGTTCCAAGGAGACGATGAAACGAAAACATTGCGGGGGCATTACCTACTGGATAAGGCGTCGAGATTTCCGTGCGATTGTTCGGGCCTTTGTGTGGTCGCTGCTCGATAGTCAGCATCACCTGCCGCCTTGCTGCGCCATCGGCACCCTTGTCGAGCGGAGTTCACGCTTCACAATGCTCCTACACCTCCCCCGCATGGAAGGGCATCAGCAGGATCCATGGGTGAAGAACGGACCCGTGCTCGCGGGACATGACGCGGAAGCAGTTCGCAAAGCAATTGTTCGCTCGATGGCAAAGCTTCCAGAGCAGTTGCGTCAGTCGCTCACATGGGATTAGGGAGCGGAAATGGCCCAGCATGCCAAGCTGCGCATCGACACCGGCTTGGCGGTCTACTTCTGCGATCCGCAAAGCCCATGGCAACGTGGCTCCAACGAGAACACGAATGGTTTGTTGCGCCAGTACTTTCCCAAAGGCACGGATCTGAGCCGTCATACAAATACAGAACTGGACGCTGTCGCCCACTCCCTCAATACCAGACCGCGCAAAACACTCGGCTGGAAGACACCTGCTGAAGTCCTCGACCGATTTCTAGCGAGGTAGAAAAGACCCTGTTGCGACGACCGCTTGAATCTGCCCAATACACGAGCGAACAGTTCCAGCGTCTCATGACGGACCATGGCATCACCTGCTCGATGAGCCGCTCTGGAAATGTCTGGGACAATGCCGCGATGGAAAGCTTCTTCTCATCGCCCAAAACGGAAAGGACAGCCCTAAGGTCTATCGGACGCGCAATGATGCCAGAACCGATGTATTCGATTACATCGAGCGCTTTTACAACCCAAAACGACGCCACTCGACACTGGGCTATCTCAGCCCCAATGACTTTGAAACAAAGGTGGGATTAGCTTAACTCAATGTCCGAAATACCGGCAGCAGGCCAAATTCGTCGATGCTGTTTGAGCGGGACAAAGTTGATTCAAAACTGCCGCCTAGGGGCGCTGGAAGAGTTTCTGGTGAAAGATCGCGTCAGTAATAGCTAGCAATTCGTCTTCGGTGGCTCCATCCCGTGCTTGGATGGAAATCCCTTGAGTCAGCGCGATAAGATAACGGGCAAAAGAGGCAGCCTCATCTTCTGAGCACCACCGCCGCAATTTGCATTCCAACATTGAACGGAATGCCGCACGCCGATCCTGTACGTTTGCTTGCAGCACCGTGTTCTCCGGGTGACAAGTCACCAGGCCACTTGAGATCATACAGCCGCGTTCCCATTCCGGGTCAACAACGGCCTTGATGCTAGCTTGCAGCATATGTCTCACAGCATCTTCCAGGGACTGCTCTTCCTCGAATCCAATCAGAGGATCAGATCTACCAGGTAGATCCTGATATTTTTGAAGTACCTCTTTGAAGAGATCAGCCTTGCAGCCAAAAGCAGCGTAGAGACTTGGGGGAGCGATCTCTAGCGCTTTCGTAAGATCCGAGATGGACACGCCCTCGTAACCATATTTCCAGAAAAGCCGCATCGCAACTTCGAGAGCCTGCTCTCGATCAAATTCTCGGGGTCGCCCCCCGCGTGACTTTATAAGGTGATTCATAGCGATCACTAATTAACCGCTTGACTGCCTCAGTCAAGCTTTATAGGGGTTATTTATTGATCACTATAGAACTTAAGGGTCATCACATGACGATATCCCGCCGCACGCTGCTCGGCGCCTCTGCCACTCTCGTCACATCTGGTTTCATCGCGACGTCGGCGCGGCTTGGCACACCTGATAGGGGTTCCATGAGCGAGGGTCTCATTGCGCGCACCCCCGATGGGCTGAATCTCGCTGTCCGCAGTTACGGCGATCCCGCCCATCCTGAAATTTTGTTCATTCATGGCTTGGGGCAAAGCCGCCTAAGCTGGGATCTGCAGGTCAACGGCGATCTCGCGGACCGTTTCCGGGTGGTTACCTTTGATCTGCGTGGGCATGGAGACTCTGACAAGCCGCTGAGCCCGAGCGCGTATTCCGATGGAGATCGGTGGGCAGATGATATCCAGGCCGTGATCGAGGCCACGAAATTGAGGCGCCCGCTTCTTGTTGGTTGGTCTCTGGGTGGGCTGGTAATCGGACGCTACTTGGTTCGCTATGGCGCGGAAAACATAGCCGGTGTTAATCTGGTCGATGCAGTCACCAAACTGTCGGCCGATTTGCTTGGAGCCAAATCACTTAAATACGCCCCCCTTCTCGCCGATCCAGACCTTTCTGTTCGGTCTGGCGCCGTTGCGGATTTTCTCGTCTCCTGCTTCGCAATCCAGCCACCCGAAGAGGCCTTACGGCGAATGCTCGTGTTCAATGGCATGGTGCCACCGGAGTTGCACAAAGGCGTTGTAGCAATTTCCAGCGACGGCCTAGACGACGCGTTTGCAAAACCTGAGGTGATGCTTGTTACCTATGGCGGGAAAGATGCTTTGACAAAGCGCGAAATGTCGACCCGGATGTTGAGCATCAATCCTCGCGCTGTCTTCTCCGAATATCCTAATTCTGGCCATTCGCCGTTCTACGAGGAGCCGCAACGTTTCAACAGCGAACTCGAGAAGCTGGTTGCAGCGTAGAACGTGTGCTGCACATTGGGGCTTCTCGTGTTTAAGGCTCTTGGCGTATGAGAACGCGAAGAAAGGAGATGTCACAAATAACGCTGGTGGTGACCAGATCCTCCCTGATCGAGACAATCAGTTCCATAAGTCATATTATGCAATCTAGGGTTGCCTATCGGGTCGATAAAGTAATAAACGTCGAGGGGCTCTCGTGACCTGTTCCACCTGACCACCAGAAACGGAGTGACACATGCAAGACTGGCTGGATAAGCTGACCGATCTCGCTGCAACGCAAGGCGACGAGAGCATCCTCAAGCAAGCCCTCGAAGATTTCACCGACCATGCCGGCTTTAGCGGATACGCTTATCTTTATATCCGGCCCGGCCATACGATCGCCGCGTCCAACTATCATCCCGAATGGCGTTCGACCTACTTCCAGCGAAACTTTGAGGCTGTCGATCCAGTCGTCAAACGCTCAAAGTCCTTGAAACAGGCGTTTACCTGGAGTGCAGACCAGGAAAGGCCTCGCCTCTCCAAAGCGGAGCGAGCCTTCTATGTCCAGGCCGCCGACTTCGGAATCCGGTCCGGCGTTACCATTCCCATCAAGGCAGCAAACGGGTCGATTTCGATGTTCACGTTGGCATCGGAGAAGACGGTGATCGACCTTGAGCGCGATATTGACGCGGTGTCGGCTGCCGCCGCCGTTGGGCAACTCCATACCCGCATGTGCTTTCTGCCACTGACCCAGACAGAACAGCATCCGGCCTGGCTCGACCCCAAGGAAGCCGCCTATCTTCAATGGATTGCCGTTGGCAAAACCATGGAGGAAACGGCAGATCTGGAAGGGGTCAAATACAATTCCGTGAAGAGCAAGCTCGAAGAGACGAGAAAACGTCTCCGCATCCATACGATGCCGCATCTCGTCGCGCTCGCCATCCGCGCCGGACTTATCTGAGCGGCGACATCAGTTGACCGAGACTTTCGGAATGTAACCCAGAAGCCCGACCAGCGTGTTCACCGCGCTCATCTGTGCATGCATCTCGATCATCGCCTCGATGTATTCGAGATGCCGCGCGCCCCCGGTGGCTGTTCCGGTCTTGTAGTCGTCCGGCAATGCCTGGAACAGTTGATCTGCCTTCTCCACGAGCTGCCTGTGAAGCCGGATGGCATTCACCGCCAACGTCTCGATGTCTGAGCTTGGCAGTCCGCGCGTGAGCCCAATCACCGGGCGCAGTTCACATGTGTCCGACACTGCTGAATCTTTCAAATCCATTGGTGATCCAACCCTGAGAAATTGTCTGCGGTTCGCCCCCGCAAACGCTAATCCCTGATCCCAAGCCGGGGGTTGGAAACCGTCCTAGACAGTCCTGAGACCTTTAGCACCGAGGCGCCTGGACATACGTCACAGGCCCCCGGCCAATTGGTCAGAGGATTCTGGCGCCGTATCGGCCGGCGCCAACCGCTAGGAAGGGTTTCCACACCCCAGGACAGCGCGTACTGCCCTACCCGCCTTATAAAGGGCTGATGCTGTTTTCGCTAGAGCAATGGAAAAACAATCACTTTGCAGATCTGCAGATACTTCAATGCCTCCCTCCAATTCCGGTCAGGTCGATCCGGATCCCCGCTTTGTTCGCATCGGATGCAACAGCTTCGGCTGGCACTGCGGATTCGGCTCTATTCTCAAGAGGGCCGTCTTGTGCATCAACACCATCGCGCCTGACCGGCTCCGGCTGAGCAAGCTTCACGTCACCCGGATCCTCAGCACGAAAAACCGCTACCCCCTCGAAATACCCCGTCTGCCAGGCGATGATCGCGTCGTCAAAGACCTGCGGCAGAACATCTTTCGCTGTCGGGTTTCCATACCACTTGGTGACGATCCGATAGACCTTGGCGAACAGTGCCGTACCCATGCGGATGTTTTCACAGGCGTCGACTAGATCGGGCTTCAATTGCCCTGCCTCCATTATGCCGAGCCCCGCAGGATACTGCGTGATACCGACACGCACGGTATTGCGGCCGAGGTTATCCCGGATCAGTGCAAGCGCCTCGTCCGGCGCCGTGGGTTTCGGCACGAGCACGACACGGTTTCCGGAGCGAACCGTCACCGCCAGAGGATCCTGCGACCCTGCTCGCTCGATGAACATCTCGACGATCTCAGGCTTCAAAGCCTTGTCGGCGCATTGCTGAATAAGGGCTGCATCGATCATCCGGTTATTCCTTTGGGTTCTGATTAAAGGCCGTGACGATCGGCACGGCGAACAGCCGCGACCATGCGAAAGCGCTTCCCTCCTGGATGGCAATGATCGACGTTCCGGAGGTCCACCAGCCATTGCCGGTCGCCACGATGATGTCGGGAGCGTGAAGCATCGACTGCAGGATTGGCCAAAGGATCAGCTGCTCGTAGCAGATCAGCGGTGCGATCCTCATGCCAGCAACCTCGACGACAGGGTTGGTAAAAAAGAGAGCGTGCGCGCCGCCACCCTCACCCATCCATGCCCGCCACGGCTGCCACATAGAAACCGGAACCGGCATGCGCTCGCGATAGAGGATACGGGCCTGAGCGCCCGAGATAGCCACCAAGACATTGTCGTAGCCGGCCGCATCGATGACAACGGCGCCGGCGATCACTGTAACGCCAGATTCCCGCAAGCCATCTTGCCAGAGACGCGCCACGGTTGGCGTCCAGAAGCCTATCGCGCTCTCAGGCAACACCACAAAACGGGCCTCTCCGCCCTTCGAACGGACTTCTGCGATCAGATCACGTTGATAGCTTATTGAGCCGTCACGCCCGAGATTTTGCCCGAGCGCGAGGTCGACCCCTTTCCAACTTTCGGGTACCTTTGGCTGCGTCCGGTCCGTGGCGGACCAGACGTAAAGTCCTCCCAAGACTGCGACCGCGATTTGCCACCTTCGACCGGTCATGACGACCAACAGGATCGCGGTCGCGCCGAGGCCAACCCATCCCCATCCTGGAAACAGGATGCCCGCCGACGTCAATGGATGCGCCCATCCGGCAATCCCGAACGGCGGCAGAGCCATGAGCACCGCAGCGATCACATACCGCACTGCCCGCCTCTTTCCCGGTTGATTTGTCCAGAGAATGGCATGCACCAGGGTAAAGCTCGCGGACGCAATCGCCCATAGCAGAAGGCCTGGCCAGAGATCGGCGGCATAGAAGTTCGCGACACCCTGCGGCAAGCCGCGCGAAGCGGCCAAGAAATAGCTGGCCGACACGGCAGTCGCGACCAGCCGTTTTGGCGACGTAGCCCATAGCAGCGGAAAGAGCATGGCGACCGGAAGGGTCATCATGTTTCCGCTCCAGGCGATCGTACCCACTGTGATCGACAGACCGATCAGGATCGGTCCGCGCAAGCGGTTAGGGATCGAAGGTAAGGATCGGGTCGGCCCGTCCGAGGAGCCCGCTGGTCGGGATCGGCCCAAAATATCTGGAGTCATAGGAGCTCGCAAAGGATGAGTGAAGAAACAGGTGATCCGGCGGCACGACGCCGCCGGAATAGGGGATGATCGGACGGCCCTGCCCGTCGTTCTCGCGGATGCGGGACGCGCCGAGAACAGCGCCGTCGATCTCGACGGTGTCGCCGATGGCGACGCGCTGGCTAGGAAGCGCTACGACGGTCTTGATGAGGGGCGCAAAACCGCCGGCACATAATCCGCGCCGGAGATAACCGCGCTGCCATGCCTCCTGGAACGGCGGCGTAGGCGGAGGGCAGATGAACACAAGATCGCCGATGAGGGGGGCTCGGCTCAAAGGCTCGATGCGCCAGATTCCAAGTGGTTCGCTCGGCGTCAGGTTCAGCCTGATGCCGCCGACAAGAGCGATCCCTGCAAGAGCCACCACGAGGCTCCCGGCAGTGGTGACGAAGACGATCGCCCCTCGCCTGCTCATTGCTTGATCACCGGCGTCTGACGCTGAGCGAGGTTCAGATCCTCGGCTTGGCTCAGCGTTGCCACTGTGCGTTCATGGGCCGCGAGCTGCTGGGCTGTGCGCATCACCGGCCAGGCTTCTTTTAGCCGCGCCTTCTCCTGAGGTGCCAGCCCCTCTGAGAGTTTGTCGAACAGCTGGCCGTCGGGATTGCGGGCGGAATTTGCTAGCAGCGTGCGCTCGCCGAAGCGCTCGGTCACAGCCTTGTTGAGACTATCGATCTCAACCTTGGACTCGCGGTTGCTGAGTGCGTATGCCGCAGCAGTGGGAAGATCGTTGCGGTCGATCGCGTCGCGCACCCGATCCAGCACGGATCGAGCCGCCGGCGACAGTGCCGGGATGTCGATCGACACCCGTTCGCGCATCGTCTTCTCCTCACCCTCGATCCGCTGCACGGCGACCTCGCGGATCCGAAGGTAGGTCTCGATATCGCGCTTCAGTGCAGGAACGTTGAGTTCCGAAACCCGGCGGTCTTCTCGGTCAGACTGGCTGGCCAGGATGCCGGTCTTGCCTTTAAGCAGGCCGACCGACGCGGGCGCGGCCGCAAGCTTGTCGAGTGTCAGCAACGCCACCTGTTTGTCGGCGAGGACCGCATCGAAGTTTATCGCCCGGAAGGCGGTTTCGGGATCGGCGAAGACATAGCGGAAGCGGGTCGAGACCTCCTCCCATTGCTTCTTCACAGCGGGATCGTCGGCGACCTTCCGATCGACGGCGTCGCTCAGTGGGACCGGGAACAGTTTTACGCCTGACACCATCGGGCGGGTCTCCTTGATCGTTTGAGTTTTTACGGTTTGCAACAGGCCGAGGCGTTCGCCAGCTGATCGAAGGCGGACGGCAAGATCGGCAAGTCTCGAGGTCTGGCGCAGCGTCCAGTCGAGCCGGTCCCGCAGCAGGGTTCGGGCGACCTGGACGATGTGCAGGCCATGGTTTTCGGCAAAGGCGAGTGCGGGTCGGTAGAGCGTGCCGCGCTCGTAATCGAGCGTGGTCTCCTTGGCATTCCTGCGAGACAGGATTTTCGTCAGACCACCGGCTTTGGCGAAGGAACGGCTGCCATAATAGACTGCCAGATCCTCGCGGTGGCGGCTCATCGCGACATAGGTGAGATGACGATCAAGCGAGAGGCTTGCCAGCACCTTCACCCGGTCGACCGTCGCACCCTGGCTCTTGTGGATCGTCGTGGCATAGCCGTGATCGAGATTGTTGTAGAAGCGCTGCTCGACCGACACCTGACGCCGCTGATCGCCCTCCCCGACGACGACCGAAATCCGGTTCGCTGCTGCCTCGACGACACGGCCGATCATGCCATTCTTGACGCCAAGCGAACCCTCGTTTTTCAGGAAGACGATCTGGTCGCCCGTATCGAAATGGCGAACGCCATCTGCGGTCCTGAAGGCATGGCCTTCACTGAGAATGCCGCTCTCGACCAGCTTTTCACGCGCCAAGACATTGAGCAGGCGGACGTCGCGGCGCAGGTGCGCCAGCATCAACATGGATTTCTTCGGATCGTAATCACGGTTCCAGTCAGCGATCAGATGTTCGACGGCCTGAGCCTTCAGCTCCGAGCCAAGCACCCTGCCCTCGGAACGGTAGACGGCGAGGGCTTCGCCGACGCGGCCACGGGCCAGATCGAGCGAGGCCTTGCGCATCCAGTCCTCGCGCTGGCGATAGATTGTTTCGAGTTCGGCGTAGCCAACGCGATCGGCAATGGCGCGAAACGCAGCACCCGCTTCGATTGGCTGGAGCTGCTCGGGATCACCAACAAGCACGAGCTTGGCGCCGGAGCTGACCGCCGCTTCGACGAAACCAGCCATCTGCCTGGAGGCCACCATGCCGGCCTCGTCCATGACAAAAACCGTTCTGGCGTCGAGTGCGTCGCGGTTCTGTCTCCAGCGTAGTTCCCACGACGCCAGCGTGCGGCTCTGGATCCCCGCTTCCTTCTCAAGCCCTTCGGCCGCCTTCCCCGCGAGCGCAGCACCGACAACACGATATCCAGCCAGCTCCCATGCCTCGCGCGCCGCCTTCATCATCGTGGTCTTTCCGGCCCCGGCACGCCCTACGACCGCTGCAATGCGCGCGGAACCGGCCACATGCTCGATCGCGGCCCGCTGCTCATCCGACAGCAGGGCGTGGCGCGCGAAGGTCGCCTCCAGCACCGTCTTGGAAACACCATGCGTTTCCCGCTCGGACAGCCAAAGCGACCGGCGAGCCATCTCCGCTTCGAGCCGGATCAGCTCCCGCGTCGTGTATCGCGCCGGCAGCCTTTGTCCGGTCGCGAACTCGATTGTGTCGCGCTGCAGACGCATCGTCTCGGGATTTTGGAGAATGCGCGCCAGCACCTGTTGGAAGATACCGGGATCGCCGATATAGCGATGCAGCACCCTGGCAATGTCGCGATCATCGAAAACGCTCTTCTCACGGGTGATCAGGTCAAGCACGATACCGGGATTGCGAAGAATACGGCGGGCATTCTCGCTGCGGCGCTGCCCGTTCAGCTCAATCCGCTCAAGCTCCGGACGCACGCCCCGGCTTTCCGCCTTGCGCTCGATCGCCTTTGCACCGACACCGAGATGGATGGTCGGCTCCAGCTCGATCCCCTGCTTCTCGTAGGAGCGGCCATCGATGCGGAGATCTATCCCGCGCAAGGCCAGGTGGTGGTTTTGCCGCTCGAACCAACCGTCTCGCAGCTTGTTGAAATCCTCCGTCGAACCTGCCCAGAGCTCGTAGACGATCTTGCCGGATTTCGTACGGACCGGCTGACCGTCCTCGCCAATAACCGCAACCTTCTTTGCCCCGAAACCATCCTCGGTCAGCGGGCGCAATGTCGTCATCAGGTGGATGTGCGGATTGCCGGGATTGTCGTGATAGACCCAGTCGGCGACCATGCCCTTGGCGAGGATGTGCTTTTCCACGAAATCCCTGACCAGCGCGATGCTCTGCATCGGAGTGAGCTCCAGTGGAAGCGCGATGGTCAGGTCCCGGGCGAGTTGAGCATCGGAGCGCTTCTCGAACGCCTCGACCTTATTCCAGAAGTTTTCGACCGCTCCCGAGACTGAACAGTCAGCACTCATTGCCCGCGCCCATTTCGGGGCGTCAGTGGGAAGCACAAACTCCTCGTGCAGCAGGCCCTGTTTGCGGGTGTAATCGATCGTGCGGGCCTCGCGCTCGTATTCCATCTTCGCACAATGCCGGTAGGCCGCAGAAAGCACGGCGCTGCGACCGTCTCCACGGCTGACAATACTGGCTGAGAAATGGGCGATGGCCACGGCGATGAAATTCCCGAAGTTAAACCTTGGTCGTCGGGAGCGGCGGTCCAGCCTGGCCCCCGCCAGGGCCTGATGCAAACTCGTCGCGCCAGCGACGTATAATTGCGCCCTTGGAACCGCTCCTTCGGAACGGCGGGATCATCCACGAAAGCATCGGCTTTGCCGATCTGCAGATCTGCAGATTCCCTTTGTCGAGCATCCGGGGGATTCTTGGCGTCGCAACAGCAACGCCAAGGACCTCGAGGAGATCGTCCGGAATGAAGAAGCCATCATCCAAAATCAGGGAAGAAATCGCCAGATTGCAGGACCAGTTGAGAGCGGCCGAAACACGGGAGGCCGAACGCATCGGGCGGATCGCGCTGAAAGCCGGCATTGGTGAGATCGAAATCGAGGAAACCGAGCTTCAAGCGGCTTTCGAAGAGATTGCCGAAATGTTTCGAGCGGCAAAGACAAGAGCGGCGGGAAAGAAAAGTGCAGGGGACAGCAGGACCAGTAGTGAGCCGTCCGCGACGCAGTCGGCTGGCTCGGGTGCGGGCGGGCCTAGCGAGGCTTGAGCGGATGGCGAAGGGGATATCGACGGAATCGCGCAAGAAGGACACCCGCGAGAAGATTGAGCTCGGTGGCCTGATCGTGAAGGCGGGCTTGCGCTACGAGAAGCGAGCGCTGCTTCTCGGCCTGCTTATCGAAGCCGGAAAGCGGATCAAAGGCGACGAAGCAGAGCGCTTGCGCCTGACTGCTCTCGGCGCGGAGGCCTTTGGCAATGACAGCGAATAGGCTGCTTCTCGGGATTCTACCGGCGCTCATTATGTTGGCCGCAATGGCCGGGACAACAGGCATGGAGCACAAGCTGGCGGCGTTGGGGACCAGCGCACAGGCGAAGCTTTTCCTCGGCCGCGCGGGTCTCGCCCTACCCTATGTCGCGGCTGCCGCAATCGGCGTCATCGCGCTGTTCGCCGCGAACGGGTCGGCGAACATCAAGGCAGCCGCGCTGAGTGTGCTTGCCGGAAACGCCGTGGTCATTGCCATCGCAGTCGCCCGGGAAGCAATCCGACTTGCAGGCATCGCCAGCAGCGTGCCGGCGGGGAAATCGGTTCTCGCCTATGCCGATCCCGCGACAGGGGTCGGCACAAGCGCCGCATTGATTGGCGGGGTGTTCGCTGTGCGCGTTGCGATCAAAGGCAATGCCGCGTTTGCCCAGTCCGGCCCAACGCGGATCGGCGGAAAACGGGCCGTGCATGGTGATGCCAACTGGATGAGCATGCAGGAGGCCGGGAAACTGTTTTCCGATGTGGGCGGCATCGTCGTCGGCGAGCGATACCGGGTCGATCGTGACAGTGTCGCGGCGATGGCGTTCCGCACTGACAATCCGCAGAGTTGGGGTGCCGGCGGCAAGTCGCCACTGCTCTGCTTTGACGGCTCATTCGGCTCGTCGCACGGCATCGTCTTTGCCGGGTCGGGCGGTTTCAAGACGACGTCGGTGACGATTCCGACCGCGCTCATGTGGGGCGGCGGGCTCGTTGTGCTCGATCCCTCGAGCGAGGTCGCGCCGATGGTGATTGATCACCGGCGAAAAGCTGGCCGCAAGGTGATCGTGCTCGATCCCGGCAACCCTGCGACCGGATTCAATGCCCTCGACTGGATCGGCCGCTTCGGTGGCACCAAAGAAGAGGATATCGTCGCTGTGGCGACATGGATCATGACTGACAACGCACGCGCGGCCTCGGCCCGCGACGACTTCTTCCGCGCGTCGGCCATGCAGCTCTTGACCGCGCTGATCGCCGACGTCTGCTTGTCCGGCTATACCGACGAAAAGGACCGGACGTTGCGCCGTGTCCGGGCCAACCTCTCGGAGCCTGAGCCGAAACTTCGCGAGCGGCTGACGCGGATTTACGAGCAGTCGGAATCCACCTTTGTCCGCGAGAACGTCGCCGTGTTCGTCAACATGACGCCGGAAACGTTCAGCGGCGTTTACGCCAATGCGGTCAAGGAGACGCACTGGCTCTCCTATACGAACTATGCCGCCCTCGTGTCAGGCGACAGTTTCTCGACCGACGAACTCGCGGCCGGCGTCACAGACATCTTCATCGCCCTTGATCTGAAGGTTCTGGAGGCACATCCGGGACTGGCACGGGTGGTGATCGGCTCGTTCCTCAATGCGAGCTATAATCGCAACGGCGAGGTCGCGGGCCGCACCCTGTTCCTTCTCGATGAGGTGGCGCGCCTTGGCTATCTCCGCATCCTCGAGACGGCTCGGGACGCCGGGCGCAAGTACGGCATCAGCCTGACGCTGATCTTCCAGTCGATCGGCCAGATGCGCGAAGCCTATGGCGGCCGTGATGCCAGCTCCAAATGGTTCGAGTCTGCATCCTGGATTTCGTTTGCGGCAATCAATGACCCCGAGACAGCCGAGTATATTTCGAAGCGCTGCGGCGACACCACGGTCGAGGTGGACCAGACAAACCGCTCTTCCGGAATGAAAGGATCCTCACGCTCGCGGTCGAAGCAATTGACCCGCCGTCCGCTGATCCTGCCGCATGAAGTGATGCGCATGCGCGGCGACGAGCAGATCGTCTTTACTGCAGGCAATGCACCGCTGCGCTGCGGGCGCGCCATCTGGTTTCGACGCAAGGATATGAGCGGATCCGTCGGGGAAAACCGGTTTCACAGCCGAGCCACGGAAGGGGTGAAGAGCTACAAGGCCTCCGACGACAGAAACTGAGGAGCCATGACATTGAGACTTTTTACGGCCATCACCAGCCTATCCGCCTTAGCCATCGGCACCCTCGCGTCTGAAGCGTCAGCCCAGCAGCCAAACAGCGCGAACGATGCCTTTCCTGTTTGCGGCAGCGGCCAAAGGATCACCCGCGTGGTGGACGGCGATACCTTCTGGTTTCGAGGTGAAAAGATCCGGATTGCCGACATCGACACGGCGGAGCTAAGCCCGCCGCGATGCCAGCGTGAACGCGAGCGTGGCCTCGCGGCGAAACAGCGTCTGCTCGACATCCTCAATTCGGGTCCGCTCTCGTTCAAGATTGGCGCCAGAGATGAAGACCGCTTCGGCCGGAAGCTCAGGATCGTCTACTGCGATCGGCGATCGGTCGGCGATATTCTCGTCGCCGAAGGCTTGGCTCGGAAGTGGGAAGGATCACGACAGAGTTGGTGCGAATGAAACGGATGCACGGATCAGCGTTGTGAATCGATAATGCCCATCCGATTCAAAACTGTCATTGGACGGCAGAGTCCGAACGCGCGACTCTGTGGGCATGATCACGCAGCCCTACCACCTCTATATCGAGCGTATCGCGCCGGAAAAGAACATGGCGCGGTTCTACGCCCTTGCTGTTCAGCCGACATTGTTCGGCGAGGTTTCGCTTGTGCGCGCCTGGGGTCGAATTGGAACGCGCGGACAGCAGATGGTGCATCTGTTCGACAATGAGAGCCAGGCCATCAACCTGTTCCTCGACGTCCTTTGCGAGAAGCGCAAACGGGGTTATCGGCCAAAAGGACCTGTGGACATCCAGCGGATCTGATCCTCGCCCCCATCGTCACCGATGACAATCCAGTCAGGAGCTGACACGGATTTTATCTTTGTTAGAAGATGCGAGGAATCCCATGACCACCACCAATGAATCGCCGACAAGATTGCAGCCGACAATGGCCTGACGAAGGTCCAGGCCAAAGGTATCGTAGAGGCGGTGTTCCAGGCCCATTGCCGATGCAGCAGCCTCCGACGCTGAAACCTCGATCCCCGGCTTCGGAAAATTCAAGGTGAAGGCATCGCCTGAGCGCGAGGGTCGCAATCCTGCGACCGGAGAAAAAATGACGGTTGCCGCTTCGAAGAAGCTGACCTTCGCGCCTGCCAAGGCGCTCAAAGATGCACTGAACAAGTGATCCTTGACGTGGAGAGCCCCGCCTTACGGCGGGGCATCCAGTATCAGTCCCGGTTGGACCGGGACCAGATGAGGGAGAGGCCTTCTTCGCCTTCGACCTCGATCAGCGTCGCGTAGATTGGAGCCGGGAAGCTCGGGTCGTCGAGCTTGACCGAGAGATAGTCGCGGCCTTCGTTCGAGGTCTTCTTCCAGGCTGCTCCGAATTCGACCGTAGCCCCGGCGAGGATGCGGTAGTCCGGGCCCTTTTCGGAAGTGCGCTCGACGCCGCGGATAGTTGCCTTGACGTTGAGGTTGAGGGTCTTGATGGTGCCGGAGAAGCCGTTGCCGGAAGCGGTGAAAGAGCCGATGGTTGCCATTGTCGTAATCCTTTTCGGTTGTTCGGGCCGCGTCCATCGCGGCCTCGATGGCAGTCGATAGGACCGGGGACGATCGGCCTGCACCTGAAAGGCCGAAACGGAGTGGAGGACGGCCAGGGAGAGGCTTTCTTGTCTCGCGAGGAATGGGTGCTTCAGCGCACAGGGGAAGAAAACGAGCCGGCCGTTGCGGATGCCGATCGAGCCGAGCACCGCGAGGCGGTCTTTGGTCAGACATGCCCCATCGAGACCGCAGTGGACGTGCCAGCTGGCAGATCAAGGGGTACGGCAATGGCATCATCGGGTGGTGACCAATGGAAATGGGTGCATAACGCCCACAAGCCCCGATCGAGTGGTCGAAGCCAACGACTGCATGTGGGAGGTTGCCGGGAACGGTGCATTGCTTCCTCAGGTAGTCGGTTCTGGTGCCATTCCTGGATGACAAGACTGAGGCGTGCTCACTCCCCACTCGCAGATTCAGCCGGACCACGCCCCGGCCGGAAGACCAACCAGGGCTTCGAGCCGCGCGATGCTTTCCGCCGGTCAACCCGTTCCTTAAAACCACGAACGGCCGGGTCGCGAGGAGCAACCTGGCCGCCAATCGACTTCACCGAATTTAGTGCTGGCTTTGCGTGACATCCGCAAGCGGCGCGGCTTTACCCTCGAGTGCGAGGCATGCTCTGGGCCATGCACCTTCATCCGCTCGCAGCGTCGTCTGAAGCCAGGCGAGCGTCAGACGCCTCAAAGCTTCCAGCGCGTCGGGTGCCTCGATCTCGGTTTCCTTTGCGTCAAGCCCGGCGATCCCGCCAAGCCCGTGTCCGACGCCGTGCAACATCAACAGGGCCTCTGCGCCCGGCCCATCGTGAAACGCGTCCGCATGCCATTCAGGGCCACGGGTTGTGAAATGCGGATCGTCCGCATCACCGCAGACGACAAGGCTGCGTGTCGTCATCGTCGAGAAATTAACGTCAAAGAACGGAAACCGTGCGGCGTTCTCATCGGTCATGTCCTTTCCGCCGCGGCCGGGCGAAGCCAGCAGGATACCCGCCGAGATGCGTGGATCGGAGAAATCCTCGCCATTCAGCTGCGCGCCTAAAAGGAGCCCGACCGTGTGCCCGCCGAAGGAATGACCGGCGGCGCCAATGCGGGAATGATCCATCCGGCCAGCAACGGAGGGTGCCTGCCGTTCAACCTCCGACAGTTGGTCGAGAATAGCCTTTATCTCCTCGACGCGCTCGCGCCAGAAGAACGGCGCGCCGGGTACATCCGAAGGCAAGCCACCGACACGCGAACTCGCATGCGTCGGCTGGATCACAGCGAAACCCCTCTCCGCCCAAAATTGGGCCAGTGGGGCGTAACCGTCTTTCGACGGAATATAGTTGGACGGGCCGAACCCATGCGACAGCAGCACGATAGGAAGGTCGCCACCGGTCGCAGGTGCGGTCAGGCGCAGTTCCAGCGGTTGGCGGCCGGGCATCGGCAACCGGATTGGGGTATAGGCCACAGTGAGCATGGCTTCAGGCGTGGGGATATATTTGGCAAGATCGATCAGATTGTTCATGGTCGGGATCCTTAAGCATTGATGTCCGGGTGATCGTCTTCAGGCCAGCGAGTGGCCTGCCTCGCGGAACCAGGTTTGCGCATCCCCGCCGGCGGGCGTTTTCATCGGCGCGTCAAGCTCCGTCACCGCGCGCCAGACTGCCTCTGCGACATCATCCGGCGTCGTGAATTCTGTGCCGGAACGCAGCGTTGTCAGGTAGTCGTGGACGAATGCGCTATACGGCTCGGGGATATCCATTCCCATACGGGCGACGGCATTTTTGCCGAACCCGGTCGTCGGCGCCGAACCCGGCAGAACAAGTTTGGCGCGGACGCCAAAGAGAGCCGCTTCAAGAGCGAGACTTTCGGTGAAAGCGTTCAGCGCTGCCTTGCTGGCGCTGTAGACTGAGAGTGCGGGCAGCGGCTTGATGGTGACGCTGGAGCTGACGTTGACGATAACGCCTGACCGACGGATGCGCATTTGCGGAAGAACGGCTTTGGTCATCGCCATCGCGCCGAACACGTTCGTCTCGAACAGTTCGCGGATTTTCGGCATCTCCGCGCCTTCCAGCACATTGAGCATGCCGACGCCGGCGTTGTTGACCAGAGCATCGATCGGTCCGGCCGCTTCGACCGCCTTCGTGATGCTATCCGCGTTGGTCACGTCCAGCGCCAGGATCTTGAGCTTTTCGCTTTTGGGTATCAGATCGGTCTGCGGAATACGCATGGTCGCGACCACGTCCCATCCTGCCGTCACAAATGTTTGCGCGATGGCGAGACCGAAGCCATGAGCGATCCAATTGCCGAAGTCGTTTCCCTGCTCAAGCCAAGGCCGTCGATCTCAAAGCTCGTGACGGGTGGCGGTCAGTGGCTCGTCGAGCGCACGGAACTTGGAAGCCCCTTTTATTGCGCCGTGGTCGATGGCCATTGCCGGATGACGATCATCGGTCGTGAGCCGATGCTTTTGACCGCCGGCGACTTTGTTCTGGTTCCGGAAATCTTCTCGTTCACGATGAGCAGCCTGGAACCGCCGCCGCGCGGAGCGCTTGCCCAGCGTCTTGAGACCAGCCCGGGTGTCTTCCGGCTCGGAGACCCGGAGGCTCCCGCCGAAATCAAGGCGATGGTTGGACATTGTGCCTTTGGCTCGGATGACGAGGCTCTTCTCGTCTCGTTGCTACCGGAGATCATCCATGTTCGAGGCGAAGAGCGGCTGATGATGCTTGTCCGGATGATAAACGACGAAACGAGAGCCGACCGTACCGCCCGTGAGATGGTGCTTCACCGGTTGTTGGAGGTGCTGTTGATCGAAGCGTTGCGATCAACAGCAAGTGCGGCGGCCCCGCCCGGTCTCCTGCGCGGAATGGCCGATCCGTTGCTGGCACCGACCTTGCGCCGGATTCACGCAGATCCGGGTCGCAGCATGACGGTGGAAACACTCGCGCGGGATGCCGCCATGTCCCGTTCAACCTTCTTCGATCGTTTCCGGAGGGAGGTTGGCGTGGCCCCGATGGAATACACGACCGGCTGGCGTATGGCGCTGGCGAAGGAATTCCTTCGCAAGGATGTTGCCACAGCCGAGATCGCACAACGGGTCGGCTATGGCTCGGCAAGCGCCTTCAGCGTCGCGTTCAGTCGGCATGTAGGAATGCCGCCCGGCGCTTATTCGCGGGTAAACACTGCTGGGTAATGCTGGCAGTGCAAAATGTGGAACAGGCGGTCCGTCACCTGCCGATGTAGGCCGCCAGTTCATCGGGCGTTCCGTTGGGAAAAGCCTGTTTCAGAAAATCCAGGAAGGCAGATACCCGCGCGCTGAGCAGACGCCGCGACGGGTAAAGCGCCCACAGCGCAATCTCGGAGCCCTCGATATCGCCCCAGTGCAGCAAAGTGCCGTCGGCCAGATCGTGACTCACCAGCGAAATCGGCATACGAGCAGCGCCTACGCCAATGCGCACGGCATCTCGAACCATGATGAGTGACGACAAGGCGAGGATGGGCTCGATCCCGATCGTCGCGGGTCCTTCTGACGTCACGACGTTCCAGGTCTGCTGATCGCCGGCCCCGCGTACGACACCTGGCGCCGAGTGATCTGCCACTGGGCGGGGAAGGTCGGGGCTTGCCACGACGACGAGGCGATCATGCAGAAAGACTCGGCCGACAAGACTTTCGTCCGGGTCGGGATTGACCCGGATGACGAGATCATAGCCTTCCTCGATCATGTCTACGGCTCGGTCCTCTGTGGTGACCTCCAACCGCACGTCCGGATATTTGACTGCAAAACCCGCCGCGATCCGACCCATGGCGGTCTGCGAAAACAGCAGCGGCGCGCTGATCCGTAACCTGCCGCGCGGCTTATTCCCGCCCGCCGCGATGGTGGCCGCCGTTTCGTCGAGCTCCGTCAGCAGAGCGGCTGTCCGCTCATGAAGGGCGCGTCCTTCCTCGGTGAGTTTCAGGTTGCGCGCGCCACGTTCAAACAGCCGAAGCTGAAGGGCAGCCTCCAGTTCCGTCACCCGTCGGGACAAGGTCGCTTTGGGACGGCCGGACGCCCGCGACGCTTTGCCGAAACCACCGTGACGCGCGACAAGGTTGAAATCGGCAAGAGCGACGAGATCCATAATCGTTCCACCTGTGAGACGAACTGTCTAATTTAACAGTCTATTGGTTTAACAATGAACCAGCCATATTCCGGGTGTCAAGCAATCCCAACCCGGAGAAAATCCCATGACCATTCTCGTAACCGGCGCCACCGGCAATATCGGCAGCCAAGTCATTCAGCACCTCGTCGATCGCGGCGCCGATGTCCGCGCGCTCGTCCGCGAGCCCTCCAAGGCCAATTTCCCGGCAGGCGTTGCCGTCGTGAAAGGTGACTTTCTCGACGTCGACTCGCTGCGCACTGCCTTCGACGGTGTCTCGACGCTCTTCCTGCTGAACGCTGTCGCACCAGACGAGTTTACCCAGGCTTTGATCGCCCTCAATGTCGCCCGCTCTGCGGGCGTTGAGCGGATCGTTTACCTGTCTGTGATCCACCCGGACATCTACGTGAACGTACCGCACTTTGCCGGCAAGTTTGGCGTCGAACGGATGATCGAGCAGATGGGCATGAACGCCACGATCCTGCGCCCGGCCTATTTCATCCAGAACGATCTGACGATCAAGGACGTCATCACTGGCTATGGCGTCTACCCGATGCCCGTCGGGACCAAGGGCCTTGCCATGATCGACGTCCGCGATATCGCGGAGATTGCTGCAATTGAACTGCTGCGACGCGAACGGGCCGCACAGCCGCTGCCGATCACTCGCATCAACCTGGTCGGTCCAGACACCCTTACCGGGACTGACATTGCTGCCATTTGGTCGGACGTTCTTGGCCGTCAGATCAACTATGGCGGTGGCGATACGGCTGCCTTCGAGCAGAACCTCAAGCAGTTCATGCCGCCGTGGATGGCCTACGACATGCGCATGATGGGCGAGCGCTTCTTGACCGACGGCATGCTGTCCGAGGGTGGCGACGTCGAGCGCCTGACGACGCTTCTCGGCCGTCCGCTGCGCTCCTATCGCGACTTCGCCTCGGAAACCGCGACCGCGGCTTGAGGCAATTTCGAACAAGGACGATCGTCATGATCTATTCGACCGCAACCGTTCCGGTGAATCCGGAAGGCGAAACAAAACTCACCCGGGAGCAGGCCTGGAAGGGCCTGGAGCTGAAGGCGCGCGATGCGCGCCTCTTTCTCCCGCCCGGCCTCTGCACCCGCTGTGACGTCGTCGAGGAAGCCGCGACGCATTTCGTGCGCGAAGCCACCATTGCCGGTTCCGACATCAGGGAAATCATCACCCTCGAGCCACAGAGCAAGGTCACCTTCTTCCAGGCAGGCGGCCCACGCGAGGGCGCCATCATCAATGAACTGTTCGAGGACGAAGCCGGTGCACTGCAGCTGAAGTTCTACTGCTACCTCGGCCTGCGCGGCAAGCCGCCGAACGGCTCGGAAGAACAGGCCGAGCAGACGCAGTTCGACAGTGACAAGAGCTACAAGACGGCCCTCCTGTCGACGCTGAAGCGGACCCGAGAACTGCTCGCAGAGGGCAGGCTCTGATTACCGATCACAACCAAACCCGGGCTACCTCCTGAGAGGCGCCCTGCCTTTCAAGAGGAGCACGACAATGACCACGTCCACGATCGACACAACACTCGCCGTTGCGCCGAAGATCCTGATCCTCGGCGCAACCGGGCCAACCGGCCGCCACATCGTTAGCCAGGCGCTGGCCCACGGTTACGATGTCACCGTCCTGGCGCGCTCATCGGAGAAAGCCACGGATCTCAACGGAGCAAAGCTCGTAGTCGGAGATGCACGAGACGAACAGGTGCTGCGCCAAGCCGTCAAAGGCCGGGACGCCGTGATCAGCGCGCTCGGCACACCAGCCAGCCCATTTCGCGAAGTCACGCTTCTTTCGACTGCAACCCGAGCAATTGTCAGCGCCATGAAGGCGGAGCACGTTTCGCGTCTCGTCGCGATCACCGGCATGGGCGCTGGTGACAGCGCAGGGCACGCCGGCTTCCTCTTCGACAACCTGATCTTCCCTCTGCTCCTGCGAAAGGTCTACGCCGATAAAAACAGGCAGGAAGCCATCATCAGGGACAGCGGACTCGATTGGACCATCGTCCGTCCCACCGTTCTCAACAACAAGCCTCGTCACGACACAATCCAGACGCTCACGGATTTAAGCCAGTTCCGCGGGGGCTCCATCTCGCGCGAAAACGTTGCGACCTTCGTGCTGGATCAGGTCACCACGGATCAGTGGCTGCGCAAGTCGCCGTTGATCACCTGGTAGTGTTCGCCCGAACAGCGCACCGAAAAGATGCCGGAATACGGGGTTCCGTCCCTTCAGCCCACAAACGCATAGCTGCACTGCACAAAAAATGGGTGCAACGCGATGAAAATTCGGGCATACAGACTTCAGCTGATGCACATGGCGGTTTCTTCCCAGTTCCGCCGCAGCAGCTGTTCCCCTCTGGAGGTCCATGACCTTCACAGTTTATGGGCCGCGGTTTTCCGTCGGCCCTTTTTTCTTGTTCCGAACCATGTCGCATCGGCGTTTCGGGTGCTGGAGAAAGGCGGGGCCGAAGCCCCGCGATCGTCCTATTCGAATGCTGCCATCTGAGCGGTTGCGGCCTTTTGATCGACGGAGTTGCTGGGCTGTTCAACCGTGCGCTCATATGGCTTCCAGGTTTCGCCTGTGATGTCCTCGTATGCAGCCACGGCGCCTTCGGCTGCCATGCGGAGCACATGGGCCTGCAGGCCCATGTCAGCCGCGAATTCACGCTTGCGCTGGGCGCGGCTGTCAAAGCCTACCGGGCCCTCGAGGTCCTCGTCCCTGGTATCATTGGAGAGCTTCGTGGTCAGGTCGCGGGCTTCTGTGACCGCGCGGCTGTAGAATTGCCCGGCGCCGTAGGCGGAGCCGACGAACGATCCGACGATACGCTGCATATGGATCTGCATGGCTTTTTCGGCGAGGCCATCCTTGAGGGCACCGGCGCTTTCGATCAACTGGCCGCGGTGGAGATCGCGGATCCCGTCGCTGTCGATGAGGGCGAGACCGAAGCTTTCGGATATGCGCAGTGCCTGGGTGGCGTCGGGGCAGGCGAGCCTGACCATTTCGAGTGTGGGGGCGCGTTGGGATTTTGCGGGACGGTTCTTCTGGGTGGAGCGGTTGAGCGGTGCCATGATCGGATCCTTTATGAGCGAGTTTCAGCGAAGCCCGGGGTGCCGGTTGTCGTCCGGCTCAGCCCCTCGGGTGCGGGCAAAAGGACATGGGCGCCAGCGGCCCGGCCCAAGGTCAGGGCATTGCCAGGAGGAGCGAGGATGGTTTGCGGATGGTGCTGCCCGCCTTTAAGCGGACTGCGACAGACGCGGGCCTGCCTTGCGACGCGGCGATGATCCTGCCGCAACGCGGCGTGGCACACGGCCTTTGACCGGGACGCGCCCATGTCAGACCGTAGCAAAACCGAGGTGCTGCGCCGGCCGACGATCTGGTCCACGACAGCATGATGCAATCGCCATCCTGATCCGACCGTGGCAACGCCGCGTTGTCCACGGAGGGAACTGACAAATCTCGGTCCCAGCACACTCCTGTGCAAGCCGGTTGCCCCGTCCCATGGCTTCCGCGCTTCGATCAACGCTTTACCGCACCCTTACCATGGCCGAGCTTTCCGCTCTCACCCCGCTCCGTTGATATGCACGCTGTAATCGGTGGGCGGCCATGCCGCGCTTTGCATTTCCACCGCGCCTTCGTTCGTCGTGTAAGCTTTGCCCGCCAAGAGCGGCAATCCTGCTGCGGTGCCCAGATGCCTTGATAGAAAGCGCTGACATCGTTCACATGACTTCGGGGAGCGTCGGTGTCAGTGGACGCGACTGTCATCGCTGCGCCGCCCAGGTCACGAAGCTGGACGGACCGTCATATGGCCTTTGCTTCAGTGGATCGATGACGAAGCCATGCCGGCCGATCACGTAGTCGGAGCGTGGAACCAGGAACCGTCGTTCGCCGGTCTCGCCCCGGATCCCGCCCAGCGTCGCGATGCACTCGACAAAGCCAGGCTGATGATCGGAATTGAGGGCTGCGATCACCACCCAGTCGTTGCGATGGCGACTCTCGAATTCCTGCCTGTCCCGCATGTGAGACTGACTGCCGTTCAGTATTGCGCCCGTGACGCGCTCGTAGGCATCAGGAAAATAGTCGCGAAGCGTCCGATCGGCCAACCGACGTTCATAGGTCGTGAATAGATCCGGGAAAGCATGGGCAACCTTCGCCCATTCACAATCCTCTTCGTAAAATTCGGTGTCATTACGATAGAGGGCATGGACGATGGTATTGGCATTCTCGGCGAGATGGAAACCACCATGGCCGGCGGTCGAATGCAGAACGATACCGTCGGCATATCGTCGCGAGACCTGTGCCGTGCCCCAAGGCGTCGACGCTCCTGCTTGTATCGTCGGCCGGTCCAATGCCCTTAGTTCAGCCTGATGCACTGCTTTTTCTGTGGCCATGTCATCATGGATCTCTGCCATGACAAACTCCTTCTGATTGCTCGAAACAGAAACGCCGCCAGCGTGAGCCAGCGGCGTTGGTTCAGATCCTGATGCCTGGTGCTATTCGGCAGCCTCGCGGAAACCTTCGTCCGCCTCTTCCTCGGCCGCAGAATGGTCCACAATGTCACGACCAGAGAGCTGATCTTCAAGCGTATCGGGAACGTCGTCAGCATCCTCCAATCCGCTGTCGACGCTGGTGTAGCGTCCGACCCACGATCGCACCTCCTCAGCGGATGGCGCGAGCAGCGCTGCCGGATGCACCAGTTTTCCCTCGGCAAAATGCTCGACCAGAGCCACACGCGTATCCTTCACCTTGATCCGGCCGGGCACGCCTGCTGTTTCCGCCGCAGCCTCCAGCGCGTTGCGCGACAGGCATGAGAGGAAGTCTTCGGTCGCCATATTGGGCAGGAATTGATCGGCGCCGATCGCATCCCCGGCAATGCGGGCGATCAGGCCGCTATCGGAGCGATTGCGCCGAAGCGAAAGGACTTCGATCAGCACCGAGCGCGCAGCCTGCACCAGTGTCTCTCGATCAAAGGACAGCTTGCCGTCCTCACTGATCAGCCGGGCAGCATGCAGTGCGCATTTGGCATGACCGTAGGGATTGTCCGATGCGCCGCTGGCGACCGTGACATTCGTGCCGGTAAAGGCCAAAATGAGCAAAGCCATCAGCGTGTCGTCCTCGATCGGCGCCCGGGCAAGCGCCTCGTGCAATGCATCGGTGCGCAAGTCGCCGATCATGTCGAGACCCTTCTGGGTCACGTCGGGCCGCGCTCTCGGTGCCTCGACCTCATCGACGACGGTTTCGACACCATCGGCATCCTTGACCAGCTTGGGCTTCTTCACGTCGGGCACGCGATAGGCAACCGACTGAACCGAACCGTCGCGCGCATTGATGTACCATCCGGTCAGGTCGCCCTTGCCCGGTTTGCCGTAGACCTGTTGCGCCTTTGCCGGAAGTTTGGCCTGACCATATTCATTAGCCTCGATGACCGAGCCGCGCTTGGGCAGGTTGTTGGAGAGCCACTCTTGCTGGGCGCCGAGGAACGCCTCCACATCAGTGGTGTAACGGCTGTCTTCATCGGCGGGTGCAAAGAGGTCCTCGACCCAGGTGATGCCGTAAGCCTGTGCCAGATCTTCACCGAAGCTTGCATGTTTGGCCAGCATCCGGGTCGTGGTCAGCGCGCGGGCGACCTCCCACCACGAGACCTGCGGGTCCTGCTTCTTCGGCTTATACTTTTTCCACACTTCGGCCTGCTCGTCCTGGCCGGCAGCGGCGATCGTGCGCAGCTGCTGCTCGTTCGGCATATCGCCACGCGCCATCTGGTCGAGCATGGCGGGCAGGATATTGGCCAGAAGCCGCAGCTTTCGGATCTGCCGGCTGGGGAGCGCCAGCGCCATGGCGATCGACTCCTCGGTCCATCCAAGCGCCACGAGCCGCTCGATGGCGCGCCATTGGTCGACAGGGTTCAGCGGTTCGCGGGCGATGTTCTCCGCGAACGACTGCATGGCGCCAAGATCGTCGGAGGGATCGGCCAGCAGAAGCGGGATTTCCGAGAGATCCGCAGCGATGGCTTGTGCTGCACGCCGATGGCCGAAGACGATGACGTAGCTGTTGCCGCCCTCCGGATCGAGTTTGACGATGGGTGGCTGCACGACGCCGATGGCGCGGATCGATGCACACAACAACGCGTCGGACTGGGGTGAGGATTTCGACTGGCGTGACCGGTCGGGATTGTCCTTCAGGCTGCGCGGGTCGGCTGTAATCAACTGCATGGGATAATCTCCAGGTTTCGGGCGGACGGACTGTCCTTGCCCTCTCATCTTCTTTTCGAAGACATCTCCCGAGCCGCAGGAGGGGCCGGCGGCTGCAATTGCGCCGGAGCAGACCTGGCTTGCGGGCAAGCGAGGCACGCCTGCCTTGCGAGACGAGCTGGCCAGGTCTCGGCGACCGGCGCGATTGAGGGAACCGGCAGCCGTTGGACCGTCCTTGCGAACCGGTTTCCTATCCCGTTCTTTCCCCTTCTCGTTCTACTCTCGCCTTAGATCTGCTCGACCTCGATTGGCCATTTCGCACCAGGCGCTGTAGGATATTGAACTTGGATGCCCAAACAGAATCACCCAACGATATAACCTTGACAGCATATAACTCTGAGATCATATTATGACGAAGGAATGGGCAGTTCTGCTCCACGACGAGTTCGACCCGGAGTTTTCAGCACTGCCGGAAGAGGTGCAGGACGAAATCTTCGCGGCACTGCCGCTCTTGAAAGCTTACGGTCCACAACTTGGTCGTCCCTACGCCGATACGCTCAAGGGATCGGCACACGCGAATATGAAGGAATTAAGGTTCAAGGCTGCAGACGGCGTCTGGCGACTGGCTTATGCGTTCGATCCCGAGCGCCGGGCAATCCTCCTAGTGGCAGGCGACAAATCGGGCGGCAGTCAGACGCGGTTCTACAAAGTGCTGATCGCAAAAGCTGATCAGCGATTGACACAGCACCTCGACGCAATGAAGGAGAAAAAGAATGGCTAGATCATTGGATGACGTCCTTCAGGGCCTTCCTGCAGAACGTCGCGAACGGCTCGAACAGCTGGGCAACGAGCGGCTTGAGGAATACCGGACGCTCCAGGATCTGCGCAAGGCGCGAGACCTCACCCAGGTCCGTATGGCCGAAACGCTCGGTGTAAAACAGGAAAATATTTCGCGCCTGGAGAAGCGGAGCGATCTGCTTCTGTCCACGTTGCGCAGTTATGTCGGGGCCATGGGCGGCACCCTGGAACTCGTGGCTCGTTTTCCGGACCGGCATCCGGTCGTCCTGTCTTCCTTGTTCGATGATGATGCCGGGCCCGTCACAAAAGAAAACCCGGCAAGATCTCGTGCCAAAAAGCACCGCTCCGCAGCCTGACAGGCTGATAAAAAATATAGGTCCGATGGCAGAAAGTGCTCGCGCACTTGAAAACGAAAGGGCGCTCGACCCTTTCGGGGAGCGCCCTTTCTAACCCGGACAGCTTCGAACGCGCGGCAATTGCCACTGCAGGAAACCATCGAAACGGGTGATGACCGATAAATGTGTATCGAGCACCGCCGTTTCAAGTGACCACAGGTATGCCGTCGTTTACGCGGCTTCCTGGTGATCCTCCTCTGGTTCATCGGCTGTTGCCGCCAGATCCCTTTCGATCCCGTCCAGTTGGCTCAGCTTGAGTTCGAGCTCCGCCTCGAATGAGAAGCTTTCCCCCAGACGTGGCGTGTAGGAGGTGAGCCGACGTTTCGCATCGACCAGCCGGATCCGGTGGTTCTCGCGTTCCTGTTCAAATCCGCCAAGCGCATGCTCGATCCGGGAGATGGCACCGATCGGCGTCGTTGTTACGGCCAGGTCGATCTCGTAGTCGCCACCTGTGCGTTGAAGGAGTGTCTCGTAGCGGTAGCCATCCTTACCGAACCGTTCGCCGTGATAGGCGAGATCGAAGCCGCCGATCGTGGCAATGATGACCTCATTCTCCTGCTGAAGCTGAACCAGCGTGAGAATCTCCTTCATCAGCGCGCGGCCCGCGAGCTTTCGCTCGTCAAATTCGGCACTTCCGACCTGCATCGTGAATGCGTCGCCAAGGGTTGGGACCAGACGTTTGATGTCCTTTCCCACATCCTCGATCCGGCGGCTGGAAAACTCGATATCCCGTTCGGCATCGCGGATCTGGCGCCGGATCGCATGCTGATCGTCGATATGGGCGGCCCGCAGCCGATCGAGACGGGCGATCTCGGCCTCCAGCCCGGCCTTCTGCATCAGCCGCTCGTCGCCAGAGGCGATGGCCTTGGCCATCGCAAACTGGTTTGCCTGCCCCTCGCCCATATCCTCTAGCCGGCGGACGCTGGTATCGCCGGACAGCGCCGCCGCAATGAACCGAGCCTTGCGCTCGTTGTTCTGCCACATGGTGGCGTCGAGGCTGCCGAGCGTCGCGTAGGCAAACACGTCGACCTCGTCATGCTGGTTACCCTGGCGAATGATGCGGCCCTCACGCTGCTCGATCTGCGATGGGAGCCACGGAACATCGAGGTGATGCAGGGCCTTCAGCCGAGCCTGGACATTGACGCCGGTGCCCATCGTCTCGGACGATCCGATCAGGACGCGGACTTTTCCGGCATTGAAGTCGTTGAACAGCCGCTGCTTGGCATCCGACTTCTTGTAATCCTGCATGAAAGCGATTTCGGAAGCCGGCACGCCAAGGCGGACGAGCTCATCGCGGATCCATCTGTATGCGGAAAACCCGCGGGATGCTTCGACATTGATCGTGCCGAGATCGGAGAAGATCAACTGGCCGGCGCCCAGCCGGTCGAACGGCTTGCCGTCCTTGCGACGATACTCCGCCTCTCCCGTTTCCTGCCAGATCCGGTGGGCATTGATGACGAGTGCATTCAGCTTGTTGGCGGCCTCGTTGCCCATGGCCTGATCGACCAGCCGAAGATCAATCGCGGCATGCCGGCCGTCGGTGATGACCGAGAGCAAAATGTCGTCACCGGGCTTTGGCGGACCATCGCGCATCTCGATCGCCTTGATCCTGATATCAAGTTGCTTCTGGTACGCCTTGAAAGCAGCGGTTGGCTCGGCGGTGACGATCTGGCGCTTGCCACCGGAGACTTCAGGGACCTTCACATAGGTCCTGAGATCAGCTGGCAGCACGACATCGGCAAACGAGCGGAACATGGCAATCAGTTCCGGGACGTTGACGAACTGGCTGAAGCGCGTGACCGGCTTGTATTTACCCGACGGCTGCAGTTCGAGTTCGGTCGAGGTATCGCCGAAGGTCGATGCCCAGGCGTCAAATTCGTGCAGACCACGTTCCGACAATGCTTGGCTGTCCATCATCCGTTGGACGGAGAACATCTCGCCGAGCGTGTTGGTGATCGGTGTGCCCGAGGCCAGCACCAGCGCCCTCCTGGGGTTCTTCGTCTCGATAAAGCGGGATTTGACGAACAGGTCCCAGGCCCGCTGCGAACCGTTCGGATCGACACCGCGCAGCGTCGACATGTTGGTGGCGAAGGACAGCTTGCGGAATTCCTGCGCCTCGTCGACGATGATCTGGTCGACGCCCAACTCGGAGATGGTCAGTAGATCATCCTTACGGGCGGCGAGCGCTTCAAGCCGTTCCTTGTGACCTTCCTTCATGCGCTCGATGCGCTTGCGCGACAGCCGATCCTGGCTATCAACCTTGACCAGCATATCCTCGTATAGCTCCAACTCGTCCTGGATCATCTGGGCCTCGAACGATGAGGGCACGGAGATGAACCGAAAGGCCGAATGGGTGATGATGATGGCGTCCCAGGTGGCGGTCGCTGCCCGCGACAGGAATCGATGGCGCTTTTCCCTGACGAAGTTGGTCTCGTCGGCAACCAGGATCCGTGCGTTGGGATAGAGCGCCAGAAACTCGCGGGCGGCCTGCGCCAGGCAATGGCCGGGCACGACCAGCATCGCCTTGGCGATCAGGCCCAGACGCCGCTGCTCCATGATGGCGGCCGCCATGGTCAGCGTCTTGCCGGCGCCGACGGCGTGAGCGAGATAAGTCGCACCGGCGGAGATGATCCTCCAGATGCCCCGCTTCTGGTGCCCGTACAAAGAAAAGGCGCCAGAGGCGCCGGGGAGCTGGAGATGATCGCCGTTGAAGGATCGCGGCGCGATGTTGTTGAAGGTGTCGTTATAGACACGCGCCAACCGATCGGTGCGATATGGATCGGCCCAGATCCACGACTGGAAGGCCATCTTGATCTTGGCGAGTTTTTCCTTGGCGGCCTCCGTCTCAACGGTATTCAACACCCGGCGCTCGGTTTCGCCGTCGCGGATCGTGTCGAAGATCTGGGGTACGGACGAATTCAACGCGTCAGACAGAAGCTGGCCGGCATGACGACGGTGCGTGCCCCACTCGGTGGTACCGGCCGCCGACCATTCCAGCTGACGGGCATTAACCGTCCAGGTCGCCAGTTCCGGCAGATGATGGATGGAAATCGCGGTGTCCATCGTCTCTTTGACGAAGGCGACAACGTCATCGGCCGGGATCCACGGGGCACCGAGACGTGCGGTGATATCCGACGGCCGGAGATCGGCAGGTTGGACGCGCTCCAGCGCCGCAACATTGCGTTCAAAGGCGAGGTCGAGGTCCGCGGCCGCGCGGGCGACCGCGAGCTTCGAGCGGACTGCGCCGGACAGATAAGCATCAGCCATCTGCCACGAGCCGTCGGATGGATCGCGGAAGATTGCCTCCCCCAGCTCGCCGACGATATCACCTACATCACGGTGCAAAAGCTCAGCAATATGATCAGGATCGACATGGCCGCGCTCGTTAAGCACTACCGCGAGCGCATCCGACGCCGAGGTGATCACAGGTGCCGCCGGCGGCGCGATGACGCGCTCGGTAAAGATCGGCCCGGGCTTGGCGGTGTTGGCCTCCAGATCATAATCTTCGATGGAGGCGACCAGCCAGCAATCGGGATCGCCGAGGAACGGCGCCAGGTTCGGCCGGCGATGGGTCTCCCTGACTTCACCGGTTTCCGGATCCTCCGATGTCGAGACGGACGTGGAGTTGATCGGGCCGAATTCGCGCACGAAGCTCGACCAGGCGATGCGCAATGAGACCTGCGCCCGGGTCCAGGGCTGATCGCGCTCCTGAAGCTTGAGAATGAGCCGCACCGCATCGCGGATCGGGATTAGTTTGCGGATGATCAGGGCATGCTTGGCGAAGATGCCATCGGTGCTGCGGCCCTTCCTGACCTCGACCGGGACAGCGACCCCGTCCACCACCTGCATCAGCGTCGTGGCCTTGCCGATGAAATAGCTGCCTTCGCGAACCTTTGGATCATCCGGGCACTCTGCCACGGCTTCCGCGACTTCGTCCTCAGGGGCGAAGTCGATTGTGGAAGCTTTACCGTCATAGATATCGGCGGGCAGCTGACTGATTGCGGAGTTCAAGATCGTTTCGAGGTCATTGTCAAAAGGGAGGCATGTATAGGCTTCGCCAAACGGACCTGAGGTGATGACATGGCGGCCCAGCACCATGTCGGAATGATCGGCGAACCACCTGTTGACGCGGACGCTATCGCGCGCGCCCTCCAACCCAACATCCGCGAGATCGACCCATCTGTCGTCCCCAGCCTGCTCGTCGGCGCGGCGCTTCCGGAAGAAGAGGATATCGACCACGACATCCGTGCCGGCGTCAGCCCGAAAACTGCCTTCGGGCAGGCGGATTGCTCCAACAAGATCGGCCATGCCAGCGATATGTTCGCGTGCACGGACGTCCGCCTTGTCCATTGTGCCGGATGAGGTCACGAAAGCAGCAAGCCCGCCGGGCTTTAGGCCGTCGATGGACTTGGCGATGAAATAGTCATGCAGCCGGAAACCGAGGGAACGGAAAGCCGGGTCGCTTTTCACTGTCCGATCCGAAAACGGCGGGTTACCAATCGCCAGATCGAAATGCGCAGGCAACTCCGTCCGCGAGAAATCACTTGTGATGATCTTGGCCCGTGGTTGCAGCAACCGGACAATGCGGGCTGTCACCGGATCGAGCTCGACGCCGGTGACATGGCTCACCGTCGAGAGCGTCTCCGGCATCAGCGCCGGAAACATGCCCGTGCCAACACCCGGCTCCAGGATCCGTCCGCCCTTGAATCCGATCTGGACCAGGCCCGACCAGATAGCACGAACGATAAACTCCGGTGTGAAGTGGGCATATTGGGTGCAGCGCGCCAGAGACGCGTAGTCGGCCGCCACAACGGCGCTTTGAAGATTGCCACCGAGTTCTTCCCAGCCTTTGCGAAACGCTTCTTCGCCCGGACGGCGGAATATGCCGTTGGCCAAGTCCGACGCGCCGAAACCGGTGAACTTGATCAACCTGGCCTGCTGGTCAGGTCGGGCCGCCAGACCATGACGCTCGATCTCGTTTGCAAGCAGGATGGCGGCGATATTGTCTCGTGCCCGGTCGCGCCAAGATTTGGCGAGACCGCGTGAACCCTCCAGTCGGAAATCGACCTTCGTCCGCATCTGCGCTTTGGGCTTCGGTTCCTTGCGGACCGGAGCGGCTGGTGCCGGTGTCAAGGGCCGGGGGTCAATATCGGTCCCGAAATCTGCTGCGAAACCCGGCACCCCGAGATCGAAGCCGGATGCGAGAGATGTATTGCCGAACAGGTCGATGGTGAAAGGATCGTCATGCGCCATTGGAAAAACTCCTGTGAGTGGGCGCGCCGAGGCACGCTCGCGGGAAGAAGCGGAGTTGCCAGGCTGCGGATGGTGGAGGTTTGGTAATGAAGGCCGCCGTCAGGCAGCGATGGTTTCCGGCAGAAGACGGAATTGTACTGGCAGCTTGGCGGCGATCTCCTTGTCGGTCAGATCGTCGAGCAGCTTCCAGATCTTGCCGTGTGCTGAGGGATAGACGAGCACGATCCGGCGATTGCGCAGATCGGCTGGAAAGCGACCGTCGGCATAGCCACGAAAATCCGGACCGGTCGCGCTCCAGATATGATCGAGCTTTTCCTGTCGGTTCATGGCGCGGACTGGGCGGGATTCCCGTGCGATGATCTCGCCGCGCATCCGGTCTGGCGACTGACGATCGCCCAGGTCGCAATAGCCGTGAAACCAGCGAGACCGATCGTCGATCATCAATGCAAAGAACACGCTGGTGACGCTGGCGGCCAGAAACTCCCGCATGGCGAACATGTCGCCGCGGTAAAACAGCGGCAGCAGGATTTCGAACATATGATCGTGGTCGGCTTCTGTAATTTCGAACCATTCGCCGACATAGCGCCTGCCGGAAATACGGTCATCGTCGAATGGCGACTGGCTGTGGCGGTTGAACAGGGCGTACATTTCGTGGCGGCTGGCCACACCTTCGAATACTTTGCGGATGGTGGGAGGATTAAACATCTGCGGCTCCTTGGGGTGCGACTGAAGCGAAGCCTGATCGACCTCTCTGTTCAGTCCTTTGATCACCCCTCCTCAGCCGGCGCCTCGCGGGCAGCGGGTCAAGGGCCGCCGTCAGGCGGGCGGCAGCTTCACCCTTGATGCGGCTGGCCGCGTATGCGGCAGCTCTCCTCTCTCCCTCCTCTCCTTCACTTCCTCATTCCAGTCTTCACATCGCGGCCTCAGCCGCGAGAAATCGCAGCCGACGCTGTCCGCCATCTGGCGCAGACGATCGGCAAAAACCTCACCCTGGACATTGTTGTCGGTCGCGGCCACAAGCCACGCGCCCTCCCCGGACGCTAAGTTTTCCAGCGCGAGCGCGGTCAACGGCGACCAGCCGCCACCTGTGCTGACATAAAGCGTGTCGGATCGTGTCTGCTCGATCGCTGCCAGGCTTAGCGCGTCGATTGCCGCCTCCGTCACACAGATCCGACGAGCGTCGTTCATTCCAAACCGGAAGAGCGCCTTGGCGCCGCCGGTTGAAAACCCGCGCCAGTCCGGACCGCGCTCCTCCCAGCCGATAACGGCGCCAGCCTCATCGACATGCTTTGCCCACATCGAGCCATATGGCCCTTCGCGAAGAACGTCCGCCTCGATCGCTGCGGAGATGACCTGCCACGGCAGCGCGCGGCTCTGTCGAAGATAGCTCCATGTCGCCGATGCTCGCCACGGCCGCTTTCTATGGTTCCAGCGGTCAGCGATCGAAGCCACCGTCTCCTTTTGATGGAGTGGTTTCTCCCAGGCCGGCTCGGTGGGCTGAAACGCGACAAGATCGCCGACCGCCGCCAGGGTCTCGGCAAAGCCGATCCCATGGAGATAGCTTGCGAGCGCAAACACATCGCCCTTGGCGTCCGAACGGGCGTCGAACCAGCCCCTGTCGTCGTGGATGACGATGATGATGTCGTCGTCGCGTCGGAATTTGACCGCTCGGCGCGTGCTCTCTTTCCTGTCTATTGCGAATCCGTCATGCTCAAGCACGGCTGCGCAGCCCACCCGGGTACGCAGCTCCTCGATGTCCTTCTTTTCCATATCGCCTCCTTTAGCTTTTCTGACTCCTTCGGCTGTCAGCGCCCAAGGCCGCGAAGATGGAAGCGCGCAAGGGCGCGGTTCGCAATGTGCAGATCTGCCGGGACAAGCTCGCGGCGAAGCCTCCCTTGCGCGCGCATCAGCGCAAGCGGCACGCGCTCCCCCGAAGGGGTGATCGGCTCAATGAGCCGATCCGTAGGCAAAGGGATCATAGATATTGATGATGGCGTCCTCATCGCCGTCATATCAGGCGGAAAGCATGACGCCGATCTCGCCATCGATTTCGAAGAGGGTGACCGGGACCATCAGGGTCCGGGCAAGATCGAAAGCGTGGTTCTGTGCGAGGCTGAGATCCGACATGTGAGGCTCCATCCGTTGGCGGGGCCAATCCCCGCTCGATGGCGCCCGTTCGATCCGGACCCGGCCGCGGTCACCTCGGCGGCGCAGCCAGAGAGGTCGCAGTAGCTGCGAACCCCTTGCGGGTTGACTGCCCAAGGACGGGACTGGATTAGGGATGCCAGACAAGAGAGCTGGGTTGGCAACGCCAATGGTTGGAGCGGATTGCGTTCGGGCTAACTTGCACGGCCACTTCCTGATCAAGCAACCTGCCGATTCGGCTCTAACTCAGGGATGGAACTGCGCGGCGTCGGCCTGCTGGGAAGGGAACCTTGATGTTACGTTACGTGTTGCTGGACAGACCCTGATCGACGTACGCGTCAGGGATGGCGGCCCGAAGGGTGAAGACTTTAAATTGAAGGCTTCAGCGCAGCCAACAGCCCGGTCCCAGAGGGTGACGCCACACTCAGGAAAGCCAAGTCCCGCCTATGTGCAAGGATTAGGAACAACACATCCTGGCTTCAATTGACGAAACCTGGGGCTGAATTACTCCACGCGCTTCCTCAGAATTACCTGATTGTGGAAACGGTCCGCAAGGGAAGCGACTGAAGCCGGCAGGCCTTCGGAGTCGGCGTTGGCTTGCAGCCTGATGGCCGGGTGTCCAAGGCAGCGGTGGCTTGGTATTCTGGGTTGGGACGAATGAGATTCTTCCATGATCGCCAGGCCCGGCGTGAACCGTTGAAAACCCAACCGAAAACGAGAAAAATGAGAATACTCGAGCTATCGGCAAGGGCCGTGTCGGAAAACAGCATTTCACAAAGAATGTGCTTTGCGTGCGGCGGCCCCCCCAGCACAGGCGCCGGCGAACACGTGATTCCCAAATGGCTTCAGCATAAGTTCAATCTCTTCAATGAGCGTCTTACCCTGCTGAATGGGACACTTATTCCATATCGAAATCTGACTGTTCCGTGTTGCGAAGCTTGCAACAACGGTTTCCTCTCCCAGATTGAAAACGCCGTGCAGCCCATTATTGAGCGTGGCACAGTAGAGACTCAGGACGAAAAACTACTCCTTGGCCGATGGTTGTCTAAAATCCTGATCGGCTTTCTCGTGAAAGAGACCGGCCTCTTACTTGATCGCAAGCGACCAGATAGTGGGCCGATGGTTCCTGCGCAATTCATCGAGGAACTGCAGCACTGCCATTTCGTACTCCAAAGCGCGCGAAAACCCACCACATTCCGATGCCTCCACGGGGACTTGCCTTTTTCACTGTATTTTTACGAGGTCGCCGATACCGGAGGAGATCAAGAGTTCGACCTCTCGACAAATATTTTCGGACAGTCCGTAGCGATCAGAGCCGGCCGGCTTGGGGTGATATTTGTTAGCGACGGCGGGCTTCAAATGCACGCTGGCCCAGGAGGGCCTTACGCGCTCTCCGGATCCGCTGTTAGCGGCGCCCAATTCAGCGAACTGGCGGCTCGTGTTCACTACAAAGCCACACTGAGGGATGCGACGCATTTTTATATCACATCCGAGAATGATGAGTTCATGCAGGTGGAGCAAATGCATGTTGAGTCATATTCAGGCCTGATTCCGGGCAGCGACGAGTTGCGCATCTTCAAAGAATGGGACGAGGAAGCGTTGAGCTACGCCCTGGCGGCCTACACGCGATGTGACAGGTCCGCCGTATTTGATGAGGGAACAAAAACGTGCAAGTCGACGCTCGGCTCCCTTCTGAGAGATCATTGAACAAGTGGCGCACCCGCGCATTCGAGCCCGGCGCGCTATACAGCTCCTTCAGCGCTGCTTGATTTCGAGCTCATAGCCGCCAGCGTCTTCGCTCAATGAACTCAACCGATCCAGCGCCGATGTTCGCTTGGCGTCACGCACAGCCTTGAACGCTGCGACATCCACGGCTCTCAAACGCCGGTGACTTCCCACTTTTTCACCAGCAAGCTCGCCGGTATCGACCAAACGCACGAGATATTGCCTCGATACGTTGAGAATATCGGCCGCCGCCTGCGTTGACAGCATCTCTTCGTCGGGCAAAACCGTTACAGGTCTTCCGTCCGCGAGGAGTTCGGCGGCACGATACATGATGTCGGTCAGCGCATCTGGCAGGTCCAGGCGTTCGCCATCGGCATTGATTACCTGAAACGTTCCATGCTGCTTTGCGGAACGGGAAACCAACAGCGATGCGACACGGGCCGCGGCTGACCGCTCGAGTGCAGGAACGGCTTTCGAAGTCTTCGAGGGTTTTTTGTCTGACGATGTGCGATGTGATACGGCCATGCCGGTAATATGGCGTATAAACGCTATAAACGCAACTACCTCCCCGAATGATCGGGGGAATCTTGATGAGTGCCTATGCCAATCGCCGTCCTCGATGCCGACGTCCTATTCCCGATGATGTTGCGCGATACATTATTGCGCGTAGCTGCGGCAGACTGCTATCGCGCGCATTGGTCGTCGCGAATCCTGGACGAAGTCACGCGCAACCTTATCAGCGATTATGGAATGGAGCCCGCCAGAGCGGGGTTATTGCGCGCCGTTATGGAGGAGGCGTTCCCCGAAGCGAATGTCGAAGGCTGGGAACCACTGGAGCCGGCGATGCGGAACCACCCCAAGGATCGGCACGTGGCCGCAGCAGCTGCAGCGATCGGGGCTAGCATCATCGTCACATCGAACATCCGAGACTTCAGCGATCTTCCGTCCGGCATCGTCGCCATGACACCCGACGATTTTCTTGTCTCCCTGTTGAGTAAGGGGGCGGACAGGCTCCTGGGGGCGCTCGTCGCACAGGCCGCAGGCTATCGTCGACCAACTTTGTCCGTCGTGGAATTGATGGAAAGGCTGTCAGGGATTGCGCCCGAATTTGCCGCAAAGACATTGTCCATTTTAAGCACAAAAGCTAAATAACCGCTCATACGCGGTTCACTGAAAATTCCGGCTTTTCACCTTCAGCGTATCGATATGCAGGTCGGGTATGTAAATTTCTCGCGCCTTGACGCCCATCGGCGGCCGCTCGCGACTATCCGGACTTCCCGGTGAACCATGCGCGAACTCGTCGCCCCGTCCTGTCGGCACCCTGAAAGTGTCCCGCTCGCCGAGGCTCGCCAGATCACCGGTCAGATCGAACATCCGTTGCGCCACCAGATGCACGACGCCGCCTTCGCGCTGGATTTTGCCGTTGATCGCCATCATCGCAGATCCGAGCACGACACGGCGCTGTTATTCAAACAGGCTCGGCCAGACGACGATATTGGCAACGCCTGTCTCATCCTCGATGGTCATGAACATCACGCCCTTGGCACTGCCGGGCTTCTGCCGGACGAGGACAAGGCCAGCGGTCATCAACCATCGTCCGTCGCGCGCCGATGTCGCCTCGCCGCAGGTGACGATCTTTCGGCGGGCGAGATCCTCCCGCAGGAAACTGATCGGGTGGGCGCGCAGAGTGACCCCCGTATGCCCGTAGTCCTCGACGACATTGGCGCCCTCGGTCATTTGCCGTAACGTCACGTCCGGTTCTTGCTGTTCCGCAATTACCGCCCGCTCGCGATCGGCGGCTGCGGCAAACAGCGGAAGCGGTTGGTCGCGCAAGGCCTTGATTGCCCAGCGCGCATCGCGTCGTTCAAGTTTGAGAGCCGGCCGGAACGCATCGGCCTCGGCAAGCTTGACCAGGGAAGCCGACGACACGCCGGCTCGCCGCCACAAGGTGACCCTCGCCGGGAGCTTACTTTGGTTACACGCCTCTTGGAACTGCAAATGGTTAACGAAGCATAAGAACAGCTACACGCTGGGTCATTCTCACCTCGCTGAAAGTCTGCGACAAACCCCAACGCGGGGCTATTGAGGCATGACCAGTAAGATCGAAGCGGGCGCGTTTGTGCGGTTGACAAGCGCCCGGGCTTCTCCGGGAGCCAATCTGCAAGAATCCATGAATTTGAGCGTGACAGACCCGCTTGCCGTCTCGACCGTGACCTCGCCGTCGATCACGACATAGATTTTCTCCACACTTGCGTCCTTCATCGACGTGTGACCTCCCGGGAGAAGATGAGACAGGCCAATCCAGATGGAATCAGTTTGCGTTGCCTCCTTTCCCTGCAAGCGGAGACAGTGCATGCCGTAGTGTTCTGGAGCTTGATAGGGCTTTGCCTCACAATAGCGCATCACTTGCATGAAGGAGCCCCCTCAAGGTTTAAAAAGCACGCGATCGGAAGTGCCCCGCAGGACTGAGGCATACGCCTTTGAAGCGTCGGCGAGGCTATAGCAGGTGGCCGGATTGATGGGAAAAGGCTTTAGTTTTCCGTCTTCGAATTTCGGTTTCAGCTTGTCGAAAATCCTTGCACCATCGACGGAAGAGAGCGCGAGTGTGTCGATACCGATGTATTTGTGACAGCCTCGGAAAAAATTGAAGATGTCAAAGGGTACGGCACGGTCGAAGGTGGAGATAAAAATCTGCCGGGCATATTTCGCCATCGTCTTGTTGGCCACCTCGAAGTAAGGACTCCCGACCGTGTTGAACACGATGTCAGCGCCATGGCCTCCGGTTTTCTCACGAATGATGGAGGCGACATCCTGTGTCTGGCCATTCAGCATCTCGATCGGACTGTTGGCATGGCCGATGAATGTGCCGGTATTGTATTCGACGGCGAAGACATTGGCGCCGGCCATCGTCGCAAGCTGTATCGCCGCTTGACCGACTTTCCCGTTCGCGCCGCAAACCAGAACCACGTCGGTCGGCTGTACGCCGCCCGCTTCTTGCAGGCCTTCGAAAGCCGTGATGAACGGAACACCGATGGAGCCGGCTTCCTCCATCGTCAGGTTCTCCGGCTTGGCACGCACGGCCTTTTGGTCCAGCACCATCCATCGTGCGTGGCTTCCATTTTGGCTGATGCCGAGTTCACCGCCGCCGCCCCAGACTTCAAGCCCGACCAGTGAGGCCGGCCCTTCCCGGACGATGCCGCCGAAATCCCGGCCCGGTGTACGCGGCCAGATAGCGTGCGGCATATGGCCGAGGGAAGCCTTCACGTCACTCGGGTTGACGCCTGCTGCAACGATTTCGACCAGGACCTGACCCGGACCCGGACCCGGACGCGGCACGTCGACATCGATGACGTCGATCTGGAGATTATCGAGATCGGGGGACTTCTGCGTGAGCCACAGAGCTTTCCCAGCCTTTTGTGCAGTTTGCGTATCCATAAATCTATCTCCCGATCAGCTTTTCAATCCAAGAATTTTCCGTGCCTCGCCTGGTTCGGCGATCTGGGCGCCAAGCTTCTCGATGAGATCGCGCGCCCGTTCGACCAGTTCGCCATTGCCTTTGGCGAGCAGCCCTTTCGAAATATAGGAATTGTCCTCAAGCCCCACGCGGACATGACCGCCCAGCAGGTAGGACTGGACCGCCATTGGAAAGGACATGCGGCCGACGCCGAAACCCGTCCATACGGCATCGGACGGCAGCCTCCGCGCCGCGGTTGCCATGACATCGGGCGACGATGGAAAGCCATACTTGACACCCGTGACGATGGTGAACATGGCGGGTGAGCTCAGTACGCCCGCCGTCAGCAGATCCTGAGCAAGCACAATGTGACCCGTATCGAACACTTCAAGCTCGGGCTTGGAGCCGGCCGCATTGATGATGTCGGCCATGATCCTGATGTTCCCCGGCGTATTGATCACCACTTCGTTGCCAAAGGTCATGGTGTTGAGATCGAGCGTGGCGATATCGGGCTTGAGTGCAACGATATGTTCGACACGCCTTTCGGGCCGCATCAGGGTGGTACGAGGTCCGGCGACAGCAGGATTGTCGTCGCTGGGATGATAGCGGCCGCCGGGACCCGTTGTGATATTCAGGATGATCGCGTTGTTCTTGGCGCGGATACGCTCCACCACCTCGCGATAATGCTCCAGTTCCATCGAAGGCTTTCCCGTCTCTGTATCGCGCACATGAATATGAACGATGGCGGCGCCGGCATCGGCCGCTTCAAGGCAGGAACTCGCGATTTCCTCCGGTGTGACCGGAAGGCCCGGATGGTTTTCCCGCGTCGTCAGGTTTCCGGTGACCGCACAGGTGATGATGACTTTAGGCTGCATCAGAGGTGCCTCCCGCCATCGACGACAATCCTGGTGCCAGTCGAAAATTTGAGGTGGGTCGCACAAGCTACGATGGCTTCGGCAACATCGAGAGGCGAAGTGATCCGTTTGAGCGGCGTCGCCGCTGCTGTCTTCTCGTTGAACTCCTTGCCTCGTCCGGGAACGAATTGGGTATCGACAGCGCCGGGCGACACTGCGAGCACCCGGATGTCCGGCGCCAGTGCTCGGCCCAACGAGCTTGTCATAATGTCGATACCTGCTTTCGCTCCACAATAGGCGACATTCGAGCCGATGCCGGTAAAGCCGGCAATCGACGAGATATTGACGATAAGCCCGTTCCCCGTCGCTTTGAGCGCCGGTGCAAAGGCCCGAATGGTGGCGAAGACGCCGCGCCAGTTATTGACGAATATCTGGTCGATCAACTCGTCGGTCAGCGCGTCGAGGTCCGCATGCGGCACCGGCTTTGTGATGCCCGCCGCATTGACCAGAATGTCGATCCTGCCATATCGCTTCAGGACGGCATCGCGGAAAGACGTGATCGACGTCGTATCCTCGATCGCAACAGGGAAGGCCGTGTGGTCCGTGCGGTGCAATGCGGCGGCAATGGCTTGCGCACGCTCCTGGCCGGATCGATAGCCGACGACGACAGTCGCTCCTTCTGCGGCCAAAAGCTTGCAGGTCTCGCTACCGATGCCGCCAGACCCGCCCGTGACAACGGCAACTTTTCCGGTAAGTTTAAGGGAAGAAGACATCCGTTATGTTCCTAAATCTTTTTGCCGGTGATCGGCGGAACAGGGAAGGTCGGAACGCCGCGGGTGAGCTTGAATGTGTACTCGCAGACGAAAAATAGGGGCGTCGCCTCCGGATAGGCGGGATCACCCTGCAAATGTTGGACAAAATCGCCGACAATCTGCGTTTTGGCGCCGAATACGACATCGCTTGCCAAAGCCTCCGGCGTGTCTGCGAAAATCTGCGTAACTAGCGTTTTATGGCCAGGCGCCGAAACGATGAAGTGGATATGCGCGGGCCTCATGGGAGCGCGGTTCTGAGCGCGAAGCAAGTCTCCGACAGGCCCGTCGGTAGGCACTGGATATCCTGCCGGTTTGACCGATGTGAAACTGAATTCACCCTTATCATCTGTGCGAAAAACGCCGCGAAGATTGAAATCCGGTTGTTCGGCGTCCTGATTTTCGTAGAGACCGACAGGCGAGGCCTGCCAGACATCGAGCTTTGCACCAACAATCGGCGTACCGTCGGCGCTGATCACCTTGCCGCTGAAAAAAAGTGGGGAGCCCGGCGTATTCAAACGGGCGATACAGTCTCCGTTTTTGCAGTCGGGCGCATGGCCGCGGTAGAAAGGACCAAGCAGGGCGGACATGGTTTCGCCTTGCATTCCATCGTTGTTGATAAGATCGATCAGCGTCGATGCGCCGAGAACGTCCGCTGCGAGAACGACCTCGTTGTTAGTGTCATTCGTGGAGTGGCCAAGGGCCGCAATCCAGCGAAGAGCCGCCTCAAATTCTTCTTCGGTGGGCCGCGTTTCCCGGATGAAGTGATGAAGATGCGTCACCGCCGACGCCATGATCTGCTTGAGGCGGGGATTGTCCGTCCTTTCCATCGCGGCAATTACGGTGGGCGTGACTTCATCTTCCTTGGAGATCAAACTATGTTTCATGCGATCAAATCCATCGTTGTTGTTGCGCAATTCCGCAGGTGTTTTTTTCTCAGACGCGCACGAAAACTGACGGCTGCGTAGATCACGCAGCACGCGTTCCTTGACCTGCCGGAGCAGGTTCATTCTGCGACAATCAAATCCAGCGGGAAATCATCGACGCATTCGGCACCATCTTGCGTGATGATATACGTATGTCCGACAAACATGCCGAGGAGACCGTCGGGCGTGATCGGGTTAGGCTCCGGCATAATCACCATTCCCGGACGAAGCACCTGTTCGAAAGGTTCGGCATGCGCATGTTCCTTGAATATATGCGGGCCATCGGAAACGAGATCGATGCCGTGTGCATGGATCGGCCGAGATTGAACGCCATTCTCCCGGAAAAATTCACCTGCCTTGCGAATGTCCTCGATATTGGCGCCGGGCTTCAGCGTCGCTGCCATAAGCTCGAAGCCCGGCTTCGCAATCTCGTTCCAGAAGCGTGACACTTCGACAGGCGGCTGGCCGATGCAGACAGGAGATCCGATCTGCGCAGTATATCCACGATAGGATGCCGCGAGCTCCATGTTGATGATATCGCCATGCTGCAGTACACGCTGCGATGGGCGCGGATTGCCAAACACCATTGCCGGGTCTGCCATCGGGGTTGACCCGATGATCAGGAAATCGATATCGCCGCCGCCTTCGAGAATGGCAGCACCTGCCGCCGCTCGCAATTTGTATTCTGGAATGCCTGGTCGCGCCCGCTCGACGAGCGCTTCCATCGCGGCCTGCACGAGTTTGCCGGCCTGACGCACGCAATCCAGCTCTTCCGTGCTATGCACCGAGAGGAGCTCGTGCATGATGCCGTGCGTCATGACGATTTCGGCGTGTGGAAGGCCTTTTTTCAGCGTTTCAACCTGGTTCCAGGGCATATGATCTTGATGTCGCGGATCAACTTCAAGCAAGCCGACGCGAGCGCGTTCGAGCCCGAGTTCTTTCAGCCGCTCGATCATCACTTCGGCGTATTTGCCGCCACGGCTGCCGCGCACGTCGGTAATTGCGGCAGCGACTTCCCGGCGCGTTGCCTCGCAATGCGTGCCGCCCATGGAATAGACGAGTGTCGCCTCTCCCTCGAGTGGCACCAGGACGTAGCAGGCCAGCGCATGCCATTCCCAATGGCCCGTGAGCCAAAGCATTCCTCCACCCCAGCTCCAATGGCTGGGGCCGCCGGGTACTATCGCCGCTTGCAGCCCCATTTCGCGCATTTTGGCTCTGAGGGCATCATAACGTCGCTTGTATTCCGCCGCAGAAAACTGTTCGTAGATCGCATCGCGATAGTAGGGCGTGCCACGCATGCGGTTGAAAGCGGCATTCTGGTCGAGGCGATGGCGAACCTCTTCCCAGTTTCCGGCGTGAGGCGTTATGATTGCGTTCATCTTCCTCAATCCTTGCAAGAGCCGATGGTGACAGGTCCGCCCGCCGCGGCGACCGCCTCATTCGCGAACGCCAGATCGACGACTTGATCAAAGGATGGCTTTTTGTCCGGAGAAATGTCGCCATTGGCAATCGCATTGTCGATCGACCATTCTGTATGCGCTTTGTTGAAGCCTGTATTCACCGCCCAAATGCAATTCGCTGTGAGGAAATCATACGCGAATTCTACGGCTTCCTTCGACTTCTCGGTCGCCTTGACCATGATCGGAACGACCTTGTCCTTCTCGGTGTAAATAAGGCGATTTGCTTCAATCATACTGGCGATCGTATCGCGCAGCAGGGTGCGGTCACGCGCTATCCACTCGGTAGACGCCCCATAGCTGTTGAAGGCCATATTAGGCAAAAGCTCTCTCAGCGAGGTGAGAACATGGACGCCTGGTTTCGACTTTTGCGCGATGTAAAGGTCTTCAGGATGCAACACGACGCCATCAATCTGGTCCGTTAGCAATCCGGGTAGGCGCCCGGCAGTACCTTGCGAAACGAAGGTCGCGTCGTTGAGCGTCAGGCCCGCCTTTTTTAATACTTCGCGGCCCATCAACCAGTTGAATCCGCCTGTACCGCCGGCTGCCGATAGCCTGTTGCCCTTGAGATCGGCGAAGGTTTTGATTTTTTCCACAACGGTGTAAGACTGAGGTGCGCGGGGCAGGAAACCCCAAATCTGCTTGGCGCGAATTCCCTGGGCAATTGGCGCCTCGGGCAGGCTGCCAATGGCTGTGCCCTGGGCTACCGCAGTGGTTGCCGTGCCCGCACCACCGCCATCGAATTGAATGATATTGGCATCGATACAATGTTTGGCAAACAGACCGAGCTCCTTGGCGATATAAGGCGTGGTGTGGACCACGTTCGGCGGGGTGACGCCGACGCCAACGTTCACTTTTCGTAGGCCGTTGGGACAATTTGCCTCTTCGGCCCAGGCACCCTTTGTCGTGGCAACACAGGCTGCCAGAAAAACGACACTCACAAGTCCGATGTAGCGAACTTTCTGTTCTACGTGTCTCATGGATTCTCCTCCCCAGGAAATCGATTTGCTGTTCAGAATCTGTCAGTCATTGTCTTTTCGAGCGGCCCATGGTGCAACGCGAGCCTCGATGATGCGCAGGAGCCACGTAAGGCTGACCCCTAGAAAACCAAGCAGGACAACCGGTACGAACATCCGGTCGATCTGGTAAGTATTGGCCGTCCGGACGATAAGATATCCAATGCCGGATATGGCCGTATAAAGATCGGCAAGGACCATGCCGATCAGGCCGCGACCAAGGGCAAGACGCAAGCCCGTCATGATAAACGGCAAGGCGGCGGGTAGAATGATGTTCGTCCACAGCTGTCTTTCGGAGCAGCGGAAAGCCTGGCCGACTTCAAGGAGCTTCGAATCGACGCCTCGAACGCCCTGATACGTGTTGATCGCCACCGGAAAGAAAGCGAAGAGGAATAAGATCACGACCTTGGCACCCGTATCAAAGCCCACCCACATCACGATCAGTGGCACCAGCGCGACGGTTGGGATCGAGTACAGGAATGTTAAAAGCGGACTAATCGCGACATCGAACATCCAGTAGCGCGCAAGCAGCAAGCCCGCAGCAATTCCGATTATGCATGCCAGCGCCATGCCATAGGCAAGCACAAGAAGGCTTGGCGCCAGATAGGTCCATAGTTCTCCGCTCCCGATCATTGTCACCGCCGCTTTAGCGACGGCAACCGGGGTTGTAAAAAGTACGGGATCGACGCTTCGGCCAATGACCTGCCAAATGATCAATATCGTTATGAGGGAAACGGCGCGGATCGCCGCTGTCTGCATCATGCGGCTGGCAAGCAGGCCGCGGATGGCACCAATAGAGCCATTGGCGCTCACATTCGAATTCCTGACAATGATCATGCGACCTCTCGGGGTGCAGTGGTACGTGAAAGCGGTCCACGCAATTGGTGCCACAGATGCAAACGCAATTCGGCAAAAGCCGGATCGGAACGGATCGCGTCGATATCGCGAGGCCAAGCAAATGGCACGTCGATCATTTCGCGAATGCGGCCCGGCCTGGCACTCATAACAGCGATACGATCACCCATGATGATGGCTTCATCGATCGAATGAGTGATGAAGACCATTGTCTTGCGCTCTTCCGGCCGCTGCATGAGGCTTACCAGTTCCTCCTGTAGGATCTCCCGTGTTTGCGCATCAAGTGCGGCAAACGGCTCGTCCATGAGAAGAACGGATGGATTCATCGCAAGCGCGCGAACAAGGCCAACCCGCTGCTGCATACCCCCGGAAAGCTGATAGGGGTAACTTGCTTCGAAGCCGTTGAGGCCGACAATGTTCAGGTAGTACTCAACGCGCTCTGCAATTTCCGCCTTGCTGCCGCCATTGATCTTAAGACCGAACGCCGCATTTTCGTACACAGTCTTCCACGGCAAGAGCCCGAAATGCTGGAAGACCATGGCAACCCCCTTGGGAGGTCCCTGTACGCGAGTGCCCTGCACCGACAATGTACCGGAACTGAGCGAAGTAAGGCCGGCTATGGCGCGCAGCAATGTTGTCTTGCCACAGCCTGACGGGCCGACAATGCAAAGAATTTCCTGTTTGCGGACAGAGAGATCGAGATCGCTGAAGGCGGTAACCGTACCGCCAAAGACCTTCATCGCATTGCGCGCTTCTATCGCGAAATCGCTTCCGTCAGGAGCGATTCCCTGGGTATCTGAATGCAACAAAGGCTTCTCCTCCTAAGCATGTTGCCAGGCCACTATTGTCAGCCTTTATAGAAGCTTAGTGAATTTAGTTTGGCTGTCAACTAGTTTGTTGACGATTTGAACTCTGACAGTACCGTTCGTGATTTTGCCCGCTGCAAGGGATCGCAGTTCGGCCTAACGGTCGGCGCGGGAGCAATTGAAAGAAAACATCACCGGACGAAAAATATCGATCACAAGCGGTTTGCCGCTTGTCGACAGCATGCTAAATCCCAATTTTCCAACATTTGAAGAGTTCGATGCGTAAACCCAGGGAAAACAAGCCTTCGAGGCCCCGCAAATACCGAAAGGCCCAGCCGGCAAATCCGCCGGAAGCGCTTGATATGGGTATTCTGGATAGTTTTCTCGGCTTCCACTTGCGCTTGGCTCAGGAGGCATCGTTTCGCATGTTTGCGCGAAAGGTCGATGAGCTTCAGGTGAGACCCCAGCGTTACGCGATCCTGACGATCATCGGCAATAATCCGGGGGTCACGCAAAAGCAGCTCTCAATTGCAAGCGGACGTGACAAGTCGACGCTGACGGCTGCTCTCAGCGATTTGCACCGCAATGAATTCATAGACAGACGGTCTGTTCCGACTGATCTTCGCAGCAGCACACTGCATTTGACCGAAAAAGGCCAGATGCTGCTCGAGGACCTCACAAGGCACGCCCGTGACCACGAAGCCGAGTTGGATGCGATCATGGGGCCTGATAAAGTTCAGATGATCGCATGGCTGCGCAAGTTGACGGCAGCTCTTTCAGCCGCCGACGTGAAGTCCGACGATGATGATTAGGATCAGGGTGCTATCCTGATTTCGACGAGAGCCTGGGTTTTCCTGGTCAACACGTGATCAATCGCTTTTGCCAGAGTTGCATGCAGATCGCGTCCATGTTGAACCCGTGCCGTCCAGGCGCGGCTCGCAGCTGCGACCTGGCAGAAATCGGGCGAAGGCGCCAGCGAAACGAGCGGCATGTCGTTGGATCTGGCTGCGAACCCATCAGGGTAAATGCCGAGCACGGATTGTCGCACGGCTCCCCATGAACTGTTGTTCAACACAAGGACGAGAAGCGGGATTTCAAGCGCCTCTGCAACCTGATGGCAGGCGACCGGATTGGAAAACATATAGGATCCGTCCCCCATGGTCGCGATGACCAGCCGGTCCGGATCCGCGAGCTTCATGCCCAAGCCTGTGGGAAACGACCAGCCAAGACCGCCGGAATGCGGCTCCTGGAACCAGGCACCATAGTGGCTGATGTCGAGCGGCTCCAGCGGTACGCCAAGTTCAGAAAGGATGGATGCTTTGCGACCTGCCAGAGCCCGGCTGAGGCAGAGACTGACAAATGCCTTCGAGACCGCATCGCCATCTCCGGACCCGGCCTCGCGACGGACCTCTTGCCTGCGGGCTTGCGCGGCCGCGGCAACGACATCGCGTCGAATCTTCCGCGCAGCTTCCGACCCGGGCAGATAGTGCTTTGCCGCCTGGTTGAGCGCGACAAGCGTATCGCCAACATCTCCAACAAGATTGGCGGTCGACGGAAAATGGCGGGTCGGAAAACGGCTATAAAGCGGATCCTGGCCGATATGGACAACCTTGCAGCCAGGCACGGGCTGATGGATGTCCGGCGACCATGGTGCCAGGCAATCGATGACGAGCACCAAGTCGGCATTGGCCAACCACGGTGCCGGATCGACCCCTACGGCCATAGGATGGTCGGTTGCCACCGCCAGCTGTATGGCCCAATATTGGCAGACGGGAATGGCCCATTCACGTGCCATCTCCTCCAGCGCTGCAAACCCTTCCTCGGACTGAGTTCCACGTTGCGCTATAATAAGGGGACGCTTGGCTTCGGCCAGGAGCATGGCGACGTGCTCGAGGTCCGACAAGCGTGGCGCGGCGACCGCCGGAACCATGAGCGGAGGCAAATCAAGGCCGTCAGACGGACAGGGCTCGCACAATATCTCCCGTGCAAGGCTGACATAGACCGGCCCGCGCGGGGTAGAATTGGCTATGGCATGGGCACGATCAACGGTGTCCATCGCCTGCTCGGGGAAACTGAGATCGCAGTCCCATTTTGTCGCCTCCCGCACAAGCGCGGTCTGGTCACGCATTTCCTGACCCCACCCGATCGGCACGGTGCGGGCTCCAAGCCGGTCTTTCTCCGCAAGCGGTGTACGTCCGGAAAAAAGCAGGATCGGCACATGTTCGGTAGCGGCATTGATTGCGCCCATGGCACAGTTTGCCAGGCCGACATTCGTATGGGCCATCACGGCCTGAGCGCGCCCGCTGGCGAGATAATAACCGTAAGCGAGCCCCATGGCCGCACTCTCATGCGGCACGACAACGGCACGCGGGAGGGGTATGTTGCGCGCCGCGGCTTCGGCCAGACCTTCGATAATCGGGGGAAAATCCGTGCCTGAATTGGCAAAGATGTAATCGACACCGAGTGCTTTGAGACGCGCGAGAATTGCCCCGCCGGCGGTGAGTGTATGTGTTCCGTTCGCCATGCTTTACCCTGAAACTGCCAGCGGCCATCGCAGCCGGAAGGGGTCTTCCGGCCTGCCAAACGATCGCGTGCGACCTTCGATTTAAAATGGATAGTGCTGGTCCGGATCTTCGATCGTGATCCAGCGCAAATCTGTGAATTCCGCGATGGCCGCCTTGCCGCCGAACCGCCCGTAGCCAGACCCTTTCACGCCGCCGAACGGCATCTGAGCCTCGTCGTGAACGGTCGGACCGTTGATATGACAAATACCGGCTTCGACGCGGCGTGCCACGGCCATGGCGCGACCGATATCGCGGCTGAAAACGGAGGACGACAGCCCGTATTCGGTATCGTTGGCCACCCGGATCGCTTCGTCGTCCCCCTTCACGCGGATGATACTTTTCGCCGGCCCGAACGACTCCTCGCTATAAATGCGCATCTCCGGCGTCACGCCGTCGATCAACGTGGCGCTCATGATCGCGCCGTGACGTTCGAAGCCCGCGATCAGGTGCCCGCCCTTGGAAACCGCATCGTTGACCATGCTCTCGACGCGTTCGGCCGCCTCGACCGTGACGAGCGAGCCGAGCACCACATGCCCTCGTGGATCTCCGGCCGGCAGAGCGCGTGCTCTTGCTGCCAGTTTTTCCACGAACACATCGGCCACCTTTTCATCGACGATGATGCGTTCCGTCGACATGCAGATCTGTCCCTGGTTCATGAACGCCCCGAAAATGGTGGCATTGACCGCAGCATCGAGGTCGGCGTCGTCCAGCACGATGAGCGGCGCCTTGCCGCCGAGTTCGAGCAGCACCGGCTTCAGGTGGCGCGCCGCCATTTCCGCAATGATCTTGCCCACTCTGGTGGAGCCCGTGAAATTGATGCGCTTCACAGCGTGATGTTCCACCAGCGCCTGCACGACCTTCGGCGCGTCGGCGGGTGCGTTAGTCAAGATACTGACGACGCCTTTCGGTAGGCCGGCTTCCCGCATGACGTGTCCGATGAGGCGATGAACGCCCGGACACATCTCAGACGCTTTCAAAACGACGGTATTGCCGCAGGCCAGCGGCATGGCGATAGCGCGGGTACCGAGGATGACAGGCGCGTTCCAAGGGGCAATGCCGACGCATACACCAGCCGGCTGGCGCAAGGCAAACGACATGTTGCCTGGTTTGTCGGACGGTATGATCTCCCCGGCGATCTGCGTCGTCATAGATGCCGCTTCTCGCAGGATACCGGCGGCAAACATGGCATTGAAGCCGCCCCAGGGCGCGGTGGAGCCGGTCTCCGTCATCATCAGACGGATAAATTCCGGTGCCTTGCTCTCCATGACATCCGCCGCCTTGAGCAACAAGGCGCGTCTCTGGCCTGGGCCGGTCGCGGCCCATCCTGGAAAAGCCGCCGCAGCTGCATCCACCGCGGCATTCGCGTCTGCGACCCCGCCCGCCGCTGACCGGCTCGCCACCTCTCCGGTAACCGGGTCGCGACGTTCAAATGTCGTTCCGTCAGCAGCAGCTTGGTCTTCGTTATCGATTAAAAGTTGAATGTCCATACGTTACTCCGTCCTCCCTGCGATTTGCCTGCACCGGGCTCCTTATGGATAAGCTAGCCGAACACGATCGGACGCGCAATCTAGTTTTGCATCAAACTATAATTTGAATTGAAGATTGCAGACGATATAAGAGGTTCTGAAGGTCGGCTTGAGATTCAGGCTTCCAAGATGTGAACCAGATTGGGCTCGAACGCAGATATGGAACGGCCCGGTTAGCAAGGGGTTTTCTGCGTAAATCTCCGTCGGACGGAGCAGTCACATGTCCGGGCTGCAGTGCGGTCATTGCCGCTGGCCACGATGAAATCCGCGACACCGATCAACTAATCACTTTCATGGGGCTTGATGAGGTGGACGGCCTGCTCCCGCGGCGCGTGAAGTGCCATGATGCGGTTGTTAGGAGCCGCAATGAGGGGTCGGAACAAGAGCAGTGCAAAATCGTACGCTAAGGGTGAACGAAATGAGAACTTATGCGACCCGCCGCAGCCCAGCTGGAGGGCGGAGCGCTCGGAATCCGTTGGGCATCTGATGTTCCGCATCCCAGGTGTAGATGCCGGTAAGGTTGATATGTTCCCAACTCAGCGGCGAGATGTGCTTCAACAGAGTATCAGGAATGTCTCGTCCAGCTCGTTTCAGCTGTGTGACCGCGCGATCAAGATAGACCGTGTTCCAGTGCACGATTCGCACTGACCACGAGATTGAGCCCTGAGGCGCGGAACGCCTGGCTTTCGAACGACCGATCACGGATCTCGCCTCGCTCGTGGAAAAAGACAGCGCGCTTAAGCTTATGGGCGGCCTCGCCTTTGTTGAGACCGGCTTGGCATCTCCGCCGTAGTGTCGGGCTTGAGTACCATTCGATCATGAAGAGCGAACGCTCAATCCGACCGAGTTCGCGGAGCGCCCTCGCGAGATGGCTTTCCCTCGGAGACGCAGACAGCCTCTTCAGGATCGTAGACGGCACCACGGACCGCGTCGTGATCGACGCCGCGAGATGGAGCAGATCGTCCCAATGGTCGAGAATGAGAGTGAACCGCACCGGGTTTGCCGGAGGCCGTGTCGTTTAAGTTATGCGGCCATGGCTGGTTCGTCCAGCATGGCGTAATACCGGTCCTCGGCTTCGGCTGGCGGCATATTCCCGATAGGCTCCAGAAGCCGTCGATGATTGAACCAATCGACCCATTCCAAGGTGGCGAACTCCACGGCCTCGAAGCTGCGCCATGGTCCACGCCGATGAATGACTTCGGCTTTGTAGAGTCCGTTGATCGTTTCGGCGAGGGCGTTGTCGTAACTGTCGCCGACGCTTCCGACAGACGGCTCGATGCCAGCTTCTGCCAATCGCTCGGAATACCGAATGGACACGTATTGAACGCCGCGATCCGAGTGATGCACTAGGCCGCCTCCATGAGCGGGACGCCGATCATGAAGTGCCTGCTCCAGTGCGTCGAGGACGAAGCTTGCATGTGCTGTCCGGCTCGCCCGCCAGCCGACGATGCGACGAGCGAAAGCGTCGATGACAAAGGCCACGTAGACGAAACCCTGCCAGGTGGCGAGTGGAGTAAGAAGCGCAGATGCGCTTCTCCTCCCCGAACCGTACGTGCACCTTTCAGCGCATACGGCTCTCCGTTCAAGCTTGGCCCATGGCCATAGCAACGTCATGGTAGTGCGACGTGACAGTACTGCGGTCTTCAATCCGGAAGATGTATGGGTTTTCCTCCGGATTGCGCCACCGGAATTGCGCTTTGGGGCTTGAGACAAGCCGGTGTAGCGCTTTTCCGACAGGGTCTCGGAACGCTGATCTATTTCGTCCTGCGAGAAATGCTCTCCGGTTTCGGGGCGGGTTATATGATCGTCCTTGGCTCGGTCGCCATCGTCGTCATGATGTTTTCGAAGAAGGGCCTGTGGCACCTTCTCGAAACCCGCCTCGGCTGGGTCCTCTTTCCGACCATCCGCCATCCCTAAGCTGAAGCTCGGCGTAACGGAAAAATTGAGACTGGCCTCCTGAGCCAGTCTCGCCGTCCTGTTCTTCCGTGCTCTAGCTGATTGATGCCACCAGTACGTCGCGGAAGGCTTTTGGCTCTGTACCGGAAAGCCGCTTCACATCGGTGCACTCGATGAATGCCGACGAAGCAAACCGGCCCTCAAGACGATTGGTGCGCTTCAATGCCTCGCACCTGCCTGCGAACCCGCGACCGATCTGTACGACAAGTTCCGGACCTCGATTTGAGAGTTGCGCCGAGCCCCATGCCCCCGTTAACGACACTGCGCATCGGAGCACGATCCAAGAGCCCACCAGAGGACGAACAAAAGAACAGACGACTTAAGGATTTCAGCGCGTTCACAAAGCGTAGCGAAGGGGCTGAACCGGCTGGGAATGCACCCTCGCTATTGCGTTAGTTCCCGCACCAATCGGGCGATTTGACTTGAGATACGGAGGTTAGACGATAGGTCATCAGTATAACACCGTCTTGAGTTCGAACGGCGGCATGGGTGGTATGGACCGCTTCAAAGAGGCTTTCGGCTAGGTCAGAGGCGTGTTCCGATCGTCTTGCTCGCTCGATGAGAAGGCCGGGGGCTGTGCACAATACCGCTGGAAACGTCCCACGAAAGCCATAGCGCTGCAGGTCCCTGACCGACCACACTGGGATTTGTGGAAACCGAAGCGCGAGCGATCCGGTGCGAGCATAGTCCGTGGTGGCGATCCATGTTGCGCCGCTCTCTTCCAACCGCTTGGTGATGGCATCTTCGGTCGCCGACCATCCTCGGGTCTGGTTTGGTGGATTGTCCGCGGTACCGATTGGGGTGAACGGATTAAAAACGACAGCAAATGAACCGAAACTTATCAAGAATGCAGTTGCAATCGTGATCCCTATCCAAAGCCGCAGCGACTGAACCTGAGCGAGTCCAAAGGCCGCTATTATGGCAACCGGCGCCTGCAGCGGCACGACCCAATTGGCCTGAACTTGCGCATGCATCGCGTGATACGAGAAATAGAGGAGGAGCGGAACGGAGCTCCATACCAGCAGCGCGCTGTGCCTTGGGGGCGTCTTTATAGCTCTGAAGGCGAACCAGGTGACCAATGGGCTTGGTGCCAGGAGAAGCAGCGCCGCATATTCCCCCACATATCGGGTCGAGAAGCTGGAGGCGATGAGGCGCGCGCCTTGGCGTTGCAAGCCGAGCCAATCGTTTTGCAGGTTCCAAAGAAGATAGGGAAGAAGTGGCAGAACTGCCACTGCCATTGCCACATAGGGCAGACGTGTGAGCAGGTAAGCACGGCCCTTTGCGGTAACAAACAGATAGGCGAGCAATCCGATCGCCAGGAAAGCATTTGTAAACTTCGACAGGCCACCGAAGCCAACAAGAAGACCCGTGCCGACCCACAATAGCATTGCATATCGACTGTCTGCAGACAGGTTGACCGCTCGGCAGGCCGCCCAAAGTGCGGCTACCCAGAACAAGGTAGAGGGCGTGTCTGGGGTGGCGAAGCTGCCTATTGCAAAGACTATCAGGTTGAGGTTGTAGAGCGTTGTGGCCAGCACCGGCAGCACCGATCTGCCGCCTAACATTCGCGCGATGTCGCCCACGAGGTATCCCGCTGCGCCGAAACAGATCACCGGAACCAGTCGGATACCGAAGGCGGTTTCACCGAAGAGATTGGTACCCGAGCGGATCATGTAGGCGATCATTGGCGGATGATCATAATAGCCAAGCGCCAGATCTCGCGCCCACAGCGCATAGTAGGCTTCATCATCGAAGAGGGGTACCGAGGCGGCTATGCCCAGGTGAACAGCCAGAAAGGCAACAGAAACGAAGAATACGGAACGCCGCATCGTGGAGCAAACTTTCTTGAGGAGCACCGGTTGCCAAGGCGAACGACGATGGAATATCGAGTGTCTGCTGCCCGCAAGCACTCCGCCCTTCCCTCACATCCGTAGACGGTTCACGTCCACTCATCGGGAGTTTGGATGGGCAAGCGCGCTTCCCGATCTTCGCCTCTAACGTCGGGGGTAAGGCAGCGGATAGAAAGATATGAGGTTTCGACCAATCGCGACTTGTGCGTCGAATAAGGTTTCACCCCCAATCTCGACCGCAACGGGAGCTTGGCGATCGATCCGAGTGAAAAGTGGACGGACTGTCCGGAGGCCGCGATCAAAGACATCGGGGCGGCCGATGATCAAAACATCACGGCCAGTCCAGGCTGCGTGGTCCGCCAGAAACGCGAAACCGCGGGGGTCTCCGCCAAACACGCGTACGCTTGCGCGCGCCCCAAGCGCCTCGGCGAGACGCGAAGCGTCCACCCAATTGAAGGCAACCACCAACGGGCGCTCAGGTGGAGTTGTAACAGTTGTCGAGCTGGGGAGCAGACCGCGCTCGATCAGGTTGTCGGCGAGGCCTCGCCAAGTCACCGATTCCTCCAAGAATGCGTTTAGACCCAGTCGGGCGGTTTCGGCTTGAGACGGAGGCGTATATCGGATCACTAATACGGCCAGGATTCCCACCGCAAGGACTGCTCCCGCTGCGAACGCAAAACTTCTGGCAGCGCGAGCGGCACTGTGACGCCAAGCCTCGAGAGTGGCAATGGAGTGGCCGAGTATCGGAAGCAAGAAGAGCCATCCCGGCATCTGCCAATGCGGCAGCGCATCACCGCCCCAGAGCGGAACTGCAGTGAACAAGAGAATGGTCGGCAGGCCGAGCGCTGCCAGGAACCCGGCCGGTCCACAACGGATAGCGCTTGCGCGAAGCACCAAGCTGCTTGCCGCAAGCGCACCGACCAGCGTCCATGGCCCAAGATAGGCCGCTTGCCCGAAGACGGAGCGAGCGAACCCGGACCAGTCCGGACCGTCCGAACCGACGCCGCGCGATGACTGGAAAACAAATGCAACCCAATCATGCTGTACGTTCCAGATAAACACCGGCGATGCCACCATTCCAGCGATCAGAACCGCGAGCCACGGTGCTGGCCTCGTAAGGTGACGGCGGTGTGGTGTCCCGATGATGAACAGCGCCGCGCCCATGGCAAAAATCGCGGCGTGATATTTGGAAAGACCGGCGAGCCCGAGCGTCAGTCCCGCAGCAAGCCAAAGGCAGCGTTCTCTCTCCGGCGCATCTCGGGAAAACAGGATCCGCTCCATCAGCCAAGCCGTCAGAGAAAGGAACAGAAGCAGTGGGCCGTCCGGCACCACCCAGGATCCCGCGGAGACCGAGAAGAATGGTGCCAGCGTCAGTGCTAGGACCATCCACAGTCCGGCTCTTGGTCCCCACAGGCGACTGGTGAGACTGAACATCACCACACTGGTCATCGTAAATGCGATCACAAAAGGGAGCCGCAGCACCAGCACCGGCACGTCTTGGCCGAAGAACGGCCTGGCGATTTCCCGCATCGCCTTTACCCACCAGAAAGCCATTGGCGGATGGTCGAACCAGGAGAGCTGCCATTGCGTGCCAACCGCAATCGCATACGCCTCGTCGACTCCGGGATCGATGACCGACGCCAGTAAAATCCGAAAAAGCGTTCCGGCTATTATGACCAATGCGGCAGCGCGGAACGTCTTCGTGCTGTGATCTGAAACTTGTGACTTAAAGGCGAACAATTGTTTCTCGTGTGGCAAGTGGGTGCTGGTGGACGCGCCGGTCTTGGTCGACTGCGCGGTCTGAAATCAGCAGCGTGATTGACGAAGCAAAAGAAAAGTCGGGTCGTTCTTAGGGTGGGCTGGTGTGACACGGAGCGCTCCCATGCGGCCGCTAACGCGCACGCCATGTGAACATTGAGGTCGCAACGTAATTGAACACGGCTCCCAAACCCGCACCTGCGAGCCCCGCCAGCCACCACGTGGAAGCCTGGTCGTGGATGAGTTGCCCGGCACCCACGTTGGCGATGACACCAATGCTGCACACGAGCCAAAACGACGCCAGGCCGGATACGAGCCGCCAGCCCTTGAGCCTGCGGTCGCGATAAGTCAGTATATTGTTGAGGAAGAAGTTGCCGGTCATCGCCACATATGCAGCCGTCATCTGTGCTAGCGAAAACGTCCAGCCAAACATGAGCGCTGTCTTCAGCGCTACCAGATGAACGACAACACCTGATCCACCAATAAGTGCAAACATCACGAAGCGGAGCGAGAGCAAGTCTCCCGTAGATTTGGCCAGCAGCAAGCTGAGATATTCCGCAGTCACCAGATTGTCGAGCTTCGAGACCCCGTGCTGCCGCGCGCGGAAAAGCAACGGTATTTCGCTTGTCCGCAGTGGCTTTGGCGTCGATGCAAGAATGTCCATCAGGATCTTGAAGCCTTGGCTTGAAAGACGTGGCGCAAGATCTTCAAACGCTGCACGACGTATGGCAAAAAAGCCGCTCATGGGGTCGGTGACTTCGATGTGGAGGAGCCTTTGGGCGAGACGTGTCGCTATGCGGCTCCCGCCCAAACGTGTGCGCGAGAACCCGTCAGCGGCCCCGCCGGCCTTCAGGTACCGGCTCGCTATCACGAGATCATCGCCTTCCCGGATACGGCGAAGCATCTCCGGCAGCAGCGAGGCGTCATGCTGCATATCGCCATCCATGATAGCCACAACCGAGGCCGAAGACGCTAGCATGCCCTCAATCGAGGCACCAGCAAGACCGCGCCTCCCGATCCGGCGAAGGCAGCGCACGCGCCCGTCGTGTTGGGCGATGTCCCGCACCGCATCAGCGGTACCATCGGGACTATCGTCATCCACAAATATGACCTCCCAATCGACTTCGTGTAATGATCTGGCGAGTTCTCCGACAACCAATTCTACATTGGGTGCTTCGTTGAATGTTGGTACGATGACGGAAAGCTCAGGGGGGATGCATGGAGCATCACATGCTCGATGGTCCGGCGGCTCCAATAGACGTACAGTTTGCATCATTTCCGAAATACTTCTTTCAAAATTAATCAGCGATGTCCGCACGCCTCGGTACCGCGCTTGGCGTTCTCTCGATCGAGAAGCAGGGTAAGGACCGATTTTGAGCGGGCGGCTCTTGGTCGGATGACGGTCATGGCGCGTTCCTGATTTCGGCATCCGCCCATTTTCTGAGGGCTTGGGCCATGGTCGGCCTCTACCCGTGAGGAGTTCGGAAGCGTGGCGATCACTGCCGGGAATTTGGTGCCTAGCATCAGCGCCCGCTGCCTCTTGGACATGGCTAGCATCAGAACATCTGGGGCTGCGCTCTTGCCGATCAGGTGGTGGATGGGCAGCCGGCACGAAGGGACCAATCCGCGCTTTGCCTTGGTACCGGCCAGCCGTAACCCTAGACCGGGCGGTTTCGACTGCCGAACAAAGCATCGATCTGCGGCGCACTTCGTGAGAACAACCGCCACAGTAGCACCGCCAAAACGAACATCAGGCTCCAAGAGATAACCACATCTGACAAGAAGTGGGCGCCGAACACGACTCTGTTGAATGAGAATCCTGCAGCGACAATGCCAACTGCGCAAAGAAAAAGTGCAGTATATTTGGGCCTGATAAATACAACCAGTGTGAGGAGCGCGAAGGCGCTTGCCGCTTCTCCCGAGATGAAGGAGCAATTCCTTACGCACTGGTCGGTAAGCTCCCACGGAGGCGTAAAGACTGCGCTACCGCCAAAATCTTCAAGTGCTTTTGGTCGCGCTCTGCCAACCAGGATCTTGATCAGATGGACGCCAAGTCCCGGACCGGTTGCAAAAAACGTGAGTAAGAAAAGCAGCTTGTGCGGTGCAGGCGGATATCTCAGGTATTTGAGGAATGGATTTGGGATTAACAGCGGAAGCGCAACTCCAATGACCACCCAAGGCAAAAGCCTGTTGGCGTCACGAAATGCGATCAGAAAGCTGTTGTCAATTGCCACGAAGCCAGCCGCTGGCTCCCAAAAAAAACGGCTTACCATAAGGTCGAGTTCTGGCATCGCTGCAAAGATCAGAGAGGCGAAACCTAGAAGGCCAAGCGCCTGCGGAAGCAAATCGCGCTCTTTGTCGTTGCCGATTTTGGCAATTGCTTTTTGACTAGGGTTGAGGTCAGTTATGCTCATTAGGTGGCTCCTCGTTGAGGGCCACTTTCTCCCGCCCGATTGTCAAGATTTGACGGAGAGCTGCGGGAGGGGACGTCAAAATCAGAAGGCAATGTTATGATTTCATCTCTCGTGCTGGTGGTCGAGGACGACGATGATATAGCGTCCCTCTTGGAAAGATATTTAGCGAGGGCTGGCTACAGGACGACCAAAGCATCAACAGGCCTTTCAGCTCTCACGCAAGTACAACGACTACAGCCGGACCTGATCGTGCTTGACATCGGCCTGCCAGACATCGATGGGTTCGATCTTCTGACAAAGGTTCGAGCCAACTCCGCCGTGCCGGTGATATTCTTGTCAGCGATGGATGACAGCACGGACAAATTGCTCGGTCTGAAGCTCGGCGCTGACGACTACGTCACGAAACCATTCAACCCACAGGAAGTCGTGGCGCGGGTCGGCGCCGTATTGAAACGAACCAGGGGCGTCGCCGCGACCGAGGTGATCCGACACGACGAGATCGAAGTCCAGCTGGATTCGCACATCGCGGTTGCTTCAACGGAAAAAGGACGGGTTGAACTGCCGCTAACGGCAACCGAATTCCGCCTTTTGGTGTGTCTGTTAAGATCGCCCTACAAAACCTTCGAGAGAGCGTCTTTACTGGACGCATGTTTACCCGAGAGCGACGCGCTTGACAGGACCATCGACACACATATCGCTAATCTGCGGCGCAAGCTCACAGAGCGTGGCCAGGAAGGGTATATAACCACCGTTCGCGGTATCGGGTATCGTTTTGCGAGGTCGACCGGTGCCTAGGCCAACCCTCTCCACAATGACAGCAGCATTGACCTCTGTCATTCAGGTTGTAACGATAGCAGTGCTTTATGTCACAGTTGATTGGTATATCGATCACGCTGAAGTATCGGCCCTAGACAGGCTCCCCAGAGATGCGCAATCGGCGTGGATGAGCCTCAACGCTGGCGAGATCCCCGACCCGAATGCGCTTGCGGCCCTCGCGCCCCTGTTTCCTGAATTGGACGAAGCAACCGAGGCCTCGCCTGTCGAGGGTGTTCTGTATTTCGGCTTCGCACTGATTGTTTTAACGTGTGCGATCGGGGTGATTTTGGCGCATAGGATCGTAGCGCCACTGACCCGCCTGACTGCGGCGGCGGAAAAGATCCGGCAGGGCGACTTTCAAGTGACTGTAGAGCCCGGGGCAACCAGAGAGGTGGAAGCGCTCGCCATCACGATCAACAGCATGGCGAGCGAGCTGTACGCATTGGAAACACGCTTGAAATTCAACACTCGTGCGGTGGCCCATGAACTGCGAACACCACTCACTGTGTTGCAGGGTAATCTCCAGGGAATGTCCGACGGTGTCATTCCCACCAACGAAAGACAATTGCGAGCCCTGCTAGTGCAAGCACAGGGCATGTCCCGCCTGGTAGATCAACTGAACACGCTTTCGTTGGCAGGCACGTCCGATTTTGTTAGAGCAACCACGACAACAGACTTGGCATCGCATGTCTTAGGAACGGTGACCTTGTTTCAGGCTTCCACAGGCGACGCCGTTCAATTCCGAACATCCCTCCAGCCGGCACCGGCAAAGATCGATCCCGACCGTTTTCGCCAGGCCCTGCTGGTTCTACTTGAAAACGCACGTAAGTATGCGGGTGATTGCGGTCCAATCGATGTTCAAACGGGCTTAAATGAAGTTGGGCAGCCATTCCTATCGGTTCGAGATCAAGGGCCAGGACTACCGGACTATGTCGAGCATTCATCGTTCGACATGTTCTGGAGAAGCGAGAGGCTGAACGGTCGTGGTCAAAGTGGCTCGGGCCTTGGCCTTTCGGTGGTTAAGGCAATTGCGGAAGGGCACAATGCGCGGCTCGAAGTCGGAAACAATCCTGACGGAGGCGCCTACGCCAAGATTACCTTTTAGGTGACGGAACCAGAATGGCTCAGAGCTGCCGGATGAAGTCGACCAGCAATTTCGACACCTGACTTGGCCGTTCTTGCTGAAGCCAATGACCGGCTTCCGGTAGAACATGCACCCCATAAAGGTGAGGTGTTGCCTCGTTCATTGGAGCCTCTCTGAGTGACCAGCATACTATGAGGAAGGAAGGGGTTCGGTCGCACTAGCCGCAAGGGACAGGCAACGGACCCGCTGAAATTCTTCCATATCGTAACGAAAACTGTTACACAAAGAGGCAAAAGTCAAATTAGCGTAACCATAATTGTTGCGGAAAGGATTGCTATGAAGGCGAATGGGCGGCTTCCGAGAATGCTTCATGTCTTGGTCACATGGGCCTGTTAGGGGGCAAAGAGACGTCCGAGCGCATCGCGCAGATGTTGAACACAAATCCGGTCGTCGTTCGTCGCACCCTTGGAGAGCTTCGTGCACAGGGAATCGTTGCTTCAGAAGGCGGGCGGGGCGGAGGTTGGAAGCTGGTCAGGCCGCTGGAGCAGATAACTGTCTTAGAGATCCATCAAGCTCTAAGCGGGGATTCCATACTCCGAGCCCCAACCTCTCGTGATCATCCTGGATGTCCGGTGGAACGGGCATCCAATTTCGTTCTTGAGGAAGCGTTTGCGGTCGCGGAGAGCCAGGTGCAATCAGAATACGGCTCGGTAACGCTTGCGCAGATTGCAGAAATGGCGGCGGCGTCAAAGCAGTAGCCCCTTCATTTCGCCCGGCGGCCAGGATGCGCGTGGTCAACCACTTTTTCAATCTGTCAATCGGCGCGGAATGTTGACCCCTTATCCGGCATGACCGCGCCCATGGTCCTCGACGGAGCGATGAACGGAGTCGCGTTCCAGGCCTATGTCGAACAGGTTCTCATTCCAACCTTGGCACCGGGCGACATCGTCATCATGGACAACCTACCCGCACACAAGGCGGAGGGAGTGCGTCACGCAATCGAAGGTGCGGAATGCCGGTTGCTCTACCTTCCTCCCTACAGCCCGGACTTCAACCCCATCGAGAAGGCGTTCGCCAAGCTGAAGGCTCTATTGCGCGCCAAAGCTGAGCGAACAGTGGAGGGTTTATGGAATACGGTCGGCCAGATCGTCACACTGTTCGAACCGCAAGAATGCGAAAACTACTTCAAATCATGCGGATATGACCCCGAATAAAGCGGACGTGCTCTAGATGCGGCAAGAAAGGCGAGTGTGCCGAATATATTGTTCATCTTCATATGGGTCTCCTCCTCCAAAGGTTAGTATGGGCAACGAGCATATTACTGCTGGATAGCATCTCCACCTCACGGCAGATGCGCGGGCCTAGACCTCCTCTTCCTTGAACGCCTCTTCGCGGGTTGTCCGGAATGACGGCAGCATCATCAGCGCCAGAAGCACCACCGTCGCGACCAGCATGGTCAGGCTGATGGGCCGTTCGACAAAGATCGACGGGTCACCCTGAGTTATCAGCAGGGTCCGGCGCAGGTTGGCCTCCAGCAGCGGTCCCAGAACGAAGCCGAGCAGCAAAGGCCCTGGCTCGCATCTCGCCTTGCGAAAGATGTAGCCCAGAAGTCCGAAACCGGCCGCCAGCACCACGTCAAAGACCCGGTTGTTCATGCTGTAGACGCCGATGCAGCAGAACAGCAGGATCGCAGGATAAAGCAGTCGATATGGCACCGTCAGCAGCTTCACCCAGATCCCGATCAGCGGCAGGTTGATGACGACCAGCAGCAGGTTGCCGATCCACATCGAGGCGACAAGCCCCCAGAAGATCTCGGGCTGCGTATTCAGGATTGTCGGTCCGGGGGTGATGCCATGGATCATGAAGGCGCTCAGCATCATCGCCATCATGTTGTTGGACGGAATACCGAGGGTTAGAAGCGGAATGAACGAGGATTGCGCCGCGGCGTTGTTTGCCGCTTCCGGTGCGGCGACCCCTTCCACCACGCCAGTTCCGAACCTCTCCGGGTGACGCGAAAGCTTCTTCTCCATCGAGTAGGCGCTGAACGAGGCGAGCGTCGCTCCGCCACCCGGCAGCAGGCCCAGCAAGGTGCCGAGCCCGGTTCCGCGCAATACCGCACCCCAGGAGTTGCGGAAGTCCTCGCGTGTTGGCCAGAGCCGGGTCAAAGGCGCCAGCTTCACACCTTCGGCCCCTGTCCGCTCCAGGTTGCCGATGATTTCCGCGAAGCCGAACAGGCCGATCGCGATCACGATGAAATCAATGCCGTCGAACAGCTCGATGGCGCCAAAGGTAAGCCGGTCGTCGCCAGTCGCCCGGTCAGTGCCGACCATGCCCAGCAAAAGCCCGATCAGGATCATGCCGATCGCTTTGAGAACTGGGCCGCTGGCAAGGATGGTTGCCGCCAGAAGGCCGAAGACCATTAGCGACACATACTCTGCCGGGCCAAACTTCAGGGCGAAATTCGACAGCGTCGGTCCGGCGATGGCGATGGCAAGTGTCGCCATTGTTCCTGCAAAAAATGAACCCAACGCTGCAACTGCCAATGCGGCGCCGGCGCGGCCTTGCTGGGCCATCTTGTAGCCGTCGAGGGTTGTGACGACGGCAGAGGCTTCTCCGGGCAGGTTCACAAGGATTGCCGTGGTCGAACCGCCGTATTGCGCGCCGTAGTAGATACCCGCCAACATGATGATGCCGGCAAGGGGCGGCAGGAAGAAAGTGATCGGCAACAGCACCGCAATGGTGGCCGTCGGCCCAATTCCGGGCAGTACGCCGATCAGCGTACCCAGCAGTGCTCCCAAAAGGCAGAAGCCCAGGTTCGTAGGAGTCATGGCTTCGGAAAAGCCAAGCATCAGCAAATCAACAAAAGTCATTGGTCCCTCCCCGGGATCTTGACGGGCATCAGAACGCCCAGAGTGGCACCTGCACGCCCAGGCCGTAGACGAAGACCACTGCACCGAATGCGGCAAGGCCGAATGCCAGCGCCAGTGTCTGCCACCATTTGCCACCCGGATCTGCCAGCGATCCCACAACAACCAACCACAAGGCGGCAAGTACAAAGCCCAGATGGGTTACGGCCAGGCCGAAGCCTATGATGGCGACGAGGATGATCAGCAATGGCCGGGCCTTCACCGATTCCAGCAAGATCGCGGGCCGGCGGAGGGCGGGCAAGCCAACGGCCAGCCCCACGAAGATTAGCAGCACACAAACCACCCGAGGAAGAAACCCGGGGCCCATCTGTGCAAGCGTTCCTGCCTCCAACTCGCGGGACATGGCCAGCCCGAGCATGCCGAGCCCCAGGAAGATCAGCGCCGTCAGCAGGTCGGGCCGGTCACCGCGTAACGGCATGCTCGGGCGGGGCATCACTTTCCAGCCTCGACCAGCTTGAAGATCTCTTCGAAGCGCGCCAGCCGGGCCGGCATTTCAGCCGCCCAGTCGGCGCCGGACAGATAGGACAGCGGCAGGTCCTGTTGCTCGGCGGCCTTAAGGAACTCCGGGTTGACCAAGGCCTTTTCGACCGACGCGGACAGCTTCGCCCGGATCTCCTCGGGCACGTCACAGCGCGCTGCAAGTCCACGTTCCGAGGACATGATCACATCAAAGCCCTGTTCCGTCGCTGTCGGAAGATCCGGCGCAAGCGTGGAGCGTTTCTCCGCGAACTGCCCCAGAACATGGAACGATGCGGGATCGCTCGACATCGCTTCACCCACGTTCAGGCCGATGACCTGCACATGTCCACCCAGCAGAGCGGTCTTGGCCTCATTGGCTCCCTCGAACGGCACGGCGGTGAGGTCGATGCCTGTCGCCTTTTCCAGCTGAAGAAGTGCCATGTGTTCATCGGTGCCGACACCCGTCGTCGCGACCGAGATTGCACCGGGCGCCTCCTTGGCCTTGGCGACAAGGTCTTCAAGCGTCTTGATCTCCGACTTCGCCTGCACGACGAACGTACCCGGATCCTCAACAATACGGGCAATGGGGCACAGGGTGGCGGGATCGTATTTCAGCTTGCGTTGCAACTGCATGGTCAGGAAGCCCGGCGTGTTGAGCGACGAGACGGTGTAGCCGTCCGCGTCCGCCTGCGATAACCCGCTATAGGCAATCTCCCCCGAGGCGCCGGGCTTGTTCATTACTGCGATGGTGGCGCCGAGGTCGGCCTCCAGGAATGGGGCAAGCACGCGCAGCATGATGTCGGTGCCGCCGCCGGGGGCGAAGGCGACGATCATCTCTATCGGGCGGTCGGCGGGCCAGTCAGCCAGGGCGGCCCCGGTTGTGATTGCCGACACAGCTGCGGCCAGCACAACGGATCTTACAAGTGTCATTGGTTTCTCCTCCTCTACTGCCCGGCACCATGCCGTGGCGGCTCCTCCGTTCAAACCCCCTCCGGGATCTCGCAACCCAGTCGGCGCAAGGTCGCGTCAACCCAAGACCGGTCGTTGGTACCCGCCTCAATGGCAGTCATCTGTGCCATCTCTGCCGACTGCTTCGCCTGCGTTTTCTTCAGGATTTCTTCCGCGCCGGCCAACGGAACGGAAAGTACCCCGTCCGCGTCACCGATCACGATATCTCCGGGCTCGATCACCATCCCTCCAAGGCTGATGGCCACATTGATCTCTCCGGGGCCATCCTTGTAGGGGCCGCGATGGGTGACGCCGGCTGCAAAAATTGGAAGATTCACCTTCCTGATCGCATCCAGATCGCGGATCGCGCCGTTCAGGACAAAGCCGGCAACCCGGCGCTTGACGGCATAAGCCAGCATCAGCTCGCCCATCAGCGAATTGGTAAGATCACCGCCCGCATCACAGACGATAACATCCCCCGGCTGAGCCATGTCGATGGCCTTGTGCAGCATCAGGTTGTCTCCTGGGCGGCAGCGCACAGTCAGTGCAACGCCGGCCATTCCGCCGAAGGCATGCATCGGGCGAAGCGACGGGCCGGCAGCCGTGACCCTGTGCATCGCATCAGAGACATTGGCGACCGGCAGCTTCGCGAATGCCTCCACCAGCTCGATGGGCGCGATTGCCGCTCGCTTGCAGATCCGAAATCCGATGGCCATGCTCATTCTCCTGCTTTGGGAATTTGCGCGCCGGCATTTGCCAGTAGAGCGCGATTGGCGATCCGCTCGGAAGCGACGGCTTCGCCCCCAAGCACTTGAAGGAGACCGCGGACGGCTTCGACTCCGACGCGAGCGCCAGCTTCGCGTGTGACCCCGCCGATATGCGGTGTCATCACGATATTGGGCTCTGCGAAAAACGGGTGACCCGGCGCGGGTGGTTCGACCGCGAAGGTGTCGAGCCCCGCCCCCGCCAGATGACCCGACCGGATCGCCGCGACGAGCGCGGCCTCATCGATGAGCCCGCCCCGCGCAGTATTGATCACATAGCTTCCAGCCGGCATCCGCCCGATCGCATCTGCATTCAGGATTCCGCGGGTCTGATCCGTCAGCGGGCAATGCAGGCTGAGAATATCGGACTGTTCGAGCAGCGCATCAAAGCTGTCGCATCGGGACGCGCCCAGCTGCTCGAACGCGGTCTGGGAGGCGTAGGGGTCGTAGCCGCAAAGTTGGAGGCCCAAGCCCTTTCCCATTCGGCCCGTCGCCTGTGCGATGGCGCCCATTCCCATCAACGCCATACGGGCACCCGCCAATTCACGGCCAAGAAAGCCGGGTTTTTCCCAGCGGCCACCGCGCAGCCCTGCATCGAGCGGCAGCACGCGCTTCACTGTTGCAAGCAGCAAGGTGATGGCATGTTCCGCGACCGAGACCGCATTGGCTCCTGTCGCCACCAAAACAGGAATACCGCGCGCTGCGGCTGCCGCAAGATCGATGTTGTCGACCCCCACGCCATGCTTCGAGATGACCCGCAGGTGCGGTGCCGCATCCATCACGGTGCCGTCGATCCGGCCCATGCGCGAGATGATGCCTTGCGCACCGGTTCGCGCCAGCAGCTCGGCGATGACGGCACTCTCTGCGTAAGGGGGCGTGTGGACGGTCTCGAAGCCGTGCGCCGCCACCAGCTTTTCGGCGCTCGGATCAAGATCCGGCCCAGTAACAACAATCACGTTGCGCATGCATCATCTCCGACCCGACCGCACGCGATGGGCAGTATTCGCTTTTCTAGGGACTTGCTTGATCTACGACGGCCTCCCAGCGATCGCAGATACTCCTCACTTCTTGGGATAATCGAAAGTAGCTCTTCACAAAAGCGAATAAATCTGGTTGTTTGATTAAGGATAACTGGATGAAAATGGATACGCGTCAACTCAAGACCCTGATTGCGATCGGAACGCATGGCACCTTCGCCAAGGCGGCAGAAGTCGTGCATCTGACTGCATCCGCCGTCAGCCAGCAGGTTCAGGCATTGGAACTGGAACTGGGAGTTGCCCTTTTCGATCGGTCGTCACGGCCTCCAAAGCTGACGCCACAGGGCCTTCAAACCATTGAAATGGCGCATGACATCCTTCGCCTGGAAGCCGACACTAAGGCGAGCTTGAGGGGGGACCGGATCGCTGGAACTCTGATGCTGGGAACCGTCAGAACCAGTGGCCTTGGGCTGCTACCGCGTACCATCTCACAGATGCGGATGGAGTATCCCGCGCTCAAGGTCAACCTGCGGGTCGGGCTTTCAAGTCAGCTGATCGCCGATGTGGCGGCAGGCCGGCTCGACGCCGCCGTGGTCGCAGAGCACACGGGCTTTCCGGCTGCGCTTCGGTGGAGTCCGTTCCTGAAAGAGCCCCTGCTGATCATCGCGCCGAAAGTCATGCAGGTGAAAGACCCGGTAGAGATGCTTGCCACCCTGCCGTTCGTTCGCTTCCGCAGTTCGGTGCCTCTGGCGAATCTGATTGACACCGAGATCTCCCGGATGGGCGTGGTCACCAACGACGTGGCCGAGATAGACACCATCGGCTCGATCGTGACATGCGTGCGCCACGGGCTTGGGATTTCGGTGGTGCCACATGTCGCGCTAGAAGAGCCAGAGGGTCAGGACCTAAGACGGTTTCCGTTCGGCGAACCGCAGGTGACGCGCCAGATCGGCATCGTCGAGCGCACGCTCTCTCCCCGCGGCGAGATCATCGCGCGGCTCCATGAAGTCCTTGCCGAACTTAGCGGATCCCACGGCGTCTCAAGGGTCGGGTAAGGGTATTCGACGATTAGCCATCCGCCGACAGTACGGTTCGAGGTTGGATGGCCCTTGCTGACAATCGACAGTCGGCGATTTACAATCGTGCCATACCATGGCCACTGAACCATGGCGTCAATCTGGCGGGACGTCGTCGCCTTTAAGGGATTCGAACCATCGACACCTTCAGGAGAACCGGAAAAGTGCAGCGGATCGGCATAACTCAGAGACCCGCGTGCCTGCCTCGTGTTCCGTCATCATGCCGATAATCTGTTGGACCGTGAAACGGTTGCGCTTAATTCTCTGGTCCTCTCAATGGGCCAGAGCTTACTTCAAAATGGATTAGTTCTGCGGGGCAAGGTCAAAAGGCGCGGCTCTGCCTTGAAGTGCGACTTCTGCCCGTGATTCATCCTTGTTCGCGCACGTGAACTCAGACTGTTGTGCTTCGACCGGGTATCGTGATGTCCGTTGGACTATTCGAGGCGCTGACCGCCATCCGCATCGAACAGATGGACGGCCGCAGCGTCGGGCATCACCTTGATAACGGCACCGGGTGACAGGGCCACGCGCTCGCGAAACACGCCGATGACCTGTGTGTCGCCAAGCCGCATCGTGACCTGCGTTTCGGCGCCCATCGGCTCGACCAGCAGAACTTCGGCCGGCACGCCTTGAGGATCCAGCAGGAGGTGTTCGGGCCGGATGCCGAAGATCGCCGGACGACCGACACGGCTTTGCGCAGAGGCCGGCAAAGGCACAGTCAGGCCGCCTGTGGCAAAGCCATCCGGGGTGATCGATCCTTCGAGGAAATTCATCGACGGCGAACCGATGAAGCCGGCGACGAAGCGGTTGGCGGGGCGATCATAGAGATCGAGCGGCGCGCCGATCTGCTCCACCCTTCCGCCGTTTAGGACGACGATGCGGTCGGCCATGGTCATTGCCTCGACCTGGTCGTGGGTGACGTAGACGGTGGTGGTCTTCAGCTTCTGGTGCAGCGACTTGATCTCGCCGCGCATGACGACGCGCAGCTTGGCGTCGAGGTTGGACAGCGGCTCGTCGAACAGAAAGACCTGCGGATTGCGGACGATCGCCCGGCCCATCGCCACACGCTGGCGCTGTCCGCCGGACAACTGGCGCGGATAACGGTCGAGCAGGGCTTCGAGGCCAAGAATGCCGGCCGCCCAGTTCACCCGCTCCTCGATCTCTGCCTTGCTCCCGCCGCGATGCTCGAGCGAAAAGCCCATGTTGGTTGCCACCGTCATGTGCGGATAGAGCGCGTAGCTCTGGAACACCATGGCGATGTCGCGATCCTTCGGATCGAGATCGTTGACGATGCGGCCGCCGATATCGAGCGTGCCGCTGGTGATGGTCTCAAGTCCGGCGATCATCCGCAGCAGAGTGGACTTGCCGCAGCCGGACGGACCGACCAGCACGACGAACTCGCCGTCGTTGATGCCAAGATCGACACCATGGATGACGTTGACTGAGCCATAGCTCTTGCGGATATTGGAAAGGGTGACCTGAGCCATGATGGGATCCCGTTGTTCAGCCCTTCAGGCCGGTATGCGCCAGTCCTTCGACGAACTGTTTCTGAGCGATGATGAAGACGATGAGGACGGGCAGCGCCGTCAGCGTCGCGGCGGCGAGCTGGATGTTCCACATCGGCCCACCATAGGCATCGGTGTACTGCGTCAGCGCCTGCGGCAGGGTGAACTTTTCCGCAGTCGACAGGAACACGATCGGTTCGAGGAACAGGTTCCACGAGTGCAGAAAGGTGAAGATCGCCACCGAGGCCAGCGCCGGCTTTGCCAACGGCAGGGCGATCTTTCGGAAGATCTTGAAGCGGTCGAGACCATCGACGCGGGCTGCCTCCTCCAGTTCGGCCGGCAGCGTAACGAAGAACTGCCGCATGACGAAGGTGGCGAACACGCTCGGTGCGCCGAAGATCGGCACCAGGATCAGCGGCCAGTGGGTGTTGACCATGCCGGCCTTCAAAAACATCTGGAACAGCGGCACGATCGTCACCTCCGAAGGGATCAGGAGGCCGAGCAGAACGATCATGAAGATCGTGTCGGCATAGGGAAATCTGATCCGCGCGAAGGCGTAGCCGGCCATCGACGACACGACCATCGTACCGATCGTGACGACAGCGGCGATATAGGCCGAATTCCAGTACTGCTGCACGAAGGGCTGCAACTCGAAGACCTTCGAATAGGTCGTCCAGTCGTAGTTCTTCGGGATCAGTTGAGGCGGAAAGGCAAAGATGTCGCTGATCGGCTTGATCGACGATGTCACCATCCACCAGGTCGGAAAGACGAACGGGATGAGCAGCACGCACATCAGGCCGTAGAGCGCCACCCGAAGGCGCGGCGAAAGGTCAGTTTTCATAGAACACGATCCTCTTGCGCATCTGCCACTGGGCAAAGGTCAGGACGGCGACGATGACGAAAAGCAGGATGGAGAGCGTCGAGTCGTAGCCGAAATAGTGGAACTGGAAGGCCTGCTGGTAGAGGTAATAGACGAGCACCGTGGTCGAGAGGCCGGGGCCGCCTTGGGTGAGCACCGCGATCTGCGCGAACACCTGCAGCGAACCGACGATGGTGATGATCGAGGTCAAGAGAATGGTCGGGCTGATCAGCGGCAGCGTGATCCGGCGGAACTGCTTGAACGCCGGCGCACCATCGATGCGGGCCGCTTCGTACAACTCCTTCGGCACGCCCTGCAGCGCGGCGAGAAACAGGATCATGTTGAGCCCGACATTCTTGAACACCTGCACGACGATGACCGAGATCATCGCGGTTACGTCCTCGCGCAGCCAGTTTGGGCCTTCGATGCCGACCATCAGCAGCATGCCGTTGATGCCGCCGTTCTTCTGCAGCAGAAAACCCCAGACGATCGTCCAGGCGACCAGCGAGACCACGACCGGCGAGAAGAACAGCGTGCGGAAGACAGCGATGCCGGCGAGCTTCTGGTTGAGCAGCACGGCGAGCAGCAGCGCCAGCGACATGTTGAGCACGACGAGGCCGACCGAGAAGATGGCCGTGGCGCCAAGCACCTCGAGAAGGTTGGTGTCTTCAAGCACCATCCGGTAGTTCTGGCTGCCGGTGAAGGTGAACGTGTTGGCCAGCACGTTCCACTCATGCAGCGAATACCAGAACACCAGGCCGAGCGGCACCAGCACGAAGGTGATGATGCCGATCAGTTGCGGCGCGATGAACAGGAAGCCGGCGAGGCTGTCGCGCCGCGCAATCGTCCAGAACGGCAGCGGTGCGCCGGTCTTCGACGTTTCGTGATGATGATGCGCGACAGCCATGACGATCTCCTCAGCGCTTCAGCAGCGGGCCGATCTGGCCGCAGATCTTCTGCAGCGAGCCGGGCACGTCCGCTTCCGGGCGCCAGACGGCGTCCAGGTTCGAGCGCACCATCTGCTGGATCTGGGCAAAGCCGCTATGACCGGGCATGACCTTGCCGGTGGCAATGCCGTTGATCACGACCTTTTCGATCTGCTCCTGGCTGAGCAGCGGATTGGTCTTCTTCAGCACCTCGGCATTCAGCAGCGACTTGCGCGCCGACGGAAAGAACTGGCTGAGTTTCGCCGAGTTTTCCGGGTTGGTCATGTAGGCGACGAACTCCGCCGCCGTCTTGGCGTTCTTGCCCGACTGCATGACGCCGATTCCGGCCTGGCCGATCAGCGCATATTCCCCGGCCGGCCCCTTCGGCAGCGGCACGAGATCCCAGGAGAACGGCTTGTCCTTGGGCAGCAGCGAGGCGCGGCTGATCTGCGTGATGGTCATCGCCGCATTGCCGGCGAAGAAGTCGACGGTCTCGCCAGGGCCCGGCATCGCCTTCTTCGTGAAGATGGCGTCGTGGATGAAGGACAGGGCGTCCGCCATCGGCTTGTCGGCCATGCTGCAGGTCTTGCCGTCCTCGCTCCAGGGCGACGCACCCCAGCCGTTCCAGACCGACGTCAGGTACTGCCAGTTCTGGTAGTTGAAGTCGCGCACGACCAGCCCACCCTTGCCGGATTTGCCGACAGCCGATGCGGTGGCGATGGCGGTATCCCAGGTCCACTCACCGCTCGCGATCATCTCGGCCGGGGTCTTTGCACCGGCGGCCTTGATGACGTCGTTGTTGACGAACATCGCAAATGGCGAGGTCGAGAACGGATAGGCATAGAGCGCGCCATCCTGCGTCCAGCGCTCGGTCGCACCGGCGCTGACTTCCTCGAGATTATAGCCCTTGGCAGCCTTCAGCGTGTCGGACAGCGGATAGAGCGCTCCCGACTTGACGAAGTCGTAGGCCGAGGTCTCGAAGATCCAGGCCATGTCGGGAGCGTTGCCACCGGCAATCTGGGTGGTCAGCGCCGTCGTGTAGGTATCGAACGGCAGCGACTCGTAGGCCACCGTGACGTTCGGATGCTCTTTCTTGAAGCCGGCGGCGATGTCGTTGAACAGCTTCAGATGTGCCTCGTTGGCACTCCAGATGGTCATCCGCAGGTTCACGGCGTACTGAGCCTGGGCAATGCCGCCCAGTCCCAGAAGACCGAGCGCAAAGACAGTCGATTTCAACGTCAGATGATAGGGCATTCCCAGTCCTCCTCCAAAGATGGGTTCGAGCTACAGATGGTAGTGTGGCTTAATAGGCCGCGACCTCGGGCCAGCGGATCTCGATGCCCTCGCGGGTCAGTGCTGCCTGAAAGTCGTGAAGGTGCTTGTCGTCGGCCTGCACCTGATGCGGCGTCAGGCCCTTTTCGAGACTGAAGGCGGCCAGCATCCCGGCAACTTCGCCGATATTCCATTCGACCGGATGCAGGCGGTAGCAGCCGTTGGTGATATGGGTGGTGCCAATGTTCTTGCCGGCCGGGATCAGGTTCTTCATCCGTTGCGGCAGAAGTGCGCCGAGCGGGATCTCGAACGGGCAGGACGGTACGTCGACATAGTTGTCGCCACCAGTCGAGGGGTGCAGGTCGATCCGGTACATGCCGATGCCGATGCTGTCGCGGTAGCGGACCGCACCCTTTTCGCCGCGCACCGTAAAGGACAGATCCTGTTCGACGATGCGGGTGACCGGCATGATGCGCCGGCTTTCACGCACATAAGGCGCCATGGCAAGGCCGTGCTCGGTACCGGTGATATCGCCACGCAGGCGCAGGCCGCGATAACCCGCTCCGCCATCGAGGCGCGGTGCTTCCGTCTGCAGCCAGTAGAAAACCGAATAGGACAGGTCGGCAGCCGACTTCAGGTGCCGCGCCTTTTCCGCTTCGGAAACGTCGATGATCGTGCCGTCCATGTAGTCGATCATCGGCCAGTTCACGAGGCAGACGTCGGACGTGTAGAAGCCGGGCGCAAAATTCTTGCGGGCGGCGATGCGCCGGAAGATCCAGAGGTTCTCGTCACCGCCGCCCTTGCGCTGGTCGGCATCGACGAGAAGCGGATCGTCGTCGGGGTTTGGCGTAAAGGAGCGGGTCGTGTGCTCCAGCGTGCGCGGATGCGGGGCGGTCAGGCCCAGCATCGGGCCACCCCAAAAATGCGGCTGGTAGTGTTTCCAGTAGTCGTAGTTTTCCGGCTTGTCGATCGTCTGGTCGCCATCCACGTGGTCGATGGCAAAGCAGATCGACACGGCTTGGACGTTGTCCGGCTGCGCCTCTGCCGGGGCACTAGGCTCACCCGTGTCGGTCTGGGCCTCGAAGCCCTTGGCATATTCGGTGCCGGTCATCGGCAAAAGATCCCCAAGCTCGGTTGCATCGAGGATGTAATCGGCGAAAATCACGATCTCGGCGCCGCTGTCGCGGTGACGAACGGTGATCGAACGGACGGTATCGCCGTCGACGTCAGCCGCCACAGGCCGATAAGGTTGCAGCACCGTCAGGCGGTCAGCGCCGCGATAGGGTGCGAGCATGCTTTCCATCACGGCAAGGCTGACGCGCGGCTCGGCACAGATGCGGCTGACCCAGCCGCCGCCGGGATTGAGATCAGCCCAGGCGCGGGCGCCTTCGGTGAGCGGATAGTGGTCGCGGTAATACTGGCGCACGCCCTGGCGCAGCTTGCGATAGGATCGGGTGATGCCGAACTGCTCGACCCAGGTATGTTCGTCGGACGGTACGGCCTGGCTGGTGAGCTGACCGCCGATCCAGTCGTATTCTTCCGTCATGATGACGCGTTTGCCGGCCCGCGCAGCACCGAGTGCTGCCGCGACCCCGCCAAGACCGCCACCTACGACAAGAATATCTGCTCGCATCTCTTTCACGTCATACCATCCGTTGTTTCTGCTGGATCTGAAGGACAGGGTCCCAGTGTCTCTCCCGCGACGGGCTCGCAGGGAAGAAGGATCTGGCTGCCGGCGCCGCCGGTTTCGATGCGGGTCACCAGCATGGCGGTCGCCTGCCGCCCCATCTCCTCGCGCGGGATCTCATAGGACGTGAAGCGCACGGCGCTGCGTCCGGCGCGGATGTGGCTGCCGAGCACGATCATCGACAGATCGCGGGGCACCGAAATTCCACGATCGCGCGCCAGGATCTCCACCCGGACGGCGTCGGCCAACTCGATGAAGAAGGCAGCCGTCGCGCCTGCCGACAGGATCGTATCGAGAATCTCGTCGGCGGGGCGGTTGACGGTGGCGATATGCAACGCCTGTTCCGCACCGGTGGCCGATAGCGCCGCCTGGTATCCGAGCCAGCGGTCGGCAACGGATTCCGCCGGACCCTGCGGTCCGACATAGGCCAGTTTCGAATGGCCCAGCGAACAGGCCTTCTCGACCAGCGCGCGGGTGCCGGCTGCATAGTCGCCGCCGACGTAAGGAACGGGTCCGCCAGCGTCCTCACGTCGGCCGATCGCAACAAATGGGTAATCCTCGGCCACCAGCCGGGCGAGCTCTGCGCGATCGAATTCGCGCCCGAGCACAAGGCAACCGTCGGCAATGCGTAGCCGGTTGCCTTCTGAAAAGATCTTGCGGTTGTTGCCGACGCCGGCGCTGGTCAAAAGCAGCAGGTCGTAGTTCTGCTGCTGTGCCTCTTCCTCGATGCCGAGCAGGAAGGGCGTGAAGAAATCCGCTTGGGCACTGGGAAAAGCCGGCTCGTACGTGAAAACGCCCAAAATCCGGTTGAGACCCTTGGCCATGCGCCGCGCAATCGGATCAGCGACATAACCGGTTGTGCGGATGACCTTCTGCACACGCTCCCGGGTTTCCGCCGGAATTCGGGCGAGAGCCGTCGGCGCACCATTCAACACTAGCGAAACGGTGGCCTGGCTGACGCCGGCGATCTTCGCGATATCGTTCTGGGTCAGACGCTTGGTTGCTGCCACGTTCCCGTTTCCATAAGGCTCTAATCTGCTAATACGTATTAGCTGCTAATGCGCATTAGCAGTTTATGGACCTGTTCTGTCAAGAGAAAAATGAACGACGCGACCAAGTTCGGCACCGAGCAACCGCGGCTTGGAGTGAAAGGACGTTTGAAGTTCGATAGAGATGCGCTGGGAAAGCGCCTGCTTTGCATCGCGTCTGACGCTCCAGTCCCGGAAAGCAGCAAGAGCACGAAGCCTGTCAATCCCGGGCCAAACTCGACACGTCGAATTGCGTGGCAAGCGGACGGTCGGCAGTCACTCGCAATTTCCAGAAGAGCCAAGAGGGCGGCGGTTCTCGCCGCCCTACAACGCTAGCCAATCAAGCGCAGGTGGGCATTTTCGAAAGCGTAGCCATCATCATCGCGGGGACGGCGTGAGAGCTCCTGAAATCCGAGCCCAATGTAGAATGCCATTGCCTGTTGATTGTCGGTGTAAACTCAAGCTCCAACTCACCTTTGAGACTGAGGGCATGAGCCGCAGATCATCAGCAAGCAGGGCCGCGCTCCGGCGTCCGTGCCGTACTAACCGGTTTTTGTCGCTTTTGCTGAACGGAACGATCTGCTCGCGCCCGAAATCCGCAGTTGGATAGCCCCAAGCAGCAAGCGCAATAACGAACCCGCATGTGCGATGAGCAGTGTGGCTTAAGCAGGCCGGTCCTTCCGAATAGGTTCACATCTCTTCAACGCGCTGGAGTTCGAAAAAATAGACGCGGTCGTCGCCTTCTATCACCATAGCTCCCATGACGCGATTATCGTCGACCTTGCGGAAATGATCGATGATGGGCTGGGTATCATAGGCCATCGCAGCACTTGTCACCCCGTGAAACTGCATGGCTTTCAACGACGCAACCGGGCCCTTGGCTCTCAGCCTGCGCAGCAGATAGGAAAAGAGGTTGCTTGCGGCTCGGGTCCTTCCGAGCTTGTGGAAACGAAGTGCAAGACGGAGCGGGATCCAGGCCGGATCGATGGCAACCAGTCGGTTTTCCCCTCCACGGAACAACAGCGCATCGACACGCATCTGAGCCGAGAACCGTTTGCCAAACCAGCCAAGGTTCTCGAGCACTCCGTCCAGAGGGTGGCCGGACGGCATACCCCGGCCAGTCCAAAGTCCAATCATCTCACGGGGCTCCGCAGGCGGAAGCCCCTGAAATCTCTCCATCTCGTTCATCGCCTATTCCCGCTCAACGGGGTCTCCAATCGACCCTGATCTTCCTGCCGTCGCTGCTGCGCGCGCCGTTTCGATCTGGCTTTCTGCCGCGCAGGCCGCAGTTCGTCCAGATCCGGCAACCACCAGCCGCGAGCAATCTCCCGCTCGCCGGGCGGCGTGCGAGCAGGCCAGGTCGTGACCAATTCCTCAAGGGAGCCTGGCCGCCAAGCCGCCCAAACGTATTCCCCGCTTGAGGGCGGGTGAAAATAGAACGTGGTCGCAATGTCCGGATCCGCCAGCTCGCCATGCGTATCGGTGAAGATAACGACGCCTGCATGCGTACCGATCGCACGATCAAATGGGGGCACGTCATCGATGGGAACTGGATACCGTTTCAGGCGGCGCTCGCGTGCCATCCCCTTTGCGGCGACCTCCTCCTCGGTGCCTTTCAACGCCTCACGCCGCGCCTTTCGCACGTCGGGCTCGTTACGCTCGGCCGCCTCTTGGATCGCTAGCCATCGCTGGCGTAAATCATCCAGTGACCGGTAAGGGACTGTCCACAGGCGGCGATCCTGATCCCAGCGCGCCAATGGGATTTCCCGGATTTCGGTCACGACCGTGCGTGAATAGGGCGTCCGGAGTTGCAAACCGGACGCGGCAGCTTCCAAATAACGGCTTTCGATCGGATCAAACGCGAAAGCATCCATGCCCTTTTCCTCGGCAAAGGCATCGGCTTCTGCTTCCATCTGAGCGAGCCAGCGTCCAATGCGCTTGCCGGCAGTGCGCCCAGGCACAAACCAGGCGTTCGGCCTATCGCTCCATCGGGCGCGGGGAAACGACTGGCGAAACCGTTGTACCGTGATGCGATCATGAGGTAGGTCCGTCGTTGCGCCGACGGGTGTCTCAGCCTCTACATTGCTGGTCGATTCTTGTTCCATCGCTCCATTGCTTGCGACCCACTGGCTCAAACCGCCGTCTTTCGGGTTTTGGCCAGCCGCTTGATCGCCTGTTCCAGAGGCCTCTGCCCATCACAGTAATCCTGCCAGGCGGTGCTCTTCTTCAACAGCTCGGGCACGGTGCGGATCGTGAACCGTTTGGGATCGAGATCTGTTTTCACCTGGCTCCAATTGAGCGGCATCGAGACTGTTGCTCCGGGACGTGCGCGCGGTGACAATGGCGCAACCGCCGTGGCCATGCGATCGTTGCGCAAATAGTCGAGGAAGATGCGGCCCTCGCGCTGGTTCTTGGCCATCTTGATCAGGTAGAGATCAGGATAGTCGCGCACCATATCTTGGCAAACATCATGGGCAAAGCCTTTCGCCTCATCCCACTTGAGTTTCTTGCCCTTCGGCACAGCCAAGGGCGTGACAACATGCAGGCCCTTGCCGCCGGTCGTCTTGCAAAAGCTGACAAGCCCCAGGTCTTCGAGGCGGTCACGGATTTCTCGTGCAGCCTTGACGACAGTGGAGAATTCAACATCCGGACCAGGATCAAGGTCGAAAACCAGTCGCCCCGGTACTTCCGGTTGGTTGGGTTCGCAGTTCCACGGATGAAGTTCGACGCCGCCAATCTGAGCAATCGCACCCAGTCCCTCGACACGATCTATCTGCAGATAGGGCTTCTTGTCGCCGAAGACGGTTACGAGCTCCAGAAGGTTCGACGTCCCCGGCATGGCATGACGCTGGAAGAACTGCTCACCACCAATTCCATCAGGGGTGCGAATGATCGAGCAAGGTCGCCCCTTGATATGGTCGATCAGCCAAGGCCCAACCGCTTCGTGATAGTGCGCCAGGTCGAGCTTAGTGACCGGCTCGTTGTCGCCGGCATCCGGCCAAAGTGGCTTGTCCGGACTGGAGATCATCACGCCCATGACTTCCGCCTTCGCACCCTTGCGGAAACGCTTGGGTGGCGGCTTGGCGGTCTCCGGATCGGGCACCTCGTTTGCGATCGGAGAGGCGGGCGTCACTGCTTCCACCTCCTCGGCCGGCTTATCTTCTCGAAGGCCCTTGAATGCCGCCTGGCGAACCTGGCCATCACCCGTCCAGCCGGCAAATTCAATCTCGGCGACGAGTTGCGGTTTCAGCCAGACGATGTCGGATGATTTCTTCGGCGCATCGATGCCTGTGAACGGTGATTTTGAGGCCTCCATTTCCTTCAGCTTCGGCAAGAGCGTCTCGACGACCTTTGCGCCATAGCCTGTGCCGACGCGGCCAACATAGACGAAGTGGTTGCCGCGATTAACGCCGACCAGCAGTGATCGGAACTTTCCATTGGTCGTGGCATAGGCGCCGATGACCACTTCATGGCCTGCGCGGCATTTCGATTTCGCCCAGGTCTCCGTGCGCCCGGACCGGTAGGGAGCGTCCGCCTGTTTCGAGATGATACCTTCCAGAGACAGGCGGCAGGCAGACTTCAGCACCGCATCGCCGCCCGTCTCGAAATGCTCAACGAAGCGGAGCCTGGGATCGTCGCCAGCGTCGGACAAGAGTGCAGCGAGCCTGTCCTTTCGCTCGGTTAGCGGCAATTCGCGCAGCTCCTCGTCGCCGACGAACAGAAGATCAAAGGCGAAAAAGATCATGTCGTCCGTCTTGCCCTCCGACAGCGAAGCCTGCAAGGCGGCAAAATCGGGAGCGCCGTTTTCATCGAGGGCACAAATCTCACCATCGATAATGCAGTCGGGAAGCTTGGACGCCGACGCAGCAATGGCGGGCCATTTTGCGGTCCAATCCAGGCCCTTGCGGGTCTTCAGGGTAACCTCACCGTTCTCGACCCGCATCTGAATGCGATAGCCATCGAACTTGATTTCATGGATCCAGCCATTTGCAGATGGCGGACGCGCCAAGGTCTCGCAAAGCTGCGGCGCGATAAAGTACGGCATCAAAGATTTCGTGCGTTTGGCGGCCGCGAGCTTCTTCGCTGACTTGGTGACTGTCTTTGACCCGGCCTTGCGCTCTTCGGCGGCAAGACCGTGATCGCTGTCCCACACGGCATCCGCTTCAACCGCGCCGCCTTGCAGCATGAACGGTTTTGGCTTCTTGCCTTCGCCGGAAGCAATGGCCTCCATCGTCCGGCCGGATGCCACCGATGTATCGTTCTCCTCAAGCACGGCTGCGCCGTTCTCCTCGACAGAATAGTCGTCATGATGCTTGATCAGCAGCCAATTGGTGCGTTTGCCGCCATCGCGATCATGCCGCATGCGGACGAGCACGAAACTGCCATGTAGGCGATCACCCTCAAGCGTGAACTTGAAATCACCCTTGGCGAGCGCCTCTTCCGGCGTATTCTTTCCTTCCGGCTCCCAGTAGCCCCGATCCCACAGCATAATCGTCCCGCCGCCGTACTGGCCTTTGGGGATGGTGCCTTCGAAGTCGCCGTAGTCGAGAGGATGATCTTCCACTTCAACCGCGAGGCGCTTATCGCCAGGATCGAGCGATGGACCTCTCGTCACGGCCCAAGACTTGAACACTCCGTCCAGCTCCAGCCGAAGATCGTAGTGCAGTCGCGTCGCGTCATGCTTCTGGATCACAAATCGACGACGGTTGGACGCGCTGACCCGCGACTCTCCACTGGGCTCGGCGGTCTTTTTGAAATCGCGCTTGTCGCGGTACGTCGAAAGATTATCGGCCATGGTTTATAATCCTAACGCAAGAGAAACGGGGCCGAATTCAAGGCGCCCCCGTAAACTGCTATTTGCCCGACACGCGGATCGCTCCGGCATCTCCGAAGCTTCGTAGGACGGCGGCGGCCTGATCGGCAGCGATATCCGCAGAGACTTCGATCTCGCCTTCAAATGCCCCATCGTGGCGAGCGCCGTCTTCACGCGAGGCATCGCCGCCGGACGGCCTGGAGCCGGCGGTTTTTTCACCACTCGCCGACTGGATGATAACGTCGGGCCTGGAAATACCGTGTTGCTGAACAAGATGTTCGACGGCGAGGTCAGCTGCCGCACGTATTTCGAACGTTGCTCGTATTGTCGTTGTGCTGTCGTCTGCCATGTCAACTTGTCCTTTTTGTTCCATCACCTGTTCAAACGCTGCTGGCGCCCCAGTGGTTTCACTTCCATCCTGTTCGGCGACACGTATTTCGGGACATTGCGTCGAAACTGCCACATTGACCCTTCACCCTGAATGACATGATCCAGTCCAACGAAAGCGACGGAACCAAGTAGGCGGCGTTTTAGTTTCCTCTGCCATGGACTCGGAGGGACGGAAATGGCAGCACATCGCGCTCAGTGGAAAGGTCACCTGAAGATTGGTGAAATCAGTTCTGCCGTTGGCCTCTACACGGCAACCTCGACATCCGAGCGGATCAGCTTCCATATGATCAACGAGAGCACCGGAAACCGCTTGAAACGCGAGTTCATAGACAGTGAGTCCGAGGAGGTCGTGAAACGCGACCAACAGGTGAAGGGCTTCGAGACCGGCAACGGCGATTACATCATGATCGACCCTGAAGAGGTCGCGGCGGTCGTTCCCGACTCTGACAAGATGCTGGAAGCCGAGGCTTTCATCCCATGCGGCAAGATCGATGACGTCTATTTCGACAAGCCTTACTACCTGGTACCGGTCGACGATGTCGATCAGGACGCTTTCACCAGCATCCGGGATGCCCTGAGCAAGACCAGGGCCGCGGCAATAGCTCGCACTGTGCTCTTCCGCCGAATGCGAACTGTCCTGATCCGGGCACATGGCAAAGGCATGATCGCGACGACCCTCAACTATGATTATGAAGTCCGGCCTTCCGAGGAAGTATTCAAAGACGTGGCGAAGATAAAGGTCGAAGCCGCGATGCTCGATCTGGCGAAACACATCATCACCACGAAGAAGGGCGAGTTTGACCCAGCGAAATTCGACGATCGCTACGAGGATGCCCTCGCTGCGCTGGTGAAGGCGAAGGCGGAGGGCAAGACCCTTCCGAAGCCGAAGCCCATCAAGGTTTCCAAGCCGAACGACCTGCTCAAGGCGCTGCGTGAGAGCGCTGGCATGGATAAGCCGTCCGCAAGCAAGCCGAAGGCCGCCAATGCCAACTCGGGCAAGAAGGTCACGGCTTCCAAGTCCACCAAGAGCCGGGCAAAACCCGCAAGCAAGAAAGCGAGCTGATCGATGGCACCGCGTCGCCCATATTGGAGAGGCTACCTCAAGCTCTCGCTCGTCACCTGCCCTGTGGCAATGACCTCGGCCACATCTGAGTCCGAAAAAGTCCGCTTCCATACACTCAACAAGGATACCGGAAACCGGGTAGTCTCCCAGTACGTGGATCGCGTGACCGGCAAGCCTGTGAAAGATGAGCATGAAGCAAAGGGCTACGAGCGCGGCGAGAACGATTATGTGCTCCTGACCGACGAGGATCTGGAATCCGTCGAGCTGGAGACGGTCCGCACAATTGACATCGAAAAATTCGTGCCGCGTGGCAGCATCGAGTGGGTTTATCTCGAAACCCCGTACTACCTCACGGCAAACGACAAAATCGGCGACGAAGCTTTCGCAGTCATTCGGCAAGCCATGGAGGCCGAGGACGTCGTTGGCATCTCCCGTGTCGTGCTGGGTCGCCGTGAACGAGCGGTTGTGCTCGAACCGAGAGGCGAAGGCATCGTCGTGTGGACCCTTCGCTTCGGAGATGAAGTGCGGCCGGAGAGCGAGTATTTTACCCGCATAGACAAAAAGTCGGACGCCAAAAACGTGTCAGCGATTGAAGCTGCCATCAAGAAACGGCTGAAGGACTGGTCTCCGGAGATGGTGTCCGATCCGATACAGGAGAGCTTGCTGAAGCTCATTGCCGATAAGAAGAAAGCCAAGAAGCCGTCGAAGGCCAAGACTTCGAAATTCACGAAGGATGATGACGAGGAAAAGAGCAACGTCGTAAACATCATGGACGCATTGAAGAAGTCGGTTGTGAAGGAGCTGAAATCCCGCAAAGCTGGATGATCTTATGGCCTTTGGCCGTGCCACGATCACGACCGCAGCGACAAAGTGGCTGCCGTTTAGCGCCGAAATTCTCGATGAGCCATCCGCAAAATCTACGCGTCTCCCAGAACGAAGTCGAAGACCGGTTCAGGCTGTCCCTGAGTCGTCATGGGCGATGCCGGCATGGCCTCAGCTGTCGCTTCGGCGAGATCAGCAAGTAATCCAGGGGATATGCCTAGGGCGCTTGAGAAATGGTCATGCGGCGCCGTTATCAAATCTCGCAACAGCGCGCCGGCGCGTCTAGCGTGACGCATCGCTGGAGTCCGTTTACCTTCCCGGATCTTCACCCCGGTTGCGCATAGCAAGATCAATCCCTTTAGAAAGGCGCGCAGCGGGCTTCCTCTGTTTGCAATCTGCCAAATTCCTTCCCACGCCTCGTGGGCTTCCCAATAGTACCCGTGATTAAAGAGATCCTGGCCCCACTCGAACTCCTCAGAGTCGAGAGACGCGATAACCAAAACCGGCTGAACACGGTAGCTGTGTCCTCCAGGATCACGGACCGGATGTGGACCCTTGCCCGGCAAGTAGGCGTAGCGGGGGAATGATCTATCCGGAAGTAATCGAGGACGTCCCATCGCCCCAAAAATCCCTGTTGTGAAACACCAAATCAGCATGCTCTTAACTCGCCCGATGGACAACCCATCCTCCCCGCTAACGGGCTTCGGAGCTATACGAATAAGCGCCTTGAGCGGATTCGAACCGCGGCCCCCCCGTTTCTAAAAAAATATCAAAGAAAATTCCGAGCCTTCACCTTCAGTGTATCGATGCGCAGATCGCATATGAAAAAGAATACATCGCTGCGGCACCGTCTACTGAAGTGGAGCTTCTCCACATCATAACAATCAAGCGGCGCTGATTGATGCTCGCTGCAATGTTCACCTTTCATCACTCGCATCCAGCAATTCAAACAGGCCGCGCCTCAACCGTGGTATCGAAAAATCCATGAAGCTGCGCATTTTTACCGGCATTTGGCCACGCGCCGCATGCACCACACTCACCGGCGCATTTGTTCCGCTTCGGCCTCGATGTTTTGAATAGCGTGTAAGGCTATGCCCTAAGAGGACTGGCGTGAGCAGTCCGGCGCCCGAGAACATCGCGACTTCCATGCGAAAGCGCCGAACGTGAAGTGGCTGACAGACATCACCGAGTTCCAGATCCCAGCCGGGAAGGTCTACCTTTCGCCTATCATCCACCGCTTTGACGGTATGGTCATCAGTTGGTCGATTGGAACGCAACCCGATGCGGGGCTGGTCAACACCATGCTGGATGCAGCCATTGTGACCGTGACCGAAGTGGAGGAACGGCCAATCGTCCATTCCGATCGCGGAGCTCATTATCGCTGGCCAGGCTGGCTAACCCGGATCAGCGAAGCGAAACTGGTTCGCTCGATGTCCCGAAAGGGTTGCTCGCAAGACAACGCCGCGTGCGAAGGCTTCTTCGGCCGGTTGAAAACCGAACTCTTCTATCCCCGGGACTGGAAGGCCATGACAATCGAACAGTTCGTCGGCGAGGTGGATGCCTATATCCGCTGGTACAATGAGAAGCGCATCAAGATATCGCTGGGATCGCTCAGCCCGGTCGAATATCGTAAAAGCCTCGGCCTGATCATATAAAGCTGTCCAACTTTTTATCCGCACCCCCGCTTTTTCCACCGAGAAGTGAGCCATCACCTCTAAGTATGGTTTTCTGATCAGGGTTTGATCAAGGGATTGGCCTTTTCTCCTCTCTTCTGTGCTGCGGCAGCTGAGCTAGCCTTGAAGCGGAAGCTGTCGTTCCCTGTTTCCAGGATATGGCAACGATGGGTCAGGCGGTCCAGCAGAGCCGTGGTCATCTTGGCATCGCCGAAGACGGTGGCCCATTCGCTGAAGCTGAGGTTGGTGGTAATCACGACGCTGGTTCGCTCGTAGAGCTTGCTCAGCAGGTGGAAGAGTAGTGCTCCTCCTGAGGCGCTGAACGGCAGGTAGCCGCTTCGACAAAGTGGTTGGAACTCGTTTTTGACAGTTCATTACCCTGAGTGGACAATGCCGCGGAAAGTTCAGACAAATCGAACCAGCTCTGTTCCTCGCACGCGTCTGATCCTTGCGTGACACGGCCTCTTCACACGTGATAGTGGATATCGGGCAACCGATCAGGGCACAGAGGAAGCATGGTAACACGCGATGACGTCGAACGATGAGAACGGTTTTGCCCGGACTTTGTCGGATTTCCTGCAAAGGAACTGGCCGCCGACACACGGCTACGCTTTCGCCGTGTCGGCAGTCCTGATCGCTTTCCTGCTGCGCTACTTCCTTATGGGTGTGCTGGACGACCGGGCCATCTACATACTTTTCGTTCCATCGATCCTGCTCGCCGCGCTTACTGGGGGCTTTGGTCCGGGCTCGCTCGCGGTCGTCCTTTCGATTTTTTCGGCCATCTACCTCAGGTCGCTTACGCCGGGTGGCGTACAGGTTCCGGAACTGCTCGTTTTCCTGTTCGTGGGAGTGTCGATCGCCGCAATGGGCGAATTGCTGCGCGAGTCCCGCAAGAAGATCGCCGCAGCCGCACTCGCCCTAGATACCAGAGACGCGCATCTCAAATCGATCCTCGACACCGTTCTTGACGCCACCATTGTCAGCGACCACGAAGGAACAATCGTTAGCTTTAACGCCGCTGCGGAAAGACAGTTCGGCTATTCCGAAAACGAGGTCGTGGGCCAAAATCTGAGGATGCTGATGCCGCAACCCTATCGTCATGAACACGATGGTTACCTCCATCGATATCTGACCACTGGGGAAAAGCGGATCATCGGTGTCGACCGGGTCGTTGTGGGCCAACGCAAGGACGGCTCCACCTTCCCAATGAAACTGGCAGTCGGCGAGATGCTGACGGCGGGCAGACGCTTCTTCACGGGGTTCGTTCGCGATCTCACCGAGCGGGAGGAATCCGCGGCGCGGCTCCAGGAAATCCAGACCGAACTCGCTCGTCTCGCGAGATTGAACGAGATGGGTGAAATGGCGTCCACCCTCGCCCACGAACTAAACCAGCCGCTCTCAGCGATTGCTAACTACGTTCATGGCGGGGCACGTCTTCTGCAGGACTGGGAGGGCGAAAAAGCCGAGCGGCTCCGCGGGGCACTGAAGGAGGCGGGCGAACAGAGCTTGCGAGCTGGCCAGATCATCAAGCATCTCCGCGAATTTGTCACCAAGGGCGAGACGGATAAATCTCCGCAGATTATCCGCGAGATCGTTGAAGAAGCGGCAGCACTCGCCTTAGTGGGATCACGGGAAAAAGGTGTACGGGCCATCTTCAACTTCCCCAGCTGCGTTGACCACGTTATGGTTGACCGCATCCAAATACAGCAGGTGCTGACGAACCTGCTGCGCAACGGCATCGAGGCCATGAAGGATTCGCCCGTGCGCGAGTTGCGGGTCAGTATCAGGCGCTCCAGCGCGGACGAGGTGACGGTGGTGGTCGAGGACTCGGGGACGGGCATCTCCGAGGAAATCGCCGACCAGCTCTTTAAGCCGTTCATAACGACGAAACCAGGGGGGATGGGCGTCGGTCTTTCTATTTCGAAACGCATTGTGCAGGCCCACGGCGGCGAGATGACAGTGTCCCAAAGCGCGTTGGGAGGAGCCAGTTTCGGGTTCACGCTGCCAGCATACGACAGGGATGACGAATGACGATCAACGACTTCACTGTGCACATTGTTGATGACGAGGATGCGGTTCGGAAATCGCTGGCCTTCATGTTAACCATGAACGGGTTCGGGGTTCGGATTCATGAATCCGCGGCGGCCTTCCTGGCCATCGCACGTAGCCTGAGCCAGGCTATCCTCGTGACGGACCTCCGGATGCCCGACATGAGCGGAGTGGAGCTGATCCGTAAGCTCGCGGCGGGCGGCATCTCAATTCCCTCCATCTTGATCACGGGACACGGCGACGTTCCGATGGCAGTCGAGGCGATGAAAGCCGGAGCGATCGATTTTATAGAGAAGCCGTTCGATGAGACTGTAATGGTGGATGCGATCCGAAACGCGTCGGAGCGGCTGGGCAGCACGGCTTCCAGAAGCGAGAAAGCCGAGGAGATCAAGAGTCGCCTTGAAACGCTCAGCGACCGCGAGCGCCAGGTGCTCGAGCAGGTCGTGATCGGCCAGCCCAACAAGTCGATCGCATTCAGTCTAGACATTAGTCCGCGCACTGTGGAAGTGCACAGGGCGAACGTCATGGCCAAGATGAAGGCACGTAGTCTTCCCGAACTGGTGCGGATGTCGCTCGCCGTTGGCTTCGCCAATCCTGAAAAAAACTCACGCGGAGTTTGATCCTGGACAAGGCCGCGTATCCGGTTCGTGCGCTTAGATGGTTCCACGCAATCCTGCGTAGCCCATGCCAATGGTCATCCAATTGCCGCAGATACCCACCATCGTCGCGATCGCAAAAGATTCGGCCCTACTCCGTTCGCTGGCGTTCGCGCTCGAAGCGCACGGATATCGCGTCAAGCCGTTCCGCTCCTGGCAGTCGGCCAAGGACAGCACGGGCGGCGCGTTCTGCGTCGTCCTGGACAGCAACCTCCCCGCCTCAGATAAGATCGCATGGCTCGCCGACAGGGAACCGGGGGTTGGCACAATCCTTCTGGCCGAAGACGATCTGGACCTCGTGGGCCGTGATCCGGGCGTAATCGTCTTGAACAAGCCGCTCGCGGGGCCCGATGTCCTGACTGCGCTCGCTTTGCTGAGGGCCCGCGCTACGTAAGAACCCTTAGTGGTAGAACCTAATTTCGACTCTGCGGGCATTCGTGCATGTTACCCCCATAGACAACACGGGGACACCGCCATGCGCGCTTCATCTTCCATTGCTCCCAGTAACTTCCGGGCTCCTCGCGCACTGCTCGCCAAGACGTTCACGCGCCCGCGGCCTGTGGCGATGCTCACGCCGGACACCGAAATCTATGCTCAGGGGGAAGCGTCGGGAGTGCTTTACCGCATCGAATTCGGCGCGGTAAAAATCTATCGCCTTATGGCTGACGGCCGCAGGCAAGTGATCGCCTTCCACTTCGCGGGCGAGACATTTGGTTTTGAGTGCGGACAAGTGCGCAGCTTCTTTGCTGAATGCATTGTGGCGACCGGACTGACGACCGTCGACATGGACGATGACGGCCGGTTTCCTGCCGACCTTATGGAGCTCGCCCTCAAGGAGATGGTTCGCGCTCAGGAGCATCTGCTGGTGGTTGGCAAGCAATCCGCCATCGAGAAGCTCTCGGTATTCCTCGTCGATCTTGTAGAACGCCAGGGAGGATTAGACAGCGTCGATATCCCAATGACTCGTACCGACATCGGTGACTATCTCGGCATGACGATCGAAACAGTTTCGAGGAGCTTATCGAGGCTGAAGTCGGAGGGAATTTTGCGCCTTCGGTCGAACCGATCGATCGAAATTCTCAGCCCGAACAGACTTTCCCGCCTCGCCAGCAAACCTTGGATATCCTAGCTTTTAAATATGATGCCGCCGGACTTTCCGGATCTGATTCGATTTTCAATACGGCAACCGACTTTTTTGTCCTCGATGACCGCTAGGATGTCCGCATCGATGATTAGCTCGGCCGTCAGATTGACGTCCATTTTCTCACCGGCGAGACAGAGTGAAGATCTGTCTGAACACGGGCGCTGGATCCTCCGCAAGTAAATTGCATGACAAAATCAACGCTATATCAAGGACCGAACAGTTTGGTCCGACCCGGCGCGCCAACATGGGAGGGCGTGATGAGAAGACGACTTCTAGCTGTTGCTGCCGCCGCGCTTCTGCCAGCTCGGGTACTTCTCGGCTATGGCGAATTTGCCAATCGGCAGCATCGATATGCCGAGGTCCATTCGCAGGTGGCTCAAACGGCGCGTCTCGTCTCTTCGGAGACACAACACATTCTGGAAGGAGCGCGTAGTCTTCTCGTCGCCGCGTCTGCATTGTCAACACTTCCAGTCTATCCGTGCTGTTTGGGTGGGCACGACCAAGCGTCCAACCCTATATTGGCAATTCACACTTTTTCGATGGCCGTCTTTCCCGGCAAAGCGCGAATTTCGACCGGGACGTCCGCCTTCATGTCGTCAGGAACGACATACAATTCCATATTCTCACGCGACAATTCCCAATGCTTGAACACTAGGTCAACCACAGCGTCCTCGTCATGAGATTTGATGGACGAGATGAAGCCGTCATGGTGCTCGATCGCCAGTTGGAGGCGCTGTCGCATGTCGTCATTTCTCGGTTGGAAGAACGTCTGTCCTATCCGGGCATGGTCGACGAGAAGCCGTCTCAAGCTGGGCTGTAAGTAAACGTTGCCGGACATGTCGCCCATGATGGCATGGAACCTGTTGTTCTCCAGAACCATTTCCAACGGGTCGGCATTATTGCTGGCAGCGCGAAATCTCTCCTGCGTGTCGCTCAACTCCGACAGCTGCTTGGGCTTGAAATTCTGGACCGCCAATCGTCCGATGGCCGCATAGATCATCGGCGCGACGAGGAAGAAGTGCCGTTGTTAGTTTTCGCGTCAGTTTGAGCCATTTTTCCATCGCGCAATGATCCACTCCGGCCGACTAAAGTTGTTTGCGGACAATTCACACTACATCGGATCTGGTGGACTAACGCGAAATGAAAAAGCGGGTCAAATTCTGCTGAAACTCAACACCCTGGAGGTTATCCCGCGTCAGTGGAAGGTCATCCAGACTGTGCGGGAGAAGTTCTCCTGCCGCGAATGCGCGAAGATCACCCAACCGCCAGCACCCTTCCATGTGACGCCGCGCGGCTTTGCCGGTCCGAACCTTCTGGCTATGATCCTGTTCGAGAAGTTCGCCCAGCATCAGCCGCTGAACCGTCAGAGCGAGCGCTATGCCCGCGAGGGGATCGACCTCAGCCTGTCGACGCTTGCCGATCAGGTCAGCGCGTGCGCCGCGGCCCTGAAGCCAATCCATTCGTTGATCGAGGCCCATGTCCTGGCCGCCGAGCGACTGCATGGCGACGACACGACCGTGCCGATCCTGGCGAAGGGAAAGACCGATACGGGCCGCATCTGGACCTATGTCCGGGATGACCGGCCGTTTGGCGGGCTGTCACCGCCTGCGGCTTTGTTCTACGCATCGCGAGACCGGCGACAGGAGCATCCCGAACGCCACCTGAAGACCTTCTCCGGCATTCTGCAGGCGGATGCCTATGGCGGCTACAATCCGCTGTTCAAGGTAGATCGCGATCCCGCGCCTCTGCGCCAAGCACTCTGCTGGGCACATTCACGCCGCAAGTTCTTCGTGCTGGCCGACATCGCCGCGAACGCCAAACGTGGCAGCAAAGCTGCGCCGATCTCGCCAATGGCATTGGAGGCCGTCAAACGGATCGATGCCCTGTTCGATATCGAACGGGAGATCAACGGTCTTGCCGCCGAGCAGCGTCTGGAGCGCCGCCGCAAAGACAGCCAGCCACTCGCCGAAGAGCTGCATGATTGGCTCCAAACCGAGCGGGCAAAATTGTCGCGCAGTTCTCCCGTCGCCGAGGCGATAGATTACATGCTCAAGCGATGGGATGGCTTTACGTCATTCCTCGATGACGGCCGGATTTGCCTGACGAACAATGCTGCCGAACGAGCGCTCAGAGGCTTTGCACTCGGCAGGAAGTCATGGCTGTTTGCCGGATCGGATCGTGGTGCTGAACGTGCGGCGTTCATGGCGACACTGATCATGAGCGCCAAGCTCAATGACATCGACCCGCAGGCCTGGCTCGCCGACGTCCTCGCCAACATTGCGGACACGCCGATCAGCAGGCTGGAGCAATTGCTACCGTGGAACTGGATACCGAAGACGCTGAACGCTCAGGCGGCATAATCTGCGCTCCACAGTGGATGCCGACACCCCCTGCCGGATGGCTACCTCATAGGCCGACGCTATTGCTGAGCAGCCAAGCCTGATAATCCGCAAGATCGGTCGAGCGCACAGCACTTGTGCGGGGCTATTTGGTCCTGCCACGGCAAGGACAGGATAATGACGACGACGCTTCGAAACTACCATGCCCGGATGCAACGGGTCCTAGATCACATTGATCAGCATCTCGACCGCAATCTGGACCTGGACGAGTTGAGCTGCGTGGCCGCCTTCTCCAAGTTTCATTTCCATCGGCAGTTCGCGGCGGCCTTTGGGCTGTCTGTGCATCGCTATATCCAACTCGTCCGCATGAAGCGGGCATCCTACAGGCTGGCCTACAGGGACGTAGACAGCGTGACCGAGATAGCGATGGATGCCGGCTACGAAGCTCCTGACGCCTTTGCCCGCGCATTTCGGCAACGGTTCAGCCAGTCGCCTTCGCAGTTCAGGAAATCTCCCGATTGGGAACCGTGGCTTGCCGCCCTCGGGCCTCTCAACCAAGCAAGGAGTAAGCTTATGCAAAGGACATTTGCAGCAAATGACATCGAAATCCGCGAGGTGTCTCCGACCCCTGTCGCGATCATGAAACACCGAGGTGATCCGGCAAGGATCGGCGACACGATCAAACGTTTCATAGCATGGCGCAAAGCCACCGGCCTGAATCCGAAGACCAGTTTGACTTTCAACATCTTCCATTCCGATCCGCGGGTGACGTCTCCGGACGAGTATCGACTGGACCTTTGTGTCAGCACTGATCAGCCGATCAAGACGAATGGAGAGCATATCGAGGCGGGCATGATCCCCGGCGGCCGTTGCGCCGTGCTGAAAGTCGTCGGCAATACTGATGATCTGGAGCCTGCCGCGCTTTACCTCTATCGCGATTGGCTGCCGGCCAGTGGCGAGGAAGCGAGGGATTTCCCCCTGTATTGCCAGCGTCTCACATTCTTTCCCGAAGCACCTGAACATGCGGCGGTGGCAGAGCTCTTCCTGCCGCTGAAATAGCGAACCTCTGTGGCGGCTTGTCCGTTTCTGTCCACGGCGGCGGACAAGCAGCTTTCAACCCGAAACTCCCGATCCGGCTAAACAGCGCGTTCGCTAAACGTGGGCATTCCATCAGGCGAAACCGTAGCGGCCTTCACCGGATAGTTACGCCACCACCTAACTCGCGAGCTCTGTAACGCCCATGGCGTGAAGAGGCGTCCCTGCCGGGACCGAGGCTGGTCCATTCCGTTAAGACCGTTGCACCACGAGTTCGCTCGGAGCGGGCGAAACATACATTGGAAGGATCGTCCCGCGAAGCACCATAATGCGGCGACCCATGTCGACCGCGTAGACGACCATGCTCTCGGCAAACAGCCTCTCACACCTAAAAAGGCGCTTGCAAATCTCGCTATTAGACGACGGTCTTACGCATCACCTCGCGTTGTCTTGCGTAATTATCGATGCGGCATGCCTGCCTATTTCATCTGAGCCTTTGGCTGCCGACCCGGAACAACCCGTAAAGCCCCATGTATTATTGATTAATCCTGATCCTAGGTAAGGGCGTCCACTAACAGTTTGGGACACTGCGCAAGGTTTCGTCCATGCCGGTGTAAGCTGGAAGGCAGGAAACACTATTCTAAGCGCGTTCTGATGAAATTCGCTTACGACAGGTCTGCCTGCACTGCGGAACCAATCAGCTACGTCGCTTGAGCTTTGAAGTTCGTAGTCGTTGGGGTCACCTCCGATCTTGAGGTAATATTTGTTATTCGGATGCAAGGTGGGGGGCACGATATAGACATCAAACCCCTTAGCTTGAAATATCACTGGGTGGCGGAGCCGGAAACGATCCAATGAGGACTGTGAGACCTCAAAAAATGTCATGGTGCGACCCAAAGTTTTGGCCGGGGGCATGATATGAGAGAATGCTGAGTATAGGCCAGTGCAAGATACTACCTTCCTGAAGCGAAATTTCCCAACGCTTGTGACGACCTCGACGCCACCAGCGCCAAACTCGATCTCTGTGGCGATAGCGTCAATAAACGTAGCGCCATAGCGTTTGGCGAGAAGCTGTTGAGCTTCCAACAATCGTCGAGGGTTCAATATTCCGGCCAATTTTGTCTCAATGCGTGCTTCCAAACTATGCACTGTTTCATGGGCCACGCCGTCGAGCAGGTGCCGTATTTCACCTTCATCTAAGGCGCGATGTTCGGTTCGATTTTTTCGGGCGATTGTATCCATCCTATCAAAGCTTCGTGGAGTGTCCCTTATGATCAGGCAATCTGCTTTTGTGGCGAATGAGATACCGCTTTCTGCTTCGATGAGGGAATATCTCTCCACCGAAGCCCTAGCCCAGTTTGCCCACTGACCATCGTCATCAAGCGTCCGGTAGATGCGCGTTTGATCATCATGGCTGTTAAACAGTGTCGAATAACTGTGTGACGGCTGAATTTGCGGGCCTACAGCAGCCACGCTTGCACCACCGTTGGCAAGATATTTCGCCGCAGCGGACCCAATCAAACCACATCCAATTACGCCGTACTCGAATGATTTTGCCATGATTTTATCCTGCGTAAACGGGAGTAAACTGTCATCTGCTCAGTCTTGTTCCAAAAGTTCTGAGACAATTTTTCAGACATAAGATTTTACCCGTAGTCATAAAAAATTATTTTCCGACGTCTTGTCACGTTAGAAAAGCGTGACGGATTAGGCAGTTATCGTGATCGTCGTAACACTGTTTTTTGAGCAATTGCACACGGACAGCGACTATTTTCTGCGCGCGCCGGTTGACATGAATTCAACTCTGCCTAGTATTTCTCGCATCAGCGATACTAAGTCGTTTTCCGCCGGATGCGGAATATCGCTGTTTCAAAGTCTTTAAACAGGATCGCTCTCCGACCTCGTAAGGTTAGAGACAAGAGGCATTTTGCCTATGCAAGCGACTGATAAAGCATGCAAAAACTGTCCGTCACGCGAGAAATGTAACGCATTGGATTAGGTGGGAGAGTCTCTATGCACGAGGTTGGAGATTACGAGTCCGAAGTCAGGTCATACTCTAGAAGCTACCCTTTTGTGCTTCAGCAGGCACAAGGCGCGGTTGTATGCACCGAAGATGGTGTGCCCTATATCGATTTTCTTTCTGGATGCGGTTCGTTGAATTACGGACATAACGAGCCAGCGATAAAGCAGGCGGCGACGGATTACCTGCTGAGCGATGGCGTCCAGATGACGCTTGATATTCAATCTGTGGCTCGTCGGACTTTCATCGAGGTTTTCCAATCGGTGATCCTCCGTCCACGTGGTCTCAATTACAAAATGCAGTTCCCCGGACCGACTGGCTCGAACGCTGTCGAGGCTGCTGTTAAACTGGCGCGGAAGGCAACCGGCCGAACGAATGTCGTTGCCTTCACAAATGCCTTTCATGGCTGCTCTCTCGGTTCCCTCGCCTTGACAGGAAGTGATCACCACAGGGGCGCGAGCGAAGCTCTGCTAACCCATGTCTTTCGCCACCCATTTGATGGGTACTACGGTCCAGGGGTTGATACTGCTGCTCAACTCCGGCGGCTTCTTTCTGATCCAAGCAGTGGTCTGTCGAAGCCGGCAGCTATCATTTTCGAAACCGTGCAGGGAGAGGGTGGGCTGAACGTCGCTTCAGTCGACTGGGCTAAATCCATCGCTCAGATAGCCCGGGACAATGACATTCTTCTTATTGTGGATGATATCCAAGCTGGTTGCGGTCGGACGGGTACGTTCTTTTCATTTGAAAGCCTGGGCGTGGTGCCCGATATCGTTACCGTTTCGAAGTCGTTGTCTGGCTTTGGTCTACCTTTATCACTGGTTCTTCTCCGCCCGAACCTTGATGTATGGCAACCCGGCGAGCACAACGGGACATTTCGAGGCACAAGCCTGTCCTTTGTTACTGCGACCGCTGCTATCGAAAAGTACTGGTCGACCGGAACACTGTCACGCGAGGTTTTCGCGAAGGGACAGCGTGCGCTAAAGGTCTTGGGCCCGATTGCCGACCAATATGCACTGAGGATCAAAGGAAAAGGCCTGCTCATTGGCATTGACACGCTTTCCACTGACGTCGCAGCTAACGTGAAAGATATTGCCTTCAAGCGCAATTTGATCATCGAATGCTGCGGGCCAAATGACGAGATCGTTAAGCTGTTGCCGCCACTTAATATCGATGACGATACCTTGGAGAAGGGTTTGGTGACCCTCGTAAATGTCCTTGAAGACGTCCTCAGCGAGCAGCCTATTCCGCTCGCGCGGTTCGCCTAACTCCCCAACACCAAAAATCTGAGGGTTTACCGATGCGAGTCAACGGAGTGAAAAGCATATCGCCTGAAGAAATCTATGATTGTATTGGAATCGGCTTCGGGCCATCTAACATTGCATTGGCGATCGCTTTGCAAGAACAGAACTCTCTAGCCAGAGTTCGGTTTTTGGAAGGACGTTCTGAAACAGACTGGCAGCCGGACATGCTTCTGCCCGGTTCAGATATTCAGCACAACCCCCTCAGGGATTTCGTTACTCCGAGAAACCCTCGCAGTCCGTTCGGCTTTCTGAGTTATCTACATGACCAAGGCCGATTGCTCGATTTTCTTCGTTTAGAGGCCCCTTTCCCCCCGAGGCGCGAGTATGCATCCTACGTGAAGTGGGTTGCGGCCAAGTTCTCTCACGCGGTCGACTACAATGCGAGCGTGACAGGGATCGATCTGATCGACGGCCCTCTCCGCAAGCCGGTGTACATTATTCGATGCGGCTCCGGGAAAATCTACATGGCGAACACGATCAGCTTTGGGGTCGGCAGATCCCAAAATATCCCGGTGCAGTACCAGCCCTACATCAGCGCACGTGTGATTCATTCGGACAACTACCTCAGCACAGTTAAGAACTGGGCTCGTGATCGTTCAATCGGCCGGATAGCGGTCGTCGGTGCATCGCAAAGCGCCGTGGAGATTATCCTAGATCTCCACAGCCGCCTTCCTGAAGTTGCTATTGCCTGTGTTTCAAGGGGGTTCGGGTTCAAACTGAAAGACGTAAGCCCGTTTACTGAGAAGATATATAGCCCGGAATTCATAGACTATTTTTATTCGGCATCTGAGCACTCGCAATCGGAGATGACGCGCGAACTGTGGCGGAGCAACTATGGTGCTGCGGATCATGACGTGATCGCGAGCCTCGACTTCCTGCTCTACGAGCAGAAGGTCGCGGGGACAAATCGGGTCCTGCTGTTTGACAACCAGATCACAGAGTCCGTCGAACCACTGAAAGGATCTGGGTTCGAACTTAAACTACATGATCGACATAGCGAAGAGCCCCGCGTTCTTCAGGTTGACACAATAATTCTCGCTACCGGTTACCGCAATTTTGGAAGCTCTCCAGATCAGGAGCGTTACCATCCTCTCCTAAGGTCGCTCGCCCCGAGATTTCAGTATCGAAGTGATGGAGGTTTGGCGATCTCGCGGGATTTCCGTGTTCTTAATGAGGAACGTTATGGGGAACTGCCGCCTCTTTTCGTCAATGGATTATGCGAGTCAACCCACGGCTTTGGCGACGCCGGCTCGTTCAGCTTGTTAGCGACCAGATCCGAGCTGATTGCCAGCTCTATCGGAGAGCATCTTTGCCATAACCAGTTTGCAATTACGCCAGAAGCCCGCCTGCCTCGTCTTGCGGCAGGCGAATAGCGACCGGGGAAGTAGCCATGGATAATGTGATGAAAAGTGTCACGCACGAGTTTCGCTGGAGCGATGTCTTGCGCAAGGGTTCAAACGCAGAGTTCACTTTTGAGTACAACTGCGACCTAAGACGGCTTTTGCCTTGGAGCGGTGTCGTGGACACCAAACGCTCCATCACCGAGTTTGGCGTCATTTGGGTGAAAGTGCAGCCAGGCACGGCCGTGGACGAGCATTTCCACGATGAAGAGGAAGCCTTTCTGGTGACCACGGGAACTGCAACCTTGCATCTGGAGGGGCAGCAGACCGTCCTTTCACAGGGAGATGTTGTCTACATCCCTCGCAATTGGCGTCACCAGCTCGTCAACGACGGCACTGCGGATTTCACATTCATCGACATCTATTGGGACATGGGTGGCAGCGGAAACCCTCATGCCTCAGGGCATGCCTAAACGTAGGAGGATACGCTATGCAAAGGGAAGCAGCCGAAAATCTGATCGTAACTCTGCCGCCCCCAACACCGAACGGGGGATTGCACCTAGGCCATTTAGCGGGCCCGTTTCTCGCCGGCGATGTGTTCGCAAAGGCCGCCTCGGTTAAACCGTTCGTCCTTTGTTACAGCGATACAAATCAGTCGTACGTTCGCGTCACTGCCGAGCAGCAAGGCCAAGAGCCCCGCGAGTTGGCACATCAATGGACTGTGGACATCATCGAGACGCTGGCGACCTTCGGTTGTGAGACCGATATGTATTTTGAACCGAACCCCGAGAGCAATGGCTTTGTTAGAGACCTGTTCGTTGGCCTCTACGACATTGGGCTTCTTGTCAAAAAGCCTTTTCCGTTCTTCTTTTCACCGAGCAGAAATGCATTTCTCGACGAGGCCGGGGTGTCCGGCTACTGCCCTACTTGCTCAGCCAGCTGCAAATGCGGGATCTGTGAAGCCTGCGGCCATGCAAACTCTGCCGCTACATTGCTTGATCCGAAAGATACGGTCCATCCTTCGGAGCCAATAGAGCTCCGAGAGGTTGAGGTCTTGGTGCTGGAACCGGAGCGTTTCCGTGCTGAGATCACCGAATTCTATACTGAGGACCGACCGTTCAGGTTTCACTACCGCTGGCTTGTTGAAGATGTGTTGAAAGAGCCCCTGCCGGATTTTCCGGTATCAGTCCCCGGCAATTGGGGGATCAGCGTCGACCATTCGGATTTCCCGAGCCAAGTCATCAATGCTTGGCCGGAAATAATGGCCGATTTCGTCTACGGGTATGAGAAAAAATTTGGGGGACCAGAGGCTGGCGCAAAATGCTCGGTGGTCAATTTTTTTGGCTACGACAATTCGTATTTCTACGCGATCGTACATGTCGCGCTTTTGATAGCTCTTGGGCGTAAAAACTGGCTGCCAGATGCGACCCTCATCAACGAATTTTATCATCTCGATCAGTCGAAATTCTCAACAAGTCAAAATCACGTGCTGTGGGCACGTGATATGGCTGCCAAATACGATCCTGACATGTTGCGGTTCTATGCCGCTTATAGTTGCCCAGGATTTGAGACGGGCAATTTCAACGAAGCGGAACTGGTGCACGTTGTCAGCACGAAACTCAGTGATGTCTGGTCCAGAACCGCCAAAGCCTTCAATGATTCCCAACTTCACAAAAGCTCTGACGGCGTCTCAGACAACGCCGTAGCCCTCGCCCGTCGCGTTCGAGAACGGATTTTCAAAAGTTACTCACTTGACCGATTTCATTTGCGACAGGCCACCTACGATATCGTCTGGGCCCTCAAGTTTATCGAAGCCAAGATTACTGAGCCATCGGGGTTCGCAAAGCCCGACGGCGCTGCGCGTGAACTCCTACGGTCGTGGGCTGAAGCCGCCTACCCCATCATGCCTCGGGCCGCTACGAATATTCTCAAGGTTCTGAACTCCAGGAAACCGCTCCCAATCAACCTCTTCGTTGACGGAGTTTCCTCTCGGATGAAGCCACACATCGCGGCCGAGTAAGGCAGGTATTTTCGGAACCAGCAAGGGAAAAAGCCGATGAATATTCAAAGAGACTTAAAGGCCATCGTTCCTGACGAAACCCGCATGCGTAGCGGAGAGCAGTATCTCGACAGCATTTGCGACGGCCGTAATATTTTTATTCACGGAAAGAAATACGATTCAGCCTTAAGGAACCCTGAGCTGAACAAGACGGCAAATCTGCGAGCACAAATATATGATGCGTTGAAAGACCCAGGGCGGGTAAAGAAGGGCGCAATTTTCGACGCCGAGGCCGGGGCATGGGTGTCGCGTCTTCACACACCTCCGCTGCGAAAGGAAGATTGGTATGACAAGCTGGAAATTCTCGAAGACGTTTTTTTGGATGTCAGGCACCTCCCGTCGAGGGTCGGAGACGAGACTATACCGGCTGTCTGGTCGATGATGGACGGCTTGCCGTTCATTCGCGATCGGAACCCTTCTTTCGCCAATAACATTGAACGGCATATGCAGAATATTCTCTGGAACGATCCTTATCACGTTTCTGGGAATGCAGACCCCAAGGGCAACCGTTCGAGCAATCCAGAAGACCGTGAAGCAGATCTGTTACTGCGTGTTGTCAAGGAGACAGATGCTGGGCTTATCGTTCGGGGAGCAAAATACGAAACCGGTGCGGCGTATGCGAACCAAGCATTTGTGAAGCCAACCGTGGCGAATTGGGGCGGACAAGAGCTCTCACCTTATGCGGTGGGCTTTCTGTGGAATCGGTTCAACGATGCCAACGTGAAAATCGTTTGCCGTGATGCCTATTCGCGGCATGACGCTGCTGATCGCCCCTTATCTGCCCGTGCCGACGAAGTTGAGAGCATGGTCATTTTCGATGACGCCCTGGTGCCTTGGGAAGACGTCTTCTTTTACAATGACACCAAACTCGCAAACTTTGTGCGGGGAAGCCTCCACCGGTACAGTATGTTCATGTTCATGACACGTCTGTATGCGCTCGGGAAGCTCTACGCTGGCGTTGCCTTTTTAAACTGTGATCAAAACAGCGGCACGAAAATCCCCCAAGTTCGCGAAAAGCTGGCTGAGCTCATCTCATACAAGGAGATGGCGCACGCGTTTATCGTCGGCGCGATCGAGACCGGTTCTGTGAGCCCAGCCGGGTACTGGATGCCAAATCAGCCGATGATGTACTCCGGGCGCTACCTTCTATGTGAAAACCTTCACAAAATAATACACATAACCAGAGAGCTGTGTGGCGGCCAGCCGCCGCTCACCGCCGGCCATGAAACGTTTTTCATGGAAGAGGTCAGAGATATTTCGAGGAAATATTACTCCCTCAGCGATGGGTGGGACCACGAACGGCGCCACAAGCTAATATCGCTCACAAATGACCTGCTCAATTCGGAGTATTCGAATTACCGGCTGAACTTTTATATGTTCGCCCACTCGCCGCCCTTTGCGCAAAAGAACGCGATATTCAACAGTCACGATTTCGCGTCCTGTTCTCAGCTTGCTCGTGTTTTAGCTGATATCTGAGGGGTGCCAGTTATGAAGCTAATAATAGGCACGAAGCGGTATTCAACTTGGTCGATGCGCCCTTGGGTGTTCATGAAGACATTTGGGATCCCCTTCACAGAGGAAGTCATTCGTTTTGAAGTCGAGCCTGGAACGCGTCGACATACAGCTAGAACCGATGAGTTCATGCATGCCGCGTCGCCTAATGGCCGCGTTCCGGTGCTGATCTTTGATAACGGGGATCGGCTGAACGAATCTTTGGCGATATGTGAATATCTATCCGAAGTGTTCCTTTCTGGCAAAGGATGGCCTGCGCAAGCAGAATCGCGCGCAAAGGCGCGCGCGGTAACTTTGGAAATGGCGACAGGTTTCACAGCGCTGCGCCGCTTGCTACCAATGTCTATCGGCAGTTATGTCACCGATTTCGCGGCACTCCCAATCCCTTCGGTTACAGACGTTGACCGGATAAGAAACATCATCACCAAGTGCCGTAGCAGCTCGAATGGCCGCTTTCTGTTCGGTGATTTTTCAATTGCGGATGCATTCTATGCGCCCGTTGTCATGCGTTTCGAAACGTACAAAGTTCCAGTTACTCCGATCATCGGTGACTACATGGAAGCCATCAAGACCCTTCCAGCAGTTATCGAATGGTGTGCCGATGCGGTAGCGGATCAAACGGAAATCGGTGCGATAACCGAGATAGTGGCAAGCTATCCGACCGAAATCGCCGCGGCTTGCAAAATCTGACATGCAACCAAGGAAGGAGAACGAAAAATGGAAAACTATGTGACCCTGAAAGTCCGAGAGATTCCCGAAGCTGTACGGGCAAGTTACTCCGATCTTCGGCGTGATCCCTACCTCGAATTTCGTGAACGTTATCGGCGCTATGCCAATTTCAAACTTCGCCTCAGCGCTGACCGTAGCCAGGTAAGTATATCTCGGCTTGCTCACAAGCCTTATTACCAGAGCAAGACGTATCACGAGACATTGGGCGACATCGATCGCCAGTTCGAACCGATCGAGGCTGATGTAACTGGCATTATCGCGGAATGCACCGCAAATGTGCCTCTGGACGTGGACCGCGATTATTTCCTTCGCGTCCACCAGTTCCGGACTCTCGCTAAAAATGATGATTCCGGGAAGTGCGTCCCAGAAGGACCGCATCGCGATGGTGTCGAGTTCGCGGTGATGGTGTCGATCGACAGACAGAACATCGTGGGTGGTGCGTCGCAGATCCTCGCCGATAAGACTGCTTCTCCAATGTTTGAAACGCTGTTGGAGCCGGGAACAGCTCTGATCGTCAAGGACACGGATGTCTACCATAACGTCACTGACATCGAGCTTGTTGAAAACGCGAAGCTCGGTCATCGTGACGTTCTTCTCTGGGGTTACATCCCTTGGGAGGAATCCCGGTACAAGGAGCTTTACGGCGAGCTTGTCGAAGAGACTAAAACGATCGATGTTTCAGCTTACCGCGATAAGGCTCTGAACTGATGCCAATATCTTCAAGAATGAAGGTATCGCCCAACGATGTCGACTTGCCGGATCTATTCCGGCAAGCGATGTCGGAGGTCGCTCTCGCGGTTCATGTGCTAAGTACCTGCGGACCTGCCGGCGAAGGTGCTATGACGGCTTCGTCCGTCTGTTCCGTTAGTTTAGTGCCACCAACACTGCTTGCTTGCGTATCGCACTCATCCAGAATGAATGCGAAGTTAAAAGAGAACGGTCTGGCTTGCGTTAACACTTTAGCCGTCGAGCATATTGATGTCGCGGAAGCTTGCGCTAATTTGAAGGGCAAGTCTGGGAACGAAGAACTCAAATCATCCAACTGGGTACGTGGCGACGGCTTCAGCTGCCCATTTCTTCGCAGTGCTATATTTAGCTGCGAAGGGCGCATTCATAGCGTGTCTGAGGTTGCTACTCACACTGTGTTCTTCATCGAAGTACAAACCATACGAGCCGGCCTTCCTCAAGCTGATCCACTCATATGGCACCGGCGGGGATTTTCATCTGCGACAGGTTGCTGAAAGGCCGCTATTATGAGTCAGAAGGGTACTATTTATGTCGACTTACTCAGCATTCTTTGTCTTTTGGTTCTTAGCCTCGATCCCACTTGGGCCAAATGCAATCAATAGTATTCGCTATGGCGCTACATTGGACGGTAACAAGTGGATTCTTGCTCCGTTAGGCACCACATTTGCAGCAGTGGTGTTCTGCGCCATAGTACTAATGGGATTGGGTCTCTTTGTTGCGCAAAGGCCATATTTGCAACTCACTATACAAACAGTCGGCGCCACATATTTGTTGTATCTAGGCGTTAAAGTCCTTTACGACTTGAGGGTCAATTCGCGCCGGAGCGGCCTCCAATTCAATCGCGACAGTTTAAGCGATTATCCATTTCGTGATGGCTTTCTCATTTCGATGACGAATCCAAAGCCAGTCATCCTATACACTTCTGTTCTTTCATCCTATTTAGACCTTTCGGACCTCAGCTCCGCACATAATGCCGTTATCCTCTCGATTACGATAGGGACCGTATTCGGCGTCTACATGACCTACGGGCTGCTAGGAAAAGTGGCGTCATCAGTGTTTCGTAACGAAAGGATTTTTGTCTATTTTCAAATTGCCGCAGGCCTTTCATTCATTCTCTTGGCTCTGGGAATCTTCGTCGAGCTGGCTCACAAAGTTCTGTGACATCAACACCAGAATGGCTTGTTCGATTCACAAAGCGCCTGCGCGCGGGTTATCCCGATATCGTTTAAAGCTTCATCCGTGAGTTCCTTCAACGCCATGCGCTGTCGGCGTTTTGATGGCCATTCTTCGAAAACGAGCCGCATGGTATTTGAAAGACCTGAGGTGGACTCGGGTTCATCACCATCAATCAAAATCAGATCTCGGACGATGACCATCATTGCGCTGACCGAGCAAAGCAACAATACTGCGCACGCCCATAAAGTGTAATCAAGATTGTCCATTGCTACCTCCTCTTAGGCCGGACAACGTACCATCTATTGAACAGGCCACGTTTCGGTCGCGGCCGAAACGTCGATCTTCAGGAGCGCGCCTCATGATTACCACAGCCAACGGACCTACTATCGCTCGCGTTGCGTCTCTTGTGGGCGATGTTGCACGAGCAACTATTTTAGCGGCCTTGATGAGTGGAAAAGCACTTACTGCCGGCGAACTCGCCCGATTAGCAGGAGTTACCCCGCAGACGAGCAGCGGCCATCTCGCAAAACTACTAGAGGCGGGATTGGTCGAGGCAGAAAGGCAGGGACGATTCCACTATTATCGCCTAGCCTCAAGTGATGTAGCAGACGCACTAGAGGCGTTGTCGATACTCGCAGCCAGTCAGCCTACAAGGTATTTTAGACCTGGACCGAAAGACGAGGAATTGCGTCTTGCGCGCACGTGTTACGACCACGTTGCCGGAAAGCTTGGGCTGGCGATTGCCGATGCTTTGCAGGAGCGTGAGGCAATCATCATAAGAGAGGGATCAGCGTTCGTTACGAACTCTGGTCATGACTTCCTTGTGGATTTCGGCGTTGATATTCACACCGGGAGATCGGCGAAACCCCTATGTAAAACGTGCTTAGATTGGAGTGAGCGGCGGCACCACTTCGCAGGCCGTGTCGGCACCTCCCTCCTCAATCGCATGCTCGATCTTAAATGGATCAAGCGCGTTGATCAGTCCCGAGCGCTCCATGTATCCCCTGCAGGAGAACAAGGCCTTCTTAAGGTGTTCGGCGTGCGGGTAAGGGAACTGCGAAACTAGTGCAGATTGCCTTTGGATAAGCCGACTCGCCCGGCCGAACGCGGTCTCTTCCGCCGATCGTCCTGAAAGCTGGGCCATAGCGTTCGGCCAACAGCAGCGATACCGGTTTCGGCCATTTGAGCTTGTGCGCCAGAACCACTTCGGCCAGCCCATAGACCAGCCCTTCAGCGTCCGGACGAACGGCAAAGATCGCCGTTACAAGGTCCGCCACGGCGAAGGGCGCTGCTCGCCCGGTCTGAATCGCAGAATCGACCATATCCGGGATCAAGGCAAGGCCGTCGTCCCAGCGCCCCCCAGAAGCTCGGCAAGCTCCTTGACGAACGGCGTGCCGACTGTATCAGATCGGCGCGTCAGCAATCGTGTGGCTAAAAACAGCTTTCCTGCGGGGCCGGGATCGTCCCCCGCGCCGACTGACAGAGGTCAACGACACGGCATCGCGGATGGCGTTTTCCTCCTCGCTACGATCAACTATTCTGGCGGCGACGGAGGCCGCTTTGAGGGCCAGACGATCACGCCAGCAGCCAAGCCACGGCGGTTCGGCACAGAGCAGATCGTCAAGCGATTTCGGGGCGATACCGGCAGCGAAGGCGGCGTCGATCTCGCAGTATCGCGACCACGCGGCAGGGCCCAGCCCGGCAGGCGGGGCGACCAAGCGGGAGCCGTTGAAGCGGAGGGCGCGAGCGAATCCATGCGCCAGAGTGTAAATCATGTGCGCGGTTTAAGCCGGCAATGCCCGTCTCAACTGCACAGACTGTCGGCTATAAATAACGTCCGATAATCTTGCATTATCGGACGTTTTGTCCATTATAAAGAAATGAGCCAAATCATCGAGCAAAACAGCGAAATTCACGTCGAGGAGACCTCAGCGCCGTCTCTCAGCACAGCGCCCGGGTATGATGTTTCCGCGCCGGAGGTGTTGGGCGAAAGCCCCCTCCCCTCTCCCGCCGGTCAGGATCAGACGCCGTCCCATCTCGCAGGCCTTGCTGATCGTGCCCGGGGTTATGTCGAAGCCGCCAGTTCCGCCAATACGCGCAAAGCCTACACCTCGGACTGGAAGCATTTTTCTGCCTGGTGCCGACGGTCCAATCTGGCTCCCCTCCCCCCACATCCGCCAACAGTCGGGCTCTACATCACTGCCTGCGCTTCCGGCACAGCAGAAAGGAACGCCAAGGCCAACTCCGTCTCAACCATCGAACGGCGCCTCTCCTCGATATCCTGGAATTATACCCAGCGCGGCCTCACGCTTGATCGCAAGGACAGACATATCGCAACCGTTATGGCCGGGATTCGCAACAGCCATGCCAGGCCGCCCGTTCAGAAGGAGGCGGTCATGGCCGAGGATGTCATCGCCATGATCGAAACGCTCGATCGCGGCTCTCTGCGCGGCTTGCGCGACCGCGCCATGTTGCTCATCGGTTTTGCCGGTGGTCTTCGCCGCTCCGAGATCGTCGACCTCGATCTGAAGGCAGACCAGACCGAAGACGGCCAGGGATGGATCGAGATCCTCGACAAGGGAATGCTCGTAACCCTGCGCGGAAAAACCGGATGGCGAGAGGTCGAGGTCGGTCGCGGCTCGTCTGACGCGACGTGTCCGGTCGCCGCGATCGAGACTTGGATCAAGTTCGCCAAGCTGGCTCATGGTCCCCTCTTCCGTCGGGTCACGGGACAAGGCAAAGCGGTTGGGCCAGAACGGTTGAATGACAAGGAAGTGGCTCGGCTGGTGAAGCGGACCGCGATGGCGGCCGGCGTTCGCGGTGATCTCAGCGAGATCGAGCGCGCGTTTAAGTTCTCCGGTCATTCCCTTCGTGCTGGCCTCGCTTCTTCTGCCGAAGTCGATGAGCGATATGTCCAGAAGCAACTGGGGCACGCGTCCGCAGAGATGACCCGCAGATATCAACGTCGACGTGATCGCTTCCGCGTGAATTTGACCAAGGCTTCAGGGCTTTAGCTGGCCCCCTCCCCTCCTCCGCATGAAATCGTAAGAGGAGATTTTGGTGTCGGAATTCTCGCTTAGCGCTTCAATTGAAATCGGGAGCTAAAAGCCACAACAGGAACTACGAGCCGCCGTCACAGAAAGCGGCCTGCAGACCCTGGCCATCACCGATCTGGATGCCGAACTCGCAGCGGCTTTTGACTGGGAACATCGCGATCCGTGGGATAGGATTCTTGCCGCACAGGCGCGGCTGGAGCATTCCACCTTCCTCTCGACTGACCTGGCGTTCGATACGATACTGCATGAGCGGGTCTGGTAGGAGGTGGGACGAATGAAGATCTTCGCGGAACCTGTCGAGGCGGCCGAACGGCTTGAGGAACTGATATCTCTCGCCCAGCGCGACGACGAGGTGATCATTTGCCGAGAAGGCGTGCCCATTGCGGTGTTAACGGCTGTGCGGGAGGATTCCGATCTTAGCAGCGACAGGCTCTTGGGACTGATGGCTGAAGGAAGACCTGCGGCTGACAGACAAACTTCTAACCACGATGAATTTTATGATGAGAACGGGCCGCCGAAATGAGCAGCTCGCTGTCACGTTCGATCGAGAAACGCACCGAGACCTTGGACACGATCGCCGCCGTCCTGCCGATCGACCGGCGCGACGAACTGGCCGAACTGCTGACCGACCAGGATGTCGAAACGCTGCGCCACCTGGTCAACGAGGGCATGGGCGAAGACACCTTGCGGGCACTCACCTCTGACCTTGCCTATCTGCAGGCCTGGTCGCTTGCCGCGACCGGCGCCTCCCTCCCATGGCCGGCGCCCGAAGCACTGCTGCTGAAATTCGTCGCCCACCATCTCTGGCAACCCGAACAACGCGACATCGATGCGCTCCACGGCATGCCGGCCGCCGTCGAGGTGACCCTGCGCGAACAAGGTTTCCTTCGATCGTCGGGGCCGCATGCGCCCGACACGGTGCGCCGGCGGATTGCCAGCTGGTCGACGCTGACGAAATGGCGCGGGCTGACCGGCGTCTTCTCCTCCCCCTCGCTGAAATCCGCGATCCGTCTTGCGGTGCGGGGGACGCCGCGGCCAAGGAAACGCAAAAGCGCGAAGGCCGTGACCGGAGATGTCCTTGCCAAGCTCCTCGCGACCTGCAGCACAGACAGCCTGAGGGATATCCGCGACCGTGCAATTTTGATGGTGGCGTTCGCGTCCGGCGGCCGCCGTCGCAGCGAGATTGCCGGTTTGTGCAGGGAGCAGCTCACAGTCGAGCCGCCGATCACCGTCGAGAGCGGCCTTCCCCTCCCCTCTCTCGCCATCCATCTGGGTCGCACCAAAACGTCCGGCTCCGAGCACGACGAGGTCGTCTATCTGACCGGTCGACCGGTGGATGCGCTCAACGCCTGGCTTGCGGCTGCCCAGATCGAAAGCGGAAGCATCTTTCGGAAAGTCGATCGATGGGGCAACATTTCGGAGCGGGCACTGGAGCCGAGTGCTGTCAACGACATCGTCAAGCAGCGAGCGGCGCTGGTTGGCCTGGAGGCGGGGGAATATTCCGCGCACGGGCGACGGTCGGGGTATCTCACAGAGGCCGCTAATCGTGGCGTCCCCCTGCCAGAAGCTATGGAGCAGTCCCGACATAGATCGATCCAGCAGGCGTCCAGTTATTACAACAATGCAACCAGGCGAACAGGACGGGCCGCACGGCTTCTACCGTAGCCACCGTTGACTTTCTTAGAAGGCATAGGTTCGATGCCAGTTGTCGGAATTGACGAGCAGCCTATTCGCCGCTGTTTCGCTTGCCTTAATGCCGCAAGGGTTCACCGGTATAAGGCGTTGCTGCCGTCACCGGCGGCGATGACGGCAGCACGTGCGTCCGAATAGGGCGCCGCTACCAATTTGCCGTTCGCTGGCGTAGGAAGTGCTGGCTAGGCTGTGAGACCCTTCGAAACTCTTCAAAATCTGCTGCAAGGTTGCCCAGTCCCGCGAAACCGAAGTATCGCGGGACTGCAACGATCTTAGAACTTAGGCCCGTCTGATCAGCCGAAGCAGGAGCAGCAGTATGACGGCACCGAGTGCTGCAGACAGAATGGCCCCTGCGTAGCCGGCCCCCAAGCTTATGCCAAGACGCGGGAACAACAAACCTGCGATAAAGGCACCCACGATGCCCACAACGATGTTTCCCAGCAGGCCAAAGCCATAGCCTTTGACGATGAGACCGGCCAACCAGCCTGCGACCGCTCCGATGATCAGAAATATGACGAGACTTTCGATACCCATGATTCAGCTCCCTCTTCAGTGCCATGCTGGCAGCTTTGATATGGCCGATATCGCCGAGTGAAAGTCAAACTCAATAGGGAGGCCTCGATCACCAAACCGTAAATATGTCGGGAGAGGCGCCAGATCGCCACCGAAGACAGATTGGCAGAACTACAGAGCCGGGCGCGCCTCGCCCCTGATAGCCAGCATCGAAAACCCGCTTGCTCCGCTTTGGGTGTGGCTGGCCTTCTTGGAGCTTCCCGCCTGGGTCGCTTGGGTTTGCGGACGACTGGTAATGGTTGCTGTGGTCTTCGATGTCCTGGCGAAATCGAAGCGGCGACGAAAGACCGTGAGGCAACAGGACAAGGCTAGACTCACCGCCTGGGTCCGATGGGGAAGACACACTTTCGACCTGTCGGTCGTGGAGGTGGGAACGCACCAGCCTGTTGCAGACCTGCCCGCTGTCGTCCGCTCGCATGACAGGTCAGGGTGCCTCTCCATGCCAGGATGCGTGGACGAAAGCGCCCTGGCCGGAGGAAATCATGGACATTTACAGTCTCACCATCACACATATTCACACCGGGCCCCAACCGGTGCGGATGAGTGCCCGGGCCGAGGAATGCTACTACTCAAGTCAGTTCGCCCTGCAGCGTTTGAGCCCGGGATTGCTCAGGTCGATCGTGATCGGGGCCAGCGTGACCCTGATCCTTGGCATAGCGCTGATCTGAGGTCGTTCCGTGTCTCGTGATATCACGCATGCTATGCTGCGACCCGACGTCAATGGAGATCGCAGTATGGATGAGAGTGAGGCTGACAAGACCGCGATCCTGGCCGTGATCCGCCGCGAGACCGAGGCATGGCTGCAGCGGGACTTCGAGTCATTGGCGAGCCACTGGGTGCATTCTTCGCAGACCCGGCGGATGGAATACTATGCTTCGTTAGGCACCCGGGTCGACGAAGGCTGGGACGCGATTGCCGCACGACTTAAGACCATTGTTGCCCGCTTCCCGAAGAAACATGCCGATATGGAGCACGTTCGGTGGGAGAAGGTAAACATCGTCGTCGCCGGGAATATGGCTTGGGTGACCTACGACCAGATCGGGATCGATGCCGGCGACGATCTGAAACGCGAACTAAAAGTCCTGCATAAGGACGACGGTGTTTGGAAGATCGGCTGCATGGTGATGATGGAGAGCACCATTGAACAGTCGAACTACCCGCTGATCGAGGTCGACGCGGATGCCCGCATCCTCTGGATGAACCGGCTCGCGCAGGAGCGCATATACGGCCATACGGGGCTCGCCTCCGCTGGCGGCCGCCTCCGCGCCCGTCGTCGCGAACGTGACGCGGGACTTCGTGACGCCGTGCGCCTAGCCTTTCGCGAGCTAGAGGGCCAAACACGGATAAGCTTGTCGCCGAAGCAGGCTTGGGCGGTGGCACTTGGTGAGAACGCTGCGGGGGTGCCTCTCTACTGCTGGGTCCGGCTTGAAGATGGCAAGGCACTGGTGTCGTTCGACGATGCGGAGACCGTCGCACGTCGGATCGATGGCGCAAAGGAGATCTATGGTTTGTCACCCGCGCAGGTCAGGCTTGCCAGTCTGATCGTCGATGGCCACGATCTTGCGAGTGCCGCAAAACTCCTGACGGTTAGCGTCAACACGCTACGCACCCAGCTTCAGCGTATTTTCGACAAAACTGGCGTACGTAGTCAGGCTGCATTGGTACGTTCACTGCTCAGCGTCGAGGTGCTCAACAAGTGACATAGCGTCCTGCAGACCCCTGCTTCACAGGCCTCGGTGAAGCTGTACAAAACAACACTATTGGTCGACGTCCCTTTTAAGATCGATATTCACATTCATCTAGTGTAACTTATTGAAGTTACGATCAAAAACATGAAAGAAAACGGCTGACAAGTTTTGCTCCGGCTCAAATCGCAGCTCTTGGAGTGCGTTTGTCAACAAACGCTCACTGTCATTCGCTCCACCTTCAGCCCGCGCGACGCGCTCCCTCGCTGGTTGCCTTCAGCAGCGCAACCAGCATCGGCCCAAGCGAAAACTCGCCACGCTCTGAACGCCTCGTCAGATCGCGGAGATATCCCCCGGCGGAGTTGATGAAGTTCGATCTCTCAAGGATACACGCCATTGCCACCGCGGCATTTTCAGGCCCCATGGCATCGCAGGCTTCCTCATAGGCCGACGGGCTCACACCGAGCATCGACCGAACTACGACTGCTGCGGTCATCAATTCACGCCAATGTGAAATGCACCCGCCTGGTCCATAGTCGACAATCTGCGGGCAGGCTCGAAGAACCATGCCCAGAGGGAATGACTTGATCGGCTCGCCCCTTGCCTTTGCCTCTTCATGCTTCACACTCTTCGCCTGCTGCTCTTCCGGCAAGCTTTCGCCCCGCTCTTGTTCAGAGCTAGGTTCAAGTTCATAGATAGATTCGGATTTTGAATTCTGTATGTGGCGATCATTTTGAATGGCATTGCCATGCATATTTTCAGTATTTAATTGAATTTCCAGGAGGTTGAGAACCTCACCGCGCAGAAGCTCCATTTCATCGAGTGTTGCTTCGACCTGGGTTCTATCAGGATAGCGAGGAAGCCGGCCGAGAATTCCAACATACATCGCCTCGACATTCCCCCAATTGCCTGACGCACCCTCCTCAATCGCAGCTGTGATCAGCTTGCGAACATCGCGGCGGCAGATCGTGAGTGCTTCTTTTACCCGGCGGAAGCGCATGCGTTCTGCGGCGACTTCCTGCGCCAGGACGGCAAGCTCTGTGGCCCGCGCCAGCAGCGGACTCAGATCGAATCCGTATGCCTGCTCGATTTCACCATCGCGGTTGCGATACGCGTAACGCTTACCATTCGGACTGTCGCGACGCTGGATAAGTCCGGCATCGACAAGGGCCCCGAGCTGCCGGCGGAGTGTGCTTTCCGTGATCCCATGAGCGCGGATGGATAGCTGCGCGTTGGATGGGAATACGACAAGTCCATGTTCGGCGTCGAGCTGTGGCTCAGGATAGAACGTCAACAGGGCATCAAGAACGGCAAGGGCTCTGTCCTGCAGCCCGAAGCGTTCCCTTGCTTCGCACACGTCACGAAAGACTTTCCACTTTTCAACGCGCGCGCCTGGATGCGATTCTGCGATCGCCAGCTGGCCTTTGACCAAAGCAAGCGTCATCGGCCGCCGCCCGAAGGGCGTCGTTACATGTCTCATCTGCATTTTTCTCTTACCTTTCTCTAGGCAAAAGAAAATCGCTCACCAAATCGGTGCCAAGACTCTTGACTGTGATTCCGGGAAATGCGATTCTCGATCCTGCTAGAGATGACGAGAGAGGCTTCCACGGTTTACCGTTTGGGGGCCTTTTTCTTTTGCGGTTTAGTCTCCGTTGTTTTCGTGTTTCGATCCTTTGTACTCATCGTACAGACGATCCATATGGGCTGACAGCCAGTCACTGAAGGGCTTCGCTTCGACATTCGAAAGCTCTATCGCAACCTTCTTCGATTTGGCATTCATTACGAAATTCAGTGAACTGTCGCTCGACGTCCAGTCCTTTCCGGTTGCGCTGGCCTTGGGCCTCTTTGCAGCCGATTTGACCTTGTAGCGCTTCAGGTAATCATGAAGTTCATCGAACCGCTTGTCTTCATCCAGTTCTAGGAACTCAGCGGTTCCGGAATACTCCGCTGCGACCTTTAACAGGGCAGGGGCGAGAACCAATTGCCGAAGGCTCAGCCACCTGTCACGCCCAATCTTCTTGGACGCGCCTAGTGCCTGGATAATCGGAGCAGGGACCGCCTCGACGACGCCGAGCATTTTGGAGAGCATCGCCTCATCGATCGCGAGCGACGATCGAACCACATCCTTGGTCATTCCCGACGCAAGCAGGTTCTGAGCGAAGTACGCGCGCTCTATGAAGGACAGGTTCGAACGGGCTGCGTTCTCCTGCCCTTGGACAATCGCTGATGTGATGTCGTCAAGTTTCTTGACGACGGCCTTGACCGGGACTGCGAGCTCTCGAGCGACCTTGAGCCGGCGATGGCCAAACACGACCATGTATCGCTTAGCGTCCGTCGAACTGGGCCGAACCAGAATAGGCGTTGTCTGCCCGGACACTTTGATGGCTTGAAGGAGTTCTTGAAACTCTTCGTCATCGTCTGAAAGACGGTCGGCAACAAAAGAAGCGTCAATCAACCGCGGATCGAGATCCACGATGACCTCACCTTCCATTAGCTTCTTCGTGTTCTCCGCCATATCCTCGATGGACCGGACCACCGTCTTCGCTGCCCCTGTCATACCGTAGCCGGCCTTCGTCGGCGTCTGGTTCGCAGAGATGGAAGCCATGTCTAATTTTGCAAACGGATTTTCACGCGACATAACCGCCCTCCCGATCTGTCTTCAACCTCGATAAGGCCTTGGCATTCATGATAAACTCGGCCAAAAAAACGGCTGACAAGCTCGTCATTTCCGCCCCCAAGCACCGTGAATGAGATCCACGATCTCTCCGTTAGCAGCATTCAGGCTTTCCATCGCGCGGTCGTAGGTGGACCGGACGAAACCGCCCCGCTCGACCTCATACAAGGTCTGCTTCTTGATTGAAGCATCCGAAATAGCCGTCGACTTCAAAACGTGATTTCGCAACATTTGCTGGGCAAACATGGATTGCATGAACCCAACCATCTGGGCTTGTGGAATGTCTGTCGGCTCGAAGCGAGTGATGAGGTAGCGGAACCACTGGACCCGCATCTCGGCTCCGGCCTCCGCGACCGGGCCCATAATGCCGCCCAGCATCATCAGAAATTGGCTCATCGACATGATGTCCAACATCTGGGGATGGATGGTGATGAGAATGCCGGTTGAAGCCATCAGAGCGGTGATGGTCAGGTACCCAAGTTGTGGGGGGCAATCGATGACGACCACGTCATATCTCTCATCTACCTGCTTCAGCGCACTGGCAATCCGCATGTAGAATAGTCGGCCGTCCTCTCCCTTCTTGGAGGAAATCGCAAGGGGCACGTCGTACTCGTACTCCTGCAAAACGAGGCTCGCCGGCACTACGTCAAGGCCAGGAATGTTCGTTGGCTGGATGACATCAGCGATTGACTTCCGCTCGTCATCGAAACGAAGCGCCTCGTACAGGGACGCCGTATCATCAAGTTCAGGCTGAATTCCGAACAGGGATGTCAAGGATGCCTGGGGATCAAGATCGACCGCCAATACGCGATGGCCCGTTAGAGCAAGATATTGCGCGAGGTGGGCGGCGGTCGTGGTTTTACCGCTTCCGCCTTTGAAGTTCACGACCGATACGACCTGCATCGGTTCGCCCTCCCGTCGCCTAGGGACGTAGTATCTCTTGTCGGATTTCTTGTTGGCCTCAAGATAGTCTCGGAGTTCCAACATCTGGTCCGCCGTGTAGTATCGACGTCCGCCGACGGATTCTATCTCTGGCCCCTTTCCGTCAGAATGAATTTGTCGCAGGTGGGTCTGTGTGACCCCCATGAAATCCGCGACTTCCCCCAGTTGAAACTTTCGCAAGCCTTTGCGAGCATCAGGTGGATATTGCTGACTGCGCAGCATATGCAACGCGCTTGAGATCTTTGCCCCCTGCTGGGCAATCTCAATATCAAATCGGTTGGGCTGCGAAGTGCTCATTTTGCGAACTATTTCCCGGAGGTCTTCACTTTCGAAACAATGGCCACAAAACCATCATTTGCGAAACTATCTCCCGATTCCCACGCTGCCGCAAGAGATTTAAAGTTAACAACGGGTTAACGAGTGCGGCGTGCTTTGGGCCTCTCTGCCGAATCTGCGATATGTTTCGGATAGTTAGGCAGCTTTTACTAAAAACGTATAGTGGTCCGAAACTGCAGATCTGCAGATGCGGGCCTGGGCTCTCACACCGTTCACGACCCTAATTGCCCATTGGCCATACACCGCGCGGTAGAATCAGCGTCTGCAGATCTGCAGATAGCCACATGCGTTCCCAGATGATCTTTCTCCGTCATGACCACTTCATGCGGAGAACAAGATGCAGATTCTGACCGTTTCGCCAGATCGACATGAGCATTCCAATCTTCTGAAACAGATGCACCGCCTGCGCGCGACGGTCTTTCGCGAACGTCTCGAATGGGATGTGAACGTCAGCGATGCGGGCGAGAGCGACGAGTACGATAATCTCGACCCGACCTACATCCTCGCAGTCACAGACGGCCAAAAGGTCGTCGGCTGCGCGCGCCTGCTGCCGGCATTGGGGCCAACTATGCTGGAGCGGACATTCCCGCAATTACTGGCAACCGGTTCACTCAACGCGTCGGCCAGAATGGTCGAGAGTTCGCGCTTTTGCGTCGACACATCTTTGCCCGCGGGCAGGGGAGGGGGCCAGCTCCATCTCGCAACGCTGACCATGTTTGCCGGAATCATCGAGTGGTCGATAGCAAACGGCTACGACGAGATCGTCACGGCCACCGACCTGCGCTTCGAGCGCATCCTGAACCGGGCCGGATGGCCGATGAAGCGGCTCGGCGATCCTGTGGCCATCGGCAACACCGTGGCCGTCGCCGGGACATTGCCAGCGGATCAAGCAAGCTTCGACCGGGTCTGCCCACCGGACTACCGCTCGATCACCATCGAAGATCACAGCCGTCAGATCCGGAGCGCTGCGTGACCCAGCTCCGTTCCCATCCTCGCCTGGTTCGCAAACTGCAGGACGCGCTCGGCGACCAACTCTGCATCGCGCTCGATGATGCAACGGTGGTCGAAATCATGCTCAATCCGGACGGCCGGCTGTTCATCGAAACGGCTGGGGCACGGCGTGGCCCCGGCCGGCGCAATGAGTAACGCCGCAGCCGAAGTTGTCATCGGCAGCGTTGCGCATGCCCTGCAGTCGGAGGCCGACGACGAGCGGCCCATCATCTCTGGCGAACTTCCGATTGGCGGACACCGCTTCGAGGGGCTGTTGCCGCCGGTGGTCTCCGGTCCGGCATTCACCATCCGCCGACGAGCCTCGCGTCTCATCCCGCTAACAGAGTACGTGAAGTCGAAGGTGATGACCGAGGCCCAGGCATCTGCCATTCGCAGCGCGATCGACGCTCGGATGAACATCGTCATCTCCGGGGGCACCGGTTCCGGAAAAACGACGCTTGCCAACGCCATCATTGCCGAGATCGTGACTGCTTCTCCCGACGATCGGATGGTGATCCTCGAGGACACCGCCGAGATTCAATGCGCGGCCGAGAATGCCGTGTCGCTGCACACCAGCGATACCATCGACATGGCCCGCCTGCTGATGAGCACCATGCGCCTGCGTCCCGATCGCATCATCGTTGGCGAGGTCCGCGACGGAGCGGCCCTGACGCTGCTCAAGGCCTGGAACACCGGCCACCCTGGCGGCGTCACCACGATCCATTCCAACACGGCGATGTCAGCCTTGCGCCGGCTGGAGCAACTGACGGCGGAAGTCAGTCAGCAGCCGATGCAGGAGGTGATCGGCGAAGCCGTCGATCTCGTCGTCTCCATTGAACGAACTGGGAAGGGGAGACGGGTCCGCGAGGTCGTCCACATCGAAGGATACCGCAACGGCGGCTACCAGACCGAACATTATGCCCAGATCGATGAGGACAGCCATGTCGCGTAAAATCTCTATTCTTCTCACCGGCGCGACGCTTGTCGCCATTTCTATCGGCTTTAGCGATTCCGCATTCGCTTCCTCGGGCGGAGGCGGTCTTCCTTGGGAATCGCCGCTGCAACAGATCCAGCAATCGATCACCGGACCTGTCGCCGGGTTTATCGCGCTGGCCGCTGTCGCCATTGCCGGCGCCATGCTGATCTTCGGAGGCGAGCTGAATGATTTCGCGAGACGGCTTTGCTACGTCGCGCTGGTTGGGGGCGTCCTGCTCGGGGCCACCCAGATTGTTGCCCTGTTCGGCGCGACCGGCGCATCGATCGGCGAGGCCCACGCACAGGCCGAGCAAAACACTCCCGAACCGACGATGACGCCGGCCACCGTGGAGGAGGGGGCTCATGGCTGACGTCGGCACTTCTCTGGCACGCTCGCGGGTACACCGGGCGCTATCGCGTCCGAACCTGTTGATGGGCGCCGACCGTGAGCTGGTGCTGCTGACGGCGCTTGCCGCGATCATCCTGATCTTCGTGGTGTTGACCTGGTATGCGGCGCTGTTTGGTATCGCGATCTGGCTGGTCGCGGTCGCGGCACTGCGCATGATGGCCAAGGCCGATCCGCTGATGCGCCGGGTCTATCTCCGGCACATCTCCTACAAGACGTCGTATCGCGCGACGTCGTCGCCGTGGCGCAAGTTCTAAAGGAATTGAGATGGTAGCGCTCAAATCATTCCGCCATTCCGGACCGTCGTTTGCCGATCTGGTGCCTTATGCCGGCCTCGTGGATAATGGGGTCATCCTGCTGAAAGACGGCTCGCTGATGGCCGGCTGGTATTTTGCCGGGCCGGATAGCGAGAGCTCGACCGACGCCGAGCGCAACGAGGTGTCGCGACAGATCAATGCAATCCTGTCGCGGCTGGGCTCGGGATGGATGATCCAGGTCGAGGCTATCAGGGTGCCAACTGGCGATTATCCGACTGAGGCTGAATCCCACTTTCCCGATCCGGTCACGCGAGCCATCGATGATGAACGTCGAGCGCACTTTCAGAGGGAGAGGGGGCATTTCGAGAGCCGGCACGCTCTGGTCCTGACCTGGCGGCCGCCGGAGCCGCGGCGCTCCGGCCTGACGCGCTATGTCTATTCGGATGTCGCAAGCCGCTCCGCCACTTATGCCAACAAGGCCCTTGAGGGCTTTCTGACTTCGATCCGGGAGGTCGAGCAGTATCTCGCTAACGTCGTGTCGATCCGCCGGATGATGACACGGGAAACGCCGGAGCGTGGTGGGTTCCGTGTCGCGCGATACGACGAGCTCTTCCAGTTTATCCGCTTCTGCGTGACCGGCGAGAACCATCCGGTTCGCCTGCCTGATATTCCCGTGTATCTCGACTGGCTGGTGACGGCCGAGTTGCAGCATGGACTGACCCCAATGGTCGAGAACCGCTTTCTCGGCGTGGTGGCGATCGACGGTCTGCCGGCCGAAAGCTGGCCGGGCATTCTCAATACGCTCGACCGGATGCCGCTCACCTATCGCTGGTCGTCCCGCTTCGTCTTCCTCGATGCCGAGGAAGCAAGGGCGCGGCTCGAACGTACCCGCAAGAAGTGGCAGCAGAAGGTGCGGCCGTTCTTCGACCAGCTGTTCCAGACGCAATCACGCTCGGTCGATCAGGACGCCATGCTAATGGTGGCGGAAACAGAGGACGCCATCGCCGAAGCGTCATCGCAGCTCGTCGCCTATGGCTATTACACGCCGGTCATCGTCATCTTTGAAGAAGATGCGTTCCGGCTCCAGGAAAAGTGCGAGGCCATCCGTCGCCTGATCCAGGCCGAAGGTTTTGGCGCCCGTATCGAGACATTGAACGCGACGGATGCCTTTCTCGGTAGCCTGCCCGGCGTCTCCTACGCCAACATTCGCGAGCCACTGATCAACACCCGCAATCTCGCCGATCTCATTCCGCTGAACTCCGTCTGGTCGGGCAGTCCGACCGCGCCTTGCCCGTTCTATCCGCCGGCCTCGCCGCCCTTGATGCAGGTGGCATCGGGGTCGACGCCGTTCCGGCTTAACCTGCATGTCGATGATGTCGGCCATACGCTGATCTTCGGCCCGACCGGCTCTGGCAAATCGACACTGCTGGCGCTGATTGCCGCGCAATTCCGGCGTTATGCGGATGCCCAGGTATTCGCCTTCGACAAGGGCGGCTCGATGCTGCCGCTGACCCTCGGTCTCAACGGCGATCACTACCAGATCGGCGGCGATATCGGCCCGTCGGCTGGTGGCGAGGTGAGGGCACTTGCCTTCTGCCCGCTCGCCGAACTGTCGACCGATGGAGACCGCGCCTGGGCGGCAGAGTGGATCGAGATGCTGGTGGCGCTGCAAGGTGTGACCATCACCCCGGATTATCGCAACGCCATCTCCAGGCAGTTGGCGCTGATGGCGGAGTCGCGCGGCCGATCGCTGTCGGACTTCGTCTCCGGCGTGCAGATGCGCGAGATCAAGGACGCACTGCATCACTATACCGTCGACGGTCCGATGGGCCAGTTGCTCGACGCCGAGCAGGACGGCCTGGCGCTTGGCGCGTTCCAGTGCTTCGAGATCGAGGAGCTGATGAATATGGGCGAGCGCAATCTCGTCCCCGTTCTCACCTACCTGTTTCGGCGCATCGAGAAACGCCTGACCGGCGCACCCAGCCTGATCATTCTCGACGAGGCCTGGCTTATGCTTGGCCATCCGGTGTTTCGCGACAAGATTCGCGAATGGCTGAAGGTCCTGCGAAAGGCCAACTGCGCGGTCGTTCTCGCTACCCAATCGATCTCGGACGCCGAACGATCTGGAATTATCGATGTCCTGAAAGAGAGCTGCCCAACCAAGATCTGCCTGCCGAACGGAGCGGCACGGGAACCGGGCACGCGGGAGTTCTATGAGCGCATTGGCTTCAATGAACGGCAGATCGAGATCGTCGCAACCGCCATTCCCAAGCGCGAATATTACGTCGTCTCCTCGGAAGGCCGAAGGCTCTTCAACATGGCGCTCGGTCCGGTCGCGCTCTCGTTTGTCGGGGCAACTGGCAAGGAAGACCTCAAGCGCATTCGCAGCCTGCATTCCGAACACGGGGCCGCATGGCCTCTCCATTGGCTCCAGCAAAGGGGGATCGCCCATGCCGAGACACTTTTCCCGACATCTTGAAACCGTACCTATGGTCGTCGTCGTTGCGAGCGCCCTTGCGTTTGCATTGCCAGCTTCGGCCTCGGCCGGCGGCGTGACGGGCGAAGCAACCGAATGGACACAGCTCGCCAACAACACCGAGCTGATCTCACTGGTCGGCAAGTCGGCCGAGCAGGTCAACAACCAGATCACCCAGATCTCGCAGCTTGCCGAGCAGATCCAGAACCAGATCAACATCTACAACAACATGCTGCAAAACACGGCGCAATTGCCAAACCACATCTGGGGTCAGGTCGAAAGCGACCTTACGACCCTGCAAAACGTAGTCGCGCAGGGGCAGGGCGTCGCCTTCTCGATGGGCAATATCGACGACGTGCTCAAGCAGCGTTTCCAGAGCTTTTCCGAGATGAAGAGCAACCTTCCTGATGGAGCACGCTTCTCATCCACCTATCAGAACTGGTCCGACACTAATCGCGATACGATCGGGGGCACATTGAAAGCCGCAAACCTCACGGCCGACCAGTTTTCGAGCGAGGAAAACACGATATCGTCGCTGCGCTCCATGTCGGAATCGGCCGACGGGCAGATGAAGGCACTTCAGGTCGGCCACCAGATCGCCGCCCAGCAGGTCGCGCAGATGCAAAAACTACGGGGTCTCGTCTCCCAGCAGATGACCATGATGGGCACATGGTTCCAGTCGGAGCAGGCGCAAAAGGATCTCGCCCAGGCGCGGCGCGAGCAATTTTTCAGCGGAAGCGAGCATGACATCCGTGGCGGGCAGACGATGGAGCCTCGCTGGTGAGCCCGCGTCTTGTCATCATCATGGCTGTCGTGGTGATCATCGCGTCCGGTGTCGGCGTCACCAGATGGATCGTCCAGCCACCTCCAGCAGCCCTGTCCGGAACGGGCGAAGCATCACCGCAAGCTGCATCAGACGCAGACCGCCGGGCTCACCGGGAAAAGTTCTTTGGCGGCAACGCCGAGCGCGACATTCGCGGCGGCCAGGAGATGAAGCCGAGATGGTGATCGTTCATCCCTCCCGGCGCATCGAGCGCGCCGTCGTCGCAATCGGCCTCGTCCTGGTCGCGAGCACGCCGGCTATGGCGCAGCAGGGTCAAGTGCTCACTACGCTGGAGAATTCCGTCGTTGCGGCCGCCAAAGGCTGGGAGACGACGGTAATGAATGCGGCGCGGTCGCTGTTCTGGATATTGGCGGGCATCGAGGTCGGTATAGCCGCCGTGTGGCTGGCGATCAATGCTGCTTCTCTCGACAGCTGGTTTGCCGAGCTCGTGAAGCGTATCATGTTCATCGGGCTATTCGCCTTCATCCTCGATCAAGGGCCCGCCTTCGCAAAGGCGGTCGTCGATAGCCTCTACCAGATCGGCGCCGGCGGTGGCTCGGCCTCGCCGGCCAACATTTTTGACGCCGGCATTCGTGTTGCGACCAAGATGTCCGAACAGGCGAAGTTCGGGCTTTGGGAAGACAATGCGCTGGCGATCGCCGCCGTCTTTGCCATGGTCGTGGTGGTTGTCTGCTTCTCGCTGGTTGCTGCGATCTTTGTCGCCGTGATGGTCGAGATGTATGTTGGCCTGCTCGCCGGCATGATCATGCTCGGATTGGGTGGTACGTCCTACACCAAGGATTTTGCCATCAAGTATCTGGTCTACACCTTTTCCGTCGGCATGAAGCTGATGGCGCTGGTGATGATCGCCAAGATAGGCTCGGACATTCTTCTCGGCCTCGCCGAGGCCCCGACAGCCACATCAGAGCGGTTCATCACCACACTGGCGATCGCCGGCATTTCGGTCGTTGTCTTCGTCATCGCCATGTATGTGCCGCCGATCCTTCAAGGCGTGGTCCAGGGTGCCTCCGTTTCCGGCGGTATGGAATCGATCCGCCACGGTGGACAGGCCGCATCCTTTGCGGCCGGCGCCGGCTTTTTGGCGACGGCAGCGGCCAGCAGAGGTTTTCAGGCCGCGAGTGCGGCAAGGGCAGGGGGATCGTCCCTCGGCAGTGCTGCCATGCGCGGCATGGAGGCCGGCATCGGTGGTGCTGCGGGCGCGGTTGGCTCGGCGGCCAAGGATAAGGCGATCGCTTCCCCCGGTGCCTATGCCGGTTCGCTGCTGGGGCTTGCCAACGCCAAACTCGACCAGCAATCGGGACGGACCGCATCGCCGCCTCCACCACCGCCACTTAACGAGACCAAATAACTGGAGGCCGATCAGCCATGGCCGGACACAATCCGCTCGATATTCCCGATTTTGCCAATCCGTATATCGCCGCCCGCAACGAATGGAACGAGCGCTATGGCTCCTATGTCAGATCCGCCGCCGCCTGGCGCATCGTCGGCATCGCCGGCATGACCATGGCGGTGATCGGCTTTGGCTACGCGCTCTACCAAAGCACCCAGGTCAAGCTCGTTCCCTATATCGTCGAGGTCGACAAGCTCGGCACGGCCGTCAATGCCGGCTTCCCGCAGCAGATCGAATATGCCGATCCGCGCGTGGTGCGTGCGACCCTCGGCAGCTTCGTGTCGAACTTTCGAAGCGTGACTCCGGACGCGGTCGTGCAGAAGCAATACATCGACAGAACCTATGGGCTGCTGAGGACATCCGATCCGGCAACCGAGAAGGTCAATGCGTGGTTTCGCTCGAACTCGCCGTTCGAGAAAGCGAAGAATTCGACTGTCGCGATCGAGGTGAACAACATCGTCGCGTTGTCGAACCAGAGCTATCAGATGGACTGGACGGAATTCGAGCGCGACCGGCGCGGCAAGGAAACCGCCGTCCGCCGCTTCCGCGGCATCGCCACGGTGACACTCACCCCACCACAGGACGAGGGCGTCATCCGCCTGAACCCCATCGGTCTCTATCTCCGCGACTTCGACTGGACAGCACAGCTTTGAAAGGCATGGCCCCGAACATGATCATCCCGCGAACAAGAACACGGGCCACGCTGACGGGCGCTCTCGCCTCGGCACTGTTGGCGTCTTCAGTGGTCGTTCCTCTGCATGCTTTTGCGGCCGATGGCGTCACCGCCAACGAAGCAAAAGGCATGGGCATCTCCACACAGTGGCGCGGCTCCCGCGGGTTGGTGACCAAGGGCGCCGACGGCAAGGTGATCTTCCTCTACGGCGAGGTCCAGCCCTCTGTCGTCTGCTCGCCACTACAGGTTTGCGATATCGAACTGCAAGGCGGCGAGGTCGTCCGAGACGTGCTGGTCGGCGACACGGTGCGCTGGAAGGTCGAACCGGCGACCTCAGGTGCTGCCGGCGGTCAGGCCATCCATCTGATCGTCAAACCATCTGAGCCTGGTCTTGTGACCTCGATGGTGGTGACGACGTCCAGGCGGACCTACCACATCCAGCTCAAATCGCATTCGACTCAGTATATGGCGCGTGTCGGGTTCGAATATCCGGAAGATGTTTCGACAAAGCTCGCTGACATCAATGCGCGGATCGAGGCAAGCACCATCCCGGGTGCTGGCGTTCCGGCCGAGCAGCTGAACTTTTCCTATTCGGTCTCGGGCAGCGCGGGCTGGCGACCGACGCGGGTCTATTCCGATGGCCTCAAGACCTACATCCAGTTCCCACGCTCGATCTCGGGTCAGGATGCGCCAGTTCTGTTTGTCACATCAGGGGGACTGAACCGGATCGTCAACTACCGGATGAAGGGCGACATGATGGTCGTTGACTACCATGTCGATCGCGCGGTGCTCGTGTCGGGGGTCGGTTGGAAACAGGAAAAGATCACCATCAAGCGGGGAGGGCGGTAATGAACATCCCTCTCTCCCATTCGCGCGCCGTGCAACCCCTCCGCAATTTTGCCGCAGCCTGTGCCCTCGCCATCCTTCTTTCCGGATGTCAGTCGATGGGAACTGAGGGCCTCGTTTCCAGCAGCGCGCCACCGGAAATCTCCGGTCCCGCCGCCAGCGCAATCGCCGGTGATATGGTCAGCCGCCTTGCCGAACAGATCGGGCCGGGAAAAGCGACTGTAGCTCTGAAGACTGATACCTCGCCCTTTGGACAGGCGATGGAAGCGGCGCTGAAGGGATGGGGTTATGCTGTCGTCACCGACCAGAAGACGGATAGCGGCGCAACCGTCATCCCGCTCGCCTATGTGATCTTAGACGTTGATGGTCAGGTACTGGCCCGTCTATCAACAAACAGCGTCGAGCTCGGCCGCGCTTATTCCGTCACGGCAAGTGGCGCGACGCCAGCGAGCGCCTTGTCGCTCATGCGGCGCGGGTAAGGGAGGATCATATGGTGCAATCTCTCAATCTCGGCGGTGCCCCAAACAACCAGGCCCCATCCACTATCCGGCGGATCAACCGTCTGCCTATAGTCGTCATTGTCGTCTTGGCGGTCACGTTTCTTGGCGTCATCTTTTATGGGCTCGCCTCGCGCGGATTGTATTTCGGCAGGGACACCGGCCCGGGACCAAGTTCGGGCAACCCCGCCTCGACGTTTGCCGACCAGATCAAACGCGGCGTCACCGATGGAATTATCGGAGAGCCGCAGCAGCAGATCACCTTCCAGCCGACACCGGTCGAGACGAAACAAGTTGACGAAAAGGCCAGCAATCCCTTCACGCCGCAGCCGGGGCAACGCGAGGTGCAGCAGCGCGGTCAGGACCTCGAAGCGGAAGGGGTCTGGCGTGCCCGTCTTCAGCGAGAACAACAGGAGCAGCTTCTGCGGGAGCAGCAGCGCCAGCGCATGGCCCGCTTGCAGGCGAACAACGCTGCCTATGATGCGCCGCTTGCCATCGATCGCGGCAAATTGGATGGGCGTGCTGAAACGCATGATGCGACCGCAGACACGGCAGCAAAAGCCGCGACAGTTCCGACAAATACCGGAAGCTCCCCCGATCTCTATGCAGCAGCGCTCCGCGCCGGGCTCGGTGGTCAAAACGTTGATCCCAATGCACAAGGCGCCAAGGAAGACTTCTTCAACGCCGACCTGAAAGAGCTTGGCTACCTGCCGAACCGTGTCGTGCCTCAACAATCGCCCTTCGAGCTGAAGCGCGGTTCGGTTATTCCGGCGACGCTGATCACGGGCATCAATTCCGATCTACCGGGCCGGATCACCGCCCAGGTAAGCCAGAGCGTCTACGACAGCGCGACAGGGCATCGTCTGCTCATTCCGCAAGGCACGAAGCTCTTCGGTCGCTATGACAGTAAGGTGTCTTTTGGTCAGAAACGCGTTCTCGTTGTCTGGACCGACATCATCTTCCCGAATGGCTCTACACTGCAAATCGGCGGCATGTCGGGGACGGACGCGCAAGGATATGGCGGTTTCAGCGACAAGGTGAACAACCATTATTTGAAAACGTTCGGCTCGGCGGTGCTGATTGCCCTAATCGGAACAGGGATCGACATGGCCGTTCCGGAAAGTTCGACGCTCGCAACCCAGGACACGGCCTCGGATGCGACGCGGCGGAATTTCGCCGAGACGTTCGGCCGGGTCGCCGACCGAACCATACAAAGGAACGTGGATGTTCAGCCAACACTGGAAATTCGCCCTGGCTATCAGTTCAACGTACTAGTGGATCAAGACATATTGTTTCCGACAGCATATCGATGAAGGTTTCAGCGGCGCGGAGTCATTAGCCGAGAAGTCAGGCCGGCTAATCCCAGATCTACGTTGAGCGCACGACGTTCCATTATCAATTCCTTGCAAGATTGGATCAAAATTCAGTGCACCGCAGCGACCTCCGTACCTGGCTTCGGTTTACGAAGTAGCAGGACGAGCGGGATGCTTCCGAGGATGGCAGCGCCCATGATCCAGAAGCAGTCGCCATAGGTCATCACCAAGGCCTGCCTCTCGATCAGGCTCGACAGTTGCGAGGCCGCCCGGAGCTTCGCGGTCGCGGCGTCGATACCCTGGCTGACACCGTCGGCGGCGAGGCGAGCCTGACCGAGCAGCGAGTTTGCCGTCACGGACTCGCGAATGGTATCGGAATGAACGGCCGTCCGCTGGTCGATCAGGATGCCGCTCAAGGCCAACCCGATAGAGCCGCCGAGATTGCGAGCCATGCTGTAGATGCCCGCGCCGTCGGGCGCGTTTTCGCGTCCGAGCGCCGCCATCGACACCTGGTTGAGCGGCATGGCCGCCAGGATCTGGCCGACCCCGCGCAACAGTTGGGATACCGTGAACTCCAACCCCGCGCTGTCGGGGCCCAGCCCGACATCGACGAAACAGCTCGCGGCGAAGAAGACGAGGCCCAGGGCCACCATCAGGCGCGCATCCAGACGGCCAATGATGCGTGGAAGAACGGGAACCAAAAGAAACACCGGGAGCGCCGAGAGCGCCATGACGCCTCCGGCCTGCCGCGGGTTATAGCCTGCGATCCCGCTCAGAAACTGAGGAACCAGGAAGGTCGCGGCATAGGTCGCCGCCCCGACCACGAGAGCGATGAGCGTGGCGCTAGCGAAGGCGCCGTTACGCAGAAGCCGCAGCCTGATGACCGGATCTGCGCTCGTCTTCTGAGCCACCGCAAGCGCGATAAATCCCACCAGCGATGCGATGGTCAGATAGACGATGGTCGAGGATTCGAACCAGCGGTCGCGTTGCCCGTCTTCGAGCACTACGGTGAGGCAACTGAAGGCCACGGCCATGCCGAAGATCCCGAGCCAGTCGGCCTGCGCCAGCAGCTTAAAGTTCGGGCTGTGCCGCGGAAGCCCGACAAGCAGCAATGTGACGAGTGTGACACCGACCGGAAGGTTCAGAAAGAAGCACCAGCGCCAGTTCATCTCTTCGGCGAGATAGCCGCCGATGATGGGACCGAGCAGGGGTCCGAGAAGCACGATGACGCCGAATATGCTCATGCCGACGGGCATCTGCCGGGCAGGCAGCCTCGTCCGGACGATAACCTGCGCGGTCGGGATCAGGGCACCGCCGAAGAAGCCCTGGCCGATGCGGCCGAGGATCATCATGAACAGACTATCGGACAGGCCGCAGACGATGGAGAAGAACACGAAGGCGACGGTGGTGATCAGGAGCAGGGTGCGCAGCCCGAGCAGCCTGGTGAACCAGGCCGTCAGCGGGATCATGATCACTTCGGCGACAAGATATCCCGTGCCGATCCAGGTTCCCTCGGTGCCGCTCGCGCCGATCTCACCCTGGATCTGCGGAAGCGCCGTGTTGGTGATGGAGATGTCGAGCGTAGCCATCAGCGCGCCGAGCGCGCCCGCGACCACCGCGATCCAGTCGGTTAGGGCCGCTGTCTCCGGTGGATTGCTCGAAGACGTTTCCGCGCTCATCGCGTGGACGCCATTTTGCCCGGGACGGAGGCCTTGGTGTCGACGGAGACCTCGATCGACATGCCCGGCACCAGCGTCGGGATGTTCTTCCCTACGGCGTCGAGCCTAATGCGGACTGGGACGCGCTGGACGATCTTGATGAAGTTGCCGGTGGCGTTCTCCGGAGGCAGCAGTGCGAACCGCGCGCCCGTGCCCGGCGAGAAGCTGTCGATCTTACCCGTGATCTCCAGATCAGGATAGGCGTCGATGGTGATGGTTGCCGGCTGGCCGGGGCGCATGTCGCCGATCTGAGTCTCCTTGTAGTTGGCGACGAGATAGATCTGGTCAACAGGGACAACCGTCAGCAGAAGCGTTCCCGCCTGCGCGAACTGGCCGAGTTGCACGGTTTTGTCACCGATACGGCCGTTGATCGGGCTGCGCACCACCGTCTCGCTCAGATCAATCTGTGCCTGGCTGAGACTTTCCTGTGCGGCGGCCAGTTGCGCATACGCCTTTTCGATTACCGCCTGAAGCGACAAGATCTGCTGGCGGGACGCGTCGACAACTGCCTTCTTCAACCGGGTCGTCGACCGGGCCTTGTTGAGCGCGCTGCGCTTCTCGTCGACCTGCTGCTGTGTCTGAATACCGCGGGCTGCCAGGGGCGAGGTCCTGTCCAGTTCCTTCTGCGCCAGGTCGGCATTGGCCTCGGCGTTCTCGAGATCGGCCTCAGCTTGTGCGATCACCAGATCCTGCTGCTTCAGGTCGGCCTTGCTCTTGGCGACGTCGGCCTGACGGGCGGCGACCGTCGCCTCGGCCTCGCGAACCGCCATCTCGTATCGCCGGGGATTGATCTTCACCAGCGGTTGGCCCGCGACCACTTGCTGGTTGTCTTTGACGTAGATTTCCGCGACCTGGCCCGCCACCTGCGGGGCCATCGAGACCTGGTCGGCGCGCAGGTACGCGTTGTCGGTGCTCTCGACGAAGCGACCGGAGACATACCAGTGACGGCCGTAGACGCTCCCGGCGATCGCACCGAGGCAGGCCGCTCCGAGCAGCGCGTATCTAAGCTTGCGCTTCTTGGCGGGCTTCTTTGCAGGCGGCTCGGCCGACGCCTTGTCTGTTGCGATGACGTCGATGTTTCGTGCGGAGAGGGTGGTGTCCATGACTGGGCCGATGCGCTGATTTATTCCATCTGGAAGAAATATGGCATCCGATAGAAATATGTCAATCGGAAGAATTTTTCCGAATGGAACATTTTATTTCTTCGTGGTATCGTCGGCGAACAGGAGATGACGATGAAAAGCATGCGACGGCACAAGACCGAGAGCGCATATCCACGGGGCGAGGAGACGCGGGCGAGGATCATCCGGACGGCGATCGCCCTGTTCGGAGAAAAGGGCTTTGCAGGGGTTTCGACCCGCGAGATAGCAGCGGCGGCGGATGTCCCGGCGCCTTCGCTCCAATACTACTTCGAGAACAAGGAAGGCCTGTACAAGGCATGTCTCGAAGACATTCAGGCTGCAGCCACCGAAGCCGCCGGTCCCGCGCTCGCCCACGCCGAGGCTCTGATCGCCGCGCAGTCCAAAGACGTGACAAGTCTGATCGAAGCCTACTGCGACATCCTCGACAGGCTTGCGGACTTCATGTTCGACGCCCCTGATTCCGCGAGCCGCGCTCTCTTCGTCGCACAGCAGCACGCTCCGACGTCCTCGGCCTCGCGACCCGTCGCGGACAAGCCTCTCGGCCGTCGGATCAGGCAATGCTGCACCGGTCTGATCGCTGCCATCTCGCGCGGCGACCCGTCTGCGGAAGACCTGCAGGTGAGGGCCGCCACGATCAACGGCCAGTTGCTCGTGGTTCACCTGACCCGTCACATGATGTCCGAACTGATCGGGTGGGACGAGATGACCTCGGCCAGACTGGCGGTCGTCAAGTCCACGATCCGGACGCAGACGACGGTCGTCCTCAAATCCTATCGCTGAACTCACGGCGGACACGCCAGCCCGCGGTCAAAGGCAAGCTGTCTGCAACCTCCTATTGAATGCCCAGCGTTTCTCGGCAGGTCGGTGAAAATTTTTGCCCGGAGTTCCTAAAGCAGCTTTTGATGGTCAGCGGGTTCAATCCGTTGCAAACCTGTTTCATCTCCACCTGACACATATGGGCAGTGACCCAGAACGCCTGGCATGTTGGCGACAGGCTTGCTTTGTTCTCTTCAACGCATGTTGAGATAGCATCAGGGGTAAGCCGCCATGGCCTAAGGCACTTCGATCGGATCTCGGCTCCGCATTGTTCCTTCACAGCGGGAGACACGGGAGCTGCCGAGCTAGTTTGGGATGCCATGGTAATGCCGAGGATTAACATCGTCGACGGAAGTAAACGCTTGCCCGGGGCAGAGATGGTTGCCAGAGACTTCAAGTTTAACATGCTTTGAGCCGGTGCAGAGGTTTCCTTTCGAGAGGCTCTCTGCTCGGTCATAACCAAGACCTCGAGAAACGCTTGCTGCGCAATCCGGCTCTAAGATCATCTAGGTCCGGAAACACGCTTGCGGATGGAAAAAGCGTCATAATAACAGTCGATAATAAAATTTGAATAGTCTTGACCCAAAATATCTTGTCGCAGGGAGCCATATCTTTGTTCCTTTTCTTTAAGAAGGTCGTCTCGCGTCGACAATGATCTTAGAGAATTGCAGGGACATTACATACAAACCGGCTTGATCGAGTTTTCACACTGCAGCTCCGGGTTCAGAAATAAATTTCGAACTTGGAGGCGGTGAGCGGAGCAAGGCTGGAGGCTGGCCCTTGCTCCGTTCACCAACCCGGCAGAAGAGGCCCGTCTGTTCCTGCTAAGCAGTTATTCCGCCAGCAGGCAGTCTTGGACAATGCTAGGTGTTCTGATGGTCATTGTGCTGGCAATGTCTTCGGCTTCTTATCGGTCCATTGTGGTGGAAGACCGTAATTGCCCGCGACCTTGCCAACCAAGCCTGGTGCTCGCCCGAACGCGTCGCATGCCGCATATTTTGGTTTGCCGCCGAGCCAGGACTGGACCCGGTTTCTTGAAGGGATAGTGATGTCCAGCATCTTTGGTTCCTTGCCCGTTATCAATGTCTGCGAAAAGTCGCTGGCAAATTTGGTTGCAAGGCCATAGGCATCGCCGACTTCCGAATAACGGGGCTTGTCCTGAAGGAAGTTGGCTCCGCGGCTCCACATCATCGCTGCACGTTGAACATTGGAACTGTCGGTTGCTTCCGCCTCGACTGCAAGACCGCCAAGGCCGATGGGTATGCGTGGAATGCCGACAAGAGGGATGTCGCTCGGGATCATGAAACCACCGCCAACGCTGGCAACCGTCGCGGCCGCCGCCACCCCTTTGTTGGTCGGTACAATATCGGTGACGACAGAACGGATGGTCAGATCCGCTCGTTGACTGGCCGGCACTAATTCATACTTGTCGCTCAATGCGACACACAGGGCGCGGTCCAGTGCATCGGAAACCAAGTCACGGTCGGCCTGCAGTTTGATACGAGATGCAGCGTTGAAAGAGAAGCTGGTTGGAATGATCCGAACCGTTTTTATCTGGGCCAGTTGTTGACCATCTACGTATAATCGTCGCTTCTTGCCAAACTTGCCCTTCTGTGGGCTTAGGTTCGCGTAGGAGGTCAGCGTTCCGCTTTCTGCCAAGGGTATGGATGTACAGCCGGCCATCGCACTCGCGATGATCACAAACAGAAAAACGAAAAGCAAACGTCTTGGCGGACCTTCGAAAAAGCGACTGAAGCGATGATTGTAAATTTGCACGTTCTCAGGTCTCCAACATTGATGTTGGAGGGACAGTCGGAGCCAAGGGTTGCGGCAGCATTACAAGATCCGCTGGTCCTGCAATTCTCTACGCAATCGAGAGAGAATGTCGAAGCAAACGCAATGGACGCCGTTAAGGTGACAAAAACCACGCCATATCATAGGCGGACGGTAACTCTTGTGCCGCCTGAATGGCTATGGATTCCGACTTGTCCGCCGTGGTTGATGACGATCTGCTTCACAAGGCTTAGACCAAGCCCGGCGCCCTGGCTTCTCGGGGTGACGCGGTAGAATGGTTGAAATACCAGTTCCTGATGTTCAATCGGGATGCCGGGTCCCTCATCGCCGACGGTGATCTCACCACTCGCAGAGACCGAGATCTCAATCGTTCCTCTTCCATCGCAATGGTCAATCGCATTGCGCACCAAGTTGCCGATCGCCCGGGTCAACGCAATGGTGTTGCCATTGCGAGGGAGCGCTTCCACCTCATTTTGAAATGAGATTTCATAGCCTGATGCGATTGCGAGAGGTGCAAAGTCAGCCACCACGGCACGCGCGATCTTAACGAGATCGACCTCTTCATCAAGGTCTACCGCTTGATCGTTGCGTTCGAAGTCAAGCAACTGTTCCGCCGTGTCGGCGAGGCGCGCTACATCTTGCAGCATCCGTGTGCGCTCTGGACCGTCCGCCATGCCGTCGATGCGCGTTTGCATAATGGCAATGGGAGTCCTAAGCTCATGAGCAGCGTCGATCAAGAACCTTTGCCTTTTTTTGAATTCCGCCTCAAGCCTCTCAAGTGCCCCGTTGAAGGCCACGACGAGCGGAGCGACCTCGCTTGGAATTCCTTCGACAGGAAGACGGCTGCCCTGACGAGGCGGGTCGATCTGTGCGGCCCTTTCGGCAACATAGCTAATTCTTGCAAGTGCGCTCCGCACAATCCAGGGAACTGCAATAAATATGGCGGGCAATGCTATACCAAGCAGCGATCCATAGATCGGATACGCGCGCCCGAGCAACGCAAACAGTGGTGAACCTTTTCCAGCGACGCCTCCAAAAAGGATACGCACATCACCGAGCGATGTGGTCACATCGTCGATCGACGCGATCTCTTTGATACCATCCGCCCCCCGGATATCAGCGGCCCTAATCAGGTGGGTTATAGGGGCAATTGCAGCATAGGGCGGAGGAATAGCTCCCCGGGACACGAAAGCGCCATCGGCGGTGGCTGCTACAAACCACAGCCGGCTGTTCTCGTTCAACAGCGTCGTCAGTGATTTAGTCTCTTCCAACTCAAGCTGGCCACGGTCATTTCGTCTAATTGACTCAGCAACTGCGTTCTTGACCTCGCTCTCCATCGCGATATTGGGCGACATCACCATCGTGCCATACACTGACAACCCGACGATCACACCGCCGATGACGGCGCTGATCACCAGGCTGAGTTGCCAGCTTAGGCGCCACCAGAGCGACGGAGTCGTGGAATGTGAGGAACCCATCATTCTTCCTTCAGGAGGTAGCCGACACCGCGGATGTTGTGGATTGTGGCACCCGCATCGACATCCGACAGTCTCTTGCGCAGCCTGGAAATATGGGCATCCAAGGCATTTGATTGGATCTCTTCTTCGTAGTTATAGACCGCCTGTTCGAGCGTGGACCGGAGAACGGTCTTGCCCTTGCGTTTAGCCAGGGCCTGGAGAACCAAGAGCTCCCGGCGCGGAATATCGAGCGTATCGCTTCCAATTCTAACAGTGAGGTTCAACGGGTCGATCGACAATCGCCCAACCCTGACATCTTGATCCACTACGCCAGAGGGCCGTCGCAGGAGCGCGCGGACACGCGCCATCAACTCCTCGACCAAAAACGGCTTTCCAAGATAATCGTCGGCACCGAAATCGAGGCCGGCAACGCGTTCCATTGGCTCGTTTCGGGCGGTAAGTACAATGATTGGCGTGTCATTGCCTGCACGCCGTAATACCGGGATGAATGTCAATCCCTCTCCGTCCGGCAAACGCCGATCCAGAAGAATGGCGTCGTAGTCATTTTGAAGAACGAGCTCGTGAGCATTGGCGAGATACATCGTGTGGTCGGTAACGATCCCGTGCTTTGACAGCGCAGCCGACAACGCCGTCGCCAGCTCTTTTTCGTCCTCGATCAATAGAAGTCTCATCGTAGCTCCGCATCCGGTCCTGGCAGCAATGTCGCCAAGAACATTGCAGCAGCATTACGAGGATTAAAAGATGGCGGGTAATGCTGCTGCAATTGTCGAACCTCATCATCCACCTACAGACGCGGCACCAGACGGCTTGATGCGCGGTGCCCTATCACAACGAGGTCGACTTCATGGCATTCCAATGGAAGAGAATATTCACAATAACCGCGGCGCTACTTGGCGCCTTCTATCTATCCGTCGAACTCATTGATCCCGCACGGGGAACAAGCGATGTGAATGAGCGACTGCAGAAGGTGGTGGTGGCCGCGCATGTCCGTGCCGCGACATCACCGTTCGAACTGTCTCCGATGGAAGTCGCTACAATTCAGCCGGCTGCGTTTGTTGAGCGGCTCAGGGTAACGGGCGAACTTCGCCCCTCACGTCTCGTAGAACTTCGCGCCATTCGTGGGGGCAGGATTACCCGTTCGAACATCCGAGAAGGACAGAGGGTGAGGGCGGGTGACGTCTTGATCGCGTTTGAATCCAATGACCTTCAGGCCGGTCTGAACCAAAAAGAGGCGGACCAGGAAGGTGCAATGGCCGAAATGGTCCTTGCCATGCAGTCGCTCAACCGGATTGAACAACTTGCGAGCAAAAGGGTCGCAAGCCAAGAGCAACTCGACAAAGCACGAAGCGAGGTTGCGGGAAGAAAAGTCCGGCTGGATAGCCAGGCCGCCCAAGTCGAAATAGGGCGAACAGCGTTGCAAGATGCGGAGATCCTTGCCCCCTTCGACGGCGTCGTCTCGAAGCTGTTGGTCCATCAAGGTGCGCAGATCCCGGCAGACGCGGAACTTCTCACCCTGGTCGACGTAAGCGATATGGAAGCCAGGGTTCTGATTTCCACACAAGAGATTTCGCGCGTCGCCGTTGGACAGGTGGTGGAGCTTCAAGTCGATGGACTCCAAAATCAGGCGATCAAGGGAGAGGTTGCTCGCATCAGCCCGGTGGCAGATGATGGCAGCCGCAGTGTGGCTGTTCATGTTCGTCTTCCAGATGAAGGCTACAACTTCAAGGGAGGCATGTTCGTCCAAGGATCTATTCTTGTTCGCCAGACTGAGGGGGCCATTACCGTTCCGGTTGCCTCGCTTCTGGGCGACAAAAAAGACGCTTACGTTCTCAAACTTACCGACGGAGTTCTCCTCCGCCAGCCGGTGACCATCATCTCCAGGTGGGATGATGGTCAGGTCGCTGAGGTCTCCGGTCTTTCAGCGGGCGATTTGATCGTAAGGACGCCGCATGCCGAGCTCCGGTCGGGTGTTGCCGTAACAGTCGCGGAGGTGGGATAAACATGTTTCTCACCCGCATGTCCATCGGTAACCCGGTTTTTGCCACGATGATGATGGTGGTTCTGCTGGTGTTCGGCGCCTTCGCGTATGATCGTCTTGGGGTCGATCAATTCCCCAATGTCGATGTCCCGGTTGTCGTCGTCACAACCACTTACCCAGGTGCCACGCCCGAAGCTGTCGAGGTCGACGTAACGAAAACGATCGAGGCGGCGCTCAACACGATCAGCGGCATCGACGAGGTAACGTCTACATCCTACGACGGTCGATCCGTCGTCGTGGCAAGTTTCAAACTGGAGGTGAAAAGTCCGGTCGCGGCGCAAGATGTCCGCGACAAGGTCGCTGCCCTGGACGCAGAACTTCCTGACGAGGTCGAGAAGCCGGTCGTCTCGCGTTTCAATCCATTCGACGAGCCGATAATCTCGATCGCCGTCACGTCCGCAACCTTGGGCGTGCCCGAATTGACCAACCTTGTTCAGAAGCGCGTAATCCGCGAGCTCGCGACCGTGTCCGGCGTTGGACAGGCAACTTTGGTTGGCGGCCAGAAGCAGCAGATCGATATTCGAGTAGACGAAACTCGGTTGAGCGCTTTCGGAGTAGGCGTCGATGAAGTTATCGAAGCAATCAAGACCAGCAACAGGAACCGGCCAGCCGGAAGCGTGATCACCGGCCTTTCCGAACGCAGCATTCAAATCCAGGGGCGGGTCTCGGAGCCCAAGGAACTGCTTGACCTAGTTGTTGCTCGCCGCGGCGGGGCACCTGTTTACCTGTCGAACGTGGCTTCTGTTAAAATCGGCCCTGCGGATCCAGAAAGTCGAGCCCTATACAATGGAGAGACCGCGCTCGCGATTGACCTCGTCAAGATCCAGGATGCGAACACGGTGCAGGTCGTGCGTGATGTTCGCAAGCGGCTCGATCAGCTAGAAAATGTTTTGGCTTCAAAGGATGCGCGGCTTGAAATCATCAAAGATGCCTCCAAGCCGATCGTCGAGTCACTCAGCGAGGTCCAATCCGCCTTGATCGAAGGAGCGGCGCTTGCAGTCGCCATTGTTTTCCTCTTCCTCAATTCCTGGCGAAGCACAGTCATAACCGCGCTGACGCTGCCAATTTCGATGATTGGGACACTCGCCATCATCGATTTCTTGGGTTTCACCCTCAACATGCTCAGCTTGCTTGCTCTCACGCTCTCGATCGGCATCCTGGTGGATGACGCAATTGTGGTGCGTGAGAATATCACACGGCACCTGCACATGGGTAAGTCGCACTTTCAGGCGGCGCTTGATGGCACAGCCGAAATCGGGCTCGCCGTGATGGCAACGACGGCCGCAATCGTTGCCGTCTTTCTGCCGGTTGCTTTCATGGAAGGCATGGTCGGGCGTTTTTTCTATGAGTTCGGCGTTACCGTGTCCGCAGCCGTGGTGATTTCGCTTTTCGTGGCGTTTACGCTTGATCCCATGCTCTCGAGCATTTGGCATGATCCAGATGCAGAGCCGGACGCGGTTCGCGGGCCGATCGGCCGCACCATCGCACGCTTCGACAGAGGCTTTGAACTGCTCGTCACGATTTACCGGAAGATGATCCGTTGGATGCTGCGCTACCGCCTCGTGACATTGATGTTCGCAACAGCGGTATTTGTTGCAAGCATTTTCATGGTCCCCCTCGTGGGCGTCGAGTTTGTCGCAACTTCGGACGAGGGGCAGTTTCAGATCAACGTGAGCGCTCCAGCGGGCTCTTCACTGGATTACACGACGGCAAAACTTCGACAGGTTGAAGCCGCTTTGCGTGAATTTCCCGAGGTAGCCTCTACCTATTCGACGATCAATACGGGCGGCAATCCTGGCAAACACAACGCGGCATTGCTTGTCAGTCTTGTGCCTCACCACGAGCGTGAACGGACTCCTGTGGCGTTGGCTGACCCAATTCGTCAGCGCCTTTCACAGATCCCCGGCATCAAAATCGCCTTTATTCAATCAGGTCTCGGTGGTGGGGCAAGTCCGATTCAACTGAGCTTGTTGGGCGATGATCGGGCGGTGTTGGAAAAAGCCGCGGCAGAGCTGATTTCGGATATGCGCCAGATCCCAGGAGTGGTGGATATCAATTCTAGCAGCAGCGACACGAAGTTGGTTTTTTCGGTACGGCTCAAGCCTGAGCAAGCCGGGGATCTTGATGTTGGTGTCGACGACATTTCCGCAGCGCTCGCACCATTTGTCAGTGGTGAAGAGGTCGGAACCTGGTCTGATAGCCTTGGTGAAACTCACGACCTGGTCGTTCGCCTACCCGAGAACCAACGAGACACTGTCTCTGCCATTCGCGATCTGATGATAAAGCTACCTAACGCCGCCTTAAACGGGGAGAGCGCTCAGATGGTGAGGCTCAACCAGGTTGCTGATATAGAACTGGTCCCAAGTGCATCAGAAATTCGCCGGCTGAACCAGTCACGGGAAATTCTGATCTCCGCCGATGTATCGGGCCGCGCCATGGGTGACGTCACGGCCGATCTTGAAGCCATCATAACGGAACAGAAACTCCCTGCGGGATACCGGATCAAGTTTGGAGGAGACGCCGAAGACATTGGGACCGCTGCTGCAAGCCTGATCAAGGCTCTGATCATGGCAGTGATCTTCATTTACGTCGTGCTCGCATCGCAATTCGGAAGTTTTTTGCAACCACTTGCCATCATGGCGGCGCTTCCTTTGTCGTTGGTGGGCGTATTGCTTGGGCTGTTGGTCGCTGGAAGCACCATCAACATGTTTTCGATGATCGGCTTTATCATGCTCATGGGGCTCGTCACGAAAAACGGCATCTTGCTTGTCGACTTCGCCAACAGGGAGCGTCAACGGGGACTTTCGGTCCCCGAGGCTTTAGCGAATGCTGGCGCTGTGCGCTTTCGCCCGATCGTCATGACAACGCTGGCGATGATCTGCGGGATGATCCCTCTTGCCCTCGTCACTTCCGGGGCCGGTGCGCAAAGGGCACCCATGGCACATGCGGTCATTGGCGGGCTTCTGAGTTCCACGATACTAACCCTTATCGTCGTCCCGGTGATCATTTCCTGCATCGCCAGCTTGGCAAGGAAATTAAATGGGCAGCCGTTGCTCGAGGCCCCACAAGACCATTCCCAAGTGGCGAGGTAGGGCAATGGCAATAAACCGCAGAACGATTAGCCACGTCGTTGGCCGCCTGCTCTTTTCCGCGTTCCTATTCGGTGCGCTGCTCGGGGGCCCGATTATTCTCCTGATAATGCTATCGCGCCGCTTCATTCAGTAGCTCGCCCTCAGCGCTTCACGTGATGTAGCGGCGCCGGGTCGCCAATCCTGCAATGCAGCCGCAATGCTTCTCTCCCACTGTCCGGCGCTGTCGTCATCGGCGATCTCTGCTAAGCCAAGAACAGGAGATATCCTAAGTGTTCAAAGACAATCGTCTTCCTCCCATGCCAGAGCGATGCGCCGCGTCGGCGCGGTTTCCTTTTACAGTGGATCCAATCGTCAGGCCCTTAGTCACGGCGACTGCTTTGGTCTCTCTGCTGTTTCCAGCAACCACCTGGGCTGCTGATTTCGTTATGGAGGAAGCCGCGGTCGCGCCGCCGGAACAGTCCGACAATGGGCGGTTCGGCGGCGTTCGCCGGAAGTTGGATGACTGGAAGGTCACAGTGGGTGTCGGTGCGGTTTATCTTCCCGAATAGGAAGGCTCGGATGAATTCGAGATCCAGGCCTTTCCAATCGTGTCAGCGCAATTCGGTGACCGCGTCCACCTATGAAACCGGACCGTTCGAAGTCAATGCTATCCAACCATTCGCGATGCTGGGCGTCGGCTATCAATTCTAAACCTATCGTCAGCATCGCGGGTTGTTATCTGGCCGCGGTGCATTGTAGCAGAACCACTCCGAGGAGCGAATAATGCAAATAATGACCCTTCAATCTAAGAGCAGACGCGTTAACATCCTGTTATACAACAACAATCCAACAATTGCCTGTCGCCTTACAGAACCTCTGACGTCCCAAAACTTGACCGTGACAACAGCCCATTCACACCAAGACCTTCAGGACGCCATTAATTTCGGGGGGCTAGATGTCGCCACCACCAATACAGCAGGTGTTGAAATTACCCGTTGGATGACGACGCTCCCGGTAATAAACTTTGACGCCTCTGTTTTTGCCCCTCCCAGGAAAGCAGATGGGAAGAATCTGGCAAAGCAACTCGATTCAGTTGCTTTCATCAAGAGGCTGTTCGACGTGGTGCGCCCATGAGTGTTCTGAAAAGGCCGAACGGATAAGCACTTGCTCGCGTCCCTCGTCTTTCGAATATTGAGCCCCGTTGAGTAGGCAATGTCATGGAGTCGAGGGAGGAATGTTGTGAGGCAATGAAGCCTAAATGAGGAAAAAGACGAACTTTCGATCACTACACGTACAGTGAAAAAAATGCGGCTCGACGTGAGCTCAGCCCCCCGCGCCGTCAGCCCCGCCCGAAGCAAGTTTGTAAAAGCGCCTGATCGACAGATGGGAAGAGCGGATGTCGAGATTGATCGCCCGACGCGCCCCAACGCGATTCCGCTGCGCAATAGCGTCAATGACGTCGCTGTGGATGCGAACCCCGTTGTTGAAGATCCGCTCGAACAGCGCCTTGTCCCTGCGGGCGGATGCCACAATCGGACCTGTGCGAAGCCAGAGCGTGGAGATGATGTCGAGTAGCTGCGGATAGCCGCCTGCGCCGTAAAGCTCGAAATGAAAGGCTTGATTGCCGGCGAGCGCTGCATCGAGGTCCTTGGACTCCAAGGCCTCTCTGATGCTTTCGTTGTGGCGCTTCAGAGCCTCGATCAGAACGGGATCCTTTGGCGCGCTCGCTGCCCGTTCGGCCGCATAACCCTCGAGCTGCATGCGGACCCGGATGTAGTTCTCATGATCCGATGCGAGATAGGGTGCAATACGCAGCATCCGCGGCCCCGATTGCTCGATCGCGCGTTCCGCAATCAAACGCGCCACCGCATCGCGCACCGGCATGGCGCTGGTGCCGAGCGCCTCTGCCAAACCACGAATCGACACTTGTTCACCGGGCAAGAACTCGCCCTTTAGAAGGCCGAGCCTGAGGCTTTGATAGACACGCTCCTGAACAGTCGTCACATCTACCGGCGTAAGGGTATGCTGGTTGTTGTACTTTGCTTCAAAGGTATTCACGTGCTCGGGGCCTCATCAGGCTGGTCAAAATATCTTACGTGCCGCCCAACGATAATACAGTGCGGGTGCGAGGCGGCCCCATTCTAATTGGCTTTTATGTCTAATTCTTTGAGCAAGCAACCAACGTAACGTGCGAAGAAAATCACGTGTGATCACATATCTCAAATCTTTACAGGCGCAGGATGTTGTGGTTAGAGTGTTGGCGTGTCCAGGAGGGCGCCGAAGGTAAGTACCGGTGCAGCGGCACAGACTTAGTCATAAGCGGGAGGAAATCGATTATGAGACGTATTGCCATCATTGCGGCCATGTCCGCAGCGGCCTTAAACACGACCGCACTCCACGCCGAGCCATTGAAAGTCGGAATTATCGAAAGCCTGTCCGGCGCACAAACGTCGACGGGTCGTCTTTACGCCAACGCCGTCAAATACGGTGTCGAGCGTATCAACGAGGCTGGCGGCTTCAACGGAGAGCCGGTGGTGGTCACTGAGTACGACAATGCCGGTGGCGCCCCCGATGCTGCCGACAAATTCCGCAATGCGGTCGCAGATGGCGTTCACATAATCTTCCAGGGTGCTTCGT